>NZ_QLSU01000003.1:0-290150 GCF_003268775.1 Paraburkholderia unamae
TCCACGCGCACGCCGCTGAACGTGAGGTGGCCGTTCGAGACGTCGTCGAACACGGCCGCGTCGCGGTACTGCACGGGCTGCGTGAGGTAGCCGATGAAGCGCCACTTGCCGATCTCGTAGTCGGCCCACAGCGCGTCGAACGCCTGGCGCACGTTCGGGCCGTCTCGCACCGAAACGAAACGCTGCAAGTCGAACGCCATTTCCTGCCGCCCCACGCGCGCCTTGAACGTGCCGCCGCCCACGCCGTAGACGAACGCCACGAACGCCTGCTCGATGTCGAGCGGGTTCTTGTCCACCGGTGTGACGGAGTCCTTATCGAACGGCCGCGCGTCTTCGAGCTGGAAGAACGCCTGCACGTGCTCGCCGAAGCGCGCGTCGGCGTGGACTTCGGCGCGCTGGATCACCCAGTTGTCGGGGCGTGCGCTGCCAAGGCCGAAGAGCGGCGTGTTGTTGAGTTCGAACCGCTCGCGCAGGTTTGCGCCGAGCGAGAGATACCAGGTGGGATCGTTCCTCGAAAGCGGGATGTACTTGAGTCCGTCAAACGGCCTGTGCGGCAGGCACGGATTCGCGAGCACGCCCCAGTTTTCCTGCCAGCGGTTGAAGCCGGGCACGGGGCGCTTGACGTCGCATGCGCCAGCGGGTGCGTCGTCGGCGTACGCCGCGCTTACCTGGAGCGCGGCGAGCGTGGCAAGCGCCACGCTCGCGTAGCGACGCGTCGGCCCGCGCGCTTGCGACCGGGTTCGCCCCGTCACGCGCTTCATGGCGCTTGCGATTCGATTACGCATGCCGCTTACTTCGCGCGTTGATGAATCTCCGCGACGTAACCGCCGGGAAACTCGACCATGGCCGTGCGGCCTTCGGCGTTCTGCGCGGGCGCCACCAGCACCTTCACGCCGGCGGCCTGCGCCTTTGCGAGCGTGGCGTCGAGATCGGCGACCTCGTAGCCCGTCGTTTCGCGGCCATACGGGTAAGGCAGCTTGCCGTCGGTCACGAACACCAGCATGTTGCCGAAGCCCGATTGCAGACGCACGCGGCGAATCGTTTCACCGGGCTTGCCGATTTCGGCGCCGTCCGCCTGGCGGTTATTGGACACGATCTTGCCGTGCGAGAAGCGCACGAAGCGCTTGATGAAGTTCTGCGCCTCGTACTTCGACACATACACGCGATTGTCGGGCACGAATTCCAGCGGCGCATACGAAGGCGCTTTGGTGTGCCAATAGAGCTGCATCGTGAGACCGCCCGGCCACTGGATGATGGCGTCCTTGCCGATCGGGTCGTCGAACGTGTCGACGAGCACGTCCGCGCCCGCCGCGCGTGCGGCGCGCACCGCCTTGTCGATGTCGGTCACGAGATAGCCCGTGCGCTCGTTGCCGAACGGGTACGGAACGGGCGTCTCGAACGCGAACACCGAGAGCATGCCCACCGGCGTCTGCACGTATTGCGAAGCCGTCTTGCTGGGCGTGGGCGTGACCGTGAACACGGCGCGCGGCGAAGCCTTGCCGCCGAAGGTCGCGAGAAAGCTGTTCACGAAGGCGTCGATGTCGTTGCCCGAAACATAGACGTGCGTGGTGTCGTATTGCGCGCCAACGGAAACATCGGGCGCCTCGACCGGCTGCGGATAGTACGAGTACGTCGCGTCGTCTGCCATCGCGGCCGTGAAAGGCAGCGACAGACCCACGGCGATGCTTGCCGCAACGAGCGCCCGCAGCGAACGGTTGAATGAAATGAAGCTCAACGCAAACTCCTTGGTGATCCAGAGAAAATGAAGGGGGTGAAGCGCGACGGCCCGCCGTCACGCGCTTTCACGCCCGATTCGAAACGCGCCGCAAGCGAGCACGCCAAGCAGCACGAGCGGTACGATCAGCGCCCAGAACGCGCCGACCAGCCAGCCCAGCGCCCCGCCGCCCGCGCCCAGCGCAAACGCGAGCACCGGCGGCAGCGTGCGCACGAGCCGCGTGCGCGCTTCGCCCCGGTCCACGTGCGCGGTGCCGGGCGCGAGCAGATCGAACGCATCGATCACGGCCTGCGTGACATTGCCCGTCATCACCGTATTGGCGGCCACGCCGCGCGTCGCGAGGCGCGCGTGTGCGTTCTGCACGCCCATGCCGGCCGCGCCCAGCAACCCGCAAACGATCGTCAGGGGCGCGTTCGAGTTGGTGATGGGCGCGGCGACAATGCCTGCGACCATGAAGGCAACGAGGAAGGCGATCTGCAAGATGTAAAGCCCGACCGCGCGCGTGCTTTCGGGGCGGGCGCGCAACTTGTCGTCGAGCAGGCGCGCGACGACAATGCCGCTCACGAACGCGGGAAACGCCAGCAGCTTGATCGACAGGCCGTTGCCCGCACCCGCGAGCCCCGAGCCGATCAGGATGAAGTTGCCCGTGACGTGCGCGGTGAACAGACCGTACAGGGCCACGAAGCCAAGCGTGTCGACATAGCCCGCGACGAAAGCGAGCACGCCGTTCTCGCCGAGTAGCGAATCGAGCATGCTTCCCGCGAATCGTGCCCGCTCGCTTAGTGTTCGTTGCTGCATGATGCGTCGCTTGCGGGCGTGATGGTTTTCATGGTGCCGTCCTGTGCGCTCAACGCCGGGGCGTGAGGAGCGCACGAGAAGTGGCGGGACCGGCCCGCCACCAGTGCGGTCCCCAACGAGATCAGATACGACATGTAGCACTCTCCAGGCGTCGCCGGTGAACGGCGATGCGGACTAAAAAATGAGGCCTAAAGACGACGCCCCCCTGCATCCCCTACTCCAGCCAGGGCGAACCCAGGATCTGCCCGCAAAAATTGATGCGGCGGTAGTCGGGATCGATCCGGTCCAGCACGTCGGCACACTGATTGCCCACGGTCGTTTGCGGCCGAAAAGCGAGCCCGCGCCCGAAGGCGCAAATGACCTCCTGCTTGTAGCCCTTCCCGCGAGGAAACGTCGCGAGCACGCTTGCCCGCTCGTGCTCCGTGTACAGATGCAGGTTCGTGCCGATCAGATCGGTGCGAACCGCCGCCGCGAGCAGATCCGAAAGCGGCGTCACCCGTGCCGGAATGCCAGGCGACGTATGCAGGGCGATCGCCAGCCACGCATCATGCTGCTTCTGGCTGTTCGCGCCGTAGTGGTGCAGCAGATGCCGGGCCGCGTCGGCGCTGTCGATTTCATAGCGCATGGTCGAATGCGAGTACGCGGGGCTCAGCCCCATGTTCGCGTACATCGCACTGACGTAAAGCGAATCCGTGTCGCATTCCATGCCGCCGCGCTGCGCCCTGAGCATCGCGAACATGAACACCCGGTTGGCGTGCCCGATCAGGATGGGCGGCAACGTGGCGCATGCGCTTTCGACGGCCGCGGTCGCCACAGGCGTACGCGGAATCCGCACGCCAGCGACTTCGCTGACCGTGCGCCACGACGCTGTTTGCATAGAAGTCCTTCCGGATATCCCGATCGTTATTGACGGTTATCGACGTGAGCGCGGCGCGCGCGGCGTCGATGCGTTTCATGGCCGCGTGCTCCGGTTCAGAACGCGAAGCAACTGCAACCCAGCGCGCCCCAGAACCCGTTCTGGTCCGATACCGGGGCGTTGCTGCGCCACGCCCGGCCGTGCGCGTGCTGGTGAATGCCGCACAGGTTCACGCAGGCGTCGCTGCACGACTGCGCGGGCACGGCGGCATGGAGCGCGGTGACAGGCTTGTAGCGCGCGTAGCCGCCGAACTCGGCCACGGGCGACCACGAGGGGCTCACCGGCAGCGCGGGCGGGCTCAGGGCGTCGAACTCCGCGTCGGCATACACGATGCGTCCGCCCACGACGGTCAGCACCGAAGTCAGATGCTTGATCGACTCTTCCTCGATGGTGAAGAAGTCGTCGCTGAGCACGGCGAAATCGGCAAACTGGCCCGGCACGAGCGCGCCCTTCTTCGTTTCGTCGTTCGAGAACCACGCGCTGCCCACCGTGTAACGGCGCAGCGCTTCCATGCGTTCGAGCCGGTCGCGCTGCGCGTACATCGGCGTGCCGCCCACCGTGCGCCCCGAAACGAGCCAGTAGAGCGAAACGAACGGGTTGTAGCTCGCCACGCGCGTGGCGTCCGTACCCGCGCCCACGGGCAGGCCCGCTTCCAGCATCCTGCGCACGGGCGGCGTGTGGGCCGCGGCCTCCGCGCCGTAGCGCGCGATGAAATACTCGCCCTGGTAGGCCATGCGATGCTGCACGGCAATGCCGCCGCCCAGCGCCGCAATACGCTCGATGTTGCGCTCCGAAATCGTCTCGCAGTGGTCGAAGAACCAGCGCAGGCCGTTGAACGGCGTGTCGGCGTTCACGCGCTCGAACACGTCGAGGAAGCGGCTGATCGACTCGTCGTAGGTCGCGTGCAGGCGCCACGGCCAGCGGTTCTGCACCAGCAGGCGCACCACGCCTTCGAGTTCCTTCTCCATCTCCTCGGGCAGATCGGGGCGCGGCTCCAGGAAGTCCTCGAAGTCGGCGGCCGAAAAGACCAGCATTTCGCCCGCGCCGTTGACCTTCAGGAAGTCGTCGCCGTCGCCGGGCCGCGTGGCCTTCACCCAGCGCGCGAAGTCTTCGATCTCGCGCTTCGCGTTCTGCGTGAAGAGGTTGTAGGCGATGCGGATCGTGAGCTGCTCGCGGCGCGCCAGCTCCATGATGACGGCGTAGTCGTCGGGGTAGGCCTGGTAGCCGCCGCCCGCGTCGATCGCGCTCGTCACGCCCAGACGGTTCAACTCGCGCATGAACTGGCGCGAGGAATTCATCTGGTCGTCGATCGGCAGCTTGGGACCTTTGGCAAGCGTGGCGTACAGCAGGCCCGCGTTGGGCCGCGCGATCAGCATGCCGGTGGGATTGCCGCGCCGGTCGCGCTGGATCTCGCCGCCCGGCGGATTGGGCGTGTCGCGCGTGTAGCCGACAGCGCGCAGCGCCGCCGCGTTCAGCAGCGCGCTGTCGTAGAGGTGCAGGATGAAGACCGGTGTGTCCGGCGCGATGGCGTTGATCTCGTCGAGCGTGGGGCCGCGCTTTTCAGCGAACTGGAATTCGTTCCAGCCGCCCACCACGCGCACCCATTGCGGCGCGGGCGTGCGCGCGACCTGCGCGCGCAACATCTCCAGCGCGTCCTGCAACGACGGCACGCCGTCCCAGCGCAACTCCATGTTGAAGTTCAGGCCGCCGCGAATCACATGCAAGTGCGAGTCATTCAGACCGGGAATCACAGTGCGGCCGTTGAGATCGATACGGCGCGCGTCGTCGCGCGCCCATTGCATGACATCGCGCTCGTTGCCGGACGCGACGATCTTGCCGTCGGCAACCGCGAGCGCCGTGGCGAACGAGCGGCGCTCGTCCTGGGTCGCGATCTTGCCGTTGTAGATCACGAGGTCGGCAATACGCTGAGGTTGATCGGATGCGCTCATCGACGCTCTCCTGTGTCTTGAGTGAATTCTTTTGTAGTCCGAATCGCGTGTAACACTCGCGTCACACGCGCGCCACACCCCGCACCGGAGGGTCCGGTCTCGGGCGTGCAGTGGCCTGCCGAGACCACTTCGCCATGCGCCGCATCCGGAATATCGCTTCGGCTTTCAAGGACTTCGCAAAGGGTTCACTTTATGGAATCCGCACCTGAAAGTCCTGTGTAAAGCCTGAAGATTTATGATGGCTTTTCTGAGCGCGAGACGACGCGATTCAAGCCGCGCCGTGTTGGCGGCGCGGCTTGAATCACTTTCCCTTGCGCTTTTCAGCCGGGATCGTCGCGCACAGTCGGCGCGATGATCGTCAGGCCTTGAGGAAGGCGAGCAGATCCGCGTTGACCTGATCGACGTGCGTGCTGCACATGCCGTGCGGCGCGCCCTGGTAGATCTTGAGCGTGGCGTTCTTCACGATCTTCGCCGAGAGCTTCGCCGAGTCGTCGATCGGCACGATCTGGTCGTCGTCGCCGTGCAGGATCAGCGTGGGCACGCTGATCTTCTTCAGATCGTCGGTATAGTCGACTTCCGAGAACTGCTTGATGCACTCGTACTGGCCTTTGATCGAACCGGCCATGCCTTCGCGCCAGAATTCCTGCACGAGGCCTTGCGAGACCTTCGCGTTCGGGCGGTTGAAACCGTAGAACGGCGTGGCGAGATCGAGGTAGAACTGCGAGCGGTTCGCGGCCACACCCGCGCGAATGCCGTCGAACACCGACATCGGCAGACCGTTCGGATTGTTGGCCGTCTTCACCATGATCGGCGGCACCGCGCCGATCAGCACGGCCTTGGCCACGCGCTTCTCGCCGTGGCGGCCAATGTAGTGCGCGACTTCGCCGCCGCCCGTCGAATGACCCACGAGCATCGCGCCCTTCACGTCGAGCGCGTCGAGCACGGCGGCCAGGTCGTCGGCGTAGGTGTCCATGTCGTTGCCCTCGGAGGGCTGGCCCGAGCGGCCGTGGCCGCGGCGGTCATGGGCGATCACGCGGTAGCCCTGGTTCACGAGGAAGAGCATTTGCGCGTCCCAGGCGTCGGCGCACAGCGGCCAGCCGTGCGAGAACACCACCGGCGTGCCCGTGCCCCAGTCCTTGAAGTAGATCTGCGTGCCGTCCTTGGCGCTCACGTAGTTGCCGCCGTGATGATGACCCGTGCCGTGCGCGTGCGCAGGCGCACCGGCCGTGGTGGCCGCTACGGCCGGCAGGCTCGACATGGCGGCCATGGCGCCGGCCATGCCCGCGCCCGCGGAAAGAATGCGGCGGCGCGAGGTGAGAATGGTATCCGTATTGGTTTGCTGCGTAGTCATGTGTTCTCCGTCGTTGCTTCGCCGCGGAAGGCCCGGGCGAGCTCACTGCGTTCAGGCTGATAAGCGATGGGCGGACAAACCGTGAAACGTCGAGCGGTCTGCACCCCGATTTCGCTACCGCAGCTTAGCGACGCGGAAAAGCCATGTCTTTTGTGAAACCTGAAGAATCCTGAAACAGAACTTCAGAAAGCTGAGTGCGGGTGTTCCCCACACGCTATATGACGTCGGCCATGTCGATGTCGCGCAGCCCCGGCATGTCGAGTTCGCGGCGCAATGCGGCCAGCTTGCGCGTTTCGGGCAAGGACGGGGGCTCGCCCTCCTGTCCCTGCGCCGCATGCTCCCCGCCGAAGCGCTCGAACGGCGCGAGCAACGCGCGGGCCTCGCGAGGCGCGCCGTCCTGCGCCAGCGACTCGCCGAGATCGAGCGCCGCGCGCAATTCGAACAGCCACGCGCCCTGCTCGCGTGCCAGCGCCATCGCCTGGGCCAGCTTGCGATGCCCCGCCTCGATGAGGCGCGCGCGCGTCTTGTCGCCGGCTGCGTACCCCCCGCGCGCGCGAGAGAGGTCCACCTGGGCGCTCGTGCGCATCAGTTCGGCGTCGAACGCGTGGTCGCCATCCGAGGCGGTGCGCCGCTGCGCCTCGTCGATCGTCGCGAGCGCCTCGTCGAGCCGCCCTTCCCGCACCAGCGCTTGCGCGAACGACACGATCAGCGGCGAGGTGAGCCTGCGGAACCCGCGAGCCTCCAGGCTCGCCAACCCCGCTTCGAGCCGGGCGATCCCTTCCTCGTGGCGGCCCGCGTCCAGCGCGAGCTGACCCGCGAGGCATTCGCCGTAGTCTTGCCACGCGTCGAAGCGGTTGAGCGCCGCTTGCGAGCGCAGCAACGCCAGATGGCTCGCCGCGAGTTCCGACTCCCCGCACGCCAGCGCAATGGGCACCGCGACGACCGCGAGCAGATGGCACAGCGAAGGCTCCAGCATGTCCGCGCGCACGAGGTTGATCGCGCGCTCGATCAGGTCGAGCGCGAGCGTCGTTTCCCCCTGCATCCACACGATGCGCGCGAGCGTGCCCGTGCCGAAGATGCGCGGCTCCATGCCGAGGTCGGTGTCGGCACGGCTTTGCGGTCCCGTGACCTCCAGCGACGCGAGCGTGCGCTCCAGCCGCTCGCGCGCCTGTTCGAGTTCGCCGAAGCAATGCAGCGAAGCCGCCAGCGTCGCGCTCGCACAGAGTTTTTGCCACGCCGAACCACCCCGCTGCGTGCGCGCCTCGAAACGCGTGGCAAAGCGCAGCGACGCATGAATGTCGCCCGCGGTCATGGCCGCATTCCACAGGCCCCACATGGCGCGCGCCTCGAAAACGGCGTCCGCGCAACCCGTGGCCCGCTCCAGCACCCGGCGCCAAAGCGGGGCGGCGTCGGCGGCCGCGCCATCCGTCATCAGGAGCGCGGCCGCGTACGCGGAGCACACGCGCATTTCGCAGGTGGCATCCACGGCGCCCTTGGGCAATGCGTCGAGCGTTTCGAGCGCAAGCTGTGCGCGCTCGCGGCATTCGTGCACCAGCGAAGCGTCGAGCAGCGTGCCCACCAGCGAGCCCGCCAGCGCCACGCCCAGCGCCGCGTCGCCATCGGATGAAAACGCCCAATCCCACGCACTGCGCGCCGCGTCGAGCGAGGAATGCGCTTGCGCGCTCTTGCTTCGATGCGGCACGAGGGCCGAGCGATCTTCGATCTGCCGCTGCAAATAACGTAGATGGCGCTGCGCGACACGTTGGACTTCGCCTTCGTCATGGAGCTTTTCCATGGCATACGCGCGGGTCGACTCCGTGAGCCGGTACAGCGCGATCGCACCGTGAAACTCAACCGTGAGCAGCGATTTCGCGGCCAGTTCGCCGAGCGCCGTGATCGCTGCCGCGATCGGCACGCCGGGCTCGGTCGCCACGGCGCAAACGGCGTCGAACGCGAACGTGCCGGCGAAGAACGCGAGGCTGCGGAACAGCCCCTTCGCCTCGGCGTCGAGCAGCGCGTAGCTCCAGTCGAAGGTGGCCCGCAGGGTCTGGTGGCGCGGCAGTGCAAGACGCAAGCCGCCACTCAAAAGATCGAGCCGGTCGTCGAGCCGCGCCGCCACGCCCTCGATGCCGAGCGTCGCCACGCGCGCCGCCGCCAGTTCGATCGCGAGCGGCAGGCCCTCCAGTTGACGGCAGATGTCCGCCACCGCCCGGACGCTGGCTTCGTCTGCCGCGCAGCGCGGCGCGATATCGCGTGCGCGCTGAAGAAAGAGCTGAACCGCGCCATGATCGAGCATGGCTTCGACGGTATCCTCCGTGGCGGGCACGGCCAGCGGCTCGACGCGATAGACGGTTTCCGCACGGATGGTGAGCGGCTCGCGGCTCGTGACGAGCACGCGCAGCCAACGCGCGTGCGCGACGAGATTCTCGGCAAGCTCCGCCACTTCATCGACCACATGCTCGGCGTTGTCGAGCACCAGCAGCACGCCTTCCGGCGGCATTCTCGCGAGCAGCGCGCGCGTGTCCTGCAAGACTTCGGCGGGCCCCACCTGAAGGGCCAGGGCCATTGTAGCCAGCACGGACTCGCGCGAACTCGCGGAGGCCAGTTCGACGAAGCAGACGGTGCGCGCGAAATGCGCCTGCGCCATCTCGGCAACACGAATCGCCAGCGCGGTCTTGCCGATGCCGCCTGCGCCGACGAGCGTGACGACGGCCGACTCGGCCAGCTTCGCGACCACGTTCTCGACATCCGCGTCGCGGCCCACCAGCGTCGTGGGGCGGCCCGGCAGATTCGAGGCGAGCGTGCCCTGCTGCGCGAGCGGCGCTTGAGGAATGAGAATATAACCGCGGCCCGTGACAGTTTTGATCAGCTCGCGATCGGCCTCCAACGCCTTGCGCAACGCCGCGATATGCACTTGCAGGCGATTTTCCTCGACGATCTGGTCGGGCCAGACCGAGTCGATGATGTCGTCTTTGGTCACGATCGAGCCATTGGCCCGAAAGAGCACTTCCAGAATGTCGAACGCACGCGCGCTGATGCGCAGCGGCAAGCCGTTGCGCAGAATCTCACGCTGCTCGAAGTTCACGAGCAAGGCGCCAATTTTGATCATGGACGTTCCCTTGAGCCGCCGGACGAAGCGGCGCGATTACTGCCAATACTGACTGGTCAAGCCTGCCATCAACGATCACGCGACTGGATTGTAAGCGTGGCGTAACGCACGAGTCTTGAAGAAAAATGCACACTGAGTGCCGGCCGCGCTTGCCAGGCCAACCCGCTTGAAACAGCGAATAAAAGCATCGTATGCACCGTTTTGATGCAGGATACGATGGCCTTTGGACAAAACTGCTCAAACGGCGTCTTATCCGGCTGCGCAGACGGATTAAGAATTAACGGGATGCGCCTGGGTTAAGATGGGTTCGAACGGCCTTGCCCAACGGCCTGAATTCCCTCCAACTTGCCCCCAATTACCATCAAATCGCCATCGAATTGTCTTATTGGATGGCAATTAGCGTGATCGTGCGAATTTAAATGCCATTATCCTCAGACATGTTTTTTAGCGCTTGCAACGCCAATCGCGCGTTACGATATAATCATGCGAATTGTTTTTGACATGTGACGATTGCCGCGAGCGTGGTGACTTCACGCTGTTGCGCAACCGTACGAGCCATTCCGCACGAAAATCCGCCCAATGTCGCTCGCTAACGAAATCAGCCCGTCTCCCGCCGCTGCGCCGATCAAGCGCGACGGGCTCGGCTGTACCGCGAGCCGGTTGCGCAAGGATCTGCATATCGGCAGCGGCGACCTCCAGATCTACCGCAAGGGGATGGACGACGCCCGGGCGGAGCGCGTCTCGACCGAGGCCAGCGATCGCGGCTTTCTGGCCGGCATTGCGTTACAGGGCGGGCATCGGCGCCATCTGTTTCGCGGCGCGCGCAGCGAAGAGCGCCGCTTCGATTCGAGCTCGATTTATCTGCGCGACTTTTCCGAGCCGTATTCCGCCGAACTTCACGGCGATTTCGATTTCGTTCTGGTCGAGCTGTCGCCCGAATTCCTCACCCGTCTCGCCGACGAACACGATAGCCCCGTGATCCGCGGGCTCACCTGCTCGCCGCGGAAAAAAGACCCCGTCCTCTATCATCTTGCGAGCGCGCTGGCCGCAACCACCGACGCTTCCGGACCGTTGAACAAGTTGTTCGTCGACCACGTCGGCCTGTGCATCGGCATCCATATCGCCCGTCAATACGGCAACTTCGCGCACCATGAAACGCAGGCCAAAGGCACGCTCACGCCCGCACAGGAAGCGCGCGCAAAGGAGCTTCTGCTGCTGCGCTCGGACAGCGGCAACTCGATCGGCGACATTGCGAGCGAATGCCACCTCTCGCGCGCCTATTTCATTCGCGCGTTCGCCCGGACCACGGGCCGCACGCCGCATCAATGGCTGCTCGAACAACGCGTTACCGAAGCGCGCGTGCTGATCGAAACCACGGAAAAGCCGCTCGCGGAAATCGCCATCATCTGCGGCTTTTCGGATCAAAGTCACCTGAGCCGGGTGTTCCTCAAGCTATGCGGCGCCACGCCCGGCGCGTGGCGGCGCGCCGCGAGGCGCTAGGGCCTCGGGCCCGCTCGCACGCGCGAAGTTGCGCGCCACGCAATCTGGTGTTGCGCGGTCATGGCATTCTGTTCCCACGCCTTCCCGTATAGCCTGCTCATGACACATTTTTGTCTGGAGCACGCTTCGTGGAACGCACACAACTCGTCCTTGCGTACGACTTCATTTGCCCCTGGTGCCGGATCGGCCATCGCAACCTGAAGGCCGGCGCAAAGATAGCGGATTGCGAGAACCGCTACGACATCACCTTTCTGCCATTCGAACTGAACCCGGGCATGCCGCGCGACGGCATGAACCGCCGCGCCTACCGCACGCGCAAGTTCGGCAGCCTCGCGCATTCGGACATGCTCGATGCGACCGTGACGGCGGCGGGCGTGGCCGCCGGCGTTCATTTCGACTTCGGCCGCATCGAACGCACGCCCAATACGCGCCTCGCTCATCGCCTGATCCATCACGCGCTCGGCGCGGGCACGCCTGAACAGGCCGAACACCTCTACGACGCGATTTTCCGTGCGTACTTCGCGCAGGGCCGCGATATCGGCGACCTCGACGCACTGGTGGATCTCGCGGCGAGCCAGGGCCTCGACGCCGAGGCGGCACGCGCCTACCTCGGCTCCGACGCGGGCGACATCGACATCGAGGCTTCGCGCGTGAAAGCCGACGCACTCGGCATCCGCTCGGTCCCGACGATAGTCGTGGACAAATTCATCGTGAACGGCGCACAACCGCCGGTTGTGTTCGCCAAGGCGCTTCAAGGGAGATTCGCATGAGCCGTGATACTCAACAACACGCCGTCGTGGTGGGCGGATCGCTGGGCGGACTCGTCACCGCAGCGGCGCTGCGCGCGGCCAACTGGGACGTGACTGTCTACGAGGCTTCGGCGCACGAACTGGAAAGCCGCGGCGGCGGCGTCGTGTTGCAGCCCGATGTCACGCAGGCCTTCGAGTTCGCGGGCGTCGCCGTGCCGCATCCACCCGGCGTGCTCTCCGGCGACCGGATCTACCTCGATGAATCGGACCGCATCGTCAGCCGCTTCTATATGCCGCAAATGCAAACGTCGTGGAGCCTGCTCTACAAGGCGCTAAAGCGCGCGCAGCCGGACGGCGGCTTGCGCGCGGGCGAACGCTTCACCCGCTTCGAGGACGATGGCGAGCGCGTCACGGCGCACTTCGAAAGCGGCCACCAGCACACGGCCGATTTGCTGATCGGCGCGGACGGCGTTCGATCGACGCTGCGCACGCTGCTCGAACCCGAGACGCAACCGCACTATGCCGGCTATGTCGCATGGCGCGGACTGATCGAAGAACCGGACCTGCCCGCCTTCGCCGCCGATAAACTGCGCGATCGCTTCGCGTTCTCGGACGGCGTTGGGCACTCCGCGCTCGCCTACATGGTGCCGGGCGAGGACGACTCGACCGAGCCTGGCCGCCGCCGCTGGAACTGGGTCTGGTATCGCCGCTACGACACCAACGAACTGCAAGACCTGCTCGTGGATCGCGACGGCGTGCAACGGCCGTTCTCGCTGCCGCCTGGGACTGCCAGGCAAGCGGTCATCGACCGCCTGAAGGATGAAGCGCAAACGCTGCTCGGGCCGACGTTCCGCGCGCTCGTGCATGCCACCGACGTTCCGTTCATGCAGCCCATTGTCGACGTGCAAACGCGTTCGATGCGCTACGGCCGGGTGTTGCTCACGGGCGACGCCGCTTCGGTTCCGCGGCCCCACACTGCCGGCAGCACGGCCAAGGCGGCCGCCAACGCTTACGCCCTGGCGCTCGAACTGGAGGCGGCGCAGCAACCGCAACACGCGGGCGAAGGCGCGCTCAACCGGGCGCTCTCGCGCTGGAACGCGGAGCAACTGCGTGTGGGCCGCGCCATGACAACGCGAGGCATCATGCTCGGCAACCAGTTGATGCGCATTCCCGCGCACAGCGTTTAAACGACCGGACGCGTGAAGCCCATGAAAATTGCCATTGTCGGCGGCTCGATTGCGGGTTTGGCGACGGCGCTGACGCTGCGTTGCGTCGGCCACGAGGTCACGATATTCGAACGCACGGCCGCCGGCATGCGCGGCCACGGTGGGGGCGTGGCGGTCCTGCGCCAGATGATGCGTTTTCTGGAGCAGCATGGTCACGCCACGCGCAAGACGCTTGCCGTGCCGGTCGAGTGGCGGCGATGGCTGGCATCGGACGGCTCTCTCATCGAAGAAAGCCGCGAAATCGTGCCGTTTTCGTCTTGGGACGCGGTCTATCGCTCGTTGAGCGAGATGCTGCCGCCCGATGTCGTTCGCTATGGCGAAGCGGTCACGAACCTGCGAAACCGGCAAGGCGGCGTGGAAATCGAAATCAACGGACGTGAAACGCTCGCCGCCGATTTGCTCATTGCGGCGGACGGCGCGGGCTCCGGCATGCGCGCCATGCTGTTCCCCGATTATCGAGCGTCGTATGCCGGATATCTCGCCTGGCGCGGCGTGGTGGAAGAAGCGCGGCTTCCGGCGCCGCTCGTCGCCGAACTGGATAACAGCATCACGCTCCTGCGCGAACGGGATGCGTTGTTCATGACGTTTCCCATTCCCGCGCTGGATGGGGCGATCGAACCCGGCAAGCGGCGATTCAACTGGCTGTGGTATCGAAACGAACCCGACGCGGCGACGCTGAGCCGCCATCTAACGGATCGCGAGGGACATCGTCATCATGCCTCCGTGAGCCCCGGCGGGCTTTCGGCCGAAGCAACGGCGTATCTGCACGATTGCGCGCGCGCCGGGCTGCCGCCTGCCTTGCAGCAATTGATGACGCACACGCAGGCGCCATTCCTCCAGGCGATCTTCGACGCATCGAGTCCGTCGTTTGCCGTGGGACGCGTCGCGCTGGTGGGCGACGCCGCGTGCACGGTTCGCCCTCACACGGCCTCCGGCACCTCCAAGGCGGCCGACGACGCGATCACGCTTGCGCAAGCCTTGAGCGGCCTGAACCCCGCCGACGATATCGAAGGCGCGCTGGCAGCGTGGTCAACGGCGAGGCGCACGGCACTCGGCCCGCTCATCGCAAAGGGCAAGCAATTGGCGCAGTCGTTCGGGCTTGGCGCAATCACGCAATAGCGTGAGCGCGTAACCGCATGATGCAGTCGCGTCAGTCGATCGATGCCCTATTCCACCCGGCCCTCGATGAACTGGAGAAACGCCCGCACTTTTCGCGAGAGCCGCCGGTTGGGCAGATACGCCGCATAAGCGACGGCCTCGTCGCCCTGCGGCGTTACGCGGTAGTCCGCGAACAGATGCATGAGCCGCCCTGCGTTGATGTGCTCCCTGACCTGCCATTCGGGCAATAGCGCGAGCCCCTGGCCCGCGAGCACGGCTTCGAGCAGCATGTCGAGACTATTGGAAACGAGCCGCCCGCGCACGTTGATGCGTTCCTGCTCTCCCGCTCGCATGAACGTCCATGTTTGACGGGCGCGATAGCTGCCGCCGTACGCGATGCGCAGGCATTGATGGTCGGTCAGTTCGGCGGGCGTGAGCGGTACGCCGTTGTGCTCCAGATACTCGTGGCTCACCACCACCACGCGCGGATTCTCCGCCAGCTTTTTGGCAATGAGGTTGGGGTTATCGGAAGGCAGGCCGATCCGGATGGCGATATCGATACGCTCCAGCGCGAGGTCGATCATGTGATCGGCAACGACAATATCGAGCGCGACATTCGGATGCTCGCGCAAAAACGCCGCGAGGTGCGGCGCGAGCACGACGCGGTTATAGGCCGTGGGCACCGTGATGCGCAGCGTGCCGATAGGCGCGGCGCCGCTGTCGAGGATGCTTTCGTCGGCCTCGGTCAATCCGTCGAGCACCTTGGATACCTGCTCGACATAGCTCGCGCCCGCGTCGGTCAGGCTCACGCGGCGTGGCGTGCGCGTGAGCAGCGCCGTGCCGAGTTGCGCTTCGAGGGCGTCCATCAGGCGCGCCACCGACGAGGTGGCGACCCCCATGCGCTTCGCCGCCTTGGCGAATCCTCCGGCGTCTGCGACCTCCAGCAGGGTCTTGAGGGCTACGAGTTTATCCATGGCTCCATGATGCGCGTGTGGCGCGATGACATTGTGATGGGGAGGTTACACCCTAACGCCGCGCGGTTGTTGAATGCGTGTAATGAGCAATGCGACGCAAGCCGCTTTAAGGAGCCCGTTATGAGTTCCTTTAATCGTATTGCGCGCCACGCAACCTCATGACCGATTCTGTTGATATTCACGGTGTGCTTCGAGATCGATAGTCTTACGAATACCGCACGTGAGTATCAGGATTGGGACGCGGGCGCGTGAAAAAGCTATTGCAAACCGGACCGGGTGGAATAATGAAACGCATCGGAAATGTCGAAATCGATCTCGTGGCAAGAAAAGTCTATCGGTCAGGACTGGATATGACGCTGGGAACACGCGCTTTCGATATTCTCGAAGTCCTGCTTCTCGCGGAAGGCAAGCTCGTTTCCAAGGACGAAATCATGCGTAAGGTGTGGCCGGATTGCGTGGTCGAGGAAAACAGCCTGCACGTACACATGTCGGCCATTCGCCGGGCCTTTGGGAAGGACCGCGATCTGATCACGACCGTATCCCGGCGCGGCTACCGCTTGAAGCATGGCGAAGCCACGCCCGCAACCGGCGAAGCCACGCGCGCGAACACCGAGGAAAACCGTCATAACCTGCCCCGCACGCCCGCCAATCTGCTGGGCCGCGAGCAAGCCGTGGCGACGCTGTCGGCCCGCGTGTGCGAAACACGCCTGCTCACGCTGCTGGGAACGGGCGGCATCGGCAAGACGCGCCTGGCCGTGGCGTTGGGCTTCGAAGCGCTGGAAAATTTCAGCGACGGGGTATTCATGGTTTCGCTCGATTCCGCTTCGTGCAGCAAGGAAATGATCGCGAAGATCGCAGACGCAACGCTTGCGGGTTCGGTGCACCGTGCGCAGTCTCTGGCGTCGTTGACGCAGGCGCTCGCCGCAAAGAAGGCGCTCCTGATACTCGACGGCTGCGAGCTTCTGGTGGATGCGGTGGCGCACTGCGTGAACGCCGTGCTGAAAGACTGCCCCGGCATCCACATGCTCGTCACGAGCCGCGCGCCGCTGAATCTCTCCTATGAAGCGCGCGTGATCGTCCCGCCGCTCACGTCTTTAGCACCGGTTGTGCAAGCGAAACACGCCCCTGAATGCGCAGCGGTCGAGTTATTCCTCGCGCGTTTTTTTGCGTTGTGCGGAGGCCATAACATGAGCGAAGCCGGCATGGCCGCCGTGCGAAAAGTATGCAATTCGCTCGACGGCGTGCCGCTCGCCATCGAACTCGCCGCCGAAACCGCTGCGATAGTCGGACTCGACGCTTTCGCAGGCGACGTCGAGCGGCGCATCCTGGTGTTCGAGTCGCGCATGAAGGATTTGCCCGCACATCAGCGCACGCTGAGCGCGAATTTCCTGCGCAGCGAAACTACGCTCTGCGACCTGGAACGCATGGTCCTGCGGCGGCTTGCCGTTTTTCCGCGCGCTTTCGATGCGAGCGAAGCCGTTCGGATCGCCGCCGATTCGCGGCATGACGCGGCGTCCGTCGAGCATGCGCTTGCGTTGCTTGCGGAAAAATCGCTTTTGCTGCGCCGGCAAGACGGCATGAAAACACGCTTCGAAATGTTCACGCTGACGAGAATCTTCGCCCACGAGCGGCTCGCGGCGTGCGGCGAAGTGGCCGACATGCAGCGCAAATTCGATCGCCTGCGCAGGGAGCAAGACGGCCCTGCCGCGAAGATGCGCATCGTCGCCAGTCAGGCGTGGCCCTTCGCGGCAAGCCAGGGCCGGGCGCTCGACCCGGCTTGACGCGCTACCCGCTCACTTGCCGGCCGCGACGGCGTTGAGCGCTTCGAGCAGGCTCTCGGCGTCGCGGTCGCCGTCATAACGCCGGCCGTTGATGAACAGCGAGGGCGTGCCGTTGACGCCGCTGCGCAAGCCGCCGTCGAAATCGCCTTGAATGCGCTCGTCATACGCGCCTTCGAACGCCGACTTCAAGTCACCCGCGCGAAGTCCGAGATGCGCGGCGTAGGTCGTGAGCGCCCCGTCGTTCAGCGCGCTCTGGTTTTCATAGAGCACGTCGTGCGCCTCCCAGAAGCGCCCGATCGCCGCCGCGGCCTCCGACATTTCGGCCGCATGAAGCGCGTGAGGATGCATCGAAGTGAGCGGAAATTGCCGGAACACAAAGCGCAGACGCTCGCCCATCGCGTGCTGAACCGCCTTGATGACGGGATACATCGCGCCGCAATACGGACATTCGAAGTCGCCGTATTCGACGAGCGTGACCGGCGCGTCCGCGGCGCCCTGCACATGATCGGCGTGCCCCACGGGCACCGTGAGATGGCTCATGACAGATCCTGTTGCGGGGTGGAGGCGAGGCGCTGGAGGGCGTCGAGCACGCCGTCCACGCCCGGATTGATGCTGATCGGCGAGACTTCCGACCAGCGCACGACGCCTTCGCCGTCGAGCACGAAAAGCGCCCGTTCGCTCACGCCTTCCGCCGCGCGATAGACCCCGTAGCGTTTGGCGACCGCCCCCTTGGGCTCGAAGTCCGCGAGCAGCGGAAAGTGATAGCCGCGCTGCGCGGCAAAAGCGGCGTGCGACCACGCGCTGTCCACGGAGATGGCAACGAACTGCGCCTGATAGCGCTTGAACATGTCGAGCGCGGCATTGAACAAGCCCAGTTCGTCGCCGCAAACCGGGCTCCAGTCGGCCGGATAGAAGGCGAGGATGACCGGCGCGCCGCGCAACTCCGACAACGACATTTTCTGGTCCGGCGTGGCCGGCAACGTGAAGTCCGGCGCTTGCGCGCCGGGCGGTAGCGGTGAGGCGTGATGTTCGGCAAGCGACGTGTTCATGTTCTGGAACGCTCCTGATGGGCTTCGGTGAGTTGCCGCATGGCACGGCAACCGATGCGTTCCAGAATATCGCCCGACTCGACGGCCAGGCAATCATGCAATCGCATGGCGGTTTCACGAAAAAGATGGAGTGACCGAAACCTTCGTATAACGGCTTAACCGCAACGCCGCGAGCCGTCGCCTTCGCTTAACGACACGCTAATTTGAAGTCGGATATGCTGCCGTTCGGCCCCAACCATCGGCGTCCTTTTTTCCCTCTTTTGCGCTTCTCCCGCTCACTCATCGCACCCTGGAACCCGGCATCGTGACCAACGTCGAATTTTTCCACTATCTGCTCTTGTTGATCTGTGGAGCGGGCGCGCTGACATGGCTTGCCGATCGCATTGCCATTCCTCCGGCGGTCGTGCTGCTTTTTGGCGGCTGCGTGATTGCGATCGCGGGCAAGCGCGTGCCGCAAACGGACCCGGATCTGCTGCTTGCGGCCATCATGCCGCCGCTTCTGATGTCGAGTTCTTTCTATACCGCCTGGAAGGAGTTTCGCGGGGAACTGGGCACCATCGTTTCGCTCGTGCTGGGCGCGGTGACCTTCACGACGGTTGCCGTGGCGGTCACGGTCCACACCGTCAACCCGGCGTTGCCGTGGGCCGCCTGTTTCACGCTCGGCGCGATCGTCTCGCCGCCCGACGCCGTGGCGGCGAAAGCGATTCTGCAACGTTATCCCCTGCCCGCCAGGCTCGTCGCCGTGCTCGAAGGGGAAAGCCTTGTGAATGACGCTTCGGGCCTGCTGCTGTATCAAATGGCCGTGTCGGCGGCGCTCGCCGCCACCATCACGTTCGCCAGCGCGACGGGCCTGTTCTTCGAGCTGATCCTCATCGGCATCATCGTCGGGCTGCTGTGCGGCCACGTCATGTGCTGGGCGCTGCCGCGCCTGGGCGAGCCCATGCTGGGCATCGTCGTGACGTTCGTGATGGCGTGGGCGAGCTACGGCATCGCGGAAGCCGTGGGCGGCTCGGGCGTGTTGTCGGTCGTGACGTGCGGGCTCGTGCTGGGCATCCGCCAGCACCGCGTGTTCAGCGCCGATCTGCGCATCAAGGCGAAAGCGACCTGGGAAGCGGTCGTGTTCATCCTCGACGCGCTGGTGTTCATCATGATCGGCCTCGTGCTGCACGAGATCCTCGCGCGCGTCAATCACGAAAGCGCCGTGGTGATGGCCGGCCTGCGGGTCGCGCTGCCCGCAACGGCGGCCGCCATCGTCGCGCGGCTGGTCTGGGTGCTCGCCGCGGTCTGGTTGCCGAGCCGTTTGCGCGCGCGCCGTTCGGGCGGCGAGGCATGGTCGCTCGCCGAGGCCATCGTCATGGGTTGGGCGGGCATGCGCGGCGTGGTCAGCCTGGCGGCGGCCATCGCGTTGCCGGAGAATTTTCCGGGCCGCGACGTGATCGTCTTCAGCACCTTCCTGCTCATCATCGCCACGCTCGTCGTGCAGGGCGGCAGCCTCGCGCCGTTGATCCGCTGGCTCAAGCTGCGCCCCGCCGTGCGCCATACGATGTCCGAGCACGAAGCGCGCGCGCATTCGTTCGGCGCGGCGCTCGACGCGGCGAAGGACATGGCGAAACAAGGGCCCCATATTCCGCGCGCCACGCTCGATCGCCTGATCGCCGAATACAAGGTTCGCGTGACGGCGAACAAGGGCGCGCACCTCACCGGCGGGTTGCGGATCGAGGAGCGTGCGCAACTCTTGCGCATGGAGCTCGAACTCGTCGGCGTGACGCGCGGCGCGTTGCTCGATCTGCATCGCAACGGCCGGGTGGATGACGCCGTGCTCCATCGCATCGAATCGGAGCTCGATTTCGAGGAGATGCGGCTCATTCGTTTGCTGGAGCCCTAACGTCACGCAGGCTACAGAAGCGCTACGCTGCGCCCCTCACGAAGCCGGCGCGCGCCGCGCGAACACGCGCCGCGTGAGATCGAACGCGACGAGATTGCCCGACACGACCAGCACCAGGCCGACCACGGCCAGCAACGACCAGCGGTAGCCTTCGAATACCGTCGAAACCGCGAGCGCCACGATCGGGAACAGCACCGTGCAATAGGCCGCGCGCTCGGGCCCGATGCGCCCCACTAGCATCAGGTACGCGGTGAAGCCGATCACGGAGCCTGCCACCACGAGCCAGGCGAGCGCGCCGAGGTAGCGCGCGTCCATCTCGATGCGAAACGGCAGGCCCGCCAGCGCGCTGCCGGCCACGAGCACCGCGGTGCCGATCAGCATGGCCCAGCCGTTCGTGACGAGAGGATGCAGGCCCATCGACTGCATGCGGCTCGACAGCAGATTGCCCGCTGAAAAACACATCGTGCCGAGAAAGGCGACCGCCAGCCCGAGCCATACGGTCTGCTCGCCGAGATGCCCGGCCATCTGCTGCACGAACAGGCACACGATGCCGATCAGCCCTAGCACCGCGCCGCCCACCGCCGCCGGTTGCAACGGCCGCCCCATGAACAGGCGGCCATTGATCGAATTGAGCAGCGGCGCCGTGGAGAACACCACGGCGACGAGGCCGCTCGGCACGATGTTCTCGGCATAGTAGAAGCACAGGAAATTCAGGCAGAACAGCGCGAGGCCCTGGGCCGCCAGATAGCGCCATGCCGCGCGCGGCGGCCAGAGCGGACGGCGCATCGCGCGCAGCAGCGCGAACATCAGGAGCGCCGCGAGCCCGAAGCGCCAGGCGATCGAAACGGGCGCGGGCACGACGCCGAGTTGCCATTTGATGGCAATCCAGGTCGTACCCCAGATCAGCACGGTGACGAAGTAAAGCGCAAGATTCATGGACTTGGGAAAGCGTGGATTCTATGCGCTTACTATGGCGCGCTGCGCCGCCCGGCGCTTGTCCAAAATTGCGCTTTCATTTCGGGCGGCGCGGTGCGGCCCCTGGAGCGCGGCGTATACTTCCACCAGCGCTTCCACCAGCGCTGCGACCGTCGCGCCCCCTAATCCCTCAACGCCCGTTTGTTCGTGAACCGACCATGAATGCCCAGGTGCCCATCCCCGCGCTCGATCTCGCCGCGCCGCCGTTCGGGCTTCATTCGGTGTGCCGCACGCTGAGCGCGGCCAACGCCACGCTGGAGCGCTTCGCGTGGCTCGGCGACCGGCTCGCGGCGGCCGTGTGGACACGCGAAACGCGCGAAGCCGAGACCGTCTACGCGCAGCCGGGCCACCACACGCTATCGTGCTATCTCGACGGCGGCTACCGCACCGAACGGCAGAAACTGCCCGGCATTTACGGCGCGCCAAGCCGCCTGTGCGCGCTGCCGGGCGATCATGAATCGCGCTGGTGGGTGCGGGGCCACATGCATTTCATGCACCTCTATTTCCTGCCCGAGCACTTCACTCAGCGCGCCGTGCGCGAGCTCGACCAGGAGCCGCGCGAACTCACGCTGGCCGACCGCACGTATTTCGAGGACGGACGTATCGCCGAGCTGTGCCAGCGCCTCGCCAACGAAGACTGGGCGAATCCCGAAGGACTCCTGCGCAGCAACGAAACGGCCCATGAAGTGCTGAGCCTGCTGCTGCGCAGCCAGGGCGTGCGGCGGCCGGGCGTGGCGTTCAAGGGCGGCCTCTCGGTCGCCACGCGACGGCGTCTGCGCGACCATATCGACGCTCACCTGAGCGAGCCGTTGACGCTCGGCGCGCTGGCCGACGTGGCGTGCCTTTCCGAGTACCACCTTGCGCGCATGTTCCGCGCCTCGTTCGGGCAGCCGCCGCATGCGTGGATCGCGGCGCAGCGTCTCGAGCGGGCGCGGCGCTTGCTGCGCACGACCGATCTGCCGCTTGCGCGCGTTGCCGCGGACTGCGGCTATGCCAACGCGAGCCACTTCAGCCATCGCTTTCGCGATGCCTTCGGCGCCGCGCCCAACGCGTACCGCCAGGCGTTCAACCAGGCTTTGAACGCTTGCGACGCCGGCCGGTAACGCACGATGACCAAAGGAGACAACCATGGCCGAGCTTGTGACTTGCGTGTGGTTCGATGAAGGCCGCGCGCGCGAAGCGGCGCAATTCTACGCCGCCACGTTCCCCGACAGCCGCGTCGTGACGGGCCACGTCTCGCCCATACCGGGCGTGGGAGTGGGCGCGGAACTGCTGGTCGAATTCGTCGTGCTCGGCCGTCGATTCGTGGGCCTGAACGGCGGGCCCAACTTCAAGCCGAACCAGGCGGTCAGCTTCATGGTCGAGACCGATAACCAGGAAGAGACCGACCGCTACTGGAACGCCATTGTCGGCAATGGCGGCCAGGAATCGGAGTGCGGCTGGTGCCAGGACCGCTGGGGCTTTTCGTGGCAGATCACGCCCAAACGGCTGCTCGAATTCGTCGGCGGCGCCGACCGCGAAGCCGGGCGGCGCGCGATGGAAGCGATGATGACCATGAAGAAGATCGACATCGCCGCAATCGAACGCGCGGCGGCGGGATAGCCGGCGCGGCGTCCACAACGCCGCTGAAAGCCCAAACTGGCAAGCCGATGACCGCAAGATGGCGCGCGCGTCATATCGCGCATTTTTTGCGCTCCGCACGCGGCGAGCAGGGAACGATACCGGCGAGACACGCTCGTACGCGCATGGGCAGCGCAAACCGGCGAGCGCCGTAACGAACACTCACGACCCTCGTCACGCCTGCCCTGCTTTCATCGAGCGGTTCGCACGGATTCAACGCCGTGCGCATCGCCATGCTTGCGGGGGCAACATGGATTCTCGCCAGGGGCGTTCGATCGAAGTCGATTTTTTCCGCGGCATCGTGCTGATCGTGATCGTGCTCGATCACATTCCGGGCAGCGCGCTTTCGCATGTGATGCTGCACGCCTATGCGCTCTGCGACTCCGCCGAAGTGTTCGTGTTTCTCGGCGGCTATGCGTCGGCCGCGGCCTATATGGCCGTGCTCGCGCGCCGCGGCGCGAGCGCCGCGCAAGGCCGGTTCCTGCGGCGCGGCTGGGAGATCTATCGCGCCTATCTGCTCACCGCCCTGCTCACGCTGCTCACGGGCGCGCTGCTCGCGCTCCTGCATCTGAATCCGTCCGCCGCCGACCTGAGCGGCTGGGCGCCGTTCGCCACGCATCCCGTGCGCGAAACGCTCCATATCCTGCTGCTCGCGCGCCAGCCCTATTTGTCCAGCGTGCTGCCGATGTATGTCATATTTGCGCTTTGCGTGCCCGCCGTGGTGCCTCTGGCCCGCCGTGCGCCGTTCGCGGCGCTGTGCGGCAGCCTCATGGTCTGGGCATTCGCGCCGTTGTTCGCTACGCTGCTGGGCACGCTGTTCGGCGCGAACGTCGTCGCGAACTGGCCGTTCGATCCGTTCGCGTGGCAATTGATGTTCGTGTTCGGCATGCTCTGCCGCCTGCACCCCGCGCCGCCCGGCTTCAAGGGCTCGGCCACGGCGCGCTGGCTCGTACGGTGCGCCTTCGCCGCGGCGGTGGCGTTCGCGGCGGTAAAGCTCCTCATCCTGACCCAACCCATGCCCGGGGAAATGAAACAGCATCTGGCGTTCGCGCGTGTCGTCAACTTCATCGTCATCGCGATGGTGGCCGCGTATTTCGTGCATCGCGGCACCATCGCGCGCCTCGCCGCGCGCCTGCCCTCCGTCGTGACCGTGGGCCGCACGGGGCTCGTTTGCTTCGTGGGCGGCACGCTGATCTCGGTGGCTGTCGACACCGCCACGCCCCGCGCGCTGCACGGCGCGGCCGCGTTTGCGGCGGCGCTGGCCGGCGACCTCGTCGCGATCGGCGCGACGCTCATGCTCGCCAAGGCCTGGCGCGGCACGCTCGGGCGCCAGAAGGCGCGCGCGGCCGTGAACGGGGCCGGTTGCGGATGAGCCGTGCGGGCGGCGGCGTACTCGCGACCTTCAAGGCGCCGGCGCTCGCCGCGCTCCTCCTCGCCACCAGCGGCCACGCACTCGCCCAGCGCCCGGGCGCGCTGCCGCTGCATTGCACCGACCTCGCCGGCGCGCTGCTGCCGCCCGCGCGCATCGGCCTGCCGACCAACGGCGCGCTCGTGCAGAGCGCCGCGATGATCTCCGCCACCGCAAACGGCAATCTCAACGGCGACTATTGCCGCCTGACCGGCGTGATCCGCGCGCAGAGCGCGGGCACCCCGGACATCCGCTTCGAAGTGAACCTGCCGAGCCGCTGGAACGGCCGCGCGCTGCAATTCGGCGGCGGCGGCTACAGCGGCGTGGTCGTGACGGGCACCGGCCCGATGCCCTTTTCGCCCGACAACGCCCCGCTCAGGCGCGGCTACGCCACCTTCGGCGACGACTCCGGCCACAACGGCACGTCTTCCGAGGCGAACTTCGGCCTGCTCGAAGAAGCCGTGACGAACTTCGGCTACGCGCACCTGAAAAAAGCCCACGACGTCGCGCTCGCGCTCATCACGCTCGGCTACGGCCGCGCGCCGGAGCACATGTATTTCGCGGGCGGATCGACGGGCGGGCGCGAAGGCTACACGGTGATCCAGCGCTATCCCGACGACTACGACGGCGTGATCGCCAACGCGCCCGCACTCAACTTCTCCGGCGTGCGGCTGATCGGCGTGGTGGTCGGTCAGCACGAATACCGCACGCCTGGCGGCTATCTCTCACCGCCACTGCTCGAACAGGTATACGCGCGCGTCATGCAGGTGTGCGACACGCTGGACGGCGCCGCCGACGGCATCGTCAGCGACGTGGAGGCATGCCGCGCGCAAGAGCCGGAGATCATCGACTCGCTGCGCTGCACGGCGCAACCAGCGCCCGCAAGCGAGCCCGGCTGCCTCACGCCGCCACAGATCGCCACGCTCGAAAGCCTGCGCGACGGACTGCACCTGCCGTACCCGCTCGCCTGGAACGTGGACAGCTATCGCGGCTACAACGTGTTTCAGGGCACGCGCTTCACGAGCATGCTGGGGCTCGCGCATTCGGCGCAACGGCAGCCGCAACTGGGCTTCGTGTCCAACGGCTACCTGTACGCGCAGGGCGACGCCTACCTCAAGTACTTCGTCACGCACGATCCCACCTTCGATTCGACGAACTTCGACGCCGCGCGCCCCGGCCGCTATCGCGAGCGGCTCGTCGCGCTTTCGGCGACGATCGGCGCGATGAACCCCGACGTGTCGCGCTACCTGGCGCGCGGCGGCAAGCTCATCACCTTGCAGGGGCTGGCCGACGAAGTGATCAGCCCGAACCAGACGATCGCCTATTACCAGGGCCTGATCGGGCGCTATGGCGAGGAGCGCGTGGACAGTTTCATGCGCCTTTACATGGTGCCGGGCTACCAGCATGGCAACGGCGTGTTCATTCCCTCGGTGGACCTGCTCGGCGCGCTCGACGACTGGGTCACGCACGGCAACGCCCCCGAAACGCTGTTCACGACCGACATCGCGCCGGCCACCAACGGCCGCACGCGGCCGCTGTGCCGCTACCCGGCGTTCCCGCGCTATCTCGGCAAGGGCAACCTGAATAGCGCGACCAGTTTCACCTGCACGATGCCGTGACCGGCAACGCTGGTCCCGCGCGGCGACCACTGCGCGGATCATTTTGATAAAGTGCTTGCCCCAGAACCACTTATAAAATACATTGGTTTCTTTCGAACCAATCAGAAAGTCACTGGTTCGCCCTGCCTGGCCGGAGCCACCCGATACCCATGAAACCCACCCGAACGATTTCGACTGTGGAAGTCCACACCGGCGGCGAGGCATTTCGCATCGTCACGAGCGGCCTGCCGCGCCTGCCCGGCGACACCATCGTGCAACGCCGCACGTGGCTCAAGGAGAACGCCGACGAGATTCGCCGCGCGCTGATGTTCGAACCGCGCGGGCACGCCGACATGTACGGCGGCTACCTCACCGAGCCGGTGTCGCCGACCGCCGACTTCGGCGTGATCTTTCTGCATAACGAAGGATATAGCGACCACTGCGGCCATGGCGTGATCGCGCTGTCCACGGCGGCGGTCGAGCTAGGCTGGGTCCAGCGGACGATACCCGAAACGCGCGTCGGCATCGACGCGCCTTGCGGCTTTATCGAGGCCTTCGTGAAGTGGGACGGCGAGCACGCGGGCACGGTGCGTTTCGTGAACGTGCCGTCGTTTCTCTGGAAGCGCGACGTGAGCGTTGAAACGCCGAGCTTTGGCACGGTCACCGGCGATATCGCCTACGGCGGCGCTTTCTACTTCTACGTCGACGGCGCGCCGTTCGATCTGCCCGTGCGTGAGTCGGCGGTCGAAAAGCTCATTCGCTTCGGCGCGGAAGTGAAGGAAGCGGCGAACAAGGCATTCCCTGTTCAGCACCCCGAAATTCCCGAGATCAACCATATCTACGGGACGATCATCGCCAACGCGCCGCGCCACGCGGGCTCGACCCAGGCCAACTGCTGCGTGTTCGCTGATCGCGAGGTCGATCGCTCGCCCACGGGATCGGGAACGGGCGGGCGTGTCGCGCAGCTTTATCAACGCGGCGAACTGAAGGCCGGGGAAACGCTCGTGAACGAATCCATCGTCGGCACGGTGTTCAAAGGCCGCGTGCTGCGCGAAACCTCGGTAAAGGGCATGCCGGCGGTGATTCCGGAGGTCGAGGGCGAAGCCTATATCTGCGGGTTCGCGCAGTGGGTGATCGACGAGCGCGATCCGCTGACTTACGGGTTTCTCGTGCGCTGACGCTTCACGCTGCGGGAAAACGGCCTTGCCGCGCAGCGCGCCGCTCACACCGGCGCGATGTCTCGCTGCACGCGGTGAATATGCTGCTCCACGTAAAACGCGGCTGCGTCCGCGTCGCCCGTGACGATGGCTTCGTAAATCAGGCGGTGCTCGGCGACATACAGCCGGATGCGCGCGGGATCGTAAATGCCGTCGTCCTTGAGGCGCTTCCACAGCGACTGGTCCATCGTGTCGGCGATTTCCTGCGCGAGTTTCACGAGCAGCGCGTCGCCCGTCATCACCGCCAGTTGCCGATGAAACAGCCGGTCGCTGTTGTTCCAGAGCGCGCGCTGCTCGGCGTCGGCGATATCGGTGAGCGTTTCCATTTGCGCGAGATAGTGCTCGGCGAGCGGATCGCGTTGCTTGTGCGCGGCCGCCCGGCGCGCGATGGCGGGCTCCAGGATGAGCCGCACGTCCAGCGTGGCCGAGGGGCTGTAGTCGGCCTCGGCCCCATCGTTCGCCGCATCGTCGGGAGCCGTGGCGCGCGCGAGCACGTCGGGCGCGTTCCCGGACACATACGTGCCCGAGTTTCTGCGCGTGACGACAAGGCCCTCGTTCTGGAGCGCGCCAATCGCCTCGCGCACCGCCGGACGCCCGACGCCGAACAGCGCCGCCAGCTCGCGCTCGGAAGGCAGGCGCGACTCGGGCAGGTATCGGCCTGCACGAATCTCCGCGCGGATCTTTTCGGAAACCTGCTCGTAGATCTGAAGCGGACGGAAGGTCGCGGAGAAGTCGTTGCGTGCGGAAGCCATGACAGAACGTTGGAAATGTTGGTCGGCAATATACCACTTCGATGAAGGCCCCAAACCGCGCGCGGCTGGGGGCGGCATGCCATCATCCCATGGATCTTTTATAGACCACAATACGGACATCGGTTTATTTTCTGGGTTGAATTCCCGCCACGCGTGGTTTAAATTCAATCCACTTACACGACTCCCGACGCCAACATGTCCTCGCTCCCCCTCAACGCTTTCGACGCAGCGGCCACGGCCGCGCTGCTGGACTACCCAACGCTCGTGCAATCGCTGCGCGACACGATCGTGGACTACGCCGAGGGGAAAATCGTCAGCCCCGAGCGCCTTGTCGTGCCCTTGCAGGAAGGCGGCGTCATGCTCTCGATGCCGGCCACGGCCGCCGACATCGCCATCCACAAGCTCGTCAATGTGTGCCCCGGCAACGGCAAACGCCAGCTTCCGACCATCCACGGCCAGGTCGTCGCCTACGACTCGATCACGGGCGAAATGCTGTTCTCGCTCGACGGCCCGACGGTCACGGGACGCCGCACCGCCGCCGTGAGCGCGCTGGGCATCCTGTGCCTGCACGCGCAGGCACCGCAAGCCATCCTGATCATCGGCACCGGCAAACAGGCCGCCAATCACGTCGAAGCGTTCGCGACGCTGTTTCCGCAGGCCCGCCTGCTCGTCGCGGGAAAGACGACGGAAAGCACGCAACGCTTCGTCGATGCGCACGCCGAAGCCGCGCCGAATCTGCGCGCGCTCGAAGGCGACGTGCCCGACCTGGTGGATGTGGTCGTGACGGCCACGACGAGCAAGTCGCCGGTCTACACCCTGCCCGCGCGCACCGGCCGCCTTGTCGTGGGCGTGGGCGCGTTCACGCCCGATGCGGCGGAAGTGGGCAAAGCAACGGTCGACGGCAGCTTCGTGGTGGTCGACGATCCCCTGGGCGCGCGGCACGAAGCGGGCGACATCATTCAGGCCGGCTACGACTGGAGCCAGGTGCATGCGCTGGCGCAAGCACTTGAGAGCAAGCTCGCGCCCACCGCCCCGGTGTTCTTCAAGAGCGTTGGCTGCGCGGCCTGGGACCTCGCGGCGTGCCGCGCCGCACGCGTGCGGATCGGCGCCTAGGCGCGCAGGCGCAGCGCCAACGCCCGCGCTTACTGCGTCTCGCGCGTGAGGAGCTTGCGCACCCACTCGCGCAGCACGTCCACCTCGATCGGCTTGTGCAGCAAGGGGATGCCGTGCGCGGCGGCATCCACGAGCCGGTTCGGGTCGGTGTCGCCGCTCACGAGCAACGCGGGCAGGTCAGGATCGTTGTACTCGTCGCGCAGGGCTTCGATCAGATGCACGCCCGTTTCGTGGTCGCGCAGCCGGTAGTCGCTCACGATCAGCGCGGGCTTCTCGGGCAGCCCGACCACGCGTTCGAGCAGCACCGCCCGGCTCGCGCCGCTCACCACGCGATAGCCCCAGCTTTCCAGCAGCAGGCGCATGCCCGTTTCGTTCTGCGCATCGTCGTCGACGACCACGATCAGGCTCCCTTGCGTCGCATCGAGCACCGCGCGCGGCGGCAACTCGCGAGGCGGCGCGTCTTGCGCCGCGCCCGCGCGCACCGCGTTCGGGTCGCCGCGCGCCACGCTCAAGGCGAAGACCGTGCCCTTGCCTTCGATCGACTGCAAGCGCAGCGTATGCCCGAGCAGCGTCACCGTTCGCCGCACGATCGACAGGCCAAGACCGAGGCCCTTGCTGCGGTCGCGCTCGGGGTTGCGCAATTGATGGAACTCCCAGAACACGCGCTCCTGCTCGGCAAGCGGAATGCCGGGCCCCGTGTCCCACACCTCGATGCGCACCTGCTCGCCGCGCATGCGGCAGCCCACCAGCACGCGCCCCCGTTCGGTATGGACGATCGCATTGCTCACGAGATTGCGTAAGGTCCGCTCAAGCAGCACGGGATCGGAATGCAGCCACGCGCCGCTTGGGCGAATGCGCAGGTCCAGCCCCTTGTGCTGCGCCTGTGGCTCGTACTCGGCGCGTAGCTGGTCCAGCACCCGGGCGAGCGCGAACGGTTGCGCACGCGGTTGCACGACGCCCGCTTCGAGCCGCGAAAGATTCAGCAGCGCGTCGAACAACTGGCCCATGGACGTCGTTGCGCGCGCAATGTTATCGACGAGATAGCGGCCCCGTTCGGTCAGCGGCTCGTCGGCGAGCAAGCCGAGAAAGAGGCTCACCGCGTGCACGGGCTGGCGCAGGTCGTGGCTCGCGGCGGCCAGAAAGCGCGACTTCTCGCGGTCGCTGCGCTCCGCCGCTTCCTTTTCGAGCCGCACCTGCTCCAGCAGCGAGAGGTTTTCATAGCCGAGACGCAACGCGTCGACGTGCGTGCGGTGCATGCGGTGAATGAAGGCGAGCGTCGCGACGAGATAGGAGCCGCCTGCCGCGAGCATCGCGAGGTGGATGGCGGACGGCTTCAGCGCGAAGGCGATGAAGACGGGCGCGAACGCGGGCACCTCGAACGCATAGGCGGCCTCCAGTTTCATGTAGTTCGAATAGATCGCCCCCGTGCCGAGCCCAAGCAGGATTACCACGAAAAACAACTGGAATTCGAGCGGCACGACAAACGACCACCAGGCGAACGGAAAGCCCCAAAGCGCGCCCGAAAGCAGGTTGCCGACGATCGTGCGGCGCAGCCAGCGCGCGGCGGCGCCGGGCTGCTCGCGCGTATGGTCGAACCAGAGCATGGCGGCAAGGCGCCATGCGGCCACGGCGAGCGTCGCGCCAATCCAGACCCCCACTTGCAGCAGGGCCACCGCACCGCTCATCACATAGGCGCTCACGCACGCGGAAACGACGGAGCCCGCCAGCGCAAACGGAAAACTGCGCCGCAACGCGGCCACCTGGATTGCGCGCACGCGCTCGGTCGGCACGCCGCCGGTTTCGGCGGCGGCGCGGTAACGGGAACCGGCGGGCACGGGCGCGTCGCCGGGCCGTTGGGCGTCCTCCATCATGGTTGTTCCTGTCCGGGAAAAGAGGCGCTGCCGCAAACCGAAGGCCATCCGGCGGCGCTGTACGACGTCTGTAAGGTTTCTTACGCAACCTTATAGCACATCGGCGTTGCCTGGTTGCGCGCGCAACGAGGCAACCGTCGTGAAGCGCGGCGCTCAGGGATTGGCTACGCGGCGCGCGGCGTACGACTATCCGACGACGGGCGGGCGGCGTTCGATGGCTTCGACCTGGCTGATTAATCCTTCTACGTTGGCGATGGACGTTTCGAGGGTCGGCAGGAACGTGTACTGCCCCGGATTCACCTTGTTGCAAACGGCCCGATAGCGCCTCGCGATCGTCACGGCCTCCGATGCGTTCTGGCATACCGCCCGGCATAGCTGCGCCGCGACGGCGCTCCCCGGCTTCGCGTTGATCTCCCGAATGAACGTCTTCAGTTTCAGCACGCGATTTTCAAGGCCCGACTGCGCGAGGCGTGTGAGGGCAATGACGGCCAGCTTGAACTCATGGTCGCTCAACTTCGTGACGTCGGCCGGGCTTGTCACCTGCATCAGCCTGAAGGCCGCAAGCACCTCGTTACGGATCGCGGCGCTGTCCCGCGCGTCGAGGTTGCGAAGACGGGCAATCTCGCCGTGCTTTTGCTCGTACTGCGCAGGGTTCGCGAGTTTGCCGGCGAATTTCAAGGCGGCGGCGCCCACCGAACCGAATTTGAGCGCGCGGGCTTCCACGTCGCCCACGAACTGCTTCGGTTGAACGCCGCGGATTTCCGCGAAGTCCTGCACGATGTTCATCGCGGCCTCATGCGTTGCGCCGCTGTTGCGCGCAACCATGTACTTGCTGCGAATGCGCAGTGCGTCCAGATCGAACAGGCCGTTACGGATGGCGTTATCCACGCCGCCGAACTGCGCGAGCCGCTCGCGGAACTCCATCTTGAGTTCCTCGAATCCATAGCGCGATTTGAGCATGGAGTCCACACACATCGCGACTCCCTCTTGCACCCGCTTGTCGATGTTCCCCCAGTCGGCGAATGCGTCCAGCCCCTGCGCGATCTCACGGGTAGCGTGCTTGCCGATGGCGTTCTTGAGGTTCGCGGCAAACGAGAACTTTGTGCCCATTACCCTTTTGGGACTGCTCATCAGGTCATACTCGTCCTTCTTCAAACCCGGAGTCGGCGCGAAATCGTTCTGGATGATGTCCAAAGCCCATTCCCTGCGTGCCGTCACATTCGCGGGTGCCAGGTAGGTGCGCGGCTTGTAGGCCTGATTGGTCTCAAGCGAAGGCAGAACGGTGTCGTTGTCGATGGCGCTGATCGCGATCTGTCCCGTTGCGCTCCGCGAAATGAACGCGTTGCCGCCGTTCACGGTTTCGAAACGGTCGGCGTTGCCGAGCAGCGTATCGACCGCGAGGATCTTTCCCATGAGCCGAAGGAAATCGTCGTTCGTCAGGCATTCGCGCAGGAACTCGATCTTGTCTGGCGGCTCGCGTTTGTCCGTGAGTTCGGACATCGACGCGCCTTGCGCCGCCTGCATCACGATCAGGTAGTCCGCATTCACGTAGCTGTTGCGTCGAACCGTCAGGGTCGCGGCATCATTCGGATTCCTTTTCAGTTGCCGGTCGAAGTGGTAGGCGAGTATCTCGCCGATCTCCCGGAACTCGTCGCTGTCCCGCAGGATCACGCGGCTTTCGGGCGTTTGCGCCTGCCCAAAGCGCGCGAGCAGACGTTCGGCGAACAGCACGCGAGCGGGACTGCCCGTGCAGCCCTTGATGAACCGCATCGTGCCATCGCGAAGACGAAAGCGCGCGGTGCCGCCCTTGCCCCCGTCCTCGGGGATGTGGAGTTCCTGGTAAAAGCGCCAGCCCGTGAAAGCGTCGGCGGACGCGGTGTTGTTCTGGCGATGGGCCGAGGTGAACATGTTTTGTCTCCTGCTGGAAGGATGCGGCAGCGCTCGGCTATTGCCGTTCGAGCAACGCGATATAGCGCGTGAAGTCGCCTTCTTCGCGAATGATCTCGCGCATGAGTTCAGCCAGCGACATGTGCCCCCACGACACCGCGCGCCGGAGCAGATAAGGCGTGGGGCTATGCGGCTCGTGCTGCGCGAGGTAGTCGGCGATGGCCTGGAGCTGCTGGTACGCCTGCTCACGGTTTGCGATTTCACCGGCAGCGCTGGTGGCGCTGGTGGCGTGTATGCTCTGCGCCTGCGCGCGTACGTGCACGGGTGAAGGTTCGGCCGCTTCCGGGAGGGACAACACGCCGCCGCTCGCTTCCTCGCGCGCGACCACCCGTTCGCCGAGCAGGCCCGGCGCCACCCGTTCGAGCTGCAACAACGCATGCGCCACGCGAGCGAGCGAAGGCGCGTCATACCCCAGCCGCTCGTCGAGCGCGCACGTGAAGTCGCGCCATGCGTCGATCGCCTGCTGCGCATGCCGATGCAAGGCGGTGAGCGTCGCGGCATTGCCGCCGCGCGACGCATGGCTGGCGAGCACAGCGCGGGTCATCGGACCGGCCATCGCGCCATCCATCTCGTCGTCGGCGTAGACGGTCGTCGTCGCGCGCTGCCATTCGTCGAGGCTCACGGCGGGCGGGTCGCGTTCTTCGATATGCAGCAGCGGCACGTGCAGCGTAAGCAGCAGCGCGAACGCGTCGTTCATCCACACGAACGGCGCGATACGCGCGTCGATGTCGCCCGCTTCGATCAGCGGCCACGCCGTGTCCCAGTAACGCTCGACAAGCGCGATCAGGAGCCGCGTGCCCGCCACGAAACCCGCAAGCCCGTGAAGACGCGTCCACGCCTCGCACAGCCACGCCGCCAGTTGAAAGTCCTTGCTGCGCGCGGCGAGCGCTTCGCCGCACAGCGCCGCCACCGTCTGCCAGTCCGCCTTCGCGAGCGGACGCTCCCACTCGCCCATCGGCAGCGTCGTGTCGTCTTCGTGGCGAGCCTCGCGTATGCGCTGATAAACGGGCGTGTAGCGCAGCGCCACGCCCGCGCCGCCGCTTTCTTCCGGCAGCGGCGCGAGCAAGGCCTCGAATTGGGCGGCGAAATCGGGCGCCGTTTCGATCGGATAAGGCTGGTTCATAGCACGGTCCATTCCGGCGCGCGCGCCGGGAAGCCGCCGGGCCACGGCAACGGCGTTTTCTTGCCGGCCGGCATGAGGGTGATGCGCAGATACACGCGTCCGCGCGCGTCCTTCGGCAATGCCGCGAGGTCGGCCGGATTCGCCACGCCCAGCGGGAAATCGAAGCGCAGCAGTTGCGCCGCGCCCGCGCCGCGCGCGCTCGCATCGGGCACGCGCTGGCGCGCGATGAACGTGATCAGCGCCCACGGGTCGTTGAACTGCCAGGTGAGCGTGCGGCCGTCCGTCGTGTACGGGCGCTGCTGCGCATCGGCCACGGCGGTCAGTGGGGAGTCCTTCGCAAAGCGCAACACGAGCGTGACGGGCGAGCCGTAGTCCCAGTGCAACGTATGCGAACCTTCGGCCGTCGATACGATTTGCGCGCCGCTCGCCAGCGTCCAGTCCATCAACTGGTTCGCCGCCACTTCGCCGCCCCGGTTCGCACGGAACTCCACGTTCACGTCGTAACCGGCGCTCGCGCCGTCGTCGGCGGGATACAGCGGCGCAAGCAGCGCTTTCACCTGATCGAAGTCGTCGACGAACTGACGCACGTTGGCCGTGGTCGCCAGCTTGCGGCCGTTCGCGCCCGCGTCGCGCAGCAGCGCCGAGATCGGCTCGTAACGGCGCAGCACCTGGCCCAGTTCGCCATAGTCGGCCATGCCGGGGTCCGCGCGGTTCGCCACGCTCATCATGCTCGCGCTCGTGCCCGCGAAGGGCGCGCGCCCCGCCACGCTCTGGTTGAACGCCGTTGCAAAGCCGCCCCATTGCTGGCGCAGTTCCAGCGCATAGCCCTGCGTGCAGCGCGCGAGCAGGCTCGTGTAAAGCCGCGCGTGCAGCGCGGCGAAATAGTCGTCGCCCGCATTGCCCGAGGGACGGCCGCCGAACTTCGCCATGCAACCGCCCGCGCCGTTCTCAGCCGACACGGTCTGCACGAACTGCTCCAGCATCAGCAGGCTGCTGTTCGGGTTCTTCAGGCGATAGCGGTCGAGGTCGCGGTCAATCGCCTGCCAGCGCTGCGCGAGCGGCGAGGCGGCGTCGGCGGGCGTGAGCGCGGCGAGGTAACGCTGGGCCTGCTGGCCGAGCGCCTGCGCGCGCGCCGCCTGCTGCTCCAGATACGGTCCCACCGCACCGCCGTCCGGCACGCCGAGCGCCGCGAGCACGGGCGAAGCGGTGCGCGGCGCTTCCCACCCGCCGCTCGCGCGCGTCGCGTAGAGTTCGGAGCGCGTGAGCGCCTGATCGACGAGTTGCAGGTGCGCCATCGCGTCCTGCGAAACGAGCGTGTCGAGATCCTCGGCCTGCGCGTTCGCGCCCATCTCCGCGAGCAACGCCTTGATGCGCACGAGGCGCGGTCGCACGGCGTCGAACGCGGCGCTGTCCGCCTCGCCCATCACGGGCGTGACGACCGCCGCCGCCGCGGTCTGGTCGCTCACGAGCCGCGCGAACTGGAGGTCGAGCGCGCGGCCGATGGCGGGCTTCACGGCTTCGGGCACCTTGGCGAGTCCTTCGTCGAGAAAGCGCTTGCGCACGTCGCCGAGCGCGAGCGCCTGGTCGAGCTGCGCGCGGTCCCAGACGAGCGTGGAACCCGCGGGCACGGACGGCATGGCGAGGCCGCGCGGCGCGACCATGAAGGGCTGGTTCAGCAGTGCCGCGAGACTGTCGCGCAAGGCGAGGCGCGCGGGCGCGAGCGTATAGCGCACGTCCTTGTCGCTCCAGACCACGCCGCTGTCCACGCCGCCGAAGCGCAGCGCGAGATCGCTTCGGAGTCCCTGGAACGCCGCCGCGTCGCGCGTGCGGATGTCGGCCGCCGCGTCGGGGCCGAGCAGGCGATTCTGGGCCACGCGCGCGAGCGTGCGCTCGTACACGGGGCCGGGCGTGAACGTGGCTTGGCGCATCCAGTTGCCCTTGCCGGAGGCGAGCAGGTCCTGCTGCGCGTCGATGCCCTCGACGATCGCGCGGGCGTGCGCGCCCAACTGCGTGAAATTGCCCATCGCGGCGTCCGCGCCCGAGAGCCCGCCCAGGTTGGACGTCACCGTGCGCTCGGCCGCGAGCAGCGGATTGTTCGTGAAGAGGCGCGTGTCCAGTTGCGCCGCGCCCTTGCCGAGCGTGCAGCGCAGCGCCTGCTGGAGCGGCGGCAGCGCGAGCGCCGCCGATGTGTCGCCGCGATACGGCGCACGGCCGCCGGCATCGCGGTAGAAGTACGGCAGCGTGCCCGCCAGGTCGCCTTGCAACTCCGCGCCAAGCGCATAGCGCACGACGGTGCGCAGCGCCTCGGCGTTGCCGGGGGCGGGCCGCCGCAGGCTTTGCAGGGCCGCGAGCGCCGTATCGAACTGATCGACCGCGCCCACGTATTGCTGGAGCGTGCGCATCTCGGGCAGATCGTCGATGGAAAGACCGCCCGCGCCGGGCACCCGCGCATCGGCACGCGCTCCCGGCGGCGCGCAGTCGTCGCCGATGATCAGTTGACCCGTGCTCGGGTCGAGCGCGACGCCCGTCAACTGGCTCACGCGCGCGAACATCTCACGCTGTAGCGCGCTCACGGCGATCTCGCCGAACTCGCGCTCGAAGCGCTCGCGCACGCGCGCGTCGAGCGAGTCGACGACACGCCACGAGCCGGGCATGAACACCGTCGCGCCGGGCTGGGCGCGCAACTGCTGGTTCAGCCCGATCAGCGCGAGCGCCTTCGCGCGGTACCAGTCGGCGGGCAAGTCGAGCCCGCGCTGGGCCGCCGCCGCGCGCTCGGCGGCGTCGCTGCGCAATTGCCCGAGCGCCGCGACGAGTTCGCCGTTGCGCTGGCCCAGTTGCACCGTCGCCACGACGAGGCCCACGCCCCACACGCCGAGCACGGCGATGCCGCCCCAGCGCAAGGCCCGGTTCAGCACGGGCCGCGCGAGGTGCTGCGTGCGCGAGGGCCGCGTGAGGCCGTATTCGAGGAAGATCTTGCGGTCGAACAGGTCGCGCAGGAACGCGGGCTGCAACATCAGCGCGTCGAGCGGGCCGCCCGGTTCATGGCGGTCCGTGCGGTCCGTGTGTTCGTCCGCGCCGCGCTGCGCCGTCTCGCCCGTGGCGAACTCGGCCGCGAAGCCGGCTGCGAAGTCGGCCGCCATCAGCGCCTCGGGCTCGACCCACGGCAAAGCCGCCGCTTCGCGCGCCTGCGCGGCGGCCTCAGGTGCGCGCTGCGCGAACTCGCTGCTGTCGCCGGTCAGGTAGATACCGCGAAAGAAGAACGGCTCATGATAGGCGCTCGGCCGCAGCAGTTCGTCCACGTAGAGCTGGAGTTGCGCCTGCATCGCGCCGATGCGCGAAGGCAGCAGCAGGCATTCGCGCGCATCCAGATGGCCGGTGTCGAGCGCGAACAACTCCGCGCCCGTGTCGGACACGGCGCGCTCGATGCTGCTCATCGCCGCCCCCACCCAGTCCGACTGATAGGTGGTCGAGAGATCGTACGGCGAGGACCAGCCGAGCATGCTCGCGCGCAGCGGCTCGGGCAACGCGCGCGCGAAGGCCGCGAAGCCCGTGAGCGCCTCGCAGCCCGTCACCACCACGTAGACGGCAAAGCGCATGGCAAAGCGGTTTTGCGCGAGCCAGAGGCGGCGGTGCGCGAGCTTAGCGCGGCGCACGAGTTCGAGGCGCGCGTCGGCGTCTTGCGCGAGCAGCATCGCCGCGGGCACGGTGATCACCACCGAGTCGAACGGCCGTTGCTCGCGGTAGCTGCGGCACAGGCCGAGAAACTCGTCCCAGGGCTTTTCGTCGCCGTCTTCGTCGGGCGAGCCCAGATACACGGCCTGAATGTCGATCACCACGCCGCGATCGAAGAAGTGCCACGAAATGCCCTGCGTGGCCGCCGTGCTCGCCGCCTCCGCGCTCAGCGCGCTCGACACCCCCGCCTGGGCGATGGGCAGCGTGCGCGCGTCGTCGCCTTCGTTGAGCACCATGACCCACGGAATGTTGTAGCGCTCCGCGCGCGAGGCGATGTTCGCCTCGATCAGTTCCACCGCCTGGTGAAACGTGCTGCGCAGCGAATCCGCGCGCAGCCGCACGACCTTGCGATCGGCGGCGGGCTTTGGCTGCCCGTGGCGCATGGCGAAATACAGCACGGCGCCGAGCACCGCGCAGACCACGAGCGTGAGCGCGGCGATGGAGAGCAGGAAGAGATTGCTGGTCAGCATCGCACCCTCCTTCCGCCCATTACAAAGGATACCTGATGAATCCGCTTCATCGCCCCACCCCCGCCACGGCGTCGGCGTGAAGCGCCTCGCGCACGGGCCACGACTGCCACAGCCACAGCACCTCCGAGATCGCACACAACGAAACAGCCGCGAGCATGACCATCACGGCCCAGCGGCTCACCGTCGGCAGCTTGCGCGGCGCGATGTGCGAGAGCGTGTTCGCATAGGCGGCTTCGGCCAGCACGCGCTCGCGCCCGCCGAGATCGGGCCGCCGCTGGTAGATGAACTCATAGAGCTCCTCGCGGTAGCCGCGCAGCTTTTCTTGCGCGAGCGCGCCGCGAAAGCGCCCTTCGAAGCCCATGGCAAGCGCGAACAGATAGTGCCGCGCGACGGTGCGCCGCGAGGGCTCGCGCTCGGAAAGCAACTGCTCGATGCGGCTGAACACCAGGTCGCCCGCGATATTGCTGCGAAAGAGCGTCGATTCGAGCAGCCAGGCGGTCCAGCGCTCGCGGCCGCCCCAGGGCGTGTTGAGCAGGATCTCGTCGGCGAGCACCGCCTTGAGGTAGCGCGAGTCCGCGATGTTCTCCATCTCGAAGCGCGTGCTTTCGCGCCGCGACTGGAGCGTCTGCACTTCGAGCAGGTGCAGCAGATGCCGGCTCATGGCCTGGGCGGCAGCCTCCGCGTGCGTGCCGCCGTCCATTTCCGGCGCGGCGGGATAGCGCGCCTGCGCGCTCACCAGTTCGTCGAGAAACGCGCGGAACTGCTGCGTGAGGAGGTCTTCTTCTTCGGTGTCGATTCGGTTGCGTAGCATGCTGGGTCCGTTGCCTCGGGTATCGCTGTCTCAGCCCTTCACGAACAGCAGGATTTCCTGCGGCCGTTGCGCGCGCTCGCCTTCGTTGGGATTGCCGATCACGAGCGGTTCGTTCGGGGCCGTGAACGGCGGCTCCCAGCGGATCTCGAACAGCAGATAGCCGGAACCCGCGCGCACGCCGAGTTCCTCCGCATAGTCGATCGGCCGCCGCGCCGCGCCCAGCACGCGGCGGCTGCGCAGCGACGGGTAGACCGTTTGCGAGCCGATCACGGCGCCTTCCATCCACGCGAGCAGGTCGCGGTCGGACTGCCCGCGCAAACCCACCACGAGCCGCTCGCCGGCCCATTCGTCGCGCAGGCCCAGTTCGAACGCGCCATGCCGGAAATCGAACTTGCACTCGCGATACGCCTCGCTCACCTCGGAGGTCGCCTCGCGCAGCGCGCGCAGCAGCGGCTCGAATACGGCGCGCGGATCGGCGTGGTCGTAGTCGGGCGGCACGGGCGGCAGGCCGCCTGGGCGCAGCAGCGAGAGCGGCCCCGTAAGCTGCGCGAGCGCGAGAAAGAGCGCGAGCGGATGCAGGCGCGGCGTGCGCAATACCGCTTCCACGAGCGGCAACGCGCTCACGAGGCTGCGCAGCCGGTCTTTCAGTTCGAGTTGCGCGAGGCGGTCGTCCACCTGCGAAGAGGGGTTCGCCGTTTGACGCGCGATGAACGCCGCCTTGCCGCGCAACTGGCCGAGCAGCGCCGAGGTGGCGCGCCAGAGCGGATTGTCATGCGCGATTTCGAGCAGCGGCGGCAGGCGCTCGCCCAGCCGGATCACGTCGTTGTCCTTGTAGACCGAGCCGAGCCGCAATGCGACCCAGGCGGCCGCCGGCGGCTCGCCCGCCGCGAGCGCGAGGTTCGGCAGGCGGCGCGCGATATCGGCGGGTGGTGCATCGGACACCTGATCGTCCACGGACGCCCCCGCCGCCGAGCGAAAGCGGCGCACGGGCGCATCGCGCCGCAGACCGCCGGGCCCCGGCAGCACGAGCCAGAAGTCGAGCGGCCCGTTGGCGAGCTGCGCGGCGTGCGGTTCGAGCGCGAGTTCGAGCCGGTCCTGAGGGTTCGTCCCGGCGTGATACGAAACGGCGGTGCCGTCGGGCATGATGGCTTCGAGTTCGAGCACGCGCACGAGGCCCGCCGCCAGCAGGCCCTGATCGAACGTCAAACGCCGGACGCCCCAGGCGAACGGCGCCGCGGCGAGGGTTTGCCAGGCGACGAGCGAGTCGATGCGCGCGTCGAGCAACTGGAAATGCTGCGGCGAGAGCAGCATGCCCTCGAACCACTCCACGCGATCCACCACGCCGGACATCGCATCAGACATGGCGCCCTCCCGCTTCGGTCACGGCGCGCAAGGCGCAAGGGGCAAAGAGAAGTTGAACGGTCATTGAGCGGTCGATACGGTAAAAGCGTGATCGTCCAGTTGCACGACGAGGCGGCCACTGAACGTTTCGATGCGCACGCAGTGCGCGGCGGGGTCCGGATAACTCGCGAAGACAAACGCGGCCTTCACGCGCGGGCCGGACAGCGCGTCGCCGGGAATCTCCAGACGTTGTCCGGGCACGACTTCCCAACTGCTGTAGCGAATGCTTTTGGGGAACGCGGCGGCCAGCGTCGCGCGCGAGGCAAACCACTTCGCGCCCGGCAGTTCGGCCACGCGCGCGAGCATCGCGTCGTCGGTCACGAACACGACATCCACGGCCACGGGGCTGTTGTTGTTGGCGTCGTTGCTGGCCGCGAGCGTGAGCGTGGACCACGCGGCCTTCTCGCCGCTCATCCCCAGCATCGAGCAGCCCGAAAGCGCGGCCCCAAGGCAGACACCAAGGCACATGCCACGCAGGCGGACACACCACGCGAACCGGTCATGCCAAAACGTCATTTCGCCCCCACTCCAATTCCCATCAAGACGATCAGCGACGCAACGGTCATCGCGCAGCCCGCCACCAGCGCGAGCTGCCCGCGCGAGAGCGCGAAGCGCAGCGGTGCATGTACTGGTGGTTGCGCGCGCAACGGCTCTGGCATCACGCGCTCCGAAGGCAGCCCGGCGGAGACCAGCGCGATCACGGCGCATACGGCGAGCAGGCTCACCACGTTGCGCGGCCCCTCGCAGATCAGGTCGATCGTGACGAACAGCACGCTCGCCGCTTCGGCAGGCAATTGCAGCAGCGAGAGCACGACGCCCATGTAACCCACGGTCGCCACACCGCTCTTGCCCGACGAGAGAAACGCGGCCCCGACCGAGGCGAACGCGATCACGGCGAAGTCGCCCGCAGCGAGCGGCCGGTCATACAGGTTCGCCACGAATACGGTGGCGAGCGAGAAATAGAGCGCGGAGCCCGCGCGCACGAACACGGCGCCGAACGGCACGATCAGCTCGACAATGCCGCGACTGAACCCGAGCCGCGCGCTCATGGCCTCGATGGTGTGCGGAATCGACGCCGTCGCGCTGCCCGAGGTGAGGCCGACGAGTAGCGGCGCCTTGAGGCTCGCGACGATCTGCACGAGCGGCAGCCCGGCGCGCCGCGCGGTGAGCGCCGTCGCTGCGCCGCCGAGCACGGCGGCGCAGGCGAGAAAGCACACCAGAAAGCTGCCCATCGCCGCAAGCATGGCGGGCGGCGTATGCGCGCTCACCCACGCGGCCGTGCCGAACGCGAGCACCGGAATGAGCAGGTTGGCGCGCTCGATGATGATTTCGAGCGTGCGATACACGCCCTCGAACACATTGCCGAGCATCGACGTTTGTTCGCGCGAGAGCGCCGCGAACGCGAGCCCGAACAGCAGCGTGCCGGCGAGAATGCCGAGCGGATGCCCTTGCGCCAGCACGCGGTAGAAGTTATCGGGCACGGCCTCGCGCCAGCCGTAAGCACTCGTTTGCGAGACCGCCGCGTCCGCGCCGTCGAACAGCGTCACGCCCACTTCCTGCGCGTCGCCCGCGCTTTGGAGCAAGCGTTCGCCAAAGGTCGCGTAGGCGTGCTCCGGCAGATGCGCGCCCGGCATCGCCAGCGCCCCCGCGAGCGTGCCCGCCACGCCGCACAGCACCATGAGCCCGAGCGCCAGCGCGCCGATCGTGCCCACGCGCCACGCGGGGCGCGGCAGTTCGCACACCTGGCGCAGGCCGAAGAACGTCGCGACCACGAGCAGCGGCATCGCGGCCATGTTGACGACCGCGAGATAAAGCTGCCCGAACAGATACGCCAGCGCCCCGGCGGGCTCGGCCACGAGCCCGCAGAGCGCGCCCGCCGCCATGCACGCGAGCAACGCGAGCGTGCTGCCCGAGAGGGGCTTGAGCACGTTCATACCGGCCGGTTCCAGCCACGCGCGAGCGCGTAGTCGACTGTCGCCCGCGCGAGCGCACGCGTGCTGTCCACGAGCGGCAACGCCGCGTCGCGCAGCGCGCGGGCGGCGAGTGGAATTTCCGTGCACGCCATCAACGCGGCGTCCACGTCCTCTTGCGCGAGCGCCGCGAGCGCGGCCCCGAGGCGCGCCGCCGCTTCGTCGATGTCACCCGCCTTGACCGCAGCAATGCACGCGGCCACGTCGGCCTGCGCCGCCGCGCCGGGCAGCACCGGCTCCATGCGGCGCACGCCGAGCGCGCTCTGATAGAAGTCGGAGGCGAGCGTGCCGCCCGTCGCCAGCAACGCGACACGCCGCGCCTCGCGCGGCAGCGCGGCCACGCTCGCCTCGCTGATATGCAGGATCGGCGCGGCGCTGCGTTCGCTTAGCTGTGCGTACCAGTGATGCGCGGAATTGCAGGGGATGACGATCAGCGCCACGCCATTGCGATTGAGCAGGTCGATGCCGTCGATCAATGCGGGCAGCGGGTCCGCCGCGCCGTCGATGATCGCGCGCGAGCGGTCGGGCGTATGCGGCAGGTTCGCGACCACCATCGGCAGATGTTCCTGGTCGCAGGACGCCCCGGTCAGGCGCACGACCTGATCGAGGAAATCCACGGTGGCGAGCGGTCCCATGCCGCCCAGCACGCCTATGAGCGCCATTGCGGTCTCCTATATCTTCAACGGTCGCGGGCAGATCACGGCGACGGCCGCCGCGTTGCCGATCACGAGAATGAGCGTGCGCAGCATGTCGCACAGCGGGTCCACTGCCAGGAACAGGATGAACGCCGCTTCGAACGGCAAGCGCAGATACGCGCAGGTCATCCCCACCAGCGAAACGGTCACGAGGCCCGTCATGCCCGCCGAAGCGAAACCGGCCAGCACCGAAGCGAGCAGCACCGTGGCCACCTCGACCACGCCGAGCGTGTGGCCATAAAGCTGCGCGATGAACAGCGTGGCGCACACGTAATAGACCATCGGCCCCACGCGCAGCAGCGACACCGTGAGCGGCACGAGCAGTTCCACACGTGCGCGCGCGAAGCCCAGCCCGTCGACCAGGCTTTCGATCATGCTGGGCATGCAGGCGGCGCTGTTGCGCGTGGCGAGCGCGAGCGCGAACGGGGCGCGCAGCGCGTCGAGCGTCGCGCCCAGCCCGTGCGTGGAGCGCTTCCAGATGATGGCCGCCGCCAGCACGACCAGCACGGCCGAAGCCACGAAGAACGCCACCACGAACTGGAGCATGGCGTGCAGCGGCCCCATGCCCGACTTGCCGAGCTGCGCCGCGCTCATGCAGATGAGGATGAGCGGCAGCGGGTAGCTCAACCAGTGCATGAGCTTCTGGCACGCGTGATAGATCGTTTCGAGCGACTGGCTCAGGCCCGTCGAGATGCGCTCGGGCACGCGTCCGACCGCCAGCCCGAACAAGAGCGCGAACACCAGCGTCTTGAGCGCGTCGCCGCTCGCGAGCGCGGCGAAGATATTGGTCGGCACGAGGCTCGTGAGCACGTCGGAGAAGCTGAGCGACGTCGGCGGCGTGTCCGCGCCGTAGAGGTTCATCGTCGTGTCGCCGGCGGCGGGGTCGTTGCCGATCATCAGGCCGAACGCCTGCATCGTCGCGCTGGAGAGATTCGCGCCCGGGTGCAGCACGAGCAGCACCGCCGCGCCCACCAGGGCGACGATGGCCGAAGCGCCCGCGAACACGGCCACCACGCGCACGAGCAGGCGCGAAGCGCCGCCGTCGCGAAAGAGCCGTTGCAGGCTGAAGATCACGGCCGATATCATGAACGGCAGCGTGGTCATCTTGAGCAGTCCCACATAAATATCGCCGATCAGGGCGAGCTTCTGGGACGCCTCGGGCAACGCGAGCCCGAGCGCGCCGCCAAGGGCGAGACTGCCGATCACGACCCAGGGGTTCAATACGAAAGCGTAGATTCTGCTGAAGTTCATCGCGGGACTCGGGTGGATCGCATCACGGGCGGTGGGTCGATTGCAGCACGGTGCTGATGTCGAAGCGCCTCGTGCGCTCGGCGAGAAACTGGTTGACGAACGCGAGCAGCGCCGTGTCGGCAATGCTCACGCCGATGGCGAGCGAGTCTTCGAGATCGTCGAGCGTGACGACGCGCAGACGCAGCGAAGCGGTCGGGTCCCGCTTCAGCACGCGCTTGACTTCGAACTCGTCGCGATACGCCGCCGTCACCTCGCCACTGTCGAGCGCCTTGAGCACCGCCTCCCAGGTGGGATAGGTGCGCACCTGTGCGTGCGGGAAATTGGTCGTCACGTATTCCGCGTATGAGGAACGCGCGACGACGCCGATCGTGCTGTCGTAGGCGCGAATCACGTCGGGCACCGCGCGCCCTTGCGCGAGTTGCGCGAACTTCACGCGGTTGAGCAGCAGCGCGCGCTTCAGGCGAAGATAAGGTGTACTGAAGCTGATGACCTGTGCGCGCGGCAGCGTGCGCGAGAGCTTGCTGATGGCCAGGTCGGCCTGACCTGTGGCCAGCAGGTTCACCACGCCGTCGAAGCTGTTCGCGTCGCGGTCGAAGCGCACCTTCACGCCCAGCTTTTGCGCGATCTCGTGCGCGAGATCGATGTCGAGGCCGCTCAACTGCCCTTCGCGCGTCTCGAAGAACGGCGGCTGGTCGATGCCCAGCACCGCCACCACCAGTTCGCCGCGTTGCGCGATGCGCGCGAATTCGGGGGCGAGCAGGCGGCCGTCCGGCAACTGCACGAGGCCTGTCGAGGTGACGCGCTGCACCTGCACCGGCGCGGGCAACGCGGCGCTCGCGGCGGGCACGGCCGCGATCACGCCCACGGAAATGGGCGCGGCGGCACCGGCCCATGCAGATGCGGACAGCGCGAAGCCGAGCATCACGCTCAGTGCGCAGGCGAGGCGCGCAGCGGATCGTGAAGCGGATCGGGAGGCGGCGAACGAGACCGCCACGTCAAGGATGGTGCGCATATCAGGGATTGCTTGAAGAAGAGGAAGCGGCCGTGGGAGCAGCCGCCGACGATGCCACCGGAGCCGGCTGCGAGAAGTACCGCGCGCCGATCTGGACACCCAGCAGGAACAGCAACGCGCACAGCAGCAGCGTGCAGGCGGCGACGATCGTCACCATGCGCGAGGTCATCGAGAAAACGTACGGGTTCACCATCGCCCTCATGGAAGCTGGGTGGAAAACTGCACCGGGGCGGCGACCTGGATCACGCCACCCCATGCGCAGATGAGCTTCGAATCGTTCTGCAAGGCAGGCACGCCGCCCACCAGCACCGTGGGCGAGCCCGGCAGCCACGGCGCGGGCGTGACGGGCACGCACGGCATGGGCGTGAACACCCCGAGCGCGGCGGCCGTCGCACCGATCACGGCCGGATTCGCTGCGCAACAGCACATGCCGAACGGCAGCACGTTGAGAATGGCCGCGTGGTCCATGACCGTCGCGGCGGGCGTGCCCGCCGTCACGCCGCTGACCGGCAGCACGGCAAGCGCGGCGGGCGAGGTGCCGAAACTGCATTGCAAGGCCGAGCCGGCCGTCACGAGCATCGCCATGGTTAGCCCCTCACCCATTTCTCGAACTGCCGCAGCATCGGCGCGGAGGCTTTGTCAGCCGCTTCATGGCTTGCCGCCTCGCGCGGGGCGTCCGCCGCTTGCCATGCCTCCTGCGGCTTGCCCATGTCGTAGCGGCGCGATTCCTGCACGCTGCCGTCCTGTGCGTAGCGGCGCACCGTGCCGTGCAGCAGGTTCGCGCGATACGGCGTGGATTGCATGAGCTTGCCGTCGCGCGCGTAGTCGCCGGCCTCGCCATCGAGCCGCCCATGCGCATAGGGCGCGCGCCGCACCACTGCGCCGTCGTGCAGGAACACGGCTTCGCGCGTGAGTTGCCCCGCTTCGTAGTGCAGGCGCGCGCTCACCAGCCCGGCCGGGCACACGCAGAGGCTCGGGCCGTGCAGCACGCCGCCCGCGTAGTGCTGCTGGCTCGCGAGCCGCCCGTCCTGGTACCGCGACACCACGCCGTGCAGCTTGCCCGCCTCGTAGTGCGACTCCTGCAACAGCGCGCCTTGTGCATCGAAAATCCGGAACGGCCCCGAGAGCAAGCCGTGCGCAAAGCCGGCTTCCACGTGCGGCGCGCCGTCCTGCTGATAGCGCACCATGGGCCCGTGCGGCACGCCGCCCGCGAACGTGGTGCGGCTCACGATCCGGCCTGCGGCGTCGCGCTCCTCGACCACGGTGGACGCCTCGCGCGCCTGCGTTGCGCCATCGTCATGCGGATTCAGGGGCTTCACGGTGGTGTGGATCTCGCTCATCGCGCGCTCAATTCAGCTTCACAAGGCCGCCCTTGAGGGCGAGCAGGCCACCGCCGTCGACCGTCTGCGTGGCCGACGCCTTGTGTTCGATGGTGAGCCCTTCCACGGTGAGGCTCGTGCCCGCTTTCTGGCCGAACGAGGTCGCCGCCTCGGCGGCGAACGCCGCGCCCGATTTCAACGTGAAGGCCCCGCCCGACTGGATCGTGATCGAGCCACTCACGTCGATCACCAGATTGCCGCTCACGCGCAGCGTATGGTCGCCGCCGGTCTCCTGCGTGTAGCTCGCGTGGTTCGTGTGCGTTTCCTCCGCGCCGATTTCGAGCGTTCGCTGGCCCTTCACCGTGTGGCGCTCGTTGCCCGTTTGCACGTCGACGCTGCGATCGCCCGCTTTCACCACGTGCGTTTCCGCGCCCGCGATCACCGTGGTCGTGAGCGCCTGTTCGATCGCGACGTTCATGTCGCGCTGTGCATGCAGATAGAGTTCCTCCGCGCCCATGCGGTCTTCCATGCGGATCTCGTTGCCCGCCGCGCCGTTCTTCGACGAACGCGAACGCAGCACGCTTTGCGTATGCAAGTCCGGCAACACCACCGGCGTGACGTTCTGCCCGTTGTAGACCGCGCCCGTCACGAGCGGACGGTCGGGGTCGCCGTCCACGTAGCTCACCACCACTTCCTGGCCCACGCGCGGCAAAAACAGCACGCCCCAGCCATTGCCCGCCGACGCCTGCTGCACGCGCACCCAGCATGAGCTGTCCTGATCGGCGTCCGGCGTGGTGTCCCAGTGGAATTTGAGCTTCACGCGGCCGTAGGCATCGGTCCAGATTTCCTCGCCCGCCAGGCCCACGACCTTCGCCGTATGCGTGCCCGCCACGACCGGCAGCGGCGTCACGCAGGGCGCGCGAAACGGCGTGGCCTGAAGAAACGCCTCGAAGCGATTGACGTAGCCGTGGTGCGAGGCGTCGTGCGTCACCGCGCGCACGACGTAGCCCGTATTGAGCGCGTCGCCGCCGGGATGATCCGCCAGCGTGAAACGCGTGCCCGCGGCGAGGCTGTAGCAGTCGCACGCGCCGCTGCCCGCTTGCTGCGCGACCTCACAGGCCGCGCGTCGCACGGCGGCCTTGCGCTCGCCTTCGGCCGCATCGGCGTATTTGCCGGGGAACGTGTAGCGGCGTCCCTCCGGTGCCGTCGCGGGCGTGACGGGCCCGGTCGTCGAAGGCGACGCGTTGGCAAAATCGTAGTCGCCGAGCACGTGATCGTGCGCGACGAGCCGGTGCGTCATCTCGAACTCGCTCACGCGGTTCGGCTCGCCGCTCGCGCTGGCGGTGGTCGAGAAGTAGAGTCGCGCGCTGGTCGCGTCGGTGTGGTGGGCCGCTGCGCTGTCCGCCAGCACGAGCGTGTGCGCGCCGTTCGCGAACGTGAAGAAGTAGAAAATGCCTTCCTCTTCCATCAGCCGCGAAATAAAAGCGAACGGGCTCTCGTCGTACTGCACGCAGTATTCGCGCTGTGCGTAGGCCGTGCCGCTCAAGCGCGACTCGTACCGCACGCCCGCTGCGTCCAGCACGGTCTTCACGATCTCCGGCACGCTCTTATGCTGATGAATCACGCGGTCGCGCCCGAGCGTGAGCAGCCACACGCGCGGCGCAAGCTCGGCCGAGTAGAAGCCGTGCTGCGAGTCCGTGCCCGCATGCGCGAAGCGCACCACCACGCCGCTAAAGCAACGCACCGGGCCGCCCGGCGATTGCAGCGTGACCGTCACGATCTGGCCGACAATGCGCGCGGCGTCGAGCGCCTTGTTCAGCGAACGCATGCGCAACTCGAAGCGGAACAACTCGGAGATCGCCTCGCGTCCGCTGAAGCCGTCGAGCAGCAGGACATCTTCGCCAAACGGCGTCGAGACCGAGAGAAACGCACCCGCCTGCGTGATCGTGCGCGCCATGGCCGTCATGCTCCGCGCGCGTCGGTGAAGTGGAACGCCATGCCGCCCGCCGCGTCGAGCGCGAGATGCACGCGGCCAAACGGCTCCGCGAGCGAAATGCGCTCCAGCACACGCTGCGCCAGTTCGGGCAGCACGGCCTGGGCCAGAATGTGATCGACATTGCGCGCGCCGCTGTCCACTTCCTTGCAGCGTTGCACGATCTCCTGGGCGAGCGCGTCGTCCCACGTGAGCGTTGCGTGATGGTTGCGCGCGAAACGTTGTGCGATGCGCGCAAGCTTGAGTTCGACGATGGCGGCGATCTGGGCGTCGCCGAGCGGATAGTACGGCACGATCGCGAGCCGCCCGAGAAACGCCGGACTGAACTGGCGCAGCAGCGGCGGGCGCAGCCGTTCGACGAGCGCCTGCGGCGCGGGCCTGCGGCCGCCGTGGCACGCGTCGGTAATGACGTCCTGCGCCGCGTTCGAGGTGAGCAGGATGAGCGTGTTCTTGAAGTCGATGGGCACGCCCTCACCGTCCTCCATGATGCCCTTGTCGAACACCTGGAAGAACAGTTCGAGCACGTCCGGGTGCGCCTTTTCCATTTCGTCGAGCAACACGACGCTGTACGGGCGACGCCGCACCGCCTCGGTCAGCACGCCGCCGCGCCCGTAGCCCACATAGCCCGGCGGCGCGCCCTTGAGGCCCGAGACGCTATGCGCCTCCTGGAACTCGGACAGGTTCACGGTGATGACGTTGCGCTCGCCGCCGTAGAGCAGTTCGGCGAGCGCGAAGGCCGTTTCGGTTTTGCCCACGCCGCTCGGCCCCACGAGCATGAACACGCCCACGGGCTTGCCCGGATCGTCGAGGTCGGCCCGGAACGTGCGCACGCGGCGCGCAATGGTGTCGAGCGCCTCGTCCTGGCCCACCACGCGCTCGGCGAGCTTTTCCTGGAGGTGCAGCACGGTATGCAGTTCGTCGGCGAGCATGCGGCCCACGGGAATGCCGGTCCAGCCCGAGATCACCTCGGCCACGACGGCCGAGTCCACGCACACGGGCACCAAGGGCTCGTCGTTCTGCACGGCTTCGAGGCCCTTCTCCAGCCGGTGCAACGTGGCGGTCAACGTTTCGGCATCCTCATGGTCGTCGTTCGTGCCTTCATCCGTGACGCTCGCCAACTGTTCGGCGATCTTGCGCCGCCACGCGAGAATCTCGTCCACCGCGCGCTTTTCCGTGCCGAACTTTTCGGTGAGCCGTGCATGCTGCTCGCGCTCATCGCGCAACTGCCGCTGGGTGGCCGCGATCGCCTCGGCGCGCATCGCGCCCGTGGCCGCCTCGTGGCGCAGAATGCGCAACTGGTTCTCGGCTGTTTCGATCGAGCGGCCCAGCGCCTCGATCTCCTCGGGCACGCCGCTTTGACCGATCGCCACGCGTGCGCAGGCTGTGTCGAGCACGCTGATCGCCTTGTCGGGCAACTGGCGGCCCGAGATATAGCGATGCGAGAGCCGCACGGCGTCGCGTACGGCGTCGTCGAGAATCTCCACGCCGTGATGGGCCTCGAGCTTGTCCACCATACCGCGCAGCATGTCCACGGCCACCGGCTCGCTCGGCTCCTCGACCTTGACCACCTGGAAACGGCGCGCGAGCGCGGGGTCGCGTTCCACGTACTTCTTGTATTCGGCCCATGTCGTGGCCGCGATCGTGCGCAACTCGCCGCGCGCGAGCGCCGGCTTGAGCAGATTGGCGGCGTCGCCTTGCCCTTCGCTGCCGCCAGCGCCGATCAGTTGATGCGCCTCGTCGATAAAGAGAATCACCGGCGCGGGCGAGGCCTTCACCTCGGCGATCACCGACTTCAGGCGGCTCTCGAACTCGCCCTTCACGCCCGCGCCCGCCTGTAGCAGCGCGAGATCGAGCGAGCGCACGGAAACGTTCGCCAGCGCGGGCGGCACTTCGCCCTGCACGATGCGCTGCGCGAAGCCCTCCACCACGGCCGTCTTGCCCACGCCGGCCTCGCCCGTGAGGATGGGGTTGTTCTGGCGGCGGCGCAGCAGCACGTCGATCAACTGCCGGATTTCAGCGTCGCGGCCACGAATGGGATCGATCGCGCCCGCGCGTGCGAGCGCGGTGAGGTCCACCGCGTAGAGATCGAGCGCGCGCTGCGAGTGGATTGCGGGGCCGGCCCCGAGTGTCGGCATGGTCTGGCTGGCCGGAACTTCACCGCTTTGAGCGGCCTGCGTCCCCGCCGAAGGCAGATCGCTCGACGCGCCTCCCGCATCTTCAGCCGAACCCGCGAGAATCCCGCGCAGGCCTTCGCGCAGATGCGCGCGCGGAATCTTCAGCAGCGCGGGCGCCGATTCGAGCAGCAAGCCGCGCAGGCTGTCCACTTCGAGCAACGCGAGCGTGAGCGTGCCCGAGCGGATCTGTTGCTCGCCGAGCAGCATCGAGCTTAGCAACCACGCTTCCTGAAACAGCGGCGAGAGGTTAGGCGAGAGTGAGGGCGTGCGGCCGTTGCCGCGCTTGAACAATTCGACCGTTTTTTGCAGATGCGAAACGAGGCCCGCGCGCTCGACGCCGAAATGCGCGAGGATCGCCCGCAGGTCCGGCGCTTCGGTTTCGAGCAGCGTGAGCAGCAAGTGCTCGATATCCACGCTGAAGTGTGTCTGCCGCACGCACAGTTGGGCGGCCTGCTCCATCGCATGTTTGCATGCGGGATTCAGGCGGCTGAGCAAGGTGCGAATATCGATTTCCATCCGGGGGTCGCCTAACGGTTATGCGTGTGCCGCGCCGCCAGCGGCGCGCGCGTTGAATCTCACGGGTGCGGGTTGGCTGGCTCGCGCCGCACCGCCGAGCCACGACGTCCAGCCAAGCCGCGCCGCCTCATGCCCGCCGAGCGCGCACGCCGCGCGGCGCGGCGCGACATGCAGCACGAACTCGACGTCGAGGTCCTGCTGCGCGTGACGCCGCACGAGCCACAAGGCCAGCGCGTGCGCCTCGCCGCCCGGCAGCAGCGCGGCGAAGCGTTTGGGGGGCACGTCGAAAAACGCCATGCGGATACCGGCGTGCTGATCCCACGCGCGGCGGCCAAGCACGCAGGCGCGCCCAAGCCGTGGCGCCTGGCCGCTGCGCGTGGAACCGGTCAACCGCAACGCGTCCTGCGCCTCGACCTCGCGCCAGCGGCCCACGAACGATTCGCCCGTCACGCGCAGGCCGAGCCGGTCGCCCAGCACGGCGAGCAGGCCGCTCATCGAACGCGGCGCCGCGCCGAAAAGCCCCGCGTGACGCAGCCAGAGCTGCGCGCGTCCGGAGCCGCCAGCCTCGCCCTCGCCCTGTGCATCGAGCCCGAGATTGCCGAGCGCGTCGAGACACGCGGCGAGCGGCGAAGCCAGCGGTGAGCGCCAATTGAGCGCGGGCGTGTGTTTCTTGCGGCTGCGGTAAAGGAACGACAGAAAGCGGTGATTCAGGATGTCGAGCAGGTCGGCGCTCGCCTCGTCGCGCGCCGCGCGGTGAGCGAGCACCATCTCCGTGAACGGCAAAGGCAGCGGTCCACCCGCTCCGGCGAGCGTCATAGCGGGCGTGGCAAGCACGTATTCCGGCTTTCCTTCGCGCCCGCCCATTGATTCGCTATCCGTATCATTGATTCTCTCGTCGCGCGCGTGTGCGCTTGTTCCACGCTCACGCACGCTGCGCACGTCGCTCGCCTCGAACGCGAGCGACACATGCCCCTTGAGGCGAATCGCTTCGCGCGCGCCGTCACCGTGTCCGGGCGGATTGGCCCACGGCGTGGCCCGCTCCAGCAGGTTGATGGCCTGGAACAGGTCAAAGCCCTGAGGGTGCGCGCGCAGGCGGGCGATCAGACGAGCGGCTGGCAGCCGGTCATCGGTTCCCATTGCTTCCATGTCTCGTCTCCGCGGCGCACCACGAGCCGCACGAAGGAATTGATCGATGTGTAAAGCGCGAAGAAGCGCGCGAGCACCGCGCCCATCAGCAGCGGCGAGCCGCCGACGAACGCGTCGGCGTCGAACTCCACGGCCACTTCGGTGCCCCGGCAGTAGCCGCGCCATGCCTCGGTTCCCAGATGCGCGTTCACGCTGCGCGCATGCAGACTCTTGAGCCCGCGAATCTGGTCCTGTTCGCGCGCGCGATCGGAGGCAAACAGGCGCAACAGGTCCTGCACTTGCCGCCGCCCGGTCGCGCCGCTCACGAGCGACTGGTGATTGAGCGTGAGCAGGGAGACGAGCCGCCACAGCGTTTCGCTGCCGAGCGGCGGCGTGCGCTGCGCGGTGGGCTCGTAAAGGCAGCGCACGCGCACGTTCGGCGCGGCGCGCTCCACGCTCATGCGCGCGCCCACGCTCAACTGCTGCGCAAGGCGCCGGTTCGTGCACAGCACGTTCGCGTAGACGACCGGGCCTTGCGGCGAGCGCCAGCGGGGACCCGCATCGACGAAACTCAGATACGTGTCCGTGCCCGCGATGTCACCGCGCAGGCTGCGCTCGCGCCGCGCCACCCAGCAGGGCGTCGCGCCGTTCGCGCCCGCGTGGGCATCCGTGTAATCGGCTGCGGCAAACGAGGGAATCGTCTCGGCGCTCGCCCTGGTGGGATCGCTTGCCACGACCGAAACGACCGAGTGGATTTCCGTGACCGCCTCGCGCTGCCGGTCCGCCACGAGCCGGTACTCGTAGTGACGATGATCGATGGCGATGGGCTCGCTCGTCTGCGCGAACAGATTGACGACCGGCGTGCAACCGAGCCGGAAATGCTGCGCGCCGATCGCCGCGAGCCCGCGCGCCGCGCCGTTGAGGCGGAGCACGATTTCGCAGCCTGGGCCCGCCACGGGCAAGCCGTCGGGCAACAGCAGATCGAAGAAGTGGAACTTGCGTGGAAACGCAAAGTACTCCTGCATGAGTCCGTATGCCGGCTGCGCGTGGGGCGGCAGCGGCAGCACGGCGTGCTCGGGCGCGTAGCCCACTTCGCGCCACGCCGCGCGGCGCAACGGCACGACCGCGCCGTTCGGCTCACGCAACGCGATGTCCGACACGCCGGGCGCGAGCAACTCATAGAGCGGCATCGTCGTCATCCAGTCGCCGTGCAAATGAATGCGCAGGCTGTCGAGTTCCAGTTCGTTGCAGTGCACGCCCGCCTCGCAGGCGAGATGCAGGCGCAGCGTGGCGTCGTCGCCCAGGCTCGCGTCGGCGATTCGCAGCGGCCACAGCGTCGTGTCCCACTCGGTGCGAAAGCGGCACACGTCACCCGTTTCGGCGCGCGCGTGCAGGCCGGTGTGACGCGGCACCGGAAAGCCCGCTGTCACCTTGCCCTGGCTCGGGTCGAGCTCGAATTGCGCAATCGTCATGGAGGGCACCGGCTGCACGAGCGAGGGACACACGTTTTCCAGCAACGCCGAAGCCACTTGCGGGAACGTCTGGTCGAGATCGCGGTGCACGCGCGCGGCGAGAAACGCGCTCGCCTCGATCAGGCGTTCGGTGTGCGGGTCGAGCGATTCCGCGCCGTGCAGGCCGAGGCGTGCGGCGACTTTCGGATAGCGCGCGGCGAAGTCCGCGCCTTCGTGGCGCAGATAGGCGAGTTCGCGCTTGTAGTAATGGAGAATGTCGTCGGACACGGTTTCAGCCATGATCGTTGCGCGGGTCGGGTGACGGGTCGGCGATCGAAAGCGCGCCCCCGGCGAGCTCGAACGCGACATGACTGATGCGCTCGCCCGCGCGCATCGTGGCGCGGATGGTGAGCACCGCATCGTTGGCATGACGATCCGTTTCGTTGAAACCCACGGCGACGTCGACGAGGCGCGGTTCGAACCACGCGATCGCGCGCGCGACCGCGGCGGCGATGGCTTCGCGGTCCGCGCCCGAACGCAAGGTGCGCGCCGAGAAGTCGGGCAAGCCATAGTCGATCGCGCTGCCGTCTCCCGCGAGCCACGCTTCGTAAGGCTGGCGTGCGCGCGTGTTCAGGAGCCGCGCCAGATCGCGTGCGATCGACGCGCGCAACGCGTCCTCGTCCGGCAGGTACGCTTCGCCTTGCGCACCAAGCCGGTCGAAAAGAGGCATGGGTGTACCGTTGTCGATGGCCGACATCTCGTGATGACGCTCGTGCTCGTGCGTTTCACGACGCGCGGGACCGATCGCTCACGATCCGCCCCGCGACGCCGCACGCTTCAGCTCTTGGGCGGCGTGATGGCCTTGTTGGTTGCCAGATCCCAGCCGAAGGCGGCGGTGCCCTTCTTGTCCGCCGTCGTATCCTGCTGCGTGTATTCGGCGGTGACCTGCGTGAAGTTGATCGAGAGGTTGTCCATCATCGCGCCGCCCGCGGAACTGTTGATCACGGAGATCATCGCGTTCTTGAGCACGTACTTCATGTGCAGCATGAACTTGCCGGCCTCGTTGCGCCCGACGAGCACCGTTGCGTCGCCGAGCTTCGTGCCCGCCGCGCAGGCGCTATAAAGCGCGGGCGTGGACTGGTCCGAGTATTTGGCGATCCCCACCTCGTTGAACGACGGGCGGCCGAGCGTGCGCTCGCTCTTGGCCGGATCGGGCGAAATCGGCAGGGCGAGCCCGAACGAAAAGCTCTCGATAATGATCTTGTCGGTGTGCTCGTCGAGCCTGGAATTGCCTTTGATGTCCTTCAGTTCAAGCAGAATCGTATCCATGTGGTCCCCCGTTCAATCTATGATGCGTGGCCCCGCACGGCGCACCCCCGCGCAACCGTGCAGCGTCCAACCCTCGTTCGTGGCGCGGCTTAGGCGGCCGCTGCGGGCAATTCGGCGACAAGCCGGATCGACGCAGTCAGTTCTTCCATCTGGAAATGCGGACGCAGGAAGCAGGTCGCGCGATAGGCGCCCGGCTTGCCCGGCACCTCCGTCACGTCCACACGCGCTTCTCCCAGCGGATAACTGACCTTCTGCGCGTGCGATGCCGACGGATTGATGAGCACGTAGTCGGCGATCCAGTTGTTCAGGTAGTTCTCGATATCGGCGCGCGACTGGAACGAGCCGACCTTGTCGCGCATGATCACCTTGATGTAGTGCGCGAAGCGCGAAGCGGCCAGCACATAGGGCAGGCGCGCGGAAAGCTGCGCGTTGGCGTTCGCCGCGTCCTTGTTGTAGACCTTCGGCTTGTTGACGGTCTGACTGCCGAAGAACGTGGCCGAGTTCGAACCCTTCGAATTCACGATCGAAATGAAGCCCAGGTCGCTCAGTTCCTTCTCGCGGCGGTCGGTGATCGTCACTTCGGTCGGGCACTTCAGCACCACGTCGCCCTCGCCCGTCGTGTACGTGTGCGCAACGAGCCCTTCCACGCGGCCGCCGCCTTCCACGCCGCGAATTGCCGTGGCCCAGCCGTACTTCGCAAAGGCGTCGGTGATGCGCAGGCCCAGCAGCCACGCCGAGTTCGCCCACAGGTATTTGCTGTGGTCGGTGCCGTCCACGTCCTCCTCGAAGTTCAGGTTTTCGAGCGGATTCGTCTTCGCGCCGTAGGGCTGGCGCGCCGCATAGGACGGCAGCACGAGCGACACGTAGCGCGAATCTTCCGTCTCGCGAAAACCGCGCCAGCCCGCAAGCTCGGCGCTCTCGAAGGTCTTGGAGAGGTCGCGCGTAACGCCCAGGTCGGTGAACGACTTGAGGTCGAAGAGGCTCGGCGCGGCGGCGGCGATGAACGGCGCGTGCGCGGCGGCGGCCACCTTCGACATGCGTTCGAGCAGCGCGATGTCCTGCGGGTCGCGGCCGAACGTGTAGTCGCCGAGCAGGAGCGAATACGGATAGCCACCGAACGTTCCGTACTCCTCTTCGTAGATTTTTTTGAAGAGCAGGCTCATGTCGTGATCGACGGCGGATTCGAGATCCTTGAGCAGTTCCTTCTTCGTGACGTTCAGGAGGCGCAGCTTGAGGTTGCTGCCCGTTTCCGTGCCGTACACCATGTCGTGCAGGCCGGTCCACGAAGCCTCCAGCGCCTGGAACGCCGGGTCGTGCATGATGGCGTTGAGCTGGTCCGAGAGCAGCGCGTCGATTTCGGCCACGCGTTCGTTGATCATCGCCACGACGCTCTTGTCCGGGCTCGTGCGCATGCCTTCGTCGAGAATCTGCGAGGCGAGCTGGCCGATCAACTGCTTCGCATACACCCGCTGCGAAGGCTCGACCGCCATGTTGCCTTCCTGAACAATGCGCTCCAGCAGGCTCAGCCCGCTTTCTCCGGCCGCTTCGAGCGTGACTGTGCCTTCGCTGGCCGCAATATCGGCCGCCGTGTTGCTGGTCATTTCCCTACCCCCGATTGATGCCGTTGCGCCCGCAACGACCGTGGCTGTGCCTGTTATGCGGCCGGTGCTTCCGGCACGGCGTGGGCCGCGAGGCCTTCGCCCGACTGTGCCTGGCTTTGCACCTGCTTCAGTTCTTCCGAGCTTTGCACGATGCGCTCGAGCATCGAGTCGAGTTCGTCGTTGCCGTCGAGTTTGGCGAGCAGGTCGCGCAGTTGCTGGCGCGCTTCGAGCAGCTTCGCGAGGCGCGGCACCTGGCGCACGATGGCTTCCGGATGAAAGTCGGCGAACTTGTCGAACGTGAGTTCGAGGCGCAGGCTGCCCTCGCCCTTCGCGGTGTCGGGCACCGAAAGGTCGAGGCGCGGGCGGATCTTGCCCATGATCGAGTTGAAGTTGTCGCGGTCGATCTCGACGAGGCGGCGCTCCTTGAGCTTGGGCAGCGGCTCGGCGGGATGACCCGAAAGATCCGCGAAAAGACCCACTACGAACGGCAAATCGCGCTTTTCGATCGCGTCGCCGGTCTCGACGTCGTAGGTGATCTGAACACGTGGCGGGCGATTGCGTCCCACCCACTTTTGCAGGCTATTGGACATGCTGGTCTCCGTAAAGAAGCCGAAACCGCCGGCGTTGGCCGTTGGCTGGCAGCGCAGGCAATCTTACGAAGAATGTTTTTGGGCCGCATTGGCCTAAAGTACAGGTCGCCGAAAAAATCGGCGAGCGCGTGGGAGGCGTGTGGAAAGGCCGTGGACAGGCCCTCGCTGGCCTGTAGTGGCCCTGATAAGGCGTGACGGATGACTGCGGGGACTTACTGGGGCTTGCCGAAGAGGCCGCCGCGACGCGCGATGAGCGTGGCCTGCGTGCGGTTGAGCGCGCCGAGCGCGGTGAGCACGGCGGAAACGTGCGCCTTCACGGTGCGCTCGGTCATGCCGAGATGATCGGCGATCTCCCGGTTGCGCAGCCCGTTGCACACGAGGCGCAGCACCTCGCCCTGGCGCGGCGTGAGTGTGCTCAGCAGCGTGGCCTCGTCCGTGTGCGCGGCGCTGCGCATGGGCGTCAGCGGCGGCACCCGGATGACCGTTGTCGCGCCCTCGTGCCACGGCATGCCCGCCCGCACGCACGCCAGCGCGTTCACGAGCGTGCGGCTGTCCGCCGACTTGTGCACGAACGCATGCGCGCCCGCCGCGAGCGCGTTTTGCCGGTCGTCGGGGTCTTCGGAAGCGGAGAGCACGAGAATGCGCACGCCGGGACGCAACTGCCGCAGCCCCTTCACCAGCGCCGCGCCGCCGATGTCGGGCAGGTAGTAGTCCATGATCACGCTGCTGATGTCCGCATGCTCGTGGACGGCGGCGAGCGCCGCGTGGCCGCTGGCCACGTCGTGCACCGTGAGTTCCGGGTCCGCCTTCGCGATCGTGAGCAGCAAGCCCTCACGGAACATCGCGTGGTCATCGATCAGCAATACGCCTGTCACAGCTTTCCCCCGAATATGCGTGTTCTGGGTGACGAGGCAAGCTGAGGCGGGATGCGGCTACGTTGCGCGGGTCACCGTTTGTCGTTCTAACCGCAAGCGCGGCGTAAGCCGAATCATAGTATGTTTTCGAGATGACATGGAAAATCGGCTTCAGGCGGCGCTTGCGCGTCGCGCGGCGCGCTGCGGCAGCACGGCGATACAGCCGACGATGAAGATGAGCAGCAGCGCGGACGCATAAAGCCGGCTGAATTCCAGGCCGCCTTGCGCCACGGGCTTGTCGAGCAGGTCGCCCAGCGTCGCGCCGAGCGGGCGCGTGAGCACGAACGCAAACCAGAAGAGCGCCGTGCGCGACACGCGCGGCCACAGCCACAGCAGGCCCACGACGACCAGTGCCGCGCCGAAGATCACCGCGCCCATTTCGTAGCCCAAGCCCAGCCCGCCGCGATCCTCACCGGCGACCCAGTCGCCCAGCGCCGTGCCCAGCGTTTGCGAAAAGAGGATCGTGGTCCAGTAAAACCATTCGACGCGCGCGCTCGCGACGCTCTCGATCGACACCGTGCCTTCCGCGCGATACCAGACGCCCAGGCTCGTGATCAGCAACAGGAGAATAATCGACACGCCGCCGGGATAGCCGACACCGAGCGAGCGGTCGAAAAAATCGGCCAGCGTCGTGCCGAGCGTGGTCGTGGCGACGATGGTTGCCCAGTAGAGCCAGGGATAAAAGTTGCGGGCACGAATCTGCGCCGAAACCAGCACGACGAAGCCCGCGAGAAAGATGAGGGAGCCGACCAGGTAGCCCAGGTTCAGTGACATCGTCACCCAGTCTCCGCCCGTTTCGCCGAGCGTGGTGCACGCCACCTTGATGATCCAGAAGCCGAGCGTCACCGCGGGAACCTTGCTCACCGCGTGGTCGATAAAAGTTCGTGAAGCGGAAGTCATTGGACACTCCTTGCGCCACATGACGGGCGAAATGGAACAGCCTGCGACTATAAGGCCCCTTTCCTTAGCTAAACCTTAGCTGAATACCCAGGCTGCATGAATGTGGCCCGTAAAGGCAGATATGCGCCGCTTGCTTGTGCATAAGCAAACTCTAAGGTTGGATGCGTACGCTGGGTACATACGTCGTGCAGAAAAGCATGGCGTGTCGTTCCGCAAGCGTCGTGCCTGGCGTGTCCAGTCCGGCATCACTTATCAGGATTACGAATCAATATCCACGATGGAGTCCATATCATGAAAGCACTACTTGTTTCCGCCATTCTTTCGCTCGGTGTTGCGCTGACCCCGGCCGCCTTCGCGCAAAGCACCACCCCGGCGCAAATGCCGCAACACACTTCGCAGGGGTCCGGCACGCAACGCGCCAATGACTCATCGGGCTATGGCATGGAGGGCGGCGGCACCTCGAATGCTTCGGTGCCGGGTTCGTCTCGCGCCTTCACACAGGCGTCGAACCATGCCTCGAACATGCACAACGAGGGTCGCAACGGCCTCTTCGCGCACCATTGAGCGCGGGCGCTTCGGCCGCGCGCCCCCTGCGGTTCGATCACACCCGCAAACCGCGGCTCTTGAGCCGATAAACCAGTTGTGCGCGCGTGATGCCGAGGTTGCGCGCCGCCGCCGAGAGGTTGCCCGACGCCTGGCGCACCGCGCTCTTGAGCAACGCGGACTCGATGTCGTCGAGCGAGAGCGGCGGGCCTTCGTTTTCCGTGCCCATCAACAGGCTCGTGACCTGACGCGTGACGCGCCCCGCTTCGTCCTCCGACCCCGCGAGCATATTGAGCTTGTCGGAGGGCAGCAGCGCGCCGTGCTCGTCCACGCCGAACACCGAGAGATCGAAGGTTTCCCCGCTGATGAAGAGATGGCCCACGTCGATCGCGCCGTCGTCGGCGGCGAGTATCACGCCGCGCTCCACGATGTTCTCCAGTTCGCGGATATTGCCGGGCCAGTTGTAGCTGAGGATCGCGTCGATGGCGCGGCTCGTGAAGCCCGTGACGTTGCGCCCGTGGCGCTCGCGGTATTTGCGCAGGAAGTGATTGAGCAGCACCGGCAAGTCTTCCTTGCGCTCGCGCAGCGAAGGCACGCGCACCGGAAACACGTTGAGCCGGAAAAAGAGGTCCTCGCGAAAGCGCCCCGCGCGCACTTCGTCGCGCAGGTCGAGATTGGTGGCCGCCACCACGCGCACGTCCACACGCCGCGTTTGCGTGTCGCCCACGCGCTCGATCTCGCCTTCCTGTAGCGCGCGCAACAGCTTGCCCTGCGCCGTCATGGTGAGAATGCCGATCTCGTCGAGAAAGAGCGTGCCGCCGTTGGCGCGCTCGAAACGTCCGGGCCGGCTTTGCGTGGCATCTGTGAAGCCGCCCTTCTCGACGCCGAAGAGTTCCGACTCCACGAGCGACTCGGGAATGGCCGCGCAGTTGATCGCGACGAACGCGCCTTCGCTGCGCTTGCTGATGCGATGCAGCGTGCGCGCGAACACTTCCTTGCCCACGCCGCTTTCGCCGAGAAAGAGCACCGTCGCGCGCGTGCCCGCCACGCGCCGGATCATGTGGCAAACGGCATTGAAGCCCGGCGACGCCCCCACCATGTTGCCGTCGCCGAACGCGGTGGGCGTTTCGCGCGGCGCGAGCGCGCCGTAACCGCTCAGCGCATGCGTGTGCTCGTCGCTCGCGGCGAGCCCCTGCGTGAACGATTGCGCTTTCAGGAAGCGCAGATCGTTGGTGGCCTCGTCGCCCCACGCCTCGATCGGCTTGCCGATGATGCGGCAATACGATTGCCCGAGCGCGCGGCACTCCACCTCGCGATAAAGAATCGGCCGCCCCATGAACACGCTCGTGTAGCCGCTCGCGTAACCGATCTGCGTCCAGCACGCGGGCTCGGCGCCAATGCCGTAAATGCGCACGTGCTCTTCGTCTTCGGCGCAGCCCTTCCAGAGAAACTCGCCGTAGTAGTGGCCCTTCTCGACGTCGATTTCGAGCCGCACCGGCTCCACCTCGGTCAGCCCTTCGAGCATGTGCAATTGCGGCCCTACCGCGAACATCTCGGCCACGTCGTTCGCGGCGCGCACCTTGCCCACGAGTTCCGCGTCGCGCGCGCCCGAGTTGTAGCCCATGCGCGTGAGCAGCCCGCGCGCGGCGTCGATGCCGAGACTGTCGATGAGCTCGCGCCGCAGCGTGCCGAGCGACTGCGCGTGCAGCAGCACCATGCGCTGATCGTCGAGCCAGATGCGGCCGTTGCCGGGCGCGAAGCGCAGGCGCGACATGAGGTCGGCGATGTCGGGATAACGCAGGCTGTCCACGCGCGCGCCCTTGGGCGTCACGAGTTTCATCTGTCCGCCCGTGTGATCGCCCGCCTGATCGCCCGTCCGATCCCCCGTGCGGTCCCTCGCTGGCTCCGCCTTGCGTTGCGTACCCATGCTGCGCTGCTCTCCGCTTCGATGAACGGCCACACGATAGGGGAAGCCGCCTGGCCGCGCAAGACGCAATCGCGCGCCGCCGTCGGCCCTGCGGGTAATCCCCGATGCTCGTTTGAGCAAGCGGTTTCGGGCCTCACGCCGGGCATTCGATCATTTGGTCGAACCGTCCGCATGCCTCGCGACGGGTGCCGCCGCCCATCGCGAAGCGGCCCGATCGCGCCAAACGCCGCACGCGCAAGGCCTCGCCCTCACGGCGCTACGCCCACCACACGCCACCCGCTGCGCCCTGGCCCGCTCATTGCATATAGGGAACACCACGCGGCGCATTGCACGAAAAGATCGAAGCACATCGAAGCGCCGCGTGGATCAAAACGGAGGAGGCAATGAGCAAACCGCAATCGCTCGTCACCGCGCTGGAACGGCCCTTCGATGTGGCGCGGCGCTACGTGCGAACGAAGGCGCACCGCGCCGACGGCTTCGTCGAGTTCGAATTCTCGATTGGCGACCCGCGCATTTGCGTGGAACTGGTGATGCGCGAGTCCGACTATCGCGCGTTCTGCGCAACGCACGACGTCGTGCGGCTTTCCGCCGTGGAAGCCGCGGCGCTCGACGCGGAAGAACTCAAGTGGCGTTATGGCCAACCCGGTCTCGCCGAATAAACAACGTTGCATGCGCAATCGATAACAAGGAGGAGCAACAGATGCAAATCGACATCAAGACCTCGGCGGTGCAGCCGGTGCGGCAGACGTTCTCGCACATCGCGCGTCGGCTCGGCGCCGACAAGCCCGCGTCGCGCTATCAGGAAGCGACGTTCGACCTGCAACCCGAGGTCAATTTCCACTACCGCCCGCTGTGGCAGCCGCAATACGAGCTTTACGACAAGGCGCGCACAGCGATCCGCATGAACGACTGGTACGCGTTCAAGGACCCGCGCCAGTACTACTACGGCGCCTATACGATCGCCCGCGCGCGCCAGCAGGACACGATGGAAAAGAACATCGAGTTCGTCACGCGGCGCGCGCTGCTCTCCGGCTTGCCCGACGAACAGAAAGAACGCATCGCCTCGATCATGGTGCCGCTGCGCCACGTGGAGTGGGCCGCGAACACGAACAACTGCTTCGTCACGGCCTACGGCTGGGGCACCGCCATCACGCAGGCCACGATGTATCACAGCATGGATCGCCTCGGCCTCGCGCAGTATCTCTCGCGCATCGGCCTCGTGCTGGACGGCAATCTCGGCAGTTCGCTCGTGGCGGGCAAGGCGGCCTGGCTCGACGCCCCCATGTGGCAGCCGTTGCGCCGCCTGGTCGAAGACCTCATGGTCGTGCAGGACTGGTTCGAAACCTTCACCGCGCAAAACGCCGTGCTCGACGGCCTGCTCTACCCGCTCGTTTATCGCCATATCGATGCGCGGCTCTCGGCGCAATGCGGCGCGGGACTCGGCATGCTCAACGAGTTCGCGATTGCCTGGTTCGACGAAACGAGCCGCTGGGTCGACGCCACGCTCAAGACCGGCATCGCGATCGGCGAGAGCGCCACGCGCGCGGAGGCCCGACATGGCTGACACCGTCTTCATCGCCTTCCAGACCAACGACGACTCGCGCCCGATCGTCGAAGCCATTGCCGAAGACAACCCGCACGCCGTGGTCAACGCGCTGCCCGCCATGGTGAAGATCGATGCGCAGGGGCGCATCGTCATCAAGCGCGAATCGATCGAGGCGCGCATCGGCCGTCCGTTCGACCTGCGCGAGCTGCAACTGAACCTGATCTCGCTCTCCGGCAACATCGACGAAACCGACGACGAATTCATCCTGGCGTGGAACGCCTGAGCCCAAAACGACACGGAGACACACCATGAGCACGCCGGCATCCTCGCCCAAAAAACTGAGTATTAAGGAAAACTATGCAATGCTCACGCGCGGCCTTGCGTGGGAGAGCACCTATCAACCGATGGACGCGATCTTCCCGTACGACCGCTTCGAGGGCATCAAGGTCCACGACTGGGACCGCTGGGAAGACCCGTTCCGCCTCACGATGGACGCCTACTGGAAATACCAGGGCGAAAAGGAGCGCAAGCTCTACGCGATCATCGACGCGTTCCAGCAGAACAACGGCCAGTTCAACGTGACCGACCCGCGCTACATCAATGCGCTCAAGCTGTTCCTCACGGGTGTGAGCCCGCTCGAATACGCGGCGCATCGCGGCTTTGCGCTCGCGGGCCGCAACTTTCGCGGCGCGGGCGCGCGCATCGCCTGCCAGATGCAGGCCATCGACGAGTTGCGCCACGCCCAGACCCAGGTGCACACGATCAGCCAGTACAACAAGTTCTTCAACGGCTTTCACGACTTCCGGCACATGCATGACCGCGTCTGGTATCTGTCCGTGCCGAAGTCGTATTTCGAAGACGCCATGAGCGCCGGGCCGTTCGAGTTCGTCACCGCCATCTCGTTCTCATTCGAATATGTGCTCACGAATCTGCTCTTCATGCCGTTCATGTCGGGGGCGGCGTTCAACGGCGACATGGCGACGGTCACGTTCGGCTTTTCGGCGCAGTCGGACGAGTCACGCCACATGACGCTCGGCCTCGAAGTCGTGAAGTTCCTGCTCGAACAGGACCCCGGCAACGTGCCGATCATCCAGAAGTGGATCGACAAGTGGTTCTGGCGCGGCTACCGCCTGCTCACGCTCGTCGCGATGATGATGGATTACATGCTGCCCAAACGCATCATGTCGTGGCAGGAAGCATGGGAAACCTATTTCGAGCAGAACGGCGGCGCGCTCTTTCACGATCTGGAGCGCTACGGCATTCGCCTGCCGAAGTATCACGACGTCGCGACCAAAGAGAAGGATCGTCTCTCGCACGAGGCGTGGGGCATCTTCTACAACTACACGCACGCCGCCGCCATGCACACGTGGATTCCCACCGACGACGAGATGGACTGGCTCGCGCAGAAGTACCCGGCGACCTTCGACACGCTCTATCGTCCGCGCTTCGAATACTGGCGTCGCCAGCAGCAGGAAGGCAAGCGCTTCTACAACAACTCGCTGCCCATGCTGTGCCAGGTGTGCCAGATTCCCATGGCCTTCACCGAGCCCGACGATCCCACGAAAATCTGCTATCGCGAGAGCGACTACCTCGGCAACAAGTTCCACTTCTGCTCCGACGGCTGCAAGGACATCTTCGACAACGAGCCCGAGAAGTACGTGCAGGCGTGGCTGCCCGTGCACCAGATCTACCAGGGCAACTGCTTCGAAGCCGACGCCGATCCCGCCGCGCCCGGCTTCGACCCCATGCGCGAAGTGCTGCGCTACTACCACATCGAACCGGGCGCGGACGGCCATGAGTTCGAGGACTCGCCCGATTGCGCGAACTGGCGGCAGTGGACCGGCAAGCCCGCGTATGGCGGCGAGGTCGCCAGGGAAACGGGTAACGAAGCCGCAAGCGAAGACCAACCCACACGGCGCGCAGCGTAGGTCCTGCCGCAACCACGCCAAACACACGGAGACACATCATGGCAGTCGTCGCTTTGAACGAAGGCTACAGCGGGCCGATGCGCGATAGCGTGGAGAACTTCCACGGCAACCATCTGCTTTACGTGGGCTGGGAAGATCACCTCATGTTCTGCGCCCCGCATTGCATCGCCGTCGCGCCCGGCATGCGTTTCGCCACGCTCGCGCAGGAAGTCATTGCGGCCATGTACGGCATGCATCCGGACTGGCACTCGGTGCGACCCGAAAGCATCGAATGGTTCCGCTCGCGCGAGCGCTTCACGCCCGACTTCAACGCCAGCCTCGTGGAGAACGGTCTGGGCCACAAGGCCCTGCTGCGCCTGCGCACGCCAGGGCTCACGGGCATCGGCGGTTCGCACAGCTAGCACGGGAGGCAAGCATCATGAGCTATCAATTGACCATCGAGCCGATCGGCCAGACGATCGAGATCGAAGAGGACCAGACGCTGCTCGACGCGTGCCTGCGCGCGGGCGTGTGGCTGCCGCACGCGTGCTGCCACGGCCTGTGCGCGACGTGCAAGGTGCAGGTGAGCGACGGCGAGATCGAGCACGGCGAGGCGTCCCCGTTCGCGCTCATGGACTTCGAGCGCGACGAAGGCAAGTGCCTCGCCTGCTGCGCGCGCGTGCAGTCCGACGTGACGATCGAAGCCGATATCGACGAAGACCCGGATGCGCGCCATTTCCCGGTGCGCGACCATGTGGGGCGCGTGGCCGAGGTCGTCGACCTCACGCCCACCATCAAGGGTATTTTCGTCGAACTGCCAGGCGAAGGCATCGCGTTCCAGGCGGGCCAGTACGTGAACGTGCAGATACCGGGCGAGAGCATGCCCCGCGCGTTTTCGCTCGCGGGCGAGCCGGGCAGCGCGGCGCGCATCGAGCTCAACGTGCGGCGCGTGCCCGGCGGCAAGGGCACGACATGGTTGCACGAGCAACTGAATGTGGGCGACACGCTGCGCTTTGCCGGGCCGTTCGGGCGCTTCTTCGTGCGCGCCTCCGACCCGCAGCCCATCATCCTGATCGCGGGCGGCTCGGGCCTTTCGAGCCCGCGCTCGATGCTGCTCGATCTGCTCGCGCAAGGCGACGCGCGGCCCATCACCCTGCTCTACGGCGCACGTAGCCGCAGCGAGCTTTACTACCACGATGCGTTCCTCGCGCTTGCCGGGCGTCATGCGAACTTCAGCTACGTGCCGGCCCTTTCCGACGAACCCGCCGACTCGGGCTGGGACGGCTTTCGCGGTTACGTGCACGAAGCGGCGCGCAGCCATTTCGCGGGCGATTTCCGCGGCCACAAGGCGTACCTTTGCGGGCCGCCGGTCATGATCGAAGCCGCGATTCGCACGCTCATGCAGGGCCAGTTGTTCGAACGCGACATCTACACGGAGAAGTTCCTCACCCACGCCGACGGCGAGCAAGGCGCGGCGCGCAGCCCGCTTTTCAAGTCGATTTGAGTCTCGGCGGGCCGCAAGCGGGAACAACGGCACGGGCGCGCGCACCCGCAGTTCGGGGTGCGCCTCCCGCCCGTGCTTATCACGCATCGCTGTCGTTTGCTGCCTTCGGCGATCGAGTGTCTCGAAATCCGTTCGCCGGACCATTTATTTAGTATTACTTTATAAATAGAAGGAGACATATGAACCGCTTTTCTTTTGCGCGCAATTTCACGGCTATCGCGGCCGGTTTGTCGCTCGCCGGGGCCGCGCACGCCCAAAGCAGCGTGACGCTGTATGGCGTGCTGGACGCCAGCGTGCTGTATCTGAGCAAGACACTGAACCCCGCCACGGACACGAACGGCGGCAAGTTCATCGGCTTCGGCGATAGCGGACTCTCACCTTCGGTGTTCGGCCTGAAGGGCACTGAGGACCTTGGCGGCGGCCTGAAGGCGAACTTCACACTTGAAAGCGGCATCAACATGGGCACGGGCGGCTTCAACGACTCGAACGGCAATCTCTTCGGCCGCCAGGCCTGGGTGGGCATGAGCGGCGGTTTTGGCGACGTGAAACTCGGCTTGCAGTTCTCGCCCTTCTTCTTCGCGCTCTACGACCTGGACCCACGCCTATCCATGACGGGCAGTTCGCTGCTGCCGTGGCTGAACACCGTGGCCGCCACGGGCATCTTCACGCGCAACGCCGTTTCGTACACGAGCCCGGTGTTATATGGCCTGCAAGGCAGCGTGCTCTATGCGTTCGGCAATGTGCCAGGCGACTTCCAGGCGGGCAAGCAGGTTTCCGCAAGCCTCAAGTGGCAATGGCAGGACCTCATGGTCGAGGCCGCCTGGTTCGACAGCAACGCGAGCCCCGCCGCCGACACCGTGCCGCCCACGGCCGTGCCTTTTCAGGGCCGCATGCTCGGCGCCACGTACCGGTTCGGCACCGTGACGGCAAAGGCGTCGTTCACGAGCTTTCGCGTGAGCGGCGGCCCGAGCAACAACCTGTACGGCGGCGGCCTCGACTATCTGATCACGCCAACCATCGACGTGAACGGCGGCGTGTGGTACATGACCGACCGTAACGAAACGTCGAGCCACGCGGTGCTCGGCTCGATCGGCGCGTCGTATTCGCTGTCCAAACGCACGTCGCTCTATGCGCAGGTGGGCGTCGTGCACAACGACGGCAATGCACGCCTCGGTCTCGTTGCGGGCGAAGGGCTTTCGTCGGCCAACACGCTCTTCGCACCGGCGGGAACCACCACGGCCGTCAATCTCGGGGTCCGGCAGCTTTTCTGAAGCGCACCCGCCCGGGCGGGCACGCTTCAAACGCGCGCAGCCTCAGCCGCGCCGCTTGTCCCGTGCCAGTTCGTTGGGCGGCATCGTGTTGCTTTCCTGCAAGGGTTCGCCGACGATCCGGCGCTTGCCCGCCTGATCGCTGGCGATATGGGCGCCGTCGCCGTCGGCGTCCGATTCGGCGGCAATTTGCCTCTCCGCGCGGCTCCAGTATTCGTCCGCCTTGCCTTGCGGCGCGCCGTCGTCCTGCCAGAGTTGGTATGCGCGTCGCCGGACGCGCGCTTCGCGGTCGTCATTCATGATCGTTCCCTCCGGTGTGCGCGCGCCCGCGGCGAACGATTCGAATTCACCCGCTGCCGTTGACGCACGCCGGGAAACGCGCGCAATCGCGGTGCCCGGCGCAAAGCGCTTGCGCCTCACCGCGCTGCGTGCGATGAAGCCAGATCGACCGCAGGCGCGAGTCCGTTGGCCATCAGGCAAATTTAATCGTATGAAGATCAGCGCGATATCAGCGCGATACGGCAAAGCCGATGCGCGCGGACCAGCGGTGCTGGTTGTAATCGAGCAGATCCTCGCCGTAGCCGTTGAAATACCCGACCCACAAATAGCCGCCCCAGGCGTTGCCGAACAGCTTGGCGAGCGGGTATGTAAATTGCGCATCGACGCTGCCGTACCACGACTTCGTGCCCTTTCTCAGCGTGGTCGCGAGTTGCCAGCCATCCGGGCTGCCGTATTTGATCAGCAAGTCGACGTAACCGCGATAGTCCGCGATATCCGAGTTCTCTCCGGCGATATGCGTGTACCCATAGATTTTCGGCGCAATGGTCAGATGGTTCGCGTTGATGTCGCCGAAGTCCCAGATCGGCTTCACGTAAAAATAATCCAGGCCGCGCGACTCCGGTCCATCTTCCCCGTTCGAGTCGTGCTCATAACCGGCTTCTATCCCCATGCGCGTGAACCACTTCGACCGCCACCCGGTGTCCTCCAGGTAATAGAACAGCGCGGGCATGTAGCTCGTATCGCGGAACGGCGCCGAATATTCGTTGATGTCCCACAGCGACGTTTGCGTATACGCGAAATAAAGGTTGTCGACGAAACCTCGCGAGCGCGGATCATCGGGCAATACAAAACGGAACTTGAAGCTGATCTGGAATTTCGCGAGATCCGAATCGTTGGAGGCCCAGCCGTCCGCGAAATACGTGGGCTGGTAGAACGAAAAGCGGCCCTTGAGGAAGGTGGTGAGATCCGGCACGAGCGAATTCGAAGGCGTCACGCTCGAAGGCGGCATCTGGGCCGCGAGCGACGCGTTGCCCGCCATCGGTCCTTCGGCGGGCGCGATGGCGAGCGTTGTGGATGCAGGCGCAACGGCTGCGGGCGTGCTTCCTGGTGTGCTTCCTGGTGAGCTTCCCGGCGCGTTGGCGGACGCGTTGGTGGAAGTCCCCGCGCTCGCTGTGGCCGTTGCCGGCTTGCGCGTGAGCAGGACCACCGAAGGCGACACGTCCACGTCGGGCACGTCGATACGCACCGCGCCGCGCGCCCACTCCGGCCAGGGCGCGCGATAACTGACCGCCTTCATTTCGCCCGTTTCGAGCCGCACGTGTTCGGGCGCGCTCGCATCGCGCGTGAGCAGCACCGCCTTGGGCAGCGCCTCGCCGTTGGTGAGCGTAATGGTCAGGTTGCGCGGCACGTCGATGGTGGTGCCCGAAGGCGCGTCGCCGGTGTACACGATCGTCACGACGAGCGGCTCGTCGGAGCGCGCCTCGCGCGGCGGGCGCATGAAGGACACGGCCGCGCGGCTCACCGGCGCATGGCCCGCCAGCGTGGCCACGGCCAGCGCCATGCACGCCAGCCTGGCCCACGGCGGACGCGGCCCCGGTTCGGAGCACGAAAAGGTTTCCCCGCAAGATGCCATTCGAATCGCCACGTTGCCTCCTTGTATCGCCAGAATGATTCGCCGCGCGACGAATCCAGCCGATGCTCGTTACGAGTGAAGCGTGGTGCTTTCGGGAATCGTGCCCGATTCCCTGTTACAGACAGGCCGCCAGAATTGAATTGTTTGCTTGCGCTGCTATGATCAAAATGGTTCGTTCCGACTTGCCGGCCACGGCCGGCGAACGCTTTTCGCGAGGACTGACAATGAAACCTGTCCTGCTTGCGCTAGCCATGCTGGGCGCTTCCACGTGCTGGGCGCAAGCCAGCGCGCCAGCCGCGTCGTCGCATCCGCATCACGAGGAAACGGTCGACGACCGGGTGAAAGAATTGCATGCCGAACTGAAGATTACTCCCGCCGAAGAAGACCAGTGGGCGAAAGTGGCCGACGTGATGCGTAATAACGCCAAATCGGTGGACGACCTGATCCAGCAAAGGCACGACAACGCGCAGAAGCAGACCGCGGTGGAGAACCTGCAATCGTGGAATGAGATCGCCCAGGCCAACGCCGAAGGCAGCAAGGCGATGCTCGATGCGTTCGCGGCGCTCTATACGAGCATGCCCGACTCGCAGAAAAAGCTTGCGGACGCCGCTTTCCGTCCCGCCGAAGCGCACTCGAAGTAAGCCGCCGCGCGCACCGGGGACCGCACGACTCGACCTGGCTCGACCCGACTCAACGTGAGGCACGACGATGAAACCCTGCGTGTTGAAGTTTGCTTTCGTCTCGGCGCTGACTACGCTTTGCGCCATGCCGGCGGCGCAGGCGCGCGTGAACGTCAACGTGGGCGTGGGCATCGGCATTCCGGGCGCCTTCTACGCGCCGCCACCGCCCGTCGTCTTCATGCATCCCGCGCCCATGTGGCCGCCTCCGGTCGTGTACACGCGCCACGGCTTTTCGCCCTGGCACCATCCACCGCATTTCATGGGTCCGCGACACGTCCGGCACCCCGGCTGGGGACCGCCGCCGCCGCGCTGGCGCTAGATGCGCCCCGCATGATGATGCGATAAACAAAAAAGCCACGGCTTGCGAGGCTCGCAAAGCCGTGGCTCATCTCAGCGCGTCAAACACCATCCGCGATGCCGGATACCCTCAAGCGCCAAGCGCGGGATCGCTGTAGCTCGGGCGGCCCGTCTCGACGTGGCCCGCGATGCGGCGCACATAGGTCGAATCGCTGTCCACCGTGATCGTCAGGTCGTACCAGCCGTGCGCATTGCGCAGGTCCAGATAGAGGTGCTCGGTGTCGCCACCGCGCACCGTACGCTGGATCGTCGCGCCCGCGTCGTAGGCGTTGACGAGGGTGAACTGGCAACGCGCGCTGCCCGTGTTGTGCAGGCGCAGTTGCAGGTTGCCGTTCGCCACGTCATAGCCTTCGGCCACCTCGGGCCGCGCCGTTTCGTTGCCGCCGAACCAGCCCGGCTTCACCTGCTTGCCCGCATAGCGGCGCAAAAAGCCGTTGGGGCCGTGCACGCTGAAGTCGTAAGCGCCGCTCGCGGCGAGCGTGAGCTGGTCCTCCAGGCGCTTGCCCGCTTCGACCGTATAGGTGCGCGGCGCGTCGAGGCTGCCCGCCGTGTAGACGAGGAACACCGCGCCGGCGCGGCCCGTGTTGACGAAATGCGCGTTGGCGTGACCCGAATTGCCGTTCACGTCGAAGCGCACGAAAAGCTCATAGGGCAGCGCGCGCGCGTTGCGCACGCCCGGCTCCTGCTTCGGCACGCTGCCCACGGCGGGCGGCACGGGCACATAGTCGGGGTGACGCGTGCGGTCGGGCGGCGCATAGCTCGTGGTGGACGGCAGCGAAGGCAGCGCGGCGTTGGGCGTGGCGAAATCGAACGCCGACGTGAGGTCGCCGCACACGGCGCGCCGCCACGGGGTGATGTTCGCTTCGCGCAAATCGTGATGCAGTCCGAAGCGCTTTTCGATGAAGCGGATCACCGAGGTATGGTCGAACGTTTCCGAGCATACCCAGCCGCCCCGCGACCAGGGCGAGACCACGAGCATCGGCACGCGCGTGCCGAGCCCATAGGGGCCGGCCGCGTACTTGCTGTTGCCGGGGAAAATCTCGTTGGTGGTATCGACCGTCGAGAGGCCGTTTGCGCTCGATGCGGGCGGGAACGGCGGCGCGAGGTGGTCGAAGAAGCCGTCGTTCTCGTCGTAGTTCACGAGCAGCGCGGTCTTGCTCCACAGGTCGGGGTTCGACGTGAGGATCTGCAACACCTGATCGACGTACCACGCACCGTAGTTCGCGGGCCAGTTCGGATGCTCGGAATACGCCTCGGGCGCGACGATCCACGATACCTGCGGCAGCGCGTTGTTCGCCACGTCCTGTTTCAGCACGTCGAAATAGCCGCCGCCCGCGAGCACGTTGGTGCCCGTGCGTGCGCGGTCGTAGAGCGGGTTGCCCGGCTGCGCGTTCTGGTATTGGTGGAAGTACAGCAGCGAGTTGTCGCCGTAGTTGCCGATATACGGATTGTCGCCGGTCCAGCCCCACGAGCCCTTGGCGTCCAGCCCTTCGCCCACGTCCTGATAGATCTTCCACGAAATGCCCGCGTTTTGCAGCACTTCGGGATACGTGGACCAGCCGTAGCCCGCTTCCGCGTTGTCGATCACGGGGCCGCCGCCGCTGCCGTCGTTGCCCACCCAGCCCGTCCACATGTAGTAGCGGTTCGGGTCGGTCGAGGTCATCGTCGAGCAGTGGTAGGCGTCGCAGATCGTGAAGGCATCGGCAAGCTGGTAGTGAAACGGGATGTCGTCGCGCGTGAGGTACGCCATCGTCGTCGTGCCCTTGGCGGGCACCCACTGGTCGTAGCGGCCGCCGTTCCACGCCGCGTGCGTGGTGGGCCAGTCGTGCGGCAGATCCTGGAGGAACTGCAAGCCCAGATTGGCCGCCGTGGGATGGAACGGCAGCACTTCGCCCACGCCCGCCGCGAGCGGCTGGTTCCACACGGGCTTGCCGTTGGGCAGCGTGATCGTGCGCGTGTCGCCATAGCCGCGCACGCCGCGCAGCGTGCCGAAGTAATGGTCGAACGAGCGGTTCTCCTGCATGAGGATCACGATGTGCTCGACGTCGCGCAGGCTTCCCGTGCGATTGTTCGCGGGAATGGCGAGCGCGTTGCGAATGCCCAGCGGCAGCATCGTCAGGGCGGTGGCCGAACCGGCGCTCATCGCGGCGGTGCGGAGAAAGTCACGGCGGCTTCTCGATGTCATCTTGTGGTTTCCATCTTCGGGTTGAGAATGGCGCGCGCGGCACGCCGCCGTCTGGACGGACGGCAGTTGGCAAGACCGCGCGGCCGGGTCGTCAGTCGACGGTGTGAATGACGGGTGGTGCGAGCGGTTCGTTTTGTGCGGCTTGTGCGGACTGTGCGGACTGAGCGCCGGTGTCGTCCGATGGTCTGGCCGGCGAGCGCACGGTGTCGGCGGGCAAAGCGGCACCATCCGGGGGAATCGACGGGGAGGCTTGCGCCTCCTGATTGATCGCGTTGGCAAGCGGCGGGCTCGGCGCATGGCCGGGCTGCGCCTGCGCGAGCTCGCGCGCGGCGTTCGTGGAGAGCGCCACGCGCGCGTCGGCGTCGCGCTCGCTACATGCGCCGAGCGCGCAGCCCAGCACCGCGCACGCGAGCAGCGTGGCGGACAGGCGCCAGGTGATGAGTGCAGCGGGCGCGACCAAACGTTTGCGCGGCGCGCTCTGCGATAGCAGACGCACCGGCGCGGAATCGACCGTCATCGAAGTCTCCGTCCAGATAGAGGGACAACAGAGGCACAACAACGGCTCGAGGAGGCGGCCCGAGCTTTGCCTCGCGCGCACGAAGCATGCGGCATCAAGGCAACGCAGGAGGATAGCGAAGGCGCTTTTAAGTTTTGTGACGGCGCGCGCTGACAAACGCCTTGCGGCGCCCCAGGATCAACGCGGCTCGTGGCGGATATGCAGTTCCGCGTAACCGGTCGCGGCGTCTAGCTCGCGCGAGAAGCGATGTTCGGGAAGCAGCGCGAGCAGCAATTCGGCCGTGGTGCGCACGATGCAGCCGCGCGCGACATGGCCGCCGGACACCTGGCCGTGCGCGTCGGCCACGGACATATGCAGATGCGCGCCGTCGGGCGACACCGAGCCGGCCAGCGTCAGGATTTCGAGGTCGCCGTGCAGCGCCGTGGGCGATTCGGCGCCCGCGAAGCGCAACTGGGCCACGCTCAGGCTGCCGATGCCCTGAATGACGAAGCCGGCGCGCATGGCGCACCGGCTGAGTATGGCTTCCACGGCGACGCGCACGTCGTCGCCCGGAGACAGCCGAACGGGATGGATCTGCATGCGGGTATCCGTCTCATGTATCACCCGCAGCTTAGATCGGAGCGAGGGGCGAATGCAAGTCGCCCTCCTCGCCCCTTCCCGCGCGAGCATACGCATCCGGCGGGGCACACTCGACGATTGCAAAGGATTCCGTATCAATTCCGCAGAAGACCACCCCGCGCTCACGGATGCGCATAGATCGGACCGAGGCCGGGAATATCCTGCGCAGCCGCGGCAACCGTCGCGCCGCCCGCCGCCGACGCGCCGCCGGCGACCCCGCCGTACGCCGAGGCCACCGCGCCGTTCTGTGCGCTCACGCGCGCTTCCGCGGCCTGGAGGTTCTGCGGATAGTCCACGTAATCGGCCGCCGGGTTGTAGCCGGCCTTTTCGAGCTGGACCAGTTCCGCGCGCACCTGGGCGCGCGTGACCGGCGCGCTGGATTGCGCGAAGGAAACAGCGGGAACAGCGATGACAGCGGCAACGATCAGCGACTTGACGAGATTCATGATATCCACCTGTAAGCAGGAAAATGGTTCGGACCACGGTTGCGTGGCGCGTGCTTCCAGTCGCTTCGACATCGGTTTTGCGACATCGCTGACTGGCATGGGTGTATTTAACCCCTCGCACGTATCCGGCTTGTTTCCACAAAGCCCGGCTTTGCAAGCGTTTTTGTCCGTTTGCACGGTGGATACACAACGATACGAAAATCCCGCCGCGAAGGCCGCGCGCGCCGTATGGGCGCGCGACCGGGGGCGCTAGAAGCGGTCCACGTCGACCACAGCCTGCGCGAAGGCCTGCGGCGCTTCCTGCGGCAAGTTATGGCCGATACCGCCCGTGATCACGCGGTGCTCGTATTTGCCCGTGAACTTGCTCGCATACGCAGATGGCGGCGCATGGGGCGCGCCGTTCGCGTCGCCTTCGAGCGTGATGGCCGGCACGCCGATGGCCGGACCCGGCACGAGCTTCGCCTCGTACTCGTCGTACTTCGCTTCGCCCGGTGCCAGGCCCTGACGCCAGCGATAGTTATGGATCGTGATGTCCACGTGGTCGGGGTTGTCGAAGGCCGTTGCGCTGCGATCGAACGTGGCGTCGTCGAATTGCCATTTCGGCGAGGCCTGCCGCCAGATCAGCTTCGCGAAGTCGTGCGTGTACTTCTGGTAGCCGGCGCGGCCCCGGTCCGTCGCGAAGTAGAACTGATACCACCACTGGAACTCGGCCTCGGGCGGCAGCGGCGTCATGCCCGCCTTCTGGCTGCCGATCAGATAACCGCTCACGGAAACCAGCGCCTTGCAGCGCTGCGGCCACAAGGCGGCGATGATGTCGGCGGTGCGCGCGCCCCAGTCGAAGCCCGCGATCACCGGTTGATGCACGTTGAGCGCGTCCATGAACGCGACGATGTCGGTCGCCACCGCCGTGGGCTGGCCGTTGCGCAAGGTGTCGGCGGCGAGAAAGCGCGTGCTGCCGTAGCCGCGCAGATACGGCACGATCACGCGGTAGCCGCGCGAGGCGAGCAGCGGTGCGACGTCGACGAAGCTATGGATGTCGTAAGGCCAGCCGTGCAGCAGGATCACGGGCGGACCGTCGGCCGGGCCGTCCTCCGCATAGCCCACATTGAGCAGGCCCGCGTTGACCTGCTTGAGCGCTGCGAACGACGTGTGGCTGCCCGGCTTCACCGGGGGTAGAGGCGGCAGCGGCGCGGGCTTGGCCGCCGGGGTCTGCGCATGCGCGGTGCCCGACGCGCCCCACTGCGCGGCCGCCAGCATCAGGGCTCCGGTTCCCAGCAAACTGCGACGGCGTGCATCGATTGTTTCCGGCATTTCCGCTCTCTCCTTTATGGCGCCGTACGGTACGGCGAGCCACGGCAGTATAGGGGAGCGAAATTTCACAAGGCGCGGCGGTGCCGCGCTTGCATGGCACAGCGTCCTTACGCGAAGCGCACGCAATAAACCGGCGGCAGGTGCGCCGAAACCAGCCGCCAGTTTTCGCCGCCGTCGCCGGAAGTCCAGAGCGCGCCCGTGGTCGAGCCCATGGCGAGCCGCTCGCCGGAGTCGTCGATGGCGAGGCCATGCCGGTACACGAGGTCATACGCCGGGGCCGCCGGCAAGCCGTTCGAGAAGCGCTCGAACGTGCGCCCACCGTCGCGCGTGCGCGTCACGACGAACTCGCCGTTCACGGGCACGCGGTACTGGTCTTTCACGGCCGGCACGAACCAGGCCGTGTCGGGCTCGCGCGGGTGCACGGCCACCGCGAAACCGAAACTCGAAGGCTGCGCCTCGATGCGCCGCCAGTGCGCCGCGCCGTCGGTCGAGAGGAAGATCGCGCAGTGATGCTGGGTCCACAGCACGTCGGGATTCGCGGCGCACTGCACGATGCGGTGCGGGTCCTGCGCGTTGCCGCTGCCGCGCAGCTCGGGCGGCATGTAATCGGCCTCCATGCCTTCGGCCGTGAGACGCCAGTTCGCGCCGCCGTCCGAGGTCTGCCACACGCCGCCGCACGACACGCCTACCGTCACGTGCCGGCTGTCGCGCGGATCGACCATCACGGAGTGGATGCCCGGCGCGTCGTAGCCGCCGCCCGCCCATTCGCGGCGCTCCGGGCGATCCCATAGCGCGCGGTTGAGCGTCCAGGTGGCGCCGCCATCGCCGGAGCGGAACAGACCGCCCGGTATCGTGCCGGCCCACAACACGCCCGGTTCGTCGGGGCCGCCGGTTTCGAGCGACCAGATCTGCTGGAGCGTCCAGGGAATGTTCGCCTGGCCCGGCGCGGCGGCGTTCGAGGGCGGTTCGTCGGCGGGCTGCGGCGGGTAGAGCGGCGCCGCGCACTCTTCCCAGTGCGCCTCGCCCGCGCGGCGGCGGTGAAGCTTCACGCCGAAATGGCCGAGATTGAGCGCGGCATAGAGCGTGCCGTCACGCGCGTCGGGCAACACCATGCTCACCGGCTCGCCGACGAATTCCGGCTCGCCGAGCGTCCAGCCGCCCGCGCCGTCGGCTTGCAGCGTGAACAGTCCCTTGCGGGTCGCGACTAGCAGTCGATCGCTCATCTCGCGTGTCTCCTCACCTTTGCGCGCATGACGCCGCCCTGGCGGCCTGTTCCCTTCATCGCCCTTCTGCTTGCTTACCCGCCGGAGAGCGCCTGCACGACATAAACGCGGCTTTGCTCGCCGATCGCGTCGGACAGGCGTTCCCGGTCGCGCACGCGCCGGCCGTCCACGAACACGGCCAGATGCTTTCTCAGCGCGCCCTGGTCGTCGAGGATGTAGCCGCGCAGCCGGGGCTGCGTGGTGAAGACGGCTTCGAGCGCTTCGCCGAGCGTGTGCGCGTCGATCTCGCGCTCGGGCATCGCGACGTGCCGCTGGATCGAGGCGGCGAAGAAGATGTGCGCCATGGCGGGCCCGCGGTGCGGAAGTGGCCGCATCCGCTGGTCTTGTAGTTTACGCCATTCGTCGCGGGCACTGGGCGGCGGGACGTGCCGCCGCTCTCAGGACGCGCTGCCTTCGGCCTTGGGCTTGGCGTGCAGGCAGGGCGCGGGTAGCCGCATGCGGTACAGCGAGATCGCCTGAATTGTGAGCACGCAGAGAATCGCGCCGCCATAAGCGGACGGCAGGCTCCAGCGCGTGAGCGTCAAGCTCAGCACGTAGAAGAACGACGCGAAACCCAGCAGCCCGGCCGCCATGCCGCGCATGAGTTGCTGGGCGGCTTCGTGGCCGATCATGCGATGGGCGAAGACGGCGAGGATGATCGCCATGAACGGCAGCGACGCGAGCACGCCGCTCGCCTCGGGGCCGACGTACGGCGCGATCAGCGTCACGCCCACCACGAGGCCCGCGATGAGCGCCATGCGCGAAGGCAGATCCCACCAGGGCGCACTCAGGCGCGCGGTGCGGGCGGGCTTGTTGGGAATGAGGTTGAGCGCGAGCGCCACCGTCAGGATAGCGACGATGTAAAGCCCATTGGCGGGCAACGCGCTCCATTGCAGAAACCCCGCCACCACGGCGAACGTGAGCCCCGCGCCCGCGAGCGCCACGCTCCACCCGCGCGACGCGAGTCGGCAATAGGCCACGCAGAACGCCGCCTGCGCGGCGGTCGCGGTGAGCGAACCCGAGGTGGCCTGCGCCGCGAACGCGCTGCCGTGCTCCAGCGCGAGAAACACCGAAACCGGCCCGGAGGTGAGCGGCAGCCCGACGAGCAGCCCGCCGACCGCTTCGCCCCAACGGCGCGCGGCGAGACTGGCGGCGAGCAACAACAACGGCGTGAGAACGAGCTTGAAAACCAGAAGTTCCATGACGAGCAAGATGAAGCGAAAAATGCCGGCGCTGACGAATGCGCGAGCCGCGTAGCGCGACGCACCGCGGCTGCCCAACCATCTTGAAGGTGGCCTGACTGGCTGACAAACCATTTGTCGTCATATAATGCGTGAGTAAAACTCACACGTATTGCGCGACCTCGCCCATGTTCGACCGGCTTCCCCCTCTGCAAACGCTGCGCGCCTTCGAGGCGACCGGGCGGCTCCTGAGCATGACGCTCGCGGCGCAGGAACTGCATGTCACCCACGGCGCGGTGAGCCGGCACATCAAGACGCTCGAAACCCATCTGGGCGTGGCGCTGTTCCAGCGCCTCACGCGGCGCATCGTGCTGACCGCGGCGGGCGCCGAGTTCCTGCTGGCCGTGAACCGCACGCTCGCGGAACTCACCAAGGAGTCCGAACGGCTGCGCGCCCACGACAGCGTGACGCGCCTTAAAATCAACGCGAGCGTGTCGTTCGCGAACCGCTGGCTCGCGCCGCGCCTGCACCGGCTGAAGGCGCGCCACCCGGAGCTGGACGTGCACCTGGACGTGACCGACAAGTACGTCGACCTGAATGACTCCGATGTGGACGTGGCGATCCGCTACGGCAGCGGCCGCTATCCGCGCGTGCTGGCCGAGCGCATTCTGGACGAAACCGTGACGCCGGTTTGCAGTCCTGAGTATCAGGAGAAAATGGGCGGCATGGCCCAGGTGGAAAGCCTCGCACGCTGCACCTTGCTGCACGAGGGCGGCATGCTGGCGAACTGGGAGCAATGGTGCGCGCTGGCCGGTTTGAGCAGCGTGCGCAGCGATCGCGGCACCGCTTACAGCCACGGCAGCCTCGCCATCGAGGCCGCGATTCGCGGCGAAGGCGTGGCGCTCGGGCGCAGCGTGATCGTGGCCGACGACATCGCGGGCGGCCGGCTCGTGGCGCCCTTTCCCCAGCTTCGCCTCGAATCCGAGCGCGGCCACGACCTCGTCTATCGCATCGGCAGCCGCGACGACCCGAAGGTGCGCGCCCTGCGCGACTGGCTCGCCGACGAAATCCGCCTCTTCCTCGCGCCACCGCCTTGAGCGCCCGGCGCGGCCGCAACTAGATCGCCGCCGCGACCTCGCCGCACGGCGCGAGCGCGCGGCGAATGCACGCCACCGCGAAATCGACGTCGTCCTGCGTGGTGAAGCGCCCGAGACTCAGGCGCACCGTGCGGCTCGCCGCCTCCTCGCCCAGGCCGATGGCCGTGAGCACATGCGACGGCGTGCCCGCCGCCGAGTTGCACGCCGAGGTGGAGGAAATCGCGAGGTCGCCGGTCAGCAGAAACGGGAAAAAGCCCGGCAGATCGAACGTGAGGCTCATCGTATGCGGGATGCGCGGCGCGCGCGCCGCGTTGAGCGTGGCGCCCGGCAGCGCCAGCACGCCGGCCAGCAGGCGTTCACCGAGGCGCGCGATGCGCTCGCCGTCTTCGTGCAACGCGGTGCGCGCAAGCTCGCAGGCCACACCCATGCCCACGATCTGGTGCGTGGCGAGCGTGCCCGAGCGCAGGCCGCGCTCATGGCCGCCGCCGTGCATCTGCGGCGCGATGCGCGCGAACGCCTCGGGGCTCACGTAGAGTGCGCCGATGCCCTTCGGCCCGTACACCTTGTGCGCCGACATGGAAAGCAGGTCGATGCCCGCCGCCTTCACGTCGATGGGCGTCTTGCCGAGCGCCTGCGCCGCGTCGACGTGCAGCAGCGCGCCGGCCGCATGCACCACGCGCGCGATGGCCGCGACGTCGGTGAGCGTGCCCAGTTCGTTGTTGACCAGCATGAGCGAAACGAGCCCGGTGTCGGGCCGCAGCGCCGCCGCGACGGCCTCGGCCGTGATTTCGCCATCGGCCGTGGGCGCGAGCCGCGTCACGGCCATGCCGCGCTGCTCCAGGCTCGCCATCGTGTCGAGAATGGCCTTGTGCTCCAGCTGGCTCGTGACCAGATGGCGCTTGTGCGTGGCCCGCTCGGCGTAGCCCTTCAACGCCAGGTTGTTCGATTCGGTGGCGCCCGAGGTCCAGACGATGTCGTTCGCATCGGCGCCGATGAGCGCGGCCACATCCTTGCGCGCCTGCTCGACGAGCCGCCGCGCGCGTTGCCCCGCGTCGTGCGAGCTCGACGCGGGATTGCCGAAGTCGCCCTCGATGCCGAGGCACCCACCCATCGCCTCGATCACCCGCGGATCGGCCGGGGTGGTCGCGGCGTAATCAAAGTAATGCAAATTGCCCTTCTCGCTCATTTTTGCTTTCTCGCACGTCGGAATCGGAGAAATCGTACGCTGCGCGCCCTAAAAAATGCTTCCAAATTCGCGCGACTTCCGCTTTGAGCAGAGGATCTGATTCTGCGTTTGATTCATCCGGGAAAATTTATTTCTGATCGCGCCACGCCGTCCCCCAACAAACCCAGGACCCACCCAGGATTCGCCCCAGGACATTTACCGTCGCCCGAGGACAAATCCGTCCACCCTCGCGTGCGCCCGCGCAAAGCCGCCCCGGCGCGCGCATGCACGCCTTCACGCGCCGCCCGGCCCGCACAAGCCCGGACAAAAATGTCCACCCCGCCCCAGGCGCCACGCCGCGCCCGCCCCGCCGCGCGGGGCTTGCGCGCCGCGCGCGCGTTGGCACCGACCTTGCGTTTCGCCACCCATGAACGTAGCTGGACGTCACCCAGGTGTGCGGGACCCATCGTTGCAGGATGTGGTGCGAGAGCTTGCCCGTTACCTGCGTGGGCATCCGCATGCGGGGGACAGCGTGGATGGCATCGCTCAGTGGTGGCTCAACCTCACGCCGGACTCGGTCGGCCTCGTCGAGCGCGCGCTCGAGGTGCTGCGCGAGGCCGGCGTCGTCGTGGGCGCACGCGCGCCCGACGGCCGCATCCACTACCGCCGCCGCGTGCCCGACGCCCCGGCCGACGCCGCCGCGATCGAAGCCGCGCTCGACCGTTTGTGCGCCGCGCCCCCCGCGCTCCCGCCCGGCGGCCGCGCCCGCCCGCCGCCGCGGCCATGACCGCGCGCCGCGCGCCGATGGCCGCACTCCCTCAACGTCTGCAAGGTACGCATCATGGCGATGACCTACACCTATCCCGGCGTCTATATCGAGGAGCAGCAAAGCGCCTCGCATCCGATCACCGGCGTCCAGACCTCGATCGCGGCGTTCGTCGGCTATACGAAGAGCGGCATCGACAATCGCGCGCAGCAGATCTTCAGCTTCGGCGACTTTGAGCGGCTCTACGGCGGCCTCGCCTCGAACAGCGAACTCGGCTACGCGGTGCAGCAGTTCTTCCAGAACGGCGGCGCGCAGGCGTGGATCGTGCGCACGCCGGCCACCTCGCTCGGCGCGGCCGCGGCGAAGGTGCAGTTCCAGTCGTTCACGTTCGAGGCGCTCAGCAGCGGCACGATCCCGAACGGCCAGTTGCTGATCGACATCGACTACGTGGGCCTCACGCCGGGCGGCCCGAGCCCCGGCGCAGACCCGAAAACCTTCAACCTGACCGTGACCGATCTCGCGGGCGGCACGGTGGAGAGCTTCCCTTCGGTCACCTACGACAACACGAAAAGCAACTGGGTGGAGAACGTCGTCAACGACCCGGACAACGGCTCGCAACTCGTGAAGATGGACGCGCCGGGCACAGCCGACCTCACCGCGATCGAGGCGCTCGCGAGCATCGCGCAAACCGGCTACGTGGGCACAGCGATTTCGCCCTACTCGGTCGCGACCGACATCGGCGGCAACCTCGCGGGCGCGGTCACACTGACCACGGGCAGCGCTACCGTGCAGGGCAACGGCACGACCTTCACAACCACGCTGAAGTTCGGGCAGTCGATTCTCGTGGCGGGCGACACCAGCAACACGGCGTGGCGCGTGCTCTCCATCACGAACGACACGACGCTCACGCTCGCGCAGAACTACACGGGCCCGGGCGTGACGAACTCCGCCTTCACGCTCGCGAGCCCGGTCGCGACGAAGGACTATGGCTTCACGCTCAGCACGACGAACCCGAATCCGGCGCCCGCGGGGTTGCCGCTCTCGGTCAAGGTCATCGCCAGCAACACGGCGGTACCCGCCTCGCTCAGCGGCCTTGCCACGCAAATCCAGCAGGCCGTCAACGCCGCGCTCGCCGTGCAGATGCCGGGCGCGGTCGTGCAGGTGGGCGTCACGCCATTGCCCGCCAATCCCGCCACCCAGGCGTTGCGCATCAACGCACTGCTGCCCGGCAACCCCGACGCCGTGCTCTCGATTGCCGATCCGGCCGCGCCGCTCACCACCTGCGTGAGCCTGCTCGGCCTCACGGGCGGCAGCGCGAGCGCCAACGCGGCGCACTATGCGCTCGGCACCGGTCACACCGCCTGGGGCCAGGAAGCGACCTCGACCGCGGGCGCGGACTTCGCCTCGCCCGCCACCACGGGCCTGCCCGCCACGGCCGACCTGATCGGCGACGAGGCGAGCTTCACCGGCGTCTATGCGCTCTCGAAAGTCGATCTCTTCAACCTGCTTTGCATTCCCGACGCCACGCGCGCGAACGCGAGCAACCCCAACGCGCTCGACATCAACGTCAACGCGAACGCGGTCTACAGCGCCGCCATCGCGCTGTGCAAGCTGCGCCGCGCGTTCCTGCTGATCGACCCGCCGCCCGACGTGACGACCGTGGCGGGCGCGGTGGACTGGAAAAGCAGCCAGCTCGCCGTGGTGGACGCGAACGGCGCGGCCTTCTTCCCGCGCCTGCGCCTGGCCGATCCGCTGAACGGCTACAACCTGCGCACCTTCGCGCCGTGCGGCGTGGTGGCGGGCGTGTATGCGAGCACGGACAGCTCGCGCGGCGTATGGAAGGCCCCGGCGGGAACGGCCGCGACGCTCAATGGCGTGCAGAGCATGGTCTACCCGTTGAGCGACCCCGAGAACGGCGTGCTCAATCCGCTCGGCCTGAACTGCTTTCGCACCTTCCCCGTGTACGGCCCGGTGCTGTGGGGCGCGCGCACGCTGGTCGGCGCGGACGCCATGGCGAACCAGTGGAAGTACGTGCCGGTGCGGCGCATGGCGCTCTTTCTCGAAGAGAGCCTGTACCGCGGCACGCAGTGGGTGGTGTTCGAGCCGAACGACGAGCCGCTATGGGCGTCGATCCGCCTGAACGTGGGCAGCTTCATGCAGACCCTGTTCCTCAAGGGCGCGTTCCAGGGCAGCACGCCGAGCCAGGCCTACTTCGTCAAATGCGATAGCGAAACCACGACGCAGGCCGATATCGACAACGGCATCGTCAACATACTCGTGGGGTTCGCGCCGCTCAAGCCCGCGGAGTTCGTCGTGATCCAGATCGAGCAGATCAGCGCGCAATCGACCTGACCCGACCTGAGCCGGCCTGCACCCGCGCGTGCTCTTACTTACCTGTGCCCTAGCGGCGGAGATCAGTCATGGCAGAGTTCACCGTCAACCCCCAGCGCTTCGACCCGTACAAGAACTTCAAATTCCGGCTCAAGTGGGACGGGCGCTACGTGGCCGGCGTCAGCAAGGTCTCGGCGCTCAAGCGCACCACCGAGGTGGTCAAGCATCGCGAAGGCGGCGACCCGAGCACCTCGCGCAAGTCGCCGGGCCGCACCGAGTTCGAGGCGATCACGCTGGAGCGCGGCGTGACGCACGACACCGACTTCGAGGCCTGGGCCGCGAAGGTGTGGCAACTGGGCGCGACGCTCGGCAGCGAAGTGTCGCTCGCGGACTTTCGCAAGGACGTGATCCTCGACTTCTATAACGAGGCGGGGCAGCTTGCCATCAGCTACAAGATCTATCGCGCATGGGTTTCGGAGTACCAGGCATTGCCCGACCTCGACGCCAACGCGAACGCCGTGGCGATCCAGCATATCAAGCTCGAAAACGAGGGCTGGGAGCGCGATACCTCGGTCACCGAGCCGACCGAGCCGACCTACAACTCGACGGCCGCGTGAGCGTGACGTGAAAGCAGCATGACGATCACAGGGAGCACACCAGGGAGCCGGCAATGGCGATGAACCCCTCCGGCGCGATGCAGCCGCTCGCGGGCATGCGCCTCGTCGAAGCGTGCGAGGCGGCGCGGCGCGAGCCGGCGCTGCTGCGCCCGCTCACGCTGCTGGCCGCCGCGTGGCCCGGCTGCGAGCGCGACAGGCTGCTCGACCAGCCGCTTGCCGAGCGCAACCGCGCGCTGCTCGCGTTGCGCGCACTGAGCTTCGGGCCCGTGCTGGAGGGGTACGCCGAATGCGCCGCGTGCGGCGCGCCCATGACGTTCCACCTTGCCGTGAAAGACGCGCTCGCATCGCTCGATGCGTGCGCCGCAAGCGTGCCCGACGATGCGGCATGGCGCGTGCGCGAGGCGACGACGGCCGACTTGCTCGCGGCGTCCCGCATGCCCGACGATGAGGCGGCCGAGCGCGAACTGCTGCGGCGCTGTCTGGTTGAGAGCGCAACGAATGCAAAAAATGAAGTGACGACCGCCACGCCCGCCGCCCTCGCCGAATTCGAACGCATACACGCGGCCGCCGAACTGCATTGCGCGCTGACATGCCCGCAATGCGGCCACGCCGCCCATCACGAGCTGGACCTCGCGGACTTCGTCTGGCGCGAGGCGCGCCATGCGGCGCGACGCCTGCTCGCCGACATTCACACCCTCGCGTTGCACTATGGCTGGAGCGAGGCGGCCATCGCCGCCATGAGCCAGGCCCGCCGCGACGCCTACCTGGAGTTGCTGGACGCATGAGCACGCTGCTGCAACGCATGGCGCGCCGCGCGCGCGAAAGCCCGCTGGAGCCCACGCCGCGGATCGAACCGCTGCTGCGCACGTCGTTCGCGCCGCGCGCGGGCGAAGCCGTGGATGGCGTTTTCGAGGAGCATCGGGAGGTGGAAGCGCGTGAACCAGGCGTCCTGCATGCCGCAGCGCCCGGAGTCCACGCAAGCGAGGTCGGCCGCACAAGCGCCGATGCGACGCCACAACGGCCAGGCGCGAATGCCACACAAGCGCCCGCGCGCCCGGCCCATGTCGTTGTTCACGCAACGAAAGAAGCAGGCGATATCGCGCCGGCCCAGGCGCCAGGCACTGCACACGCGCTACAACGTCGCACCTCGCAAGCGAGAATCGATCCGCTGCTCAGTGCGAAACCTTCGGCCCCACCGAAGGCGCATGAGCCCGCCCGGAACACACGCCGCGACAACGAGTTCGCCACGCCGCCGCTTGCGCCGGAACAGCGCTTCGCAGAACACGCCGCGCATACCGAACACAGGGAACGCGTCGCCCTGCCGAGCACACCGACCACACCGGCCGCACGCGCACCCACGCCGCCACGCGCCGCCCCCCCGCCGGCCGCCGCGCCCACTGTCACGATCAACTTCGGCCGCGTGGAAGTGCGCGCCGCCAGCGCACCGCCCGCGCCGCCGCGTGCGCCGTTCCGGCCCGCCGTGAGCCTCGACGCCTTCCTGCGCCGTGGCGGAGGCAACACGCGATGAGCAGCTATCTCGCCGTGGGCGGCGTGAGCGCGTTGCTGCGCTGGCTGCTCAGCAACGCCCTCACGCCGAACGGCCCCACCACGCTGCTCGGCGGCGGCTCGCCCGGCATCACGGCCACCTCGCCCGACCTCGTGCAAACCGGCGCGGACGAAGCCCCGCACCTCAACATCTTCATGTATTACGCGAGCCTGAACCCCGCGCTGCGCAACGAGTCCGAGCCCTCGCGCAACGCGCGCGGCGAGGCCATCAGCAATCCGCCGCTCGCGCTGAATCTGCACTACCTCGTGACGGCCTATGGGGCGGGCCAGTTCGATCCCGAGATCCTGCTCGGCTGGGCCATGAAGGTCTTTCACGACACGCCGGTCGTGCCGCGCGCGATGATCGAAAGCGCAATGACCGACCTCAGCACCAACAACGTGACGCCCGAAGGCCAGCTCATCAGCGGCTGCCTGCTCGCCACGCAGTTCGAGCACATCCGCATCACGCCCGAAGCGCTCACGACCGAGGAAATCTACCGCCTCTGGACGGCCTTTCAGACCAGCTACCGCCCCACCACGTCGTATCAGGTCTCGGTGGTGGTGATCCAGGACACCGCCAGCTACGCGTCGAATCGCCCCGTGCAGCGGCGCGGCGTGCTCGCGCTGCCCTCGCAGGCCCCCGTCATCACGAGCGTCGCGCCGAACCCCGTGCTCGCGGGCGGCACGCTCACGATCCTCGGCCAGGCCTTCACCGGCGACACGCCGGGCGGCACGCTCGTGTCGTTCGACAACGCGGCGGGCCTGCCGCCCGACACGGTGCAGGGCACGACGCTGCGCATCGCCGTGCCCGCCACGCTGCAAGCCGGCACCCGCACGCTGCGCGTGCAGCGCACCGTGACCTACCCGATTTCGCCCGCCGCGCATGCGGGCTTCAGTTCGAGCCCGATGCCGTTCCAGTTGCTGCCGGTGATCACGCAGGTCAATCCCGCGAGCGTCGCGCGCGGCAGCGCGGCCACGCTCTCGATCTCGCCCGCCGTGGGCAGCGCCCAGCAGGTGGTGTTCTATCTCGGCGACACGGCCTTGCCGATCGAAGCCCGTGCGCTCGGCAACCCGCCCGTGAGCCAGCTCGCGCTCACGGTGCCCGCAAGCTTCGCAACGGGCAAGTGGCCCGTGCGCATCGAAGTGGACGGCGCGCAAAGCCGCATTGCGCTCGACACCACGAACGGCAGTCCGACCTACGGGCAATGGCTGCCGCAACTGGAGGTGACGCCATGAGCACGGCAGCCGTCATGACGCCCTCACCCGCGCCCTCAACCTCAACCGAAACGCTCGCGCAAGCACTCGATCGCGTGTATGCGCGACTCGTGCGCGGCCTCGGCGAGCGGCACGGCGAAGCGCGCCCGGAGCCAACGCCATCGGCCCCGGCTTCGTCGTTCGAAGCCGCCTCCACCGACGACACCCTCGCGCGCCTCAAATCCGTGTTCTCGCTCAGCGCCTTCGAACTCGACGTGCTGGTGCTGTGCCTCGGCGCAAGCCTCGAAGCGCGCTTCGCGAACGCATGCGCCGCCGCGCAGGGCGACGCGCGCAGCCCGTGGCCAAGCTTCGCGCTCGCGCTGGCGACGCTCGACGGCGCACACTGGAGCGCGCTGAGCGGCTCGACGCCGCTGCGCTACTGGAGCCTGATCGACGTGATCCGCGTGAGCGGCGCAGCCGAAGCGCTGCTGCACGCGCCGCTGCGCGTGAACGAACGCATTCTGCACTTCGTGCTGGGCGTGCCCGCCATCGACGCGCAGCTGGAAGCGACGATCCTCCCGCTTGCGCCCACGCACGCGCACGTGCGCGCCGGGGCCGAACTGGATGCCTACGAGCGCGCGCTCGAAAGCGGCCTGCACCAGTGGCGCGACGCGCGCGGCGCGGACCGGCCGTTGCTGCTCTGCGGCGCGCGCGCCGCCGCGCGCGAATCCGCATTCGCCTGGTTATGCGAACGATCCGGATTGCGCCCGTGGCAACTGAACGCGAGCGAGCTGCCCGCCACGGCCGAGGAGCGCAACACGCTCGCACGCCTGTGGACGCGCGAAGCGGCCTTGCAGCACGCGGCGCTCTACGTGCGCAGCGACAACGAAAGCGACGAAGCGGCCGCCGCGCTCGCAAGCTGGCTCGCGCGCGTGAGCGCACCCGTGGCGCTCGACGCGCCGCCCGGCTCGCGCGTGGAGCGGCTCGCGGGGCTGCGCGTGGACGTGCCCGCGCTGACGCCCGACGAACGCCGCACCGCATGGCTCGACGCGCTCGGCGACGACGCCGCGCGCATGAACGGCGCGCTGGAGCGCATCGTCGATTACTTCCACTTCGACGAACCGGCGATCCGTGACGCCGCCGCCCTCGCGCGCGGCGCGCCGCAAGCCGGGCCGGATCTCGGCGACGTCGCCTGGCAGGTCTGCCGCCAGCAGGGCCGCCGCGCGCTCGACACGCTCGCGCAGCGCGTCGAGCCGCGCGCGCAGTGGGGCGAGCTCGTGCTGCCGCCCACGCAAACCGACACGCTGCGCCAGATCGCCATCCATCTGCGTCAGCGCGCCGTGGTCAACCAGCGCTGGGGCTTCGCGCAGCGCTATAGCCGCGGACATGGCCTCACCGCGCTCTTTTACGGCGGCAGCGGCACCGGCAAGACCATGGCCGCCGAAATCCTCGCGCGCGAACTCGATCTCGACCTCTATCACATCGACCTCGCGGCGCTCATGAGCAAGTACATCGGCGAAACCGAGAAGAATCTGCGCACCGTGTTCGACGCCGCCGAGCAAAGCGGCGCGGTCCTGCTGTTCGACGAGTGCGATGCGCTTTTCGGCAAGCGCAGCGAAGTGCGCGACAGCCACGACCGCTACGCCAACCTCGAAGTGAGCTATCTGCTGCAACGCATGGACAGCTATCGCGGCATGGCGATCCTCACGACCAACCAGCGCCACGCGCTCGACCCCGCGTTTGTGCGGCGCATCCGTTTCATCGTGCAGTTTCCGCTGCCCGACGCGCCTTCGCGCGCGCGCATCTGGCGCGGCATTTTCCCGGCCGAAGCGCCGCTCGACGCGGCGCTCGACTTCGAGCAACTCGCGCAGCTCAACGTGCCGGGCGGCGTGATCCGCAATATCGCCGTGCACGCGGCCTTTCTCGCGGCCGAGGCGGGCACGCGCATCGGCGCGTCACAGATCCTCGCGGCCTCGCGCACCGAGTACGCGAAGATGGACCGGCCGCTCACGGCCGCCGAAACGAGGGGATGGTCATGAGGCAAGCGGCGGCAAAGGCGCGCAAAGCGGCGCAATCCACCACGCAAACGCAGGCCCGCACGGCCCCCGCGAACGTGCGCCTCGACATCTCGCATCTGAGCGTGGAAGGCTACACGGCCGCGCAGCACGCGCGTTTCATGCGCACGCTGGAGGCCGCGCTGCGCACACTGGCCGCGCAGCCGCGCGACTGGTCCTCGCTTGCCGCAAACGGCGCACAGCACCTCGCTCATGTCGCGCCGCTGACTGTGCGCCCCGGCAGCACGCCCGAGGAGGCCGCGCGCGAACTGGCGCGGCGCCTCTTCGCGCGCCTGCCTGCACAGACCACTGCCGCCACCGCCGCCACGGAGCGCCCCCATGCCTGACATTTCGCCGCGACTGCGCAAGGGCGCGATCCTGATGCTCGAACCGACGCTCGGCGTGCCGCTCGGGTCGATCCCCTTGCAGTACAACCCCGAAACGCTCACGCGCTCGCTCAAGCCGCAGGCCGTGGGCGACGAGCCCGACCGCACCGAGGTCCTGCGCCTGAAGGGCCCGCCGATCGAGACCATCAAGTGCGAGATCGAGATCGACGCCACCGACGCGCTCGCCGCCGGCGACGCCATCGCGCTCGCGCTCGGCATCCAGCCGCAGCTCGCGCTGCTGGAGTTGCTGATCTACCCGTCGAGCGTCACGCTCATCGCCAACGAAGTGCTCTCGCTGATCGGCACGATCGAGATCCTGCCGATGCAATCGGCGCTCACGGTGTTCGCCTGGAACGCCACGCGCCTGACACCCGTGCGCCTCACCGACATGGAGATCACCGAGCAGTTTTTCGACCCGCAGCTCAACCCCATTCACGCGAAGGTGTCGCTCGGCATGCGCGTGCTGAGCGTGAACGACGTGGGCTTCCTCACCCCGGCGGGCGCGCTGTACCTCGTCTACCAGACGACCAAGGAAGGGCTCGCGCTCGCGTCGCTTGCCTGAACCCGCCACCCGCACGTTACCCACAGCGAAGGCACGACGATCATGGACGCTTCCCTCAGTGCGCTGATCCGCTCCGCCGCCGGCACCGGCGCGCCGACCCTGCCTTCGAGCCGCTACTACGGCGCGGCCACGCTGCCGTATACGCTGGCCAACGGCGTGACCGTGCGCTATCTCGCGCGGCGCATCGTGCCGCAGCCGACGATCTATCCCGCGACGCAAGGCTACGCCGTTAGCGAGGGCGATCGCCTCGACAACCTCGCCGCGAAGTTTCTCGGCGACCCGCTGCTCTACTGGATGATCTGCGACGCCAACGCCAGCGTGGACCCCGACGCGCTCACCGCCCAGGCGGGCCGCGCCGTGCTGATCCCGCTTTCGTCGAACATCCCGCCCGGAGCGCGCAATGGCTAGCCCGCTCTATCTCACGCTGCTGGCCGGGCCCGTGATCGCCGTGCCGGTGCCCAAGCCGCTCATCGACGCGCTGGTCTCGGCGGAGGTGACCGAATCGGCGACAGGCAGGAGCGGCTTTCAGCTCACCTTCACACTCGCCGACGACTCGATCCTGCAAACCTTTTTCGTGCTCGCCGCCTCCTCGCCCGTGCCGGTGCTGCGCGTGGTGCTGATGGCGACCTTCGGCGGCCTGCCGCAAGTGGTGATCGACGGCATTGTGATGCACTGCGAAGTATCGCCCGAGGCCATGCAGGGGTCGTCGAAACTCGTGGTCACCGGCGAGGATCTTTCCGCGCTGATGGGCTTCGTGGATTTCACCGGCCTGCCGTATCCGGGCACGAGCCCCGACGTGCGCGTGGCCGCGATCCTCGCGAAATATGCGGCGTTCGGCGTGGTGCCCGCCGTCACGCCCGTGCCGGTGCCCGACATCGAGGTACCCACGGACCGCACGCCCGGCCAGAAGGGCACCGACCTCGACTACATTCAGGAACTCGCGCGCCTGTGCGGCTATGTGTTCTACATGATTCCCGGCCCCGCGCCCGGCACGAGCGCCGCGTACTGGGGCCCGCAGATCCGCTTCGGCATGCCGCAACCGTGCCTGAACGTGAATCTCGACGCGTGGACCAACGTCGAAAGCCTGAGCCTGCGCTACGAGCCGCAAGGCGCGGTCACGCCCGTCGTGTTCACGCAGGTGCCCGTGGTCAACACCGTCGTGCCGATTCCGATTCCATCCGTCACGCCGTTCAATCCGCCGCTCGGCCTCATGCCGCCCATCCCGCAGAAGGTCGAGCCGCTGGAGGACACCGCCAAGCTGCCCATCGGCCAGGCGCTCATGCGCGGCATGGCGCGCGCGGTGGAAACGGCCGACATCATCACGGGCCAGGGCTCGCTCGACGTGCAGCGCTACGGCCAGATCCTGCGCGCGCGCAGCCTCGTGGGCATGCGCGGCGCGGGCGTGGCGTTCGACGGCATCTATTACGTCGACAGCACCACGCATCAGGTGAAGCCCGGCGAGTACAAGCAGAGCTTCGTGCTCAAGCGCAACGCGCTGATCGCGAACACGCCCGTCGTTCCCGCCATGCCCTTCTAACGCCCAGGCAACCCGATCATGAGCAAGCCATCGAGCAAGCATTTCGGCAAGTTTCGCGGCACCGTACTCGACAACGTCGACCCCATGCAGATGGGGCGGCTCATGGTCCAGGTGGCCGCCGTCTCCAACGTGCTGCCCTCCACGTGGGCCATGCCGTGCCTGCCGTTCGGCGGCATTCAGGCGGGCCTCTACGTGACGCCCGCGATCGGCTCGGGGGTGTGGATCGAGTTCGAGCAGGGCGACCTCGACTACCCCGTGTGGGTGGGCTGCTACTGGGGCTCGGCGGCCGAGGTGCCCGCGCTCGCGCTCGCCGCGCCGCCGGGCCTCCAGCAGATGGTCGTGCAGACCACCATGCAGAACACGCTGATGATCAGCGACGTGCCGGGCCCCACGGGCGGCATCCTGCTCAAGACGGCCACGGGCGCGATGATCTCGATCAGCGAGACGGGCATCACGATCAGCAACGGCCAGGGCGCGACCATCGTCATGACGGGGCCCGCCGTCACCATCAACGAAGGCGCGCTGCAAGTGATCTGAAGAGGCAATGCGATGCCAGGCTTTCTCCTCCAGCAAGGCGCGACCGTCACCTGCGCCCACGGCGCGCCCGCCATGCCCACGGTGCCGAACCCCGCGGTCATGCTGAGCGGCATGCCCTCGGCGCTGCTGCCGTTCCCGTGGATCGTGACGGGATGCCCGGCGGCGGCGGCGTTGAACCCGCCCTGCATCACCGGCACATGGCTGCTCGGCACGCTGCGCGTGACCTCGTTCGGCCAGCCGTTCGTCGTGCAGAGCGGCACGTCGGTGTGCGCGCCGAGCGGCCTGCCGCTCATGCCGATCGTCGCGCAAACGCGCGTGGCCGCCCAATGAGCGTTGCACGAACCGCCATGAACCTCGCCTTCCCCTACGCCCTCGACCCGAACGGCCACACGGCCCAGACGAGTCTCGTCGCGCATATCGAACAGATGATCGAGCAGATCCTCTTCACCTCGCCCGGCGAGCGCGTGAACCGTCCGACCTTCGGCAGCGGCACCGCGCAGCTCGTGTTCGCGCCCAATAGCGACATGCTCGCGGCTGCGCAGCAGAATGTGATCCAGGCCAGCTTGCAGATGTGGCTATCGGACCTGATCCGCGTGCAGTCGGTCAGCGTGAGCGCCGAGGACGCCACGCTGCTCATCACCGTGGTCTACGTGGTGCTGGCCACGCAGCAGCAGCAAACGCAGCAGGTGGTGTATGGCGCGCTCGCCACGGGAGGCGCATCGTGATCTACTTCTGCGCGCAGAAGTCGCGCCGCGATCTCGTGCTGACGCGCTCGCCGCTGAACGGCATCGACTACGCGGAACTGCCAGGCGAGCGCCCCGGCTGCGGCACGCAACTCGCCATCACGTTCCTGAAGGATGCACGCGGTCTCGCACTCGGCGTGAACAACGTGAGCGTGAGCGGCGGCACGGCGATCACGGTGACGGGCGTGGACGCGGCGAGCGACGCCGACCCGCTCGTGGTCGTCGTGACGTTCTCGGGCACCGGCGACTTCTCGCCCTATACGCTCACGCTCGTCGCCACGCCCGGCGGCAACGATGCACCGGCGGGACTCGACCCGGCGCTCTCCTCGATCACATTCTCGTTCAAGGCCGACTGCCCCTCGCCCGCCGACTGCCTCGCCACGACCTGCTGCGCGACGCCCGCCGCGCCGCCGCCCGACATCAACTATCTTGCCAAGGACTACCCAGGATTCGTGCAGGTCATGCTCGACCGCATGGCCGCGCTCATGCCCGCGTGGAGCGAAACCCACGCGGCGGACATGGGCGTGGCACTCGTCGAAGCGCTGGCCTACGCCGCCGACCACCTGAGCTACCAGCAGGACGCCGTGAGCACCGAGGCGTATCTCGGCACGGCGCGCAGCCGCATTTCGCTGCGCCGCCATGCGCGGCTCGTGGACTACGCGATTGGCGAAGGCTGCAACGCGCGCGCGTGGATCTTCCTGAACACCACGAAGGACGATCAACCGGTGCAGGCGGGCACGGCGTTCTACGTGCGCACGCCGGGCGAGCCTACCGTGGTGAGGCCCACCGACCTGCCGCACGTCGCCGCGTTGCAGGCCGGCACGCAGCCGGTGTTCAGCAGCCTGTGCGACGTCACGCTGCAAACCGAGCAAAACAGCCTCTCGTTCTACACGTGGAGCGACACCGACTGCTGCTTGCCCGCCGGCGCGACGCAGGCCACGCTGAGCGGCCACTGCGCCACGTTGAATACGGGCACGGTGCTCGTGTTCGAGGAGGTGCTGGGCCCGCTGACGGGCGCGGCCGCCGACGCCGATCCCACCCACCGCTGGGCCGTGCGGCTCACGAGCGTGCGGCTATTCGACGACGGCGGCGCCACGCTTGCCGACCCGCTCACGGGCGAGGCCATCACCGAAATCACGTGGGCCGCGCAGGACGCGCTGCCGTTTCCGCTTTGCCTGTCCGTCACGCTCACGAACGACGACGGCACACCCGCTCCCATCGCGGACGTGAGCCTCGCGCGCGGCAACCTCGTGCCCGCCGACCACGGCGTGGCCGTGACGGGCGAAGCGCTGGGCGTGGTGCCGAAGCTGCCGCTCGCCGCCCAGGCCGCGACCGGCTGCACCTGCGACGACGGCACCGGCACCGCCGTCGTGCTCACCGCCCACGCGCGCTTCTATCCCGAACTCGCGCAAACCCTGCTGACGTTCGCGCCGCCCTACGACGCCACCGCGCCCGCCTCGGTGTTCCAGAGCGCAGGCCCGGACGCGGCCGTGCCGCAAATCACCGTGAGCAGCGACGACGCGCGCCACTGGAGCGCCGTGCCCGATCTGCTGGAAAGCCCCGGCGAGGCTGCGGCGTTCGTGCCCGAGATAGAAGCCGACGGCTCGGTCCACCTGCGCTTTGGCGACGGCCAGTACGGCGCCGCGCCCGCCCCCGGCCTCCAGTTCACAGCGAGCTACCGCGTGGGCAACGGCAGCGCGGGCAACGTGGGCCGCGACAGCATCGTCCATATGATCTGGAATCCTCAGTTCATTACGATCGTGCGCAATCCGCTGGCGGCGGCGGGCGGCGTCGATGCCGAGAGCATGGAGACTATCCGCCAGTACGCGCCGTTCTCATTCCAGACCCAGGCGCGCTGCGTGACCGAGGACGACTACGGCGCGCAGGCCTCGACGTTCCCCGGCATCAGCGAGGCGCGCGGCACGCTGCGCTGGACCGGCAGCTGGTACAGCGCCTTCGTTTCGATCGAGCCGGACACCACGCTCACGCCGCAGTTAGCCGCCGACACGCGCCGCCGCCTGGACCTGCTGCGCATGCTCGGCGTGGACGTCGCAGCCGAGGCCGCGCGCATCGTGGGCCTCGCCATCGTGCTGCGCATTTGTGTCGCGCCCGATCACTTTCGCGGCGACGTGTACAGCGCACTGCTGCGCCGCTTCATCACGGGCGACCAGTGCGACGGCCAGCCGGGGCTGCTCAACGCGGCGAACTTCGTGTTCGGGCAGACCATTTACGCGAGCCCGCTCGTGGCCGCCGCGCAGGCCGTGGACGGCGTGATCTCGGCCACGCTCACGCAGTTCGGGCGGCTCGACGCGCCCTGGGTGGACGGCGTCGCGCAGGGCTATCTCACGCTCGAGCGCCTCGAAATCGCGCGCTGCGACAACGACCCCAATCATCTGGACCGGGGCACCTTCACGTTACTGCTGGACGGTGGCAAATGAGCGTCTGCCCGACCACGACCGATACCCTGTGCGACTGCTGCACGGGCATCGCGCTCGAAACGCCCGAGCGCATCGTCAACGCGCCCGCGCTCGCCGCGATCGGCTATCGCGTGGGCCGCTGGGCGACCTTCAACGCCAGCATGCTCGCGAGTCTCTCGCAATCCGCCTACACGCCGATGGGCCTGCTGCGCACGCGCGAGTCGACCGACTTCAGCATTGCGCTGCTCGACGCGTGGGCCGTGGCGCTCGACATCCTCACGTTCTACCAGGAGCGCTTCGCCAACGAAGCGTTCCTGCGCACCGCGCTCGACACGCGCTCGGTGTTCGAGCTGGCGCGGCTGATCGGCTACGTGCCTTCGCCCGGCGTGGCGGCAAGCGACGTGCTCGCGTTCACGCTCGCGGACGCGCCCGGTTCTCCCGACCCTGTCCTCATCCCCGCCGGCACGCGCGTGCAGAGCGTGCCGGGGCCGGGGCAAACGGCGCAGATGTTCGAGACCTCGGCCGATCTCGTCGCGCAGATCGGCTATAACGCGCTGCCCGCGCAAACCACCCAGGCGTGGCAGCTCACCGGCGAGAACGCCACGTGGATCGCGGGCACCGCGAACAACGTGAACGTGGGCGACCTGCTGCTGTTCGTGGCCGCGGCGGGCGGCCAGCCCGTGCAGAGCGGCCCCGCCGACGCGCACTTCGTCACGGCGGTCAACACCGACGCGCAGCGCGGCGTCACGCAGTTGCAGTGGGACAACGCGCTGTCGAGCGACTTTCCCGCAGGCACGACGGCCGACGCCGTGTGCCTTTATGTGCTGCACAAAAAGGCCGCGCTCTATGGCGTACAGGCGCCCGACCCGGCGCTGCTTTCCAACAACCTGTCGAACATCGGCGGCGCGCCCTCCTCGGGTCCGGTGCTGCTGGAAGCCAAAACCGTCAAGATCATCCCGCCCGTCTTCTTCGGCGGCTCGACCGACTGGAGCTATTCGAGCTACGTGCCCGGCTCCTGGCGGCTCAATCTCGACGCCGCCTACGCGGGCCTCGCGCCCGCCGCGGGCGTGGACGAATGGGCCGTGTTCTACGGCACCCAGGGCTCGGCGTGCCTGCTGGTGACGGCCGCCGACGAATCCAACCCGAACCGCTACACGCTCACCACCAAGACCACCCGCCTCACCTTCGCGTGGGGCGCGCCGCTCGGCGGCACGGTGTCCGACGATCTCGATACCGCGCTGGCCGCCTTCGAGAACGACACGCGCAACGTCACCGTCTACGTGGACAGCGCGCAGTTGCAGCCCGCCGCGCTGCCGCTCACCGAGTGGGACGCCAACCCCGGCTACTGGATGGACCCGGCGCTCATCGCCCCCGTGGGCGCGAGCAGCGTGAGCCTCGTCGGCGGCCAGCGCATCGCGCTTGGCCAGGCGATCGGCGTGGCGGGCCAGCGCGTGCGCCTTCAGGTGCTGCCGGGCGCCGCCGCGCAGTTCGTGCCGGAAGGCTCGCTCGCGGCCACGGCCGTGCCCGACAACCAGGTGTTCCTCGTCGATGCGTGGCCGCCGCTCGTGGACGAAAGCAGCGGCACGCCGCTCTGGAGCGTCGAAACGGTGAGCGGCGTGGCGGGCGCGCTGCTCGTGCCCGACGCGTTCGTGCAGTTGCTGCCCGCCGCGAGCGGCGACGCGCCGGTGCGCGAAGCCTCCGATGTGGCTGGCGTGGCGGTTCAGGGCGACGTGACCACGCTGAGCCTGGGCGGCCCGCTCACGCGGCTCTACGACGCCGCCACCGTGTCCGTCAACGCCAACGCCGTCTGGGCCACGCACGGCGAAACCGTGCAGGAGATCCTCGGTTCCGGCGACGCGACCAACCCGGCGCTCACCTTCACGCTCAAGCAGTCGCCGCTCACCTACGTTTCCTCGACCGCGCAGAACGGCGCGCAATCCACGCTACAGGTGTGGGTCAACAATCTGCGATGGCAGGAAGCGCCCAACCTGCTCGCTTCCGGCCCGGCCGACCGCGTGTTCGTCACGCGCGTGAACGAAGCGGGCTTCACCGTGATCCAGTTCGGCGACGGCGTGAACGGCGCGCGGCCGCCCACCGGGCAGATGAACATTCGCGCCGTGTATCGCAAGGGCATCGGCAGCGCGGGCATGGTGGCTTCGGGCCAGCTTTCGCAGGCGATCGACCGGCCCCAGGGGCTGCGCTCGGCCGTCAATCCTTCGGCGGCGGCGGGCGGCGCCGATCCTGCCACGGCCGCCGATGCACGCGCGCGCGCGCCGCTGCCCACGCTCACCATCGGCCGCGTGGTGTCGCTGGAGGACTACCAGAATTACGCGCTGAACTTCGCGGGCATCGCCAAGGCCATCGCCTCGTGGACGTGGGCACGCGGCCGGCGCGGCGTGTTTCTCACCGTGGCGGGCGCGAACGGCGCGACCTTCGCGCCCACCGACGACACGATCCTCAACCTGATCGCCTCGCTGCGGCAGTACGGCAATCCGTATGTGCCGCTCACGGTCGCCTCGTATGAGCCGGTGCCGTTCGAGATGGCCGCGAACGTGCGCGTCGATCCCGCCTACGACACGACGCTCGTGCTCGCCGCCGCGTGGCAAAACCTGGCCGCCGCGTTTTCGTTCGCTGCGCGCCAGCCGGGCCAGAGCGTGGCCGCGAGCGACGTGGTCTCGATCGTGCAGCTCACGCCCGGCGTGCTCGCCATGCAACTCACGGCGCTCTGCCCGAGCGGCGACGCGGCGCTCACCGTGCCGCCGCTGCTGTGCGCGGCGGGCCCGCAGCCGCCGCTCGGCGCGCAGATGCTGCTCATCGATCCGGCGAGCGAGCACGCCATCGGAGTCTGGTCATGAGCCTCGACCCCAAAACGCTGTTCGCGCTGCTGCCGGCCGTCTACCGCACGCGCGACGCACTCGCGGGCGGCCCGTTGCAGGCGCTCATGAATATCGCCGCGAGCCAGTTCGACGTGGTCGAGGAGAACATCGAACAGCTTTACGACGATCAGTTCATCGAAACGTGCATGCCGTGGGTCATTCCGTATATCGGCGACCTGATCGGCTACAACTCGATCTATCAGACGGCCGCCGGGCTCGACAGCCGCGCGGAAGTGGCCAACACGATCGGCTATCGCCGCCGCAAGGGCACGCCCGTGTGCCTGCAACAGGTGGCCGGCGACGTGTCGGGGCGGCCCGCCATCGTGGTCGAGGAATTTCGCCGCATCGTCACGACGCAGAGCATGCGCCTGCCACGTCCGCACCATGTGGCGTGCCTCGACCTGCGCCGCGACGACGTGCTCGATACGCTGGACGACACCGCGTTCGATCGCAGCAACCGCACGCTCGACGTGCGCCGCATCGCGCCGCGCGTGCGCGAAGTGGCGCTGCCCGACCCCGCGCCGCTCGACATCGGCCTGCATGGGCCGGGGCGCATCAATGTGCCCGATGTAGCCGTCCACCTGTGGCGCTGCCAGCCGTGGTGGATCGGCGATGCGCCTGCGTTCATGGTGGACGCGCGGCGTTTTCGCTTCAGTCCCATCGGCCTCGACATGCCGCTGTTCAGCGTGCCGCCCGCAAGCGGCGCGCCGTTCTCGCGCATGCATACGCGCCTCGACGTGCCCCAGCCGATCCGGCGCGGCGAGTTCCGCCGCCAGCCCGCCCGCTTCTACGGCGCGAGCCTCGCTCTCGTGGCCGACGGCGTGGCCGTGCCCGTCACGCAAATCTGCTGCGCCAATCTCGCCGACCGCCAAAGCGCGACGGGCGGCCCGTGGTGCGTCGTGCCGCCCGGCAAGATTGCGATCGACCCCGAACTCGGCCGCATCCAGTTCGCCGCCGATCTGCCCGCGCCCGCCAGCGTGCGCGTGAGCTACGCATACGGCTTTGCGGCCGCACTGGGCGGCGGCCCCTACGATCGCAGCGCGACGCTCGACGCGCAGGCGCCCACCGCGAACCTCGCCGCCGCCGACTTCTACGCGCTGGTCGGCACGCCCCCGTTCCCGGACCTGGCGAGCGCGGTCGCGCAATGGAACGCGCAGCCGCCGGGCTCGACCGGCGTCATCGTGCTGCCCCGCTACGAGCGCCACGTGATCGACCTCACCGGGCCGAACGCCATCGCCCTGCCTTCGGCCAGCGTGCTCGCCGTCGTTTCCGCCACGCCGCTCGCGCAAGGCGGCCCGCGCGCGCTCGAATGGGACGAAGCGTGCGCCACGTTGAGCGGCAACCTCGACATCAACGGGCTCGCCGCGCCGCCGCTCCCGAACGGCGACCCCGCTGCGGCCGGGCAACTCGTCATCAACGGCGTGCTGATCGAAGGGCAACTGACTCTGGGCGGCGCGCCGCTCACCGCGCAGCTTTCCGACTGCACCTTCGTGCCGGGCCTCGGCGCGGCCGGTGACGGTCTTTCGCAATGCGAACCCGGCATCGTGCTCACGAACGACACCACGCTTTGCCTCGCACGCTGCATCATCGGCCCGATTGCCGCGAGCACGGCGGGCTCGGTGCGCGTGAGCGAATCCATCGTCGATGCGAATTCGCCTTGCTGCGTGGCCTACGCGGGCGCGGACGGCTACTCGGCGGGCGCGGACCTGCATATCGAGGACAGCACCGTGATCGGCAAGGTGCGCACGCGCACGCTCACTCTAGCTTCGAACACGATCTTCTTCGGGCGCACGGGGCGGCACGATCCGTGGCCCGCCGCGCTCTGGTGCAGCCGCCGCCAGACCGGCTGCGTGCGCTTTTGCTCGCTGCCGCAGAACGCCATCACGCCGCGCCGCTACGAGTGCCTGCCGCCCGACCTTGCCGACCCCGCGAGCGTCGCCCGGTTTGCGCCTTCCTTCGTCACGCTGCGCTATGGGCGGCCCGGCTACGCGCTGCTCTCGGGCGACGTGCCGCTCGCGATCTGGCAAGGCGCGGACAACGGCTCGCAGATCGGCGTGTACTACGGTATTCAGGAAACCGAAGCGGTTTCGAACGTGCAGATCCGTCTGCCCGAGTATCTGCCCGTGCTGCTCGAAGGCGGCGTGTTCGTGCATCCGGCGCGGCCCGAGCCGCGCCCGGCGCCGCCGCCCGCGAGCTATTACGGCGCGCGGCCGAGCTGCTGCGGCGACGAAGACGACGCCGACGCGTGGCTGCCCGGCATCGGCGCGGGACTGCTGTAGACCCATCAACCATCGAAAGACGTGGCGACGCGAGAGGCAACGAGGAGCAGGCCATGAAAGGTGATTTCAGCCGTATTCGCTTCGAGCCGCAGCAGCATTACACCGACGTCCTCGATCAGCAGGGGCGCGTGGCCTTCGACGCGGACCACAACGAGCAGCGCTTCATCGACCGGCGCCGCCGCACGATCGAGACCATCGACGTGATCGGCGAGTACGGCGCGCCGATGGACGACGCGGGCTTCGCGATCAGCCTGGCGGGCACGACGCTCTCCATCGGCGCGGGGCGCTATTACGTGCACGGCCTGCTGTGCGAGAACGATGCCGCGCTCGCCTACGACGAGCAGCCGTTCCTGATGGCGCCCGCCGACCTCACGGGCATGCTCGAAGCGCTGTGGCGCACACAGGGCGGCGGCTGCGTGCAGGTGTTTCTCGAAGTGTGGCAGCGCATGGTCACGGCGCTCGACGACGCGTGCCTGGGCGAGCCCGCGCTCGGCCAGGCCGATACGACCGTGCGCCTGCAAACGGTGTGGCGCGTGGCGGCGAATCTTGTCACGCCGCAGTCGTCCTCGCAAGGCGGCGCCACGCTCTCGACCAGCGCGCAAGCGGGTACCCAATCGAGCCTCACGCTGCTCGGCGCGCGCGAGGCGCAAGCGCTCGAATCCACGGCCTCGCGCGCGGCGCTGATCCGCGACGAGGCCGCCCTTGCGTCGCTCTCGCTCGCGGGCGGCACGAGCGGTACAAGCGCCGCGAGCACCACGAGCGCGGCGCGGACGAGCGCGGGCCTCGCGCTGAATCCCGCAGCGCTCGCAGCGGCGCTTGCACTCGAAAGCGGCGCAAGCGCCACGTCCGGAGCCCCGGCCACCGCGGCGGGCAGCGGCGCTGCGAAATCGCCCGCCACGTGCAGTTGCGCCGCGATGTACGCGGCCACGCCGCCCGTGCACAGCGGCACGCTGAGCGCCCAGGTCTCCACGGGCGGCGCTGACTGCGGCTGCCAGCCCATCCCCGCCGCGGGCTATACGGGCCTCGAAAACCAGCTCTATCGCATCGAGATCCAGCGCGGCGGCGCGCTCGGCGCGGCCACCTTCAAGTGGTCGCGCGAGAACGGCTCGGTCGAGGTGGCCGTGCTCGGCGTGTCGGGCAACAAGGTGAAGGTGGCGAGCCTCGGCATGGACGCGAACCTCGGCTTCCAGGAAGGCCAGTGGATCGAACTCGCCGACGACACCGGCCAGTTCGGCGACACGCCCGACCAGCCAGGCCTGCTCTATCAGATCCAGCAGATCGACCGCCCATCGATGACGCTCACCATGACCACGACGGTACAGAGCGTCGACCCCGCGCGCCATGCGCGCATGCGCCGCTGGGACCAGGGCGGCGCGAGCGCCGGCGCCAGCGGCGTGCCGCTCTCGCCGGGCTGGATCGCACTCGAAAACGGCATCCAGGTGTGCTTCGGCGCGGGCGCCTACTACGCGGGCGACGCGTGGACCATCGCGGCGCGCACGGCCACCGGCCAGATCGACTGGCCGCCTTGCGGCAGCGACGGCAACCCGTTCCAGCCACCGCATTACACGCACGTCTTCCGTGCGCCGCTCGCCTGCATCCACGCGAATTTGCGCCGCTCCGACGCGCGCCTGTCCAACTACTCGCCCTTCCTCATCGACGACTGCCGCCGCCTCTTCCCGGACCTTGCCGACCTGAGCCGCTTCGTGAACGCGCAGGCGCTGCACGTCACCGGCATCAACTGGTCCAACGACGACGTGATGACCTTCGACACGCTCGTCGCCAACGGCCTGCAAGTGCAGCTCGACGGCGCGCCCACCGGGCCGCTCTCGCCCGCGAACTTCATCGTGACGCTCGAAACGCCGTTGCCGCTCGGCGCGACCAGCACCGCGACAGACACGGCCACCAACCTCGCGGCGGGCGCGGCGTCGCTCCAGGGCCTGACCGTCGTGCGCTATCCGTTCATTCTCGATTCGGCCGTCGCGCTCAACGGCGACACGCTTTCGTGGTCGCTGCCAGGCGCAAGCGCGGGCAAACGCCAGATCAGCGAACTGGCCGTCATCGACCGCTCGCTCACCACCTTCGCGCAAATGGGCGCGCCCGCCCGCGCGCGCGTGAAGCTGCCCGGCCACGCCATCTACGGGCTCAATGCGCAGGGCGCGCCGATTTGGCTCGACGGCCAGGCGTTCGGGCAAACCGGCACGCCCGCTTCGGGCAACGGCGAGCGCGTGGATCTCGGCCTGCCGAGCGGCGACGGCGCACGCGCGAGCGATTTCGAAAGCTGGTTCTATCTGTATCCCGCGCTGGCCGTGCAAAGCGTTGCCTTTACATATCAGGCGCTCGTGGTCGCGTCGGTCAACGGCGCGCCCACCATCGTCGCGACGAAACCCGGGGCGACCACGCAACCCATCGTGCAGCAGGCCACCATCACGCTCAACTACGCGGCCGTCGCCGCCACGACCCTCCAGCTTTCGCTGACGGGCGACGCGAACGTGGCGAGCGTGCCCTCCAGCGTGGCCGTGAACGTGGGCGAGAGCAGCGTGAGCGTGAACGTGTCGATCAACGCGCTGCCCGCCGTGGGCGCGGCGCACACCTACACGTTGACGGCCTCGCTGCCCTCGGCGCTCGGCCAGGCGAGTTCGCAGAGCGCGTCGTTCACGATCAGCGGGCGCGGCGGCCGCCAGCCCGTCGAGACCACGCCCTTGACGCTCGATCCGCAAGCGACGACGAAAGCCGCCACAAAAATCAAGCGCGCCACGACACGCCGGGCGAGCACGAAATCGTCGGGAAAGGGGTAAGACGATGCGCGCCGTCTGGTCGTTCTGGAGCAAGCCGTATCTGGCCGGGCGCGGCGGCGTCTGGCGCGCGCCCCATCATCACCTGCTCGCGTGGGCGCTGTCGCTGCGCGTCGCGCGCGCGCACTATCCCGACACCGCGCTCGTGACCGACACGGCGGGCAAGGCCATCCTCGTCGATCACCTCGGTCTTTCGTTCTCCCAGGTGAGCACCGAACTCGACGCCCTGCGCGACGAAGACGCGGGCTGGTGGGCGCTCGGCAAGCTCTACGCGTACAGCGTGCAGGACGCGCCCTTCGTCCATATCGACAGCGACGTCTTTCTCTGGAAGGCGCTGCCGCGCAACATGACCGACGCGCCCGTGTTCGCGCAGTGCCCCGAACTGCATCCGCCGCTCGACACCTGGTCGCCGCCGTGCGACATCGAGGCCGCGTTCGCGAAGCACGGGCTCAGTCTGCCTGTGGAGTGGGAGTGGGCGCGCTCGTTCGGCTCGGAGGTCTATCGCGAGGAGAACTGCGGCGTGGTCGGCGGCCAGGACGTGGGCTTCCTGCGCCACTACGCGCACAGCGCGCTGCGGCTCGTGCGCGACCCCGCGCACCGCCGCGCATGGTGCGAGATTCCCTGCAAGGACGGCTACAACATGCGCGTGGAGCAGATGATGCTCGCGGCCTGCGTGGACTATCACCGCTCGCATCCGGGCTCGCCGTGGCATGGCGTGCGCATCCGCTATCTCTTTCCCGACTTCGCGGGCGCGTTCGATCCCGCGCGCGCGGCGCAAGCGGGCTACACGCACCTGCTGGGCGACAGCAAGCGCAATGCGGCCGTCGCGCAGCGGCTCGAACAGCGCGTGCGCGGCGAGGACCGCGACTGCTATGAGCGTTGCGTGCGCCTTGGCGCGCGGCTCGCGCAAGGCGCGTTTGCGTGAGAAGTCGATCGCTTGCGTGCGCCTCGGGCCGGTTTCAGTCCTCCGCGCGGCCGCTCTGGCGAAAGCGCTCGGGCGCGATGGCGTGCTTGCGCATCAGCTCGAAAAACGCACGGCGGTTCTTGCGCGCCGCCGTGGCCGCCTGCGTGATGTTGCCCGCATGCGTGGCGAGCAGCCGCTCGATATAGTCGCGCTCGAACGCCGTGACGCTGCGCGCCTTGGCGTCGCGAAACGATTCGGGCGCGATGTCGGGGCCGCGCGGCTCGGGCAGCGCGAGGTCGTCGGCGTCGATCACGGGGCCGCCGCAAAAGAGCACGGCGCGCTCGATCACGTTGTACAGCTCGCGCACATTGCCGGGCCACGAATAGGCGAGCAGCTTGCGCGTGGCGCGCGCGGTGAGTCCGAGCGCGGGGCGGCGCGCCTTGCGGCAGCACAGTTGCGCGAAATGGCCGGCGAGCGCGGGCACGTCCTCGGCGCGCTCGCGCAGCGCGGGCAGGTTCAGGCTCAGCACGTTCAGCCGAAAGTAGAGGTCGCGCCGGAACGCGCCCCGTTCCACGAGCGCGGCCAGGTCGTGATTGCTCGCGGCGATCACGCGCACGTCCGCATGCCAGAGCCGGTCGCTGCCCACGGGCCGGTATTCCATCTCCTGCAAAAATCGCAGCAGCTTGGTTTGCGCGCCGAGCGGCAATGCGTCGATCTCGTCGAGAAACAGCGTGCCGCCTTCGGCCTCGCGCACGAGCCCGCTGCGCGCGGCGTGCGCCGAGGTGTACGCGCCGCGCGCGCAGCCGAACAGCTCGCTTTCCATCAGCTCGACGGGAATCGCGCCGCAGTTCACCGCCACGAGCCCGCGCGCGGCGCGCGGCGAGAGATAGTGGATGGCACGCGCGAACATCTCCTTGCCGGTGCCGGTTTCGCCGAGGATCAGCACGCTCGCGTCGCTGCGCGCCGTGAGCGGCAAGCGCGCGAGTTCGCGCACGAACGGCGCGCTCGTGCCGATCAGGTCGTGCGCGCGCGCGCAGCGGATAGCCTCGCAGGCGTCGAGCGCGGGCCGCGCGAGCAGCCCGGCCGCCCGCTCCACGCGCATGCCGGGTTCGCCGTCGCGATACGGCGCGCACACGAAATCGAACGCCCCCGCCCCGAGCAGCGCGGCCACGTCCTGAGCGCCCAGGCCGCTGCACACGACGATGACGCAGCACGCCGGGTTCGCACTGCGCAGTTGCGCGATATGGCTCGCCGCGAGCGCCTGCGCGCCCGCATCGACGCAGAGCACGAGCAGGTCGCACGCGCCGCCCGCCTCCTGCGGCGCAAGCCAGAGCACGTCGAGCCGCGCGCCAAGTTGCGCGCACAACGCTCGCCAGGCATTGCGCCCGGCTGCCTGGGCGTCCCCCACGGCGCTCACGCCGCACTTGAGCCTGTCCATTTGTCTTCTTCCGTTGACCGAAGCGCGGTTCGGCTTTCGCCAGGACGAGGAAACCCGCGGCGCTCATGCGCCGGACCGTAAGGAATACCGGGAATCGTCTCGCCGCTCCAAACCGGTTCTTGTTCGATAGCCGCCTGTGTGAAGCTTAAATGACGCCAACAGCTTCACCCCGCGCAATATCCGGTCGATAATCGCGCGACTGCGACAATGATCATTTCTTTCGGAATTAATGTAGCGTAGCACAAGACCATCAACTTTCAAGACGGTAAGTATTTCCATTCCGCCCCTCAATCAGAAAGCGCGCGCGCAGTCCTGGTGCGCGTCGCCGGGCGATGGCGCAGTGTTTATAAACAAGTCGCGCCCGCTATTAAATTAATCACCCGCATTTAATTGAATTACGCCGAATTCAGGCTATCGGGCTTTAATTTCAAATCAGAAATTTCCTGAACCATTTACATTGCGATTTTCTGGAAATGCGTCATCGGCCGGAAAGTCCACTCGAAACGTCATTTCCCGGTTTTCGCCTTGGGTTTTAACGCACGACAGGGCGAATCAGCCCTCCGGCAACGCGATGTCGGCGCGGATCAATTCGTCGGCAAGCGCGAGCGCCACGTCGCGGGCCTGCGCGCCGGTCGCGCACGGCCCCGGCCGCGAGCAGCCTTCGAACGGATAGATGAGCCGCCCGTCGGTCCTGCGGCGAATACGCAACACGCCGTAGTAGCGGCCCGCACCGTCGATCTGCTCGCCACAGAAGACCTCGTAGTCCTCGGCCGTGGTCGGGCGGCGCGCGGCGGGTTTCGGGCTCTTTTCTGGCATGGGGCACTCCGTGGTCGCCGTGGGCAAGATGCGCGCCATTCCAGCAAGCGGCGCGCCTGCCGCCCCCACGCGCACCAGGCTTTCGCGCCGTTGTTCCCGATAACAGGCACAATACGCGCCTACGCCGCCGCACGAACGTAGTGTTCGATATGCGAACAGTTCGATGCCGCCGCACCGCCAGCCGCCTTTTTCCAGCAGTCATGAACCAAGATCGTCCTGCAAGCCCAGCCATTGCCACACGCCCGCCGAACTCGCCGCGCTTCCTGCTGTTGCTGATCTGCCTGTTCGCCTCCGCCGGGCAGCTCGCCATCGACATTTACGTGCCCGCGCTGCCCGCCATGGCGCACTACTTCGCGACCTCGCCACAGGCGATCCAGTCGAGCGTGTCGGTCTATATGGCCGCCTACGCCCTCGGCCAGCTCGTGTTCGGGCCGATCGCCGACGCCTTCGGCCGCAAGCGCGTGCTCGCCTTCGGGCTCGTGATCTACACGCTCGGCTGCGTGCTCTCGCTCGTCGCGCCGAACCTGGAGACGTTCGTGTTCGCGCGCTGCCTTCAGGGCTTCGGCATCGCCGCGACCAATCTGCTCGCGAAGGCGATCATCACCGATTCGTTCGCGGGCGTCGCGCTCATGCACGCGTTCACCTATATGTCGATCACCTGGGGACTCGCGCCGATCGTGGCCCCGGTGATCGGCGCGCACTTGCAGGAGTGGTTCGGCTGGAAATCCTGCCTCGTGTTTCTGCTCGTCTATTCGCTCTTCATGTGGGCGCTGCTGTGGCGCTTTCGCGAGACCTTGCGGCACCCCGTGCACCTGGAGCCGCGCACCTTGATCGCGAACGCGGGCAAGGTGCTCGCGAGCCCCGTGTTCCAGAGCTGCTTTCTCGCCCAGGGCCTGTGCTACAGCATCCTGCTCGTGTTCAATATCGTCGGGCCGTTCATGGTGCTCAACACGCTGCACAAGCCGCCCACCTACTTCGGCTATCTCGCGCTCGGCATCGGCCTCATGTATTTCCTCGGCGGCCTGTCGAACCGCCTGCACGGGCCGCGCATGCCGACGCCGGAACAGCGCCTGCGCCTGGGCGCGCGCGTGATGGCTGGCGCGGCCATCGCCATGCTCGTGCTCTCGCTCACCGTTGGCCTGCGCGTCTGGACGCTCGCCGTGCCCGTGCTCGTAATGGGTCTTTGCGCGGGCGCGATGTATCCCACGCTGATGGCCAAGGGCAATTCGCTGTTCCCGCATATCGCGGGCTTGACGAGCGCGATTCTCGGCTGCGCGCTGCTGCTCGTTTCGGCGGCGATGATGGGGCTGGCCGGTTTTGTTTCCGTGCACGTGCTCACGCCGCTCGCGGTGTTCTTCGTGCTGCTCGCGCTCACGGTTGTCGCGATGGTGACGAAGCTCTTGCGCCACCTCGCGCAGAATCAGGCCGCCGCCAGCGTCACGACCACCGCGTGACGACATGGCGGCCTAGCGTATCGCGCGCGCCACGTCCTGCAACTGCGTGAAGGCGCGGTAGCGCGCGTCGTGCAGCGCCGCGATCTCGCCCGTGGCGCTCGCGTAGACCTTGCTGATCTGCGACATCGCGGCCATCGCCTCGCGCACATTCCCGTAGAGGCCGCCCGCCACGCCGCCCAGCATCGCCGCGCCGAGCAGCACGGGCTCCTCGGCATGCGTGGCGAGCACGGGCTTGCCCGTTGCGTCCGCAAGCAGTTGGCGCACGAGGTCGAGCCGCCCCGCGCCGCCGCTGATCACCACCTGCTCGATCGGCGCACCCGCCTGCGCCTGCACCTCGACGATCTGCCGCAGCCCGTAGCCGATGCTGCACATACCCGCCACATAGAGCGCGACGAGACTCGCCATGTCCGTCTCCATGCCGAGGCCCGCGATCACGGCGCGCGCATGCGGATCGGCAAACGGCGCGCGGTTGCCGAGAAACTCCGGCACGACATGCAGGCCTTGAGCGTGCGCGAGACGCACCGCGCCCGACAACCCTTCTTCGCACTGGCCCGCCAGCGCCGCGAGCATGGCCGGCAGCGACTGGCCTTCGCGCGCGGCGCGGCTTGCGGCCTCGGGCGCGAGGGGATGCATCGCGAGCAGCCGCTCGATGGCCGCGCCCGCCACCGACTGCCCGCCTTCGTTGAGCCACGCCTGCGGCACCATCGCCGAATAGTACGGTCCCCACACGCCGGGCACGAACACGGGGTCGCGCGTCGTGGTCATCGTGCATGACGACGTGCCGAACACATAGGCGAGGCACGACTCGGGCCGCCCCTGCGCGCCGACCGTGCCGATGCCGCCCGCATGCGCGTCGATCACGCCCGTCGCGACCGGCGTGCCGGGCAGCAGACCGAGCTGCCCGGCGGCCTCCTGCGTCAAGCCCTGGCCAAGCGGCGTGCCCGGCTCGACAATCGTCTGGCCGATGCGCGCGAAACCTTCGTCCGCCAGCACGCCGAGACCCACGGTGCGAAAGTAGCTCTCGTCCCAGCGCTTTTCGTGCGCGAGATAGGTCCACTTGCAGGTGACGGTGCAGGTGGAGCGCGCCACATCGCCCGTGGCGCGCCACGTGAGGAAGTCGGTGAGGTCGAAGAACTGCCATGCCGCCGCGAACACCTGCGGGCGGTTTTCGAGCAGCCACAGTAGCTTGGGCGTCTCCATCTCGGGCGAGATCTTGCCACCCACGAAGCGCAGCACGTCGTGGCCCGTGGCGTTGATGCGCTCGGCCTGCTCCAGCGCGCGATGATCCATCCACACGATGATGTCGCGCTCGGCCGCTTCGGAGGGGCCGACCGGCAGCGGCTTGCCGCCCTCGCCCAGCACCACGAGCGAACAGGTGGCGTCGAAACCGATGCCCGCGATCCGCTCCGGCGCAACGGCGGCCTGCGCCATGGCCTCCTTCACCGCGTGGCACACGGCGTGCCATATCTCAGTGCTCGACTGCTCGACGATGGCGCCGCTCTCGTGGAACACGGTGATGTCGCGCTTGGCCGACGCCACCATGCGCCCGGCGGCGTCGAAAATGCCCGCGCGGGCGCTGCCGGTGCCCACGTCTACGCCGATGGCGTAGCGCGCGCCGCCGGCCGGATTGGTTGAGGTCATGGCTCGTTCTATGGTTGGGTTGGCGTTGCGGCGGCGCGCTCGCGCGCCATGGCGAGTTAGAGATCGACGCTGCTGGGCAGGATCACGAGGTCGCGTATGGTGACGTTGCGCGGCCGCGTGAGCATGAATACCACAGCGTCGGCCACTTCGTTGGGCTGCATCAGGCTGCCCTGGGCCAGCGCCTCGTCCATTTTCGCCTTGGGCCAGTCGTCGAGCAAGGCCGTCACGACCGGGCCCGGCAGCACCGCGCCCACGCGCACGCCGTGCTGGGCGACCTGGCGGCGCGTGGTGTGCGCGAAAGCCTGCACCGCGAATTTGGAGGCCGTGTAGATCGGCTCCCACACCACCGGCACCACGCCCGCCACGGAACTCGTGAACACGATGTCGCCCGCCTTCTGCGCGACCATGTGCGGCAGCACCGCATGCACCGAGCGGAACGCGGCGTTGATGTTGAGGTTGAGCATGCGGTCCCAGTCGTCGGGGTTGCCCTTCACCACCTCGCCGCCGATATAGGCCCCGGCGTTCGCGTGGAAGATGTCGAGACGCCCCGCGAGATCGAGAATCTTCGGCAGCATGGCCGAATAGTCGGCAGGCCTGAGCAAGTCCATGGCGAGCGCGAACGCGTTGGGCCCCAGTTGCGCGCAGCACTGCGCGAGCCGGTCCTCGGCGCGGTCGATCAGCACGACCTTCGCGCCTTCTTCGATCAACGCGCGCGCGCACGCGAAGCCAATGCCGGACGCCGCGCCCGTAATGGCGGCGACCTTTCCCTTGATGGATTCGGACATGGGTGACTCTCTCCTTGAAGCGGAATTCAGCGGTGCATCGAATGCATCGGGCACGCCGGGCACGCCGGGCCCATCAGGCGCGGCCATGCGTGACGCGCGACTGGCGGGCGAGCGAATCCACGATCACCGCAATGGCGAGCACGGCGCCGGTAATCATGAAGCGCAGCGACGACGACAGATTCAGGAGCGTGAGCCCGCTCGCGATCGACTGAATGACGATAATGCCAAGCACTGCCGACCATGCGCTGCCGCGCCCGCCGAACAGGCTCGTGCCGCCGATCACGGCCGCCGCGATGGCGTTCAGGTTCACGTCGCCGGTGCCCGCCTGCTGGCTGGCCGAGGCCAGGCGCGCGGCCGTGAGCACGCCGCCGAGCGCGGCCAGGCTCGCGCACAGCACGAAGGCGCTCGTGTAGATCGCGCCCACCTTGATGCCCGCGCGCCGCGCGGCTTCGTGGTTGCCGCCCACGGCGTTCATGGAGCGGCCCCAGCGCGTGCGCGAAAGCGCATATTGCATGGCGACCGCGAGGCCGAGGAACAGGCCGAACATCAGGGGCACGCCGCGCCCCCGGTTCAGATAAGCCACCACGATCTCCAGAAACACGGTAATGGCGAGCGCGCGTGCGATCAGACTCCCCACCGACGAAGCCGAGAGCCGCGCCGCGTGACGGCGCGCGCGCGTGCGCATGCCGAGCAGCAGGAGCACGAGGCCCGGCAGCAGCGCAATGAGGTGCGAGACGAGCGCCGGTATGACCATCAGTTGCCCGAAATTCACCATCGTCGAGCCGTAGGGCAAGTTGATCGAACCGGTCGAGCCGAGCACGTAAAGCTGCATGCCGAGGATGGCGAGCAGGCCCGCCAGCGTCGACACGAAGCTCGGCATGCCGATCCAGTTGAGCAGCAACGCATAGAGCGCGCCGATCACCGCGCCCACCGCGATGGCCGCGACGATGGCGAGCAGCACGGGCCAGCCGTCGTTGACCCACAGCGTGCCGACGAGCGCGGAGGCGAAGCCGCTCATCGATCCCACCGAGAGATCGATCTGCCCCACCAGCAGCACGCAGACGATGCCAAGCGAGATGACGCCGACCGTCGAGCAGTCGAACAGCATGTTCACGAGGTTGTCGGCCGAGAGAAACACGGGGTTCAGGCTCGTGAACACGGTCCAGATGATGACGAGGCCCGCGATCACCGGCAGCGACCCCAGGTCGCCCGAACGCACGCGGTCCACGAAGGCGGACAGGCTGTCGCCCACGCCGCTCGCATGCTTCACGCGCACGTCGCTGCGGTCGAGCAGCGAGCCGGGCTTCGCGTCGCCCTTTGTGGCGTCCTTCGTGGCGTCCTGGTTGGCGGGCTGCGGAGCGCCATGGATGGTCTTGCTCATGATCGTTCCTTTCATTGCACGTCCTGTTGCGCCTGGCGGCGGCCCGCGCGGCGAGACACCGCGTTTTCCGTTGCGCCCGTGATCGCGGCCACGAGTTCCGCATTGGAGGAGTCGGGATAGAAAATGCCGTTGTTGCGCCCGAGGCGCAGCACGACGATGCGATCGGCCACGGCGCGCACGTCCTCCATGTTGTGGCTGATCATGATGACGGCGTGCCCGCGGTCGCGCACGCGCTCGATCAGGTTCAGCACCTCGGCGGTCTGCGCCACGCCCAGCGCCGCCGTGGGCTCGTCGAGCATGATGAGCTTGGGGTCGAGCAGCAACGAGCGCGCAATCGCCACGGTCTGCCGCTGGCCGCCCGAGAGCGACGCGACCACGTCGCGCACGCTCGGAATGCGTGCCGAAAGCTCGTTGAGCAGCGTCCAGGCCTTCACCTCCATGGTGACTTCGTCGAGCCGGTAGGGGCTCAACTCGCGGCCGAGGAAGATGTTCGCCACGACGTCCAGGTTCTCGCATAGCGCGAGGTCCTGGAACACCGTCGCGATGCCGAGATCGAGCGCCGCGCCCGGATCGGACAAGGTGACGCTCTGGCCGCCGAAGGTGATCGTGCCCGCGCTCGGCTGGTGCACGCCCGCAAGTATCTTCACGAGCGTCGATTTGCCCGCGCCGTTGTCGCCCACGAGGGCGACCACCTCGCCCGCATGCACGTCGAGCTCGATGTCGGTGAGCGCCGAAACCGCGCCGAAGTGCTTCGAAACGCCGCGCAGGCTCAGCACCAGTTCGCCGGGCTGCGCGCGCGTGGAGGCATGCGTGGAATGCGTGGATTGCGTGGATGGCTCAGTCATGAAATCAGTACCTCTATGTTTCGGTGGAACCCGGCGTGCGCCGGGCTCCCTCGCGCGCCTTCCAGCCGCGCGTCAGTTCGCCATGCCGAGCTTCTTGCAACCGTCCGCATAGCGGCCCGTGCACAGATCCTTCGTGCTCGCGAAGCCCTTGTCCACCACTTCGGCCTTGATGTTCTTCTGCGTGATCACAGCCGGTTTGAAAAGTTGCGAAGGCGTCTTGAAGAGCGTCGTCTCGCCCTTCACCGGCTGGCCGTTGAGGAAGCCCACGGCCACCTTCGCCGCCGCGCCCGCCACGATCTCGCTGGGCTTGAGGATCGTGTTGTACTGGTCGCCCGCGATGATAAGCTGAAGGCCCGCCGTGGTCGCGTCATTGCCCGTGACCGGCGGCACCGGGTTCATGCCCGCGGCCTTGAACGCCGCGATGGTGCCGCCCGCCGTGCCGTCATTGGCGGCCACCACGCCCACGATCTGCGGGCCGAAGCGCGTGATCTGCCCGCTCACCCACTGCTGCGCCTTGGGCGGCGCCCACTCGGGCGTGTCGTACTCCGAAAGGGTCTTGTAGCCGCTGCCCTGCAAGCCTTCGTGGATGCCCTTCTTGATGAGCCCGGCGGCCGCGTCGGTGGGCGAGCCGTTGACTTCGAGCACGCCGCCCTTGCTCGCCGCCACGCCCGATTCCTTCAGGTGCTGCACGAGCGAGAGCGCAATGGACTTGCCGATTTCCTCGTTGTCGAACGAAACGTAATAGTCGGCGGGCGTGGACGGCACGGGCCGGTCATAGGCAATGACCTTGATGCCCTGACTCTGCGCCATATGCACGAGCGAGGCGGCCGCCGTGGAGTCCACCGGGTCGAGCACGATCACTTTCGCGCCCTGCGCGATCACCGAATTGAACTGTTGCTGCTGCTGCGAAGCGTCGGCGTTGGCGTTCTGGTAGAGCACCTTGCAGTCGGGGCAAAGCTTCGCCATTTCGGCCTTGAAGCCGGGGAAATCGTGCTGCTCGTAGCGCGTGGACGCCTGGTCGGGCATCAGGAAGGCCACGGTGCCGCTTGGCGCGGCGTAGGCCGACGTGATACCCGCGAGCGCGAGGGAGAGCGCGGCTGCGCCGATCAGTCGGGTGGGAAGCTTGTTCATTGCGTGTCTCCGTCTATTTGGTGGAATGTCCGTGCGGGTACTGCCGTGCGCTTGCGACAACTGAGGCTAACTTAGGCGAACTGAGGGTGCCAGGTGAAGGAAAGCGTGCGAAGCGCGGCGCTAGCCGGATGCTTCGACGCCGTGCAGCGTTTCGTCCTTGCTCGCCGCGCTCGCGGCATTGAGCTGCTGATACGCCCGCCAGCGCGACGGCGACATGTCCTTGAGCAACAGGAACTGGCGGTTGAAGTTCGAGAGGTTGTTGAAGCCCACCTGGTAGCAGATGTCCGTGATGCTCAGTTCACCTGACATCAGGAGCTGGCAAGCCAGATTGATGCGCAACTGGTTCACGTAGCGCACGAACGACACGCCCGTATGGCGGCGGAAATAGCGCGAAAACGCGCTCACGCTCTGCCCCGCCAGTTCCGCGAGTTCGGTCTCGCGCAACTCCTGCGAGAGGTTCTTGCCGATGAACGTCAGCACGTGGTTGATGCGCGTGCCCGCATAGCGCGCGGGGTCGGCGCGATACGTCTCGCTCGCGAGCGGCGCGGGCCCCGCGCTCTGCACGAGCAGGTCGAGCAACGAGAAAAACAGCGTCACGCGCCGCATGCCTTGCGCGCCCAGCATCTCGCGCAGGATCGGTTCGGCCGCCGCGCCCGTTTCCGGCGTGAACAGCAGCCCCCAGCGCGAGGCGTCGAGCAGCGGCTCGACGCGCCGGAACTCGGGAAACGCCTCCATCGCACGCGCAATGAATTCCGCGTCGAATTGCAGGACGAGGCAGCGCTCGTCCACCTGCTCGTCGTGCGGCACGCTGCTCACCCAGTTGTGCGGGAGATTCGGGCCGATCATCACGAGATTGCCGGGCGCAAAGCCGCCGATGAAATCACCCACGAAATACTTGCCCGTGGTCGAGGTGATGAGGTGAATCTCGTACTCGGGATGGAAGTGCCAGCGCACCGTGCGATAGGGGTAGCCATGCGACCAGACCTTGAACGACTCGTCGCGCGGCACGGCGACCAGTTCCAGGTCCGGCTGGGAATGGGTGGCCCGGCGCGCTTGCGTGTTCGTGTGCCCTTGCGTGTGCCCTTGCGTGTGCGATGGCGTGTGCGCCTGCGTCGTGGCAGCCCCAATGGTTTGCATCTGTCCTCCTCCTGCACCGGTTTTTTCTTGTTTTGCGGCAGCTTGCGCCATGCCTCTTTGATCCCTGCCTGGCAACGCGCCGCCATGACTGAAAAGTAATCGCGACGCGCCCCTTTCACCACTGAAAATCAGACTACCGGCTGATACTTTTTTGCATTCGGGTTAGCCCTTAGCCGGTTCGCGGGCACTGAAAGTCAACTTTTGTGCAAAGCAACAGCCCTCTTTGCGCATGTCACCGCCGCCGCACCGGTCAACGCACTAATCGCCGCAATCGCGCGCCGCCGGGTCGGGTTGATAGCGCTCCAGCCAGTACGCGTACTGCGCGGGCAACACCCACGATGGCCGCTCGATCTTCAGATGCTGCGCGGCCCGGTACGGGTAATGCGGATCGGCCAGATGCGCGCGGCCAATCATGGCGAGGTCCATCTGCTCCTCGGCGATCACGCGCTCGGCCACGCGCGGAATGTCCACGCCCCACGACGACGCAACCGGCAGGCCCGCGTCGCGCCGCACACGCGCCGAGACCGGCGCGAGAAACGCGGGGCCCCATGGAATCTTCGCGCCTGGAATCGAAAAGCCGACGCTCACGTTGAGCAAGTCGAGCCCTTCGGCGCGCATCGCACGCGTGAGCGCGATCGATTCGGTGAGCGTTTCTTCGTCGCGCCCGTCGTACTCGATCACGCCAAAGCGCGCCGTGAGCGGCAGATTGCCGGGCCACACCGCGCGCACGGCCGCCAGCGTTTCGAGCAGAAAGCGGCTGCGGCCTTCGAGGCTGCCGCCATAGGCGTCGGTGCGCTGATTCGAGTGCGCCGAGAAGAAGCTCTGCGCGAGGTAGCCGTGCGCGAAGTGCAGTTCGAGCCATTCGAAGCCCGCCGCACGCGCGCGTTGGGCCGCATCGACGAAACCCTGCTTCACGCGGGCGATATCGTCCAGCGTCATCGCGCGCGGCACGCGCGGCAGATTCGCGCCGAACGCAATGGCCGAAGGCGCGATGGGCTGCCACGCGCGCGGGTCGCCCTCGGGAATGTGGTCGTCGCCCTCCCACGGCCGGTTCGCGCTCGCCTTGCGGCCCGCGTGCGCGATCTGGATGCCGGGCACCGCGCCCTCGGCCTTGATCGACGCGGCGATGCGCGCCATGCCCTCGGCCTGCCCGTCGTTCCACAGGCCCGTGCAGGCGGGCGTGATGCGGCCTTCGGGCGACACCGCCGTGGCCTCGACGATGACGAGGCCCGCGCCGCCGCGCGCGATGGCCGGATAGTGCACCTGGTGCCACGCATTCGTCACGCCTTCGGTGGCGCTGTACTGGCACATGGGCGGCACCGCAATGCGGTTGCGCAGCGTAACGTCCTTGAGTTTGAACGGACTGAACAAGGCTGACATTTCATGCCTCCAGGCGGGGGTTCGGGGAAGACCGGCAATGAGCGGCGCGCGTGGGCCGCGCGCCTCGCGCCGCCGCCCGTGTGCAAGCGCGAACGCGGGGCGTGGAAGCGGCGCATCGACTCCCACATTAGGCGAAATTTGCGCACTGCGGCGAATGCGTGAAAAGAAGCGCGCCACCCGGGCCGCGGTTCCTGGACGAGGATCTCTTATGCGATACGCCGAGTCATGGCCGTCCCCCACGCCGGGCTATTGCCGTGGCGGCGCTCGGCAACGCGATCGAATAGTTCGACTGCATCGATGCCTGGGGTCTCACCTATCTTTCCGCTGCGCTGTTTCCCGGCAGCACGGCCAGCGCCACGCTGTTCGCGCTCGGCACGTTTGCCATTGCGCTGCTGATCCGGCCGCCCGGCGGCCTGCTCCATGCGCCGCAGCTCGCCACCATCCCGGCGATGTTCCCTACCCACGTGCGTTACGCGGGCATGGCGATCGCCTGTAAGGTCTCGACGTCGCTGTTCTGCGGCACCGCGCCGATCGTGAGCGACTGGCTTGTCGACAAGACCGGCAACCCGCTCGTTCCGGCCTGCTACATGATGGCCGCCTGCGCGGTGGGCGCAATCGCACTCTTTTTCGTGATCGGGACGAAGGGATGCTCGTTGCGCGGACATCAGGTCCCGGACAAAGAGAGGGCGTGATGGCTTGATCGGATGGGCGTTGTTTCGAGGAAATGCCCGGCGTTGCGCCGGGCATTTTTCTTTTCAGTATACGCTGCAACGCTTGCCACTCTGTTGCGTGCGCAACGTTATCGGGATGCTGCGTGCCTGCGCATCAATCAATGCGGCACGTTCACCACGCCGTCGCGCACCTGGATCGCGTTGCTGCCCGGATTCGCGACGATGGACGGCAGGTTGCTCACGCTCAGCGCAGGCGCGGCGCCCGCACTGCCGCCGCGCGGTATCGTGCGGATCACCTGCGACGGCGGCAGCGGCGTGCCGTTCTTCAGATGATTCCACATCAGGTTGAGCGCCTCCAGGTTGTAGTAATGAACGGGCACGAAATGGTTGTCGAAGCCCGGCACGCCGAGGAACGCATCGAAGTGCTGACCGTTCATCACCTCGTAGAGCGACAACTGGCTGCGCGAGCCTTCGCGCTCGCTGTTCGCCGCCAGATACGCGCGCGAGGCATGGTTGATCGGCACCAGCGCGTCGCTGCGGCCCTGCACGATGATGGCGGGCTTGCCGTGCAGGTTCGCATTCACGCTGATGGCCTGCACGCTCTGGCGCATGCGCGGGTCGCGGTTCGTCCACAGCGTGCGCAGGCACACCGCGCCCGCGAAGCTCGCGTCGGGCGTCGCCAGCCGATGATCGGCCCCGCCCGGCGGCGTGACGTTGTAGACGAGACTCACGCCATTGGTGGGCGGCACGCCGTTGCCCAGCCCGAACACGGTCAGCATGGGCGAGACGGCGGGCGCGACGCCCGCGGCACCCGTCGACGCATTGGTCGTGCCGAAGCTGAAGCCGCACAGGTTGTCCACCACGCTCGCGCGCATGTACGCGTTCGCGTAGGTCACGGCAACGGCCGGCACGGCCTGCGAGTCCCACATGGGCGCCTGGAGCAGGTCCGAATCGGCTTCGTAACCGGCTGCATGTAGACGCGCGAGCGCGTCGTTCGCCTGGGCCTGCGTGTCGCCGCCGTGCACGTAGCCGGACGCCGCCAGCGAGGCGCAACGCGCCTCGCGAATCGCGGTCGTCGTGGCAGCGGGCAGCGCCGTGAGGTACGGGGCCCCGGTGGCCGCGTCCGCGAGCGCCGCGCACGGTTGCAGCAGGTTGGCGAGCGTCATGTAGTCGGCGAGCGGCTTGCCCGCTTCGGCGATGCGCTGGCCGCCTTCCCTCACCTGCGCGTCACCGGGCATGCGCACGTTGATCTGCGGCTCGCCCACCACCACCGCCGTGATCCATTTGCCGGGGTCCTGCTCGGCCGCCGCGAGCGCCGCGCCGCCGCCGTTGCTCACCGAAGCCGCGATCGTCGTGATGTCGCCGGGCGCGTAGCGTACGCCGCGATTCGACGCGTCCACGCGCGGCCCGAACTGCTGGTTGAGCACCCAGTAAGCGAACTGCACGGCTTCGAGCGTGTCCTTGCCCCAGTCCGCTTCCGGATTCTGCTGCGAATGCGCGTGCTTGAACGCATAGCGATTCGGGTACTTCTGGTTGTACGCGGCGAGCGCGCCGGCAGGCACGTTCGCGGTGAAAAGACTCGTGCGCCCGGCCGTTGCGGCGTTGGCCGTGAGGCCGTCGATCAGCGTAACCGCGCCGGTCATCAATTCGTGCGCGCCGTTGCCCGAGCCCTTGTCGGTGTATGCGACCGCGCAGCCGCGCTTGAGTCCCCACTCGCCGGCCGCCGAGATCGCGCCGTACACGCCGCGCGAGCCCGACGACGTCGCCGTGACGATGCAGGGGTTCGCCGGGTCGAAGCTCGTCGGCACCTGAACGAGGAGGCTGACGTTCTGGCGGCCCGAGCCGTCGTCGGCATACGCCAGATATTCCGCGCCCGCAATCTTGCCTTCGCCGAGCGTGTCGTTGCCGTAGAGGTCGACGTTGGGCCCCCAGAAGCGCCCATAGCCGCCGTTCACGCTCATGTCCACGAGCGCGCGATAGTTCGACCAGATGGCGAGCCTGCGCAACTCAGCAGCCGTTGGCGCAGCCGGGTTCGCGATCGCCGGTTGCGCGCCCGCCAGGCCGGTCTTGCCGAGACCGGCGGTGAGCAGGTCGTCGCTCACGCCGTCGTAGCTCGTCGTTCTCAGGCTGCTCGCCACCACGAACGACGGCAGTCTGTTCATCGCGGGGCGGCCGCCGTTGTGATCGCCTGATTGCATGTCTGCTTGCGCGCCCGGCACGAGCGCCGCGGCCGTTATCGCCATCGCGGCGCCGAGCCGCACGGTTTTACGTCGGACTGCGAACGGGGTGTCTCTCATCGTGTTTCCTTGTTTGTTGTCGGGACAAGTCGCACTGCATCGGCAATACCGTTCTGCTGCGCCGCGTCGCGGCGCCACTGGACATTAGGACATCCTGATCGCGGATACCAGGAGAGATTGCACACGGCCCGCCAGCGCGTGCGCGCGGGGCTCGAAGCGGCGCGACGATGTCGCGAAGGAAGGAGGATGTGAAGGGAGGAGATGAAGCGGGGGATGTGAAGCGACAGGCGTTGCGCGCGGTGAGTCAGGAGGTTTTCGAACCTCGCGCAACGCCGGAAGAAAAAATCAGCGGTACGTGGTCGTCGAAGATTGCAGCTTCGTCAACGTGCCGTTCTTGAACCGGTACCAGCCGTCGGCGCCTTGCATCACGACTTCGTCGGGTTGCCAGAATACGCGCTTGATCGTCAGGCGCGCGTTCACGCGTTGCACGAGCGGCGGCTTGTGGCGCAAGTCGTACAGCACGGGACCAAAGGCGGTCTGCACGAGCATGCGTGTGACCGTGGCGTTGTCGCGACCGGTTTCGTCGAAATGCGCGAGCGTCTTCGCGTCGAAGCGGTCGAAGATTTCCTTGTCGAGCATGGCCACGAAATCGCGGTCGTCGCGCACGAACTGCATGGTGCCGGAAGGGGTGGTGAACTCGCCCGGTGCGTTGCTTTGCGCATGCGCGAAGCTCGCGAACGAGACGGCCGCGAGCGCGGCGAATAACAGTCGTTTCATGTTGCGTTCCAGATTGGGCGGCCGCCCCGGTGCGGGAGCGGGACTCGAAAGCGTGGCTTTCCGGGCATTTTCGTTGATTTTGCCCGTTACGTCGAATGCCTCAATCCGTGCGGTCAGCGCCTTGTGGCGTGCGTCGCCGCGTGCTTCGGGCGGCGACCGGACTTGCGTCGGATCGCCGCGGTGAACGGGGCCATTTAGCGTGCGCCGCCCGGCAGCACCTTGGAAATGTCGCCCGTCGCGCTCGCCACGAGCACGTAGTCGCCCGCCACGCCAACCCAGTGGTAGCCACGCGCAGGCGCTTCCAGGCCATGCTGACGCCAGTCGTCGACGACGAAGATGCGGTCGCGGTATTCGGGCGGCAGCCGGTCGCCGCGATGCCAGTCTTGATGCGGAATGGCCCCGACCGCGCGATTGGCCCGCTCGATCGACGGGTTCGCCTGGCTGGCAGGACCGTGCCCGGGCTGCGCGGCGAACACACTCGATGTGGTGGCAAGCAGTGCGGCAATGACGAGTAAGGTGGTGACTTTCGATTTCATGGTGATGCCTCGAATGATCGTTGGGGGACTGAGGTGAATCTAACGGCCGGTGTGCTCGCCGCCGGTTTCACCTGCTTCGGACGGCGTGGCGCGACGCCCTGCGCCCGCGGCGCCGGTGGCCGCACGCTTCTTGGTGGCCGGCGGGCTATGCGGGGCATGCGTGGGCGGCGTCATCTGGGCCCACGCGAACAGCGGCGCCATGACGAGGAGACCGGCGATAGCCATCGTGGCATTGAGTCGCTCGAAGTACGTTTTCACGGTGTTCTCCCTGGCAGGAAAATAAAGGATAACTAAGTTATCCGTAGATCGACTCAAGGTCGAAGGAGACCCTGAGGACGGCTTGTTCCGGATTCAAAGCTTACGGCAAGTTTACATTTCGTAAGATTCGAGAGCAAGCCGTCAACACGCGGATTTCGTGCGGCGTAACGCCCCACGAAATGTCATGGGGCAAGGGGGCTACGCGCATGGCGCATCGACATTAATTCTCGTTCAGGCTCACCCAGTTCCCATCGCGAGCCGAGCGAAACACCGCGTCGATCACCCGCATGTTTGCGCAAGCATCTTCCAGCGCGATGGCCTGCGGGCCGCCGGTCAGGATCGCCTCGGCAAACACCGCCGCGGCCACACCGTATTGATCGCAAAGCGCAAGCTCCACCCAGCGATCGGCATGCACGCCTGCGCTCGTCTGCCCGCTCACCCACAGGCGCGTTGGCCGGTCATTGGGCGCGTTGAACGGAATCTCGACCTCCACCCGCCCCTGGGTGCCATGAAACTGCATGCGCTGATAAGGATGGACTTGCGTGGAGTAGAAGAAGCTTGCCTGCACGCCTTCGAAATCCATCAGCACGGAGCCGAGCCGGTCCACTTCGAACGCCGGGTCGCGCTCCATCAGCGCGACCACCCGCCTCGGCTCGCGCCCGATGACAAAGCGCGAAGTCGTGATCGGATAACAGCCGATGTCCAGCAAGCCGCCACCGCCCAGTTCGCTCTGGTTGCGGATGTCGTGCGCATTGGTGTTGTAGTACGTGAAGCCTCCGGTCACCGCGCGCAATTCGCCGATCACGCCTTCGTCGATCAAGGCGCGCACCTTCAGCCACTGAGGATGCGTGCGCACCATGAAGGCTTCCTGGATGTAGCGTCCGCTCGCATCGCGCGCGGCGATGAGCCGCTGCGCCTGTTGCGCGTCGAGCCCGATGGGCTTTTCACACAGCACGTGCTTGCCCGCCTCGGCGGACTTGATGGTCCATTCCACGTGAAGGTGATTGGGCAACGATATGTACACCGCATCGATTTCCGGGTCGGCCAGCAACGCTTCGTAGCTTTCGTAGGCGTGCGCCAGGCCGTATTTCGCGGCGGCCTCATGGGCCCGTTGCGCAGATCGCGAAGCGATGCCCTTTACGCGGCACCTGGGCGCGTGGTGCATCGGCACGACGACCTTGTCGTTGATCTTCGCCGTGCCGAGTATCCCCCAGACGATTTCATCCTTTGCCATGACATCCCCTTGCGCGTTGTATTTGCGCGGACGGTTCGAGCCGGAATGCGTGCGCCGCAGCCCTGCGGCCGCGCCAGTTTACACCTGCGCAATGCGTGGCCCACGCGGCCTGCCGCCGGTTTCGCCGCGCCACTGACGGCAAGATGAAAGCGCGCCGTCATCACAGGTTCGCCGTTAGCCGCCACATTGCTTGGGTTGTGCGCAAGTCCATCCACGCAATACAACGAGGTGAAACATGGAGAAGACACCGAAGTGGTCGCGCGTAAGCGCAGTCGCGGGAGCCGCCGTCATGGCGATGGCAGGCGTGCAGTCCCTGGCGCAGGCGGCCGACATGAACGACGTGAAGCACGTACTGCTCATCAGTTTCGACGGCTTGCACGAACAGGACGTGGCCCGCTGTATCGGCAGCAACGCGTGCCCCAACCTCGCGCTGCTCGCGAAGTCGGGCGTGACCTACTCGAACGCCCACACGCCTCACCTGTCCGACTCGTTCCCCGGCCTCGCGGCGCTGGTGACGGGCGGCTCGCCCAGGAGCGCGGGCCTCTTCTATGACGTGTCTTATGACCGCACGCTTTACGCGCCGCTCGATTCGAACTGCACGGGAGCGCAGGGCTGGAATGTCGTGTTCGACGAAACGACCGGGATCGACGCACAGGGCGGCGGCGCGCTCGTCCACCTCAACGGCGGCGGCGCCTTCAATCCGGACGCGATTCCCTATGCGAAGGTGAACGGCGTCTGCAAGCCCGTGTACCCGCACAACTACATCAAGACCAACACGGTGTTCGAAGTCGTGAAGCAGCACATTCACGGCGCGCGCACCGCATGGGCCGACAAGCACGCGTGGGGCTACGACTGGGTGAACGGGCCGTCCGGCACGGGCGTGGATGATCTCGCGCGCACCGAGATCAATTCGATCGATCCGACGACGAACACCTATTATCTGGACTCCTATACGCATACGGAGGTGTTCGACAACCTCCACGTGCAGGCGCTCATCAACGAGATCGACGGCCTCGACTCCACGGGGCAGACGAGCGCGCCCGTGCCCACGGTGTTCGGCACGAACTTCCAGACGCTCAGCGTCGCGCAGAAGTCGCCCGTCGCCAAGCTAGGCGGCTATCTCGACGCCGACTTCACGCCGGGCCAGCAGGTGAGCGCCGCGATCACCTACCTCGACGGCGCGCTCGGGCGCGTCGTGCAGGAGCTCAAGCAGCGCAACCTGTATGCGTCGACGCTCATCATCGTGACGGCCAAGCACGGCCAGTCGCCCACCGACCACACGAAACTCGTGAAGAACGGCGACACGCTCACGAAACTGCTCGAAACCAGCAACTATCTGGACTCGGGCGGCAACTTCGGCCAGAACAACACGAAGACGGGCAACCTGAACGACGGCTCGGGCCTGCCGGGGACGGGCTTCGTGCAGACCGACGACGTCGGCCTGATCTGGCTGCGCGACCCGAGCCAGAAGGCGGCCGTGGTGAAGACGCTGAAGGCCAACCTGGGTTGCAACGCGCCGGGCATCTGCGCGGACGGCCCGCAAGCGTACATCCTCGAAGGCGACCGCCTGACCGACTGGTTCGGCTCCCCTTCGAACGGCCGCACGCCCGACATCATCGTGCAGCCGAACCCCGGCGTGATCTATACGTCGAGCACGGGCAAGGACGAGGAACACGGCGGCAATGCGCCCGACGACAGCCATCTGGGTCTCGTCGTGTCGTTCCCCGGCATCCGTCACGCCGGCCGCACGGACGACCACTACGTCTTCACGACCCAGGTCGCCCCGACCATCCTGCGCGCGCTCGACCTCGACCCGCAACTGCTGCACGCGGTGCAGATCGAAGGCACGCCCATGCTGCCGGGACTCGGTCTCGAACGCTAAAGCGCGACGTTCGTCGTCCCAGGCCGAACGCCGCACCGCGTTCGGCCCAGGGGCGCGCTACGAGCCGCCCTGTTCCGCCCGGCCGCGCGCCGGGCTTTTCGCCTGCATGGGCCGAGCGTTGCTTCAACGCGGCTCGCCGCTATTCCTCAGATGCTTACAAATGACTGTCGATGAACGTGCGACAACCCACATAGCGAATTGCATGGTTATGGAAAGCTATATGAAAGACTAAATAGCCACACCTCGGGGGATACCGTGCATCAAATCGTATTAGCGCTGGCCGCCATCGCGTTGACCGCAATCGCTTACGCCCTGTGGAACACGCCGGGCTTTATCGAGGAGCGCGAACGCGCGAAGCTGGAGGACCGCCAGCGTAAGGCCGTGCTGAGCGCGATGCGCACGAGATGCATGGAGGTGGCAGAGGCAGGGCGCCCTCAGGAGTCAGGGCGCCCTGCGAGGGCGGACGTTCGCGTAGCGGACGCATGACCGGCGTGTGAGCTGGCGCACGAGGGACGCAAAAGCGCGCCCCGCCCCGCACAACACATCAAATACTCAAACCGTTTGCAGGCCGTCGATGTCGACGATACGGATGAGCTTGCCCTGCGCGTCGATGAGGCCGCGCTTCTGGAAGCGCGAGAGAATGCGGCTCACGGTTTCGAGCGTGATGCCGAGATAGCTGCCCATGTCCTCGCGCGACATGCGCAGACGGAACTCGGCCTGCGAGTAACCGCGTTCCCAGTTGCGCGACGACACATCGAGCAGGAAGGCGGCCACGCGCTCCTCGGCGGTGAGCGAGCCGAGCACCATCATCTGCGAGGCTTCCTGGTTGAACTGGCCGCCCATGAGCCGGTGCAAGCGGTCCTGCATCGTGCTGCTTTCGCGGCAGAGGGTCTTGAGCGCGGCGTAAGGAAGCGTGCAGATCGAGCTGTCTTCCAGCGCAACCGCGCTGAACGCGTGCACGTCGGTGGCGATGCCGTCGACCCCGAGCGCGTCGCCGGCGAGGCGCAGGCCGGTGATCTGCTCACGGCCGTCACGGTTGACAATGAGCGTCTTGAGCGAGCCGGAACGCACGGCGAACAGGCTGTCGAAGCGGTCGCCGGAGCGATACAGCGCTTCGCCGCGGCGCACCTTGCGCGCGCCGCAGATCAGCGCCTCGAGCCTTGGCAGGTCTTCGGCGGGCAAGCCCTGAGGCATGCAAAGATGACGCATGGCGCAACCCGAGCAGCGCGCATTGGGTTGCGTTCCCCCGATAGGAGCACGACTGGCCGGGCGTACGACGATAGCGGATCCTGCGAGAGGTGACAGCATCGAACGACTCCTTCCTTAACATTTTTTGAGATTTCGACGCATTGTCACACCATGCACGTGCGTCAATGTGGTGGCAAAATGCCGCGCATCAGAACGAGGGGGCATTGCGTCTTGTCACTTGGCGGTTTTGCGGGGTTTAGCGGCGGTCAAGATGTCGAAAAAACAACACCGCCGAAGGCGTTGCACGAATGCAAAAAAACCGCCGCACTGGCGTGCGGCGGCGCGTGGTGCAAAGCCGTGAATCGTGTGCGCGCTGGTCGGTCGGGTTTGCAGGTAGCAGCCTGACGGCTAACCGCTAACGGCTTGCGGTGCTTACCCCGCCGCAACGAGGTTGCGCTCGGCCACCTCGTACACAGCCTGTTTGACGATCCCCACGATTTCCTCCGCTTCGGCGCGGGCCATGACGAGCGGCGGCGCGAAGCCCAGGATGTCGCCGCGCAGCAAGGCGCACCGTCGCGATCCGCTCATTCGCAAGCGCTCATGGTCGCTCAACAACGGGACGCAAAATAACGGCCCCAGGACAATCGGCGGAAGGCGGCGAAAAGCAGCGGGCAGGCTGCGCTTCAGCGGGCGACGTGGTCGAGGTAGTACTGCGCCGCGCGCGTGACGTGGCGCTCGGCCAGCAGCGCCGCGAGGGCCGCGTCGCCGGATTGCACGGCGCGCAGGATGGCCGCGTGCTCGTCCCAGGTGAGGCGCACTTCTTCGTCCGTGGCGTTGACGAACAGCATGCGCGTGCGATCGCGCAGCGAGCGCATGAGGTCCGACAGCATGGAATTGGCGCCCGCCGCGTAGAGCAGGTCGTGAAAACGCGCGTTCAATTCCAGCAGGCCCGCGGGATTGCCGGCGGCCACCTTGGCGTTGCCCGCCTGAAGCACCTCTTCGATCTGCCTGACCAGTTCTGGCGTGCAATGCTCGGCGGCGAGCCGCGCGTTGAGCCCTTCGAGCGTGGCGCGGATCTGCACCATTTCGCGCGCCGCCGACGGGTCGAGCGACGCGACCACGGCGCCGTGGCGCGGCCGCACCTCGACCAGCCCTTCGGCGGCGAGCGCGCGCAGCGCCTCGCGCACGGGCACGCGCGACACGTCCAGTTCCTCGGCAATGCGGCCCTCGACCAGCCGGTCGCCCGGCTTGTACTGCCCCGAGGTGATCGACTCGCGCAGGCGGGCGATCACCAGCTCCGAAAGCTGCTTGTGCATGATCGGCTCGCGGCCGCCCGCCCCACCCGCACCGTTTGCCCCGACGGCTCCCCGCACCATGTTCCTTTCTCCACGATCCACGATCAGACTGTTGCACTCGCGCTGTTGCACCCGCACTGCTGGCGCAATTCTAGCAGTGCCCGGGTTTTCGTAGACTGTACACATGATACGAAACGCGCGCTGCCTGCGCGACGTCAATTTTGCGCGGGCCGGCACGCGAGGTCCGCTTTTTCTCCTTCTTCCACTTACGTTGCGCGCCGCGTCGACGCCATGAACGCGCGTATCTCCCGCCCGAGCGTCTCCTCACCGGAATTGAAGTGCGCGACGATCGACGTGTGATTGTGACCGCGCATCTGCACGAAGCGCGGCGGCGCGCCGCGATGGCGCAGCAGCGCGAGGAAAAACGCCGCCCCGTAGTCATCGAGGAAGCGGTTTTCGTACTCGGCCACGGCGATCATCACGGGCACCGTGGAGCGGGCCGCATGCGTGAGCGGCGAGCGCTCGGCATAGCGCGATTCGTCGTCGCCGAAATACCGGCGCACGGGGCCCGCGTTCGGATTGCGCGGATCGACATCGGCGAACAAACGCGCGCTGATGAGCACGAGGCCCGCCACGCTCTGCGGCGGCACGCCGGGCGCGAGCGCGGGATCGAACAGGCAACTCGCCGCGTGCGCGCCGCCCGCCGAATGGCCGATCAGGAAGATACGCGACGTGTCGATACGCCAGCGCGCGGCATGCTCGCGCACCCACGCCAGCGCCGACGCCACGTCCTGCGCGCCGCCGGGCCAGGGGGCCTCGTCGGCGAGCCGGTATTCCACGTTCACCGCCACGCAGCCCTGGCGGGCGAACCAGTGGCAGACGTTGTCGTAAATCTCGCCGTTCACGCTCTTGCTGCCGCGCACGAATGCGCCGCCGTGCACGAACAGCACCGCCTCGCGCAGTGCGCCGCCCTCGTGCGCGGCGTACTCCGGCGCAAAGACGTCGAGCACCTGACGCGCATTCGGCCCGTAGGCGATCTCGCGCTCCACCTGCGTGCCTGCCCTCGGCGCGGCGGCCACGACAGGCGTATAGCAATCGATCACGATCTTGCGGTGGCCGACGATGTCGTCATTCCAGCGCGGGCCGAGTTCCAGCAACTGCTCGCGCTGCGCTTCGCCCAGCGCGCTGAACGGCTCGTGCGCGGCGAATTCGCTTCGTTCGTCTCGATCGTCTGTCACCATGACACGCTCACATTGCCCTTGATGAAGGTCTGGCACGCCATGCGGTAGCCGCTCGCCAGTTCTTCGGCGCTCAGGTGGCGCCGCTCCTTTTGCTTGACCTCGTCGGTGTGCTCGCGGCCCGCCTCGACCCGGCACTTGCAGGTGCCGCACAGGCCGCCGCCGCACTTGAACGGAATGCCGCCCTGCTCGCGCAGCGACACGCGCAGCAAGTTACTGTTCTCCGGCGCCTCGACCGTCTTGCCGCCATTGCTCAGGAAAGTAATCTGAACCATTGCTAATCCGGAATCCTTAATTTTCACGGCGAATCAGCTTCGCCTCGTTGTGCCCGTGTCCGGTGAGATCCTGGATGGAGCCCAACGCCTCGCGCAAGCTCGCGAACTTCTCGAAGAAACGGGTGGGCACGAGGTTGACCCCCTGCGCGCCGCTGCCAGGCGCGGACTCCTCGACGATGCGCACACGCGCCTCGCCATCCAGCCGCGCCACCATGAACGCCGCCACGTGGCGCGCGCCGTAGAAGTAGTCGTGCGTTTCGATCGGCGTGATGCCCTCGGTCGGCTCGCTGTGGTACTGGCCGGGCCGGCTCGTGAGTACGATATACATGTGCTCTCCGGTTTTGCGCTCTTGCGCTGTTCTTGTGGGCCCGCGAGCCCGGCGCTCAGGCCTCGACGGGCAGTTCGTCCTGTTCCAGTACGATGTCGTGTGCGATCCATAGCTGACACGCCAGCCGGTAACCGGCTTCGAGCCGCTCGCCCAATTGCTTTTTCTCCTTCCAGTTGGGCGGCGGCAACTGCTCGCCGCCGGAGAGCACGCGACACGCGCAGCGCGCGCATTTGCCCATGCCGCACTCGTAGCGCAAATGCGGAAACGGAAACTGCTTGATGCCCGCGCGAACGACCAGATTGGTGTTTTCCTTGACTTCCCCCCGGTGGGCTTCCCCGTTCCTGTGGAACACGACGACTGGCATGCATCCTCCTCTGACCTAAGCGGCTGGCCTTCTCGCACCGTTGCTCGGGCCATGAATGCAGTGTAACTCATTTTTGAACATTGTATACCGTTTTCAAAACACGCCAGAGTGCACACGATAAAAGTGGCGCGGATACGCAAGCCAGCACTCCGGATTCCACGGCCTCTGGCCAGTGAATCCATTTACGTATACCGTATACCCATCTACACGCATGATGCACGCTTTATTCACCCACCATCAAGGACACGCCCCATGATTCACCTCACCGATCAGCAGATCGACGAACTCATCGATTTCGAACAAGCCATGCCAGCGCTCGAAAGCGCCTTTCGCGAGCAGGCCCGTGGCAACGCCGGGATACAGCGTCGCGTGCGCACCGAGGCGGGCGCGACCAAGCTCTCCACGCTGGGCGCGGTGCTGCCCGAAGCCGATGTGGCGGCCGCCAAGGTCTACACAACCCTTCGCGGCCAGTTCAATTTCGTGATCGTGCTGTTTCGCGCCTCCGACGGCCAATGCCTCGCCACGCTCGACGCCAACGCCATCACGCGCTTGCGCACGGCCGCCACCACCACGCTTGCCGTCAAGCGCCTTGCGCGCACCGACGCGCAAACCGCGACGATCTTCGGCACCGGCGTACAAGGGCGCGCTCACGCGCATGCGATTGTCCGCTTCACGAATCTGAAGACGCTGCGCATTGTCGGCATGGAAGGTCACGCCGAACTGGCTCACGCGCTCAACGACGCTTATGGCGCGCAAGGCGTGCAGGCTCGCGCGATCGAGGCCGGATGCGCAGCCGAGGCCCTCGACGACGCCGATGTCATCATCACGGCCACGCGCGCCACCACGCCGCTTTTCGACGGCCGGGCGCTGAAGCCGGGCGCATTCGTTGCCGCCATCGGCTCCAGCCTGCCGCACGCTCGCGAACTCGACGACACGACGCTCGCGCGCGCTAGCCGTATCGTGGTGGAGTTGCGCGATCAGGCGCGCGAGGAAGCCGGCGATCTCGTGCTGGCCGCGCCGGGCGTGGTGGACGATTCGAAGCTCGCCGAGCTAGGCGACGTGCTGGAGAACGCCGCGCGCGGCCGGCAGCGCGATGATGAAATCATCGTCTACAAGGCGGTGGGGATCGGGCTTCAGGATGCGGCGCTCGCGGCGCTGGCGTATCGCGCCTTTGAGGCGCGCGCGAAGTAAAGATTGAAAGCAGCGGGCCGGCGCTTTCCGCCGGCCCTGGATCACCCTAACGCCCCCTCATCCCGCCCGCGAGCGCCGCAAGCCCACGCGCTGCGCGAACGGCACGAACACCACCAGCGCGGCCATCGCGATACTCAGGAGCCAGTGCGCGAAACGCTCGTTGCCGGCACCGTCGCCGAGCACGTCCGCCCCCGCGCGCAGCGCCTGCGCCACGTGAGGATCGGCGAGCAGCATGTCGGCCGCGATCCAGCCGAGCAACGCGGAACCCAGCCAGATCGTCAGCGGAAAACGCTCGATCACGCGCAGCATCACCGTGCTCCCGAGGACGATGGCGGGCGCGCCCACGGCGAGCCCCGCAAGCACGATCGGCATGCGCGAGGCTTCCGGCAGGGTCTGCGCCACGGCGGCCGTCGCGAGCCCGTTATCGAGGCTCATCGCGAAGTCGGCGAAAAGAATCAGCATGACGGCGCGCCAGAGCGCTTTCGCGCCGGGCGCAGCGTCGGGCTGTGCATCGGCTGAGTGATCCTCGCGCAACAACTGCATGCCGATCCATGCGAGCAACAGCCCCGCAACGATATGCATATACGGAATCGCGAGCAGAAAGCCGATCGCATACACCATCACGAAGCGCAGCACGACGCCGAGCCCCGTGCCGAGCCACACGCCGGCACGCCGCTGCTGCGGCGGCAGCGAGCGGCATGTCATCGCAATGGCGATGGCGTTGTCGCCGCCGAGCAGCAGGTTGATGAAGACGATCTGCAACACGGCGAGCGCGTGATGCCCGAAATCCGCCGGAAGGTCCTGCATGAGTGCAGCCATTTGCATCGGAGCGTGCCCTCACGCGAACGCGACGGCCGCGAGCGTCGCGACCACGAGACCGCACACCACGGGCAGGAACAGCGCGCGCACCGCGTCGAGCACGGGCACGCGCGCAAAGCCGGTGACCGCGATGAGCGACGACCACGCCACGAGCGTGCCGCCGCCCGTCCATACCGCGCCCATCTGGCCGATCGCGGCAAGCGTCGCGGCGGGCAGATGCACCATCGGCGCGAGCGCGCCCGCGAGCGAGCCGGTGAGCGGCAGGCCCGCGAAACCCGAGCCGTCGATGCCGGTAATCATGCCCATCAGCAGGACACCGAACGAAACGAACAGCGGATTCTGCGGTATGACCTGGCTGCATGCCTGCACGAGTTCGAACAGGAACGACGGCACGTGCGCGCCCGCGGCCACGCCGAGAATCGGACCGGCCGTGCTCGCGTCGCCCACGAAGAAGAAGCCCGCGATCGGCAGCACGGCGCCCATCGCCTTGAACGCGAACACGAAGCCGTCGATGATGTGCTCGGCCGTGCGGTCGAGAAAGCCCTTGCGCCCGTGCGAAAGCGTGGCGAGCATCATGAGCACCGCCGCCATGCCGCCGATCAGCGCCGCCGCGTCGCCGCCGCGAATCGCACCGGAGCCGATCATGTCGGGGCGCATCATCACCACCACCACCGCGAGAAAGGCGAGCGGCGTGACGAGTGCGAACACCTTCGACCACAACTCGCGGCGATCGATCAGCACGCCCGCGGCGACCGGCGTCATCTGGAGCGCCGCGCCGCCGAGCGCCTGGGGCGCGATCGACAGCGATGCAAGCGCCGGTGCGGCGTCGCCGTGCCTGAACGGCGCATGTCCGTCACGGGCATCCTGACCGCCGCGATCTTCCAGAACATCGCGATCTTCTTCGAGCGCGCCGCTCGTGCCGCGCGCCAGTTCCGCCTTCGCGAAGCTGCCCTGATGCTCCTGCGCGGCTTCATCGACCGCATCTTCCGCCTCCCATGCGACGAGGTTGGCCGCCGAGGGCGCATTCACGCGGCCGCGCACCACGAAGAACCACGTGAGCGTGAGCGCGACCGCGCCCACCACGAGCGAGAGGCCGAATGCGGTGTTCGCCACGGCGAGCATGTCGGCGCCCGCCGCTTTCGCGCTGATGCCGGGCGCGACCTTGATCACGTAGTCGGACGAGAGCGCCATACCCTGCCCCGCGATCGCGATGGCAGCCGCGGCGCCGAGCGGCGGCAAGCCCGCATACACGGCGGCCGGAATCAGGATCGCGCCCACGAGCGGCACGGCGGGCGTGGGCCAGAAGAACAGGGAGATGAGGTAGGTGATGAGCGCGAGAATGAAGAACGCCACATGCCCGTTGACCATGATGCGCTTGAATGGGCGCACCATGCGCACGTCGGCGCCGAGCGCGCGCAGGCCGTTGAGCAGCGCCGTCATGAGCGCGATCACGAGAAAGATATTGAACAGTTCGTGAGCGGCGGTCAGACTGCCCATGAAGATGGCCTGAAAGCCGGTGAGCAGCTTGCCGGACCATGCGAACGCCACCGCGAAGGTCGCGAGAATCGCGGGCACGACGACGTTGGCGCGAAAGATCATCGTCGCGATGATCGCGACGACGCCAGCCAGATAGCAAAAGTGGGCTGGCGTCAGGACTGCGATGGAATGCATGGGATGCCTCAGCTCGTGATGGTGTCGGGGACGATGGAGCGTGGATTCAATACTATGGGCATTGCATCGTGGCCAAAAAAACGGCCGGAAAAATCGTGCGGACTGTGTTTATTCGAAGGCGCGCCCGCGCGAAGCGCGCCTCGTGAAGCGTGCCTCGTGTTTCGCGCGCGGTGTGTCAAATCCCGGCGGGTGCGGGCTGCGGGTGCTGGAACGTGAAGCTGTCCGCGTACAGGTAGCGCACGCTCGCGCCATGCGCGAGAAACGCGCGCCGCGCGTCGGCGATCATGCCGGGCGAGCCGCACAGGTACAGCGCGTGCTCCGAGAGATCGGCGTGATCGGCGAGCACGGCGTCCTGCACATAGCCGCGCGCGCCGGCCCACGCTTCCCCCGCGCGCGAGAGCACGGGCACATAACGAAAGTCCTCGTGGCGCGCGGCCAGTTGCGAGAAATGCTCGTGCAAATAGAGGTCGGCTTGCGTGCGCGCGCCCCAGTAAAGATCCACTGGCGGTGCGTCGCCCGCGGCGAGGATCGCGGCGAGCATGCTGGCGAGCGGCGCCGCGCCCGTGCCCGTGGCCGCCATCACGATCGGGCGATAGTCCTCGTCGTGATAGCCGAAGCCGCCGAGCGGTCCCTCGACATCGAGCGCGTCGCCCTCACGCAGCGCGCCGAGCAGCGTTTGCGTGAAGTAGCCGCCCTCGATCTCGCGAATCTGCAATTCGACGTGGGCGTCGCCGGGCTGCGAGGCCATCGAGAAGCTGCGCGAGCCGGCCTCCCCCAGCAGCACATTCAGATACTGGCCAGGCCGAAAGACGAAAGGCGCGCCATCGTCGAAGGCGAGCACAAGGCGCGTGACGTCGCCGCACAGCTTTTGCGTGCGCACCACCGTTGCGCGGCGGCGCCGCGCGGGCGCCGGAGCGTCGAGCATGCGCTCGGTGCTGATCGCCAGATCCGCTTGCGCGCGGGCCTGGCACATGAGCGCGTAACCTTGCGCCGCCTCCTCGGGTGCGAGCGCGAGCGGCGGCTCGTCGTAGTGCACGCTCCCCTGCACCAGTTTCACGCGGCAGGTGCCGCAGCCGCCGAACTCGCATTCGGCCGGCAGCGTCACGCCCGCGCGCCGCGCGGCTTCAAGCACCGTTTCCGTTGCGCACGCAACGAAACTGCTTTGCGCCTCGATCCATGTGACACGAAAGCTCGTGGACGTCACGTCGGGCCTCGCTTCTCAGAGCTTGATGTCGGGTTGCACGAGCACTTCGCGGCCGCTTTCGCGCAACAGGTCGCGCAGCGCCCCGAGCGCGGCGAGACCCGCCTGCGTGTCCTGCTCGCCGTTGCCGCCCGAGAGGCCCACGCCGCCCACCACCTGCTGGTCCACGACAATCGGAAAGCCGCCCACGAAGGCCGCAAAGCGCCCTTCGAAGCTCCATTGAATGCCGAACGCCTCGTTGCCGGGCAGCGCGGGGCCGTTGGGCGGCGTGGTGAACAAATGCGTGGAGCGCTTGTGGCCTGCGGCCGTGAAGGCCTTGTTCCAGGCGATCTGCGGACCGGTGATGCGGCCGCCGTCCATGCGTTCGAGCGCGAGCGGAAAGCCGCCTTCGTCGACCACGCAGATCGACTCCAGCACGCCGATCTGCTGCGAACGTGCGATAGCCGCGGCGATCATGTGGCGGGCTTCGGCCAGTTCGAGTTTGAAAAATGCTTTCATGGCAGGGTAACGATATCGATGAGAAAGAGAGTGACGCGCCGTGACAGACGCCCTGTCATACGCCGCGATAGACGGTCTTGGTCTGGAGATAGAACTCGAGCCCGTCGCGCCCCGACTCGCGGAACGTGGCCGTGCTCGAACGCTTGAGCCCGCCAAACGGCGCGTTGACGAGGTTGCCCGTGGTCGTGCGGTTGATCTTCACGGTGCCCGCCTCGATGTCGTTCGCAAAGCGGTGCATGAGTTGCGCGTCGCGCGTGACGAGCGCGGCGGCAAGCCCGTACTCGCTGTCGTTCGCCACGGCAATGGCGTCGTCGTAATCGTCCACGTCGATCACGGCGATCACCGGCCCGAAGATCTCCTCGCGGGCAATGCGCGCGTCGCGCGGCACGTCGGAAAATATCGTCGGCATAACGAAATAGCCGTGTGCGTATTCGCCGTGCATGAGCTGCTCGCCGCCGCACACGAGCGTGGCCTCCGTCTTGCCCACCGCGATATAGTCGAGCACCGTGCGCAACTGACCGGCCGTGGCGAGCGGGCCCACGTCCACGCCCGGCGTCATGCCGTTGCCGACCACCAGCGCGGCGGCCCTGGCCGCGAGGCGCTCGACGAACCCGGCGCGGATCGCGCGCGCCACCAGCACGCGGCTCGTGCCCGTGCAGGCCTGGCCCGCGAGCGAAAAGCCGCCCTTGATGGTGAGATCGACGGCACGGTCGATCTCGTCCGCGTCGAGCACGATGAGCGGATTCTTGCCGCCCAACTCCATTTGCGTGCGCGTGGAGAGCGAGGCCGCGCGGTGAATCTGCTCGCCCGCCGTCGTCGATCCCGTGAAGGAAATCGCCCGCACTTCACGCGCACCGACGAGTGCGGAGCCGATCGCGCCCGCGCTGCCCGTGACGAAATTGAGCACGCCCTTCGGAATGCCCGCTTCAACGAACGCCTCGGCGAGGCGCAGCCCGCTCAGCGGCGCGTCCGATGCGGGCTTGAACACCACGGTGTTGCCGCAGATGAGCGCAGGGGCGATCTTGCGCGCGGGAATCGACACCGGAAAATTCCACGGCGAAATCACGGTCACGACGCCGAGCGGTTCGCGCACGGTATAGACCATCATGCCCCCGTCGTCGCTCGGATAAGTTTCGCCGCCGTATGACTGCGCTTCGACGGCATAGAAGCGCAGGGTCTGCGCGGCACGCACGAATTCGTCTTTCCCGAGCGCCTTTTGCTTGCCCTCCTCGCGCGTGAGTTCTTCGCCAAAGCGGTCGGCGTGGCGTTCGAGGTAGGCCGCCGCGTCGAGCAGGATCTTCGCGCGCGCGGCCGGTGCCAGGCGCTTCCACGCGCCAAAAGCCGAAGACGCGGCGCGCACGGCTGCGAGCGCGTCCGCTTCGGTGCTGGCCTGAAAGCGGCCCACCACGTCGCGCGTGTCGGCGGGGTTGACGTTGTCGAATGTGGCGCCCGCGAGGCTCGCGCACCATTCGCCGTCGATGTAGTTCAGAAACGTGGGAACGTTAGTCATGAATGCAACGGTCCTGCTAGTTAAGGTCTTGACCGCGCGCGGGCCGCCGCTGCCCGCGCCGCAATGGCGCGGCGCGTGGGCGCCCCGGCGCGTGCGTGGCGCTCAGGCCGCGAGGCCCAGTTCCGGCAGCGGAATTTCCTTTTCGACGTAGTCGTAATAGAGCGCCGTGGTGTACAGCAGACGCATTTGCGCCCCCACCTCGCAGATCTTCAGGCAGCGCTGCTGAAGCTCCGGCGTGTTCGCATGCTCCAGCACGATCTGATAACCCCGTTCACCGTGAATCTCGTCGGAAACGATATGGAGATCGAAGAATTCGACTTCCTCGTCGGTGAACTTGTACAGGTCGCGCAGTGTGGGCGTCTGCTTGCGGTAAATGGACGGCACCTGCGATTCGAGCCCGACCACCAGCGCCGCCACCGCCACCACCGGGTCCTCGCGCATCGCCACCGAATAGCACCAGCCCTGGAGGCCGCGCGTGGTGGGCGACATGTTGTCGGGGTCGACTACGCGCTCGCGCGTCGTGCCGCACGCTTCGGCGAAACGGATCAGCAGGTCGGTGTGGCGGTCGCCGCCAATCTCTTCCTCGTACATGTTGGCGAGCAGGAAGTCCTTCGCCTCGGTCACGTGGTCGGGCGTGCGCGCATACAGGTAGCCCAGGTAGTCGGCGAACGGCCCGACATAGTGGTAATGGTTTTCGGCCCAGCGGGCGAGATGCGCGCGCGTGAGCTTGCCGCTCGCCCACGCGATGCTGAACGGCGCCTTGTTGGCGCTCTTGCCCTTGATTGCCTCTTCGAGTGCCGCGCGGAAGGTCTCGCGGTCCATCAGCTCTGCCATGTGTGACTCCTTCGTTCAGGGTTGGAAATCCGCCGCGCAATGGCAGCGGATCAGTGGTTCGATTCGTTTCAGTACACTGTATACAACATTTCTGGGAAAGCCAACCCCGCAAAAATCCCAGGTGCAGCTAGAACGCGTGGCGCAAGCCGACCCCGACCGCCGACTGCATGTTGCTGCTCGACGCCGCGATAAACTGCGTGACCTGTGCGACCTGCGCGTCGCCCAGCGCGCGCTGCATCGTAGCGAACGCATAGAGCTGCGTGCGCTTCGAGAGCGCGTAGTTGACCACGGCGTTGTACTGGAGGTAGCGCGGGTCGCCGTCGTTCGCGTCCACGGAGCCGTCCGTGTAGGTCACGCCCAGCCCCGCCGAGAGCGCCGGGGTGAAGAACACCATGCCGTTCACTTCGTAGTTCATGAAGTTGACGTCCTGCCCTTCGAAGCCCTGCTTGTATTCGACATGGGTGATGTCGCCGCTCAGCTTCACCTTGCCGAACTGATACGAGGCGCCGCCGCCCACCGTGAAGAACGAGTGAGCCGCGAGCGCGAACTCGCCCACGGCCGAGTTCGTCTCCTTCCAGAACGTGCCCGGCGAGAGGTTGCCGGGCTGACGCGCGTAAGTCATGCCGAAGCCCGCGTAGAGCGGCCCGTCCGCATAGCTGCCGCCAAGACTCCACATGCTGTTGCTGCCGAAACTGCCCGCCACGCCGCCGAAGCTGTACATTGCGCTGCCCGTGAAGCCGCCGTAGCTGTTGGCGTAGCGCACCGCGTTGTTCACGCGCACGCCGCGGTTCGTCAGGTCCATGTCGCCGGGGTGCTCCATGTAGACGGACCAGTCGGCGGACGTGAGTTGTGCCACGTAATCGACCATCGACTCGTACTGGCGGCCGAACGTGAGGCGGCCCAGACGATCGTTCTCGAGACCCACATACGCCTGGCGGCCGAACATCAGGCCGCCCTGGCCGAGCGAGCCGTCGGTCACGTCGAAGCCGTTTTCGAGCCGGAAGATCGCCCGCGTGCCCCCGCCCAGGTCCTCCGTGCCGAGCAGGCCGAAGCGGCTGCCCCGCGTGGTGCCGCTCGCCATCGCGTACGAGCGGCCGCCGCCCTGATTGCTCGTGTAGATCGCCGAGACATCGATCAAGCCATACAGCGTGACGCTGCTCTGCGCGTGCGCCGTCGTCGACGCCAACGGCGTTGCCGCGAGGCACGCGAGCCCTGCCTGACGCCAGAAAGTCCTTTTCATCCGGGATTCCTTTTTCGTTGAAAGATGAGCGGTAACAGGACGCAAGCGCCTCGCTCCAAGGCGCTTCCACATTCATAAGTATTCTGTATACAAAAAAGCAAAGCGCAATTCGACAAAAAAAGACTTCGCTTTTGGCACCACGGGGGGAGGCAGCGGAAGGCGCAACCGCGAACGGGCGACACTCTACGCGGCGCAAGCCGGCGCTGAGGCTTCGGTTCGAAGCCTTAGCCGGGCTTTTGCGTGAAAGTTCAGCGCGGCGCGTTCGGCACCGCTTGCGCGACCGCCGGGGCGCCCGCCTGCGCATGCGGCTCGGCTTCGGCGGGCTCGACGGCTTCGATGTCGTCGAGCGCGATCCCGTTCGTCTCGGGCAACACCCATGCGGCGAGGACGACGAACACGTAGCCCACCCCCGCCACGAGCGGTATTGCGAATGTGAGCGTGAAATGCCCGCTCGCGAGCCAGCCCGCCGTGAACGGAAACACGGAGCCGATCACGCGTCCCACGTTGTACGCGACGCCATAGCCGGTCGCGCGAACCGCATGCGGATAGGTCTCCGCGATGGTTGCCGCCACGCCCGAAAACGTGCCCTGCATGAGCACGCCCAGCAGGAAGCCCAGCACGAGCATGACCGGCGTGGGCGCGTCGACCTGCATGTAGGCGATGCTCAGAACGAACGCGCCAAGCGCGAAGATGATGTAGGTCGGGCGGCGGCCGATCCGATCGGTGCACCACGCGCCGAGCGCATAGCCCGCGAGCGACCCGCCTATCGTCACGGCGAGCCACAGCCCCGTGCCCGTGACCGAAAGGCCGCGCTCGGTCTTGAGCCACATCGGCATCCACGTGGCGATGGCGTAGTACGCGCCGAGCATGCCGCCCGAAAGCAGGCTGCACCAGAACGTGCGTGCGGCAAGGCGACCGCTCAGCACTGTGCGCAAGGCACTGCCGGGACCGGCCGCGCGGCGCGTCGCGAGCGTCCGCGAAAACGATTCGGGCTCCTGTAGATTGCGCCGCAGCCAGATCACGAGCAGCGCGGGCAGGATGCCCACGAACAGGCACACGCGCCACGCCCACTGCGGCGGCAGCCAGTTGAATAGCGCGCTGTAGGCGAGCGCGGCGGCGGCCCAGCCGAACGAATAGCTGCTCGCCGTGAAGGCCGAGAACTTGCCGCGATGCGCCGGGTTGCGAATCATCTCCGTCACCAGCACCATGCACAGCGACGACTCGCCGCCGAAGCCCAGCCCCTGCACCGCACGCAGGATCGCGAACTGGGTGGGGGAATTGGCGAAGCCGCAAGCGAAACACGAGATCGCGAACAGCGCGATGGTCCAGCGCAGGATGCGCACGCGCCCGTAGCGGTCCGCCAGCAGCCCCGCGCCTATCGCGCCAACGAGCGAGGCGATCAGCGTCCACGTGACGATGCTGCCCGCCGTGGCTTTGCTCATGTTCCACGTCTGTAGCAGCACGGGAATGAGGAACGAATAGATCATGAAGTCGTAGACGTCCACGGCATGACCGACGAAGGCGCCGGCGAAAGCCCGTTTTTCGTTTTTCGACAGTGAGGTAAGCCAGGACATGAGCGTAAGCTCCGTTAGCAGTCGGGAAATGGAGTCAGCACGCAGGCGGCGCGTAAGCGTAGCCGGCGGCTTCGAGCAGGCTCGCCACGCGAATCGAGCGCAGGTCGTGATAGCGGGGCGCCACGATCTGCACGCCTACCGGCAGGCCCAGCGCCGTGCGCCCGGCGGGCGCGACCGTCGAAGGCAGGCCGCACAGGCCGGAATGCCCGGCCCAGAAGAGTTGTGTGGTAAGCGGCTGCGGCTTGCCGTTGACGCTCAGCGTGCGCTGCCACGGCGCGAGCGCTTCGTCGAGCGGGAACGCCGCCGTGGCGGCGGCCGGGCACAGCAGCACGTCCACCTGCTCGAACAGCGCGCGCCACGCGGCGGCATAGCGCTCGCGCAGCGGCTGGAGCTTGAGCCAGTCGCGATGGCGCAGCGCCGCGCCCACATGCTGAAGCGAGGCGTAACTCGTGTCGTGCGGCGGCGCGACGTCGGCCGCGCGCACGGAGGCGGCGTAGGCGTCGTCGCCGAGATAACCGCAGGTCGAGGCGCGCAACAGCAACGTATAAGTGCGCAAAAGCTCGGCGGCGTCCAGTTGCGGTCGCGCGTCCCAGACCACGCGTGCGCCCCGCTGCTCCAGCGCCTGCCCCAGCGCGACGATGCAGCGCTCCACTTCCGCATCCACTTCCGCCACCGGATGATTGCTCAGTATGCCGAAGCGAATCTGCCGCAAATCCATCGCCTCGCAACGGGGCAACGCGTAGTGCACGGCGCAGGCGGCCTCGGCGTCCGGCCCCGCGATGGCGGCCAGCACGAGTTCGAGGTCGGCGGCGCTGCGGGCGAGCGGCCCCGCCACATTGATGTCGGGCAGCGCGACGCCGCCGGGCAAGCCGTGCCCTTCGAGCGAAACGAGGCCGTGCGTGCTCTTGTGCGAGAAGATGCCGCAATAGTGCGCGGGATTGCGGATCGATGAGCCGATATCGGAGCCCACGTCGAAGTACGCCATGCCCGCGCACACCGCGGCCGCACTGCCGCCCGACGAACCGCCCGGCGTGCGGGCATGGTCGTGCGGATTGCGGGTAGTGCCGTAGAGGTCGTTGTAACTCTGCCAGTCGCGCAGCCACAGCGGCACGTTGGTCTTGCCGAGCAGCACGGCGCCCGCGTCGCACAGGCGCTGCACCACGCTCGCGTGGCGCGCGGCGAGATTGCCGCGAAACGCCGGGTCGCCCACCGTGGTGGGCCAGCCCGCCACGTCGAACGACTCCTTGATCGTGAACGGCACGCCGTGGAGCGGACCGCGCGAGCGCCCTGCCGCCAGTTCGGCGTCGCGCTCGCGCGCGACGGCGTGCGCGCGCTCGAAATCGCTGACCACGACGGCATTGATGGTCGGGTTCTGCTCGCGCCACGCCGCCTCGCAGGCGGCGACCAGCGCGCTCGAACTGACCTCTTGACGGCGCATCGCGGCAGCCGCGGCCGCAATCGTGGCATGACGCCACGGCGCTGCGCCGGGCTGGGTTTGCGGGGCCGCGCCCGTGGGGCGGGCGGCGGCCAGGAACTCGGACATGGCTTTGCCTTGGTCGGTAGTATTTTGTATACCGTCTCAAGACAAATTTACGTTGTCAAGGGAGAAAAGCAGGAGCCAGGCAAACGGAGGACGCAACCGGCTGGTCCGGCCGCGCGCCCCCTCGGGCTTTCGGGCCTCGCGGCGGCGCGCGCCGGTCGGCTCTCGGCGTTGTGCTTCGCTGCAAAGTCGCTCACTTCGTTCCGAGCAGCCGCCACATCGAAGCCGTAATGCGCTGGCGCGCCGCGCCGTAATCGCGCCACGCATCGGCGCGCGGCCCCTCCAGCCGCTCGCGCAGGTTCGCCACGTTCCACTGGTCGCCGCTCGTGAGCGTATGCAGTTCGTCCCATCCGACCGGCACGGAAACGCCGAGACCGGGCCGGGCGCGCGGCGCGTAAGCCGCGATGGTGCTCGCCCCGCGCCCATTGCGCAGGTAATCCACGAATACCCGGCCCTTGCGGTTTTGTGCGCCCATCCTGGCGCTGAAGCGCTCGGGCAGCGTCGCGGCCATGTAGTTCGCCACCACGCGCGCAAAGTCCTTCACCTCGTCCCAGCCGGCGTGGCGCGTGAGCGGCACGACCACGTGCAGCCCCTTGCCGCCGCTCGTCTTGCACCAGGCGCGCAAGCCCAGCGCTTCGAGCAGTTCATGCGTGAGTTGCGCGGCCTCCAGCATGCGCTCCCAGGCGAGCGACGCACCGGGGTCGAGATCGAACACGATCCGGTCGGGCTTCTCGATGTTCGTGGTGAGCGCATTCCAGGTGTGCAGCTCGATGGCGTCCATCTGGGCCGCGCCCACCAGCGCCCTTGCGGAGTCCAGCGTCAAGAGCGGCGCGTGGCCGGGGTCGAGGCCCGCGTGTTGCGTGGCGTGCGGAATCTGCAATGCCTTGGCGTGTTTCTGGAAAAACAGCTCGCCGCCCACGCCCCTGGGCGCGCGAGCAAGCGCGACGGGCCGCCTTTTCAGTTGCGGCAGCAACCATGGCGCGATCCATTCGAAGTAGTGAACGAGATCGATCTTGCGCAGCCCGCTGCGCGCATCGATCACGCGTTCGGGGTGGGTGATGCGCACGCCGGCGACCTCGGCTTCATTGTGCGCGGCGCGGCCTGGACTGCGCGAGCACGTGTGACTCGCCCCATTCCCAACGCCCTTGCTTGCCCCCGACGCCTTGCTCACCGGTTGCACCTGCGCTTCGCGCACGATGCTTCGCGCAGGCTTGTCCTCGCGCAGCCCGGCGAATGACGCCTGACGCACCACGCCCGCGCTCGTCCATGTCTTGAAGCGCACTTCGGCCACGAGATCCGGGCGCACCCAATGCGCGCCTGCGCGCTGCCCGGCAGCGGGCACGGCCGCGAACGGCGAGCGTTTGCGCTCACGCTTGCGCAGTTCGGCCGCCAGTGAATCGAGCCGCGTCGCGTCGAAGCCCGTGCCCACCTTGCCCGCGTACTGCAACGCGCCCTCGCCGTCGTACACGCCGATGAGCAGCGCGCCGAACCCTTCGCGGCCGCCCTTCGGCGCCGTATAGCCGCCGATCACGAATTCCTGCCGCCGCGCACAGCGCAGTTTGAGCCAGGCCGCGCTGCGCGTGGACGTGTAACGGCTGTCGCGCCGCTTGGCGACGAGTCCTTCGAGATTCGCCTTGCAGGCGGCCGTGAGCAGCGTCTGCGGTTCGCCTTCGAAAGCTTCGGAAAAACGCAGCGCGTCGTGCGGCTGCGCGGCCAGCAGCGCCGAGAGCTTCGCGCGCCGCACGTCGAGCGGCGCCCCGCGCAGGTCCCGGCCGTCGAGCCAGGGCACATCGAAAAGCCAGAACGTGATGGCGTCGGCGCGGCCCGCGTCGAAGGCGTTCTGTAGCGCCTGAAAGTCGGGCACGCCGTTCGCGTCGAGCACCACGGCCTCGCCGTCCAGCCACGCCGAATCGACGTCGAGCGCGTGCAACGCCTGAACCTGGCGCGGGAATTTCGCCGTCCAGTCGTTGCCGGTTCGCGTGAAGATGCGCACATCGTGCTTGCCGCGCGCCTGGCGCTCGATGCGTGCAAGAACGCGGTAGCCGTCGAACTTCAGTTCGTACAACCAATTGTCTCCGTGAGGCAGGGCTTCGGCCGGGGTGGCGAGTTGCGGAGCGAGCGTGGCCGGCAGCGGCGCGTTCTGCGCTTTCGCCTTCATTTTTGTTTTCGCTTTCGCTCCCCGGCCCGCATGCGCGCTGCCGCTCGTCGCGTCGTCCACCACGTGAAATACCTCCTCGCTCACGGCCTCTTCGTCGCGCTGTTTGATGAGCAGCCAGTTTTCGTGCTTGCCGTCATGCATGGGGCTGCGCACGAGCGCCCAGCCGCCATGCAGATTGTCGCCCTCCAGCATGAACTTGAGCACGCCGCGCGCATAGCCTTCGCGCGCGCCGCGCAAGCCGCCCTCGGGACGCCACACGCCGTGGTCCCAGATCGCCACCGTTCCCGCGCCATAGCTACCTTCGGGAATGCGCCCTTCGAACGTCCCATAGTCGAGTGGATGGTCCTCCACGTGCACCGCCAGACGCTTCACGGCCGGGTCGAGGCTCGGCCCCTTCGGCACGGCCCATGACTTGAGCGCGCCGTCCAGTTCGAGGCGAAAGTCGTAGTGCAGCCGCCGTGCGTCGTGCCGCTGGATCACGAACGACGCCGCGCCGTCGGGGAGCCTCGCGGACCTTCGCGCGGCGCGACCTCGCGGTTCGGGTGTGACGTCGAAACGGCGTTTCGCTTCGTAGTCTTGCAACCGGGGTTTCATCGGCGCTCCTGTGCGGGTGCGCGCATGGCCATGCCTGTTCCACGCAGATTCCACGCATGTCGATGCACGCGCGGGTCACGCCGCGCGGCGGCTGCGCTTCGGCGTGCTCCCGTGAGGCGGCGCGCCGCCGTCGCGGGTCTCGCCGGTATGGCCGCGGCTGCCGCCGCGCTTGCCGAGACTGCGCTTGAGCAGTTCGGAAAGATCGACAATGTCGGCGCTGCGCCGCTCGTGCGTCGCGGCCTCCACATGCGTGACTTCGTGGGCCTTGCCTGCGCGCACCTTGCGCTCCGCCAGTTCGAGAATCGCGTCGCGATAGGTGTCGCGATACGCCTCGGGCTGCCAGTCCGTGCTCATGTCGTCGATGAGCTTGCGCGCCATCTGCAACTCATGCGCGCTCACGCCCGCCGCTTTCGCGCTCGCGGGCAAGCTCTGCACCGCGTCGAACTCGCGCACTTCGGTGGACCAGCGCAGCGTTTGCAGCGCAAGCGCGGGGCCCGCCGCCACGAGCGCCGCGAGATGCTGACGGCTGTGCAGCACGACGTTCGCAATGCCGATCTTGCCGCTCGCCGCGAGCGCGTCGCGCAGCAGCGCATAGGTCTTGCCCGCGCGCTTGTCGGGCGCGAGCCAGTAAGGCGTGTCGAGATAAAGAAACGACACCTGGGCGGCCTCGACGAATCCGAGCAGATCCACCGTTTGCGTGGCCTCGGGGCTCGCGGCCTTGATCTCCTCGTCGGCAATCACGACATAGGCGCCCTTTTCGTACTCGTAGCCGCGCACGATGTCGTCGTGCTCCACGGGCTTGCCGGTGCGCTTGTTGATTTGCCGGTAGCCGACCGGGTCCAGCGTGCGCCGGTCCAGCAGATTGAACCCCGTGCGCTCGCTCTGGGTGGCCGGGATCACCTCCACCGGCACGTAGACCAGCCCGAAACTGATGGCGCCCTTCCAGATCGCGCGCGGCATGATCGCCTCCTTGTTGCACTGCGTAAGACGCATTGCGTACTGCACATGGTGCAGGATTCGCGCAAGCGCAATGCCCGGCGCCTTCGTCGCGCAGATGGTCTAAACAGGGTCTAAACGGGACCTAACCGACTTGCGCGCCGCACCACGTTTTTTCGAACGGGCATACGCAATGCTGCTCTCATGAAAGGTTGGTATCGCCCGGGCCTCTCGCGAGGCGCGAGCCACGCCCACGATCGAAGCGGAGGGAGCATGCAGGACAACGGCGCACCCGCGCTCAGTGTCGACGAGGCGCTCATCAACGAAGCACTCGAAAGCCGGCCGAACCGCCTGCCCGACTACCAGGGCGAGAGCCGCGCGCTCGCGGCCCTGTCGCAGGAAATGGCGCTCGATCCATCAGGTGTCCTGCCGATGCTGGCCAAGCTCGCGCTCACGTTGTGCCGCGCCGGCTCGGCGGGCGTGAGCGTGCCCGAAGGCAACGGTGCGACAGCCGTGTACCGCTGGTGTGCCGTGGAAGGCGCACTGGCCGGCGATCTCGGCCGCACCATGCCCGCCGGAGACTGCCCGAGCGGCGCCGCGCAGGAGCGCAACGCCATGCTGCTGTTCGACCGTCCGGCGCGCTGCTTCGCGTCGTGCCGGGAGATCGATCCGCCCATACACGAATCCCTGCATATGCCCTGGCGCGTGAACGGCCTGGCCGTGGGCACCGTCTGGGCGTACGCACACGACCCCGCCCGGCACTTCAACGCCGAAGACGCGCGCCTGCTGCAAAGCCTCGCCACCTGCGCGAGCGCCGCGCAGCAGATGACGAACGCGCTGCGCGACGCCCAGAACGCCGGCCGCAATCTCGCGCAGCAGGTCGCCGATCGCACGCGCATCTTGCAGGACATCAACACGAAGCTGCGCGACGAGGCCGCGCAACGCAAGCAGATCGAGCACGCGCTGCGCGAGAGCGAAGCGCGCCTGCAAGCGGCGATTTCCATCGAAACCGTGGGCGTGCTGTTCTTCAATCTCGACGGCAGCATGGTGGACGCCAACGACGCATTCGAGCGGATGAGCGGCTACAGCCGCGCCGACCTGCGCTCCGCCACGCACTGGGACCGGCTCGTGCCGCTCGAATTCCTCGGCGTCACCACGCGCGCGGTCACCGATCTCGCCACTTCGGGGCGCACGCAACCTTACGAGCGGCAACTGATCCGCAAGGACGGCAAGCGTTGGTGGGGCCTTTTCGCACCCACGCGGCTCTCGGGCGCGGGCATGACCTCGAAGTGCGCCGAGTTCGTGCTCGACGTCACCGAGCGTAAGCGCGCGGAAACCGAATGCGTCGAAAGCGAGGAGCGCTTTCGCGCGCTCGTGGAAGGCTTCGCGCAGGCGGTATGGGAAACCGACGCCCAGGGGCAAACCGCCGCGGTCTCGCCGAGCTGGTCGGCCTACACGGGCCAGCCCGGCAATGAATGGCTGGGCGAAGGCTGGGCCAACGCCGTGCATCCCGCCGACCGCGACCAGGCACTGCGCCAGTGGAAGGAAGCCGTCGCGGCACAACGCGTGGTGAACACCGAATTCCGCCTGCGCGTGGCCACGGGCGGCTGGAGGTGGACCAACGTGCGCGCCGCGCCGATCTGGGACCCGGACGGCACGATCCGCAAGTGGGTGGGCATGAACATCGACGTCGACGACCGGCGCTGCGCCCAGGAAGCCTTGCGCGAGAGCGAGGCGCGCTTTCGCGCGCTCGCCGACGCCTCGCCCGCGCTGATCTGGCAAATCGACACGCAAGGCAACACGGTCTACCTGAACCGTCGCCACCTCGGGGCCACCGGTTTCACGCCGGAAGCGTTACTTGCAGCGGGCTGGCACACGATCGTGCATCCGCTCGACCTGCCCGGCTTTCTCTCGCGCATGCAGGACGCGCAGCGCGAGCAGAGCGCGTTCCAGATCCGCCTGCGCGTGAGGGTGAAGGATGGAAGCTGGCACTGGTTCGAAACCTGCTGCGCGCCGTGGCGCTCGGCCGGGGGCGAGTTTCGCGGCCACGTGAGCGTGTCGATCGACATCACCGAAGCCGTGCGCGCCGAAGACGCGCTCAAGGCAGCCGACCGCCGCAAGGACGAATTTCTCGCCACGCTCGCCCACGAGTTGCGCAATCCGCTCGCGCCCATCGCCAATGCGCTGCATCTGGTCCGGCGTGGCGACTTTCCGGCGGCCTCGATGCCGATCCTCGACATGCTCGATCGCCAGGTGCATCACATGGTGCGGCTGATCGACGACCTCATGGAAGTCTCGCGCATCACGCGCGGCAAGATCGGCCTCGTGAAAGCGCCGGTGGCGCTTGCCGAGATCGTCGAGAACGCCGTGGAAACGAGCCGCCCCGTGATCGACCAGGCGCGCCACCAGCTCACCGTCACGCTGCCCGGCACGCCGCTCGTGCTCGACGCGGACCGCGTGCGCCTCACCCAGGTTTTCGCGAACATGCTCAACAACGCGGCCCGCTACACCGACACGGGCGGCCAGATCCGGCTCGACGCCCGGCGCGAGGACGACTGGGCCATCGTCACGCTGAGCGACACGGGCATCGGCATGACGGCCGCTCAACTTCATGAGGTGTTCGAAATGTTTACGCAGATGCATCGCCTCGCGGAGCGCAGCCAGGGCGGTCTCGGCATCGGGCTCACCATGGTGCGCCATCTCGTGCGCATGCACGGCGGCACCGTCGAGGCCGCGAGCGACGGCCCCGGCAAAGGCAGCACGTTCACGGTGCGGCTGCCGCTATCACGTCAGGCTCCGGCGCAAACGCAAGAGACGTCGCCTGTGGTTGCGCAGGGCGCGAAACCGCTGGAAGGCAAGCGCATTCTCATCGTGGACGACAATCACGACGCGGCGGACTCGCTCGCCATGGTGCTGACGAACGAAGGCGCCCAGGTGCGCGTGGTCTACGACGGCGCCGCCGCGCTCGGTGCGCTCGAACAGAGCACGCCGCAGTCCATGGTGCTCGACATCGGCATGCCCGGCATGGATGGCTACGAAACGGCGCGCCAGATCCGCCAGAATCCGCGTTTCGCCGATTTGCAGATCATCGCGCTCACCGGCTGGGGCCAGCATGCGGACCGGCTGCGCTCGCGCATGAGCGGCATCGACTCGCATCTCACCAAGCCGGTGGATTTCAAAATGCTGATCGAGTTGCTGACGGCGCGGTGAAGCCGCGCGCCACCCGTTCATACGCCGTTGCCGCCTGGCGTCCTGAGACGCTTCCCCTGCCCTTGATGCGTATCGCCTCGAACACCGCAGACGTTTTGTACGCAACAAAGCAGAGCGAGTGCGAGGACCAGGAATATCCCTGGCACACGAGTGCGGGGCACGTTGGCATACATCGAGCAATTGCGCGAAGGATGGCTAAGCTGCGCGTGGCCCGCGTGCAGTGACAGGAACACGACGTGGCGGACGATCGAGTTTTGTATGGAGGCGTAATTTCTATGAAAGTCGACGACAACCAGCCAAGGCGGAAGACAATAGCCTGACAAAATGTCTTCGAGCCACCTGGAAGTCCCGAGCAATCCGGTGAAGCGAATGCGCGCGGACTTTACCCGCCCGGCAGCCGCCTGCCACCGCCGCGCGAACTGCTCAACAGCGACCCGGCCTGCATGTTCGTCTGGTTGCGCGTGCCCGCGCCGTGGCGTTCCGACGACTTCGCCGCCAACGCGCTCGCGCGCGGCGTGGATCGCTCCACGGTGGCGCACGGAGTGCGAATCAATCTCGCATGCGCCACTTCACGCGAACAACTGGCGCGCATTGAAGGTGCTCGCACGCACGCTGCAAGACCGCCCAGGAGCGCTGTTCGGCACGATCTAGCGCGCCTGACTCCGCGTTTACCCAGTACGCCATTTTTTCCGCCACGGACCGGTCGCGACACGTCGCGACCGGTCAAATCGACGCTCATGTTAGACAACAAAATGCGCGATGACTCACGCGCATTCCGCAGACGAGGCAAGCGCTGGTGGACAATGCATCGATCTGCCGAAGCTCTGCACACATTCGGCTAGCAGGAAACAAATGAGGTACTAGAATGCATTGATGCAACTGAAGCAAAGGCAGTCTGTTCGGCCAGAACGTTTGAGAGTGTGACGTTTAGAGTCCAGTCATGGAGGTGTGCTCATGACATGCCTGAACAAAAAGATTGTCGGTGCAGTCTTTCTTATGCTGAGCGGCCATGCGTTCGCCGACGGCACCGCCATGAGCGCGCCCGAAACCATGACGCTGGCGAATATCTCGCCCATGCCCATGGAGGTTGTGCCCGCCCTGCCGGAACCACAGGCATATTTGCACCGTTATGAAATGGAATATCAGCAGGATCAGGAAAAGCCGTTTTACGCGCAAATCGAACACTTCTATAGCGCGCCAATGGCGAATGACACTTATCACTATCATTTCGTAAAGGCCGCGCCGAATGGCAATTCGCCTTCGCAGCAGGCTTCGCCCTCGGACGATTATCTCCAGATGGGCCCCTCAACGGCCCCGCAAATCTCGATCATGCAGATTCCCAACGCCACGCTCACACTTGGCGCGCAGCCACAACGCAGACTCTCGCTGACCGTGGATGACTGGGTATTTTCCGCCACGGCGCGCGTCGCTATTCTCCATTCGCATGACACAGGGGCAACCGTTACCGTGCGGCATGGGTTTTAATTGCGCTTTTATTCATGATTTTTTATAAGTTCTTTTATCCGGCCGCGAGCGAATTTCCTTAATCGCTCGCGAGTCATTTAAATCCGGATCAATCAGGATTGCGCACGTGCGTGCGCTAACGCGACGCCGGCGGCGTGGACAACGCGTAACGCACAAGCCCGGCGTCGTGCTGCATCTCGGCCACGCTCTGCGCCGACCCCGGCCGCCGGTAGAAATAGCCCTGCGCGTAGGGAATACCCAGCCGGCATAGGATCTCGTGCTGCGCCTCCGTCTCCACGCCTTCGGCAATGATCTCCATGTCGAAGTGCTTCGCCACGGCCGCGATCCCCTTGATGAGCTGGTCGCCGCGCTTTTCGAGCTGACGCACGAACTGGCCGTCGATCTTCACGTAATCGAACGGAAAGCGTGCGAGCAGATCGAGGTTGCTGTGATGGGTGCCGAAGTCGTCGATGGCGAACTTCACGCCGCGCGCCTTGAGCGTCGCGAAGATCGCTTCGGTATGCGCGCGCTTCTCCAGCAGGAAGCGCTCGGTCACTTCGAGGATCAGGATCACGCCGGGCGGCAGGCGCTCCACCACGCCAAGCACGTCGGCGACGAAGTCCTTGCGCTCGAAGTCCAGCGGCGCGACGTTGATCGCAAGGTGGAACGGACGCACGGTCGTGGCCTGCGCGATTTCCGTGGTCGCGCGTTCGAGCACGAAGCGCGTGACGGGCCCGAGCAGCCGGCTGCCTTCCACCTCGGCCATGAACACGGCCGGGCTCACCGCGCCGAACTTCGGATGGGTCCAGCGAATGAGCGCTTCCACGCCGCCCACGCGGCCCGTGGCCAGTTCGATCACGGGCTGGTAGACGACATGGAACTGCCCGTGCCGAAGCCCGCGCCGCACCGCCGAGAGCAGCAGCCGGCGCGGCGCGAACGCGATCAGCCACGTCGCGCCGATCAGCAGATCGACGAGCAACGCCGCCGCGCCGAACATCAGGCCGTATTGCCAGCGCGCCTGCGCGTAGGCCTGCGGCGCGAATGTCACGTCGACCGAAAAGCCCCAGCGCGGCGACGTGGCGCGCGCGCCCGCATGCCTCGCGGGGTCGTCCTGCGCGAGCAGTACGCCGCGATCGTCGAGCGCCGCCGCGCCCGGCACCGAAAGCGTCACGCGCCCTGCGCCGTAGCGCACGCCGTGCGCGAGCGCGTCGGTGAGGTAGGTCGATTCGATCACGTAGAGCAAGCCGAGCTTTTCGCCGGTGGGCACGTAGAGCGGCAGCACCGGCTCGCGCGGCTGCCACGGCGAGCCGCCGATCAGGTTGATCGCTGTCGCTGCGGGTTCGTGCGTGAAGAATGGCGCGAGCGGCAAGTCGACAGGACCGACCGCCGACGAACAATAGAGACGCCCGTTCGCGACGAGATTGATGCCGCGAACATAGTTCACACGCGTGCCCAATTCGGCGAACGGCAACGCGACGCGCTCGCACGGTTGGCCCGGCAATGCGGCAAGCGCATCGCTTTGCGAACTGCGCACGCGCTCGAGCACGCGCTCGACCGCCGACACCATGTCGCTCGCGATCAGGCCCTCGCGTTGGCGGATTTGCTGCGCGCCTTCGCGCACGCCCGCCACGACCGCGCAGAGCAGCACGCCGGCGGCGCAGGCCAGCATGGCGATGAGGGCAAACGTAGGCTTCAGGCCCGCCAGGCGCATGTTGCGCGCGGGGGAACGAGAGGCTCGATTTATCATGGGCACACCGAATGCACGGCTTGCGCGCGCACGTCACTGCCCGTCACGACGGGTTCGCAACATGGACTCCTTGCGCGTCGGGTCAACCGCTTTTGTATGAGTACGATGATACGTCAGCGAGGGCCTTCGCCCACAGGCTGATTTTTCTGTTTTTCATGCGTGTGTCTTTCGGGAACGGCGCATGCTGCCCGGCAGACTTCTGCCAGGCTCAAGCCAGAGCGCGCGTGCAAACCCGCCCAAGCCGATGAATCCAGACCATACCGCAGCGCCACCCACCTCACCCGCCATAATCGAAACCACATTGCCCGCTCGTCTCGACCGGTTGCCCTGGGGCCGCTTTCATGTGCTGATCGTGGTGGCGCTGGGTGTCACCTGGCTGCTCGACGGTCTGGAAGTCACGCTGGCCGGCGCGGTGGCGAGCGCGCTGAAAACGAGTCCGCTGCTGCATCTCGACAACGCGCAGGTGGGGCTCGCGGGCAGCGCTTATATTGCGGGCGCCGTGTGCGGCGCGCTGGGCTTCGGCTGGCTCACCGACCGGCTCGGCCGCCGCAAGCTCTTTTTCATCACGCTCGCCGTGTACCTGCTCGCCACGGCCGCCACCTCGCTCTCGTGGAGCTTCGCGAGCTTCGTGGCGTTTCGCGCGCTCACGGGCGCGGGCATCGGCGGCGAGTACGCGGCCATCAATTCGACCATCCAGGAGTTCACGCCCGCGCGCGTGCGAGGCTGGACCGACCTGAGCATCAACGGCACGTTCTGGGTGGGCGCGGGCATCGGTGCGGCGGGCTCGCTCGTGCTGCTCGACCCGCATCTGCTGCCCGCCGACGTGGGCTGGCGCGTGTGCTTTTTCATCGGCGCGGTGCTCGCGCTCATCATCTTGCCGATGCGCCGCTGGATCCCCGAAAGCCCGCGCTGGCTGCTCACGCACGGCGAGCACGACGAGGCGACGCGCGTGGTGCAGGACATCGAAGCGCGCTTTCGCGCCGTGGGCCACACGCTCGACGAGCCGCCCGGCGACCCGCTGCGCCTGCACGCGCGCAGCCACACGCCCTTGCGCGTCGTGCTGCACGCCATTTTCGTGCGCCACCGCAGACGCGCGCTGGTGGGCCTCTCGCTCATGACGGCCCAGGCGTTCTTCTACAACGCGATCTTTTTCACCTACGCGCTCGTGCTCACGGAGTTTTATCACGTGCCGGGCGGCGAAGTGGGCCTCTACCTGCTGCCGTTCGCGCTCGGCAACTTTCTCGGGCCGATCATGCTCGGCAGGCTGTTCGACGTGATCGGCCGTCGCACGATGATTGCCACGACCTATGCGCTCTCGGGCGTGCTGCTCACTGTGAGCGGCTGGCTGTTCGAGCAGGGCGTGCTCACGGTCACCCTGCAAACCGTTGCGTGGATGGTGATCTTCTTCTTCGCCTCGGCGGCGGCCAGCTCCGCCTATCTGACCGTGAGCGAGTCGTTTCCACTGGAGATTCGCGCGCTCGCCATCGCCGTGTTCTATGCGTTCGGCACGGCGCTGGGCGGCATCATCGGACCCGCTTTCTTCGGACGACTGATCGATACGCACCAGCGCAGCGAGGTGTTCACGGGCTATCTCGTGGGCTCCGCGCTCATGCTCGGCGCGGGGCTCGTTGCCGCGATCTGGGGCGTGGACGCCGAGCGCAAGTCACTGGAGCACGTCGCCGCGCCGCTTTCGGCGGTCGGCGACGAGTGAGGCCGCGGGCCGCTCAGAACCGGTGCGTGATGCCCGTCAGCACCGCAACCTGATTCGGCGACGATGAAGCCGAAAGACCGTTGAGGTTGGCCACGGCCGGCTGCCCCGTCGAATCGGTGCCCGAGGCATGCTGGTAAAGCCCCACGAGATACACCTGCGTGCGCTTCGATAAAATCCACGTCGCGCCGAGATCGCCCTGCTGATAATTCACGCGGTTCACGCCATAGCCGTGCGTGTAGTCGTATGCGGCGCCGAGCAGCAGCGCGGGCGTGACGAAGTAGCGTGCGTTCACCTCGGCGTTGTGGAATTTCGCGGCCCCGCTGTACCCCAGCGGATTGAGGCTCTCGTGCGCGCCGAGGTCGCGGAACTGCGTGTTCGTGTAGACCGCGCCGAGCGTGGCCCGCCCGATCACATAGTAGCCACCCACGGCGACGATCTGCTCGTTGCCCGCCGACGCGTAGCCCGAATACACGTGGCTGGCCGCCATGTTGTTGCCCGTGGCGCTGGAGTTGGCGTTGTTGCCGAAGTACGAGAAGTTCGGGTCCTTCACGTGCACGTAGGCCGCGCCGAGCGTGAGCGGCCCGCTCGTATAGCCCGCGCCCATTGACCAGATCGCGTTGCGGCCGAATTGCCCCGGCACGCCGCCGAAACTGTAGAGCGCGTTCATGCGCAGGCCCCTCCACGTGGGGCTCGTGTACTTCACCGAGTTGTTCGAGCGGTAGTCGTTGTTGGTGTTGTCGAGGTCGCCGGGGTGGCCGCCCAGGTAGGTCGCCCATTGCGCGCCCGCGATGAGCGGCGTGATGAAGTCCACCACCGAATCGTACTGGCGGCCGAGCGTGAGCGTGCCCGCCTCCTTCGACGCGAGCCCCATGTACGCCTGGCGGCCGAACAGGTCGCCGCCCTGCTGGAAGCCGCCCGTGTTCGACGAGTAGCCGTTTTCCAGCAGGAACAGCGCGGCAAGGCCGCCGCCCAGGTCCTCCTGGCCGCGCAGGCCCCAGCGGTTGCCCAGCACGTTGCTGCTGTTCATCTCCACCTGGTGCTTGCCACCCGCGTTGTTAGCGTAGACGAGCGCGGTGTCGATGGTGCCGTAGAGCGTGACGCTCGACTGCGCGTGCGCGGCGCCGGAAAAGGTGGAGAAGGCGATGAATGCGGCGGCGGCGGCGCCACGAAGCGCGCCGCGCGATGCGAGAGACGTCCTCAATTATTTTCCTCGTTTTGTTTAGCATACCGATCAAAATGCGCAAACGGGCACGCGCATTCGCACGGCGGCGGCGATCGATATGCCTGGCTGGTCGAATGCGAGAGTGTTGCGAGACCGGGGTGGCGCGGTCCAACAAGAAAATAAATTCGTGCCGAAAAGGTTTTGTTATCGCCGCGCGGGCAACGCATGCGGCGCAGCCGCTTGCGCGCCGCTCGCAGGGCGCGGATTCTTCAGCCGTGACAACGCGTTATCATGCGACCTCGCAGTCTGGCCCTACACAGAATCATGAATATCCGGTTTCTCGAAACATTCATCTGGCTCGCGCGTCTGCAAAATTTCCGCCTCACGGCGGAAAAGCTCCACACCACGCAGGCGGCCGTATCAAGCCGCATCGCCTCGCTGGAGGAGAGCTTCGACGTGCGGCTGTTCGACCGCAATTCGCGCTCGGCCACGCTCACGCCCGCGGGCCGCAAGATGCTCGCGTACGCCGAGCGCATCGTGAACCTCGGCGAGGAGATGCGCCGCGAAGTCGAGGACTCGAGCGGCGACGGCGGCCTGATCCGCATCGGCGTGGTCGAGTCGATCGTGCATAGCTGGTTTCCCGCGCTCATGGCGTGCGTGCGCGAGCGCTTTCCCCATCTGGAGATCGAGGTCACGAGCGACACCACGATCCATCTCGCGCAACTGCTGCGCGCCGACGCCGTGGACCTGATCCTGCAAACCGAGGCGCTCGGCGACCGCGAATTCGCCAACCAGGCGCTTTGCGAATTCCCCATGCGCTGGGTCGCGAGCCCCGTGCTCGGGCTGTCGGGCCAAAGCGTCGATCTGAGCCGGCTCGCCGAATTTCCCGTTATCAGCTTCTCGCGGCATTCGGGGCCGCATATCGCGCTCGAGCGCGAGTTCGCGCGCGCGGTCGAGCGGCCGGTGCGCATCAACTGCATCAGCTCCGTGGCGGCGATGATCCGGCTCGTGGCCGACGGCTTCGGCGTGACGGTGCTCCCGCCCGCGATCATCCAGCGCGAGTTGCGCGAAGGCTCGCTCGAAGTGCTCGACGTGGAAAGCGGCTTCGCGCCGCTGCCGCTCGTGGCGAGCTACCGGCTACAGAGCCACCCGCTGCCCGCCCGCATCGCCGAACTCGCGGCCGAGCAGGCGCGCGCGTTCGTGCTCGCACTGGGGCCGGAACTCGAAGGCACGGCGGCGGGCAAGCCCGCGCGGCCTGCAAGGAAGCGAAAAACGCAGCGATAAAAAAACCTGTTCACTGTGTATTTTTTTTCTTGTTGGACCGAAGCGGCCCGCTCTCGCCACACTGCGCTATCCGTTACCCCATATGCGCAGGAAGACCCGATGAGCACGACAACGAACGCCCAACCCGGCCAGCTTTGCATCTGGACCGACACCGACCCGCAGGCCGAAGCCGATTTCAACGCGTGGTACGACCGCGAGCACATGCAGGAGCGCGTGGGCATTCGCGGCTTTCGCCATGCGCGCCGCTTTCTCGCCAACGACGGCCACGCGCGCCGCTATCTCGCGCTCTATGTGACCGAGTCGCTCGACGTGTTTCGCAGCGACGCCTACCACCAGGCGTTCACTGCACAGACCGACTGGTCGCTGCGCAACTTTTCGCGCATGAGCGACACGCAGCGCCGCGTGGGCGAACTGGCGTTCGAAGCGGGCGAAGGCGAAGGCGCGCATCTCGCGATCTTCGTGGCCGCGCCGCAGGCGCTCGCCGCCGCGGGCTGGCGCGACGCCGCCGACGAAGCCACGCACCAACCCGGCGTGCACGCGGTGCGCGTGTTCCGCACGGAAGCCACGCTTTCCGCGCCGCTCGCGACCGGCGGCGACGGCGGCAATGCCGATGCCGATGCCGATGCCGATGCCGATGCCGATGCCGACAACGACAACGCGCGCGCCGCGGCGCAAGACGCCGTCGTGTTCGTGGAAGGCAGCTCGAACGCGGCGGCGCGCGAAGCGGCCGAACAGCTCGCGCAAGCGGCCGGCGTGGCGCGCGACGCCGTGCGCGGCTTCGACATGCTCTGGCGTCTCGCGGCCTGACGGACAGAGGCCGCACGCGGACCGCACACGGCCGCGCGCCCCGCTCAACGATTATGGAGAACCCGATGAACTCTCTCGCCCAAGCCCCGACGATCGGGCGCACGCGCGCCGGACGCGGCCGTCTTGCGGGCGCCAGCATGATCGGCACCTCGCTCGAATGGTATGACTTCACCGTCTACAACACGCTCGCCGCGCTGGTGTTCAATCACCTGTTCTTCCCTTCGGTCGATCCGCTCGCGGGCACGCTGCTCGCATTCTCGACCTATGCCGTGGGCTACGTCTCGCGGCCGCTCGGCGGCTTTATCTTCGGCAATCTCGGCGACCGCCTCGGCCGCCGCGCCGTGCTCATGCTCACGCTCGTGCTCATGGGCATCACCACCGCGCTGATGGGCGTGCTGCCCACATATGCCACGGCCGGCATCCTGAGCCCCATGCTGCTGGTCGCGCTGCGCTTCGTGCAGGGCATCGCGCTCGGCGGCGAATGGGCGGGCGCGGTGCTGCTCGCGGTCGAGCACGGCGACCAGAAAAAGCGCGGCCTGAACGCCTCGTGGGCGCAGGTCGGGCCCTCGTTCGGCACGCTGCTCGGCACGGGCTTCATCGCCATCATCACGCTCTCGGTTTCGTCCGACGCCTTCCTCTCCTGGGGCTGGCGCGTGCCGTTCCTCGCGAGCCTGCTGCTCGTGTGCTTCGGCCTGTGGGTGCGCAACAGCGTGGGCGAGACGCCGCAGTTCGAAGCGTTGAGCGAAGCGCACGCCACGGCCAAGGTGCCCGTGCTCGAAGTGTTCTCGCTGCACTGGCGCCGCCTCATCGTGGCGGGCGGCGCGCGCATCGGCTCCGACGTGCTCTATGCGCTGCTCGTCGTGTTCACGCTGACTTACGTGACCACGGTGCTCAACCTCTCGCGCTCGCTCGCGCTGACCGCCGTGCTCGCAGGCACCGCCTGCAACGCGATCGCCGTGCCGTTCTTCGGCGCGCTCTCCGACCGCTTCGGGCGGCGTCCCGTGTACCTCGGCGGCGTGCTCGCGGCCATCGTCTGGGCGTTCGGCTTCTTCATGCTGATGAACACCTCGCAGCCCGCGCTGATCGTGCTCGCCGTGGTCATCGGCCTTGTGATTCACGCCGTGATGTACGGCCCGCAGGCGGCCTTCGTGACCGAGCAGTTCCCCACCCGCGTGCGCTACGCCGGCTCCTCGCTCGCCTATACGCTCGCCGGGATTCTGGGCGGCGGCTTCGCGCCGCTCATCATCGTCGCGCTGTTCCGCTCGTGGCACGCCTCGACGGCCGTTTCGCTCTACGTGAGCGGCGCGCTGATCGTCACCGGCATTGCGCTGCTCGCCGCCCGCGAAACCGCGCATCGCCCGCTCGAAGACTGACCTGTGCTTTTCCCCGGTGCGCCTGCTCAGGCGCACCGGACCCGGCCGCGCGCCGGGTTCGCTCCCACTTCATCGAACCACCATCATGACGACGCTTTCCTTCACCGTCCTTCCGGCCGGCGGCGCAGCCACGCCGCTCACGCTCGACATCGACACGCTCGTAATCGCCGGCTGGGCCGGCCGCGACGCCCACGCGATCCAGCATCACATCGACGAACTCGCCGCGCTCGGCGTGGCGCCGCCTTCGAGCACACCGCTTTTTTACCGCGTGGGCGCGGAGCAGTTGAACCAGGACGCCACCGTGGACGTGCTCGGCACCCACACGAGCGGCGAGATCGAGTGCGTGCTCATCGCAAGCCCGCTCGGCACGCTGGTGACAATCGGCTCCGACCACACCGACCGCAAGGCCGAGGCGTACAGCGTGGCCGTCTCGAAGCAGGTGTGCCCGAAGCCGCTCGGCCGCGAGGCGTGGCGCTACGAAGACGTGGCCGGCCACTGGGACCGCCTGACGATGCGCGCCACGCTCGTGAGCGCGAACGGCGCGACGCGCGCCTACCAGCGCGGCGCCGTGGACGGCCTGCTGCCGCCCGCCGACCTGTGGCAGCGCTACACCGAAGCGGGCGTGCTGCCGCCGGGCAGCGCGATGTACAGCGGCACGCTTGCCGTGCAGGGCGAGATGGCCGCGATGGAATCGGGCGATGCGTTCGAACTCGAACTGCACGACCCGGTGCTCGAACGCAGCCTGCGCGCACGCTATGTCATTCGCGCGCTGCCGGTGGTGGCATAAAGCCGCCTGAAGCCGCCTGAAGCCGCCAACGTCCCCACGCATTCACGCAAGGAACCCCATGTCATTTCTCCCTGCCACGCCCCTGCTGCAACTGGTCGCCGACCTCGACGCGGGCCGTTCGACGAGCCGCGCGCTCGTGGAAACCGCGCTGGAGCGCATCGCCGCCGAGGGCGGCAACGGCGGCCACGCATTCATCTGCGTCGACGCCGAACGCGCGCGGCGCGAGGCCGACGCCCAGGACGCGCTGCGCGGCGCGGGCGTGACGCTTTCGCCGCTCGCGGGCCTGCCGCTCTCGATCAAGGACCTGTTCGACGTGGCGGGCGAGCGCACCCGCGCGGGCTCGCGCGTGCTGGACGACGCGCCGCCCGCCGCCGCCGATGCGCCCGCCGTGGCGCGCGTGCGGCGCGCCGGGGCCGTGCCGCTCGGGCGCACCAACATGAGCGAATTCGCGTTCTCGGGCCTCGGCCTCAACCCGTGGCGCGGCACGCCGCGCTCGCCGTGGCGCGACGCCGCGACGGGCGAGGCCTGCGTGGCGGGCGGCTCCTCGTCGGGCGCGGCGGCTTCCGTGGCGGGCGGCATGGCGGCGGCGGGCCTCGGCAGCGACACGGGCGGGTCGCTGCGCATTCCCGCCGCGTTCTGCGGCCTCACCGGCTTCAAGCCCACGGCGCACCGCGTGCCCACGCGCGGCATGTTCCCGCTCTCCACCACGCTCGACTCCACGGGCGCGATCGCGCCCACCGTGGCGTGCTGCGCACTCGTCGACCGCGTGCTCGCGGGCCTGCCCGTGGACGGCGACACCGCACGCGTGCGCCCGGCCGCGCCGAAAGGCCTGCGCCTCGCGGTGCTCTCGAACTACGTGACCGAAGGCATGGACGCGCATGTGGCGCGCGCGTGGGACGACGCGCTCGCGCGCCTCTCGCGTGCGGGCGTGCAGCTCACGCCGCTGCGCCTGCCGTTGCTGGAGCGGCTGCCCGCGATCAACCGCTTCGGCTTCTCACCGATCGAAGCCTACGCCACGCATCGCGGCCGTCTCGACGCGCTGGCGTCGCGCTACGACCCACGCGTGCTCGCGCGCATTCGCGTGGGCGAAACGGCGAACGCCGCCGACTATATCGACCTGCTCGCGGCGCGCGCTGTGGCGATCGAAGACGCGCGCGCGGCGCTGGACGGCTTCGACGCCTTCCTCATGCCGACCGTGCCGATCGCGCCGCCCGCCATCGCGGCGCTCGAAGCCGACCCGGCGCACTTCGCGGCAACCAACGCGCTCGTGCTGCGCAACCCTTCTGTGGTGAACTTCCTTGACGGCTGCGCGGTGTCGCTGCCGTGCGCGCCGCGCGGCGCGGCGCCCGTGGGCCTGAGCGTGGCGGGACTCGCTGATACGGACGCACATATGCTGAGCGTGGCGGCTGCGATCGAAGGCGTGTTGCAGAGGGCGAACGCAAGCTGACAATGCGAGCCGCAACCTGACTTCTCGGGCAGGCCATCAGGCCTGCTTGACCAGCTATCAAGCAATCAAAAAATCAGGCCCCCTCCGCCACAGCGGTTTCAGACGTGTCTGATTGTTGAGCCCGCATCGATCCAGTCAGCATGAGACTCCACCCAATACAGGGGACTCATGTATGGCAGAACTCGATCCGATCAACGCGGTCCGCGGCAGGCAAGCCTTTCATCTCGACGTGCCCGGAACAGAAGCAACCGCGGCGCTCTCGGTCGTGTCGTTCAAGGCCACCGAAAAAATGGGCGAACCCAACATCGTCCATATCGAACTGACCCACCCGCAGCAGTTATTGCGCGCCGACTTCCTGAGCCGTGACGCGGTCTTCAGCATCAAGGCCGATGACGGGACCATGCGGCGCATCTCCGGCTTTATCGAGCGCTTCTCAACGCTTCAAACGACGAAGGATTTCACAAGGTACGAGGTTGTCCTCAAGTCGCATTTCGGACGGCTCGAAGCCGTCATGAACACCGGCAACTACCAGCACCAGAGCACGCCGGACATTCTCGCAGCCATCCTGCGCCGCCACGGGCTGAGAGACCATCAGTTCCGCTTCCGGTTGCGCCGCCAGTACCCCAAACACCTGTTCCGCATGCAGCACCACATGACGGATATGGCCTATGTCCAGATGCTCTGTCAGAAGGCGGGCATCTGGTGTTTTATCGCGGAGACAGAATACGGCGATCAGGTCGTTTTCGCCGATGACATCGACCATTATCTCTACGACGAACCGCAACGCGTCGTGCAGTACCGCGAGGCGGCGGGACTCGAAGCGGGTGGCGTGGAAGCCGTCACGGCGATCAAGACCCATACCGTCACAGTGCCGCAGTCGTTCATGGTGGCCGAGTACAACCCTGAATCCGCGTGGGAGCGTTTTCGCGCCTCGGCTTCCGTCGCGCCCGGGGACCCGACCACCTACGGCCAGCCGTATATCTACGGCACGAACCACCTCGACGCGGACGGGGCGCAGTGGGAAGCGCAACTCAGGCACGAAGCGGCCATCGCCGGCCAGGTTGTGTACGAAGGCGCGGCCAACGTGCTTGCCCTGCAATGCGCCACCGTGCTCGAAACGGATATCGTGCTGCCCGATGCGCCCAAAGGCATGGTCATCATCGAGACCACCCACAGCGGCGCGCGTGACGCTGCGTATTCGAACACCTTCAGGGCCATTCCTGCCGACCGTCGTTTCCGTCTGGAACTGAAGCCGGAAACCTGGGCAAAAATCAGCGGCACGCTGAGCGCACGAATTTGCAGTCCGGACAAGTACACCTATGCCTACCTGAATGCCTCCGGCTATTACGTTGTCCGTTTCGATGTGGACTTCGCAACGTGGCCCAAAGGTGGCGAGAGCGTACCACTGCGCCTCGCTAAACCCTTCGCGAGCAAGCGGCAAACGGGCTTTCACTTTGTCGCCCTGGACAATGACGAAGCGGTCATTTCATTTCGAGATGGCGACCCTGATAAACCGGAAATTATTGCGTTTCATCATCATTCGCAGGCGCGGGACCTCATCACGAGCGACCGGCGCTGGCTCTCGCGCAACACGATCCGCACGCAGAAGAACAACAAGCTGCGCATGGAGGACTGGGCGGGCCAGGAGAGCATCAAACTTAGCACGGAACACTCGGGCAAGTCACAACTGAATCTCGGCTACCTGGTCAACAACAAACTCGAATACCGGGGCGAAGGTTTCGAGACGAGAACATCGGGTTACGGGGTCAATCGTGCGGGCAACGGGCTGATGTTGACGGCCTACGACCGCCCTGGTGCCACCGGCAAGCAACTGGACATGCAGGAAACCATCGCGCAGCTCGAAAGCGCGCTGGCGACCGCGAAGGCGCTGGCGACATCCGCCAGCAGCGCGAAGGCCGAACCTGCCGACACCGACGCGCAGCGTCAGATCAAGGACGATCTGGACGGCTTGAAGAAGCCGGGACTGTTGATGAGCACACCGGCCTCGGCTGCGCTGGTTGCGGGCCAGGGTATGCAGTTCGCGGTGCAGGGCGACATCTCAGGAGTGGCCGGGAAGAACGCGGACTGGAGCGTGCTCAAGCGTTTCACGGTCGCGGCGGGTGAAAAGCTGTCACTGTTTGCGCAGAAATTTGGCATCAAGATTTTCGCGGCCAAAGGCCCAGTCGAACTCCAGGCGCAGGGCGGCCCCATGTCGTTCACTGCGGACAAGGACGTGAACGCTGGCAGCGTCAATGGCAAAGTCAATTTGTCCGCTGCGAAAGAAGTCATTCTCGAGTGCGGCGGCGCGTTCGTCCAGATCAAGGACGGCAGCCTTACGCTGGGCGGCCCGGGTGACTTGTTCCTCAAGACCATCACCGTGCAGAGGCAGGGAGCACAGACTCTGTCGGCTGCCGTTCCATCTCTGCCCGAATCAGAGGGGAATTTCGATGAGGCATTTGTGGTTCATTGGGCGGGGTCAGAAATTCCGGTGGCCAATACCCGCTATCAGATGTATTCGGAGGGCAAGCTGATTGCGGAGGGCATAACGAATGAGTACGGCGAGACTTCGCTGGCGCAGAGCCATGTTCCGCAAGGTGTTTCAATCAAGTTGAAGGGCAACTAGAAATGGCAGACGAAGACCAGGATGCGGGATACGCGGAGTCGTATATGACGCTGAAGTCATACACGAAGCGTGCGCGCGTAGAGCGTACCGCCTGTGATGTCCATGTGCCGACCGCTGCGGATTCGATCATCGGACATTGTGAGTATTACTAAACCGCAACACCGTTAATTTTTTCCGCGGAACGATTGACGGCGGCTTGACGCGCTATTTCCAGCAGCCGGGACAGGACGCGGCCTGGTGGTACTCGAAGGACTGGAGCACGCAGTACGTCAGCACGGACTGGATGGACTACAAGCAGGCCGAACATCAGAAGGGGCTAGCGCCACATATCACGAAACTCTGGCGCTCACGCGACGGTGGCAAGAACTGGACACAGCTTGACTGGCCGGAGAACCGCAATATCGGCCAGCTATTGTTCCTTGACCCTGACCGCGGCTATGCAGTTGGCTGGGGGCCACATGTGTGGCGTACCGCGGACGGCGGGCGCACGTGGAAAGCAATCGAGGTGCCCCTTCTCGCAACGGATCACGAAGCGCCACGAAAAACCTTTGACGCTGTCGATCTTGGTCCGGACGGCGTACTTCGTGTCGCGTATTACCTGCCCCAGATGGAGGACACGCCGGCGGAGAGCATCGTGGACCAGCTGAAATGGGATAGCGACGCGTTCGAGACCGACGTGAAACTTCCTGCTCAGGTAGTCGTTTCGCTCCAGTCCGAGCCGGTGCCCCCCGATTATGGCTATTCGGTTTTTTCGCTATCCCGGCTTGGGCCGCCGCGAGACTGGAACGACCTGGGTGACAACGGGCGCCGAAGTGGTGCGCTATCGACATGGGGAAATCGCGCCAACCAGACGGTCAAGCAACTCCACACCTTTGAGGTGCGCCTGACGCTGGACGGTCTAAGCGTTGGCAAACGTGGCGTGCTGCTTGTGTATGCGACGGACGCCAGCGGTGACGGTGCGCCCCGCGACATTACCCTGGCAAGCAAAGACTACGGCAAATCATGGAATGAGACCGACGACGGAATTACGCAGGGCGTCTATTTCGATGCTGCCACAAATACGCAATACGGCCTGTACGCCTATACGTTGAAAAAGCGAATCTGGTAAACAAACTGTACCCGATGAGCACCGCACCGCTTCGGCGGCGGCACTTCAACATTGATGCGCGGCTTTTTCGATTGCTCTGTAACATGCGCCCCTCACGCCGTCACCATCGGGTGGCTCTCCCCCTCTACCCCATAAGATCCGTCCCTTCATTCAATAGAATTTAGCTAGAGACCGCCCCGCCTGGTCGAATCGACTAGGCATCAGCTAAGATACGGCTCCAGCTATCGAACCAACGGAGTGTTTTCAGTGATTCAGGCAATTCAACCGGGCGCCGTCTTCAAGGACAATCTCGCACTGCTGCCGGGCATCGACGGCATCGAGCGCATCGATCTCGTGGACGCTCAGGGCAGCGTCGTGGCGAGCATCGAGAACAAGCCCGGCAAGCAAGGCTCGCTCGCGGTCTACCACTATCTGCGCGAAGCGTTCGGCACGCTCGACGCCAACGCCGCCGAGCACGGCCTCGCCGTTTTCGCCGAACACACCGCCGACGCGCACAACCGCCCCGGCGCGCACCCGAACGTCGACCGCCTGCTCGAAGTCGCTTCGGGCGGCGCGGCGCTGCGCATCGACGTCACCGCGGCAGCCTGAGCCGGGCTCCGGGTTCGCCGGGTTCGCCGGGCTTTGAGCCTCGGCGCATCCAGGCTCAAGGCGGCCCGCAACGCTGGCCGTCTTTTCCCCTTCCTCGCGCCGGCGCGCCCGCGCCCTGAATCTCCAGCACGACCTGCTGAAGCAGCGCGGTAAAGCCGTCGTAAAACCCGCGTATCACGTTGCGCTCGTGCGTGAGCACGGCGAGCGGCGTGGTGATGGCGGGCCGCACCGGGCGAATATGCAGGCCCTCGCGCTGCATGCTGCGCGCCGTGATCTCGTCGACGATGGTCGCCCCGCACCCTTCGGCCGCCATCGCGCACGCCACGTAATAGGTTTGCACCTCGATCTGCGGCTTCGGCTTCACACCGAGCTGCGTAAAGCGCCCCGCGATGATGCGGCCGATGCTGTCGTTGGCCACGATGCCGATCAGGTCCTCGCCGTCGAGCGCCTCCAGCGCGAAGTCGCCGCCCGCCTGCGGCCCGAGGTACACGAGCTCGCATTCGCCGAGCGCCTGCGAGCGCAGATCGGGGAACGTCTCCTCGCCGTAGATCACCGCGAGATCGAGCTGACGGCTGCGCAGGCCGGAAACGAGCGCGTCGAGGTGATTGGTCTCGACCTCGCAGGTGACCGACGGGTAGCGCCCGCGAAACGCGCGAATCACGCGCGGCAGGATCGAGAGGCCCATGCTGGGCAGGCAGCCCACGTGCAGCCGCCCTTCGGGATAACGCCGCAGGTTCACCGCGAGCGCCTTGAGCTGGTCGAGCCCCTGGTGCAGCCGATCCACCTCGACATAGAGAATGTCGGCCTCCACGGTGGGATGCAAGCGGCCCTTCACGCGCTCGAACAGCTTGAAGCCCAGTGTGCGCTCGGCGTGTTGCAGCACCTTGCTCGCGGCGGGCTGAGTGACGCCCAGCAGCTTCGCCGCCTGGCTGATCGAGCCGGTCTGCCGGATCGCATGGAACACCTCGATATGGCGCAGGCGCATGGCGCGCTCCCCTCTCGTTGATCCCGCAACATATAACACAAGGTTATGTATCGGGGGGAGTCGGAGCGCTCACCCAGAGGGATAAATCCGCGCCCGGCCCGCTCACTCCACCGTGTCGTTCACGTCGGTCAGGCGGATCATGTGCGGGCGCACGCGCGCTTCGTCCTCGGGCTCCTCCTGCGCAGGCGGATGAATGAGCGCGTCGAGCCGCGCGCGCGTGGCGAGGAACTCGGGCGAGTTGAACTGCGCGTAGCTGCGCGGGCGCGGCACCGGCACCTCGATCAGCTCCTGCACCGCGCCGGGATGCGGCTTGAGCACGAGAATGCGATCGGCGAGATAGATGGCTTCGTCCAGATCGTGCGTGATGAAAAAGATCGTGATGTCGACGTTGCGCCAGATGTCGAGCAGATGCGCCTGCATCTTCGCGCGTGTTTGCGCGTCGAGCGCGCCGAACGGCTCGTCCATGAGCAGGATGCCCGGCCGGTTGGCGAGTGCGCGCGCAATCGCCACGCGCTGCTTCATGCCGCCGGAAAGCTGGTGCGGGTACGCGTTCGCGAACTTCTCCAGACCCACGAGATCGAGCCATTGCAGCGCCTCGCGCTCGGCCTGCGCGCTGCCCTGCCCATTCATTCGCAGTCCAAACATCACGTTCTTCTTGACCGTGAGCCAGGGGAAAAGCGTATAGCCCTGGAACACCATGCCGCGGTCCGCGCCTGGACCGTTCACGGTCTTGGCGTTCACGCGCACTTCGCCCGAGGTTTGCGCTTCGAGCCCGGCGAGAATGCGGATGAGCGTGGACTTGCCGCAGCCCGAAGGTCCGATCACGCACACGAACTCGCGCCGGTGCGTGGTGAAGCTCACGTCGGCGAGCGCCGTGTGCTCGCCTTGCGGCGTGACGAAGCGCTTCGTGAGGTTGCGCACTTCGAGAATGGGCTCGCGCGCTTTCAGGCGTTCGAAGCGCGCGCGCACCGCATCGGACTGAAGGAGATAGTCGGGGACGGTTTGCGGATTGAACATGATGCGGTCCTTGATTTACCGGATGCGTTTTCGAGGCGGACGAAGGCTGGCGAATGTGGCGAACGCGGGCAAAAACGTCACGCCTTGAGCGTGCGGTCCCACGGGAACAGCTTGCGCCCGAGGAACGCGAGCACGAGATCGGTGCCGAGGCCGATGATGCCGATCATCATGATCGCCGCGTAGACGTTGTCGAAATGCTGGTAGCGCGCCTGCTGCGTGATGTACCAGGTGATGCCCGAACTCGTGCCCACCAGTTCCGCCACGATCAGGTAAGTCCACGCCCAGCCGAGCAGGATGCGCTGATCGCGGTAGAGGTCGGGCAGGATGCCGGGCACGACCACGTGCGTGAGCAGCCGCAGGCGCGAGGTGCCGAGCGTCATCGCCGCTTCCAGCAAGCCGTATTCGAGCTTGCGCGTGGTGTTGGCGATGATGAGCACCTGCTGGAACAACGTCCCGATCACGATGATGGCGATCTTCGGCGCATCGTAAATGCCGAGCACGGCCACCATCAGCGCGCCGAACGCCGGGGCGGGCAAATAGCGGAAGAACTCGAAGAACGGCTCCTGCAAGCGCGCGAGCGCGCTATAGGTGCCGCACACGACGCCGAGCGGCACGCCGATCAGCGAAGATACGACGAAGCCCCAGAAGATGATCTGCACGCTGTGCCAGAGGCTCTGGTGCAGCCACATGCCGTCCTGCGCGGCGGGGGGCGTCGCGAACGCGGTGTAGAACGCGCGCAGCACCTCGTGCGGCGCGGGCAGATACACCGGGTTCGCGGGCTGGCCCGCCGGCAGCGCGGCGTGAGTCTCGCGCGCATGCGCGAGTTCGTCGGCGAACACGGCCTTGTCCACACGCATGCCGGACTGGAAATAGTCCACGCTGCCCGGCTGCGTGATCAACACCTGCGGATGCCACACGAAAGGCACGTAGCTCACCACGCACCACACGAGCACCGGCAACAAAAACGAGCCGAGGCCCAACATCCACTTGCCGCGCGGCGAGAGTTCGCGGCGCACCGCGAACCATCCGGTCTGGCTGATTTCGGCCATGATGTTCTCCTGCTGGATGACGACGTATCGACGTATCAACGCATCGACGGTCGGGAAAGGCCGCTTACTTCAGCGCGCCGGTAAGCGACGGGTCCACGTACGCGCCCACGTCCTGCGCGCTCTTGTAGACCTGGTACTTCACGTTGAACGCGTCGGCGGCGCGGCTCGAACCGTAGAGCGAGCGAAAGCCGTCAGCCTTCACGTAGGCCTGTTGCGCCTCGGGCAGCGTGAGCAGTTTCGTGCCCTTGAGGAGCGGCAGATACTGCGCGGGCGTGAGACCCACGCGCGCGGCCATGATCTTCACGGCGTCGGGTTGCGTGGCCGGGTCGTCGATGTACTTCACCACGCGATACCAGACTTTCGCGAGCTTTTCGTAGTCGGCCTTGTGCGCGGCGAGGCTCACGGGGTTCACGGCGAGCACGTCGTAAATCAGGCCCGGCTCGTCAGCGGAGGTGAACACGGGGCGCGCACCCGGCACGGCGCGCTGCGCTTCGCCCGCGTTGGGCTGCCACGCGGCGATGGCGGCCACGTCGGATGAGGCGAGCACCTGCGGCGTTTCGTTGGTCTTGGCGTTCACGAGCGTGACGTCGCTCTCCTTCATGCCCGCGCGCTGGAGCGCGTCGAGCAGCAGCAGGTGATCGACCACGCCGAACTCCACGCCGATCTTCTTGCCCTTGAGGTCCTGGATCTTGCGCGCGGGCGGCTTGGCGATGACCATGTCGTTGCCGTTCGAATAGTCGGTGATGAGCGCCATCACGTTCTTCGCGCCGTTCGCGCCCATGGTCAGCGCGTCGCCGTTGGTCACGAGCACGGCGTCGAGCTTGTTGGCCGCGAAGGCGTCCATCGAGGCCGCGTAGTCGAACCAGTCGAACTTCACGTCGAGGCCCGCTTCCTTGAACCAGCCCTTGTCGATCGCGACCTGCCACGCGACCCAGCCCGGCCAGTCGCTATAGCCGATGCGCAGCGGCGCGGCGCTCGCGGCCTGCACGCCTGCCGCGAACAGGCCGGTGGCGAGCGCAAGCGCGCTGGCGGCGCGCAGCGCCCAGCGGCGCAGCGGCGTGGGGGCATTGGCCTCGCTTGCGAACGAAAGGGGCGTCGTCTTCATGGCGGATCTCCAGGAGTAAAGGTGCAACGGTTTGCTTGATGTGATGGCGTGGGGTTTCATGCTTCCGCGCGCTCGGCAACAGCGGCACCCGCGGCACCCGCGGCACGATAGGCGCGCCAGCCGCCGAAGGCGCTGATGTCGCGGGCGTTGACGAGCGCGGCGTTCTCACAGAGAAAGCCGAGCGCCGTGGCCCCGCTCGCGAGTTCGAGCGTGCCGATGCCAAGCGGCGCCGGAATACCCGCGACGAACGAGCCGAACGCGGCAGTCGGCATCTCCCAGACTTCGACTTCGATTGCCGAGCCGCCTTCGTTCACGCGCACGAGGCCGGGCTTGGCGGGCGCCTGGGGTTGCGCTTGCGTTAGTGCGTAAAGGCGATAGGCGTTCGCGGTCGTCGTGGTTTCGACGAGGTGCGCGCCGCGTTCGGTCAATTGCACGTTGAGCGGTTCGCCGCTCAAGTGCGCGCCGACCACGGCCACGCGCACGGTTGATGGTGCAGCGTCGCGCGCAGGCGCTTGCGTTTCGCCAAGCCATGCGCGGGCCAGATCGAGCAGATACGCGTCGTCGTGTGCACGCGCAACGAACGTAATGCCAAAAGGTTTGCCCGCATGGGTTCCCGTTGCGCACCGGCCCGCCGGCACGGCAAGCGCGCTCAGGTCGAGGAGATTCACGAAGTTGGTGTAGTAGCCAAAGCGCGCATTCACGCCGATCGGGTCCGCCTCCAGTTCCGCCACCGTGGACGTGGTGGGCGACGTGGGCGTGACGATCGCGTCGATATGCGGCCACACGCGTTCGCTTTCCATGCGCAGCGCAGCCAGGCGGTCGAGCGCCGCGAACGCATCGGCCGCGCTCCAGCGCGCCGCGCCGCCCACGATCTCGCGCGTGACCGGATGCAGCGCCTCGGGCTGCGCTTCGAAGAACGCGCGGATCGCGGCAAGCCGCTCGGCGACGAACGGTCCTTCGTAGAGCAGCCGCGCCGTGGCGAGAAACGGCTCGAAATCAATTTCCACGAGTTCGGCGCCTGTTTCACGCAGTTTCTCCAGCGCTTCGGAGAATGATTCGGTATACGAATCATCACCGTAAAATTCGAGCTGGGTCGCACGCGGCACACCGAGGCGCACACCGGCGAGCGAGGCGCGAGCGCGACCCGTGGGCTGCCAGGCGCGCGCGTAAGGGTCGTCCTGCGCCACGCCACGCGCGCTCTCGAACACGCGCTGCGCGTCGTCGGCCGTCTGCGCGAAGATCGAGACGCAATCGAGCGAGCGGCACGCGGGCACGACGCCCAGCGTGCTCAGCACGCCCTTGGTCGGCTTGAGCCCCACGAGTCCGTGGAAAGCGGCGGGCACGCGGCCCGAGCCCGCCGTGTCGGTGCCGAGCGAGAACGCGGCAAGGCCAAGCGCCACCGCCACCGCCGAGCCCGAACTCGAACCGCCCGAGGCATACGCCGGGTCGAGCGCGTTGCGGCACGCGCCATACGGCGAGCGCTGGCCCGAGAGTCCCGTGGCGAACTGGTCGAGATTGGTCTTGCCAACGGGAATCGCGCCCGCCGCGATCAAGCGCTCGACCACGGGCGCGCTGCGCTGCGGCGTATACGCATAGGCGGGGCAAGCCGCCGTGGTCGGCACGCCCGCGAGGTCGATGTTGTCCTTGATCGCGAAGGGCACGCCATAGAGCGGCAGCGTGGCCGGATCGCGGTCCGCCAGCGCATTGGCGTAACGCATCATCTCGTCGCGCGTCAGGGCGCGAATCCATACGCGATGCGGATCGTCGCCGCCGGTGCGCGCGGCAATGCGCTCGACCAGTTGCGCGGGCGTGAGGCTGCCGTCGAGGTAGCGCGCGCGTAGCGCCTCGATCGTCACCGGCAGATCGTCGTTGTGCGGATTCATTGACATGCGGCCTCCTCGCCGCTCACGGCGGTTGCTTGCATCGCGTGCGCCGATGCTTCGGATGCCACACGAATCACCATCAAACGCTGCCCTGCCGTTACGGCGTCGCCCGCCGCGCAATCGAGCGTCTCGATCACGCCGCTCGCGCCCGCGCTTACCGTCACTTCCATCTTCATCGACTCCAGAATCGCGACGTCCTGGCCTTCCTCCACACGTTCGCCTTCAGCGACGAGCAGTTTCCACACGCTGCCCGAGACATCGGCGCCAATCGCGCGGCAATCTTCGTCCAGCGCCTCGGCGGCGCGCGCGGCGCTCGCGGCATCGTCCGCCGCGCCTTCGGCCACGTACTCCGCCTGCCCCGCCTCGCGCCAGCGTTCGCGCTCCGCTTCGAACGAAGCCTGCTGCGTGGTCTTGAACGCTGCGATGGAGGCGGCCTCGTCACGCAGGAAGCGCTCGTAGGCGCCGAGATCGAACACGGATTCCTCGATGCGCAGGCTGCGCCGCCCCGCCAGGAACTCGCTGCGCCATTCTGCGAGTTCGGCCTCGCTCACTTCGTAAAAACGGATCTCGTCGAAAAAGCGCAGCAGCCACGGCTTGCCCGGCGTGAACTCGGCCGTCGTGCGATAGCGGTTCCACATCTGCACGGTGCGGCCCACGAACTGATAGCCGCCGGGGCCTTCCATGCCGTACACGCACAGGTACGCGCCGCCGATGCCCACGGCGTTCTCCGGCGTCCAGGTGCGCGCCGGGTTGTACTTGGTGGTGACGAGGCGATGGCGCGGGTCGACGGGCGTCGCGACAGGCGCGCCCAGATACACGTCGCCGAGACCGAGCACGAGATAGCGCGCGTCGAACACGATGCGCTTCACGTCGTCGATGCTTTCTAGCCCGTTGATGCGGCGGATGAACTCGATATTGCTCGGGCACCACGGCGCGTCGGGGCGCACCGACTGCATATAGCGCTCGATGGCCACGCGCGTGGACGGATCGTCCCACGAGAGCGGCAAATGCACGATGCGGTTGGGCACGCGCATGGCGTCGACGGCGGGCAACACCGCTTCGGCATCCTGAAGATGAGCGATCAGGCGATCGAGCGTGAGCACGGCCGGATCGAAATGCACCTGGAGCGAACGGATGCCCGGCGTGAGGTCGACGATGCCCGGCAGGCGATGCTCAAGGAGCCGGTTCATCAGCGCATGCACGCGAAAGCGCAGCTTCAGGTCGAGCACGGACGGGCCATATTCGATCAGCAGATTGCGATCGCCAGAGCGGCGGCAAACCACGCTCACGTCGGCCGCGTCGTCGCGGTAAAGCACGCACTCGTGCGCGTTTTCACTCGCAGCGGCGGGCAACTTCGGCACAAAGCGCACCGTATCGCCGGGCCGCAGTTGCCCGAGCTTCCACAGTTCCTCGCCAACCACCGTGACCGGGCACACGAAGCCGCCCAGGCTCGGGCCGTCCGGGCCGAGAATCACGGGCATGTCGCCGGTGAAGTCCACCGCGCCGATGGCGTAAGCGTTGTCGTGAATGTTCGACGGATGCAGGCCCGCTTCGCCGCCGTCCGTGCGCGCCCACTGCGGCTTCGGGCCGATCAGGCGCACGCCCGTGCGGCTGGAGTTGTAGTGCACGGTCCAACGCGCCTCGTAAAGCATGGCGATGTCTTCACGCGTGAGGAAATCGGGCGCGCCGTGCGGGCCGTCCAGCACCGCCAGTGCCCACTCGTGCGTGAGCGCAGGCACGCGCTCCTGCGCGAGCTTCGCGCCCGCCTCGCCCTTGCCCGCGCCGGGCGCGAGATGCAGCACGTCGCCCTTGCGCAGCGCGCGGCCCGCATGGCCGCCGAACTGGCCCAGCGTAAAGGTCGCCTTGCTGCCCAGATAGTCGGGCACCTGCAAGCCGCCCAGCACCGCGAGACACGCGCGCACGCCTGCACCCGTCACGCCGCCGAGCTTGAGCACCATGCCCGCGCCCGCGCGCACCACTTCCCAGTACGGCACCGGCGCGCCATCGAGCGTCGCGGCCAGCGGCGCGCCGCCCAGCACGAACAGCGTTTCCGTGTTGAAGCGCAGTGTGGCGCCGACCATCGTGAATTCGAGCCCGGCCGCGTCGGGCGCGTTGCCGAGCAATGCGTTCGCGAGGTTGAACGAGCGGTCGTCCATCGGGCCCGACGGCGGCACGCCCACGTCCCAATAGCCCAGACGCCCCGGCGTCTGCTGCACGGTGGTCTGCACGCCGCCATCGAGCACGTCGATGGTGTGCGGCGCGAACAGGAAGCGGCCGAGAAAGCCCGTGGTCTGCTCGCCCGCCACGAACGTTGCGCAGCCAACGATCGCGCGCAGGTAGTCGAGGTTCGTTTCGATGCCGTAAAGCTGCGTGCGCGCGAGCGCCGATCCGAGCTTCGCGAGCGCGGCTTCGCGCGTGGCGCCCGTGGCGATCACCTTGGCGAGCAGCGGGTCGTAGAACGCGCTGACTTCGGTGCCCGCGTCGATCCAGGTGTCCACGCGCGCGTCGGCGGGAAACTCGACATGCGTGAGCAGGCCCGAGCTTGGCTGGAACTGGCGGTTCGGATCTTCGGCATACACACGCACCTGGATGCTCGCGGCGCGCGGCGCAAGCGTGTTCGTCGGCGCGAGCGTATCGAGCGGCGCGAGCGTGCCTTCGGCCTGGCGAATCATCCACTCGACGAGATCGACGCCGTACACCTCCTCCGTCACGCCATGCTCCACCTGGAGGCGCGTGTTCACCTCCAGGAAGTAGAACGCGCGCGTTTGCGTGTCGAACACGAATTCCACGGTGCCCGCGCTCGCGTAGCTCACCGCCTTCGCGAGCCGCACGGCGGTGGCATGCAGCGCACGGCGCTCGTCGTCACTCAGGCCCGGCGCGGGTGTTTCCTCGATCACTTTCTGGTTGCGCCGCTGCACCGAGCAGTCGCGCTCGCCCAGCGAGATCACCTCGCCCCGGCCGTCGCCGAACACCTGCACCTCGATATGGCGCGCATGCTCGACGAACTTTTCCAGGTACACGCCCGCGTTCGCGAAGTTGGTTTCGCCCAGGCGCGCGACCGAGGCAAACGCGGCTTCCAGTTGCGCGGCGTCGCGGCACAGCGACATGCCGATGCCGCCGCCACCCGCCGTGCTCTTGAGCATCACGGGGTAGCCCAGCGTGGCGGCGGCTTCGAGCGCGCTCGCGACATCGGGCAGCAGGCCCGTGCCGGGCAACAGCGCCACGTCGTTGGCGCGCGCGATCTCGCGCGCCGTGTGCTTGAGGCCGAAATCCGTCATCTGCTCGGGGCGCGGGCCGATGAACACAATGCCCGCGCGCTCGCACGCCCCCGCAAACGCTGCGTTCTCCGAAAGAAAACCGTAGCCCGGATGCACTGCCTGTGCGCCCGTGCTGCGCGCCGCCGCGAGTATCGCTTCGGCATTGAGGTAGCTTTGCGCGACGGGCGCGGGGCCGATGCAGACGGCTTCGTCCGCGAGCGTGACGTGCATGGCGTGGCGGTCCGCCTCCGAATACACGGCGACCGAGGCGATGCCCAGGCGTTTGAGCGTGCGGATCACGCGGCAGGCGATTTCGCCGCGATTGGCAATGAGGATCTTGTCGAACGCCATCGTCATGCCCCCCACACCAGCAAGCGCACGGGCGTCGGGTTATAGCCGTTGCACGGGTTGTTCAGTTGCGGGCAGTTCGAGATCAGCACCGTCACGTCCTGCTCCGCGCGCATTTCCACGTATTTGCCGGGCGCGGAGATGCCGTCTTCGAAGGTGAGCTTGCCAAGCGGCGTCACGGGCACGTTCATGAAGAAGTTGATGTTGCTGACGATGTCGCGCTTGCCGAGCAGCGCGCCCACGCCGCATGTGCAGTGCGCAAGCGCGTTGAGGTAGCTGTCACGGCAGCTGTGCATGTGGCGCTTTTCGAGCGCATAGCGCACGGTGTTGCTCTCGGCCGCGCAAGCGCCGCCGAGCGTGTCGTGGCGGCCGCACGTATCGGCGGTGATAGTGAGCAGCGGCGCGCCGCGATTGGACATCAGCACGCTGCCCGCGCTCAGGTAGAGGTTGCGTTGCGCACGGATGGTGTCTTGCGCGCTATAGCGTTCCGTGGGGTCGGCGCTGCTGTAGAACAGCGTGTCCACGGCCTGGTTGCCTTCCAGATCGACAATGCGCAGCGTTTCGCCGCGCTTCATGTCGTGCATCCACGGTTCGCCCGCGGGCAGCGTGAAATCGGTATGGGCGTTGCGCGCGTCGAGCGCGCTTTCGATGATCGGCATGACGGCTTCCTTGCGCTCAGGCAAACAGACGGTCGGTGTTGATGAAGCCGCGCTGGTTTTCCGCGCAGGCGTTGCGGCACAGGTCGTCGGCGCTCGCGCTGGCGTCAGCCGCATAGGCGCGCCATGCCACGAGCTTGACCGGCTTCGGCGTGTACTCGCCGTGCGGGTCGAGCGGATGCGGCGCCGTGGAGAACGCGGCCAGCGTGTTCATTTCGAAGCGCAGGTCGAACGCCGCGCCCGCGCGCGAGTGGCCCGGCACGAATTCGAGCGCGCCGTCGTCGCCCACGGCCACCTTGCTGAAGAAGTTCACGTTGGCCACGAGGTCGCGCGCGCCGAGGCCGTACTTCGCGAGTTCGAGCACGAGGCTGTCGCGGCCGTTGCGGATCATCTCGTTGCGATGCGCCTGGTAGCGCTTCTCGCCATACTTGCGCGCGAACAGCGCCGCGTCGCCCACGCCGCCGAGCGGGTCGTGCCAGCCGAGCGTATCCGCCGTGATCGAGGCAATCACGCGGCCCATGTCGGTATGGAGTGCATGGCCGCGCGTGAGATGGGCCGTGTGCTGCGCCTTGAGCGTGTCGGCCATGTTGTAGCGTTCGAGCGGATCTTCCTGGCGGTGAAACACGGCGGCGAGGTTCGCGCCGCCTTCGAGGTCGATCACGCGCAGCGCGAGGCCGCGGCGCAGGATGCCCGACCAGTGCGTGCCCGCGGGAATCACGGTTTCCCACAACACGTCGACGGGCGGCAGATCAGGCTGCGCGGTGGCGGAAGAGAAGCTTGACGGCATGAGGGCTCCTGGTTGCGAAGGGATGGGGCGTGAGAGGGCGACCGAACGACATCGCGACCTCCCGGGCTTTTATCCCTCCGTGGAGCCTCATCGCCGCCTTGCAGGCAAGGTGGGAGACGAGACCGGATTGCTCTCGGACCAGGCATCGAACACGCCGCACGGACTCGTGCATTGCGCCGACCGGAACCCTAGCGATCCTAAGATGATGCAAATTGCTTCGCACCTCTCGCCAGGCTAATTAGCGAGTTCTGTGCCAGGCGTGTTGCGAATGGGGATGAACGAGGCTGCGTGCGCCGTAGCGGCGCGAGATGGCGGGCCACGCGGGCTTCAGGGCGCCGCGTGCGCGCAATCGCAGTGCAGCGCGTGCACCACGTTGCGAGGTCAAGCACCGTGACGGGGCATCACGTGCATTCAATGCGTGCGCGAAGGCACGCGCAAGGCGGGCCAGGCCAATGGCATACGAATTGCGTTGGCATGCAGGTCTACCCACCCGCTCATGCATTCACTCGAAACCGCCATGCCTACGCCCTTCGCCACCCGCCTGCGTCAATTCTTTTATGCCATGCTGGCCGCGCGCTTCATGGAATTCGATCCGCGCGCGCCCGGCGACATGAAGCGCAAATAAGTAGAGCAACCCGCCGCTCACCCAGAAAGCTCTTCGAGCCGCACGCCATTCGTGCGCGGTCCGAAGCCGCCTATGGAGATCATCACCGCGAGCATGCACACGGTGATGCCCGCGAACACCCCGTTCACGCCGAAGTCGCGCAAGAGCGCGGCGATGATGAAGCCCGACATCATCGCGCCCACCCGGCTCGCCGAATAGACGATGCCATTGGCGCTGCAACGCACGGCCGTTGGAAACAGTTCGGCCTGATAGGCGTGATAGCACACCGAAATGGTCTGCCCCGCGAGACTGATGAGCACGCCGAGCGCGATGAGCGCAACGGGACCGCGCGCCTGCGCGAACAGCAGCCCGAACACCACGACCGCGAACGCCGAGCCGACGATGAGCCACTTGCGCTCGATGCGATCGGCCACGAGCATGGCGAGCAACGGTCCGCAAGGCAGCGCGACGGCGATCACAACCGCATAGAGCAGGCTCTTCGTGACGGTCACGCCCTGCCCGATCAGCAGCGTCGGCACCCAGTTCGCGAAGCCGTAGTAGCCAACGGCCTGGCACAGGTTGAACGCGATCAGCATGATGAGGCGCGAGCGGTACGGCGGCTGCCACAATTCAGCGAGCGAGGCGCGCCGGTGCGCGGGCAGCACGAGCGAAGGTGTCGGTTCGGGCAGCGCCTTGCCGCTCTCGCGCACGGCCCGCTCCTCCATGCGCGCGATCACGCGCTCCGCCGCCTCGGTGCGGCCGTGCGAGACGAGCCAGCGCGGGCTTTCCGGCACCGCGCGGCGCACGAACCACACGAGCGCCGCGCCAAGCGAGCCCGCGAGCACGACCCAGCGCCAGCCGTCGAGACCGAACGGCGCCTGCGGCACGAGCCACCACGAGAGCAGCGCCGCAATGGGCGCGGCGGAGAACATGATGGCCTGATTGAACGCCATCGCGCGGCCGCGCATGCGCTGCGGGACCATCTCCGTCACATAGCTGTCGATCGTGACGATCTCGATCCCCACGCCGATGCCCGTGATGAAGCGCCAGAGAATCAGCCCTTCCGCGCTGTGCTGGAACGCCATCACCACCGATCCCACCGAATACCAGAGCAGCGAGAACGTGAAGACGCTTCGGCGTCCGAACCGGTCGGGCAGCCAGCCGAGACAAAACGTGCCGATGAACAGCCCCGCGAACGTCGCGGCCACGAACGCGCCCATGCCGTTGAAGCCGAAGAACGCGGAGGTCGTGGTTTGCAGCATGCCGCTTTTCGCCATGCCCGGCGCGATGTAGCCCGTGAAAATGAGGTCGTAGACCTCGAAGAAGCCGCCCAGCGATATCAGCAGCACCAGCATCCAGAGCTGCCGCGTGGCGGGCAGCCGGTCGAGGCGCGCGGAAAGCGCCGCCGCCGCGCGATTGCCAACGGGTATGGCCGTGACGGCGTCGAGCGGATCGTCCGCGCCCAAGGTTCGTTGCATGCTTGTCTCCGTGATGACGCCTCGTTGGGCATCTTTCTTCTGAAAAGCCGAGCGTAACCACGCGGCGCGCAACACATTGCGCGCGCCACGATCCGACTACCTCGGCACTGGAACCGCTAACGTGCGCTTTGCCCGTGCTTCAGGGCGAGGCGTGCGCCTTCAGGCCCGCCAGCACCTCTTCGGTATGCTCGCCCACGCGCGCGAGCGGCTGGCGCACGCCGGGGCGGCGGCCGCCCATCAGCAAAGGCAGCAACACGACTTCGGTCGTGCCGCCGTCGTCGGTCTGCATGGGCACGAGTCCGCCGCTCGCCTTCAGGTGCGGATCGTCCAGCAGCTGGTCAGGGCGCACGATAGGCGCGTAGGGAATGCCGGCCGCTTCGAGGCGCGGCGTGAGTTCGGCCACCTGGTGCGTGGCGAGCACCTGCGCGAGCCGCTCCAGCAGTTCGGGCCGCACCGCCACGCGCAGTGCGTTGTTCGCGAAGTGCGGTTCATCGGCAAGCTGCGGGCAGCCAATCACATCGCACAGCGTCACGAACTGCTTGTCGCTCACCGCGCCGATGAAAAGCTGCTCGCCGTCCGCCAGCGTGAACACGTCGTACACGCTCCACGCCGAAACGCGCGAGGGCATGGGCGGCGGCGCTTCATGCGTCATCGCGTACTGCTGCATGTGTTGCGCGCTCAGGAACACGCAGTTCTCAAACAGCGCGCTCTGCACTTCCTGGCCGCGCCCGGTTGCGTCGCGCTCGCGCAGCGCGGCAAGCACGCCGATGGCGCCGAACATGCCGCCCATGATGTCGTTGACGGACGTGCCCGCGCGCAGCGGACGCCCGGCGGGCCCCGTCATGTACGAGAGGCCGCCCATCATCTGCACGACTTCGTCGAGTGCGAGGCGCTTCTCGTACGGACCGGGCAAGAAGCCCTTGTGCGAGACGTAGATGAGGCGCGGATAACGTTGCGCGAGCGTGGCGTAATCGAGGCCGAGCTTTTCCATGAGGCCGGGCCGGAAGTTTTCGAGCATCACGTCGCACTGGCCGATCAGCTCGACGGCGGCAGCCTGCCCCGCCGCGGTGTTGATGTCGAGCACCACGCTCTTCTTGTTGCGATTGAACGAGCGAAAGAAGCCGATCCCGAGGCCCGGCAGATTGCGCGTCTTGTCGCCGCCGGGCGGTTCGATCTTGATGACTTCGGCCCCGAGGTCCGCGAGGATCATCCCGCAGGTCGGGCCCATGACCATGTGCGTGAACTCGATCACGCGCACGCCTTCGAGCGGAAGCCGGTTGGCAGTATTCATAAGGACCTCAAACAGATAAAGCGTGATGAACGGCGGCGCCGAAAGTTTTCGGCAGGCCGGCGCGCCAGAGCGTGCCGTGCAGCGTTTCGCCTTCCAGCCATTGCGCCACGCGCGCACGCAGCGCGAGCAGGCCTTCGATGTCGATGCCGGTGTCGATGCCCATGTCGGCGAGCATGAACGCGAGGTCTTCGCTCGCGGCGTTGCCGCTCGCACCCGGCGCATGCGGGCAGCCGCCGATGCCGCCGAGCGTGGCGTCGAAGCGCGTCACCCCCGCCTCCAGCGCGGCGTAGACGTTGGCGAGCGCGAGCCCGCGCGTGTCGTGAAAGTGCGCGCACCAGAGGCGCTCGCCCGCGATCTTGCACGCCGCCTCGAAGAGTTCGCGTACGGCCGCGGGGTTCGCGTAGCCCACGGTGTCGGCGAGGCTCACGCGGTCCGCGCCCGCATCGAGCAGCGCCTGCATGCAGTGCAGCACCTGCGCGGGCTCCACGCGTCCTTGCAGGGTGCAGCCGAACGCCGTGCCGATGCCGCCTTCGATCAGCGTCTTCGCGCCGCTCGCGTCGCGCGCGGCACGCATGCGGGCCACGTCGGCCACGACTTCATCGGGTGTCTTGCGCAGGTTCGCGAGGCTGTGCGCCTCACTTGCCGACAGCGGCACGAGCATCAGGTCCGCCTGCACTTCCAGCGCGCGCTCCGCGCCCTTGAGATTGGGCACGAGCACCGAAACGAACAGTTCCGGCAGCGTCTTCGCGAAGGCCACGAGTTCCGCCGTGTCGGCGAGTTGCGGCAAGAGGCGCGCGGGCACGAACGAGCCCACTTCGATCTCGCGCTGGCCGGCCTCGTGCGCGGCGCGGATCCATTCGATCTTGTGCGCGGTGGGCAGCACGCTCTGGATGCTTTGCAGGCCGTCACGCAGGCCGACCTCGCGGATCTGGGCCCGCAGGGGTAATGGGGGCATGAAGGTGTCTCCGTTTTTGTCTCCAGCGATGTGCTAACTTTAGGCATTCCATGAAATACATAAAGCGGTATTTTGGAAGCTTCAAGATTCCAAACCGGAAACACTGAAAGGAGACGCCGTGCGCGACATCGACCTCAAAACCCTGCGCCTGCTGGTGAGCGTGTGCGAGCACGGCAACATGGGCCGCGCCGCGCGCGAGGAGCATATCGAGCCCTCGGCCATCAGCAAGCGCATTGCCCAACTGGAAAGCGAATTCGGCGTGCCGCTGCTCACGCGCTCGCGGCGCGGCGTGCAGCCCACGGCGGCGGGACTCGCGCTCGTCGAGCACGCGCGCAGCGTGATTTTCACGCTGGAGCGCGCCGCGAGCGACATCGCGGCACTGGGCAGCGGCCTTTCCGGCAGCTTGAGCGTGTGCGCCTCGGCCTCCGCAATCGCCGAGGCGCTGCTCGACGACCTCGCCTCCTTCATGCGGCTGCCCGCCCACCAGAACATTCGCGTGAACGTGGAGGAGCGCACCTCGCGCGAACTGGTGGAGCGCGTGCGCGACGGCGCGGCCTCGCTCGGCGTGTGCTGGGACAACGTGGAGCTTGGCGGGCTGCAAGCGCGCCCCTGGCGCGAAGACCGGCTCGTGCTCGCCGTGCATCCCGAGCACGCGCTTGCGAAGCGCCGCTCGATCTCGTTCGAGGAAACGCTCGATTACGAGCACGTGGGGCTGCCGCCTTCCACGGCCGTTCATACGATGCTGCGCCAGTCGGCGGCGCGCAGCGGGCGCACCGTCACCTATCGCGCCGTGGTGTCGAATTTCGACGCGTCCTTTCGCGTGGTGGCCGCCAATCTCGGCATCAGCGTCGTGCCCGAGGAAGTGGGCAACACATACGGGCGCATCATGGACGTGCGCACCATCGCGCTTACCGACGCCTGGGCGCGGCGGCGCTTCATCGTCTGCTTTCGCGCGTTCGACGCGCTCCAGCCCGCGGCCCAGCGCATGGTCGAGCATCTCGTCGAGCGCGCGGCGCACAAGCCACGCGGCGCAAGAAGCCAGGCACGGGCGCGCGGCCCGGCCTCGCTGTAAGCGCATATTCACGTTCGGGCGGCACAATGAGCCGCTCCACCTGAACTGCAAGGAGCGCGCGATGGCCCTTCCTTACGGCTTCGTCAAGGCGAAGATCGTTTCCGCACCGCAACTGAAGTCCACGCGGCGGCCCCATGAAGTGCAGTACCACCTGCACTTCGGCATCACCGTGAACGGCGCGCCGTGGGACATTGCCGTGAACGTGGGCACTACCGACGCCGACGATCTGCTCAAGTACAAGCTCGTCTTCGACTTCCGCCACAGCGTGCTCACCACACTCAAGAGCGCGTCGCCTGGATCGACGGACCTCACGGGCACCGACGCGCTGCCCGCGCTCGACTTCCTGCGCAGCGACTTCCTCGCCAAGACCGGCGCGTGGCGCAACAGCGACGTGATGGACGGCTCCGACCAGGTCGAGCCCGTCGCCTCGTTGCAGCGTCTCCTGTTGCGCGCGCAACAATCTTCGCTGGACGTGTACGTGTTCGGCCGCTTCTACAGCGAAGGCGACGGCGTACACGACGTCCACATGAATCAGGGATCGAGGGGCGAGTTCATTCACCGCGCGGGCGACGACTCGAACGACCACAACGACATCTGGCAGGACGGCGCGCTGCTCGTCGATCTCGGCGAGCCCGAGTGGGCCCTGTATGCGGCGGCGTTCGACCAGCAATACGTGCCGACCGACGATCTCGGCAACCCCGCGCCGGGTTCGCAACCAATCTCCTGAACGCAAAACGGGCGCATCCCGGTCAACGGAATGCGCCCGCTCGCGGCGCGGCTTACGGCAAGCCGCTTGAACGCTTAGAAGTCGATCTTCGCGTTCAGGCTGACCGTGCGCGGATCGCCCGGCGCGATGTAGTCCGAGTACTGGAACATCCAGTAGCGGCGGTTCGTGATGTTGTCGATCGCCGCGCGCAGCGTGACATCGTGGCCGCCAATGCGCGTGAAGTAGTTCGCGCCGACGTTCATGAGCAGATAGCCGCCCGTCTGGAGATTGCCGGCCGGTCGCACTTCCGTGTTGCCCGTGAACTTCGCGTCGGCGGACAGTTGCAGGCCCGGCACGTACGGCATGTCATAGGTCACGCGACCCGCCGCCACGAACTTCGGCGCGCCCGCCACGCGGTTGCCGTTGAAGGACTGGCCCTTCGCGTACCAGGTATCGAGCAGCGTGACGCTGCCCGCCACCTGCCAGCTACGGCCGAGGCGCACGCTGCCGCCCGCTTCGATCCCTTCGTAGATCGAATCGCCGTCCTGCACGTAGACGTTATCGCTATTGGCATAGGCCGCGCCGCGCTCGATGCGGAACAGCGCCGCCGTCGCGCTCCAGCGCTCGTGCTCGCTCTTGACGCCCAGCTCGTACTGGCGCGAGCGCAGCGGGCGCAGCAACGAGCCGCCGTTCGCGTACATGCTGTCCACGATCGCACCCTGCTCCAGCGCCTCGACGTAGCTCGCATAGAGCGTCGTGTTCGGCTCCAGCTTGTACATGAGCGCGGCGGTCGGGGTGACCACGCCGTTCTGGCTGTACGCGGCGGTTTTCGCGCCCGTGGTTGAATAGGTGTTCTGACTATAGTTCGTGTAGCGCAGGCCCGCGAGCAGCGACCAGCGGCTCGTGATCTCCATGGTGTCGCTCACGAACGCCGACGTCTGCGTGATATCGCTCGCGCGGTACGTTTCGAGCCCGCTGCCCGAGTAATAGCGGAACGGATTCGGCTGATACAGGTTGCCGATGCCGAGCACGTTATAGACCGAGACCGACGAGTAGTCGTTGGTCTGATGCTGGTACGCACCGCCAATCACGAGCTGGTGCGTGAACGGCCCGGTCTTCACCTTGCCTTCGAACATGCCCTGCCAGTAGATGTCCTGGTGGCCTTCGTCGCCGTTCCAGCGCGCGTCCTGGTAGTCGCCGGCCTGATTGAGCAGTGTGAGCGTGCTTTCGTTGCGGTCGCGCGCCGACTTGCTGTAGCTGCCCGAGGTCGTGAACGACCAGTCGGGTGCGATCTGGTAGCGCACGCCCGCCGTGTAGAGTTGCAGGTTCGTGTTCAGATGCTGGTCGGTGCTGCCGAGCCAGTTGGTGCCGCCGCTGAGCACGGCGGGCAGGCTCGACGCCGTGTAGCTGCCCGTGTAGATCGCGGGCAGCTGGCCGCTGGAGCGGATCGTCTGGTAGAGCGCGTTGAACCACACCTGGAGGTCGCGCGTGAGCTGGCCGTCGAGCGCAAGCGAAACCGAGTTGCGGTTGTAGTCGCCGGCGTTATAGGTCTTGCCCGCTTCCTTCGTATAGTTCAGGCGCGCGCCGAACATGTCGTCGGGGCCGAAGCGGCGGCTCAGGTCGACGTGCGTGCTCAACAGGCCGTCCATGCGATAACCCACGTCGAGACTCGTGACAGGGTCCTTGCCCGGCCGCTTCGTCACGTAGTTGACGAGCCCGCCCGGCTGCGCGAAGCCATACATGAAGCCGCCCAGGCCCTTGAGCAGTTCGACGCGCTCCAGTTGTTCGTAGGGCATGGTGATGCCGTACGAAATGAACGGATTGCCGTCGATGCGAAAACCGTTCTGCCAGTCGATGGGCAGGCCGCGAATCGTGATGTAGGTGGCCCAGGCGCTATAGGCGTTGCTGTTGTCGGTGACCGAGGCGTCGCCCGCGAACACGTCGCCGAGCTTGTAGACCTGGCGGTCGGCGAGATCCTCACCCGTGACCACCGTGGTCGAGAACGGCGTGTCGAGCTGCGAGCGCGTGCCGAGCGCGCCGCTGTTCACCGGCGCGCTCAGGTTCAGCGGCGAGTTCGGCACCGTGCTCGCGCTCACGCTCACCGCGGGCAGCGCCTGGTCGGTGCCCGCGGCACCGTTGCCCGTGGCGCTCGTGTTCTGGGACGGCGTTTTCTGGGCCCCGCCGTCCTGCGTCGAGGTCTGGGCAACGGCGGCCTGGGCCGCCGCGAAAGTCAGCCAGGCGGCAATATGCAACGGGCGATGCAGCGTGCGGCGCGCGCGGCGCGCGGGTTCTCGATGGTTCATGTCGTTTTGGGAAGGGTCGTCTCGCGGAATTTCTCAATGAGAAGCATTCTCATTTTCACTCAGCGCGCGATATTAACAAACCCTTACGACATTTCCTAGGGCTTACGGCGGCATTCGTCTTTCCTGACGGATTTTTGCGGAATTTGGTGAGAAACGGACGGAAGAGATGTAGTTTTGTCTTTCTTGGTCGCAAAAATGCAGAAATGATCGGAGACGGACACCAACAGCACGCCCTCGCCCCCACCGCCCTGCCTCTACGACCCAGCCGCGCCCCTACGCCGCCCGCCGCGCCCGCATCACGTTCCCAGCGGCGTCCCCCGCCATCGACTCGCGCACACAGCGCGCAAACTCCTGCGCCGCCGGCTGAACCGTCGCAGGCAAGCGCAGACAGATCGCGAACGGCGGCAACGCGGGCAAGCCATACGCTTGCGGCGCGAGCGTCTCCAGATCGGCCGGCACGGTCGAGACAAGCCACGTCGTGATCGCAAGCCCCGCGCGCACCGTGGCGGCGGTCGCCTCGATATTGCCGCTCTCGAACACCGTGCGCCACGCAATGCCCGCGTCCGCGAGCGCCCCGAGCACCACCGGCCGGAACGCGCAACGTTCGTCCACCATCGAAAGCGGCAGCGGCCGTTTCTGCCACGCGTCGCTGTCGCGCCCGTTCACCCACACCAGCGGCTCGATGCGAACCACTTCGCCCTGGGCTTCGCTCGCGATGGATTCGACCAGCGACACGTCCACGCGGCCGCTATTGACCGCCTCGCTCAGTTCCGGCGACGCGCCGCACACGAGCGAAATCTCGACGTGAGGATGCGCCTCGGCGAACGCCTTCATCGCGGGCGCGAGCGGCGTCACGAGGTCGTAGGGCACGCCCACGCGCAGGCTGCCATGCAGCGGGCGGCCGGTCATGTCGGCCCAGATTTCGTCGTTCAACTTCAGCAGTTGGCGCGCTTTCACGAGAAACTGCTCGCCATGACGCGACAGTTCCAGCTTGCGCGCCTTGCGCACGAACAGCAGGCAATCGAGCAGGTCTTCAAGCCGTTTCACCTGCTGGCTCACGGCGCCCTGGGTCATGTGCAGCCGATTCGCGGCAACCGTCATGCTGCCGCTTTCGGCGACGGCGACAAAGGTCCGGATCAGGTCGAGGTCGAAGTTTCGGGTCATCGACACATTATGCAACGTAATGGATCGCATCAAGATTATTGCCTTTGATGATGCATTGGCGATCCGTACAGTGCAAAGATCATTCACGCGGACCTGCACCGATGACCTCGATCCTCCCGCTTCTGCTGTTCGTCGCCGTCGCGACCATCACGCCCGGCGGCGCGACCACGCTCGCCACCGCTTCCGGCGCGCGCTTCGGTTTCGCTCGCTCGATGCCGCTGATGCTCGGCATCGCCATCGGCCTCGCCTTGCTCGCCGCCGTCGCCGCGCTCGGGCTTGGCGGCCTGCTGCTCGCGCTGCCGTCGCTGCAAACGGCCGTGAAAGCGCTTGGCTCGGCGTATCTGCTGTGGCTGGCGTGGCGCATCGCGCGCAGCGGGCCGCCCAACGCAAGCGCGGGCCCCGCACGGCCGGTTACGCTCGTCAACGGCCTGCTGCTCCTGTGGCTGAACCCCAAAAGCTGGGCGATGACGGTGGGCGCGGCCGCCTCGTTCGCGTTGCTTGCCAGCAGTCCGAACCGGCTCGCGTTGCTGCTTGGCGCGACATTCGGCGTGGCCGCGTGCGCTTCGCTTGCGCTGTGGTGCGCGCTCGGCGTGCTGTTCGCCCGGCTCTTTCGCACGCCGCGCCACTGGCGCATGCTCAATCTCGCGATGGGCGTTCTGCTCGCCGCTTCCATCATTCCAACCTGGAGATAAGGATGCCTGATTATCCGTTTGCCGATTCATTCGACCTTGAAGCCGCGTTCGCCGAGGTGTCCGAATACTGGTCGCCGAAAGTCGTCGCCCAGGTCAACGATCAATACGTGAAGATCGCCAAGGTGCGCGGTCAACTCGTGTGGCACGATCACGCGCACGAGGACGAACTGTTCTTCGTCGTGCGCGGACATCTGAAGATCCAGTACGAGGGCGGGCGCGTCGTCGATCTGCCCGCGGGTTCGATGCACGTGGTACGGCGCGGCACCCTGCACAACCCCGTTGCCGACGAAGAATGCTGGCTCGTGCTGATCGAGCCCGTGCAGACGAAGCACACGGGTGATGTGGACTCGCCGTTGACGAAGACCATCGAGGAGCAGTTAAGCGGGACGCGTTGAATCCGGTATTCACAGCGCCTGTAGATTTTCGCCTCAACCGTCAAGAACGTGATACGCACCGCATAACGCGGCGCGCGTGCCCGGTTGTGCCTGGCCACGTTCGAGCGGCCCGAAACGGCTTCTATGACATGATCGGCGCGTCCTGCAACCGGAACGCGACCATGCCCCGTCTGCCCCACGCTCTTGCCTGTCTGAAAGCCGGCGCGATCGCCGCCTCGCTCGCACTCGCGGCCGCGCCGCTCGCCATTTCCCCCGCCGATGCCTGCACGCGCACGCTCTATGTCGGCGACAGCGGTCTGGTCATCACGGGGCGTTCAATGGACTGGTCCGAGGACATGCGCTCGAACCTGTGGGTGTTTCCGGCCGGCATCGAGCGCACGGGCAACGCGGGGCCGCGCTCGCCGCGCTGGCGCTCGAAGTATGGGAGCGTCGTGGTCTCGGGCTACGACATCGGCAGCGTGGACGGCATGAACGAGCGCGGCCTCGTCGCCAATGCGCTTTACCTGGCCGAGACCGATTACGGCAAGCCCGATTCGGGCCATCCACCGCTGTCCATCAGCCTGTGGGCGCAATACGTACTCGATAACTTCGCCACGGTTGGCGAAGCCGTGGCCGCGCTCGGCCGCGACCCGTTCCAGATCATTGCGCCGCCGCTGCCCGACGGCAAGCCGATCTCGATCCACCTCTCGCTTTCGGACTCGCAAGGCGACTCGGCGATTCTCGAATACATCGACGGCAAGCTTGTCATCATGCACGACAAGGCCTATAAGGTGATGACGAATTCGCCGATCTACCCCGAGCAGCTCGCACTCGATACGTACTGGAAAGGCGTGGGCGGCCTCGCGTTCCTGCCCGGCACGAATCGCGCGGCCGACCGCTTCGTGCGCGCCTCGTTCCTGCTCGACGCGATTCCCAAGAAGCCCGATCCGGCCTATATGGCGGGCGTGCCGCAGCAAAATCCCGCTTACCAGGCGGTGGCGAGCGTGATGAGCCTCATGCGCTCGGTGAGCGTGCCGCTCGGCATCACCACGCCCAACATGCCGAATCTTTCGTCCACGATCTGGCGCACGGTCGCGGACCAGACCGATCTCGTCTACTACTTCGACTCCGCCACGCGCCCCGACACTTTCTGGATCTCGCTGCGCAAGCTCGACCTCAAGCCAGGCGCCCCCGTGATGAAGCTCACCATCGACTCGGGCCAGGTTTATTCGGGCGAGGTGTCGGGCAATTTCGTGGCCACGCCGTCGTTCAAGTTCATGCCCGCGCCCGCGCCTTGAGCGCGATGACCTTCCCGCTCGCCCCGCAAGCGCCCGCGCTCATTTCGCAAACAGCTGGCCGATGTCCTTGAACGCCTTGAATTCGAGCGCATTGCCGCAGGGGTCGAGCAGGAACATCGTTGCCTGTTCGCCCACCTGGCCCTGAAAACGCACGTACGGTTCGATCACGAACTGCACGCCGAAGGTTTTCAGGCGCTCGGCCAGCGCCTCCCACTCGCTCCATCCCAGCACGACGCCGAAATGCGGCACGGGCACGTCGTGGCCGTCCACGGGGTTCGTGTGGGCGTGCTCCTGCGAGGCCGTTTTCGGATGCTCGTGAATCACGAGCTGATGGCCGAAGAAGTCGAAATCGACCCACTGCGCGCTGGAGCGCCCTTCAGCGAGGCCGAACACGCGGCCGTAGAAGTCGCGCGCGGCGGGCAGATCGAAAACGGGAATCGCGAGGTGAAACGGCGACAGCGACATGGCAAGTCTCCTGTGTACTGTGTGCTGTGTATGGGGAACGGTTGCGGCAATGGTAGACACACTCAAGCAAAAACAAAATCAATATATAATTTTCCGACACACAAATTATTTTGATGAATGATACGCGAGCTCAAAACCCTCGTTGCGGTGGCGGAGCAAGGCACCTTCGCGGCGGCGGGGCAAAAGATCGGCTTGACCCAGGCGGCCGTGAGCGCGCAAATGCAACGGCTCGAGGCGGAGCTGGGCTTCGCGCTGTTCGACCGTGAGGGCCGCGCCGCGCGCCTGAACGCCATGGGCCAGCAGATCCTCGCGCAGGCCCAGGAGGTGATCCGCCTCTACGAGAACCTGAGTTCGAGCGCGGCCGGGCCCGCGGCCACGGGGCGCGTGACGCTCGGCGCCATCGCCTCCGTGCAGCGCGCGGTGTTGCCGGCGGCGCTGGCCGAATTCCATCGCCGCTGCGCGGGCTGCCGCACGCGCGTGATTCCGGGGCTCTCCATGGAGTTGATCCATCTCGTGGACGCGGGCGAGATCGACATGGCCGCCATCATCCGTCCACCGTTCGCACTGCAAAGCGATTTGCGCTGGACCTCGCTCGCGCGCGAGCCGTTCCGGCTGATCGCGCCGCGCCACGTGAAAGGCGGCGACTGGGCCACGCTGCTGGCGAGCCAGCCCTTTATCCGCTACGATCGGGCCTCGTTTGGCGGGCGCCAGGTGGACCGCTTTCTGCGCCGCATGCATTGCACCGTGCAGGACGTGAGCGAGCTGGACGAGCTGGAAGCCATCGTCGAACTGGTGGCGAACGGCGTGGGTGTCGCGCTGGTGCCGCAAACCGTGGCGTGGCGGCGTTGGCCCGCGAAGGTCCGTGCGCTCGATCTCGGGCAGCACACGTTTCATCGTGACATCGGCCTCGTGCATCGCGCGCCGGGCACGCTGGGAGAGCCGGCGCGCCTCTTGATCCAGCTAATCGAATCGTGCGCCCGCGAGCAGCTTGCGGGCGCGCCGCAATGAATCCGCCCTCCCCTGTCCCCACGCTGGAGCAACAGACTTGAGCACTCCCGAACAACTGCTTTTCCTGCCCGGCGCATCGGGCAACAAGGCTTTCTGGCAACCGCTGTCCGAACGCCTCGCCACGCGCGCGGCGCGCGAGTTCGTGGGCTATCCGGGCTTTGGAGGCGAACCGGCGGACCCGGCCGTTGCCAGTATCGACGACATCGTCCGGCGCGTGGTGGCCCGCATCGATCGGCCCACGGCGTTGGTCGCGCAGTCGATGGGCGGCGTGATCGCCGTGCGCGCGGCGCTCGACAAGCCGCAACTCGTCACGCATCTCGTCCTGACGGTCACCTCGGGCGGCATCGACACCGCCGCGCTCGGCGCGCAGAACTGGCGTGCGGGCGACACGAGCGCCTTCCCAAGCTGGTTCGTCTCGTACCACGCCGACCTCTCGGACGACATTGCGCGCCTCACGCAGCCGGCACTGCTGCTATGGGGCGACAGCGATCCGTTGAGTCCGCTTGCCGTGGGCGAGCGGCTCAACGCCCTGCTCGGGAACGCCACGCTGCACGTGGTGCGCGGCGGCGAACACGATCTCGGCAGCGTCCACGCCGAGGCGCTGGCGCCGCTCGTGGACGCCCATTTGCTGGCGCGCTGAGCCCGCAGCGTCGCCGGGCAGCAGGGCGCGATCAGTCGTTTCAACCAAATACGTCCAAAAATACATTAGAAATAACTGGACGAAAATCAATACGATTGCGGAAATCACTGGATCGCGCGCACTTACCCAGGCGCGACCACCGCCTATCGACTGAACCGCCCCCGACCACAGGAACGCCCATGCCGCGCCCCATCGCCGCCCGCATCCAGCCCGACGCCATCCGCCACAACCTGCAACTCGCGAAGCAGACCGCTTCCGGCTCGCGCGCCTTTGCGGTCATCAAGGCCAACGGGTACGGTCATGGCATCGAGCGGATTTACCCGGCACTGGCCGGGGCGGACGGCATCGCCCTGCTCGACCTCGATGAAGCCGTGCGCGTGCGCGAGCTGGGCTGGACCAAGCCGCTGCTGCTGCTCGAAGGCGTTTTCGAGCCCGCCGACGTCGAACTGGCTATCGCGCACCGCCTCACGGTAGCCGTGCATTGCGACGAGCAACTCGACCTGCTCGCGGCCGCCAGGCCCGAATCGTCGCGTGGCCCCGTCGACATCCAGTTGAAGATGAACTCGGGCATGAATCGCCTGGGCTTTCGCCCGCATGCGTATCGCGCCGCGTGGGAACGCGCGCGCGCCCTGCCTTCGGTCGGCGCGATCGGCCTCATGACGCACTTCGCGAACGCCGACGACGGCCAGATCGACTGGCAGCTCGACACCTTCGACGCCGCCGTGCAGGACCTGCCCGGCGAGCAGTCGGTGTCGAATTCGGCGGGCGTCCTCTGGCATCCGCGCGCGCATCGCGACTGGGTGCGGCCCGGCACGATCCTCTACGGCGCGTCGCCCACGGGCGTGGCGCGTCATGTGGCGGGCATCGGCCTGCGCGCTGCCATGACGCTCACGAGCCGCATCATCGGCGTGCAGACGCTCGCACCGCAGGAAACCATCGGCTATGGGCGCACGTTCGAGGCCGACCGGCCCATGCGCGTCGGGGTGGTCGCGTGCGGCTATGCGGACGGCTACCCGCGCCATGCCCGCAGCGGCACGCCCATCGTCGTGGACGGCGTGCGCACGCGCGTGGTGGGCCGCGTCTCCATGGACATGCTCACCGTCGACCTCACGCCCTGCCCGCAGGCGGGCATCGGTTCGAGCGTCGAGCTGTGGGGCGACCAGGTGAGCGTGGACGAAGTAGCCGAGGCGTCGGGCACGATCGGCTATGAACTCATGTGCGCGCTCGCGCGGCGCGTGCCGGTCGTCGTGGCCGACGACACGGAGCACGCGCGCGCCACGCAGGCACAAGGCGAGAGCGTGGCCGCCTGACGGCCACACACAAGCCCACACAGCGCCCACCCAGCTCTCACCCCGCGCCCGCTGACGAAATATCGTCAATCTTCCGGTTGAGCCACGGCCTTGGGTCACCTATTTTGGTGATGACACGCGCGGCGCATTGCACGCCGCGCAACGGCATCCCAACAAGGAGACATCCGTGGCCGACCAGGAGACTCAAGACTACGCGCCGCATCACGCGGATTACCGGCTCATCGGCGGCGCGGGCGAACGCGCGCGCGCCGCGGGCCTCGTCAACGCGGACTGGTACCGCTGCGCGGTGCCGCGCCCGGTGATGAAGCAACTCATGCAGCGCGGCGACGCGCGCGCGATCCGCGACACGGCGATCTGGTACGCGGCGATCATCGCGAGCGGCGTGCTGGCCGGGTTGCTCTGGCATGCGCATTCCTGGTGGGCCGTGCCCGCCTTCCTGCTCTACGGCACGCTCTATTGCAGTCCCGCCGATTCGCGCTGGCATGAATGCGGTCACGGCACGGCGTTCAAGACACGCTGGATGAACGACGCGCTCTATCAGGTCGCCTCGTTCCAGGTGTTGCGCTGCGCGACGATCTGGCGCTGGAGCCACGCGCGCCATCACACCGACACGCTCGTCGTCGGCCGCGATCCCGAGATCGCCGCACCGCGCCCCACCGACTGGCTCTCGCTCGCGCTCAACCTCTGCGCGCTCAAGCACGCCTCGAACGAACTGCCGCGCATGGTTCGCGCCGCGTGCGGGCGTTTGAGTGCGGAGGACCAGAGCTTCGTGCCCGCCTCCGAATGGCCGAAGGCGATACGCGAAGCGCGCCTGAGCCTGCTCGTCTATGCGATCGTGATCGGCCTGTGCGTCGGCTACCGCACCATCCTGCCGCTGCTCTATATCGGCTTGCCGAGCCTCTACGGCGCGTGGCTGTATCTCTACTTCGGCCTCACGCAGCACGCGGGCATGCCCGAGAACGTGCTCGACCACCGGCGCAACTGCCGCACGGTGATGATGAATCCCGTGTTCCGCTTTCTCTACTGGAACATGAACTATCACGTCGAGCATCACATGTTTCCGATGGTGCCGTTTCATGCGCTGCCGCGCCTGCACGAAGTCGTGAAGACCGACATGCCGCCGCCTTATCGCAGCAGCCTCGCCGCCTACGCGGAAATCATTCCGGCGCTCGTGCGGCAAACGCGCGACCCCTCGTATCACGTGGCGCGCCCGGTGCCGGGCCACGCGGAAGCCTGAACCCTTGCGCGCGCAACCATTCGATAACAGACTCAGCACAGGAGACGACACATGACGCAATGGATCGAGGCAGCCGCATTCGACGATATCGAAGACGAGGACGTCATGCGCTTTGACCACGGCGGACGCACCTTTGCGATCTACCGCGTGGAAGACCGGGTGTACGCAAGCGACGGACTCTGCACGCACGAGCACGTGCACCTGAGCGACGGACTCGTGATGGGCCATGTGATCGAATGTCCCAAGCACAATGGCCGCTTCGACGTGCGCGACGGCCGTCCGCTGTGCGCGCCGGTATGCGAAAAGCTCGCGACCTATCCGGCCAAGGTGGAAGGCGGGAGAATTTTCATCGAGGTATGAGCGATGAAGCGGCGCACCCGGCCGATGCGAATCGCTGAAAAACCACGCAAACGTTAGCGTGGGGCGCGCCGATCGTTACGGTGTATTAAACAGAAAAAATTGAGCACTCTCTCGCACCCATGTAACGAGAATGACATAAATAGGCATTAGCGTGCTGGTTCTCCATATTAATCGGAATGGATAGCCATGCATCCCGCGCTCGCGCAGTTTCGTCGTCCGGGGCCTTCCATGGGCCCTCGCAGCGCCGGGGAACTGGCTCAGGAAGTGCCGGCCATCGACGCGGCGGATTCCAATTCGCTCGTCATGGAGATTTTCTATTCGCGCCGCGACATGGCGAGCCTCGCGGTGATCGACAACGACCGCCCCATCGGCCTGATCAATCGCGACATCTTCCTCTCGCAAATGAGCAAGCCGTTTCATCGCGAGCTCTACGACAAGAAGAGTTGCATCGCGTTCATGGACAAGGAGCCGTTGATCGTCGATGCGGAGATGAGCATCGAAGCGCTCACCTTCAAAACGGTGGAAGTGGGCGAAAAGGCGCTGGTCGACGGCTTCATCGTGACGCGCGAAGGCCGCTTCGCGGGCGTGGGCAATGGCCTGCGGCTGCTTTCCATCGTGGCGGAAATGCAGGCGGAGAAGAATCGCCAGATCATGCAGAGCATCGAGTATGCGAGCGTGATCCAGCAAGCCATGCTGCGCGCCTCGCGCGAAACGCTCGGCAGCATGCTGCCTGACGCGGCGCTGCTATGGGAGCCGCGCGACGTAGTGGGCGGCGACTTCTATCACTTCGCCGCGTTCCCCGACGGCTGGTTCGGCGCGGTGGCCGACTGCACGGGGCACGGCGTGCCCGGCGCGTTCATGACCCTGCTCGCTTCGGCCTCGCTCTCGCAGGCGCTCGAACAACTCGGCCCGCGCAACCCGTGCGCGCTGCTCGCGGCGGTCAATCGCAACGTCAAGGCGCTGCTCGGCCAGATCCACGGCGCGGGCGACGCCCCGCAGTCCAACGACGGGCTCGACGCCGCGTTCTTCTGGTTCGACGCGGCCCGCCAGCAACTGCAATTCGCGGGCGCGCGCGTCGCGCTGCATGTGCTGCGCCCCGCTGCGCCGCAGTTCGAAAGCATTGCCGGCGACCGCATGGGCGTGGGCTACGTGGACAGCCTGGCCGATTATGCGTGGGCCCAGCACGCCGTCGATGCGCCGCAAGGCAGCCTGCTGTTCGTTTCGACCGACGGCTTGACCGACCAGATCGGCGGCCCGCGCAAGATCGCATTCGGCAAGCGCCGCGCGCTCGACCAGATTCTCGAACGGCGCGACAACGCCGCCTCTTCCATTTGCGCGAGCCTGCTCGACGCGCTGGCCGACTGGCAAGGCAAGCAGGCGCGCCGCGACGATGTCACGCTTTTCTTTGCACGTGTTTAAGGTAGTCCAACCATATGTCTGGAATTCTGGATCAGAACTGCTGCTTTTTTGAAATTGCCCAGAAGCGCAATTTGCTTTTCTATCACAAAGGGTATTTCTCGCACAGCATCGTCGCCGCCATGAGCGAGGTTGTGAAGCTGCAACTCGAAGTGGCGGGACTGAGCACGGCCACGCGCCGCAAGATCTTCTCTTCGTTCATCGAACTTTCGCAGAACATCGTGCACTACTCGTCCGATGCGATCACCGAGGGCCAGGGAACGGGCGGCGCGATCCGCGAAGGTGCCATGTGCATTTCGGCCGAGGGCGAGCGCCACCTCATGGTTTGCGTGAACCCCATCGCCACGGCGGCCGTGGCCGAATTGCGCGAGAAGCTCGAACCGCTGCGCAACATGTCGATCGATGAGATCAAGCAGGCATACAAGATGTCGCTGCGCGCCGACACGCCCGCCGACAGCAAGGGAGCGGGACTGGGTTTTCTGACGATGGCGCGCGACGCGAGCGCTCCGCTCGATTTCGCGTTCCATCCGCGCGAAGACGATACGGACACCACACTGTTTTGTCTCAAGACCATCATCTGACCAGGGCACGCGCACAGCATGGATAACCTCTTTATCGCCGCCACGGCAACCTCGCCGGAAATCGACTTCCGCTTCGACGAGCATGTGCTCTCCCTGCGCGGCGAGTCGTACCCCGAGAACGCGGCCGCGTTCTATGCGCCCGTCATCGAGCGGCTCAACGGCTGGCTCGCGACGTGCACGGACACGGCCATCACGGTCGAAGTCACGCTCACCTACTTCAATAGTTCGAGCACGAAAATGCTGTTCAGCGTATTCGACGCGCTGGACCGCGCCGCTTCCTCGGGCAACCCGGTGCAGGTGAACTGGTATCGCGACGAAGAAGACGAAACGATCCTCGAGTTCGGCGAGGAACTGCAAACCGACTTCACGGCGATCAAGTTCAACGATTGCCCGGTTGCCACTTGAGTGGCGCTTTGAGGACTACGCGCGTGGAAACGACTGCCTTGCGGGACGCAACGAAGGATCATTCCCTGGACCTGTTCCGCAACGAGAGCGAGGCGCTGGAGCGCGCGCGCGCGAGCGCCGCCGATCCGCACGCGAGCGCGCAGGACTACCACGAGGCGCTGGCCGAACTGATCCGGCATTACGAGCGCCTGATGCGCGAGACGCGCCGCCTGATCGGCCGCAGCGATCGCGCCGAGCGCGAAATGCAGGCGCTCGCGCAGCAGTTGCAATATCGCGCGACGCACGACGCGCTCACGAGCGTGCTCAATCGCAGCGCCGTGATCGAGCGCACAGTGAAGGCGCTGCGCGCGAACCGGGCCGTGATGATCCTGCTCGACATCGACGACTTCAAGAAGGTCAACGACGACTTCGGCCACCCCGCCGGCGACGCCGTGATTCTCGGCATCGTGAACTGTCTGCGCCGCATTCTGGGCGACGCGGGCATCATCGGCCGCGTGGGCGGCGAGGAGTTCACGGTCGTGCTGCCGGGCTTCGATATCGGCGAGGCGCTGAAACTGGCGGAGCGCATGCGCGTGGCCATCGCCAATCACACGTTCCCCGCGCCGGTGAGCCGCGCCATCACGGCGAGCTTCGGCGTGAGCGACAATCCGGCCGGCACGGATTTCGACACCGCCTACGGTCTTGCCGACTCCGCCCTCTACGCGGCCAAGCGCGGCGGGCGCAACTGCGTGGCGTACGAAGGCCCCCTCGCGCAAGCGGAGTAAAAGGCGGCCCGTCGCGCGCTCAAGCTTCGCTCACCTGCACGTGATAGACCGCCCACGGGCACGACACGAAACGTTCCTTGAGCGGCTTGCTCGCGAGTTCGGGAATGCGGTCGGCGTCGTAGACGGCCCATAGCGGCCCCAGCCCGCCAAGCGGCATTGGCTTGCCGTCCAGATGCGTGGCCACGATGAAGCGGTACGCACGCACGGTGTCGAGCGGCACCATCACCGCGTAGCCGTCGATGGCGCGCAGCATGATCTTCGTCGCGCCCGCGTCGGGCGCGCCAACGCCTTGAAGCACTTCACTCAGTAGCGGACCCGACAGCGTGTGCGGCTGCGCGTCGTATTCGAGCGTGGGGCGGATCGTGACGGCGGGCAGGCTCGCAAGCGATTGAAAGCTGTGCGTGTACGCTTCGGGAAACGTCACGAGTTGCTTGTGGAACAACTGGTCGAGCGCCGGATCGGTTGCACCGCGATTGTGCCGCTTAATGGCGCCGGATATCGTCAGGATCGCGGGCGCCGCCGCGCATGCGCCGTTCGTTTCGCGTTTGGCCGCGAATGCCGATGACGCCGCCCCGAGCGCAACGGCGGTGGTGAGGAAATGACGCTTGTTCATGCTGGGTTGCCTTTTTCTCTTTGGATAATAGTAAGCAGTAAGCGCAAGCCATGAGCGCCCTACAATGATGAAACCGGATAGCGCCCGGTGTGTAGCGTCGGCAGAACCCATGAGCGAGACAATCAATGACAGCGAAGCGGCCGGCACGCCTGGAATTGCCAGGGCAAATCGTACTCGTTTTGCAGGGCGGCGGCGCGCTGGGCGCCTATCAACTCGGCGTCTACGAGGCGCTGGACGAAGCCGGCATTCACGTGGACTGGGTGATCGGCACCTCCATCGGCGCGATCAACGCCGCGCTGATCGCAGGCAATCCACCGGAGCGCCGTTCTGAACGGCTCGCCGAATTCTGGCATCGCGTGAGCGATCGCACGCGGCTCGACGTGGCGGCCGCGTGGCCCGGCTGGGACAAGACGTTTGCAAAACTCATGATCATCGGTGGCGGCATCGAGGGATTCTTCCAGCCCAATCCGGCCTCTTGGTTCGGACCGCTCGCGCACTTCGGCGTGGATCGCGCGTCGTACTACATGATCGCGCCGCTGCGCGAAACGCTCATGTCACTGGTCGATTTCGACCGGCTGAACGCGGGGCATCCGCGCCTCACGGTGGGCGCCGTGAACGCGCGCAGCGGCGCGATGCGTTACTTCGATACGCGCGAGCAGCGCCTCGATGTGGCGCACATCATGAGTTCGGGCGCGCTGCCGCCGGCCTTCCCGGCGGTGCGTATCGAAGGCGAGCCGTACTGGGACGGCGGCATCTACTCCAATACGCCGGTCGAGGTCGTGCTCGACGACAAGCCGCGCAATAGCTCGGTGATTTTCTCGGTGCAGGTGTGGAACCCGGCCGGCCCCGAACCGGACAGCATCTGGCAAATTTCGGAGCGGCAAAAGGACATTCAGTACGCGAGCCGAACCGACAGCCATATCGCGCGCCAACAGCAGATCCACCGGTTGCGCCACGTGATCCGCGAACTAGTGAAGCGCCTGCCCGAAGCGGAGCGCGCCACGGCCGAAGTGCAGGACCTGGCCGCGTGGGGCTGCCAGACCACCATGCGGCTCATCAAACTCGCGGCGCCGCGGCTCGATGGCGACGACCAGTTGAAGGACATCGACTTCACGCCCTCCGGCATCGCCGCGCGCAGGCGCGCGGGCTACGAGGCCGCCATGCGCGCGATCGCCGCGCGCCCGTGGGAAGCGCCGATGGACCCGATAGAAGGCCTGAGCGTCTACAACGCCGACGAAGCGTAAAAAGAAAACGATATGAGCACGTGCGGCTCATATCGTCCCACTCCAGCCACAGTGGAAAAAGCCGGCGGGTGGAGTCGCCGGCCGAGCAGAGCGATTCGGCGCGTCGTCAAACTTGCTGCGCGAGCAGCGCCTTGAGCTTCGTCGCGCGGTCGGCAAGGCATGCGGGATCGATGCGCGCGCGCCGCGCGATCAACGCCTGGGCGATGCGCACGTCGCGCGCGATCTCGCCCGTTTGCCCGACGCCGCTTGCGCCCACCAGCTCGCCTTCGCCGTTCAGCGCGAAGAACACCTTCGAGGCCGCGCCCGTCTCGCGCACGACCGTGGTTGTGCCGAACGCGGGCAGACCCGCGATCTGGATCGTCATATCGTATTGATCGGACCAGAACCACGGCACCGCGCTGTGCGTCTCGTCATGACCGAGCATGTTGAGCGCGGCGGTGCGCGCCTGGTCCTCGGCATTGCGCCAGCATTCGAGGCGCATGCGCCGCCCATACAGCGGATGCACGAACGAGCACACATCGCCCGCCGCGTAGATATCCGCATCGCTCGTGCGCAGCGTGGGATCGACGGCAATGCCGTTGTCGATTTCGAGCCCCGCCTCCTGCGCGAGCGCCACGCGCGGCGCGACGCCCACGCCGACCACGGCCGCATCGCACGGCACGACGCTCCCATCGGCGAGCACGACGGCGCGCACGCGCCCTTCGCCTTCGAAGCGCTCGACCTGCACGTTCAGGCGCACGTCCACGCCCCGCTCACGATGGTGCGCCACGAGGCATTGCGCCACCTCCGCCGGCACGGCACGCATCAACGCACGCGGCGCGGCTTCGAGCACGACGACCTCGCAGCCGCGCTGCACCGCCGAAGCCGCGACTTCCAGTCCGATGAAGCCCGCGCCGATCACCGCAATGCGGCGTCCCGGCGCGAATTCGGCTGCGATCTCAAGCGCGTCGCCGGCATTGCGCAGCATGTGCACGCCCGCGAGATCCGCGCCGGGTACCTGCATGCGGCGCGGCTGCGCACCCGTCGCGATCAGCAGACGCCGGTAAGCGAGCGTTTCGCCATTCGCAAGCGTGACCGTGTGTGCGGCGCGATCGATCGCCTTCGCCTGGCAGCCGCTGCGCAAATCGACGCCCTGCTCGCGGTAGAACGCCTCGCCGTGTATCGCGCCTTGCGCGGGCGTGCGCTCGCCCAGCAAGACCGCCTTGGAAAGCGGCGGCCGTTCGTAAGGCAGTTCGGCTTCTTCCGCTATGAGCGTGATCGCGCCTGCCCAGCCGCCTTCGCGCAACACCTGCACGGCGCGTGCGCCGCACTGGCCGCCGCCCACCACCACCATCGCTTCGCCCGGTTTCATGCTCACTCCTTGCGCGCCTTGAGGAAGGGAACGTTCACGGCTGTCTCCTGTGTCGCTTCGTTATGTCACGCGCCAAACCTTGCTGGCCGACTTACTGCGATGCGAGACCGATATAGATCGCGCCGCCCTCGACCTTGACCGGATGCGTGGCGAGATTCACGCACACCGGCGCGCCTTTGGCCGCACCCGAGGGAATGTGAAAGCGCCCCATATGCATGGGACATTCGATGATGTCGCCAAACACGAGGCCTTGCGCGAGGCGCGCCGTTTCGTGCGTGCACACGCCTGCGGAAGCGTAGTAGCCCGTGGGCGTGTGATAGATCGCGTAAAGCTCGCCTTCGTGCTCGAACTCCATCACGTCCTCTTCCTCCAGCTCGTCGCTCGCGCACACTTCGTGCCATTGAAGAATGTTCATGGTTGCCTCCTCTTTTGCATATTGATCAGTTTTCCGAACGATTACTGTGCATCGACTGCGAAAGCATGCGCGTCGGCACGCTCGCTCGCCACGTTCGCCGTCTTGCCGGGCACCGCCGGCGTCATCATGAATTCCGGATCGTGGCGCTGCATGCGCAGCACGTGCAGGATTTCGCCCCACGCATCGAGCAGTCCGTCATAAGCGGGTGGCAAATCGGCTTCGATCGCCTTGCGCAGTTTGGGCAGCGCATGGAACGGCACATTGGGGAACATGTGATGCTCAATGTGATAGTTCATGTTCCAGTAGAGGAATTGCAGCACGGGATTCAGACGCAGCGTGCGCGTGGAGAAGCGATGATCGAGTTCGTTTTCGCGCAGGCCCGTGTGCTGCGTGATGGCGAGCAGTTCGTGAAGCCACGCGCCGTAGGCACGCGGCAGCAACAGGAACACCACGGGCAGCCAGCTATGCGCGACGATCGCCCACGCGCCCACGGCCACATACAGCGCGAGTATCACGCGCGAATTGCGGCGCATCGCCCGATACTCGACCACGGGCACGACCGCCTTCGCGCTCGTCGACACGATGCCGACGCTATGCAGCACGATATTGCCGAGATGGTGAATGCCATGCGAGACACGCAGAAAATCGGTGGCCAGCTTGAGGTAACTGGGAGGGCGCTTGACGGCGATTTCGGCGTCGGCGGGAACGCTGGCCGTGAGGTGCGTATAGGTGTGATGCTGCGCGTGCGACCAGCGGCTGTACACCTGCTCGCGCCACGTCATGAAGCAGATGACCCAGTGCACCGTCTCGTTGAGCCATTCGCTCCTGAACGGCGTGCGATGGCGCAACTCATGCTCCATTGCTTCGGCGAACGCGTAGATCGTGCCGTAGAGCAGGAAAGCCGGGCTGCACCAGAGCGTGCCCAGCGCCAACCAGGCGAGCGCGCCGCTGCCGAGCACGAGCGCCATGAAGCCGCCGAAATACAGCAAGGCGACCCGGTCGTTGCGCCGCGTGACCTCCTTGAGCACCTTGCGCTCGAGCGGACTCCGGTACCAGTCGTCCATGGTGATGACCGGCGGCAAGCCTTGCTGTGCGGACATGAATCGAACTCCCGTGCATGACGTTGAACGGTGGATGAGCCGGTTTGCTTGCGCTCATCTGTGAGTCGAATTACATGCTCCAAATGAGCCAAGGTCAAAGACTAAAATGACTCATATTGAGTCTTAAAGGGTTTTTACCTGGATGAAATCGATCTCCACGTGGAGATTTATATTATCTAAGTTTGATAATCGACTCATTTTGAGGCAAAATGAGTCCGCAGCTTTGCATCCACCGGCAGCGGAGACGCCATGAAAGGCCGCCCCACCCTCAAGCAGTTAATGGAGCTCACGCAGTTGAGCCGCGCGACCATCGACCGCGCGCTCAATGACCGGCCGGGCGTCCATCCGCGCACGCGCACCGCCGTGGAAGCCGCGCTGCGGCAACTGGGCATGGGCGAAGGCGAGGCGCTGTCCGCCGCGCCGCATGCGCGCTCCCAATCGCAAAAGCAGACGCTGCGCGTGCGCCTGCTGCTGCAAGCCGGCGACGCCTTCACCGAAGAACTCACGCGCACGGCGGCAAGCCTCGAAGCCGAGTTCGGCGCGGCGGGCGTGCAGGTGCAGGTGGTCAACTGCGTGGGGGCGAACGACGAAGCGGTCGCACAGCGCGTGCGCGAAGCATCGCAAGCGGCCGACGCCATCGGCATCGTCTGCACGAACACGCCGCCCATTACGGCGGCGCTGCGCGAGTGCATGGCGCGCGGACTCGCGGTGGCGACGCTCATCACCGACGTCGACGCCGACGCGCGCCACACCTACGTGGGCGTGAACAACCGCGCAGCGGGCCAGGCCGCGGCGTTCCTGGTGGGCAGGCATCTGGAGGGGCGGCCCTCGCCATCGGTCGCCGTGGTCGTCGCGACGTTCTCGTACACGTGCCATGAAGATCGCGAGATCGGCTTTCGCTCGCTCCTGCGCCAGCGCTTTCCGCACGTGAATCTGGTCGAGGTGATCAAGGGCGCCGATTCGGGCGCGGCCACTTACGAAGCCACGCGGCGCTGCATGGAACTGCACGGCGCGCTCGACGGCATCTACAACGTGGCGGGCGGCAACGAAGGGCTCGCTGCGGCGCTGCGCGAGCGCGCTCTCGCGGGCCGCACGCTCTATGTGACCCATGAGGTGAACAGCGTGACCGAACCGCTGTTGCGCGCGGACGTGATCGACTATCTGCTTTCGCAGGACCTGCGCCTGCTGCTGCGCACGGCCGTCGAGCAGATGCGCAACGCGTTTGAAGGCGCGGCTTCACCCGCGCAGGCGCTCGTGCCAATCGAAACGTATTCGCGCTATTCGTTGTACTAAGTCATGCCGGGCTTGCGCAGCGCAAGCGGGCCGCTATCTCCAGGCCTGCGTAAACTCGCCGATCACACGCGCGAGATGCGCCTGCATCGCCTCGCGCGCGCCTTGCGCGTCGCGCGCCATGATCGCCGAGAAAATGCGCTGATGGTCCTCCTGCGAGGCCGCGCGCAATCCCGGCGTATGAAAGTGCTCCTCGATCTTCTTCCATAGCGGGTCGCTGCGCGAGCCGTCCCACATCGCCGCGACCATGTGCCGGAGCACCGCGTTGCCCGTTGCCTCGGCAATGCCCAGGTGGAACTCGCGGTCGGCGGATTCGTTGGCCGCCTTGTCGTCCATGTTCTCGCGCATGGCGCGCAAGGCCGCGAACAACCGGTCGAGATCGGCGTCCTTGCGCTCGGTCGCGGCAAGCGCGGCAATCTCGGCTTCGATCAGCGCACGCGCGCGCAACGTCTCGATCGGGCCCGGACCGCGCGGCAGTTCGAACGTCGCGGCGGGCGCTTCGCGAGCCTCGGTCACGTAAATACCCGAGCCCACGCGCACCTCCACCGCGCCGCGCACCTCCAGCGCAATGATCGCCTCGCGCACCTGCGTGCGGCTCACCGCGAAGCGCTCCGCCAGCGTGCGCTCCGAAGGCAGGCGCGCACCCGGGCCGAAATCGCCCGATGCAATCAGTTCGTAGATCTGCTTCGCCAGCCCGACATAGGAACGGTCGGCCGCGTCCGCCTCGGCGGCACGGTTGGCGGGCGTAGATGAGACTTCGGCCATCCAGTTGCTCTCGATGAATTGCTAAAGGCCGGCATGGCCTGAAACGCTCAAAATGGTACACCAGTTTGCCCCACGGGCGAATTGCGCCCGCTTCACGTGGCACAAAAACCGCGTCCGAGCTATATGACAAGGCTCTCCAGCCTCTCTAACCACTGGTAAACCACTATCCCCTCTAACTGGTTGACCAATCATAATCTGGCCGACCAGACGGCACACGGCCCGCGCCAGGCGCGGCCACGCCGTCATCGACGCTTGAAGAAGGAGTCCGCTGTGAAGATGTCTTTCCGTTGGTATGGCGAGTCCGATCCGGTCTCGTTGCAGTACATCCGCCAGATCCCCGGCGTGACGCAAATCGTCTCGGCCGTCTACGACGAGCCGGTGGGCGAGGTCTGGCCCGAGCACAAGATCGCCGCGCTCAAGGCGACCATCGAAGCCGCGGGCCTGCGCTTCGAGGTGGTGGAGTCGGTACCGGTGCACGAGGACATCAAACTCGGCAAGCCCTCGCGCGATCGCCTGATCGCCAACTATCAGCAGACGATCCGCCATCTCGCGGCGGCGGGCATCCGCGTGATCTGCTACAACTTCATGCCCGTGTTCGACTGGACCCGCACCGAACTCGCCAAGACGCTCGAAGACGGTTCCACCTGCCTCGCCTTCAGCGTGGACGAAGTCGAGCGCATCGATCCGGCCAAGGGCATTTCGCTGCCGGGCTGGGATTCGAGCTACCGGCCCGAGCAACTGCAAGCGCTGCTCGCCGAATACCGCGACGTGGACGAGGCCGGGCTTTGGGCCAACCTCGAATATTTTCTGAAAGCGATCGTGCCCGTGGCCGCCGAATGCGGCGTCAAGATGGCGATCCATCCCGACGATCCGCCGCGCCCCATCTTCGGGCTGCCGCGCATCGTGAAGAACCGCGACGACCTCGCGCGCATCGTGAAGATCGTCGACGATCCGGCCAACGGTCTCACGCTCTGCTCGGGCTCGCTCGGCGCAGGCCCGCAGAACAACGTGGAAGCGCTCGTGCGCGAGTTCGGCGGCATGGGGCGCATTCATTTCGCGCATATCCGCAACGTGAAGATCACGCCCGAAGGCGATTTTGAGGAGTCCGCACATCTTTCGAGTTGCGGCTCGCTCGACATCGCCGCCATCGTGAAGGCCTATCACGACACGGGTTTCACGGGCTACGTGCGCCCCGACCACGGCCGCATGATCTGGGGCGAGACGGGCAAGCCCGGCTATGGCCTGTACGATCGCGCGCTCGGCGCGGTCTACCTGAACGGCCTGTGGGAAGCGATGGACAAGCTGGCCTGACGGTTTGAATCCCGTGCGCGGTTGAACCGTAAAACCGGACCGCGCACACGAAACCTGCACGAACAAGAGCGCCCGCCCCACGAAGCGAGCGCACCGGCAACCCCAGCGAAGCGGAGACCTTCGATGCCAAAAATCCGATGGGCGATGATCTTTATGTGTTTCCTCGCCAACGTCATCAATTTCGTCGATCGCGCGAACCTCGCGATCGCGGCCCCGAGCATCCGCGCGGATCTCGGCCTCGACGCCGTGGGCATGGGCCTCGTGCTGAGCGCGTTCTTCTGGACCTACGCGTTCCTGCAACTGCCCGCGGGCTGGTTCATCGACAAGGTGGGCGTGCGCGTGGCGCTGGCGCTCGCGGTGGGCTGGTGGTCCGTGTTCACGATCGCCACGGGCGCGGCGCGCGGCCTCGCGCAACTCGTGGGCATGCGCCTGATGCTGGGCGTGGGCGAAGCCGCGGCGATTCCCTCGTTCGCGAAGGTCGCGTTCAACTGGTTTCCGCGCAGCGAGCGCGGCCTAGCCAGCAGCATCTTCGACAGCGGCTCGCGCGTGGGCTCCGCGCTCTCGCTGCCGCTCGTCGCGTGGCTCATCTCGCTCATCGGCTGGCGCGGCTCGTTTGCCGTGACGGGGAGCCTGGGCGTCATCTGGGCGCTTGCCTGGTGGTTCATCTATCGCGACCCGGAACGCTACCGCGCAATCGCGCCGCAAGCCGTCGATGCGCTGCTCGCCCAACGCGGCGCCGCACCCGCAGCAAGCGCCGGCGCTTCAGTCAACAACCCGGCCAACGACCCAACCGACGCCGACGCGCCGCGCGTGTCGTGGCTCGACCTGTTCCGCTACCGCACGGTGTGGGGCATGATGATCGGCCTCTTCTGCCTGAACTTCGCGATCTACTTCTTCATCACCTGGTTTCCCAGCTACCTGCTGCAATCGCGCGGCTTCTCGCTCGCTTCGCTGGGCACGCTCGGCATGCTGCCTGCGCTGCTCGCCATTCCCGGCGGCTGGCTCGGCGGCTGGGTCTCGGACAGCCTCTTCAAGCGCGGCTGGAGCGCCACGGCGGCGCGCAAAACCTGCCTCGTGGGCGGCATGCTCGCTTCGTCGTCGATTGCGCTTTCCGCGCTCGTTCACGACGTCGGCCTGTGCCTCGCGCTGTTCTCGCTCTCGTATGCAGGCCTCTCGTTCGCGGGCGCCAACGTCTGGACGCTGGTGGGCGAAGTCGCGCCCACGCCCGCGCACGTGGCCTCGCTGGGCGGCATCCAGAATTTCGCGGGCAATCTCGCGGGCATCTTCATCACCACCTTCACCGGCGTGATGCTCTCGATCACGCAAGGCTCGTTCGTCGTACCGCTCGTGGCCGCGGGCGTGCTGTGCGTGGTCGGTGCGTTGTCCTATCTGTTTCTCGTGGGCAAGGTCGAGCCGCTGCCGGCGCTCGGTGCGGCGCACGCCGCGAGAAGCGACCGCGCCAGCGCCATGTGACCACTGTGCGACGCCCATGTGCCGGCATGGGCGCGGCCTTCCGGCCCCGATACCGGCCACGGATTCCGGCAGTTGCATGCATCGCCCGTTTACGCTACTTTATGCTCGTTTTTGATCGATTGAGCCGACCAGCGGGAGCGAGCCAGCATGCAACGAACACGCCAGGAAGCCTTGGAAGGCCTGCTTCCCGATGAACGCGAGCGCCTGATTCTCGAAAAGCTGCGCGCCGAGGGCCGCGTGATCGCGGCCGAACTCGCCGCGCAGTTCGAGACGTCCGAACACACTATCCGCCGCCATTTGCGCGACCTCGCCGAGGCGGGGCATTGCAAACGCGTGTACGGCGGCGCGCTGCTCACCTCGCCCGCCAACAAGCCCGCCTCCGTGCGCATGCGCGAACAGGTGGACGCCAAGGCGCGCCTCGCGCGCGCCGCGGCGGCGCTCGTGCAGCCCAACCAGGTGATCCTGCTCGACGCGGGCTCGACCAATGTGGAAATCGCGGCGGCGCTGCCCGAGCATGCGGGCCTCACGGTCGTCACGACTTCGCCGCAAGCCTGCGTGCGCCTGCTGGAGCGGCCCGGCATCGACGTAATCCTGATCGGCGGGCGCGTGAGCGCGCAGGCGGCCGGTTCGATGGGTGCGACGGCGCTCGTGCAAATCCAGCAGATCAAGGCCGACCTGTGTTTTCTCGGCGCCTGCGCGCTCGATCCTTCCGAAGGCATCGCCGCCTTCGATGCTGAGGATGCCGAACTGAAGCGTGCGATGGTCGCGGCAAGCGGACAAATCGCGGCGGCCGTCACCACCGAAAAGCTGATGACGTCCGCGCCGTTCGTCATCGCGCCCTGCGCCGCGCTCGACTATCTGGTGGTCGACGCCGACGTGCCCAAACCGCATCTGAAGCAACTGAAAGCCGCCTGCGGCGACGTGACGGTCGCGCGATGAAATCCGTACGCGAACGCTACGCCACCAAGGCCGTCTTTCTCGCCAACGGCTTCGGCATTGGCGCGTGGGCCGTCGAGGTGCCGCGCGTGAAAGACAAGCTGCTGCTCGGCGATTCGATGCTGGGCGTCGCCCTCTTCGCCTTTGCGCTCGGCGCCATCATCGCCATGCCGCTGGCCGGGCGGCTCGCGCCGAGGTTCGGCAGCGGCCGCGCAACCGCGCTGCTCGGCGTGCTGTTCGTCGCCGCGTTTCCCTTGCCCGCGCTCGCACCGAACGCGCCGCTGTTGTGCGCGGCGCTGCTGCTGCTCGGCGCGATCAACGGCGCGCTCGACGTCTCCATGAACGGCCACGCCAGCGCCATCGAAGCGACATGGGGCGCGCCGATCATGTCGTCGTTCCATGCGGCGTGGAGCGCGGGCGGCCTCGCGGGGGCGGCCTTCGGCACGCTGTTGCAGCGCGCGGGCTTCGGCGTGCTGAGCGGCCTCGCGCTGCCCGATCTGCCTATCGCCGCGCTGATCGTGGGCGCGGCGTGGCTCTCGCTGCGCGACGTGGGCGAGCGGCCCGCCGCCGCGCCGGGCGGCTTCGCGCTACCGCGCGCGGGTGTCATGAAGCTCGCCGCGCTCGCGTTCCTGTGCATGATGGCCGAGGGCGCGATTGCGGACTGGAGCGCCGTATTCCTGCGCGCCGCGCTGCCGTCGCATGCGGATAGCGCGGGCATTGGCTACACGGCGTTCGCCTTCGCCATGGCGGCGTGCCGCATGGTCGGCGACGCGTTCGTGAAGCGTCTGGGCGCGGTGCGCGTGGTCGCGCTGGGCGGGCTGCTTTCGGCGGCGGGGCTCACCGCCGTGCTCGCCGCGCCCGCGCGCAGTACGGCGGTGATTGGCTTTATCTACGTGGGCATCGGGCTCGCCAATGTCGTGCCGGTGATCTTCAGCGCCGCCGGGCGCACGACGAATCCGCCCGTCACGGGCGTGTCGATGGCCGCGACCGCCGGTTATGCGGGCTTTCTGGTGGGGCCGCCGTTGATCGGCTTTGGCGCGGGTGTGGTCGGCTTGCCGCTCGCGCTCGGCGTGCTAGTGATCGCCACGCTTGCGGTGGGTTTCGCGGGCAGTCGGGCGGTGCGTGACGTGGATGTTTCGCGCCACGCGCATGCGTCGCGTTCGCAAAGTCACCGCAACGCGCGCGACGCCAATCGTATCGAAGCCGATTGATACGCATGCATGATACCCATGCTGATTCGCATGCCGCCGCGAAAATGCGGCGTGGCGAATTTCACCACAAGATCCGGATAGCCCCGCCCAGGCGCGCTCCGTAGACTCGGTCCCGAAGCTCCAACCCACGCATCCGGCGCACGCCGGATCGATCTTCGGGATATCTGCAATGAGAGGCACACCAGGAAACGCGCAAGCGCCCGCCAACGCGCAGCGAGTCATCGTCAATCTTTCGCACGCGAGTCTCGCGGCGCAATTCAGCGAGCAGATGGCCATCGCGGTCATTCCGATCGTGGCGGTCGTGGCACTCGGCGCTTCGGCCCAACAGTCCGCCACGTTGCAGGCCGTCAACACGCTGCCGTTCCTGCTGCTCTCGCTGCCCGCCGGGCTCGTCGCCGATCGCAGCCGGCGCAAGCCGCTCATGATCGCGACCGAACTGCTGCGCGCCGCCGCCCTTTTCGTGTTGTTCGCGCTGTTTCATGCGCGCGTGCTTTCGCTCGTCACGTTAGGCACGCTGGGCTTTGCCATCGCCACCGGCACCGTCGTGTTCAGCGTCGCCGCGCCTTCGCTGGTCGCGGCCATGGTCGAAACGGGCGACTTGCTCACGGCCAACCGGCGGCTCGAAATCGCGCGCAGCATCGCCTATACGGCAGGCCCGGCCGTGGGCGGCGTATTCGCGGGCTGGGCCTCGGGCGTATTCGCGTTTCTCGCGGCGTTCGCCTTGTCGCTCGCGAGCGCGTGGTGTCTCGCGCGCCTGCCCGCCGAAACGCCACGCCCGCGAGCGCGGCGCGCGCTCGTGCACGAACTCTTCGACGGCGTGCAGTTCATCGCGCGCAGCACGCATTTGCGGCCTATCGTGGCCACCGCCTTCGTGTTCAATACCTCGTGGTATTTGCTGCTCGCGGTCTTCGCCTGGTACGCGATACACCGGCTCGCGTTCGCGCCGTCGGCCGTGGGCGTGGCGCTCGGCGTGTATGGCTTCGGCATGGTGGGCGGCGCGTTTCTCTACCAGGCCATCGCGAAGCGACTCGTATTCGGCCGGCAAATTCTGCTCGGGCCGATGAGCGCCGCGCTCGCCTCGGTGCTCATGGCCAGCACGGTTTTCACGCATTCGCGCGCGACCGTGTTTCTTGCGTTCTTCCTGTTCGGCTTCGGACCGATCGTCTGGACCATCTCGACCACGGCGTTGCGCCAGGTCGTCACGCCGCGCGATCTGATCGCGCGCGTTTCCTCGGTCATCATGATGGCGACGTTTGGCGCCCGCCCGCTGGGCGCGATGCTCGGCGCGTTCCTGAGCACGCGCTTCGGCATGACGAGCTGCCTCGTGGGCGCCGCATGCGGCTTCGCCGCGCAGCTTGCGATCATCGTGCTCTCGGCGCCCGCGCGGCTGCGCTCGATCGAAAGCCTGGAAGCGGCGCGAGCCGGGCAGCGCGACGCCGCATCGGCGATGCGCCTCGCGACCGGGAACCGGCAAGAGTAAGGCGGCCGAAGCCGCCTGTGTTACTCGTTCGAACCGTTGAAGTCCACCACTTCGATCCAGTTCGCGCCCTTGCCCACCGGGTACTTGCCGATCTCATGCAGCGCGCCGCTCTTTGCGTCGATGCGGTAGGCGCTCAGCGTGGGCGAAAGCTGGCCCACGGCGAACAGATACTGGCCCGAGGGGTCGATGTTGAAGCCGCGCGGCTGCTTTTCCGTGGCGTAAGTCCCGATACGCGTGAGCTTGCCCGTTTCCTGGTTCACGCGATACGCGCCCAGCGTGCTCGACGTGCGCTCGGAAATGTACAGATGGCGGCCGTCGGGCGTGAGATGCACATCGGCGCCCCACGGCTTGTCGCCGGAAAAGCCCGCGGGCAGGATCGAAACGGTCTGCACCGGCTTGACGGTGTCGGTGGCCGCGTTGAACGCGAGCACGTGCAGTTTGCCGTCGAGTTCGTCGATCAGATACACGAAGCGCTGGTCCGCCGAAAACTGGAAGTGGCGCGGGCCGGAGCCCTTGGGCGGCGAATAGGCGGGCTGCGCGTCTTCGGTCAGCGCGCCCGTGGAGGCGTCGAACTTCAGGCGCAGCCAGGCGTCCGCGCCGAGCACCGAGGCGAACGCGTAACGGTTGTCCGCCGAGGTGCGAATGGCGTGCGCCATCGGGCCCGTCTTCACGGTCTGCTGCACGTCGCCCGCCACGCCGTTTTCGCCGATGCGGTTCACGGCCAGCAGGTTGCCGCCATACGAAGCGGAGAACAGATAGCGGCCCGTGCCGTCGGTGGAGACATACGCCATGCTTTCGGCGAGCGGTGCGCGGCCGAGTTCGACAAGGCGGCCGTCCAGCGGATTGATCGCGAAGCTCACCACGCTATACGGCTTCGAGCGCAGCGCCGCATACAGACGGTGATGGTCGGGCGAGAGCGCCATCGGCATGACCGTGCCGCCCACGGGCACGGTTTCCACGGCCGCGAGCGCGCCGCTTTGCGCATCGAGGCGCAACACCGAGATGTCCTGGCTATCGGCGTTCGACACGTACACGTACGTCGCCGCATGCACGGCCACCGATGCCGCGAGCCCAAAAACCGCACCGACCACGCTGCGCAGGATTGTCTTCTTCATGTATTCCCTTCTGATTCGTTAGTTATATTAAGTGTTATCGAATTGCACGGCTTCAGGCGATCGCACCCACGCGAAACACCGAAACGGCTTCCTTCATCGATTGCGCCTGATGCTCCAGCGCGCTCGCGGCGGCGGCGGCCTGCTCCACGAGCGCCGCGTTCTGCTGCGTGACCTGATCCATCTGGCTCACGGCCATGCCCACCTGCTGGATGCCCGTGCTTTGCTCGGCGGTGGCCGTGGTGATCTCGGTCATGATGGTGGCGACGTTGCGCACCGCACCCACGATCTCGTTCATCGCCTCGCCCGCCTGCGCCACCAGCGCATTGCCGTTGCGCACGTCCTCGATCGAGGCGCCGATCAGCTCCTTGATCTCGCGCGCCGCGCCCGCGCTGCGTTGCGCGAGCGTGCGCACCTCGCCCGCCACCACGGCGAAGCCGCGTCCCTGTTCGCCCGCGCGCGCCGATTCCACAGCCGCGTTGAGCGCGAGAATGTTGGTCTGGAACGCGATGCTGTCGATCATGCTCGTGATCTCGGCGATCTTCTGCGAGCTCGCGCTGATGTCGTGCATGGTCTGCACGGCGCGCCCCACCACGTCGCCGCCGCGCTGCGCGAGATCGGCCGCGCCCGTTGCGAGCGAGCTGGCCTGCGAGGCGTTCGACGCGTTCTGTTTCACCGTGGAGGTCAGTTCCTCCATGCTGGCCGCCGTTTCTTCGAGCGAGGCCGATTGCTCCTCCGTGCGGCTCGACAGGTCGAGATTGCCCGCCGCGATCTCGCGCGCGGCCACGTGGATCGCGTCGCAACTGTCGCGCACGCCCGCCACGGTGCGCGAGAGCCCAGCCTGCATGCGGCGCATCGCGGCGAACAGCAGGCCGATTTCGTTGCGGCCCGCTTCGGGCACGCGCACCGTGAGATCGTTCGAGGCGATGCGATCGAGCACGGCCGCCGCTTCGGCAAGCGGCCGCGAAACGATGCGCTGCAAGGCGAAATACGTGGCGACGATCAGGCCCAGCGCGAGCGCAAGGCCCACGCCCACGAGCGTCATGATCGCGGCGTAGCGCGCGTTGCCCTCTTCGAGCGTCGCTTCGGCCAGCTGGTTGGCGAGCTTCTGGAACTTCTCGACGTTCACCGAGTACGCCGCGCCCGCGTTGGTCACGTCGCGGTCGTTGACCGCGACGTAGGCCGCGGTGTCGCCGCCGCGCAATGCATCGGTGGCGCGCGTGAGCACGCCGGCGAGCTGCGCCGCCGAGTCGATCAACTGGCGCTTGAGGTCCGCATCCATGCCCTCGAACGCGGGCGCGTTGGCGAAAGCCTGCGTCTCGCTCGCCGAAAGCTCGAAGCTGTGGCTCGCGCTTTGCAGCGCGGAATCGCGCGTGGCCGTGTCGTTGCGCTCCTTGAGCGCGCTATAGGCGCGCACCAGCGCCGAGCGCGTGCGCGTGGTGTCCTTGTAGGCGTCGTTCACCAGGATGGTCTGGCGTGCGATTTCGTGCAGCCGCTGGGCGTTGGCGTTCGCCTGTCTGAGCGAGAGCACGCCCGCGAGACCGCCGATCAGGATCATCACCCCAAAAATCACCAGCACCGCTAGCAGGCTGGCTCGTACCGTCGTGTTGCGCATGTTGCTTCAATCCCCGGTTTTCATGGTGTTCTTCTTTACGGCTCGAACGCCGGAGTCTTGAGGGTGTGCGTTTCATGTTGTCCAACAACTTGGCGCATCATCCCACGGCAATACGGTTATCCTGAAATTCGAGTTTACCCTGAGGGTGGCTCGGATCGCGCACAGCCCGGTTGCCTCGGGCTCCGGCGCGTTGTACGATTGCCTCTGACAACCGGCCATGATGTCAAACAACTTTCCGACAACTGGCCGACCATGCGGCGCACGAAGGCCGCGAACGGAACGCGCTTCGGGCGCGTTCCCGCGCAGGTAAATGCGGCGCGCACCCGGCGCGCCGTCTGGAGACAGCAGATACGGGCCGCCGCCTCGTTCGCGAGCGCGGGCCCGTGTCTCGCGCACGTTAGACGTTAGAGGCCGATCCACATGTCGTTGAGCCGCACCGCCACGCAATCCGATGTCGCGAAGCGCACCCGGGTGCGTTATCTGATCCTCTCGCTGATCTTCATCATCACCACGCTCAACTACGCGGACCGCGCCACGCTCTCGGTCACGGGCTCGGCCATGCGCGCCGAATTCGGCCTCGACGCGATCCGCATGGGCTATATCTTCTCGGCCTTCAGTTGGGCCTATGTGCTTTCGCAGATCCCCGCGGGCTGGGTGCTCGACCGTTTCGGCGCGCGCCGCGTGTACGCGGGCAGCATCTTCCTGTGGTCGCTATTCACGTTGCTGCAAAGCTCGATCGGCCTGCTCGGCGGCGCGGGCGCCGCGATTGCGGGCCTCTTTGCGCTGCGCTTCGCGATGGGCGCGGCCGAAGCGCCCGCATTCCCCGCCAACGCGAAAGTGGTGGCAAGCTGGTTCCCGGCGAAGGAGCGCGGCACGGCCTCGGCCATCTTCAATTCGGCGCAGTATTTCGCGGCCGTGGTGTTCACGCCGCTCATGGCGTGGCTCACGCACGCGTATGGCTGGCATCACGTGTATATCGTGATGGGGATCGGCGGCCTGCTGCTCGCCTGCGTGTGGGTGCGCTTCATGAAGTATCCCGCCGACCATCCGGGCGTGAATCGCCAGGAGCTCGACTATATCGAGGAAGGCGGCGGCATCGTGAACGGGCACCAGCGTTCGCCGCGCGGCGAGCGCAAGGGCGCGAACTGGGCGGTGATTCGTCAACTGCTCAGCAACCGCATGCTCGTGGGCGTGTATCTCGCGCAGTACTGCATCAACGTGCTCACGTACTTCTTCCTCACGTGGTTTCCCATCTACCTCGTGCAGGCGCGCCACATGACCATCCTGAAGGCGGGTCTCGTCGCCTCGCTGCCCGCCATCTGCGGCTTTCTCGGCGGCGTGCTCGGCGGCATCGCTTCGGACGCGCTCATCCGTTCGGGCCGCTCGCTCACGGTGGCGCGCAAGGTGCCCATCGTCGGCGGCATGGTGCTGTCGTCGTGCATCATCGGCTGCAACTACGTGAACAGCGACTGGCTCGTGGTGGCGCTCATGTCGCTCGCGTTCTTCGGCAAGGGGCTGGGCGCGCTGGGCTGGGCCGTGATCGCCGACACCGCGCCGCGCGAAGCCATCGGCCTCTCGGGCTCGATCTTCAACATGTTCGGCAATGTGGCCGGCATCGTCACGCCGATCGTGATCGGCTATCTCGTGGCGACCACGGGCTCGTTCAACGGCGCGCTCGCCTTCGTTGGCGTCAACGCCATCGTCACGGTGATCAGCTATCTCGTGATCGTGAAGGACATCAAGCGCGTGGAGTTGAAAAGCGCCTGAACTCAGGGCGTTTCATGCTCGCGGCGAGCAAGCGTGCGCGCCGCGACGACAGCCGCCGCGAACCCCGAAGCCGCGCCGACCAGCAGGGCACAGCGCGGCCCCCAATGGTCGGCCACCCACCCCACCACGGGCGCGCCGAGCGGCGTGCCGCCCAGCGCCACGGCGAGGCGTATCGCCAGCACGCGCCCGCGCATGCCGGGTTCCGTGGAAAGCTGCATGAGGCTGTTGGTCTCCGTGGTGAACGTGAGCGCCGCGATGCCGATCACCACGAGCGCGCCGCCAAACCACCAGTAGCCGGGCGCGACGGCCGCCAGCACGCAGCCCACGCCGAACGCCGCCGCCGCGAACAGCAGCGACGTGAAACGCGGGTGGCTGCGGCCCGCGCCGAAGAACGCGCCGCTCATGGTGCCCACGGCCATCAATGAAGAGAGGAGTCCGTAGCGTCCCGCGTCGGCATGGAACACGCTCACGGCCATGGTCGAGATGAAGATCGGGAAATTCAGCCCGAAAGTGCCGATCAGGAACAGCATGATGAGGATGGACTTCAGGTCCGGGCGCGACCACACATAGCGAAACCCGGCGGAAATGCCGCCCTTGGCGGGCTGCTTGAGGCGCGCCGCGCGCAACTCGCCCACGCGCAGCCGCGTGAGCGAGATCAGCACGGCGACGAACGACAGCCCGTTGAGCAGAAAGGCCCAGCCCACCCCCACCGAAGCGATGACGATGCCCGCCACGGCCGGCCCGATCATGCGCGCCGCGTTGAACGAGGTGGAGTTGAGCGCGACGGCGTTGGACAGATCGGCGTCGCCCACCAGTTCGGAAACGAAGGTTTGCCGCACCGGCGAATCGAAGGCGGTCGTGCAGCCGAACAGGAACGCGAATACATAGACGTGCCAGAGCTGCACGAGCCCCGTAGCCGTAAGCACGCCGAGCCCGATGGAGAGCGCGCCGAGCAAGGCCTGCGTGATCATGAGCAGCTTGCGCTGGTCGAAATGATCGGCGGCGAAGCCCGACCACGGCATGAACAGCATTTGCGGGCCGAACTGCAAGCCCATGACGATGCCCACCGCCGCCGCGCTGTGATGCGTGAGGCCCGTGAGCACGAGCCAGTCCTGCGCCGTGCGCTGCATCCACGTGCCGACGTTCGAGACGAGCGCACCGGCCGCCCACACACGATAGTTGTAGCTCTTGAGCGAGCGGAAGTACCCGGAAGAAGCTGGAGCGCCCATGCGGTTGCCTCGCCTCAGTCGGCCACGAGCCGCTTGAGCAGCTCGACGGCGGCGGCGAGCTGCTGTTGCTCCGCGCCGGTGAGGCGCGCCTCGATCGTGCGCGAGAGCCAGTCCTGGCGCGCGGCGCGCCCCTCCTTGAGCCAGTCGCGGAACGCCTGGGTGAGCGACCAGAGGGTCTGTCGGCCGTCGCTGGGGTCGGCCGCGCCGCTGATGTGGCCCGCCGCTTCGAGCGGCGCGATCAGCGTGCCCATGGACTGCGGGCGCATGCCCTCCGCGCGCGCGAGGCTCGACACCGTGGCCGGGCCTTCACGTTCCAGGCGCAGCAGCACGGCGATCTGCGACGGCGTGAATTCTCCGAGGATGGCCTGCTCGCGAAAGCGCCGGCGCAATTGCGCGACCAGCGCGCGCAGGTCGCCGGCGAGCCCGGCGGCCAGTTCGGAGGGTGGCGTGTGAGGATGATCGGTCATGAACGCAATCCGGGAGATATGAAGGTAATCTTTGCAGTTTACCTTCATATCTCCCGGATTGCACGCGCTGGCGCTTGCATCCCGCAAAGCGGGACGCCGGTCTTCAGGCCCTTTCCAGGGCCGCCATCGCCCTCACGATCACGAGCAGCACCGAAAGGCTCGCGCCGCTCGAAGCGCGCAACTCCGTCAGCAGTTGACCATAGCGCTCCAGTGCGGCCTCGTGCTGGCCGCACCAGGTGTCGACGAGCGCTTGCGCGTCCGCCGTGTCGCCGTCCTGGGCCAGCACGCTCGTCGTGAGCGCGCGCTTGAGGCGCGCCACTTCCGCCAGCGCCGCCGCGCGCGCCATGGTGTCCCAGTGCGTGGGCGTGGGCAGCGCCGCCGCGCGCTCGCTGATCCAGCCGTAGTTCAGCCGCGTGCCCAAGGCGAAGTAGACCGCCGCGACCCGTTCGAGCGGCAGATCGCGCGCGGCCGCCACATCGGCGATATCGAGCAGCGACACCGAGATTTCGCCGCTCGCCACACGCACCGCGAGCGCGCTTTCCACGCCCGAGTTCACGAGTTCGCCCTGACGCGCCGAAAGCGCTTCGAGATCCGGCTCGGGCAACAGCGCCGGCAACTGCGGCGCGAGACGCTGCGCCGCGTCGCGGCAGCGCGCGAGCAGCGAACTCACGCCGACCGCATCGACGGCGCCCGCCTGCAAGTGCCGCAGGAACCACAGCGCCGCGCGTTCGAGCAGGCGCGCGACGTCCACGAACATGCGCGCCTGCACGTCGTCGGGCGCGCGGTTGTCGAGCGCGTCGATGGCGCGCCAGATGTCGTTCAGATCAAACACGTCGCGCGCCATCATGCAGGCGCGCACGATCTCGCCCGGCTGCGCGTCGGTTTCCTCCATCAGACGATGGACGAACGCGCAGCCCACGCGATTCACCAGCGCATTCGTGAGGTGCGTGGCCAGAATCTCGCGGCGCAGCGGATGCCGATGCATCGGCTCGCTGAAGCGCTGTTGCAGCGGCTGCGGGAAATAGTCGATCAGCAGGCCGGCCACGAGCGGATCTTCGGGCACGTCCGAGTCGAGCAGCGCGTCGTAGAGCCACATCTTGCTGTAGGCGAGCAGCACGGCGCGCTCAGGTGAGGTGAGGCCGAGCTTCGCGGCCTGACGTTCGGCCACTTCCTCGTCGGTCGGCAGGAATTCAATCACGCGGTTAAGCCGCCCCGCGCGTTCGAGCCAGCGCATGAGGCGCGCTTCGGCGTCGAGCAGCGGCTCGGCGTAGCGGCCCGCGATCGAGAGCGCCTGAGTCTGGTAGTAGTTGTCGCTCAGCACCAGCAGCCCGACTTCGTCGGTCATTTCCGCGAGCAAGGTGTTGCGCTGCTTCGTCGTCATCTCGCCGTCGGCCACCACGAGACCCAGCAGGATCTTGATGTTCACTTCGTGGTCCGAACAATCCACGCCTGCCGAGTTGTCGATTGCGTCGGTGTTGATGTGGCCGCCGTGCTGGGCGAATTCGATGCGCCCGAGTTGCGTCACGCCCAGATTGCCGCCCTCGCCCACCACCTTGCAGCGCAGGTCCGAACCGTTCACGCGCACCGCGTCGTTGGCGCGGTCGCCCACTTGCGCGTGCGTTTCGCGCGCCGCCTTCACGTACGTGCCGATGCCGCCGTTGTAGAGCAGATCGACCGGCGCGTGCAGGATCGCGCGGATCAACTCGGTCGGCGTGAGCGCCGACGCCTCGATGCCGAGCGCCGCCTGCACCGCGGCCGAAATCGGAATCGTCTTCACGGTGCGCGCGAACACGCCGCCGCCCGCCGAAATCGCGGCGGGGTCGTAGTCGGCCCAACTGGAGCGCTCCAGCGCGAACAGGCGCGTGCGCTCCGCGAGGCTCGCGGCGGTATCGGGATTCGGGTCGAGGAAGATATGCCGGTGATCGAACGCGGCGAGCAGCTTGATATGCGGCGAGAGCAGCATGCCGTTGCCGAACACGTCGCCCGACATGTCGCCAACGCCGACCACGGTAAAGTCGGTGGCCTGCGTGTCCACGCCCATTTCGCGGAAGTGCCGCTTGACCGACTCCCACGCGCCGCGCGCCGTGATCGCCATCTTCTTGTGGTCGTAGCCCACCGAGCCGCCCGACGCGAACGCGTCGTCCAGCCAGAAGCCGTATTCGGCCGAAATGGCGTTCGCGTAGTCGGAGAACGTGGCCGTGCCCTTGTCGGCGGCCACCACGAGGTAGGGATCGTCGGGATCGTGGCGCACCACGTCGGGCGGCGGCACGATCGCGTTGTTCACGAGATTGTCGGTGAGATCGAGCAGGCCGCGCAGGAAAGTCTGGTAGCACGCCACGCCCTCGCGCATCCACGTCTCGCGGTCGCCCGGAGGCGGCGGATTCTTCACGACGAAGCCGCCCTTCGAGCCCACCGGCACGATCACGACATTCTTCACCATCTGCGCTTTCATGAGGCCGAGCACTTCCGTGCGGAAGTCCTCGCGGCGGTCCGACCAGCGCAGGCCGCCGCGCGCGACACGGCCGCCGCGCAGGTGCACACCTTCCACGCGCGGCGAGTACACCCAGATCTCGAACATCGGTTTCGGTTCGGGCAGGCCCGGCACTTTCGACGGATCGAACTTGAACGAGAGCGCGGGGCGCTCCCCGCCGTTCGCGTCGCGGCGGAAGTAGTTCGTGCGCACAGTCGCCTTGATCACGCCGAGGAACTGGCGCAGGATGCGGTCCTCATCGAGATTCGGCACCTGGTCGAGTGCGCTTTCGATGGCCTTGAGCATGAGCGACGTGCGCTCCTCGCGCGCCTGCGTATCATGCGGATCGAAACGGACTACGAACAATTCCACGAGTTGTCGCGCAATGGCCGGATTGCCGGTGAGCGCGCGCTCGATATAGGCGTCGCTGAAGGTCGAGCCCACCTGGCGCAGATACTTCGCATAGGCGCGCAGGATGGTGACTTCACGCGCGCTCAGGTACGCGCGCAGCACGAGCCGGTTGAAGTCGTCGTTCTCGATGCGCGCGGTCCAGACGCCTTCGAACGCGTCTTCGAACAGCGCCTTCACGCGCTCGATGTCGAATTCGGCGTCGTCGGCGAGTTCAAGGCCGAAGTCGTGGACCCATGCGGGCGCGCAGGACGGCGTTTCGATCACGTACGGGCGTTCCTCGTCCACGCGCACGCCGAGATGTTCGAGCATGGGCAGGCTGCGCGAAAGCGCGATCGCCTCGCCCGCGCAGTACACCTTGAAGCGGAAGGTGCGCGCCCCGGCCTCGATGGGCCGGTACAGATTCATGGCGATGCGCCCCGTGCCCTGCACCCGCTCGATCAACTCGATATCGCGCACCGCCGTGCGCGCCGGATAGTCGTCGCGATAGCCGGCCGGGAACGAGTCGGCGTAGCGATGCAGCAGGCGCGTGCCCTGCTCCTCGCCGAAGGCGTCGAGCAGCGCGTCGGCGAGATCGTCCTGCCAGCGCCGCGTGACCTGCACGAGCCGCGCCTCCAGCTCGCGCGTGTCGACCTCGGGCATCGTGCCCGGTTCGGCGTGCACCACGAAATGAATGCGCGCGATGGCCGACTCCGAAAGCAGCGGCGTGAACTCCACGGAAACGCCGTTGAACGCCTCCACCAGCAGCCTGGCGATGCGCCGCCGCAAGTCGGTGTTGTACTTGTCGCGCGAGACATACACGAGGCACGACACGAAGCGGTTGAAACGGTCGCGCCGCACGAAAAGGCGCGTGCGCTGATGCTCCTGCAAGCGCAGCACGCCGAGCGCGATGTCGAACAGCTCGTCCTCGCTCGCCTGAAGCAGCTCGTCGCGCGGATAGGTCTCCAGCACCGTCACCAGCGACTTGCCGAGATGTCCCTTGGGCAGAAAGCCCGCGCGCCGCACGATGTTCGCGCATTTGCGCCGCACGATCGGAATGTCGGCGGCGGGCACCATATACGCGGTCGAGGTGTAGAGCCCGACGAAGCGGCGCTCGCCGCACACCTTGCCGTCCGCGCCGACCAGCTTCACGCCCACGTAGTCGAGATAGCCCGGCCGGTGCACCGTGGCGCGCGAATTGGCCTTGGTGATGAAGATGGGCCATGCGCCGCCGATGATTTCCTCGGCGGCGGCCGGCAGCGGCGTGACATCGGGCGTGCCCGGTGCGCGCAGCGATTCGCGCAGGATGCCGAGCCCCGAGCCTTCCACGCCGCGCAGCGCGTGGCCGCCGTCGTGCGCGACGAGCGCGTAGTCGCGCTGGCCGAGGAAGGTGAAATGGTCGGCCACCATCCATTCGAGAAACGCGCGCGCCTCGATGTCCTCGGCGCTCGCCTCGCGCGCTTTCATGTTCTTGATGGTGGTGCGCGCGACCTCCAGAATCTTCGGCCAGTCTTCCACCGAAGCGCGCACGTCGCCGAGCACCTTGGCGATATCGCTGCGCAAAGTTTCGAGTTTTGCTGCATCGCCGCAGCGGTCCACCTCGAAATGGATGAACGAGGCGAGTTGCGACTGCCCGTCGTCGGCGCTCGCCACGCCTTCCTCCACGCGCTCGATCGCGCCCTCCTTGCCGCGCCAGATCCGGAACACCGGGTGCATGGCCGAGTGCAGCGCGAGCCCGAGCCGGTTGACGGCCATGGAGACCGAATCGACGAGGAACGGCATGTCGTCGTTGACGATCTCGATGACCGTGTGGTCCGAGTGCCAGCCGTGCTGTTCGAGGATCGGGTTGTAGACCTGCATGCGCTCGCTGCCCGGCACGAAGCGCTGCGCGGTGCGCCAGTGCGCCATGGCGGCGCCGTAGAGGTCGGCGATGCTGCGGCTGCGCAGGTCTTCCGCGTCAACGAAATCGTAGTAATGCCGCAGGAAGGGTTCGACGATCCGGAAGGTCGGCTCGGGCAGGCGCGCCCGCGCGAATTCCGTGACGTCGGAGAGCAGATGGGCAACGAATTCTTCGTTTCTCGCTAGCATGACGGACTCCTTGAGGGGTAGCCATCGACTGCATCGGCGGTTCGAATATTATGCACCGGCAAGATGATCGAACGATGAATACTTGCCCGCTGCGCTGCACAGTGTGTGCGGTGCAGCGCCTGCTTGCAAGGTCGCGAAAACCCGCTGAGTGAACGACAACGGCGCACGCAGGCCGCTAGCCCGCGTGCGCCGTTGCCGCTGCACGTAAACCCTGCCATGTATTACCGGGCCGCAGCAAGGTAAGGATTGTCACGGCCCGGCTCGTGCGGCCGCGCCTTGATCTCCATGCGCGCAATGCTCTGAAGATGCACCTCGTCGGGACCATCGGCGAAGCGCAGCGCGCGGCCCCAGGTCCAGCTGTCCGCGAGCGGCGTATCGGGGCTCAGGCCCATCGCGCCGAACACCTGGATGGCGCGCTCGCACACGGCCGTATGCACGCTGGGAACGAGCGCCTTGATCATCGCGATCTCCTTGCGCGCCGCCTTCGCACCCACGTTATCGATCATCCACGCGGCCTTCAGCACGAGGAGCCTCGCCTGATCGATTTCAATGCGCGACCGGGCAACCCCCTCCGCAACCGAGCCATGCTCGTAGAGCTTCTTGCCGAACGCCGTGCGCGCCTGGGCGCGTTCGATCATCAGTTCGAGCGCGAGTTCGGCCGCGCCGATGGAGCGCATGCAGTGGTGAATGCGCCCTGGCCCCAGGCGCGCCTGAGCGAGTTCGAAGCCGCTGCCTTCCTCGCCGAGCAGATTCGAGCGCGGCACACGCACGCCCTTGAACTCGATCTCGCAGTGGCCCTCCGGCGCCGTGTGATTGACCACGGTGATATTGCGGATCACCTTGACACCCGGCGTGTCGCGCGGCACGAGGATCATGCTCTGCTGACGATGGCTCGGCGCCTGCGTATCCGTCTTGCCCATCACGATAAAGATTTCGCAGTGCGGGTGCGCGGCGTTCGTGATGAACCATTTGCGGCCGTCGATCACATAGTCGTCGCCATCCAGGCGAATCGACGTGGTGATGTTGGTCGCGTCCGACGAAGCCACCGCGGGCTCCGTCATCGCGAAGGCCGAGCGGATCTTGCCTTCGAGGAGCGGTTCGAGCCAGCGCTTGCGCTGCGCGGGGGTCGCGAACATATGCAGCAGTTCCATATTGCCCGTGTCCGGCGCGTTGCAGTTGAACACTTCGGAGGCCCAGGCAACGCGCCCCATGATCTCGGCAAGCGGGGCATAGTCCAGGTTGGTCAGCCGCGTCCCCGGTTCGTCGTCATGCAGATGCGGCAGGAACAGGTTCCAGAGTCCCTCCGCGCGCGCCTTGTCCTTGAGTTCCTCCATGAACGAAACCGGATACTGGCCGGCGCTCACCTCCTCGTGCCATTGGCGCATGCGCGGCACGATATGCGTTTCCATGAACGCGCTCAACTGGGCGCGCAGCGCTTCCACTTTGGGGCTATAGGCGAAGTCCATCGTGCTCTTCCTTCAAACGTGATAGAGGGGATTCTCAGATCGTCAGGCCGCCGTCAACGACAATGCACTCGCCGTTGGTATAGCTCGACGCGTCGGACACGAGGTACAGCACCGTGCCCGCCATCTCGCGAGGCTCGGCGTGGCGGCGCAGCGGAATCTGGGCCATCCAGCTTTGGTACAGCGCCTCGTCCTCGAACAAGGCTCCGGCGAATTTCGTTTTGGTGAGGCCTGGCAGCAAGGCGTTCACGCGGATGCCGAGCGGCCCGCACTCCTTGGCGAACGCCCGCGTCATATTGACGACGGCGGCCTTCGTGATCGAGTAGATGCCCTGCCTGTCGCCGGGTTGCAGCGCGTTGACGGACGCGGTGTTGACAATCGCGCCGCCGCCGTGCTCGCGCATCAACTTTCCCGCCTCCACCGACATGAAAAAGTAGCCGCGCAAATTGACTTCCACGGTCTTTTCGAAGGACGTGAGATCGGTGTCGAGAATGTGACCGAAATACGGATTCGCCGCCGCGTTGTTCACGAGAATATCGAGCCGCCCGTGGCGCGCGCGCACATGCTCGAAGATCGCGTGAATGTCGTCGAGACGGCCCACGTGGCACGCATGCGCCTCGGCGCTGCCGCCTGCCTCCCGGATGGCGTTCGCCACGGCTTCGCAGTCTTCGCGCTTGCGGCTAGACACGATCACATGGGCGCCTTGCTGCGCGAGCAACCGGGCAATCTCCTCGCCAATGCCACGGCTCGCACCCGTGACCAGCGCGACTTTTCCGTCAAGATCGAATAAATCAGTAGTCCCCATCATTCCTCCGATATGTCTCGTTTCGCGTATCGCTCGCGCGGCTTCAGATCAACTCGACACCCATGGCCGCCAGCGCACCCGCCATTTCACCGACCTGGCGCGCCTTGTCGTTCGACGCATTGCCGCCGAGCGCCCGCTTTTTCACCCCCTGGGCGATGGCCGCCAGCCGGAAGAAACTGAAAGCCAGGTAAAAATGCCAGTTCTCGATGGCGCCGATTCCGCGCAAGCGGCAATATTGTTCGACGATCGCGGCCTCATCCGGCACGCCGAGCGCCGCGCGATCCAGCCCCGCCAGCCCGACGATATGACCTTTGGGGGGCAACCTCAGGCACATGCAGAAGTACGCCAGGTCGGCCAGCGGATTGCCGAGCGTGGAGAGTTCCCAATCGAGTACGGCACGCACCTGCGGCGTGCCCCGGTGAAAGATCAGGTTGTCGATGCGGAAGTCGCCATGCACCAGCGCGGGCTTGCCCGCCTCGGCCGGACAGTGCGCGGGCAGCCACGCGATCAGCGCTTCCATGGCGGCAAGCTCATCCGTTTGCGCCGCGCGGTATTGCCTCGTCCAGACATCGATCTGGCGTGCGAAGTAATTGCCGGCGCGTCCATAGTCCGCGAGACCGACGGCCTCGACATCCACGTCGTGCAGCGCCGCCATCGTGCCGATCAGCGCGTCGTACACGGCGGCGCGACCGCCGGCGGGCAACGAGGGCAAGGCCGGGTCCCAGTGGATCTCGCCTTCTTCGAAGCTCATCACGTAGAACAGACTGCCGATCACGTCGCGGTCTTCGCAAAGGTGCAAGGCGCGGGCGACCGGAACGGGCGTGCCGCTCAGCGCGCTCAGCACGCGAAATTCGCGGTCCACGGCATGCGCGGACTTGAGCAGCGCGCCAGGCGGCTGACGCCGCAGCACATAGCGGCCGCTTTGTGCTTCGATGAGAAACGTCGGGTTCGATTGGCCGCCCGCGAACTTCTCGACGGACATGGGTCCCTGAAAGCCGGCCACGTGGGCCGCCAGATAACGCGTGAGGGCTTCGACGTCGAATTCAAGAGTGCTATTCATGTTGGCTGCGGATACCAGGAATCGAATCAACCGTAGGTGACGAGTTCGCGCCTTTCGGCCCGTTCGAGATGGGGCAACGCGTTGAAGCTGACCAGTGACATCGCGTTTTCGTTGAACACGTACTGGCTCACGCTGCTGTTGCGAATCTGCATGTTGAGCGCGATAGCCGCGGCGGCGGGCGCCTGGAGCACCTGCTGTGCGGTCACGGCAATCGGCCCACCCGAACTCACCACCAGCACCCGCTTGCCGCCCATGCGCGCGATGGCGAGGCGTGCGCGCTCCACGCGCGCCTGGAACTGCGCCCAGGTCTCGGGAACGCGGCCCGGCAGGCGATCTTCGGACCACAGGTGCAGCACCTGCTTGAGGCCCTTGTAGAAGTGTTTCATCGAGCTTTCGGCCGCGAGGCCCGGCGCGGCGTCGCTCTCGCCGAGCGCCGAAAACAGGGCGCGAAAGTCGTATTCGTTCAGGTCGGCGTCCTGCACGATCTGCGCGGGCTGGCCGCCCATGGCGGTGAGCATGGCGTCGGCGGTTTGCGCGTGCCTGCGCATCGTGCCCGTGACGATGCGATCGAACGTCAGATTCGCCTGCGCGAAGTATTCGCCGAGCCAGCGCGACTGCATGCGGCCCGAAGATGAAAGCTCGTCGTAGTTTTCAGCGCCGAAAGACGCCTGGCCGTGCCGCACCAGATAGAGTTCCGCCATGCCATCCTCACTGGAATATGGCTGGAACGATACCGGGCGCCAAGGCATTCAGGAAATTGATTCTCGTGATACCTTGCCATAACGAACAGTGACACCCCCTACTGCCGCGTCTTGCGCATGAGGCGGCCGATCTGTTCGCGCAGCCAGCGGTGCGCGGGGTCGGCGGAAACGCTGCGATGCCAGTAGCCGTGCGTCTCCAGATCGGGCAGCGCGAACGGCAGCGCCAGGATGCGCGCGTCGTAGCGCTTGAGCAGCATGAGCGGCGCCGTCAGCATGAGGTCGGTGCGCATGGCGATCAAGGGCGCGACCAGATAATGTTGAACGCGCGTCTGGATGGTGCGCCGCACGCCCAGCTTGTTGAGTTCCGTATCGACGAGGCCGGGCCCCTGGCGGCGGCTCGACACGTGAATATGGCCGAAGCGCAGGTAGTCGTCGATCGTCAGCTTCTTCTTCGCGAACGGATGGTCCTGGCGCAGCATGCACGCGTAACGGTCGCGGCCGAGCGGCTCCTGTTCGAGATAGGGGTCGTCGATCAGGGGCGCGTCGATCGCGAGGTGGACCGCGCCGCTCGCGAGCGCTTCGGGCACGTCGCGGCGCGTCGTGAAGTAGCTCTCGATGCGAATGCCGGGCGCGTGGCGCTGGAGCACTTCTTCGAGCGCGGGAAGCAGCAATGCTTCGGTCAGGTCGTTCATGCTGAGCCGGAAGGTGCGCTGCGACGCCGCCGGATCGAAGCGCTCGCCCGCATGCGTGCTCGAATCGAGCAGTTGCAGCGCCTCGCGCACCCGCACGATGATGTTCTCCGAAACGGGGGTCGGCATCATGCCCGCCGGCGTGCTCACGAACAGCGGATCGTCGAAGGTCTTGCGCATGCGCGCGAGCGCATTGCTCACGGCGGGCTGCGTGATGAACAGCAGTTCCGCCGCGCGCGTGAGGTTGCGCGTTCGATACACGGCTTCGAACACGATGAAGAGATTCAGATCGATCCTGGACAGACGCATGGCTTGAGATTCCCCTGGCCGCGTGGAATGGCGTACGGCTGCGGGTCATTATCAACTTGAGTAGAATTGGCGACAATATCCGCCTGAAGGCCACGTCGGCGCATGCCCGCTCTGGCTGTCACCAAGGAACACGCCTGATGCCGCACCGCCTCGAACGCCGCACCGCTGTCGCCTTCCTTGTGGCCGCAACGTTCTTCATGGAGAACCTCGACGCCACGGTCATCACCACCTCGTTGCCCGTCATGGCGCGCGACTTCCACACCGCCCCCGCCTACCTCTCGATCGGCGTCTCCGCGTACCTGGTCGCGCTCACCATGTTCATTCCCGTGAGCGGGTGGCTGGCCGAGCGCTTTGGCGCGCGGCGCGTGTTCGCCTCGGCTATCACGGTGTTCACCGTCGCTTCGCTGCTGTGCGCGCTCAGCACGGGGTTGTTCGCCTTCACGGCGGCGCGTGTGCTGCAAGGACTGGGCGGCGCGATGATGGTGCCGGTGGGCCGGCTGGTGGTGCTGCGCGACACGCCCAAGCACGAGATCGTGCGCGCCATCGCCATTCTCACGTGGCCCGCGCTCGTCGCACCCATACTCGGGCCGCCGCTGGGCGGCTGGATTAGCACGCACTGGAGCTGGCCCTGGATCTTCCTGCTCAATCTGCCGCTCGGCGTGGCCGCGTTCGCCGCCGCGCTGTGCCTCATGCGCGACACCGAGCGGCAGGCGCGCCGCTTCGACACGTCCGGCTTCGTGCTCAGCGGCCTGGGCTTCGCGTGCCTGATGAGCGGCATCGAGATGGCAAGCCGCGCCGACGTGAGCGTGCCAGTATCGGCCGGCACGTGCGCGGCGGGCGTCGCGCTGCTCGCCGCCGCCATCGCGCACTTGCGCCGCGCGCCGCACCCGCTGTTCGATCTCGCGCCGCTGAAAATCACGACGTTTCGCGTTACCGTGTTCGGCGGCTCGCTGTTTCGCACCGCCATCAGCACCGCGCCGTTCCTGCTGCCGCTGATGTTCCAGGTGGCGTTCGGGTGGAGCGCGGTGGCGTCAGGCGCGCTCCTGCTGTGGCTGTTCGCGGGCAATCTGTGCATGAAACCGGGCACCACGTGGATCATGCAGCGCTTCGGCTTTCGCACCGTGCTCGTCGTCAACGGCACGCTGGTCGCGCTCGGCTTCGCGGGTTTCACGCTGCTCGGCCCGGATACACCGCGCGTGGCGGTGGCGGCCTTGCTGTTCTTCAGCGGCCTCACCCGCTCGATGCAATTCACCGCGCTGAACACGATCGGTTTCGCCGACGTCCCCCAACCGCAGATGCGCGACGCGACCACGCTGTTCTCGGTGCTGCAACAAATGAACGGCGGCATGGGCATCGCCGTGGGCGCGCTCGCGCTTTCCGTGGCCGAAGCGCTGCGCGGCACGCACGCGGGCACGGCGGGCGCGGCCGACTTTCATCTCGCGTTCTGGATGATCACCGCGCTCGCGGCACTGGGCGTGGTGGACAGCGTCCTGCTGCCGCGCAGCGCCGGCGCGCATATTCTGGCGCGGCGCTAGCATGCTACGCACCGCCCCCACCCGCAACCGCGCGCGCCCTCCACACCGATGCTCAGCGTAGCCCTCCTCGTGTTCCCCGGCGTGCAGGCGCTCGACGTGTTCGGGCCCACCGACGTTTTTTCGGAGGCCAACCGCTTCCTGCCGCCCGAATCCCACTATCGGCTGGAACTGATCGCGACCACGCACGGCGCGATCCCCTGCTCCAGCGGCGTGCGTATCGCCGCGGACCGCCATTTCGGGGATGCCCTCGACCACTACGATCTGCTGCTCGCGGCGGGCGGCCCCTCGCTCGTGGATCAAGCGCTGCCGGACGACGTGCACGCGTGGCTGCGCGAGGCCAGCGGGCGCGCACGGCGCTTCGGGGCCATCTGCAACGGCTCGCTCACGCTCGGGCGGGCGGGGCTGCTCGAAAACCGCACCGTGACGACACACTGGAACGACGCGGGCGCGCTCGCGGCCATGTGTCCGGGCACGAACGTCGAATACGACCGCATCTTCATTCAGGACGGCAACCTCTATACCTCGGCGGGCGTGACGGCGGGCATCGATCTTTCGCTGTATCTGCTCGCGCAGGATCACGGCCCCGAGGTCGCGCTGAACGTGGCGCGCCGGCTCGTGGTGTTCGTGCAGCGCGCGGGCGGCCAGTCGCAGTTCAGCCCGTATCTCACGCCCTATGCCGAAGCGTCGTCGCCCATTGCCCAGGTGCAGCAATATGTGCTCGGGCATCTGGACGAGGACTTGAGCGTGGACGTGCTGGCGTCCGTCGCCAGAATGAGCAAGCGTAATTTCGCGCGCATCTTCGTGCGCGACACCAACGTGACGCCCGCTGAATTCGTCGAGAGCGCACGCATCGACGCGGCGCGCGTGATGCTCGAAAACAGCGCGCTGCCGCTCAAGACCGTGGCGTTCCGCTGCGGCATGCGGGACGCCGACCATCTGCGCGTGGCCTTCCGGCGCAAGCTAGGCACCACGCCGCAACAATACCGGAGCCACTTCGGCGCAATCACCGCGAAAACCGGCCGCAACGCGAAAGCCGATTCGTAACCGCGCCTTCAATGCGCGCCAGCCGCCGCTGCGCCGTGTGAAACGTTGCCAACGCCGGGCGCGCTCACCAGCCGGTCATAGTCGGTTTTCGACAGGCCTCGCTTCGCGTAAAGAAACGCGGCGACCTGCCAGAGCGTCTGATCCGACTGCGTCTTGCCGAACGACGGCATTGCGGTCATGTTCACGCCGTGCTTGATGACCCAGAACATCAGCGCGGGGTTGTTGCGGCGGCTCGCCGCCAGCAGCGCGGGCGCGGCGGGTTGAATGCCTGCGCCCACCGCGCTCAGCGGCCGGTCCGGCGCGCCGTGGCAAAGCGCGCAATTCGCGTCATACGTGTGGGCGCCCGCGCGAATGTTGTCGAGCGACATCAGGTCGGCGGGCGGCGCGTCGTGGCCGCCGTAGTGATGCAGCGAGGCTTCGTAGGTCGAATGCAGCATCTTCGCGACGAGCGGATTGTCTTTCGCGCTTGCGGAAACGTCGTAAAGCCCGGCATGCAGCCAGGCGAACGCGGCGCCTGCGGGCAACACGAGCAACGCCGCCGCCGTTCCGATAACGGTGGCGAGACGCGAATGAGTGGAGGGCATGATGTTCCTCGCAGGAGTTCGGAGCCCTCTTATTCTTGATCGTCGTTGCTTGCCGGAAAGTGTCGCGCAGATTACGAGTTTGATAACTGCCGTGGTCGCGCCAGCTAGCCCGCCGCGCGCGCGTCGCGGCGCACCGCCTGCGGCGGCACGCCGAAGCCGCGCACGAACGCCTCGCGCATGTGCCGCCGGTCCCGAAACCCGGTTTCGCGCGCCACTACGTCGAGCGGATGCGTGCTTTGTTCGATCATGAGCCGCGCCGCCTCGAGGCGCAGGCCCTCCACGGCGCGCGCGGGCGACTGCCCCGTCTCGGCCGTGAACACGCGGCTGAACTGGCGCGGGCTCAGGTGCACGGCCTCGGCAAGCTGCTCCACGGTGAGCGCGCGATTGAGGTTGCGGCGCGCGTAGTCGAGCGCGGTCTGGATGCGGTCGGACTTCGGCGCGAGCGCGAGCATTTCGGAATGTTGCGACTGGCCGCCCGAGCGGCGCTGGTACATGACGAGCTTGTGCGCCACGGAGCGCGCCACCTCCGCGCCCAGATCGCGCTCGACCATGGCGAGCGCGAGATCGAGACCCGCCGTCATGCCCGCCGACGTCCAGATCGGCCCGTCGACGATATAGATGCGGTCGTCCTCCACCTGCACGCCGGGAAAGCGCTGCTGTAACTCGCGCGCGTAGAACCAGTGCGTGGTCGCGCGGCGGCCGTCGAGCAGCCCCGCCTCGGCCAGCACGAAGCCGCCCGTGCAGATGCCCGCCACGCGGCGCGCGCGGCCGCCCGCGCGGCGCAGGAACGCGAGCGTTTCCTTGGGCGCCCCCACGCTGAGCGGGTCGTTCACGCCCGCCACGATCCAGGTGTCCACGCGGCTGCGCGCGGGCGCAGGCGCGCGCCGCGTCCCCACGCTCATGGCGAGCGACGAGCGCACGTCGCCACCCGCCACCGAATAGTTTTCGATCGCGTAGAACGGCGTGCCCGCCACGACGTTGGCATATTCGAAAACGCTTTGCGTGGCGATGGCCATGACCTGAAAGCCGTCGCCCAGCAGGTAGCCGATGCGGTGCATGTCCTTCTCCCGTCACTGCATGTCCTAAAACACGACCCTATACGTCATTTGCGCCGCCGTCAATCGCGCCCAGAATGCACTCACGACAACGCCGCTCCGGCGTTCTTCAACCACCCGCCCCTTTTGTGGCAAGGAGTGCAGTCATGACCCAGCAAACGCATCGCGGCACGGCGCTCATCACCGGCGCGTCATCCGGCATCGGCGCCGTGTACGCCGCGCAACTCGCCCGCCTCGGCTACGACCTCGTGCTCGTCGCGCGCAATCGCGAGCGGCTCGCGAAGCTCGCCGAGCGCATCACCAACGAAACGCAGCGCGACGTGGAAGTGCTCGCGGCCGACCTCAACGCGCGCGGCGACCTCGCAGCCGTCGAAGCACGCCTGCGCGACGACGCGAGCCTCACGCTGCTCGTGAACAACGCGGGCATCGGCACGCATACGCCGCTCGTCGAAAGCGACGTGGAGCACATGACGCGCATGATCGATCTGAACGTCACCGCGCTCACGCGGCTCACCTACGCGGCCGTGCCCGGTTTCGTCGCGCGCGGCCAGGGCGCCATCATCAATATCGCTTCCATCGTGAGCGTCGCGCCCGAGATCCTCAACGGCGTGTATGGCGGCACCAAGGCGTTCGTGCTCGCGTTCAGCCAGTCGCTGCAACACGAACTGGCCGCGAAGGGTATCCGCGTGCAGGCGGTGCTGCCCGGCGCGACCGCCACCGACTTCTGGGAAACGGGCGGTCTGCCGCTCGAACATCTCGACAGTGCGATTGTCATGTCCGCCGAGGACCTGGTGAGCGCCGCCCTCACCGGCTTCGAGCGTGGCGAAACCGTGACGATTCCTTCGCTGCACGACGTGGAGCAATGGAATGCGTTCGAAACCGCCCGCCGCGCGATGTCCACGCAGCTTTCCAGCAATACGCCCGCGCCGCGCTATCGCGTCGCACAGTAACTTCGCATGACTGATGTTTTCTAACTTCTGTAACACACATCATGAAAATCACCGGCAATACGATCTTCATCACGGGCGGCACATCCGGCATCGGCCTCGGGCTCGCGCAGGCGTTTCACCGGCGCGGCAATAAGGTGATCGTCGCGGGACGCCGCCGCGCGCTGCTCGACACCATCGCGCGCGAGCATCCCGGCATCGACACCGTCGTGCTCGACATCACCAACGCGGACGATATCCGGCGCGTCGCCAACGAGGTGATCGCACGGCATCCGTCGCTGAACGTGGTCATCAACAACGCGGGCATCATGCCGTTCGACGATGCGAGCGGCCCGCTAGACGATGCAGCGGCCGTGCGTCTCGTGGAGACCAACCTGCTCGGCCCGGTGCGCGTGAGCGCCGCTTTCGTCGAGCATCTGAAAAGCCGGCGCGAAGCGACGATCATCAACAACAGCTCGGTGCTCGCGTTCGTGCCGCTCGCGCAAACGGCGCTCTATTCGGCGACCAAGGCCGCGATTCACTCGTACACGCTCTCGCAGCGCTTCATGCTGCGCAATACTAGCGTGCGCGTGCTGGAAATCGCGCCGCCCTGGGTGGACACCGACCTCGTGCACAAGAGCGGCGACCCGCGCGCCATGCCGCTCGACGCCTTCATCGCCGAAACCATGACCGCGCTCGAAACCGCGAGCACCGAAGTGCTCGTGGACGCGGCGCGGCCATTGCGCGACAACGCGGGTCCGAACGAGCATGCCTTCGTGGCGCAATTCAACCAGATGCTCGAAGCCGCGCCCATTCCGGTGGCGTGAGCGGACGCAATGCAGGGTTCCTCCTGGTGGGCGGCGTTCGTGTGACCGCTAACATGCAACGCGGGATAATCCACGGCTTCGTGCGCGGCGCTCATGCGCCCGCCCGCAGCCGTTCAAGAACAACCCGGCGCCCCGCGCCGCGCCCTACCGGAGACTGCCATGCGTTCCCATCGAGTTACGTCCCACACTTTGCGCTGTACGCCGCGCGCCCTGTTGACGGCAAGCGCGGCCGCCGCGCTCGCCGTGGCCGCCACGGCGGCCCCCGCCGCGCAGGTCGAGGTGCTCCACTACTGGACCTCGGGCGGCGAAGCGAAGTCGGCGCAGGTGCTCAAGCAGATGCTGGAGAAAAAGGGCGATACGTGGGTCGATTTCGCGGTAGCGGGCGGCGGCGGCGGCAATGCCATGACGGCGCTGAAAACGCGCGTGGTGGCGGGCAACCCGCCCGCGGCCGCGCAGATCAAGGGCCCGGCGATTCAGCAATGGGGCGACGAAGGCGTGCTGCTGCCGATCGACGACGTCGCGAAGCAGGACAACTGGGATCACGTGCTGCCGCCCGAAATCGCGACGATCATGAAGTACAAAGGCGCGTTCGTGGGCGCACCGGTGAACGTGCACCGCGTGAACTGGCTGTGGATCAATGCGGACGCGCTCAAGAAGGTCAACGCGCAGCCACCCGCCACGTGGGACGACTTCTTCAAGGTCGCCGACGCGCTGAAGAAAGCCGGCATCACGCCGGTGGCGATCGGCGGCCAGCCGTGGCAGGAGGCCGAAACGTTCGAGACCGTCGCGCTCGGCGTGGGCGGCCCCGACTTCTACAAGAAGGCCTTCGTGCAACTCGACCCGGCCACGCTCAAGGGCCCGACGATGGTGAAGGCGCTCGAAACCTTCCGCCGCATCAAGCCCTATACCGACGACGCCCAGACCGGCCGCGACTGGAACCTCGCCACGGCGATGGTCATCAACGGCAAAGCCGCGATGCAATTCATGGGCGACTGGGCCAAGGGCGAGTTCACGGTGGCGGGCAAAGCGCCGGGCAAGGACTATCTGTGCGTGGCGGCGCCGGGCTCGGGCAAGGCGTACACGTTCAACGTGGACAGCTTTGTGTTCTTCAAGGTGAAGACGCCGGGCGTGGAGAAGGGGCAAAAAGACATGGCGAGCCTCCTGATGAGCCCGCAGTTCCAGGAGACCTTCAACCTCAACAAGGGCTCCATCCCCGTGCGCCAGGACCTCGATCTCTCGAAGTTCGACGCCTGCGCGAAGAAGTCGTCGGCTGACTTCAAGGCGGCGGGCGCGGAGGGCGCGCTCGTGCCTTCATGGGCGCATGACATGCTCGTCACGCCCGCCGTGGAAGGCGCGTTCTACGACGTGATCGGCAAGTTCTGGAGCGACCCTGCCATGTCGGCGCAGGAGGCCGCGAACAAGCTCGCCGCCGCGGCGAAAACCGACTGAGTGGACTGAGGCGCGCGCGTGATCGGCTGCGCGCGCCTCACGGACTGCCTCACGTACTTCAAGTAGTTCAGGCGGCCGCCGGCATGGCGTGCGCAGACAGCATGCCCTCATTGCGCGCCGCTTCCACACTCTGCTGCGCCACCGCTTGAGCCGCCAGCGCTTCGCTCACGCGGAACGTCGCGACGGCCTCGGCCATCTGGCTCGCCTGCTGCTCCAGCGACTCGGCCGCCGCCGCCGCCTCTTCCACGAGCGCCGCGTTCTGCTGCGTCACCTGATCCATCTGACTCACGGCGGTCTCGACCTGCTCGATGCCCGCGCTCTGCTCCTCGGTTGCCGAGGCGATCTCCTTCATGAGCGCCGACACCTTGTCCACGGAGGAAACGATCTCGGCCATCGTCGCGCCCGCATCGCCCACGAGCGCGCGGCCGTTGCGCACGTCGTGCACCGAGGCGTCGATGAGCGACTTGATCTCGCGTGCGGCCGCCGCGCTGCGTTGCGCGAGCATGCGCACCTCGCCCGCCACCACGGCGAAGCCGCGCCCCTGCTCGCCCGCGCGCGCGGCCTCGACCGAGGCGTTGAGCGCGAGAATGTTGGTCTGAAACGCGATGCCGTCGATGATGCCCGTGATGTCCGCGATCTTGCCCGAGCTGCGGCTGATCACCTCCATCGTTTCGATCACCTGCTCCACCACGCGGCCGCCGCGCTGGGCGACTTCGGCCGCGCCCGTCGCGAGCGCGCTTGCGTCGTTGGCGTGCTGCGCGTTCTGGCGCACGCTCGACGTGAGCTGCTCCATGCTCGACGCCGTCTGCTCAAGCGACGCCGACTGCTGCTCGGTGCGGCTCGACAGATCGAGATTGCCGGCCGCGATTTCTCGCGCACCCGTGTTGATCGCGTCGCAACTCGTGCGCACGCTGTGCACCGTGTGGCTCAGGCCGCCCTGCATGCGCCGCATCGCGCCGAGCAACTGGCCAATTTCGTTGCGCCCGCCACCTTCTATCGGTACCGAGAGGTCATTCGCCGCGATCTGGTTCAGCACGTTCACGGCCTGGGCAAGCGGCGCGCTCACGAGGCGGCGCAGCGCCAGATGCGTGGCGACGACGAGCGCCAGCGCGCCGAACAGCCCCACGGCCACCATCGCCATCACCCAGTCGTGCTCGCGTGCGCCCTGGTCGAGCGCGGCGCGCGTGGCCGCGTCGGCATTGGCGCGCAACGTAGACACGGCCGCCGAGAAGCGCGTGTTCGCCTGCGTCACGTCGCCGGCCGCGAGTGCGGCGTAGGCCGCCGTGTCGCCGCCCTGGAGCGCCGCGGCCGAGCGTTGCAGCGAGTCCGTGAGCGCGGCCCACGCGCCGAGCAACGCGTCGCGTTGCACGGCCGCCTGCGCATCGAACGGCGCGCTCTCGCGCAGCGCGGCGCCGTGCTTCGCGCCCTGCTCGAAGAGATCGTGCGCGTCCTGCTGCGCCGCCTCGCGCGCGCTCGCATCGCTGTTTTCCTTCGCGGCCTGATAGCCGCGCGCGAGCGCCGCTTGCGCGAGCGCCGCGTCTTCGCGCAACGCGAGCGCGAGCGCGTCCTGGCGCGCGACTTCATGAATGAAGCGCGCGGAGTCGTCGGCGCGGCCGATCATCAGCACGCCCACGGCGGCGCCCACCACCAGCATCGCCGCGAACGTGCACAGCACGAGCAGCAGCCCTTTTCGAATCGTCAGATTGCTCATCATCGCGTGTTCGCGCCTCGGCGCCTCAGTGTGATCCGGCGGGCTCGCCGCCAAGCCTCGCCAGCAGCACGTTCGCCTGTTCGATCAGCGTGGTGCGGTACTCGCCGGGCAGCCGCACATCGTCGGCCACGGCCATCGCCTCGCCCAGTTGCGCGCGAAACGCCTGGATCGTGCGCTCGATCTGCGGCGTGGACAGTTGCGGCAGCACCGCTTCGACGAACTTCGTCATCACGACCACGCTCGCGCCGAAGCGCGAGATGGCCTTGCCATGGGCGCTCACTAGCGCGGTCATCGAATGCAGCAGCATCTCGTCGTTGGTCGTCACGGGATTCTCCAGATACTTCGGCTAAAGGGGAAAAGTCAGGACGGCCTTCAGCCGGCCTCGCACAGATCGAACGCACGCGGCATCAACTCGGCCGGCGCGGGACGCGCGAGCAGGAAGCCTTGCGCGCGGTCGCAGCCGATCTCGCGCAGGAACGCCAGTTGCCGTGGCGTCTCGACACCCTCGGCCACGACGGTCACGCCGAGCGAGCGCGCCATCGCCACGATCGCGCGCACGATCGAGCGGTCGCGCGCCGCGCTTCGCTCGACGCTCGGCTGCGGCATGCCCGCCTGCGGCGCGGCCATCTCCGCGAGGAACGAGCGGTCCACCTTGAGCGTGTCGACCGGCAGGGACTGCAAATACTTGAACGACGAATAGCCGGTGCCGAAGTCGTCGATCGCGAGGCTGATGCCGCGCGTCGCCAGTTCGTGCAGCAGCGCTTCGATGCCGCCGCGACCGGTCATCATCGCCATGCTCTCCACGAGTTCGAGTTGCAAACGCGTGGCCGGCAGGCCCGTTTCGCTGAGGATGGTCGTGAGTTGATGCAGGAAGCCGTCGTGCAGGCACTGCCGCGCGGAAAGATTCACGCTCATGCGGCCGAAGTCGAAACCCTCGTCCAGCCACTCGCGCGCCTGGCGGCAGGCCTCGCGCAGCACCCACGCGCCCATCGGCACGATCAGTGAGGATTCCTCGGCAATCGGAATGAACTGGTCGGGCGGCACGAGGCCGCGGCGCGGATGCTGCCAGCGCACCAGCGCCTCGATATTGACGAGCGCCCCGCTCGACACGTCGAACTCGGGCTGGTAATGCAGCACGAGCTCGTCCGCTTCCAGCGCATGATGCAACTCGCTTTCGAGCACGATGCGCTCCATCGCCGATGACGTCATCGGCGCGGCGAAGAAGCGGAAATTGTTCTTGCCCGCGTCCTTGGCTTCGTACATCGCGCGGTCGGCCTGCATGAGCAACTGGCGCGGGTCGCGCGCGTCGTCCGGATACATGCTGATGCCGATGCTTGGCGTAACGAACAGCAACTGCTCGCCGATATGCATCGCCGCGCCCACGCGCACGAGCAACCCTTGCGCGATCTGGCCGACGTGGCGAATGTCCTCGATATCCTCGATGAGCAGCGTGAACTCGTCGCCGCCCAGACGCGCGACCGTATCGGTTTCGCGCACCGCCTCGCGCAAGCGCGTGGCGATCACGGTGAGCGCTTCGTCACCCACGCCGTGGCCCATCGTGTCGTTGATGAGCTTGAAGCGGTCGAGGTCGAGGAACATCACCGCCACGCGCTTGCCCGAGCGGCGCGCACGCGCGAGCGAGAGCGAGAGCCGTTCGGTGAAGAGCGTGCGGTTGGGCAGACCCGTCAAGGCGTCGTGGGTCGCGAGATAGCTCAGGCGCTCCTCGGTCTCGCGGCGCTGCGTGATGTCGGCGAAGATCGCCGCATAGTGCGTGCAGCGCCCGCCCGGGTCGCAGATGCTGGAAATCGTCAGGAATTCCAGGTAAAGCGTGCCGTCCTTGCGGCGATTCCAGATTTCGCCCTTCCAGTGGCCGTTTTGCTGGAGGCTGCGCCACAGCGCGCCATAGAAGCCGGGGCCCTGGCGGCCCGAACTGAGCAGGCGCGCGTTGCGCCCGACCGCCTCTTGCTGCGTATAGCCGGTCAAACGCGTGAAGGCGGGATTCACGCGCTCGATGGTGCCGTCGAGGTCGGTGATCATCACGCCGTCGAGCGTCGACTCCACCACCTGATCGGCAAGACGCAGATTCGCGCGCGAGGCAAGCAGCGCGTCGTCGCGCTCGCGCAGCGCGACCTGCAACTCGCGCACGAATTCGTCTTCGATGTCGTGCAGGATATGCGAGAGGTCGAGCAGGCCCGCAAGACGCCCGTCTTCGCCGATCACGCCCACATGGCGCATGCGGTGCTCGACGAGATACTGACGCGCGGCATAGAGGCTTTGCGAATGCGCGAGCGAGCGCAGCGGCCGGCTCGCGCGTGCGCCCACCGCGCCGTCGAGCGCGCCCGCGGCGGCGAAGCGCACCACGTCGCGCTCGGTCACGATGCCGTAGTCGCCTTCCGGATAGCTCACGACGAGCGCGCTCAACCGGCGCGCGCGCATGCGTTGCATGGCGTCGTGCATCGGCGTGCGTGCATCGACCACGAGCGGCATCGCCGCGTTCACGGAACCGACCGTCTTGAGCCGCAGGAAGCACTCGAGCCCCTGGTTCATCACGAGGTCGGTTTGCGTGACGATGCCGAGCGAGCGGCCCGCCGCATCCACGACGAGGCAATGACGGATGCCCTCGCGCTTGAAGCGCAGCGCGGCGTCGCGCAGACGCGTGCTGGCCGGCAGCGCACGCACGGGATGGCTCATCGCGAGACGGATGGGCCGCGCGAGCGCGGCGGCGTCGTCGCCCAGCGCGAGCGCGTCGTGCTCGGTCCAGATGCCGATCGGCCGGCCCATTTCAGTAATCACTATGGCGCTGTAGCGCCGCTCGGCCATCATGCGTGCCGCTTCGCGAATTGGCACGTCGGGTCCGCACGCGAGCGGCGGTCCCGAAAGAAGCTGACCGATTTCCAGGTCTAGCGTGTGGTGTTGCATGTTGCGCCCCGAACCGCACTGCTTGTCTTTATGAGATAGGCAGACGCTAACAGCCGGTGCAGGGCAATCACATGATTTAAATCAAGTTACTTGTAGGACATGGTTGTGCAAACGTTTGCAACACGGATAGCACGATCGGTCAAAAATGCACTACGCATGAAACGTCGCGTGGAACCGACAAAACTTTGTGCGCATAAAACTTGACAAAGATTTTGTCGAAATCTAGTTTACTGGATAATCAGATCCACTAAACTGGATAATATGGATATCCACACAAACATCGCCCGCCGCTTGCGCGAACTGCGCGACACGAAAGGCTGGTCGCTGGAGGCCCTCGCCGAGCGCAGCGCGGTGAGCCGCTCGAACATCTCGCTTATCGAGCGCGGCGAAAGCAGCCCCACGGCTGTCGTGCTCGACAAACTGGCCACGGCGCTGGGCGTTTCGCTGGCCTCGTTGTTCGAGGCGCCCGGCAACGAGGCGCAGCAGGCGCCCTCGCCTCACGTCGCCGAGCGCGATCAGACCGTCTGGACCGACCCGGAATCGGGCTATGTGCGGCGCAATCTCTCGCCGCCCGCGTGGTCGCCCATCCAGCTCGTGGAGGTGCGCTTTCCGCCGGGCCAGCGGGTGGCGTACGACACGAGCCTGCGCGACGCGGAAATTCATCAGCAGGTTTGGGTCATCGAAGGCGTCATGGAGATGCGCGTGGGCGAGCGGCTATGGCGGCTCGAAACCGGCGACTGTCTCGCCATGCGTCTTGATTGCCCTATTGTCTATCGCAATCCCACGAGCGAGCCCGCGCGTTATCTCGTCTCACTGTGCAGGATCACTAACTAAATGACCGATTCCAGATGACCGACGATATCAGGGTGCGCCGGCTGACCGGCGACGAAGCACAGGCTGGCACACAGGCCTTGGCCGACGTGCTGATCGATTGCGTGGAAGGCGGCGCCTCGGTGAGCTTCATGCTGCCCCTCTCGCTCGACACGGCGCTCGCGTTCTGGCGCGAGGTCGCGCAAGGCGTGGCGCGCGGGGAGCGCGTGCTGCTCGTGGCCGAGGACGCGCAGCGGCGCGTGGTGGGCACCGCGCAACTCGTGACAGCGCAGCCCGAGAACCAGCCGCATCGCGCCGATGTCGCGAAGGTGCTGGTGCACCGCGCCGCGCGTGGTCGCGGCGTGGGTCTGCGCTTGATGCAAGCCATTGACGGCGCGGCGCGCGCCAATGGCAAGTCCGTGCTCGTGCTCGACACGGTGACGGGCGGCGCGGCCGAGCGCCTCTACGTGCGCGCCGGTTGGCAGCGCGTGGGCGCCGTGCCCAATTACGCGCTGATGCCCGATGGCGCGTTTTGCGGCACGACGTTCTATCACAAGCAACTCGATTAATTCGTGCGCAGCGCTTCCGAAGGGCGCATGCCGAACATGCGCCGATAGTCGGCGGAAAACTGGCTCAAATGCCAGAAGCCCCATGCGGCGGCCACGTCCTGCACCGAACCGGCCGCCCGCCCGCACAGGTCGCGCCGCGCGCCGTTCAGGCGCAGCGCACGCAAATAGGTTGCGGGCGCCATGCCGAGCACGTCCTGAAAGCAGTATTGCAACGTGCGGCGGCTCACGTGCAGTTGCTCGCAAAGCTCGGGCACGCCAACGGGCCGCGCACGATGCGCGAGCACGTAGTCGCGCGCCTGCCCGACGATCCAGCGCCGCCGCGAAGCGGGCTCGGCAACGTCGCCGCCGTCGCCCGCGCACACGTCGAACAACGCGGCGAGCACCTCGGCCTGAACTTCATCGCGCTCGAAACCGGATAGCGGCACATTGGGCACGCCCGCTTGCGCGGAGCCATCTCCGCTGTCCAGATGCTTCGCGAGCAGTGCGCACAACCGCTCGACGCGTGCCGCGCCGGCCTGCACGATCGGCGTGCGCGGCAGGCGTTCGTCGAGCGACGTGTGCTCGACCGTAGCCGCATGGTGGCGCAGCACGTCGCCGCGCACGACCACACCGTAGATGGAGAATTGCGCCGGAGTGAGCAGTTCGAACTCGATGTTGCCGGGCCGCAGCGCGAAGGCGTCCGCCCCGATGGGCTGCGCGTCGATGCGCGCATGGCCTTCGCGCGCAACCGGAATGCCGAACCAGTATGCGTCGCCCCGCACCTCGCACGCCTGACGCAGCGTGTGGCTCGTGGTTTCGCGAAATACCTTCATCGTGTCGAGCGGCAATTCGGTCAGGCTGCCGACGAAGCGGCCCGCCGCCAACTGGTCGTAAGTCTGACGCCAGCCCACGAGGTTGCGCGCCTGTTCGTCGGCGTCGTGCGCGACGCTCACCACGGGGCGCCCGGCCGGAAACGCCGCGCCCTGCGCGTTGCGCTGCGTGTCCTCGGCCGTGGCTTCGGTACGCTCAACCGTTTCGTTCATGGGTGACTCCTTGCACGCGCCTGCATCAATCCAGTCACTCCATCATGCAAGAGTCGCGCCAACGCGAATACCTGGCCGAATGGCCAGATCGTGCGCGCGGCTGCTCCATCGCGGCGCAGCGTTCTGTCACGCGGGTGCTCACCAGTGGCGCAAACGCTGCGTAACGAGCGGCGCGCACCGGCACGGTGCATCCCGCTAAATGCACAGAGCGAACGCAGCGAGGCACACAACACGGGACACGACACGGTCCGCGATGAGACTCATTCGGATGTGATGCGCACAGCCTCGACGCCGCCAGGCAACGCGGCGTCACTATCGTCCTTCAGTCCAACGCCCGTCAGGCCAAGCCGCCGCGCATGGGTGAGGAGGTAATGCAGCTTGTGCGCGGCAGCCTCATACGGCAGCCCTTCGGGCCGCACGTTCGAAATGCAGTTGCGTTGCGCGTCGTGGCACCCTACCTTCGGCGCGTACGTGAGATAAACGCCCAGGCTGTCAGGCGAACTGAGTCCTGGCCGCTCGCCAATCAACATCGCAACGAGCGTTGCGCCAAGCAACTCGCCGATCTCGTCGCCAAGGGCCACGCGCGCCTGGCGCGCGACGACCACGGGCCCGATGCGCCAGCCCGCCAAACGCTCGCGCACGGCGAGCAGCAACGGCACGGCTTGCTTCGCGGCGGCAAACGCCGAGAGCCCGTCGCCAATCACGAACACCACCTCGGGCGCTTCGCCGCCTGGCGCAGCCGCGCCGGAGCCAGCGACCTCAGCCAGAGCGACCCGGCTCGCCTCCGACAAGCGCCGCCCGAGATCCGGCCTGCGCAAGTAATGCTGCCGGTCGGGCGCGGCGCTTTCCGCACCGAGCGTGGCAAAGCCCTCGGTTTCGAGCGTGCGGCGCAACGCATCGGCGTCGAGCGGCTGATGCACAGCGTCGCGCGCCTGTGCATGCGAAAGATTGAACGCCAGCAGCGGCGCGGTAGGCAGCCCGTTGCCCGCGCGCCCGAGCGCGATGCGCGCGTTCGTGAACGCCTTGAGCCCGCCCCAGGGGTTCTTTTCGACGGGGTCGCTCATGCGTCGATCCCCATCCACTCGTGTGCGCCCGCGAGCAGCGGCACGCGCGCGGAGCCGGGCAGGAGCGCGCCTTTCGCGTCGATGATCTCCATCGTCTCCAGCCACTCCTCGAACTCGGGCGCGCGGCGCAGGCCGAGCAGATCGCGCACGTAGAGCGCGTCGTGAAACGAGGTGCTCTGGTAGTTGAGCATCACGTCGTCGGCGCCCGGTATGCCCATGATGAAGTTGATGCCCGCCGCGCCCAGCAGCGTGAGCAGGGTGTCCATGTCGTCCTGGTCGGCTTCCGCGTGATTCGTGTAGCAGATGTCGCAACCCATCGGCACGCCGAGCAGCTTGCCGCAAAAGTGGTCTTCGAGGCCCGCGCGGATAATCTGCTTTCCGTCGTACAAATATTCGGGGCCGATAAAGCCCACCACCGTGTTGACGAGAAACGGTTCGAACTTGCGCGCGACGGCGTAGGCGCGCACCTCGCAGGTTTGCTGGTCCACGCCGTAGTGCGCATTGGCCGACAGCGCGCTGCCCTGCCCCGTCTCGAAGTACATGAGGTTATTGCCGACCGTGCCGCGCTTGAGCGAAAGCGCCGCCTCGCGCGCTTCCTGCAAGAGCGCGAGCGATATGCCGAAGCTCGCGTTGGCCTTCTCGGTGCCGGCAATCGACTGGAACACGAGATCGACGGGCGCGCCCTTTTCGATCGCCGCGATCGTGTTGGTCACGTGGGTGAGCACGCACGCTTGCGTGGGCACGCGGTAGCGCTCGCGAAAGCCGTCGATCATGGCGAGCAGCTTCACGATGGCCGCGAGGCTGTCCGTGGCGGGGTTGATGCCGATCATCGCGTCGCCGCAGCCGTACATGAGGCCGTCGAGCATCGAGGCGGCAATGCCCTTCACGTCGTCGGTGGGATGGTTGGGCTGAAGGCGCACCGACATGCGCCCCGGCAGCCCCACGGTATTGCGAAAGCGCGTGACCACGGGACGCTTCTTCGCCACGGCGATGAGGTCCTGATTGCGCATGAGCTTGGACACCGCCGCGACCATCTCCGGCGTGAGACCGGGCGCGAGGCGTTCGAGCGCTTCGGTGCTCGCCTCGCCCGAGAGCAGCCAGTCGCGGAAGTCGCCCACCGTGAGGTGCGAGACCGCGGCGAAGGCGCCCTGGTCGTGATCGTCGACGATCAGACGCGTGACCTCGTCGTCTTCGTAGGGCACGAGCGCCTCGGAAAGAAACGCCTTGAGCGGCACCGCCGCCAGCGCCATTTTGGCGGCCACGCGCTCCTCCTCGCTCGCCGCCGCCACGCCCGCTAGCTGGTCGCCCGAGCGCAGCGGACTCGCTTTCGCGAGCAGCGTCTTGAGGTCGGCGAAACGGTAGGTGCGCGCGCCGATCGTCTCCGTATGGTTCATGCGATGGACTCCTGCAAATCTTGCGGCTCACTCCTCGAGCAGCGCCTCGCCCGGCATGGCGTCGCGCTGTGTGCGCGTGGCGAGGAAATAACCGTACCCCAGCGCGAGAAACACGACGAACACTCCCGCCACGAGCGCGTTGAAATACACCATCGTGCCAAGGCAAACGAGCGCGGCCACGAGCGCGAACGCCGGGAAATACGGGTACAGCGGCGCGCGGAACGGCCGGTCCATCGCCGGCTGCGCGCGGCGCAGCTTGAAGAGCGCCGCCATGCTCACAATGTACATCACGATCGCGCCGAACACCGACATCGTGACGATGTTGGCCGTGAGCGTCTGGCCGCCGAACTGGATCAGCTCGTCGCTGTAGATCGCAGCGATGCCCACCACGCCGCCCGCGAGAATCGCGCGATAAGGCGTCTTGAAACGCGGGTGGATCTTCGCGAGCCACGCGGGCAGGTAGCCTTCCCGGGCAAGCGCGAAAATTTGCCGCGAGTAGCCGAGGATGATGCCGTGAAACGACGCCACGAGACCGAAGAGGCCGAGCCACACGAGCATATGCATCCAGCCGCTATGCTCGCCCACGATGAACTTCATGGCTTGCGGCAGCGGGTCGTTGATATTGGAGAGCTTGGTCCAGTCGCCCGCGCCGCCCGCGAACACCATCACGCCCACGGCGAGCGCCACGAGCGTGAGAATGCCGGCCACGTAGGCGATGGGGATCGAGCGGCGCGGGTTCTTCGCTTCTTCGGCGGCCATGGCCACGCCTTCGATCGCGAGGAAGAACCAGATGGCGAACGGGATCGCCGCGAACATGCCGTGAAACGAGCCGAGCGAGAAGTGATCGTTGCCCGACCAGCCGCCCTTGAGGAAATTGGACCAGGCAAAGCCCGGCGACACCACACCCATGAACACGAGCAATTCGAAAATGGCGAATAGCGTGACGATCAGTTCGAAGGTCGCGGCAATCTGCACGCCCACGATATTGAGCGCCATGAACACGAGATACGCGCCCATGGCCGCGTGCTTCGGTTCGAGGCCGGGGAACTGCACGTGCAGATAAGCGCCGATCGCCAGCGCGATGGCGGGCGGCGCGAACACGAACTCAACCAGCGTGGCCGCGCCCGCGAGATAGCCGCCCAGCGGGCCGAATGCCCGGCGCGCGTAGGCGAACGGGCCACCAGCGTGCGGGATGGAGGTGGTGAGTTCGGTGAAGCTGAAAATGAACGTGGTGTACATCGCCGCGACGAACAGCGCGGTGACGACGAAGCCGAGCGTGCCGGCCGTGGCCCAGCCGTAGCTCCAGCCGAAATATTCGCCTGAAATCACGAGGCCGACCGCGATGCCCCACAACTGCCACGTGCCGAGCGTTTGCTTGAGCGCGGGCTCGCCTGCCTTGCCGCCTGCCTTCCCCACTGCGGCGGGACTTGCGTTCGACTCGCTTTGCATGGTTTTTCCCCTCTGGATAGCCCGGGCCGCCGTCCCTGGCCGCCTCGGGTGAGTGGAACCATGCTATTGGGTCATTAATCGACGCGTTATCGAAAATCGGCAAACTTTGCACGCAGCGCAGCATGCGGCTGCGGCGAGCCTACAGCAGCGCGTCCATGCGCTCGACCTGCTGCGCGAAACGCTGCTTGTCCTCGCCCTGGAGCGGGTCGCGATGCGGCAGGTCCACGGTAAGCGGATCCTGCGCGACCTGGTCCACGTGCACCTCGTAGTGCAGGTGCGGACCGGTCGCCCAGCCCGTCGCGCCCACATAGCCGATCACCTCGCCTTTCTGCACCGACTGGCCGGGCCTCAGGTGCTTCGCGAAGCGCGAGAGGTGCGCGAAGGTCGTCGAGTAAGGACCGAAGTTATCGAGCTTCACGACCTTGCCGTAGCCCGTTTGCCAGCCCACGAAACTCACAGTGCCGCGCGCGGTGGCGTGAACCGGCGTGCCCGCCGGCGCGGCGAGATCGACGCCTTCGTGCGGCTGGATGCGGTGCGTGACCGGATCGAGGCGGCGCATGGAGAAGTGCGAGGAAATGCGCGTGAACTTCACCGGGTAGCGCAGGAACGACGGCATGGCCGCGTGGCCGTCCGCCGAATAGTAGAAGGCCTTGCCCGCCAGATTGCGGTAGAGGAAGAGATCGTGCGAGGCGTTGCCGGTGGAAATGCGGATCGCGACGGGCGTGTCGTCGGACGCGGGCGCGTCACCGGCGACGACCGGAACGCTTGCACCACTTGCAGCGCTTGCACCATTTGCAGCACTCGCGCCGTTCGCTTCGCTCGCATCATCTGCGTCCTTGCGGAACACGAAGCGGATTTCGCTGCCTCGTTGCAGATCGCGACGAAAATCGAGCCGTCCCGAGAACGCGCGCGCGAGCCGCGCGGTCGTCGCCGCATCGACGCCCAGCCGTTGCGCCGCCTCCGAAAAACTGTGCTGAACCACGGCGGACTCCACGCGAAACACCGGTTCGGGTTCGCTCGCCGCAGCGGCGCTGGCCGCGACGGGCTGCGAGGCCGACGGCGTGGCCGGGGCCGCGCTCACCGCTGCGGAGAGCGGATCATCGGGCGTTTCGGTGAGAGGCCGTTTGACGAGCACCACGGCGCTCGTCAAACCGATTGCGGACACAACGATAATTTTTCCCGCGAAGCCGGGAGACGCCGCGATTGCACGAAAAGCCATGAATGGAATGCCGGATTGCAGAGCAGGAAAGGCACGCGCAAATACGGCGCCTTTCGAGGTGACAGCGAAGATGACATCGACACGCGGTTCGTCCAGCACGCGAAAGCCGATGCGCGGAACGCCTGAAAGTAAATGGCCTTTCTTAAACGAAACTTAAGACAGGTCAAGAAGCGGAATAATTTTCCTCAAGCGATCGCGCAACACCGGGAACGTGAATTGCTACAGCGGCCACATGAGAAAAACGCGTACCTGTATGGCACTTTTTATCGTTTTCCAGAAACGGGAAATGCTACCGCCTTATTTTCATCTGCATACCTGATTAATTTCCCGAAATGACATACTCCATTGCATTCGACCCGTCATACGTCAAAGCGCGATCGTTCCCCAAGGTAGACGCACCTAATCGAATGATCTATACTGATCTCGTTTCGATCACAACGAAGACGTTCTCGTGCGCATTGAGATGCAAGGCCCGTATGCATGGCCACCGCATCGCAATCGCCATTCAAGCGGGCCTCCGGCCCCCGCGTAGCGGCTCTGGCCCTTGCGCATCCATGCCGTCGTGAGACGGTGCACTGCTTCAGCGCGTATCGATTTGCTCGGTACCGTTGGGCTGAACATGACAACCCGAAGAACGCCCACGCGCGTTCATGCGACTGCTGCCACGCACTGATCGTGCGCTGGCGGCCCAGTGTTTCCGTCAGTTCAAATCGCGGCCACGCCGGGATCACGAACTCCCTTCGCGGCGCCCTGTGCATGCGCACAGGCGTCCCCGCTGCGCGGCCCTGCGCCCGCGGCACCGAAACCAGGAGGCGCATCTTCATGACTCGACGCTCTGCCCTGCTCGCGGGCAGCCTTATCGCCCTTGCCGTGCTTGCGTGGGCGCTCTCACGCGCCATCGGCGCCGACACGTGGCACAACCACGCAGGCGATCTCGCGTACTACACCGGGCGGCACCTGCTGCTCGTCGGCTATTCGATGGTGCTCGCCATCGTGGTCGGCGTGCCTGCGGGCGTGCTGCTCAGCCGGCCGCGCTTCACGCGCCAGGCCGAACGCTTCATGCAGATTTTCAACATCGGCAACACGATTCCCTCGCTCGCGGTGCTCGCCATTGCGCTTGGCGTGTTCGGCATCGGGGACATTCCCGCCATCGTCGCGCTCTTTCTCGCCTCGCTTCTGCCGATCACGCGCAACACCTATGAAGGCGTGAAAAACGTGCCCGCGGCGCTGCGCGAAGCGGCGCGCGGCATCGGCATGACGGGGTGGCAGTCGCTCACGCGCGTGGAGTTGCCCAATGCCTTGCCCATTATCGTGGGCGGCGTGCGCACCGCGCTCGCCATCAACGTGGGCACGGCGCCGCTCGCTTATCTGATTGGCGCGGACAGTCTCGGCTCCCTCATTTTCCCCGGCATCTATCTGAACGATCAGCCCTTGCTGCTGCTCGGCGCCGCGTTTACGGCCGCGCTTGCGCTGGTGCTCGACGGCGTGGTCGCCACTGGCAGCCGCCATTGGCTCGCGCGCAACGGGGGACTCGCATGATGCTCACATCGCCATTCAAACGGCTGCGCCGCTTCGTGCAGGCGTGCGTGCTCGGCACCGCGCTCGTGGCCGCCGCTGCGCCCGCCACCGCGCTGGCGCAGCAAAAGCTCGTGCTCGGCGCGAAGAACTTCACCGAGCAATACGTGCTTGCCGAAGTCACGGCGCAATACCTGCGCTCGCGCGGCTACACGGTGGAAGTGCGCTCGGGGCTTGGCAGCACGCTCATGCGCAGCGCGCTCGAAAACGGCCAGTTCGACCTCGTGTGGGATTACACGGGCACCGCGGCGCTGGTCTATGACAAGCTCACGGAGAAGCTCTCGCCCGAGGCCATGTACGAACGCGTGAAGGCGCTCGACGCGCCGCGCGGCCTCGTCTGGCTCGACGCGTCTCCGCTCAACGACACCTATGCGTTAGGTCTGCCAAGCAAGTTCGCGCAGGAAACGGGCATCACCACGATCTCGCAACTGGCCGAGAGGCTGAAGACCGACCCCGACGCGAAACGCTACGTGTTCGGCATGGACGCCGAGTTCGCCAATCGCCCGGACGGCCTGAAGCCACTGCTCGCCACCTACGGCATGAGCTTTCGTCGCTCGCAGATGAAGCAGATGGACCCCGGCCTCGTCTACACGGCGCTGCACAACAACCAGCTCAAGATCGGCCTCGTCTACACGACGGACGGCCGCGTGAAGGGCTTCGGCATTGTGCCGCTCGAAGACGACAAGCACTTCTTCCCGCCGTACAACGCCACGCCCGTGGTGCGCAAGGAAGCGCTCGAACACAATCCGAAGCTGGCCGCGCAGCTCAATGCGCTTTCCGCCGCCCTCAACAACGACGTGATGCAGGACATGAACAAGGCCGTGGATCTCGACGGCAAGTCCGCCGAGGCAGTCGCCGCCGACTTCCTGCGCACGCATCCGCTGCCTTGAAGGAGGACGCATGAACGTATTCGACTACCTCGCGGCGAACTGGCCCGAACTGTTGCAGCTCACGCTGCAACACATCTACCTCGTGGGCATCGCGGTGGGCTGCGCGATCATCGCGGGCGTGCCGCTCGGCGTGCTCATCAGCCGCCATAACTGGCTCGCCGCGCCCCTGCTCGGCCTCGCCACCGTGGTCCTCACGCTGCCCTCCATCGCGCTTTTCGGCCTCATGATTCCGGTGTTCTCGCGCTTTGGCCAGGGCATCGGCGCCGTGCCCGCCATCACGGCCGTGTTCCTCTACTCGCTGCTGCCGATCATGCGCAACACCTATCTCGCGTTGAGCAACGTCGACGCGGGGATCAAGGAAGCGGGCACCGGCATCGGCATGACGTCGTGGCAACGGCTGCGGCTCGTGGATTTGCCGCTCGCCGTGCCCGTGATTCTCGCGGGCGTGCGCACCGCGGTCGTGATGAACATTGGCGTGATGACGATTGCCGCCGTGATCGGCGCAGGCGGCCTCGGCACCCTCATCATTCGCGCCATCGGCCAGAGCAGCTTGATGAAGCTGCTGGTGGGCGCCGTGCTCGTGAGCGTGCTCGCCATCGTCGCCGACCTCTTGTTGCAGATGTTGCAGCGTGCCTTGACACCGAAAGGAGTGCAGAAGACATGATCGAACTCGACCAACTCACGAAGACCTTCACGCAGAAAGACGGCCAGCCCGTGCGCGCCGTCGATTCGGTGAGCCTTTCGGTGGCCGAAGGCGAGATCTGCGTGTTCCTCGGCCCCTCGGGCTGCGGCAAGACCACCACGCTCAAGATGATCAACCGGTTGATCGAGCCCACCTCGGGCCGCGTGCTCATCAACGGCGAGGACACCACGGGCCTGAACGAAGTGGATCTGCGCCGCCATATCGGCTACGTGATCCAGCAGATCGGCCTCTTTCCGAACATGACGATCGCGGAGAACATCACGGTCGTGCCGCGCCTGCTCGGCTGGGACAAGAAGCGTTGCGCCGAGCGCGCGGCGGAACTCATGTCGATGGTCGCACTCGACCCGAAGCTGTATTTGAAGCGCTATCCGCGCGAGCTTTCGGGCGGGCAGCAGCAACGCATCGGCGTGATTCGCGCGCTGGCCGCCGACCCGCCCGTGCTGCTCATGGACGAGCCGTTCGGCGCGGTCGATCCGATCAATCGCGAAACCATCCAGAACGAGTTCTTCCAGATGCAGCGGCAACTGAAGAAGACCGTCATCATGGTGAGCCACGACATCGACGAGGCGATCAAGCTCGGCGACCGCATTGCCGTGTTCCGGCGCGGCAAGCTCGTGCAATACGACCATCCCGACACGCTGCTCGCGCGCCCGCACGACGACTTCGTCGCGCAGTTCGTGGGCCAGGACAGCACGCTCAAGCGCCTGTTGCTCGTGAAGGCCGGCGACGCCGCCACGCAGCCCGAAACCGCGCGCGTGGAAACCCCGCTCGCTCAAGCGTTCGCCGTGATGGACGAAGGCGACTCGCGCTACCTCACCGTGCTCGACGACGCGCGCCATGCGCTCGGCTTCGTCGGACGGCGCGCCGCGCGCGGGGCCGAGGGCGCGTGCGGCGAGCGCATCACACCGTTCCCGGCTACGGTTTCGGTGGACGACAACCTGCGCATCGTGCTCTCGAAGATGTACCAGTTCCGCGCTTCGTGGATGCCGGTGCTCGACGCCGACGGCGGCTATGTGGGCGAGATCACGCAGGACTCGATCGCCGACTATCTGAGCTCGGGCCGCTCGCGGCAGCAGACCGGCCAGCCGCCGAGCGCGGCGGCGCGGCCTGCAACCGCGACGGCGTGAGCCGGGAGCCGCGCTAGAACGTCGTGCGCAAGCCCACCATCACGCTGCGCCCGCCTTCGGGCGCAATATCGCGCACCACGGAGCTTGCATAGCGCACGTCCTGGTTGGTGAGATTGTCGCCCCGCAGGTACGCGAGCCAGTTCGTTGCGCCCACATGGAATTTGTAGGTGAGCGCAATTGCCAAGGTCGTATAGCCGGCGGTCGGAAAATCGTCCTCGGGCACGCGGTGTTGCGCCCAGGCATGCACGAGTTCGGCGTTCGCGCCGAACGGGCCATAGCCGTAGTCGGCGTCGAGCGTCACGCGCAACGGCGCGATGCGCGGCAGCGGCGCGCCCGTGTCGGCATTGCGCGCGTGCGTGTAATCGCCGGTCAAACCCAGGTCGAGCCGGTGCGCGCCCTTCTCCAGCACGCGCCAGCGCCCTTCCAGTTCCACGCCGTAAAACTCCGCGGGCACGCCGCGGTAGACGGCTTCGTTGAGCGCGTCCGCGGTGCCGGCGGGTACGGGCGTGTCGTCGTCATCCACGAGACGGCCCGTGTTGTACTCCGTGAGGTAGTTGCGAAAGCGGCTGTAGAACACGCCCGCGCTCGCCTTGTTCGGGCCGCTCGCGTAGCGCAACGAAAGATCGGTCGAGATGGCCTTTTCCTTCTGCGCGTCGGGGTTGCCGATCAGATACTGGCCGGTCGCGTCGTGCGGGCCGTTCGCATACAGCTCGTAGAAAGTGGGCGCGCGCTCCGTGTACGCCACGTTGCCGACCACCGACCACACCGGCGTGAGCTTGTAGAGCGCGCCCGCCGAAAGGCTGCCCGCGTTGAAGTCGCGCGAGGCCGCGCCCGCGAACTTCGTGCCCTCTTCCCCCGCCACCGGGTCGAGCTTCACATGCTCGATACGCCCGCCCACGCTCAGCTTGAGCGCCGGGGTCACGTTCCACTCTTCCAGCCCGAACAGCGCGACATTGGTCGTTTGCGTGGTGGGCACGAGCGCCTCGTCGCCCAGCGCTGAAAACGTGTTCTGGCTCACCTGCACGCCGAACGCGCCCTCCAGCGGCCCGATCTTCGCGTGGCGCGCCTCGATCCGCGCTTCATAACCGTGATTGCGGAACGTGGTGCTGGTTTCGCCGTTGTCGATCTCGCGATGTTCGTAGTCCGTATAACCGAAATCGAACTTGAGCTGGCTGATCGGCCCCTGCAAGTTGCGCACTTCCGATGCCACGGCCACGTGATCCTGATGCATGCGCAGGCGCACGTCGTCCTCGGCCACCGAGCCGTAGTTCGCGTCGAAGCCGTTGTACGAGATGCCCGCGTAGCCGTCCGCCCACGTGTACGAGGTGCCGACCGAGCCGCCGTGCCAGCGGCCGTCGCTGTTCGGGATGCTGCCGTAGGGCTGCTCGGCGTCCGGGCCGTCGAGCGCGCGTTGCTGCGCGGAATGCGCGTAGCCGGGAATGCGCTCGTTGCTCGTGTCGCGCGCGAAGGCGTCCACGTGAAACGCGAAACCACCGTTGCCGCCTTCCACCTGCGCCGCGCCCGCGCGCGCGTCGTTTGCGCCGCCGTAGCTTGCGTCAACGGTGCCCGTGACGCCCGAGATCGGCTCGCGGGGAATCCGGTTGTCGATGGTGTTCACGACGCCGCCTATGGCGTTGCCGCCATACAGCAGCGCGGCCGGCCCGCGCACGATCTCGACGCGCTCGATCGAAAGCGGGTCCTGCGGCACGGCGTGATCGTACGAGAGCGACGAAGCGTCGAACGCGGCCACGCCATTTTGCAGCAGGCGGATACGGTCGCCGTCCATGCCGCGAATGATGGGCCGCCCGACCATCGGGCCGTAAGTCGTCGTGGAAACGCCCGGCAGGCCGTTGAGCGTCTCGCCGAGCGAATTGGCGCTGCGCAGAACGAGTGCGTCGCCGGAGAGCGCCGTGGAAGGCGCGGTGAGATCGGTATTACCGAGCGGGTTCGCGGTGACGAAAACGGGCGCGAGCGTCGCGACGCTCTGCCGGGTTTCGCCGCTCGCCGCATCGCCAACGTTCGTTCCTGTCGATTGGGCATGCGCGAGAGCGCCGCAAAGCGCCAGCGGCAATGGGGCGAGCGGCAGGACGCGCGCGAAGCGCAGGCGTGCCAGCAGCGCGGGCAAAGACGTAAAAGGGATGGTCGCCACGATGGATTCTTGTTTGCGTCGTTGGAGTAATCGGCGGCGAACGTCCGGGGCCCAGGGTGGACGCCCGCCGCGCAGGTCGGTGCGGCTATAGCTCGACGCAAATGTTACGTTATAACATTACCAAATGTGAAGAAGATTTCAGGGAGGGTTTCGTGCACATCTGCGTGGCGCGCCGAAGAACGTCGCCAAAAATCGGCCAATAAACACTGAAATTACGCGAACTTGCGCGCTAATCGCAAATCACTTGCATGCGGAACGGCAGGCACGCTTATTCCCCATCCTGTCAGACGGACACAACGGGATGCGCCATCGACGATTCCATCCGGCTCAAGCGCCTCCCGATTGCCCTCAACCACTAACAAGAGACGCGAATTCTGTAGTCTCTTAAAAATATTCAGGGTTTCCCCTAAATCCCGGCCGCCAGCTGTCGATATGTAAGGTGACGCCCGACGGCGGCAGTCCGATGGCGGGCCAGCCCCGCTCGCGTCGCCCTTGGTCAAAACGGTACAGACGCATGACACTCACCATTCGAGCGCGCATCGCACTTACGTTCGCGCTTCTCGCCCTCCTGCTCGCGGTTTCCGGCGTGCTTGGCTTCATCAGCACGCAGAAGGCCAACAGCGCCAACCGCGATACCTATCGCAACAAACTCGCCGCCTCCACGGCCATCGACAACGCCGAGATCTACATCGCGCGCACGCGCCTCGTGCTCGACCGCGTGGCGCTGCACCCCGACGCGCCCACGGTGCCCGACCAGTTGCAGCGCGCCGCCGGCTTCTTCAAGGAGTCCGATGCCTGGTGGACGAAGTTCACGCAGATGCCGCACGAAAGCGACGAGCTGCCGCTCATCGCGGCGACCACCGAGCGCCGCACGGCCATGCGCAACGGGGTGGCGGACTTCACGAAAGCGCTTGAGTCGGGCGACCGGGCCAGCGCCGACAACATCGCGATGACGCAGCTCTCCGACCTCTACAGCGCCATGAGCGCCGCGAACAACGAGGTCAAGAAGCATCTCTACGACAACGCGAAAGTGCGTTATGAGGAGGCCGAAGCCAATTTCCACCTGTTCTCGGGCGTGAGCGCGGCGATGGTCGTGCTCGGCCTGCTGGGCGCGGGCATCGGCTGGGTGGTGCTGCGCCGCGCGATCATGGTGCCGCTCAATTACGCGCTCACGAGCCTCAATGACATCTCCTCGGGCAACCTGAGCCGCAGCGTGCGCGCGCAGCGCCGCGACGAGATGGGCCTGCTGCTGGAAAGCATCGAAAAAACCCGCATGGAGCTGGGCTCGGTGACGGGCGCGGTGCGCTCGGGCAGCGAATCGGTCTCGGTCGCCACGCGCCAGATCGCGGCAGGCATGATCGACCTCTCGGCGCGCACCGAGGAACAGGCCGCCTCGCTCCAGGAAACGGCCGCGAGCATGAACGAGCTCACCTCGGCCGTGAAGCAGAACACCGACAACGCGCGCCAGGGCAGCACGCTCGCCCAGACGGCGGCGAGCGTCGCCACGCGCGGCAGCGAGGTCGTGGAGAACGTCGTGAGCACGATGGGCGAGATCGAAGGCAGTTCGCACAAGATCTCCGAGATCACGGCGATCATCGAAGGCATTGCATTCCAGACCAATATCCTCGCGCTCAATGCCGCGGTGGAAGCGGCGCGCGCGGGCGAGCAAGGCCGCGGCTTCGCCGTGGTCGCGAGCGAGGTGCGCTCGCTCGCGCAACGCTCGGCGGCGGCGGCCAAGGAGATCAAGGATCTCATCGCGAGTTCGGTGGAAACCGTCGCGCACGGCACCGAGCTCGTTTCCACGGCGGGCTCGACGATGTCCGAATTGCACTCGGCCGTGCAGCGCGTGACAGCGATCATGAACGAGATCGCTTCCGCTTCGGAGCAGCAGCAAAGCGGCATCGAACAGGTCGACACGGCCGTCACACAGATGGACGAAGTCACGCAGCAAAACGCCGCGCTCGTGGAGCAGGTGACGGCAGCCGCCCAGGCGCTCGACACGCAGTCCACCAAACTTGCGGGCACCGTGCAGGTATTCCGCGTCGCCTGATCGCCCGCCTCGCGCAGACCCCGGCGCATGGTGGCGGGCGGCCTCTTATAATCGGGAACCGAAGCGGCGGCGCGCAGGATGACACGCCGCGCGCCGCCGCGCTTTTGAGGTTTTCGTCAGCGAAGAGGAACGCCGCATGTATATCGCCATGAACCGCTTCAAGGTCGCACCGGGCTCCGAGGCCGCATTCGAGGAAGTCTGGGCCACCCGCGACACGCACTTGAAGGAAGTGCCGGGCTTCATCGAATTTCATCTGCTCAAAGGGCCGCAGCGCGAAGATCATGTGCTCTATGCGAGCCACACGATCTGGGCGAGCCACGCACACTTCGAAGACTGGACGCGCTCCGACGCATTTCGCGCCGCGCATCGTAACGCGGGTAATGCGGGTAACGCCGGCGGCGCGAACCGTCCCGTCTACTTGAGCCATCCCGAGTTCGAAGGCTTCGAAGTCGTGCAGACGGTGAAGTAAGCACCGCACCGGGCCACCGTCGCCCAAAGCCCATCGGTAAAACTGCACACGCGCCGCGCCAAAGCTACACAGGCGCGGCGCGCTTCCTTGCCGCGCGCCGCGTCACACGGCGCCATCCACGCGCCGCTCAGGGCGACGTAAAACATGCCACCAGGCCCCGCGCATCGGGCCGCGCTCTTTCCCCGCCCCTTCCGCTCAGCCGCCACCACGCCCGGTTTCACGACATAGGCTCGAAGCTTGCTTCAATGTCACTCACGCCTTCGCGAGCAATCGAGCCCATGAAGAAGAAAACCACAACCCGCATCGTTGAAGGACAGCCGTATCCGCTTGGCGCCACCTGGAACGGGCGCGGCGTGAATTTCGCGCTCTTTTCGGCCAACGCCACGAAAGTCGAGTTGTGCCTCTTCGACAAGAACGGCGTGCGCGAGGTCGAACGCATCGACCTGCCCGAGTACACCGACGAGGTCTGGCACGTCTACCTGCCCGAACTCGAACCAGGCGCGATCTACGGCTATCGCGTGCATGGCCCCTACGATCCACAGGCCGGCCAGCGCTTCAACGCGAACAAGCTGCTGCTCGACCCCTATGCCAAAGCGCACGTAGGCGCGATGCGCTGGCATCCCGCCGTATTCGGCTACACGATCGGCAGCCCCGATGGCGACCTCTCTTTCGACACGCGTGACAGCGCACGCTACGTGCCGCGCTGCCGCGTGGTCGATCAGACCTTCGCCTGGCACCACCCGCTGCGCGAGCGCGTGGCGCGCGAGCGCACGATCGTCTACGAGACGCACGTGCGCGGCTACACGATCCGCCATCCGGACGTGCCGCCCGAAGAACGCGGCACTTTCGCGGGCCTCGCGCAGACGCCCGTGCTCGAACATATTCGCGGCTTGGGCGTGACGTCCGTCGAGTTGCTGCCCGTGCATACCTTCGTGAACGACTCGCACCTGCTCGAACGCGGCCTGTCGAACTACTGGGGCTACAACACGATCGGCTTCTTCGCGCCCGATCCGCGTTACTCGGTGGGCGCGCACGGTTCGATCGACGAATTCAAGAACATGGTGGACCGTTTCCACCAGGCCGGGCTCGAAGTGATTCTCGACGTGGTCTACAACCACACGGCCGAAGGCAGCGAACTGGGCCCCACGCTCTCGTTTCGCGGCATCGACAACGCGTCCTACTACCGGCTGCCCGACGACCGGCGCTACTACATCAACGACACCGGCACGGGCAACACGCTCAATCTCTCCCACCCGCGCGTGCTCCAGATGGTCACCGACAGCCTGCGCTACTGGGTGCTGGAAATGGGCGTGGACGGCTTTCGCTTCGACCTCGCGACGATCCTCGGGCGCGAGCCCTATGGCTTCGACGAAGGCGGTGGCTTTCTCGACAGTTGCCGCCAGGACCCGATTCTGTCGAGCGTGAAGCTGATTGCCGAGCCGTGGGATTGCGGGCCGGGCGGCTACCAGGTGGGCGGCTTCCCGCCCGGCTGGATGGAATGGAACGACCGCTTTCGCGACACCGTGCGCGCCTGGTGGAAAGGCGACGAAGGCAAGGCGCCCGATCTCGCCACGCGGCTGTGCGCCTCGGGCGACAGCTTCAACCGGCGCGGGCGGCGGCCGTGGTCGAGCGTGAATTTCGTGACCGCCCACGACGGCTTCACGCTGCACGATCTCGTTTCGTACAACGAGCGCCACAATGAAGCCAACGGCGAAGACAACCGCGACGGCCACGGCGACAACCTCTCATGGAACTGCGGCGTGGAAGGCCCCACGGACGACCCCGAAATCCACGCGCTGCGCGAGCGCCAGAAACGCAACTTCCTCGCCACGCTCCTGCTTTCGCAGGGCACGCCGATGCTGCTGGCCGGCGACGAATTCGGCCGCACGCAGCGTGGCAACAATAACGCGTATTGCCAGGACAACGAGGTGAGCTGGGTGGACTGGGAGGGCATCGACGATTCGGGCCGCGCCCTCGCCGAGTTCGTGCGCAAGCTGACCACGCTGCGCCATGCGCTGCCGGTGCTGCGGCGCAATCGTTTTCTGATCGGCGAGCACAATGCCACGCTCGACGTGACCGATGTCGAATGGCTCTCGCCCGCGGGCGTGCCGCTCGAAAGCGGGCAATGGGACGACACGGCCATGCGTTGCTTCGGCATGCTGATCGATGGCCGGTCACAGACGAGCGGCATCATGCGTCTCGCCTCCGACGCGACCATGCTCATCGTGCTCAACGCCTATCACGACGTGGTGGATTTCACGCTGCCCTCGGTGCCGGGCAACGATCAGTGGAGTTGCCTGATCGACACGAACATGCCCGTGCGCGACGAGTTGCCGGAGTTCGAAGCCGGCGACATCTATCAGGTGACGGGCCGCTCGTTGCTGCTGTTCGCGCTGCATGCGCGCGGCGCGACGCAGCGCGTGTTCCAGCGGCTGGAGGAAAATCTCACGGGCTGAAAGCGACGTGCCTTACGCGCCGCAGGGGCGGCTTTGACGCCACTGCGCTTGGCAGCGTTTGGCGGGACAGGCGGTTAGTTGCACTTACAGCGCAACGCTCGCGCCCCTCACCTCAACACGGCCGACATCGCCGACAAACTGTTGAGCGTGCGCACGAGGTGCTCGGCAGTCGGCGCGACGAAGCGGATCGCGCAACCCGCCACGCGCTCCACGCCCGGCCATTGGGCAAACAGATCGGCCAGCGCGCTAGTCTGCGTATGCAACTCGCACACGCGCTCTCGCGGCGGCGCGCACGCGCGGTCGCGCCACGCACCGTCGCGCGCGGCCTGCGCCACGGCCTCGCGCGCCGCCTCACGGATGCGCTCGCGGCTCGCCGCCGGCGTCAGCATGTCGCCGCTCGCCTGTCCGCCGGCGCGCTTCACGACCACGAACTTCGCCTCGGGAAAGGCGGGCTGCGTTTCGCGCTCGAACACGTCGTCGCCGCTCAGCAGCGCCACACTCGCTCCGTACTCCTGTGCAAGTGCGCCACACAGCCCGGCCTCGCCGGTCTCCACGCCGTCCACGAGCACGCGCGCAAACGCGAAGCTGTTGATCGTGTGCGCGAGCATGCCGCGGCTTTTCGCCATGGCGTGATAGCCGATCATGAACACGAGCGCGGGCGCCTGCTCCAGCCCCGCCATCATGCCCAGCGTGCGCGGCTTGCCGAGAATCACGCGGGTGCGCGCATCGAGTTCGTCGATCAGCAGATTGTTGTAGCCGCCATGCGAGTCGTTGACCCACACCTCGCTCGCGCCGCCATCGAATGCGCCCTCCACGGCCGCGTTCGCTTCCAGCGTCATCCAGCGGCGGGCCCGTTCGTACTCGGGATTGCCCGCGCGCGTTTGCTGCACGCTGAACACGCCGCCTATGCCTTCGATATCCACGGAGATCAGGACTTTCACGGCCGCGCGCCTCCCGCCAGCAGGTCGGCGAGGTCGGGCGCCGCTTCGCGCAGCGCGAGCCGCGCATGGCCGTCGCGCCCCGTCACGCTGCTCGCGCTCCACAAGGCGTCGAGGATCGCCTGTTCGACGCAATCCGCGGCCGCCTGAAACAGCGAGTCGAGTTGCGAGTCCGCGAGCAAGGGCGGCAATGCATGAACCGGTGCGTCGTGAGCCAGCGTGTAGGCGGTGCTGAAGGCCAGGGCGATATCGCCGCTGCCATGTCCGTACACCGAGCCCGTACGCGCCAGGCCCGCCGCCGCGCGCGTCGCCACGCGGCGCAACTGCCGCGCGTCGAGCGGCGCATCGACGGCAATCAGCATGATGATCGACCCCTTCTCGGGCTCCTGCGCCGCACGGCTGGACGCCGCGCGCGCCGCGAGCGTGCGGCCGACCGGCGCGCCGTCGATCGTGAGCATCGGCAAGCGGCCGAAGTTGGCCAGCACGAGCGCGCCCACCGTGTACGGCGCGAGCGCTGCCTGCACCACGCGCGAAGCCGTGCCGATGCCGCCCTTCAGATCGAAGCTCGACATGCCGCGCCCCGCGCCCACGCTGCCGCTCGCGAAATCCACGCTCGCGGCTTCGCATGCCGCGCGATAATGCGCCTCGGTGATCGAGAACGCCTGGATATCGTTCAGATAGCCGTCATTGCATTCGAACACGAGCGGGTTGACCGTGGGCAGCGCGCGCCCGATTGGCGGATTCGCCGCCACCGCCGCGCGAATCTGCGCCTGCGCGAGCACGCCCACGCCGAAGGTGCTGGTGAGCGCAATCGGCGTTTCAAGCACGCCGAGTTCTTCGAGCTGCATGAGCCCGATGCTCTTGCCGAAGCCGTTGATCACCACTGCGGCGGCCGGCACTTTCTCGCGAAAGAGATCGCCCGCATGCGGCACCAACACCGACACGCCCGTTTGCACGCTGCCCGCGTCGAGCGTGCAATGCCCCACGCGCACGCCGCCGACATCGGCAATCGTTCCTGTTGCGCCGCGCGGCAAGGTGCCGATGTGCGGCGCGCCATGTCCATGATTCACGTTCATGCGCGATCCAGTTTCGGGTCGAGTGCGTCGCGCAGGCCGTCGCCGAGCAGATTGAACGCGAGCACCGTGAGGAAGATGGCAAGGCTCGGGAACAGCGCGATATGCGGCGCGGTGACCATGTCCGCGCGCGCCTCGTTGAGCATGGCGCCCCACTCGGGCGTGGGCGGCTGCGCACCGAGGCCGATGAACGAGAGGCTCGCCGCCGTGATGATCGAGGTGCCGATACGCATGGTCAGATACACGATCACGGACGACACCGTGCCCGGCAGGATATGCCGCATGATGATGGTCCAGTCCGACGCGCCGATGCTGCGCGCCGCCTCCACATAGGTGAGATGCTTGAGCATGAGCGTGTTGCCGCGCACGAGGCGCGCGAAGGCCGGGATGCTGAACACCGCCACCGCGCAAATCACGTTGATCATGCCGTTGCCGAGTATCGCCACCACGCCGATGGCGAGCAGAATGCCTGGGAATGCGAACAGTACGTCGGCCACACGCATGGTGACGCGATCCCACCAGCCTTCGTAGTAGCCCGCGAGCAACCCGAAGAACGTGCCGACCACGGCGCCCAGCGCCACCGAAAGAAAGCCCGCCGCGAGCGAAATGCGCGTGCCCGCCAGAATGCGGCTGAAGATGTCGCGGCCGAGCGCGTCCACGCCGAACCAGTGCGCTGCCGATGGCCCCGCATTGAGGGCGTCGTAGTCGAAGTAATTTTCCGGATCGTAGGGCGTGAGGTGCGGGGCGAACACCGCGATCACCACGAGCAGCAGCACGAATGCGCCCGCGCCGAGCGCGACGTGCTGCTTGCGGAACTTGCGCCAGAATTCGCGCCACGGCGTGCGGATCGCCTCGTCCTGGGCGCGGGCGTCAACGTTTAGGGTCGTGCTCATGACGGGCTCACCTGAATCGAATGGTCGGATTGATGACCGCGTACAGCACGTCCACGATCAGATTGATGACGATGAACTCGAACGAGAACAGCAGCACTTCGGCCTGGATCACGGGGTAGTCGCGCATCGCCACCGAATCGACGAGCAGGCGTCCGAGCCCCGGCCAGTTGAACACGACTTCCACGACGATCGAGCCGCCCAGCAGAAAACCGAATTGCAGGCCCATCATCGTGACGACGGGAATCATCGCGTTGCGCAGGCAGTGCTTGATGACCACCCATTGCTCGGCCACGCCCTTGGCGCGCGCCGTGCGCACGAAGTCCTCGTGCAGCACTTCGACGAACGAAGCCCGCGTGAAGCGCGCCATCACCGCGGCCACCGCCGCGCCGAGCGTGATGGACGGCAGCACGTAACTGCGCCACGTGCCGTCGCTCACCACGGGCAGCCAGCCCAGGTACACCGAGAACAGTTCCATGAGCGCCATGCCGAGCGCGAAGGCCGGAAACGAAATACCCGACACGGCGAGCGCCATGCCGATGCGGTCGGGCCAGCGGTTGCGCCACACGGCCGAGACAATGCCGATCGCCATGCCGAACACCACGGCCCAGGCCATGCTGGTGAGGGTGAGCAGCAGCGTGGGCATGAAGCGCTCGCCGATTTCGGTGATCACGGGGCGCTTGCTGCGCATCGAGACGCCGAAGTCGCCGTGGGCGATGCGCACGAAGAAGTGGACGAACTGCTGCGGCAGCGACTGGTCGAGTCCCAGGTCGGCGCGCACGAGCGCGACCGTGGCGTCGTCCGCTTCGGGGCCGGCCGCGAGGCGCGCCGGGTCGCCCGGCAGCAGATGCACGAACAGGAACACCAGGATCGCGACGATGAAAAGCGTCGGCAGGAGACCCAGCGAGCGTTTGACAAGGAAATTCAGCATGAGCGCGTGACTGCATCGGGGCGTGCGTACCGCGCCGCGCCGCGTATAAACGGCGCGGCGCGGTACGTTACGCATTAGCGGATCGAGATGTCCTCGAAGTTGAACGAGCCGTCGGGCGCGACATACGCGCCGGCAAGGCGCTTGCTGCGTGCGTAGACGATCTTCTCCTTGACGAGGAAAACCCACGGCGCGTCGGCCCAGATGCGTTTTTGCGCGTCGGTGTAGAGCGCCGTCTTTTGCGCGCGGTCCGTGGTTTCGAGCGCCTTCGAGAGGTCCTCGTCCACGGCCGGGTTCTTGTAGTACGCCGTGTTCATCAGCTTGGGCGGCCACGAGGCGGTGGCGAGCAGCGGCGAGATGCCCCAATCCGCTTCGCCCGTCGACGACGACCAGCCGATGTAGTACATGCGCACGCCCGCCTTTTCCGGGTCCTGCGCGCTTTCCACGCGCGCCACGGCCTGGCCCGTTTCCAGCGCTTCGACGTTGGCCTTCACGCCCACCTGCGCGAGTTGCTGCTGCACGAACTGAATGGCCTTTTGCGCGGTCGAGTTGTTATACGCGGACCACAGCGTCGTTTCGAAGCCGTTCGGGTAGCCGGCCTGCTTGAGCAGGTCGCGCGCCTTGGCGGGATCGTAGGGCCACGGGCCGAGCTTGACCGAGTAGTCCACGCCCTGGGGCAGCACGCCGTCCGAAGGCAGCGCATAGCCCGAGAACGCCACCTTCGCGAGCGCCTCCTTGTTGATCGCGTAGTTGAGCGCCTGGCGCACCAGCGGATTGTCGAACGGCTTCTTCGTGGTGTTCAGGCTGATGTAGCGCTGAATGATCGAGGGTGTGGCAACCAGGTCGACCTTCGGGTTCGACTGGAAGGCGCTCGCCTGCTCGAACGGAATGCGGAACGCAAAGTCCGCTTCGCCGGTGCGCATGAGCGCGGCGCGCGTGTTGTTGTCGGCCACGGGCTTCCAGTCGATCTCGTCGATCTTCGGGTAGCCCTTCTTCCAGTAGCCGTCGAACTTGTGCACGACGAGGTCGCCCGCCGGGTCCCACTTCACGAACGCGAACGGGCCCGTGCCCACCGGATGGAAGCCGATATCCTTGCCCCACTTCTTCATGGCCGTGGGCGAGATCATCACGGCCGAAGGATGCGCGAGCACGTTCACGAAGGCCGAGAACGGCGCATTGAGCGTGACCTTCACCGTGTACGGATCGACCACATCCGTCTTCGCGATGCGGCGGAACATGTTGTAGCGCTTCAGGTGATTCGCCGGGTCCGTCACGCGGTCAAAGTTGGCCTTCACGGCCGCCGCGTTGAAGTCGGTGCCGTCCTGGAACTTCACGCCCTGCCGCAGCTTGAACGTGTAGACGAGGCCGTCCGCGCTCACGTCGTAGCTCGTGGCCAGCACGTTGATGAGCTTCAGGTCCTTGTCGAAGCCGAACAGGCCCTGGTAGAACGATTTCGACACGGCCTGCGAAAGCGTGTCGTTGGCGTCGTACGGGTCGAGCGTCGAGAAGGTCGAGTCGACCGCCATCACGGCGCGCTGCGGCGCCGCCTGCGCGACGGTCGCCCCACTCGCGGCGGCCAGCATGGCAAGCGCGAGCGCACTGCCTTTCATCCACGTTTTGACTTCTTTCATCAATCAGGTCTCCAAAGCAATGAATCTGCCGATTCGGCGAAATGGTTCAGCCAGTTAACAAGCGGTTGCGCGGCGTAGCCCGCCGCAAAGCGGTTTCAGTACGCGCCGCCCACCCGATGCTTCGCGACGAAGTGATCGGGGCCCACTGCCACCAACGGCAATACCTGGGGCTCGTCGCCGGGCGCGCGAATGGGGCTGGGCAGTTCGTCGGCGGCGAGCACGCGTTTTGCATGGCGGCGCGCCGGGTCGGCAATCGGCACCGCGCCCATGAGCTTTTTCGTGTACGCGTGCTGCGGGTTCTCGAACACGGCGCGGCGCGGCCCGATCTCGACGATCTGTCCCAGGTACATCACCGCGACGCGATGGCTCACGCGCTCCACCACGGCCATGTCGTGCGAGATGAAGAGGTAGGCCACGCCCAGCTCGCGTTGCAGGTCGAGCATGAGGTTGACGATCTGCGCCTGCACTGAAACGTCCAGCGCCGAAACCGATTCGTCGGCGATCACGACCTTCGGGTTCATCGACAGCGCGCGTGCAATGGCAATGCGCTGCCGCTGGCCACCCGAGAACTCGTGCGGATAGCGGCGCGCCGCCGACTTCGGCAGCCCCACGCGATCGAGCAGCCATTCCACTCGTGCCTGTGCCTCGGCCCCTTTGGCGATGCCGTGCACGAGCAGCGGCTCCATGATGGAAAAGCCCACCGTGAGGCGCGGATTGAGCGAGGCGAACGGGTCCTGGAAGATGAACTGGATATCGCGGCGCAGCGCCTGCAACGCGGGGCCCGTAAGCGCGCTGATGTTCGTGCCGCCGAACTCGATCGTGCCGCTCTGGCTTTCCACGAGGCGCAGCAGCGAGCGGCCCGTGGTGGATTTACCGCAGCCGGACTCGCCCACGAGCGCGAGCGTTTCCCCAGCGCGCAGGTCGAAGCTCACCTTTTCGACCGCATGCACGCGGCCCGTGAGTTTGCCGAACATTCCGCTGCGCACGGGAAAACGCGTGACGAGATCGCGCACGCTCAGGATGGGCGGCGCACTCGCGTCAGGCGCGTTGGTGGGTACCTTCGCTGCTAAATTCGCTGGTGCGCTGCGCACGGCGCTATCGTTCGCGTTCGCCCCTTCGCGCACCGACAACAGCGGGAACTTCTCGGGCAGATCGGTGCCCCGCATCGCACCGAGCTTCGGCACGGCCGCCAGCAACGCCTGCGTATAGCGATGCGAAGGCGCGGCGAACAGCGTGTCGGCTGCGCCCTCCTCGACCTTTTCGCCGTGGTACATCACGAGAATGCGGTCCGCCACTTCGGCCACCACACCCATGTCGTGCGTGATGAACACCACGCCCATGTCCATCTCTTCCTGGAGGCCGCGAATCAGTTGCAGGATCTGCGCCTGGATCGTCACGTCGAGCGCCGTGGTCGGTTCGTCGGCGATCAGCAGCGCGGGCTTGCACGACAGCGCCATGGCGATCATCACGCGCTGGCGCATGCCGCCCGACAGCTGATGCGGGAAGCGGTCCATCACGCGGCGCGCCTCGGGAATGCGCACGAGATCGAGCAGACGCAGCGTTTGCGCGCGCGCCTCGCTGCCGCCCATCTGCTGGTGCAGCGCAATCGCCTCGCTGATCTGGTTGCCCACGGTGAACACGGGGTTCAGCGAGGTCATCGGCTCCTGGAAGATCATGGCGATGTCCGCGCCACGCACCGAGCGCATGGCCGATGCGCTCGCCCGCGTGAGGTCGAGCACATTGCCGTTGCGGCGGCGCAGTTCGATGCTGCCGCCCGCGATACGCCCGCCGCCATGTTCGACGAGGCGCATGAGCGCAAGCGACGTCACCGATTTGCCCGAGCCCGACTCGCCGACGATGGCGAGCGTTTCGCCGCGATCGACATGGAACGACAGATTGCGCACGGCTTCGAACGTGCCCGAGCCGCGCTTGAACGACACGCACAGATCGCGTACGTCGATCACGCGGTTCGACGGCAATGCGACGGCCGCCTTGTGTGCCGACGTCGCGGCATGCGCGGTATCAAGAGAGTTCGACGACATCTGCACGATGAGGATTCCTTCGTTTAGAGCGCAAAATGAATGCGCCGCTCAGCGATAGATCGACGCAACGGGGGCTTCGCCCACGCGCGCGTAGCCGCGATACATGCCTTCGGTATTGAACGGCAGGACGACATTGCCTTGCGCATCCACGGCAACCAGGCCGCCACGGCCGTCGATGCGGGGCAATTGCTCCATCACGACATTCGTAGCCGCTTCGGAGAGCGAAACACCGCGATATTTCATTTGCGCGGCCACGTCGTAGGCCGCGACCATGCGCATGAACATCTCGCCCGAGCCGGTGGTGGACACAGCGCACGTCGCGTCGTCGGCATAGCAGCCCGCGCCGATCAGCGGCGCGTCGCCCACGCGGCCCACCTGCTTGTTCGTGATGCCGCCCGTGGAGGTCGCCGCCGCGAGATGCCCGTGAGCGTCGAGCGCCACCGCGCCCACCGTGCCGTACTTGCGGTTCGGATCGATCGGCTCGTGCGGCAGGCTGTCTTGCCCGGCGGCCTCGGGCGACTGTGCGGCCATGTTCGCTTCGAGCGTCGCGCCGTCGTGGTCGAGCATTGCGCGTGCTTCAGTGCGTGCGAGCTGCCACTGGCGGTAGCGTGCGTCGGTATGGAAATAGCCGGGTTCGACGAATTCGAGCCCCTGCGCCGCCGCGAAGGCTTCCGCGCCTTCGCCCGTGAACAGCACGTGTTCGCTCTTTTCAAGCACGCGGCGCGCCGCCACCACGGGATTGCGCACGCGCTTCACGCAGCACACCGCGCCCGCTTCGAGCGTGCGGCCGTCCATGATCGAGGCGTCCAGTTCGTGCGTGCCCGCGGCCGTGAAAACGGCACCGTGGCCCGCGTTGAAGAACGCGCAGTCTTCGAGCAGGCGCACGGCCTCCTCCACGGCGTCGAGCGCGCTGCCGCCTTGCGCCAGCACGCGCTGACCCGCCGCGAGGATGTCGTTCAGCGCTTCGAGATAGCGCGCTTCGATTTCGGGCGCCATCGAAGCGCGCACGATCGTGCCCGCGCCGCCGTGAATGGCAATGACTGCGTTGGATTTCATGACTTCTTTTTCGTTGAGGAAGACGGAGTCGAAGGCGTAACGCCCGCTTGCGCCGAAGTGGAGCTGAGCCAGGGCAGCACCGCTTCGGTAATGGCCGCCGCGGCCTCGACGGAATGCTTCGCGCGCAACGCCACGGCGTCGCAGAGCGCTTCGATTACGGCCAGCACGGCGGCCTCGGAGTTCGCGGCAAGACGGCGTTCGGCGCGAATCAGCAGCGTGAGGTCCGCAAAGCGCGCGAGCGGCGAGTCGATGCTGTCGGTCAGCGCGAGCACGCGCGCGCCCTGGTTCGCGGCGTGGCGCGAGAGCTTGATGGTGTCGTCCACGTAGCGCGGAAACGCAATGCCGATCACGAGGTCGTCCTGGTTCGCGCCAAAGAGCCGCCGCGCCGAGTGCGTCGCGCCGCCCATCGAGGGCAGCGCCTGGACGTTGTCCAGATACGGCAGCAGCGCGTTTTCCATCAGCCCGGCGAGAAACGCGCTCGTGCCGGAGCCGATCACGAACACGCGGCGCGCCGAGAGAATCGCGTCCACGGCCGCCGCGGCCGCAGTGCTGTCGATCGACTGGCGCGACAGGCGCAGATTCAGCTCGGCCTGCTCGAGCGACGCGCCGAACAGGTCCGCGCCGCTCGTGGGCGACTCCTGCGCCGTGCGCAAGCGCTCCACCGGTGCAAGCGTGGCCTCGAAGCCACGCACGAGCGCCTCGCGAAACTGCGGATAGCCGTCGAAGCCGAGCGCGCGCGCAAAGCGGTTGGCCGTGGCCACCGAAGCGCCCACCGCGTTGGCCAGTTCGTCGATACGCATGGTCGCCGCATGGAACAGGTTGGCGAGCACGTATTCGGCCATGCGCCGGTGGCCCGGCGTGAGTTCGGGCAGCGCGGCGTTGATGCGCGCGACGATCTCCGCTTCGGGAGTGTCGGGGGTTGACGGACGGGTTGTCATGCGGTGGGTTGCAGTGAGGTGAATGCGTAAATGAACTTACATGAACGGATCTTAGTGAAAATTAATTTTCATCGCGCCGGGGGTTTACCCTATTCGAGCGAAATTCGGACTTGGATTAGCCAGAACGCGCACAGGCACGCACGCGACGACGCATGATGCGCCGTCCCGCAGCTTTTACGTGATCCTGGAAGGAGAAGGCGGCAGAAGCCGCTGGAGAAGCATCGCCTCGGAGCGAGGCCATGCAACATGGATTCCCGGCAAGACAGAGCGAGCCGGGATTGCCGCCAGCATTGCGCTAGCGGTCTTTCGCGCGAACCATCAGGCCCCGGCCGACGCCACCGGCGCCAGTTCGTCCGCCCCCGGCGCCACGCGCCACGTGTTGCGACCGGCGCGCTTGGCCTCGTACATCGCGGCGTCGGCGAGACACAGCGGGTCGTCGGCGAGCGCCCGGCCCTCCGCCTCGAGCGAGAGCCCCGCGCTCGATGCGCTCGTTGCGCCCGCAACGCCCGCCGCTCCGGTCGCCCCGGCAAGCACGACGCCCACGCTCGCGCTCGTCTCCACCACGCGCCCCGCCACCTCGAACGGCTTCGACACCTCTCGGCAAATGGCCGCCGCAATACGCTCGCCGGTGCGCGCGTCGCTCACGCCCTGGCTCGCCACGACGAACTCGTCGCCGCCCAGCCGGCTCACCACGTCGCCCGCACGCACCGTGGCCGTGAGCCGGCTCGCGACCTCCTTGAGCAAGGCGTCGCCGGTGTCGTGGCCATAGCGGTCGTTGATGTCCTTGAAGCCGTCCATGTCGATGAAGAAAAGCGCGAACGGGTCCTCGCCCGAGCGCAGGTCCGTGAGCGCGTCCTGCAATGCGCGCCGGTTCGCAAGCCCGGTGAGCGGGTCGACGAGCGCGCTCTCGCGCAGGCGCTGCTCGGTGCGGCGCTGCTCGGTCACGTCGTGCGACATCACGTAGAAGCCGGTTACCTGGCCGTCGCGCTCGACCGGAATATAAGTGGCCTGCCACACGCGCTCGGCGTCCACCGCATAGCGCACGTCATCGCAGGTCACGCGCTCGCCGGCGAGCGCGCGCGCGAAGAGCGGCTGCAACTGCTCGAACACGTCCGGGCGCAGCGTTTCGCGCAGGCTGCGCCCGCGCAGCGTGGCGGGCGCGGCGGCGAACACGCGCTGGAACGCCTGGTTATTGAACTGGTAGCACAGGTTGCGATCGACCACGGCGATCAGCGCGGGCAAATTGTCGGTAATGGTCTGCAAGGCGTCGCGGCTGCGGCGCAGTTCCGCCGTGCGCTCGCGCACGCGCTCTTCGAGCTCCACGTGATAGTTGCGCAGCGCCTCCTCGCTCTTTTTGCGGCTGCTGATGTCCTGCACGGCCGCGATGAAATGCAGCGGCGCGCCCGACACATCGCGCACGAGCGAGACGGCGAGATTGACCCACACGGACGTGCCGTCCGGGCGCAGATAACGCTTTTCCATGGCGTACGACGCCTGGCGGCCCGCCAGCAGTTCCGCCACGTGGGTCAGGTCGGCCGCGACATCGGCCGGGTGCGTGACCGAGGCGAACGTGAGCTTGCGCAGCTCGCTTTCCTCGTAGCCGATGATCTGCGTGAACTTCTGGTTCACGTCGAGAAACCGGCCGTCGAGATCGACCACGGCCTTGCCGATCGGCGTTTGCTGGAACACGGTGCGAAAGCGCGCCTCGCTGATGGCGAGCGAGCGGCGGTCGCGCTCGTGCTCCGTGCGCGAGCGGATCAGTTGCCGGCGCAATTCCAGCTCGCGCTCCACGAGCAACGCGAACTCGGCCAGCATGGCCGCCTGGGCGTCGTCGAAGGCGCGCGGTTTCGCGTCGATCAGACAGAGCGTGCCGACCACCTGGCCGTCGGCGAGGCACAGCGGCGAGCCTGCATAAAAGCGGATATTCGGCGCGCCCGTCACGAGCGGATTGTCGAGAAAGCGCTCGTCGTCGAGCGCGTCTTCCACCACGAGCAAGCGCTTGCTGAGCACGGCGTGCGCGCAGAACGACACGCTGCGCGGCGTTTCGCAGGCCGCGAGCCCGTGGTGCGACTTGAACCACTGGCGCTCTTCGTCGACGAGCGAGACCAGCACGATCGGCATGGCGAATGCGAAGGCGGCGAGCCGCGCGATGCGGTCGAACGCCTCCTCGGGATCGGTGTCGAGTATGTCGAGTTGCCGCAACGCCCGAAGGCGGGCGTCCTCATCCAGAGGAAGCGGAGCAGTGATCATCGCGTGGGTCTCGCCAGAACGGAAAACGATTGCGCGGCGCTTCCCGCACCCGGCGCGCCTTGGCTGGTTAACGGCAGCGCACGGTGAAAACTGAAAGGCACGAACGTTCGGTGTGGATGCCGCGGCCACGCTCATTGGCCGCCGGCCTGCCCCCTGTGCGGGCAGCGCGCATCATACCCTGAATTACTTCGAATTCCCTTTCGTTCTTCTATTCTTTCGGTATCCGAAATATAGACTGTTTTTACCCGGCTGATTCACGCGCTTCCCAAGCCGTCGCGCACTCCGTGGCGCAATCGATCAAACCCTCAAAAAAAAGATGCCTGACGACTTCAGCAACACTTTTTCGCCGCCGTAAAGAGGGCAAAGCTCCACCCGTTCCAAGCCATCATGAGAACCCCTTCGCAAACCCTGGCACTGAAGCCGTCCACTCGTATCGCCACGGCGGCGCGCATTGCCGCGGGACGCGGCACCTGCGAACGCACGAGCGCCGCGCCGCGCGCCCGGCGCGCACCGGCACACCACACGCCCGCTGTCACGGCACGCCATTACGCGGTGCGCCGCCTTGCGGCGCAGTCGCGCACGCGCCGGCTTTGACGCCACACGGAACCTGCACCATGACTCCGGAAACCGCAGCGGCGCTCCCCTGGTATGGCCGCGTGCCCGCCGCATTGCGCGCCTCGATCCGTGCGCGCACGAAGCTTTACATCGGCCTGTTCTTCGCGCTGTTCGCCATGCAAACCACGCTGCTCGCGGGGCAGTTGATCGCGTTCGATCACGCCTTCGAGCGCGTGGAAGCCACGTTGGGCAAGACGTCTGACACCTTCGTCAACGAAGCGCCGCGCGCCCGTGCCACGCCGCCCGAACTCGCCGCCGGGCCATTGCATGCACGAGCCGGGCGCGCACGCCTGCGCATTCGCCACACGATCGAAGCCGCCTTCGCCATCGCCTTCGCGACGCTCGCCTTCGGGCTTGCGTTGCTGCGCCACCTGGAGCGCACGCTGCTGCGCCCGCTGCAAACGCTGACCGATTCGCTCGTGCGGCTCGCGCATGGCGAGGACATGCGCGCGTTGCCGAACATGCGGCGTACCGACGAGATCGGCGCGATGGCGCACGCTTTCGCTACGTTATGCGAAACGTCGCATGAACTGAAGATCGCCCACGAGGCCACGCGCGCCGCCGAGGCCCATGCGCAAGCGCTGGCGCGCCACGACCCGCTCACCGGCCTGCCCAACCGGCGCCTGCTCGCGGCCGAGATGAGCGCGGCGCTGGAGCGCACGCAGTTGCGCTCGCCCGACTACCTCGTGTTCGTGATCGACCTCGACCGCTTCAAGCCCGTGAACGACCTGCATGGCCACGCCGCGGGCGACACCGTGCTCTGCGAGATCGCGGTGCGTCTGCGCCGCGTGGTGCGCGACGGCGACACGGTAGCGCGCCTGGGCGGCGACGAGTTCGCCGTGCTCGCGCGCGTGCATCGCGACGACCACGTGGAAGCCGCGAGCGAGCTGGCGCAGCGCCTGCTGGCCGCCACCCGCGCGCCCATCGACATCGGCAAGGTGCGCATCAACGTGGACGCGAGCATTGGCATTGCATGCTGCCCGCGCGACGGCGGCGACCCCGACGCGCTGCTGCGCGCCGCCGACATCGCCATGTATCGCGCCAAGTGCGAGGGCAAGGGCACTTACCGCTTTTTCGAGCAGAAGATGGACGACGAGCTGCGCCTGCAAGCCACGCTCGAAACCGACCTGCGACGCGCGCTCGCGGGCGGCGAGATCCGGCCGTTCTACCAGCCGCTCGTGCGCCTCGCCGACGGTCAGACCACGGGCTTCGAGATTCTCGCGCGCTGGCACCACGACCAGCGCGGCTGGATCCCGCCCGACGTGTTCGTGCCGCTCATCGAGCAGATGGGCATCTCGCCCGCATTCACGGCGTCGATCCTGCGGCGCGCCTGTCGCGACGCACTGTGCTGGCCCGCGCGCTATCACCTGGCGCTCAATCTCTCGCCCGCGCAGTTCAAGGACACGCAACTCGCGGCGCTGCTCCTCACGATCCTCGCCGACGAAGGCATGCCGCCCGAGCGCCTGGAGATCGAGATCACGGAGTCGGCGCTCATGGGCGATTTCGACATCGCACGCGCGGTGCTGGAGGATTTCCGCAGCGCGGGCCTGCGCATGTCGCTGGACGACTTCGGCACCGGCTATTCGAGCTTGCAGCACCTGCGCGAGCTGAAAGTCGACAAGCTGAAGATCGACCGCTCGTTCGTGCTCTCCATGACATCGTGCAACGAAAGCGCCAAGATCGTCGACGCGATCATCGCGCTCTCCTCCAGCCTCGGCATGACCACGGTCGCCGAAGGCGTCGAAACGGCGGAACTCGCGCGCACGCTCGCCGCCAAGGGCTGCGACTACGCGCAGGGCTACTTCTTCGGCAAGGCGATGGCGGCGCGCGAAATCGACGCCTTGCTCGACGTCGACCGCGCCGCGAACGAGGCGCGCCTGCAATGCCTCGTGCGGCCGCGCTGAACCGATTGACCCGCAGGACTTTGAGAAAGAGAAGGTAGACATCATGTTTGTTGCAATTGGCTGGATCGTGGTACTCGGCTCGGTGATCGGGAGCTTCGTGGGCGTGGGCGGACATCTGCCCGCACTCGTTCAACCGTTCGAACTCCTGTGCATATTCGGAGCGGCGCTCGGTGCGTTCGTGGTGAGCAACCCCACGGCCACGCTCGGCAAGACGCTCAAGGCGCTGCCCACCTGCTTCAAGGGCGGGGGCTACACGAAGGCGCAGTACCTGGAGCTGATCGCGCTGCTCTACGAGCTGCTGCAAAAGGCCCGCAAGGAAGGCATGATGGCGCTCGAAGCCGACGTCGAAGCGCCGGAGAACAGCCCGATCTTCCAGAAGTACGCGCGCGTGCTCGGCGACCATCATCTGCTCGACTTTATCGTCGACTATCTGCGCATGATGTCGAGCGGCAACGTGAATCCCATGGAAATGCAGGACCTCATGGACGAGGAGCTCGACACGCACCACTCCGAAGTCTCGATCGCGCCCAACGCGATCCAGAAGATGGCCGACGGCCTGCCCGCCTTCGGCATCGTGGCCGCCGTGATGGGCGTGGTGCACACGATGGGTTCGGTCGGCAAGCCGCCCGCCGTGCTCGGCGAGATGATCGCGGGCGCGCTGGTCGGCACCTTCCTCGGCATTCTGCTCGCCTATGGCTTTGTCGGCCCGATCGCCGACCTGCTCAACGCCAAGGGCCGTGCGGCCGGCAAGCCGTTCCAGTGCGTGAAGGCGGTGCTGCTCGCCTCGCTCGCCGGCTACGCGCCGCCCGTGGCCGTGGAGTTCGGCCGCAAGGTGCTGTTCACCGCCGACCGGCCGAGCTTCCAGGAGCTCGACGAGGCCGTGCGCGCCACCAAAACGCCGAAAGCCGCTTAGGAGTCCCGACATGGCCGAGCGCATACCCGGCGGGCGCGCCGCGAGAGACAGCGAGAGCAGCAAGACCACGCTCGTGGTGCGCCGCGTGAAGAAAGGCGCCCACGACGCCCATCATGGCGGCGCGTGGAAGATCGCCTATGCCGACTTCGTCACGGCGATGATGGCGTTTTTTCTCCTGATGTGGCTGCTCGGCTCGACCTCGCAGTACGACCGCGACGGCATCGAGAAGTACTTCAACACGCCGCTTTCGAGCATGTTGGGCGGCCAGCCCGATTCAGCGAACCCGAGCCCGAGCGTGGTGCAAGGCGGCGGCCACGATCTTTCGAGCAAGACGCCCGCCGTGGGCGGATCGAACGTGCGGCCCACGCTCTCGCACGCGGTGCCGGTGGAGGCCGCCGACAAAACCCGCCTTTCGCAGCTCAAGGAAAGGCTCTCCACGCTCATCGAGCAAAAACCGCAGCTGCGCGCCTACAAGGACCAGATCCGCCTGTCGATCACGGACGAGGGCCTGCGCATCGAGCTCGTCGACTCGCTCAAGCGGCCGATGTTCGCCACCGGCAGCGCGAAGCTCGAAGACTACGCGTACGAGATCCTGGTGCAGATCGGCAGCGCGCTCAACGACGTGGACCGCGGCGTGTCGATCGCGGGGCACACCGACTCGGTGCCCTATTCGGGCGGTCTTGCGGGCTACTCGAACTGGGAGCTTTCGAGCGAGCGGGCCAACGCCGCGCGCCGCGCGCTCGTGGCGGGGCACCTGCGCGAAGACAAGCTGCTCCAGGTGCGCGGCCTCGCCGACGTGCTGCCGCTCGACCGCGACAGCACGGACAGCCCGCTCAACCGCCGCATCAGCATTCTGGTGATGAACGAGGCCACGGAGCGCGCATTCTTCGAGCAGGCGAAGCGTTATAACGTCGCGAGTCCGCAGAAGGGCACGGCGAGCGGGTCGTGAGCGGGTCGTGAGCGCCTGGTGAGCATGGTGTGAGCGGTTCGTGAACGTCAGGCGGCGCGCGGTACGCCGCTTGCTGTATGCCGGGCATGGCGGCCGGAACCGCCGCGGCATCGCCTGCCGCCTGACACGGGAATCGTCGGGAGTCCGGCCGACTCAACCTGGTTCGCAACGTAGTTCGCTCCATGAAGGAGACCATCATGCCCACCTTCCCTCCTCCCCCCATGCCAACGGGCCACGGCGCGCGCATCGTCGGCAAGGGCCGCGTGAGCGCCGCGGGGCCAGGCCCCGACGTCATGGCGGCCAGCACGCTCGACAGTGACCGCGTACTCAGCTCCGACGGCGCGGAAGTCGGCAAGATCAAGGAGATCATGCTCGACGTGCAAAGCGGGCGCGTGGCCTATGCGGTGATGTCGAGCGGCGGGTTTCTCGGCATCGGCGACAAGCTGCTCGCCATTCCCTGGAGCGCGCTCATGCTCGACACGAGCCGCAAGTGCTTTCTGCTCAATGTGTCGTCGGAGCGCGTGAAGGAAGCGCCGGGCTTCGACAAGGACAGCTGGCCCGCCATGGCCGACGCCACGTGGGGCAGCACGCTGCACGCGTACTACGGCGCCGAGCCGTACTGGGCCACGGTCGAGCCGGTTACGCCGCCGCGTGACGAGCGGGGTTGAGGGGCTTTGTCCGTGCCCGAGTGCACCCGATTCGGCCCGATTGCGCCACCGCCGCCGAAGCCGCGAACTGGACGCTTAATCGCGCCCTGCTCGCGGCATTGGCGGCGCTCCCCGCGCCGTAGACTGGTCTCGCAGTCGAACGAACAAGCGGGGATGGCAATGCGAGTCACGAACTGGATTCTGGTGCTGGAATGCGCGTATATGGAGTTTTCCAGCTGGCGCGGCAAAAACGTTTATCGACGCACGGTCGCGTACGACAACGTGGTGTGGTGCTGAGCCTCGCGCGCTGACGCTCGGGCCGGGACACCGCAGAAACAACGCGCAAACAACGCACAAACCGCGCGCGGGCATCGACGCCGAAGCGTTCCTCCACTACAGTCGAAGACTCTGGAGGATTTGAGGACTCGAACATGCTGTATCCCGCCGTCGCCACCGTCGCCCTGCTGATCGTGGTTTATGTGCACGCGAATATTCCGCGCTTCACCGTCCCCGGCCCGAAGCGCCTCCTCGCCCACACCATCCTGTTGCTGGCCGGTCTTTGCTTCGGCGTGATCGGCGCGATGCTCTCGGGGACGATCGCGCCACCCTGGGTGGTGATCGCGGGCGGCATGGGCGTCGTTCATCTGCCGACGCTGTGCGTGCTCATGATCAAGCGCTTCGGCCATTCGGGCCGAAGCTGAAGGCCGCCGTCAAACCCGCAGCCGTCAAACCCGGTTCAGCGCGGGCCGGCCATCGAGCACCGCCGCAACGTTATCCAGCGCCGTAAAGCCCATCTGGTCGCGGGTTTCCACCGTGGCGCTCGCCATGTGCGGCGTGAGGAAGACGTTGTCGAGGCCCGCGAAACGCGGGTCGACATTGGGCTCGTTGCGGTACACGTCGAGCCCGGCGCCGAACAGATGCCCCGAGGTCAAGGATTCGTATAGCGCGTCTTCGTCCACGAGACCGCCGCGCGCGGCGTTCACGAACACGGCGCCCTTCGGCAGGAGTCCAAACTCCTTTTTCGTCATCAGCGGCACGCCGCCGCCCGGCACGTGCAACGTGAGCACCTGGCAATGCGGCAGCATGTCCTCGAAGCTCGCGTAAAACGTCGCGCCGTTCTCCACCTCGGGCGCGGCGCGCTGAATGTCGGTGTAGATCACGCGCATGCCGAAGCCCTGCGCACGCCTCGCCACCGCGCGGCCGATGCGCCCAAACCCGACAATGCCGAGCGTCTTGCCGTTCACGCGCATGCCGAGCATTTCGGTCATGCCGAACGATTTACCCCAGCCCTGGCGCATGATCCGCTCGTACTCCGACGCACGGCGGCAAGCGGCCAGCACAAGCAGCATGGAAAAGTCGGCGGTGCATTCGGTCAGCGCGTCGGGCGCGTTCGTGACGACGATGCCACGCGCCTTCGCGAAGGCCACGTCCATGTGATCGACGCCCGCGCTCGCATTCGCGATGATCTTGACCGACGCAGGCAGCGCCGCGATGTGCTCCGCCTGCAAGCCCGACTTCTTGCCGATGAGCACCGCGGGCACGTCGTGCCGCTTGCAGAACTCGACCACGGACTGCGAGTCCATGTCGGCGTCGGTCACGAACGCGTGGAATTCGGTCTCGGCGCGCTTCGCCACGGCAGCGGGCACCTTCCGCGCGATCAGGAGCCTGGTGCGATTGTTTTCCGGCATGGTTTTTTCCTTTGGGTATCGACAGACGTCGAGAGACTACGAAAGCGCCCGCCGGCCGGTCAATATTGATTCGCCGAATCAACCTCTGGCGAATGGTGTGTCCCCGTAATGCATTTCGCGTGCGCGCGAGAGCGGGTGCGTTGCGCGCGAGCGCCGTCGCGAGCCTTTACCCGCCTTGACCCGCCTCGCTGCGCGCGACGGCCGGATCAGGAAAACCCTGATGCGACGCCCGGCCATCAAGGCCTCGGATATTGATTCAACGAATCAAGATTGCTGCCCGCCTTACACGAATGCAATTCTTTTTCCCGTGTTCAATGCCATTGCGAAAAGAACGGGAGAACGGGATATGCCTGCAACGAAAAAAATCGCCGCTGTGACGGGCGCCGGCTCCGGCATCGGCCGCGCCGCCGCCGTCGCGCTCGCCCAAGCCGGGTTCGCGCTCGCGCTCATCGGGCGCAGGATCGAACCGCTGCTCGAAACGCAGGAGATTATCCGCAGCGCCGGTGGCGAAGCTCAGGCGTTCCCCGCGGACGTGGGCGACGCCGCGTCGGTCGACCACGCGTTCTCGCAGATCGCGCACACCTTCGGCCGGCTCGACGTGCTGTTCAACAACGCGGGCCGCAACGCCGGGGCCGTGCCGCTGGAGGACTACGAAGTGGACTTCTGGAACGACGTGGTCGCGACCAACCTGACCGGCGTGTTTCTGTGCGCGCGCGCCGCGTATCGTCTGATGAAGGCGCAGTCGCCGCAAGGCGGGCGCATCATCAACAACGGCTCGATCTCGGCACACTCGCCGCGCCCGCACACGATCGCCTATTCGGCGACCAAGCACGCCGTCACGGGCATCACGAAATCGATCGCGCTAGACGGCCGCGCACACAACATCGCATGCAGCCAGATCGACATCGGCAACGCGGCCACGTCGATTACCGAACGCATGAACCAGGGCGTGTTGCAGGCCGACGGACGCATGGCGCCCGAGCCGCGCATGGACGTCTCGCACGTGGCCAATGCGGTCGCGCACATCGCGGGCCTGCCGCTCGACGCCAACGTGCTCAACATGACGATCATGGCGAGCGCCATGCCGTTCGTTGGGCGCGGGTAGCGTACGCAAGCACAACGCAGCCCCGCAGAACGCCGCCAATAAAAAAACAGGCAACAGACATGGAGACACCGATGAAAGCCGTAGAGGAACAAGCTTTGCCTGCGCAAGCCCCGGCCTATGCCGAAAGCGCCAAACGCACCCGCGTACGGTACGTCGTGCTCGGCATGCTGCTCGTGGCGACCGTGCTCAACTTCGTCGATCGCTCGGCGCTGGGCATCGTCGCGCCTGGACTCTCGAAAGACCTCGCGCTCAACAAGATGCAGATGGGCGAACTGTTCGCGGCGTTCGGCCTCGCCTATTCGATTGCGCTGTTGCCCGGCGGCATCCTCACCGACGTGCTCGGCTCGCGCCTCGCCTATGCGCTCTCGCTCGTCGGCTGGTCGATCGCCACGCTCACGCAGGGGCTCGCGAGCGGCTATCACATGCTGCTCGGCTCGCGGCTCACCATGGGCGCGCTCGAAGCGCCCGCGTTTCCGTCGAACACGCGCGCCGTGACGCTGTGGTTCCCGGCGCAGGAGCGCGGCTTCGCGACGAGCGTCTACGTGATGGGGCAATACATCGGCACGCCCTTGTTCACCGGCCTCCTGTTGTGGATCTCCAGCGCCTATGGCTGGCGCACGGTGTTCTTCGTGACGGGCGGCTTCGGCATTCTCTTCAGCATGATCTGGTATCGCGTGTATCGCGACCCGCATCAGCACCGCTCCGTGAACGCCGCCGAACTCAAGCACATCAACGAAGGCGTTGCGGCGTCGGCGCGCAAGCCGCGTGAAAAATTCGACTGGCGCATGGCGCTCAAGCTGCTCAGCTATCGCCAGATCCTCGCCATCTGCCTCGGCAAGTTCTGCAACAACACGCTGCTCGTGTTCTTCACCACCTGGTTCATGACCTATCTGATCGAAGCGCGCCACATGTCGATGATCAAGGTGGGTATTTTCCAGGCCATGCCGTTTATCGGCGCGACGGTGGGCATTCTCAGCGCGGTCTTTCTTTCGGACTTCTTCATTCGCCGCGGCGTGTCGATCTCGGCCGCGCGCAAGGCGCCGCTCATCATCGGCACCTTGCTCGGCGCCTCCATCGTGCTCGTGAATTTCGTCGAATCGAATGAAGTCGTGATCGCCATTCTCACCGTGGCGTTCTTCGCGCAGGGCATCGGCTCCATGTCGTGGGCCGCCGTGTCCGAAATCGCGCCCCGGCAGTACGTGGGCCTCACGAGCAGCATCACGAGCCTCGCGGCGAATATCGCGGGCGTGACCACGCCGCTCATGATCGGCTATATCACGCAGCACACCGGCCACTTCTACTGGGCGCTGAACCTCATGGGCGCGATGTGCCTGCTCGGCGCGCTCTCGTATTCGCTGCTGCTCGGCAAGCTCTCGCGCATCGAACTCTGACCCCTGCCCATACGTGGTGAAACAAGCATGATCGAATTCAAGTGGGACCATCTCCAGCTCTGCTCGGCCAACGCCGAAGCCACCGCCGCCTGGTTCGCGCGCTGTCTGAACGCCGAAATCGTGCGCAGGCCGGGCCGCGTGGATTTGCGCATCGGCGAAGTCAATCTCTTCATCACGCAACTGCCTGATGTGCGTGACGAACCCGATGCGCTCACCACGCCGCAATCGCGCGACGGCCGCGCGCAGGGCATCGATCATTTCGGCGTGCTCGTGGACGACCTCGACGCGGCCTTTGCCCACCTCACGCGCTGCGAGGCGGAAATCGTCGAAGCGGTGAAGCCGATTCGCGCGGGCGTGCGGGCCTGCTTCGTGCGCGCACCCGGCGACATCCTCATCGAAGTGCTCGAACGGCGGCCCGCCGAGATGACATTTCGTTGAAAAGGCGTCAATATTGACGCTGAGTTCCGTATCGCCTCGCCTGCCCCGCCATGCCAAACTGGATCACCCTGACTGAAGCCGCCCGACAACTCGGCGTGCAGGCGCAGACCGTCTATGCGTATGCAAGCCGCGGCAATATCGCGGTCATGCCCGATCCGCACGACCCGCGCAAGAGCCTGTACCGCGCCGAAGACGTCGCCAGCCTGTGCCGCAAGAAGCAGGTGGGCCGCAAGCGCGAGGCGCTCGCCGCGGGCACGATCTTCGGCGCGGAGCCCTGCATCTACAGCAGCATCACCACGTTCTCGAAGGGCCGCCCCTATTACCGGGGCCGGGACAGCATCCGCATGGCGCAAACGGCCACGCTCGAAGATGTGGCCACCCTGCTCTGGAACGCGCGCGCGGACGTGAGCTTCGAAGCCGCGGACATCCCGTTGCAGGGCGAGGCGCGCGGCCGCCAATGCGCGTTCATGTCGCTCGCGGCGATTGCGGCCAATGGCCACTCCACGATGGGGCGCACCGACCAGGCGCTGCATGTCGAGGCCGGCCGGCTCGTGGCCGTCATCGCGCATGCGTTCGGCGCGCGCTGCGACGAGCGCGCGCCATCCACCCCGCAGCCCGTGCACGAACGGCTCGCGCGCGGCTGGGGCCAGGACCACGCGGGCGCCGAATTGATTCGCCGCGCCATCGTGCTCGTGGCCGATCACGAGATCACGAGTTCGGCATTCGCCGCGCGCATTACGGCCTCCACCGGCGCGTCGTTGCCGGGCTGCCTGCTCACGGGCCTCTCCACGCTCTCCGGCCCGCTCCACGGCGACGCATCGGGCCGCGTGCGGGCCGTATTCGACGACGTGGGGCGGCTCGGCGCACAACACGTGGTCGCGCATCATTTGCAGTCGGCCATTCCCATCCCCGGATTCGGGCACCATCTCTACCCCGATGGCGATCCACGCGCCGACGCCTTGCTGGACGTGCTCGATCCGCCCGCCGAACTCGCCTCGTTCATCGAAAAGGTCGTGGCGCTCACCGGTCTGAAGCCCAATATCGACGTCGCGCTCGCCACGCTCGCCGCGCAACTGAAACTGCCGCGCGACGCCTCGTTCGCCCTCTTCGTCACCGCGCGCAGCGTGGGGCTGCTCGCGCACTGCATCGAGCAACTCCGGGTAGGCAAGGTTATCCGCCCGCGCGGCCGCTACACGGGGCCCGCGCTCGAAGACACGGGCGCCGCCGCCAACGCCGAGGAAGGCGCCAAAACGCCCGACGCGGCAACGCTCGACAAGAACCGCGTTTTCAAATCCGTCGCGCGCTGATGGCGCTGCCCGCGAACGAGCGCTCAAGAACCGCAGGGAGTCAATCGACAAACGCTCGATTAATCAGGTTTCCGAATCATTATCACGCGTTCATTGATGCGATCAACATACGCGACATTCATCGCGCCGTCATATTCGCGCAGTAGTCCGCCGCGCTCACGGGGAAAACCACGATTGCGCGAACATCTTCCCCTTCAGTTCGCCCGCCACGCGCCGTAAACGAGTTCAGTGCTTTGCCGCCATGCGCGCACGCAAAGCCTCCCCTGTTTTTTCCGCAATGTTGCCCCTGGCGTTTCTGGAGCCATCTTCGTGTTTGCACGACTTTCTATCTCTGCGCGCCTGCGCATCGCGGTCGGCGTGCTGGCCTTGCTGATCGTGGCGGCGGGCGTTGCCGGCCTGGCGGGCATGGCACGCACCAACACGGCGCTCGGCTATGCGTATTCGAACCAGCTTGCCGCCGCCATCGGCATCGGCAAGACGAACCTGAACCTCACCATCGCGCGCACGACGCTCGACCGCATTCTGCTGCACCCCGATGCGCCGGACACGCCGCAGTTGCTGGACAAGGCGCAAACTTATCTCGACACCTCCAGCAAGGCGTGGGATGGCTACCGCGCACTGCCGCACGCGCCTGAGGAACAGGCGCTTGCCGACGGCGTTCAGGCCGCCCTTTCCGGCATGCTGGAGCAAGGCATCGCGCCGCTGATGGCCGCCGTCAAGCGCAACGACCGCGAGGCCGAGGACGACATCGCCATGAAGCGCATTCCGCCGCTTTCGGTCGCGCTGACCAAGGCTTCCGCTGCGCTCGAAGCGTGGCAGAAGGCGCACGGCCAGCAGGCCTTCGAGCGCGCGCAGGATCGCTACGAATGGCAGCGCGCGGGCAGCATCGCGCTTATCGTGCTCGGGCTCGCCGTGGCGGGCGTGTGCGCCGTGGGCCTGCACCGCGCGATTGCCGCGCCGCTCGACAACGTTCAGCAGGCCTTGCAGCGCATTGCGGGCGGCGACCTGAGCGCGCCGCTCGAAGCACGATCGAGCGACGAAATGGGCCGCCTCGTGGCGGGCCTGAAAGGCATGCAGGACTCGCTCGCGCACACGGTGCGCAAGGTCAGCCATAGCTCGGAGTCGATTTCCACGGCGACGAGGCAGATCGCCGCCGGCAACGACGACCTTTCGCAGCGCACCGAAGAACAGGCCGCGTCGCTCGAGGAAACGGCCGCGAGCATGGAGCAGCTCACCGCCACGGTCAAGCAGAATGCCGAGAACGCGCGCACGGCGCAAACGCTCGCCAACAGCGCGCAGGAAGTCGCCGATCGCGGCGCACAGGTGGTGAACCACGCCGTGCAGACGATGGATCATATCGACGGCAGCTCGCAGAAGATTGCCGATATCACGGGCATCATCGAAGGCATTGCCTTCCAGACCAATATTCTCGCGCTCAACGCCGCGGTCGAGGCCGCGCGCGCGGGCGAGCAGGGTCGCGGCTTCGCCGTGGTGGCGAGCGAGGTGCGCTCGCTCGCGCAGCGTTCGGCGGCGGCCGCCAAGGAGATCAAGACGCTGATCGGCGAATCCGTGGGACACGTGGCCTCGGGCTCGCAGTATGTGCGCTCGGCGGGCGACACGATGGCCGAGATCGGCGAGTCGATCGCGCGCGTGACGACCATCGTCCGCGAGATCGCGAACGCCTCCGAGGAGCAGCGCGACGGCATCGAGCAGGTCAACCTCGCCGTTTCGCAGATGGATCAGGTCTCGCAGCAGAACGCCGCGCTCGTGGAGGAAGCCGCCGCCGCGGCCATGGCGTTGAGCGAACAAGCCGACGCGTTGCGTGATGCCGTGGGCGCGTTCAGGCTCGCGCCGTAATGTGAATGGTGGAAATGGCGGCAGCGGCTGACGTCACGAGTACGCGCCGCTTCAGCTCGACGCGTTCAACAGGATCATCGCGTGAACGCTCGTGAGCTTCTGTTGCCATTCGGCGGTGTCGCGCGCGGCGTCGCCATTGTCGATCAGCGGTTCGAGCAACGCGCGCAGATCCACCGAGCGCGATGCGGTTTTTGGCGTGGTCACGTCGGAAACAAGTTCGCCGCGTTCGTACTTCGAATCGCGAGTCTTCTGCTCCGACGACTGATTCAGCGTGGCGTTGAGCAGCACGCCGCGCTGCGTCGCCAATTGCACCGTGCTTTGGGCCGAATCGTCGATACGCATGTAATCGTAGTTCTGCGACGCCGTCGAATCCGTAAGCACCGGCTTGCCGCCGCCGGAGAGCGCCTGGTGGTAGCTCGCGCTCAAATGCGACTGCTGACGCTGCGAAATCGTGCCTTCCTGGTCCGTACCGGCGAGCTGCGTGGTTTGCGATACCTGGTAGGAGAACGAATCGACTTCGCCCGGGCGCATCGGGTTGGGTGAAGTCGATGCATCGGTAATCGATGCACTGAAGTCGCCGAGCCCCGTGAGCAGCGCCGCATCCGACTGCTGGAGCCAGGGCGCGTAGGCCGTGCCGGGCAAGCTCTGCCCCGAAGCCGTGCCGTAGTCGTCGTTCATCTGCGAGAAGCCGTCCTCGAACATCGACATCAGCGCCGCATTGCCGTGCCCGCGCGAATTGGCCTGATCGAACTGCTGAAGATAGCTCGCCACGGAAGCCGCGCGCTGCGCGCCCGTGCCCCAGAGCGCCGAGTTGCTCGTGTCGACCTTCATGCTCATCGTGCCCGCGGCGCTCGTGACGCTCAGGCTTCGCGACGCGCTGTCCTGCGCATAGCTCGCCGAAATGCTGGCGTCGCCGTCACCCGTGACGCTGTACTGGAAGTTCACGGAGGCAAGCGCCGAGGTGTCGAACTGCGTGAGGCCGCTCAAATCGAGTTTGGGCGGCACGGCGCCCAGACCGTCGATGGCCTGCTGGAAGCCGTCGGAGAGTTTGGCGAGCGCGTTGCGCTCGCTCTCGCTGAGCGCGGCACTGCTCTTGATGCTGACCGAGAGCCCACCATCCTCGCTCTCCAGCGCGATTTCCACCGTCGTGCCGCTCGCCGTGCGAACCGTCAAGCCGATTTTCCCGGCCGGTCCCGACGACGATTGCGTCAGGCCGCCAACGCCGCTCGCGGACGTGACGCTGACCGACTGCGCGTAGTCGCTGCCCGTGGTCTTGAAGCGATCGAGCAGCGCGCTGCCGAGCCCGGCGAAGTGGCCGGCCATGGTCTGCGCGGCGTAATCGCCTTTCATGCGCAGCGTGACGGCGTCGTTGCTGTCGCTGGCCCAGCTTACGGTGGGCGTGGCGCCGCTCAGGACGCCTTCTGGCGTATAGGTTTCGAGCACCGATATGCCGATACCCGATGGAATCGTGACGATACTCGAAGGCGAAGCCGTAGCGGAAAGCGCCGCTTCGCGCGAGAGATTCGTGGCGTCGGCCGCCACAGAGGGATTCACGGAATCCGCAAGCGTAAGGTCCGCCGCGAGATTCGTGGCAACGTTCAGAGACGATAGCGTGGTCATGGCCCGATGCGTTCTTGTTGTTCGCGAGTGAGCGCGGGCGCGCCGTGGTGTCGGCGCGGCCTACTACTTTATCGTCAGCCATTACGAATACTTTAGCCCGACCTTACGTCCGCCAATCACGGCGCCCTGCTCATCCCACGCCAACGAGTTCGTGCGCGAGGCAGGCCACGCCCAGGTCGCGGGCCTTGTGCGCTGCAACGGCGCAGCCGCGCCGCTCCAGCCGCTCGGCGAGCAGCCAGCCAAACGCCTCCTGGTCAACCTGTCCGTGCGTCGCAACGAACTCCTGCATCACTTCGTACACGGCAGCCACCTGCGTCGCCGCCGAGAGCATGCTCGCGATGTGCGACGCGCCGCGCGCGAGGTCGACCGAATAGGCCGCCTCGTGATGGTACAAACCGCTTTGGCGCGGCTTTCTCAAGTTCTTTTTCATGATTCCCCCGTCTGCCTGGATCTCGCAGGCGCCAGCATCTTTGCAGGTGGCGGCACACGGGGCAATGCATGCGAGCGGACTCGCGGCGAAATCTGTCCGTGCGTCTCAAATACTTGTATTTCTGTCTCACGTGCGAAATGCCCACAGCACAGGAACCGCGAAAACATGCTCAACGCATCAAGGCCATCCAGAAGCGCCAGTCCTGCGCAACCGCGCTTTCCGATTGCCCCGCCTCGCCGCTGAGCGCGAGCATGCGCACGGCGCGCGGCGACAGGCCGATCGAGCGGCGAAACGCACGCGTGAAGTTGGCGGCGTCGGCAAAACCGTGAGCGGCGGCGATGTCGGCGATCGGCAAGGCGCGGCGCGCTGGGTCGGCTAGCCATTCGCGGCAGCGGCGCAAACGGCGCTCGCGCACATACGTCGCGAAGCCGCCCTCCGGCTCGAACAGCCGGTACAGCGTGGCGCGCGACATGCCGAAGGTCTGGGCAACCTGCTCCGCGTTCAAATGCGGATCGGTAAGGCGCTTTTCCACGTGACGGCAAATCGACACGAACACGCACTGCTGCACGGCCGGCATATGTTCCGGGCTCACGCTCGCGTTGAGCGCGGAAGCGGCGAGCTGGAGCGTGGCGGGCATGACAGCCTGGGCGTTTGCCAACGTCATGTCGGGCGCATGCCGGTACAGCGCGCCCAGATGCTCGCGAAGCAGCGCGACCGTGGGGTCGGTGCCGCGCAGCACGCGCATGCTCTGCTGGTCGGGCGCGCTCAGCAGCGGCGCGAGAAGCCGCCGCGGCACGGCGAGGTTGAGGAATTCGCTGCGCGTGGCCTCGGTTGCGAGGGGCTGGGCCGCATCCACGATGAACAGGTCGCCCGGCTGCGTGCACGCTTGCGAGCCGCTGCCGTCGCGCACACGGCAGTTGCCGCCCAGGTAGAACTGAAGGACATACTGGTCGTGGCCGTCGCGCCCGATCTTCGCGTTCGAGCGATCGTAGCGCTGCGCGCCCGTGCGTATCGAGCCCAGCACCACGTCGCCAAACAGGTAACCGCTCACGCGGGTGCCGAACCCCGCGTCGCGCGATTCGGCGGTTTGCGTGTCGAAAATGACGCCGACCGCCTCGCGCCACGCGGAAAACTGCTGGGCGCGCGGCAGGACGCTCGTATCGAATTCGGAATGCGGCAGAGAGTTCGGCGTTTGGCTCATGGGCGACCCTGGCTGGTGAAGGGACTTCACTCCATGACTGCGATAACGGCCGGTTCACGCCAGGTCTTTAGGGCACGGACGGATTACCTGGATGGATGTTTGCAGACGAGTTTGCGGACGAGGCGCGCCTGCCAGTGAACGGCCGCTCGAAACGCGCCCGCTTGAATCGTTGACAATGCATGAACCCTGATCGAGCAAGATCGGCTAGGCGCAGGTTCGCACCGTCAGCCACCATATTGCAGATCGCACGACCCAAACCCAGACCGAAACCATGCTAGTTCATGCTGACGCCGCAACCGCCTACACGAAGCGCTTCGACGCCATTCTTGCCTACATCGACGTGAACCTCGAGGGCGACCTGTCGGTGGATGCGCTCAGCCGGATCGCGCATTTCTCGAAGTTCCATTTTCACCGGCAGTTCGCGGCGTATGTGGGGGTGCCGGTCGCGCGCTACGTGCAACTCATGCGCTTACGTCGCGCCGCGCACCGTTTGGCTTCACACGAAGCCTACCCGGTGCTCGACGCCGCGTTCGATGCGGGCTTCGACAGCCCCGAAGCGTTCAGTCGCGCGTTCAAGCGCTCGTTCGGCATGACGCCCAGCGCATTCCGGCAGCAACCGAACTGGCAGGTCTGGGGTGCGACTTTTGTCGTCCCTTATCTTTCAAGGAAAATGAACATGCAGGTACAAATTGTCGATTTCGTCGAAACCCGGGTCGCCGCACTCGGCCATCACGGGCCGATCGGGCTCATCAATGAAAGCGTGCGCAAATTTATCGATTGGCGCAAACAAAGCGGGCAGTCGCCGCTGCCCGCGAGCCGGACCTTCGGCATCCCGCGCAGCAATCCCGACACGACGCCAGGCGACGAATTCCGCTTCGACATTTGCGGCGAGATCGACGAGCCGGTCAGGCCCAATGCGTGGAACGTGCACGAACTCGTCATTCCCGGCGGCCGCTGCGCGGTGGTCCGCCATACAGGATCGACCGACCATGTCGGCGAGACGATCTACCCGATCTATCGCGACTGGCTTCCCGGCAGCGGCGAAGAACTGAGGGATCACCCGCTGTTTTTCCACTACCTGAGCATCTCTCCTGAGACGCCGCAGGAGCAATGGCAGACCGACATCTACATTCCATTGGCGTGACGGGGAACGGCTGACGGACCGCGCAGGCCGCGGCGAATCCCTGCTTCCGCAATGGCTCAACTGAACTGAACGCTGGAGACGCTTGTGACACTATTGTCTGGAGCAGGGATTCTTGTTTCAATAGTTATCCTGATTATTCTCGCCGCCATTGCGATGGTGGCGAGCACGCCGCGCAGCGCGCCGGTGGACGAAGACGTATTCGGATTTGCGACGCTGCAAGTGCCGCCCGATGCCGAATTGCCGCCGCTCCTGCGATACCCCGCGCGGGACGGCGAGCCACTCGCCTATCGCTTCTACGATTCGTCAGCCGATCAGATTTTGATCTTCATACACGGATCGTCCTATCACGGGCGCTCCTACCATGCGCTGGCCCGCGCGGTGAGCGCATCCGGCGCGGCGAAAGTCATCCTGCCGAATCTCCGGGGGCACTACCAGTCCGGCCGCCATCGGGGCGATGTCGAGTACATCGGCCAGTTCGAGGACGACATTGCCGACCTGATCGCCGAACTGCGCCGGCAGAACCGCCGTGGACCGATCGTCCTCGGCGGCCACTCCAGCGGCGGCGGATTCGTGGTTCGTTTTGCGGGCGGAGCGCACGGCCACCTCGTTTCGCGGTTCCTGGCGTCGAGCCCCGTCATTCCCGCTTCGCCGACCCTCAGGACAGGGTCGTCCGGAGGTTGGGCGCAACTTCATATGCGGCGCCTGATCGGCCTCGTCATCCTGAATGCATTCGGCATTCGCGGATTCAATGCGCTTCCCGTCATCGACTTCAACAAGCCCGCGCGATTCTGGGACGGCACCGAGACGCTCTCCTATTCATACCGCCTCACGACGTCTTATCACCCTCGTCAGCGGTACGTTGCCGATTTGCGCAAACTGGCAGACAAAGCGATCGTCCTTATCGGCGAACATGACGAGGCCGTCGATGCCGAACGCCTGCAAACGCTGTTCGCTCGGGAATCTCCTGCGAGCCTCTTCAAAGTTCTCCCCGACACGAACCACTTCGGGATCTTCACGAGCGCCGCCGTGCTGGACATGCTGATCGAATGGCTGGCGCAACCTGCGCAATCCCATTCATCGCGCACCACATCCGATGTCGCTGATATGGCGTAGTTGCCGCTTCAAGCGCGCACCACCGTCACCCCCGCCGCTTCGATCGGCTCGATCAGCTTCGCATCTGCCGTACGCTCGACCACGATCGTCTGCGCCATGCCGACGGGCCCGATGCAATATGACGAAGCGGCATTGAGCTTGGCGGCCGAGGCAAGCACGACCGTTTCCGCCGCGCGCGCGGCGAGTGCGCGCTTGACGTACGACTCCTCGAAGTCGCCGGTGCTCAGTCCGGCCTCCGCATGCACGCCGGTTACGCCCATGAAATACAGGTCCGCGCGAATGTGCGAGATGGCCTCCACGGCCGCCGCGCCCACCGTCACCACTGAATGCTTGTAGAGCTTCCCACCGATCAGCACGACCTCGATGCACGGATGCTCCGCGAGCGCCACCGCAACGCCTGGGCTATGCGTGACGATAGTCGCCTGGAGGTCGGCGGGCAGACTCTCCACGAGCAGCGCCGAAGTCGTCCCGCCGTCGACGATCGCGACCTGCCCCGGCGCGATCATGGCCGCCGCCTTTTGAGCGATGCGGCGCTTCGCCGCCACCTCCATGCCGCGGCGCTGCGCAATGGGCGCCACGGCCGGCGAAGCCGGCAGCGCGCCGCCATGCACACGCTGTAGCAGCCCTTCGGCGGCCAGTTCGCGCAGGTCGCGCCGCACCGTGTCCTCGGAAACGCCGAACCTCGCGCTCAATTCGCCCGCGAGCACCTGACCCTCGCGCCGGAGCGCTTCGAGTATCGCTTTCTTTCTTTGATCTGTGAGCATGGCTATTGCACGAATTTTCTTGATTTTGCACGAATCTGCACGATACCATGAACAGGGAAAGCTGACCAAGGAGGAATACATGATTGCAACCCAAGACCGCGTGAAGATGATCGAAACCACCGTGCTGTCCGACGACTGGTACGTGCTGAGAAAAGTGACCTTCGACTTCCTGCGCAGCAACGGCACATGGCAGCGCCAGAGCCGCGAAACCTACGACCGCGGCAACGGCGCGACCATCCTGCTGCGCGATCCGAAGAGCGGCAACGTCGTGCTCACGCGGCAATTCCGCATGCCGACGTTCGTGAACGGACATGACGGCATGATGATCGAGGCGCCCGCCGGCCTGCTCGACGACGCCGCGCCGGACGAGCGCATCCGCGCCGAGGTCGAGGAGGAAACGGGCTACCGTGTGAGGAATCTGCGCAAGGTGTTCGAGGCATACATGAGCCCCGGTTCGGTGACGGAGAAGCTTTACTTCTACATGGGCGAATACGATCCGGCCGAGCGCCCCGGCGCGGGCGGCGGCGTGGCGGAAGAAGGCGAGGACCTGGACGTGGTCGAGGTGCCGTTGAACGAAGCGCTCGCCATGATCGAGCGTGGCGAGATCGTGGATGGCAAGACGATTATGCTATTGCAGCACGCCGCGCTCCTTCAACGTCCGCAAGGACACACAAGGTGAAGCCGCAACGGATTGGCCGCCGCATCATGCATTGGGGGCCTTGACGCATCGCACCGCGCCCCCAAACTTGCTCATTTGGAATAGGGGTCTATACTTCCTTGGCCTTCGGCAGTCCCGTTGTCAACCATTACCCACGTCGACGGAGGGAATATGAATCTGCAACGCGGCATCAAGATCGCTGGCCTAGGTGTGCTGTTCGCTAGCTCCGCAGCCTTTGCGCAATCGTCGCCCAACTACCTGGACGGCCCCCAACCTCTGACCCGCGCCGAAGTCCGGCAGCAGGTGATTGATCTAAAGGCTGTCGGGTATCGCCCCGAGATCACCACCAATATCCTGTACCCCGACGATGTTCTCGAAGCGCAACGACGATCGGCCTGCAAGCAAGCCGTGCAGGCCAACGGTGGAGGCCAGGCCGAATGGAGCCAGCGTTGCAACATCAGAAGCACCATCACCATCGTCAATCCGTAACGCCATCAGACAACAATAAGTTCAGACAGCAAAGAACGTCGGCAATGTTCTTTGCTGTCTTCCCATGCCGTTTCGCCCCCCCGCCTCGCCACTGACACTCCCCAACTTTCGGCAACGGCGTTCGGACATCTCAAGTCCACGCCTATATCGAAACTGCTTCGTAGCCCGTAAAATATCAACCTGAACATCAAAACCCCAGTCGAAATTATATCGACCAGGCATATTTTTAAAGCTACAAGGAGCCAGGCAGTGCAACTTCCCGTTCTCTATTCCGTTTCCAATGGTGTTGCCGAAATCGAAATCAATCGACGCGAGCGCAAGAACGCCCTGGACGACAATGCCTATGCCAGGCTGAGCGAAGCGTTTACCCAAGCCGAGAACGATCCTGAAGTCCGAGTGCTTCTCATTCGTGGCCAAGCCGATATATTTACGGCTGGAAAAGACCTGAAGTCCGAATCCGCAACCCATGAAGGTTATCGCCCGGTGTTGATCTTCATGGATACGGTCAATGCCCTGACGAAACCCCTGATCGCCGCTGTAGCGGGCCCGGCGATGGGTATCGGTACGACTCTCCTGTATCACTGCGACGTCGTGTACGCGGCGGCCAATGCGAAATTCGGCATGCCGTTCACCAAAATCGGTGTGAGCCCGGAATTCGGGTCCAGCCGACTGGCACCGATGACCGCTGGCTACCGGTTGGCCGCCGAAGCGATGTTGTTTGCCGAAACATTCGACGCCGAGCATGCGCTGCGCACCGGCCTCGTCAACCGCGTGCTCCCGACGGAACAGCTTTTCTCCTATGCGCGCGAGCGCGCAGAGAAATTGGCAACGATGCCCAAAGCCTCGGTTGCCAAAACCAAGGCGCTGCTCAAGAGCCATGCCTTCGAAGGCATGAACGCGTTGTTCAGATCTGAACTGTACGAGTTCGAAACGCTGCTCGATTCCGCTGAATCGAAAGCGATTATTGCAGGCTTCGGCAAGAAGTGAACCACGAGTGGCAAACCCGGCTTAAGGCTGGGTTTTCATTGTTCGTCGCCCTCGCCGCTACCGCTTTCCCCGGCTCCGTCGACATTGACGGAAGCACAAGGGCTGGCGAAATCACTGAACCAGCAGAGAAGCATCTGGTTCACCGTATCGGCGTTCTCATATTGAATCCAGTGTCCGCCGGGAAGAACCGCCCACTTGCGCCCGCGACGACCTCGTGAAAGCCAGTCTGCGACCTTGGCCGGGTAATTCGCGGTTACATCGCCCTCACCCCAGATGAATAGAATTGGACTCCTGAACGTCTCCAGCATATCCCGTATGATACTTTGGCGCGTAAACTTCCCGCCACGAAAGCGGCACTCGCGGCAGGTCGCTTCATAAACTTCGAGCGCCAGGTCATCGGCGCAGGCGGCGCGTTGAAGCATCAACGACATGAGGTTATGCCGGAATGCGTCTTGCTGCGCCCGGCCGTCGAGCTTGCGCCAGGAAATCATGTCTTTCGTCTGGCGGCGCCCCTGACCGTGGCCGCTGGTCCCGAGAAGAGCCATCCGTCGAATCGTGGTCCACTGCTGTGCAAACAAGGCAGTGATAACGCCGCCCAACGAAAAGCCCGCGATATCAATTTCCGTCTCCGGATCAACCAATTGGGAAAACGTGGCGACTAGCACTGCTGCCATGTCCTTCAATGCGGCCATCGGATCTTCATTCTCGACCATGGTGCCTGATTCGCCCATCGAAGGAAGATCCGGTACCCAGACAGTGTGCTTCCACGAGAGAGGTTCGATATTCCTGACCCAGTGCAGCCAGTTTCCATACCCGCCGTGAATGAGCACCAGCGGTGAGCCCGAACCGAATTTCCGCCACACAACGGGTATGGTTCCCCAGAAGACCGTATATTTTTCGCCGCTGCACGCGAGGCGCCGGATTTCGTCCTTCGGACTCGCAATAGTCATAGTCAGACTTCCCTTCTTGTCGTAACGATTCAGACCCGGTTCCAACGTGGAAAAGCGATGTTCTTTTTGACATTCCACGACGGGCCGCACGCAATTGATTTGACATTCCCGGACAAGCCACGAGATGAGGGTCAGGTGGATAGACTCGTGATGAAAAAGCCCTCCTGGATTTGCGTCCAGGAGGGCTTGAAGAGGAACGATGGTTCGGGAATCAGGCCTTTCCTTGCACCCGGAAATTCACCAGTTCCACAGCACCGTCACCGAAATGGCTGGACAACTCGAACCCGTAATCTCTGGGGCTCGCGAACGCAGAGACGACCGCGTGCCGGAAACCTTCGGTGATTGCGTTCGCCCCTTGCTGGGCCGCATTGAAATTCCTGTCTTGCGTGACCATCTGGACCTCCGATTACTGCATCAGACCGCGAATCCCCGCGTTGAAGTTCACCATCGGCGATCCTGCATCGTCGGTGGTCGTCTTGCGGATCTTGCCCACGAACATCTCATGTGTGCCCAAAGCCGTCGTGTGGATGATGTCACACTCAACATTGGCCAACGCGTCAACCAGGACCGGAAGGCCGTCCAGACCCGAACCCCATTGTCCGTTAGCAAAACGGGAGCAGCCCTGCGGTTCCTTCAGGAACTTCGTCACCACGTCGTGGTGCGCCTGGCCCAGGATGTTGGCCACGAACTTGCCATTGGTTTTCAGCGGCTCGAGCATGGATGAATCGCGGTGCACGAAGAAGCCGACCAACGGCGGTTCAGCCGAAATCGCCGTCAGGCTCGATACCACCATACCGTTCGGATTGGCGATATCTCCCGTCGTGATCGCGGACACGCCCGCCGGGAGCATGCGCATGGCCGCCTTGAAATCGTCGACAGAACTACCGGCCGGGCTCTCATTGCGCACAATGTGAGCCCGAATCAGGCCTTCTTCGTTGACCCAGTTGAACTTCCTGGCGAAACCCACCATAGCGCCAAAGCCGGATTCCCATTCGGCGTCCCCGGCCTTACCGGACAGGAATCGAATAACCTGCGGATTCACCCACACATGCTCTTCATCGGCACGTTCACCGATTCGCGCAATCGCTGCATCCAACGAGGAGCCACACTGCTCGTCTACCAAAAGCTCGAATTGTTTGAAGTGCGACGGCGCAATCAGAGTAATCGCACCACTATTCGTCAAATGTAGACGCATGACAGGTCTCCGTATTTCTTGCTTACTGATTGATCAAGCGAACACTGCCGCTTCGTTGCGCGCCAGTTCCTTGCGCACTGCCGGGATGATCTTGTCGCCCCAGAGCTCGATCTGCTTGAGCATCGTCTTCTGGTCGCAGTCACCAAGCTG
>NZ_QLSU01000003.1:290247-500362 GCF_003268775.1 Paraburkholderia unamae
TCGTTGCGCGCCAGTTCCTTGCGCACTGCCGGGATGATCTTGTCGCCCCAGAGCTCGATCTGCTTGAGCATCGTCTTCTGGTCGCAGTCACCAAGCTGCGTTTGCAGCGCAATGTGGTTCGGCTTCAGGATTTCGATTTCGGTGAGCAGTTTGTCGATCACCTCATTCACTGAGCCGACCGGCAGATTGGCGCGCAGCTGGTCGAGGGTCATGTCGGCGGCGCACGGCGTTTCCCTCACGAGGTAGCCGTCGTCCATGTCCATGCGACGATCCTTCAGCGATTCCGAAATACGACGCGCCCAGCGCGCCGAATCGAGATACGCCGTGATGTCCGATTCGTTATCCGATGCAAATCCACAGCGCAGGAAGCCGATCTTGGTCTTCGACAGGTCCTTGCCCAGTTCCGTGGCCAGCCCCTCAAGGCGAGCGCGCAAACCGCGCAGCGCGTCGTCGCCGCCGTGCAGGACTGTCGTGAAGAGGTTCACGTTTTCCTTGAATGCGCGGCCCAGCGTGCCCGGGTTCATCGACGTGATCCAGAGCGGCACCTTTTTCTGCACGGTACGGATCGCAACCGACGTCGGCAGCATTTCGAAATGCTTCCCCTTGTAGTCGAAGACCTTCTGGCCCAGGCCGTGGTTAATCATGTCCCACATTTCGTGGAAGATCTCACCGCTGTTTGCGAGGTTGCAGCCGAAGCGCTCAAATTCGAATTGCTGGTAGCCCGAGCCGATGCCCAGTTCGAGACGGCCTTCGGAGAGCGTGTCTGCGAGACCGATTTCAGCGAGCAGACGTGCCGGGTGATACAGGGGCAGAATGCAAACTGCTGAACCCAGACGGATCTTTGTCGTCTTGGCCGCTGCGTGGGCAATCGTCATCAGGGGCGACGGCGAGAGCGAGTAGTTGTTGAAGTGGTGCTCTGCGTACCACGCGGCATCGAAACCGGCCTGTTCGGCGACAACCGTCTGCTCGATCGTATTGTGAATCACGCTCTGCGAAGTCTGCGCGTACGAGCGTTGCTGGCCCAAAAGAAATACACCGAATTCCATGATGACGTCTCCGTTGTAATGGTTAGCTGGATGGTCGATTACTGGCTGGATCTCCACTGGAATCGATTCTAAGTAGTTCGACGAATCCAGCACAATCCAAGAATCTCGCTTTCTGAATTAAGAATTTGACATCAATACTCTTCAGATTGCGTCTCTAGTACGTAGTAAAGTACGTTTGCCAAAAAGGAGAGATTTCAGTGCTGGTGCGCTGGCCCGGAAGGGAATTGGCATACCTTCAATCGCTCCATGAACGAGTCGCGATGCGCAGCACACGATCCTGTAACGCGAAGAAATCGATGTTGTGAAGTTTCGCGACGGTGATGCGCGCTTTCAGCAGACGTTGGCTGATCACTTCGCGGGAAGCAGGCGACATGTCGATGCTGACCGAGCTAATCGGTTCAGATGCTGTGCGGTGTGCTCGCGAGTGAGTGGAGAACGGCTTGATGGCGGCGGCATCGGGCGGCCGCGCGTCAACGCCATCGCCTCGAACAGCAGCGTGAAACCGCTGAACGTTATGGCCAATCGGACTCGACAAGCGCCACGCGGCCGCCGGTCAAGTTGACGCGCGGCGTTCGGACTTCGAGCTGGCGGAATGAACGGCGCGTCGCCCCGTTGGGGCTCGCGCCGCGTCAAGTCAGGTCACACCACGCCCCGGCTCGCCAGGTCGGCGATACGCTCCGCGCTGTAGCCCAGCACGCCTTGCAGCACGTCGTGCGTGCCCTCGCCCAGTTGCGGCGGCGCGCGCCGCACGGGCATGCGCTCGCCGTCGAAGCGCCAGGGCGGCGCGAGCACCGGCGTCGTGCCCGATTCCGTATGCGGGTGCGGCTGCGTGGTCAGAAGCCCCGCTTGCGTCGCGCGCGGCGAAAGCAGCGCTTCGCGCAGGCCGGCCACCTCGCCGCATGGAATGCCCGCACTCGCGAGCTTGTCGAGCAGCGCAACGCGCTTTTCGGCGGCAATGGCCTGGCGGACTTCGGGCAGCAGCGCGGCGCGGTTCTGCGAGCGCAGGATATTGGTCTTGAAGCGCGCGTCGTCGGCCAGATCCGGGCGCAGCAGCACTTCGCGGCAAAAGCGTTCGTACTGGCCGTTGTTGCCCACCGCGACCACGAGCGGGCCATCGGCGGCTTCGAATACGCCATACGGTACGATCGACGGATGCTCGTTGCCAAAGCGCGGCGGGTCCTCGCCGGCCACGAGCGCTTCGAGTCCGTAATAGGCCGTGATCATGAGCCCGCAGTCGAACAGCGCCATTTCGATGTGACGCCCGCGCTCGGTGCGCTCGCGTTCGTAGAGCGCGGCGAGAATCGCCTGCGCCGAGTACATGCCGGTGAAAAGATCCACGGCGGCAATGCCGAACTTGAGCGGCGGCCGTTCGGCTTCGCCATTCAACGCCATCAATCCGGCTTCGCCCTGAACGAGCAAATCGTAGCCGGGGCGCTCCGCTTCCGGGCCGGCGCGATCATAGCCGGAAATCGAGCAATAAACGAGCTTGCTGTTTTCGCGTTTCAATTGCTCGTAACCGAGGCCCAGTTTCTCCGCGCCGCCGAATTTGAAATTCTGGATGACGACATCGGAAGTCCTGGCAATATCGCGCGCGATCTGCTGTCCTTCCGGCGTTTGCAGATCGAGCGTGAGCGAACGCTTGTTGCGGTTCACGCTGTTGAAATAGGCCGTTTCCGTGCGGCCGATGCGCAAGCCCCAGTCGCGCGTGTCGTCGCCGCGCCCAGGATGCTCGACCTTGATGACCTCCGCGCCCAGGTCACCGAGCACCATGGCGCACCACGGGCCGGCCAGCACACGAGAAAGATCGAGCACGCGCACGCCGGCAAGCGGCAACGCCCTGTTTTCTGAAGCCATTGAATCGTTCCTCATTGCATGGAAAATGACCGTGATCGCGCGTACCGGCGGTCAGACTGCTCGCACCGAAACAGTTTTCGATACGAGATACGCGTCCAGCGCCTCGGGGCCGCCTTCAGACCCATAGCCTGAATCCTTCACGCCGCCAAACGGCAGTTCGACGAACGGTGCTGCCGGCTGGTTGACCCACAGCATGCCCAGTTCGAGTGAGCGCGAAAGCGCGTGAATCGTCTTGAACGACTGGCTGAACGCATAACCCGCCAGTCCGTACGGCAGCCGGTTTGCTTCCTCGATTGCCTCATCAAGCGAATCGAAACTCGTAATGGCCACGAGCGGCCCGAACGGTTCATCGTTGAAAACCGCAGCGTCACGAGGTACGTCGGCAAGCACCGTCGGCGCGAAGAAGTAGCCGTCACTTCCGCATCGTTCTCCGCCCGCGAGCACGGTGGCACCTTTTTCGCGCGCATCGCTGACAAACGATTCGATCGCCGCAAGACGTCGGCTGTTGGCGAGCGGCCCCATGGTGGTATCGCTCTTCAACCCGTCGCCAACTGTTATTTCCTTCGCGAAGTTTGTCATCGCAACGGAGAACGCTTCCACGACGTTCTTCTGCACAAGGAAACGGGTCGGCGAAATGCAGACCTGGCCGGCGTTGCGGAACTTGGCCGCGCCCGCTGCCCGGACAGCCAGGTCGATGTCGGCATCCTCAGCGACGATCACGGGCGCATGCCCGCCGAGTTCCATCGTTGCCCGCTTCATGTGGGCGCCCGCGAGCGCTGCCAGTTGCTTGCCAACCGCAGTCGATCCGGTGAACGTGACTTTGCGGATGTCCGGGTGCGAAATCAGATACTGCGAGACCTCAGCCGGATCGCCGTAGACGAGTCCGACCACGCCGGCCGGCACGCCCGCGTCGACAAATGCCCGCACGAGCGCGGCGGGAGACGCAGGCGTCTCCTCGGGCGCTTTCACGAGGACAGAACAGCCGCATGCCAGCGCCGCGCTCAGTTTCCGCACGACCTGATTGATCGGGAAATTCCACGGCGTGAATGCCGCGACCGGTCCCACGGGATCACGCACGACCCACTGCTGGACGCCGGTATCGCGCGGCGGCACGATGCGGCCGTACGTTCTGCGTCCCTCATCGGCAAACCACTCGATGATGTCCGCGGCATTCAGCACCTCGGCGCGCGACTCGTTTAGCGGCTTCCCCTGCTCGAGCGTCATCAGTCGCGCGATGGGCTCACAACGCTCTTTCATGAGCGAAGCGGCCTTGCGCATGATGGCAGCACGCTCGATTGCGGGTGTGTTCTTCCACACGTTGAAACCGCGTACAGCCGCCGCGACTGCTCGCTGGAGGTCTTCTTTCCCGGCACGTGCCACGGTTCCGATCACGCGGCCCGTAGCCGGATTGACAACGTCGATCGTCCGGTCCTGACTTCCCGGGCACCATTCGCCAGCAATCAGAAGCTGGACGGGTTCGCAATACTGATTGTCCATGCGCTTACGCCCCGGCTTCTTCAATGTTGGCGAAATCCAGCACCGTGCGGCCAACCACGCGGCCGTTGTTCAGGTCTTCGAACGCGTCGTTGATGTCTTTCGCACTGCGCATACTCAACGGCGGAGGCAACAGCTTGCCGCTTCTCGCAAGCTGAACGGTCTCCTTCAGGTCCGCGAGCGTGCCGACGAACGAGCCGACGATGGCTAGCGATCGCTGTGCGATCGGCGGCATGGGCAGGGAAAGCTCGCCCCCGTGCAATCCAACGATCACGTACGTGCCCCCCTTGCGCAGAGCCGTATTCGCAAGGGCGAAGGTACGCGGCATGCCGACGAAATCGATCGCGCCGGCCAGACGGCCGCCCGTCAATTCCAGCAGTTCCGCCCCCGCCTGGTCGTGATTCGAACGCAACGTCTTCGTGGCACCCAGCTTGCGCGCTGCGGCGAGCTTTTCTTCGTCGACATCGCAGGCGATCACGTTCTCAACGCCACGCGCGCGCAGGATCGAAATGGCAGACATGCCCACGCCTCCGCAACCAATCACGGCGACCCAGTCACCGGCACAGGTCTGCGGCAGTTTCGCCACCGCCGCATACGAAGTCAGCCCCGAGCAGGCCAGCGTTGCCGCAAACGCGTCGTCGATGCCTTCGACGTCAACGAGATACTTTTCGTCCGGAACCAGCAGATGTGAAGCGAACGCGCCCGGTGCGGCAATCCCGATGTTGCGCGGCTGCGCGCAGAGGTTCGCTCGGCCCGATTCGCATGCCCAGCACGCGCCGCAACCGATCCACGGAAACACCAGCTTCTTCTGGCCGACGGCGACTTCGGTCACCGCTTCGCCACACGCAACGACGATACCGAGCGGTTCGTGGCCGAGCGTAAGCGGCGGGCGCACGCCACGGTCGCTCAGCATGGCCTTCTTGCCACCGCCCATATCGAAGTAGCCTTCCCACAGGTGGATGTCCGAATGGCACAGGCCGGCATGCGTGATCTTGACCAGGACTTCCCGACCTTTCGGTACCGGGGTCTCACGCAGCTTCGCCTGTAGCGGCTTTCCATGTTCGATGACGTCGTAGCTAAACATTGCGTTGTTCCTCATTGGCTCATGCGTGTCGCCGTGCCGCGGGTATCGGCCTTTGCCTGTACGTCAGTAGCAAAGGCTGGAAATGGTCCATGACCGGAGGTCTTGTTCAGACGTACGGTCATGGATATTGATTCACATGTACAACTAAACAGATTGATACTTCATGAACCACCAGACTGCGTGGCTTCGGTGCTTAAAAGCTGTGACGAATGCCAAGTCGAGCCACAACCTGCTTGCCCGTCGAGCTATCCACGATGTTGTCGATGTCAGCCACGGCGCTGCCGCCTTGCGAGTTCACGCCTCGCGCGTCCTGGTAGCCAACCGCAACGTACAGCATCGTGCGCTTCGAGAGATCGTACGAAGTACGCATGTAGAACTGGTTCGAGTGCTGGTTGCCGACCTTCGTGCCGTCGGTCTTCGTCACGCCAGCCGAAGTCTGGTAGTTCCAGCCCACTGCCGTCGAGAAGAAAGGCGTCCACATGTACTGGGCGCCCAGATCGAAGGTGTTGAACGTGACCGCTGCACCGTTGAATGCGGTCATATTGCCGAACTGGGCATTCGACCACGAGCCGGCGAACGTCCAGGCGCCCTTCGTGTACTGCGCGGCCACCATCGCGATCTGGTATGACTTTGCGCTGGTATAGCCGGCGTCCAGTTGATGGCTCAGCAGCGTGCCCGAGCCATTCGACGTGAACCAGCCCGTGCTGCTCGTCGGGCCGGTCGGATTCTTGAAGAACTCATAGGCTGCACCGACCTTCAGGCCCACGCCCGTGTCATATTGCGCGCCGAAGTTGTATTGCAGGCCATTGGTTATGTCACCCGCGACGCCGCCAAGGGCAAGCCCGCCACCGAACGTCAGCCCCTTGATGTTCGGGCTCAGGTAGCGGATCGAATTGTTTTCGCGCAGGTTGATTGCGGCGTTGTCCAGGTCGCCCGCATGCATGGAGGCGCCGTTCGAGGCCAGCGAACCGGCATCCAGCACCATCGTGAAGTTGTAGACCGAATCGTACTGACGGCCCATCGTCACCTGACCGTATTGTGCGCTTCGCAGGCCGACGAAGATCTGACGACCCCACGTCAGACCGCCTTGGCCCAAGCCACCGGTCGGCAGGTTGATGCCCGATTCCAAGGTAAAGATCGTATGAAGACCGCCGCCCAGATCTTCGTCACCACGGATACCCCAGCGCGACCCCGCCGTACCGGAGAGCGAATCCATGGCGAACTTCGAGCCGGCCGGCGTAACGGTGCCGTTTGCATTCGTCGTGCCGGTGTTGTTCGTGTACGTAAGAGCCTGGTCGAGAATACCGTACACCATCACCGAGCTTTGTGCGTGTGCCGCAGCGGCAAACGTTGCCAATGCGGCAGCAGCGAAAGTCTTTTTCATTGAATGTCTCCAATTTATTTCTATTAATTGAATTATCGAACACAACCGATATTCATCTGCAAGAGGCAAAGAGTTTGAAAAAGCGAGCTTTTTTCAATCTCTGGACAACAGCACTACAAAAATCAAACTGAGCGCTTGAATCTATTTTTCACGCCATTAATTTCTCTAAACTCAAAAATTAACAAAAAAGTATGATCGATGTTTGCGACTCTTCTCTCAATGCGCGACAGGTCCTTGACGACTTCGGTGTTCTCGCTCGAGCGGTTCGCATGCCGCATCAGGCGCTTTTCGCCTCCGCTGCCCCTTCCTTTGGCCGCGAACATGTCTCGCTTCGAAAAAGCAGCGTTTCAGCGCGTCCCAATCAGGGTTTTCTGGAAACCAGCTACGCCGATTACTGCGCCAGACCGCGAATCCCCGCGTTGAAGTTCACCATCGGCGACCCTGCATCGTCGGTAGTCGTCTTGCGGATCTTGCCGACGAACATCTCATGTGTGCCCAAGGTCGTCGTGTGGATGACGTCACACTCGACATTGGCCAACGCGTCAACCAGGATGGGAAGGCCGTCCAGACCCGAATCCCACTGCCCGTTGGCAAAGCGCGGGCAACCCTGCGGCTCCTTCAGGAACTTCGTCACCACGTCGTGGTGCGCCTGGCCCAGGATGTTGGCGACGAACCTGCCATTGGATTTCAGCGGCTCGAGCATGGATGAATCGCGGTGCACGAAGAAGCCGACCAACGGCGGCTCAGCCGAAATCGCCGTCAGGCTCGATACCACCATACCGTTCGGATTGGCGATATCTCCCGTCGTGATCGCGGACACGCCCGCCGGTAGCATGCGCATGGCCGCCTTGAAATCGTCGACAGAACTACCGGCCGAGGTCTCGTTGCGCACGATGTGAGCGCGAATCAGGCCGTCTTCGTTGACCCAGTTGAATTTCGTGGCGAAACCCACCATGGCTTCGAAGCCGGCTTCCCATTCAGCGTCCCCGGCCTTACCGGACAGGAATCGAATCACCTGGGGATTGACCCAGACGTGCTCGTCGTCAGCACGTTCGCCAACTCGCGCAATCGCCTGATTCAGCAGGGAGTCAGGCTGCTCGTCTACCAAGACTTCGAATTGCTTGAAGTGCGACGGCGCAATCAGAGTAATCGCACCACTGTTCGTCAAATGTAGACGCATAGCCGTAGTCTTTCTATTCCGTTCTTTTAAGCCGCGAGCTTGTCGTTGCGCGCCAGTTCCTTGCGCACTGCCGGGATGATCTTGTCGCCCCAGAGCTCGATCTGCTTGAGCATCGTCTTCTGGTCGCAGTCACCAAGCTGCGTTTGCAGCGCAATGTGGTTCGGCTTCAGGATGTCGATTTCCGTGAGCAGCTTGTCGATCACTTCATTCACCGAGCCGACCGGCAGATTGGCGCGGAGCTGGTCGAGCGTCATGTCGGCGGCGCACGGCGTTTCCTTGACGAGGTAACCGTCGTCCATGTCCATGCGACGATCCTTCAGCGATTCCGAAATACGACGCGCCCAGCGTGCCGAATCCAGATACGCATCGACTTCGGCCTTGCTGTCCGAAGCGAAGCCGCAGCGCAGGAAGCCGATCTTGGTCTTGCTGAGATCCTTGCCCAGTTCCGAGGCCAGCCCTTCCAGGCGAGCGCGCAAACCGCGCAGGGCGTCGGTGCCGCCGTGCAGGACCGTCGTGAACAGGTTCACGTTTTCGTTGAATGCGCGACCCAGCGTGCCGGGGTTCATCGACGTGATCCAGAGCGGCACCTTTTCCTGCACCGTACGGATCGCGACCGACGTCGGCAGCATTTCGAAGTGCTTCCCCTTGTAGTCGAACACCTTCTCGTTCAGACCCTTGTTGAGGATGTCCCAGATCTCGTGGAAGATCTCGCCGCTGTTCGCGAGGTTGCAGCCGAAACGCTCAAATTCGAATTGCTGGTAGCCCGAGCCGATGCCCAGTTCGAGACGCCCTTCGGAAAGCGTGTCTGCCAGCCCGATTTCGGCGAGCAGGCGCGCCGGATGATACAGGGGCAGGATGCAAACTGCCGAGCCCAGACGGATCTTCGTCGTCTTGGCCGCTGCGTGCGCAATCGTCATCAGGGGCGACGGCGAGAGCGAGTAGTTGTTGAAATGGTGCTCGGCATACCAGGCGGCGTCGAAGCCCGCTTGCTCGGCCACGACCGTTTGCTCGATCGTATTGTGAATGACGCTCTGCGATGTCTGAGCGTAGCTGCGCTGCTGCGCGAGAAGAAATACGCCGAATTCCACGATGGCATCTCCGTTGTAATGATAGGTGGATTACTGGCTGGAGCTTAATCTGGAGCGGATTCTAAGCAGTTCAGCAACCCTCACACAACCCAGAGAATGTCTCGTTCTGTATTGCGGATTTGACATCAATACTCACGCGATTGCGGCGCTTCTGTGTAGTAAAGTAGCCTCGCCCATGGAGGGATATATCCGATCCAGATTCGGCATTAACCCCAATGGTTGAGCAGTGCGCTTCCTGTATATGGCACGTTGCGGCCCGGTTTGCCTGATTCGGCAAACGGGCTCATGGAGTGAGACTTTAGACAGATAAAACAGGACGACAATGAACGGACTGATGCAACAACGGCAGCTCCTGATCTCCGATTTGATCGAGCACGCGGCCAGCAACCATGGCGATCAAGAGATCGTATCCAGCCTGGGCGACGGCAATATCCATCGCTATACCTGGTCTGCCGCTCGTGGCCGCGCGAAGCAGGTTGCAAATCTCGTCCAGTCACTGGGTGTGGCCGTAGGTCAGCGTGTCGCTACGCTCGCCTCGAATACGCACCGCCACCTCGAACTCTACTATGGGGTTTGCGGCACTGGCGCAGTCCTGACGACCGTGAACCCGCGCCTGTTCACGGAACAGATCGTCTACATCCTGAATCATTCCGGGAGCACGCATGTGTTCTTCGACGTGAGCCTGGCAAAGCTCGTGGCGGAGATCGCGCCGCAGTGCCCGAATATCAAAGGCTTCATTGCGCTGTGCGAAGCCGGCCAGATGCCTGACCTCGCTGTTCCCGGCCTCGCCTGCTACGAGTCGCTGATGGCCGGGTGCAGTGACCTCTATGCATGGCCGCAACTCGACGAAAATAGCGCGTCGTCCATGTGCTATACGTCGGGCACGACGGGCAAGCCCAAGGGTGTTCTGTATAGCCATCGGTCAACCGTACTCCATGCGATGGCCACCTGCATGGCCGACAGCTTTGCCATCAGTGCCCGCGACAGCATCCTTCTGATCGTCCCCATGTTCCATGTGAACGGTTGGGGCATCCCGCATTCGTCGGCAATGGCCGGTGCCAAACTCATTCTGCCGGGCTCGCAACTGTCTGGCGAGAACGTGTACTCGATGCTTCGCGACGAGAAGTGCACCGTTTCCTGCGGCGTCCCCACCGTCTGGCTGTCGCTGCTCGAGTACGCGGAGAATGTGGACCCGGACCAGCGTCGTCGCGACATCGTAGCGACCCGCGTCCTCTCGGGAGGGTCTGCCGCGCCCCGACGCATTATCGAAAAGTTCGAGCAGTATTTCGGTGTCTACTTGTGTCAGGCATGGGGTATGACCGAAACGAGTCCTGTCGTGACCGTGAACGTTCCGCTATCCAGGCACGACAACCTGACGCTCGATGAGCGCTTCGACCTTCAAATGCTTGCTGGTCGTCCGCTGCCCGGCACCGAAATCGCGATCTTCGACGACGAGGGCAACCGCCTTCCCCATGACGGTCACACCACCGGTCAATTGAAAGTGCGCGGCCCCTGGATTGCCCGCGCCTATTACAACCGCGAGGACGACGCATGGGACGCGAACGACTGGTTCGCAACCGGCGACATGGCAACGTTGAACGCCGACGGCTACCTCAAGATCACGGATCGCGCGAAAGACGTCATCAAGTCGGGGGGTGAATGGATTTCGTCGCTGGACCTGGAAAGCGCGGCGCTCAGCCATCCTGCAATTGAAGAGGCGGCTGTTATCGGTCTGCGCCACTCGCACTGGCAGGAGCGCCCGCTGCTCATCGCGGTGAAACGCAACGGCATGGATGTGACGGCTGAAGCCATGCTGGAGCACATGCGTAATCACGTTGCAAAGTGGTGGCTTCCCGATGACGTGGTCTTCGTGGATGCCCTCCCGCACACCGCAACCGGGAAGCTCTACAAGCTTCCGCTGCGCAAGCAATTCGAGAGTTTCAGGTTCTCGACCGATGTCGAAAATGCTTAAGGATATGGCTATGCAGGCCCAGAAAACTGTTCTTGTTACGGGATCCGCTTCCGGTATCGGTTATGCGAGCGCCATGCGCTTCGCCAAAGATGGCTGGCGCTGTGTGCTGGTGGATTACCAGGCTGAAGCGTTGCAGGGTTTGATCGAAAAGATGCCGCAGGCGGGTGAGCCGCACTTGATTCGCGTCGTCAATCTGATGGAGCCCGGCGAAATCGCGGCACTGGCCGCGGATATGCCGCATCTCGACGCGATCATCAACAATGCGGGCATGTCGGACAGCACGCAATTGCCGCTCACGGCAATGACGCAAGAACAGTTTGCGCCCCTCGTCCGTCTGAATCTGGATGCGCCCCGCCTGATTTTCCAGGCGCTGGAAGCGAAGCTCAAGCCACATGGCCGCGTCGTCAATGTCTCGTCGGGTGCCGGGCTGCATGCGATCCCGTTCCGTGGCGCCTACTCGCCCACGAAGACCGGCGTTATCGCATTCACGAAAGCGCTCGCCCATGCTCGTCCGGATCTCGGCGTGACGGCCCTGTGCCCGGGTTTTGTCCGCACGGAAATCGTGCGCCGCCTGATTGAATCGGGCCGTCTCGATCCCGCTCGCGCCGCTGGCAAGACCCCGCTCGGTCGTATTGCCGAGCCGGTCGAACTGGCCGAAGCCTTGTTCTTCCTGGGTAGCGAAGGCGCTCGCCCGCTCTCCGGTTCCGCTGTGTCGGTGGACGGTGCGGCCTCGGTGTACGGAGGGTCCGTCCAATGCGCCCCGGCCGAATATGACGTCCTGGCCATGGATACGGAAACGACCATCGCCGTCGTGGGTAATGCCCCGGACTCCAGCCAAAACTGGATGTCGCTACAGACTGAAAATAAGGACGCCAGGTACCAATCGGTTATTGACGCATCCGTGCTGAACGCACCGGATGGCCAGCGCCTGAACGCGGCACATGAAGCGGCAAAGCGATTCGCTCAGTCCCATACGCAAAATGCAAGCCTGACGCTCCTGCTCCCCACGCAGACCAACGACTGGGCGACCTGCGGTGACGAAGCGGCAGCACGCATGTTCGTCGCGGCACAGGCTTGCGAATGGGGCTCGAAGGGTTTGCGCATCAACTCGCTCGAAGTCCACACGCATACCCCGGTCGCCGAGGTGCAGCCCATCGCCCGCTACATGGCGAGCGCGGCGGCGCAATTCCTGACCGGCCAGTCGTGGACGATAGCGCGCTAAATCGCGGGTATTCAATAAAAAATGGAGACGCGGATGGAGCAGTCGGTGGAACAAAAACGGATCAAGGACAAGTTCATTGCCGCACGCGGATACTGGCGCCCCTGGACCGATACCATTCTGAATCTCCATCCCGCCTTCCTTGAGCGGTATGCGGATTATGCGGGTCAGCCTGCAAGGAAAGGCCCGCTCAGCCCCCGGATGGTGGAACTTGTTTATGTGGCGCTCGACGCTTCATCGGCTCACATGTACGGGCCGGGTCTGACGACCCATCTCAAGGGGGCATTGAATGCGGGTGCAACACCTTTTGATGTGCTCGACGTGCTGCATCTGGTGGCCATGCAGGGGCTGGAGGCCGTTTATGCCGGCACTGCGATTCTTGCCGAAGAACTTGATGCCCAGAAGCCGGACAACAGCCAATCCAACGGCGTTCCGATTGGTGACGAATTCAAGGCCGCTCATCCGGTCGCTGCCTCATTGATCGAAGACCTCGCGCGGTTCGATGCAGAGTACGCGCAGGTTGTGATGGACTTTATTGAATTTGGCGGCACGGGCAAAGGTTTGAGCGATAACGAACGCCTGCTCGTTCAGATCGCATTGAATGCATGCTTCACCGCGTTTAATCCCGAAGCTGTGCGCCTCCATATTCGCGCCGCTTTGAACAAGGGCATTCCTGCATCGGAGATTCTCCAGGTTATTCAGCTTGGCGCGCATCTTTCCGTGCATGGCACTGCCTTGGGCGCAATCTCACTTAACGAAATCATCGAATCCGCCGAGGGGCAAGGTCATGAGTCACAGTGAAAATTCCATGTCCTGGCTGGGCTTCTCCGGACGGACTTGCGTAGTCACCGGCGGTGCGGGCGGTATCGGCTCGGAAACGGCGAGGCAAATGGCGGCTGCGGGCGCGAAAGTCGCGATCCTGGATCGGACCAGCGAAATCTGCGCTGACGTCCTCAACGACATTCTGCTGGCTGGCGGCACCGCGATCGCCGTCGGCTGTGATGTATCTGACGCCGCTTCTGTTGCGCTTGCCGCCGAGACGGTGTTGCGCGAACTCGGCCCCGCTCAAGTTCTGGTCAACAACGCAGGTATCGGCGGCGGTGGCCGCGTCGCCCTGCTCGATGCCTCGCTCGATGAATGGCAGCGTCTGCTGTCAATCAATCTGACGGGCGCTTTCCTCTGCGCACAGGCATTCGGCGCTCAAATGCGCGATGCGGGCAAAGGCGGAACCATGGTGCATGTTGCGTCTATCGGCGGGGACATCGCCATTCCCAAGGGCATCGCCTATAGCGTGAGCAAAGCCGGCGTCCTGATGCTCTCCAAACAGCTTTGCCTGGAACTCGCCCAATATGGCATTCGCAGTAATTGCGTGAGTCCTGGCCTGGTACGCACGCCCATGAGCGAAGCTTATTACCAGGACGAAAGCCGTTTGCGCGCGCGCAATGAGGCCGTACCCAGTGGCCGGATTGCCACCTCAATTGACATGGCAGAGGCGATTCTCTTTTTGGCCAGCGATCGATCCAGTTACGTCAATGGCGAAGACCTATTGATCGATGGCGGTTTGAGCCAGGTTGTCATGGCAAACATTCCGCGCGTCTGATTCATCGTATGCGCAGTACCCGCACTTAACAAAGGAATTAGGAAAATGGAATTCAATACCCTCCTCGTTGAGATCAAGGACAAGATCGCCCTCGTTACGCTCAACCGTCCGGAAAAGCGCAACGCCCAGAACGCCGAAATGCGTAATGACATCATCGACTGTTTCGACGTGCTCGGCGCGCGTGACGACGTGTCGGTCATCGTTGTGACGGGTGCGGGTTCCGCGTTCTCGGCGGGCGCCGACATCAGCGATCGCAAGGACCTCTCGCAGCCTGGCGCGTTCCCGAAACATCACCGTGTCGTCCGTGAATCGGCGTATGCGATCCGCGAATGCCCGAAGCCCATCATTGCCGCCATCAACGGCGCGGCCATGGGCGCCGGCTTCGGCATCGTGATGAACTCTGACATCTGGGTTGCGTCGGAAGACGCTTATGTCTCGATGCCGGAGATCAACGTCGGCCTGGCGGGCGGCGTCTCGTTCCTGAACCGCATTTTCGGCCAATCGCGCGCCCGCCGCATGTTCTACACGGGCATGAAAGTCACGGGTCGTGAACTGTTTCGCCTCGGCCTCGTGGAAGCGTGCACGACGAAGGAAGAACTGCTGCCCTTCGCGATGGAAATCGCCCGGGAAATCGCTTCGAAGTCGCCCATCGCTTTGCGTCTCGCGAAGGAAGCGGCGCGCATGACCGAAAACATGCCGCTGCGTGAAGCCTATCGCTACGAGCAGGGCAACACCGAATTCCTGTCGAAAACCGAAGACTCGAAGGAAGCGCAACGTGCCTTCCTCGAAAAGCGTGCTCCGGTGTACGTGGGCCGCTAATCAACCGGACAGTTAAACGATCTGTGGCGACGAAACTGAAACTGGTTTAGTCGTCCTATTCGATTGCATAGAGTTAATCATGAGTGAAATGGATCAAGCGCGGGACGAAGCATTCTATGCTGTGTTTCGCAAGGAAATCGCCGACTATATCGAAGCCAATGTGCCCGCCGAAGTGCGCGCCGCAACGCGCGCAAACAAGAAGCTGGGCCGCAAGCTCCTGAGCCAATACACGGCGGCGATGGCCAAGGGCGGCCTCGGCTATTCCGCGCCGGGCTGGAGCAAAGCGTTCGGCGGTCCGGGTTGGGATGTCATGCAGCGCCTGATCTTCGAAGAAGTGACGGCGGCAATGGACTGTCCGCAGTTGTATCACCACGGCATTGGCCACATTGGCCCCGTCATCCAGGCATTCGGCACCGACGAGCAGAAAGCACGCTTCCTGCCGCCGATCATCGACGGTTCGGAATGGTGGTGCCAGGGCTATTCGGAACCGGGCGCCGGCTCCGATCTGGCCTCCCTCAAGACCGCTGCTGTGCTGGACGAAGCCGGTGAGCATTACATCGTCAACGGCCAGAAGATCTGGACGTCGCACGCCCAGGAAGCGGACATCATGTACACGCTCGTGCGCACGAGCAACGAAGGCAAGCGTCAGGAAGGCATCACCCTGCTCCTGATCCCGATGAACACGCCGGGCATCGAAGTTCGCCCGATTCACACGATTGACCAGTGGCACCACGTCAACGAAGTGTTCCTGAAGGACGTCAAGGTGCCGGTGTTCAATCGCATCGGCGCCGAAGGCCAGGGCTGGTCGTACGGCAAATTCCTGCTCGACCGCGAACGTCTGAGCCCGGCACTGATGCCGCGCCTGCTCCGTCACGTTCAGCAAGTGACCGAACTGGTTCAGGACAAGATCAAGGAAAAGGGCGCCACCCCGTCGCTGCTGAAGGCACTCGACCGCTTGCTCGAAGTCGAAGCCGGTACATACGGTACGCGTGAAATCCTGCTGTCGGCAATCAAGGAGGACATGGCTGGCACGCTTCAGTCGTCCAAGTCTTCCGCGCTGAAAATGGCGTGCTCGAAGCAGAGCCAGGAAGTCACGTCGATTGCGATGGACGTGCTCGGGCCCGAATACGCTGCTCGCCTCCTCCCGCTGCTGCCGCTGGCAACGACGGAAGACGAGCTGAACCTCGAGCGCAACTTCGTCCATACGTACCTGTTCTACCGTTCGCGTACGCTCGCGGGCGGCTCGACCGAAGTCCAGAAGAACATCATCGCCAAGTCGATCATGGGCGCGGGCTATGCGGTGAGCAACATGTTCCAGGGCGACATGTTCGACTCGTCGGCGCGCCTCGCCGCTGCGGCTGAAACGCAGAAGGGCAACGCCGTCGAAGGCAAAGCCTCGGGCAAGTGGCAACAAGCCCTCGAACTGGGCTGGCAGTCGGTTCTGGTTTCGGAAGACAACGGTGGCGTCGGCGCGACGCTCGCGGACCTCGCAGGCATCGTTGAAGCGGCCTCGCGTTACACGAACGTGACGCCGCTGGTCGAGCGTTGTGCCGTGGCGCCGGTTCTTCTCGAAGCAGCGGCCGCGGCACCGATCGTCGGTCCGGTGCTCGAGCAACTGCTGAGCGGCGAAGCTTCGGTGTCGCCGGTTCTGCAATCGAAGTCGGGCGCGCCTCTCCAGGCGGCTACGGTCAGCCTGGAAGGCAACGTGCTGCGCGGCGCGATCCGCGGTTCGAACGAAAGCGAACCTGCAACGCACCTCGTCTTCAACGCGTCTACCGCAGACGGCCAGGCTTTGGTGCTGATCGCGCGTTCGCGTCTGGCTGATCGCGCCCGGTTCTTCGGTGGCATCGACGGTACGGTGATCGTCGATTACACGGTGGACGGCCTCGAAGTCAGCGACGACGAAATCGTTCTGGTCGGCGCGGCGGCTAATGTCGCGGTCAACCAGGCGCTGCAAATCGGCGCACTGCTGTCATGCGTCCAGATCGTCGGCGCGGTCGGCGCCAAGGTCGAACAGACGATCCAGTACCTCAACGACCGCGTGCAGTTCGGCAAGCCGCTGGCTGTCCACCAGGTGCTTCAGCACAGCGTCGTGGATTGCTATGTGGCCTACGAAGGCATCAAGGGTCAAGTCGCTCGCCTGATCGAAGGCTTCAACGGTAGCGATGACTGCGCGATCGACCGCCTGGTCGTGCTGACCAAGATGTTCTGCGCGGGCGTCGCCAAGGACGTTGGCCACGCGGTTATCCAGATGCACGGCGGCATGGGTATGACGGTCGAAATGCCTGCAACCCAACTCTGCATGCAGTCGCGCACCGCAGCGGAGCGGTTCGGCAACCGTAGCCAATGTCTCGATTGGCTCGTCGCACAAGTCTGAGCCCGACTTGATTCAGGCTCCCCGGCGTGACCGGGGAGCACTCGACCTTATTCGAATACCATGACCTCTTCTACTCTCAGCGCATTGTTTGACGCAAAATCGGTGGCCGTTATCGGCGCCTCGTCGGATCCCGACCGTATCGGCGGTCGCGTACTGCGGTTCCTTCGCGAATCCGGCTATCAGGGCACATTGTTCCCGATTAACCGCAGCGGTTCGGAAATTCAGGGGCTCCCCGCGTACCCGTCGATCCTCGACACGCCCGAAGTTCCGGATCAAGCGATCATCGTGGTACCCACCGGCGGCGTGGAATCGGCATTGCGCGATGCAATCCAGAAGGGTGTCAAGTCCGTGGTCGTCCTGACCGCGGGTTTTGCCGAAATCAACGCAGAAGGCCGCGCCGTTCAAGACCGTATGGCCGCGATGTGCAAGGCCTCGGGCGTTCGCATGGTCGGTCCGAACTCGCTCGGTCTGCTAAACGTTGAATCGCGCCTGTTCTCGACGTTCTCGGTCGTGCTCTACGGCATCAGCCCGAAGGCCGGCAATATCGCGCTGGCTACGCAGTCGGGCGCCTTCGGTTCGGCTTTGTACGGCGCGGCCACGCTGCGCGGCATGGGCTTCAGCAAGATCGTGGCCACGGGCAACGAAGCCGACGTCGATGTCGCCGAAGCCATCGACTATCTGGCTGAAGATCCGGGCACCAAGGTCATCATGGCCGCGCTTGAATCGGCCAAGGACGGTCAGAAACTGCGTCGTGCCCTGCTGAAAGCCGCCAAGGCTCAAAAGCCGGTCATTATCATGAAGGTCGGTCGCTCCGAACTCGGCGCCGCCGCTGCGGCAACCCACACGGGTTCGCTGGCCGGCAACGACGCGGCCTACGACGCCGTTTTCGCCGAGTGCGGCGCGTATCGCGCCCAGTCGCAGGAAGCAATGCTGGACGTCGCGTACCTGATCTCGACCACGGGTCATCTGCCGGTCAACAACGAACTGGGCGTTCTCACGTCGTCGGGTGGCATTGGCGTGATGGTCGCAGACGCATGCGGCGATTCCGGCCTCACGATGCCGGCCCTGCCTGAAGCCGCCAGAACGGCGATGCTTGAACTGCTGCCGTTCGCCGTCGCGGCGAATCCGCTGGACGTGACCGCCCAAATCACATCGGTCAAGAACGGCACGGTCCGCGCTCTGGACATCATGCTCTCGAACAGCAGCTATGGCACCACGCTGGCGTATCTGGCGTCGGCGGGCCTGGCGCCTGCATCGTTCAAGACCAATTACGAGCAGCCGTTTACCGAGCTCAAGGCCCGGCACCCGGAACGCGACGTCATCGTGGTCACGCTCTCCGTGCCCGAAGTTGACCGCGAGCTTGAAAAAATCGGCATTCCGGTCTTCAACGACGCAACGCGCGCCACGCTGGCACTGGGTGCGGCCGCAACGATCCGCGCACGTTGGGCGAACCTCTACGAACCGGCCGAAGCAAAGCGCGAGGCGTATAAGCTCGGCGACGTGAGCACCGAAGCCCTGGCCAAGGAAGCATTGGCCGAAGCCGGTCTGCCGGTGCCGCAAGATGTCCTGGCCATCAACGCCGATGCTGCGGTTGCCGCTGCCGATGCAATGGGCTACCCCGTGGTGCTCAAGATCGTGAGCCCGCAAATCGTGCACAAGACCGAGGTGGGCGGCGTCATTCTGAACGTCAAGAACGCCGACGCCGTGCGTGCAGCCCACCAGCAGATCCTGGACAGCGTGCATGTCCACGTACCTGACGCACAGATCGACGGCATCCTCGTGTGCCCGATGATCGTAGGCGGCACCGAAATGATCCTCGGGGTGAACAACGACGCAACCTTTGGCCCGATGATTCTCGTGGGCGCCGGTGGTGTCAATACCGAACTGTACAAGGACGTGTCCCTGGTCTCCGCTCCCCTCACGCAAGCGCGCGCGCGTCAGGCGATCGACAGGGTGAAGGCTACGGCACTCCTGAAAGGCTGGCGTGGTTCAGCGCCCAAGGACATGGACGCACTGGTCACGGCAATGGTCAAACTCTCGGACTTCGCGATGAATCATCCGGAAGTCATGAGTGTGGACGTCAATCCGCTTGTCGTGCGTGAAGCCAGTGCCGCAGTGCTCGACGCTGTGATCATCAAGCATCCTGAAGCGGCGCTTTAAGCCGTGTACGTGGCCGGACGACCCGGCCACCATCCCACCCACGCCAGGAATGACATGAGCCAATCTGAAATTCCGAATCAAGCCATGCAAGACCTGCTTGACCGCGAAGCGATTCGCGAATGCCTCTATCGCTATTGCCGTGGCGTGGATCGAGGCGACGAGATTGCGCTGCGCGCGACCTACTGGAAGGACGCCACGGACCGCCACGGCCCCTATCAGGGCACAGCTTCAGGATTCTGCGACTGGGCGATGGAATCGCTCAAAACCGCCGGCCGCATGATTCATATGATCGGCAACATCATGATCGAATTACACGGCGACCGTGCACTGGCCGAAAGCTATTTCCACGCTGTTCAGGAAGACCGAAAAATCGCGAATACGCCCACGGAAGTTGTTCTCTATGGGCGCTATATCGACCGTTTCGAGAAGCGCGGCGGCGAATGGAAAGTCGCGGCGCGCACCGTCGTCTACGACTGGAGCCGCTCGACGCCCATCGAAGCCACTACCGAAACCGAAATGTTTGGGACGGCTCGTCGTCCGTTGGGCTCCCGCTACCCGACGGATACGCTCTATGAAGTTCGCGCCGATATTCTGGCGCTGAATGCGGCTGAAGTAGAAGGCACCGGCAAGAAAGCATCATGACAAATCATTCTATCGACGTTATCGGAACATCCCGCGACGCCCTGGGCGAGTGCCCGCTGTGGGATGATCGCAAGCAGATTTTGTACTGGATCGATTCCCACGCACGCCAGGTGAAGGCGCGTGATCTGAAAGCCGAATCCCTGCGCGAATGGGAACTGCCTTCACAGATCGGCTCCATAGCCTTGTGTGAAAGCGGTCGTCTTCTCGTCGCACTCGCCGACACGTTCTGCTTTCTCAATCCCGAAACCGGCGACGTCACGCACTTTGTGGATGTGGCGCATCCCGCTCCGAACATGCGGCTCAACGACGGTCGTGTTGATCGTGCAGGCCGCTTTGTTGTTGGCTCGATGGCGCTCGGGCGCCGGGAGCCGGTGGGCGAACTGTATCAACTCGACGGCCAAGGCAATCTGAAGGTTCTGGAAACGGGGATTTGCGTCACCAATTCCACCTGCTTTAGTCCCGATGGCAAGCATCTTTACTTCTCGGACAGCCTGAGCCACCAATTGCGCCGTTATCGCTATGACTCGGCGTCCGGCGCCATTAGCGAACGGACGCTGTTCGTCGACACGACGTCACTGAAGTCGGGTCCAGACGGCGCCACGATCGACACACAGGGCAACCTTTGGGCGGCAATGGTCATCTCGGGCCAGTTGGCCCGGTTTTCTCCTGACGGCCGGCTGGATCTGCTGATCGATCTGCCTACGGTCTATCCGACCTGCCCCGCTATTGGCGGTCCGGATTTCGACACGATCTTCGTCACCTCCATCAGCAACAGCGGCAATGCGTTGAAGAGCGAGAACCCGAACGCAGGCGCTGTGGTTGCGATTACGGGTACGGGTGCACGTGGCCTGGCCGAATGCCGGTTTAACGATCTTTAATCAGGAATTGAAATGACGAAGCAACTGGAAGGCAAAGTCGCACTCGTAACAGGCGGCGCACAGGGTATCGGTCGCGGCATTGTCGACAAGTTCATCGCCGAAGGCGCGGTCGTCGGCATTCTGGATCGCGATCTGGAAAAAGCGCAGGCCGCCGTCGATGAAATCAAGGCACTGGGCGGCCAAGCCTATGCTTTCGGCGGCGATGTGGCAAAACGCGAAACCATTTTCAATGCCGCGGGTGGTCTGGTTGAACAAGCGGGCCGTTTCGACATCATGGTCAGCAATGCCATGTGGGTTCGTTATGCCCCGGTATTGGAGATCACGGAGAAAGACGTGTCGATGATGACCGGCACGGGTTTTAACTCCGTTGTCTGGGGCATCCAGGCGGCGGCTGAATACATGAAGGAAGGCGGTTCGGTCGTCAATATCGCATCCTCGTCGGGCTTTATCGGATTGCCCAAGGCCCTGATCTACTGCGGCGTCAAGGCCGGTGTTCTGGGCTTGATGCGCAGTGCGGCTGCTGAATTGGGTCCGCGTGGCATTCGCGTCAATTCGGTTGCGCCTGGCTATACGGAAACGGAAGGCGTGGTCAAGAACGTCAGCGAAGAAACGCGCAAAATCCGCCAGGCCAAGACGCCAATGCCGCGTTTGGGCAAACCCGAAGACATCGCGAACGCTGCCTGCTTCCTGGCTTCGGATCAAAGCGCGTTCGTGAACGGCGAATGCGTCCGCGTTGACGGCGGATCGGCAATTGCCTACCTGTAAGCGATAACCGTTCTCTCCCGCTGTTCCGCGCTGTAATGAAGCACCGGTGGTCATGCAGGTCATGACCACGAGTCAAAAAAATAATTAGAGCGATATTGGAGATACATGAGCAGCGATAACATCCTCGAAGCGCGAGGCCTCTCGAAGGAATTTCGTGGGTTTCATGCGGTGAAAGATGTCGATTTGAATATCAAACGACACTCGATTCACGCATTGATCGGTCCGAACGGGGCCGGTAAGACGACGTGCTTCAACCTGTTGACGACGTTTCTTAGACCCACTACGGGTGTGATCCGTTTTAACGGCCGCTCCATCGAGAAAAGCAATCCTGCTCAGGTCTCCAATATGGGCCTCGTGCGCAGCTTCCAGATCAGTGCCGTGTTTGGCACCATGACGGTGCTGGAAAACGTACGAATCGCGTTGCAGCAACGAAAGACACGCTGGAGCTATCAATTCTGGCGCAGTCAGCATGTGCTCCGCGCGCTGGACGAGCGCGCCCGCGAATTGATCGACCTGGTCGAGCTGACACCCTGGCTCGACGTCAAGGCTGCGAATCTGTCCTACGGCCGCAAACGGGCACTCGAACTCGTGACCACGATTGCGCTCGATCCGGAATTGATTCTCCTGGACGAGCCGATGGCCGGCCTCGGCCATGAGGACATCGAACCCGTGACGCAACTGATTCAGCGCGTAGCCCAGGGCCGCACGATTCTGATGGTTGAGCACAACATGAAAGTGATCGCGCAACTGTGCGACCGCGTGACCGTTCTGCAATCTGGCGAGATATTGGCCGAAGGCACTTACGATGAAGTGTCCACGAACCCCGCAGTTGTGGAAGCTTATGTGGGGGGCGCCGATGAGTGACCCAAAACTAACCCTCAAGATTGAGAATCTCGCGGCTTTCTATGGCGAAACCCGCGCGCTCCACGGCGTGTCGCTCGAAGTCCGCGAAGGCGAAATCGTGTGCCTGTTGGGCCGCAATGGAGCCGGCAAGACCAGTATCCTGCGCTCGATTATGGGCATCCAGGTACGTCGGGAAGGCTCGATCAAGATCAACGGCGTCGAAAGCGCGAAATTGACCTCCGACGGATGCGCCAAACTCGGGGCCGCCTACTGCCCCGAGGAGCGCGGGATCTATTCATCGCTCACCACGAAGGAAAATCTGCTGTTGCCGCCGGTTCTGAAGCCTGGTGGCCTTTCCGTGGCCGAGATCTACGCATTGTTCCCGAACCTGAAGGCCCGGGAAAACAGTATCGGCACCCAGCTCTCGGGCGGCGAGCAGCAGATGCTGGCCATGGGCCGGATTCTGCGAACAGGTGCGAAGTTCCTGCTCCTGGATGAGTGCACAGAAGGTCTGGCGCCCGTAATCGTCAAGCGCATCGGCGAAACGATTCGTGGCCTTCGTGAGCGCGGGTTCACGGTTTTGATGGTGGAGCAGAATTTCCGCTTCGCTTCGAAGCTCGCGGATCGTTTCTACGTGATCGAAGAAGGTCACGTCGTTGACGAGTTCAGCCGCCAGGCAATCGAAAAAGATCCGTCACGCGTTGAAGCGCTGCTCGGTGTCTAAGCATGGCCAAAAATAGAATATTGGAGATTCCGCTGTGGACATGATCTTCGGTGTGCCCACTGCCGCGTTGGCGGGTCAAACGCTGGTCAGCCTGATTAACGGGGCGTTCTACGCCATGCTGAGTCTCGGCCTGGCAATTATTTTCGGCATCCTGCGCATCGTCAACTTTGCTCACGGTGCGCAATACATGCTGGGGGCCTTCCTCGCGTGGTTCATGCTCGACCGCTTCGAGATCAGCTATTGGTGGGCGCTTGTCGCCGCTCCGGTCGTTGTCGGCCTCTTCGGCATCTTGATCGAGCGCGTATTCCTGCAACATCTGTACAAATTCGATCACGTCTACTCGCTGCTTTTGACAATCGGCATCGCACAGATCGTTGAAGGCTTGTATCGCGTTCGCTATGGCGTGAGCGGCAATCCGTATACGAATCCGATGTCGGGCGGCTTCGACATCGGCATCAGCTATCTCCCGGCCTATCGCGTATGGGTCGTGGTCGCGGCCGCGGTTGTGTGTTTCGCCACCTGGTTCTTCATTGAACGCACCAAGATCGGCTCGTACATGCGCGCCGCGAACGAGAACCCGGCGCTGCTCCGGACCTTTGGCGTCAATGTGCCGATCATCCTGACCCTGACCTATGGATTGGGCGCCGCATTGGCCGGGTTCTCCGGCGTGATGGCCGCGCCCATCTATCAGGTTGGCCCCGAGATGGGCGAGAGCCTGCTGATCGTCGTCTTCGCGGTTGTCGTGACCGGCGGCATGGGTTCATTGGGCGGCGCCATCATCACGGGCTTCTTGTTCGGGCTGATCGAAGGTATGACCAAGCTTTTCTTCCCGAGCGCAGCCGGCGTCGTTCTGTTCGTGCTCATGATTCTGACGCTGTTGCTGCGTCCAGATGGTCTGTTCGGCCGCCGAGCCTAAGGATCGCCATGAAAAAGTATTCACCTGTTGTGTTTGTGCTCGCGGCCATCGTCTTGCTGGGCGCGCCGTTCGTGGCCTATCCGGTCTTCCTGATCGACCTGCTCACTGCAACGCTGCTGGCCGCATCCTTGAACTTGCTGATCGGCTACGTTGGGCTTTTGGCATTCGGTCAAGCCATGTTTTATGGCACGTCCTGCTATATCACGGCCTATGCCTTGAAATTCTGGGGTCTGGATGCGGTACCTGCGATCCTGCTCGGTGTGGCGGTGGCCGCTGTGCTGGGCTTTCTTACCGGCGTACTGGCGATTCGCTGTCAAGGCATCTATTTTTCGATGATCACATTGGCATTCGCCCAATTGATCTATTTCGTCGCGCTCCGCATTCCGGATCTCGGTGGTGACAACGGTCTTCAGGACGTGCCTCGTTCACCGTTGTTCGGGCTCATCGACACGACCTCCAACCTGCACATGTACTATGTGGCGCTAGGCCTTGTCGTCCTCGCCATGTGGTTCATCTATCGGATCGTGCACTCCCCGTTCGGGCAGGTGCTGAAAGCCATTCGCGATAACGAACCGCGAGCCGCGTCGCTCGGCTATCACGTCAATCGCTTCAAGCTGATTGCGCTCACTATTTCTGCCGCTCTGGCCGGTCTCGCCGGGTCGATCAAAGTCATGGCGCTTCAGTTGGCAACCCTCACCGACGTCAGCTGGGCGACCTCGGGTGACGCGCTCTTGATTTGCGTTGTCGGCGGTCTCCAGACTTTGATGGGGCCGGTGATCGGCAGCATCGTGATCGTTTCGATTCAGCACTATCTGGCGTTTGCCTCAGAGTGGGTGCCCGTCATTCAGGGTGCTGTATTCATCGTCATTGCCATGCTTTTCCGCAAGGGCATTGTCGGGACGTTTTATGCCTGGCGTGATCGGCGTCGCGAACGTCAAACTGAGACGATCAAGGAAATCTCGTTTGTCGAGGCTGGCAGTGGAAATCCCTAGCCAAATTGAATTGCACCACAACCGGCCAAACGCTAGTATGTTCGCATTACTAATAATATAAATTCCTGCGCTGATTAAAGTACAGGACATCATTTACAAAATCTGGTTGGAGACACAGGATGAGTTTGAAGAAGGCGATTTGTGTGGGCGTCACCACGCTGTTCGGCGTTGGCGCTGCCGGACTGGCGCAGGCCGATCAGGCACCGATCCGTATCGGCTACATCGCAGACCAGACCGGCCCGTACGCGGGTAACGGCGGGCCGGGCGCCGCTATCGCGATACGCATGGCGATCGAAGACTTCGGCGGCAAACTGCTGGGCAAGCCCATCGACCTGCGCGTCGCGGACGACCAGAACAAACCTGACGTCGGCACGGGTATTGTGCGTGAGTGGATCGAACACGATCACGTGAACGCGGTGCTCTCCGGCTCCGGCTCGGCCATCGCGCTGGCCACGTCCAGTCTGACGAAGAAATATCAGACACCCCTGCTCCTGATCGGTCCGCGCACGCCGGACTTGACGAACAAGGCATGCTCGCCGATGAACGTCCAGTTCACGTTCGACACGTACACGATGGCGAAAGCGGGCGTCAAGAATCTGACTTCGCAGGGCCTGAAGACGTTTTTCTTCATCACCGTCGATTATAAGTTTGGGTCTGACATGCAGGCCGACGCCGAAAAGTACGTGACCCAGTTCGGCGGCAAAGTGCTTGGCTCGGTCAAGCATCCGCTTGGCACGACCGACTTCTCGTCGTATCTGATGCAGGCGCAAGCTTCGGGCGCACAGGCCATTGTGCTGCTGAGTGCGGGTTCGGATCTGGACAACGAACTGAAGCAAGCCGCGGAATACCGCATCACCAAGAACGGCCAGAAGATCGCGATCTTCGGCATGACGGAACATGACCTGATGGCGATGGGTCTGGAAGAAACGAAGGACCTGACGTTCCCTGTGCCCGCCTACTGGGATGAGAATGCGCAAACGCGAGCCTTTTCGAAGCGCTTCCAGGCTCGCAACAATGGCGTGATTCCAACGTATATGCAGATCGAGGCCTACTCCGCCATGTCGCACTACCTGAAGGCCGTCACGGCCGCAGGCACGCTCGACGGCCCCGCAGTGATAGGCAAAATGAAGGCGATTCCTGTGAACGACTTCTCGATTAAAAACGCATCGGTTCGTGCTGACGGCCAAGTCGCATTCCCGATGTATACCGTCGTGGTGAAGTCACCCGCCGAGTCGAAATCCAAATACGATTATTACAAGATTGGCGGCCCGCTGAACGCCGAAGATATTTACCGCCCACTCACTGAAAGTAACTGCTATCTGGCCGCAAACAAGTCAATTTAAAAAGGCCATCCACATTTTGTAGAACAGGGAAGCCCTTAAACAGGCACCGTTCAACATAAAGAATTGGCAGCGTGGTCATGGAGCCAATGACCACGCCGTTATTCGCGCTTCTCATTCGTAGGTAAAACGGGATTAGGACATGAAAACCCTTGACGTACAGTCGTTCATTGACGAACGGCCACTTAACCTCTTCCACCTGATTTTGTTTGTACTGTGTTTCCTGACTATTGTTCTCGATGGTCTGGACACGAGCGCGATGGGCTTGATCGCGCCGGCGCTGATTAAAGAATGGGGCGTGACCAAATCTGATTTGGCCCCGGTACTTTCGGCGGCACTGATTGGTATTGGCATCGGCGCTGCCTTTGCCGCTCCCGTCGCGGACCGTATCGGTCGTCGTTCCGTGCTGGTGGCCAGCGTGGCCTTCTTCGGCGTTTTCAGCCTCGCCGCCGGTTACAGCACCAACGTCACTGAACTTCTGTGGGCGCGTCTCCTGACCGGCGTGGGGCTGGGTGCGGCGATCCCGAACTGCGCGACCTTGATGTCGGAATATGTGCCGACGCGCATGCGCTCGATGGCCGTGAACTTCATGCTCTGCGGTTTCGCCTTTGGCGGCGCGGTCACTGGCCCGTTGGCCAAAGCCGTGATTCCGGCCCATGGCTGGCAAGGCTATCTGATCGTCGGCGGTATCGCACCGATCGTTGTCGCGGTCCTGCTCGCCCTGACCCTGCCCGAATCGGTTCGCTACCTGGCCGCCAAAGGCAATAATGACGACCGTATTGCCAAGGCGCTGATGAAGCTCGCACCTGGCACCGATTTCACCGGCGTCAAGTTCGTGACCGACCAGGCCGTTCAGGTCAAGCGCAAAGGTCTGCCGGTTAGCGAACTGTTCAGCAGCCAGTTGGCCATGCCCACGATCCTGATCTGGATCGCTTATTTCTGCTCGCTGGTCACGCTCTACGTGTTCCAGATGTGGCTCCCGTCGATCATGCAGGCAGACGGCCACGCGCTGGCGGACATGGCCGACATGATGATGAACTTCAACCTGGTCTCGGCGGTCGGCATCTTCCTGTCCGGTATCCTGATGGACCGCTTTGGCCCGCTGCGCGTGATCTCCGGTTACTTCGCGATCTGCACGCTGGCCGCTCTCGTGGTTGGTATTACCGGCGCGCACGGTAGCAGCCTGGTCACGCTTCTGATGCTGGTAGCGATGACCAACAACGGCGCCTGTTCCTCGATGTCGACGCTGGCAACCCAGATGTACCCGACGTCGTCGCGCGTGACCGGCGCCGCCTGGATGCTCACGATTGGCCGTTTCGGCGGTGTCGCCGGTACGTTCCTCGGCCCGGTTCTGCTGAGCATGGGTTGGACCATGACCGCAATCGTCGCATGGGTTGCGGTTCCGGCAGTGCTGGCTTCGCTCTCGATCATCTTCATCGGGATCAAGATTCCAACGCTCCTGCGTCGCTATCAAGGCGCTGCTGCGTCTTTCCACTGATCAATAGAAGATCTGTTTGCACTACCGACAAATCCGCTGTTCCTCGACGGCGGATTTGTGTTTTTTCTGGTTACGTTATTCCGAAATGTGCAATAATCAATCTTTATCGAAAGTCAAAGGGTGAGTCGTCGTGGACCGACTTCGTGCGATGGAATTCTTCCTTTCCATCTCCAGAAATAAAAGTTTTTCAGAGACTGCGCGTCAATTTGGCATCGCCCCTGCCTCTGTTTCGAGAATGGTTCTGGATCTCGAGAATGACCTGAAGGTCAAACTGTTCACCCGCACTACCCGCAATGTCGCTTTGACCGAAGCGGGGCTCGAATATGCAAAGCATGTCGAAGGTATTCTGCGGCGCATTGAAGATGCGCATCGGAGCATCACTTCCATCACCACCGCACCCTCGGGAACGCTGCGCGTTCACTCGCGCGTTATGTTCGGCCTGGGCGTGCTACCTACGCTGATCAGCGAATTCTCCAAGCTGTACCCGGACATTCAAGTCGAATTGGTGCTGAGTGAAAGCCCCGCAGATCTGAGCAAGGATCAGATCGATATTGACTTCCGGATTGCACCTCCCGTTGAATCGGGGATCAAGCGCAGAATTCTCTTCAGGAGTGACCGCTATCTGGTCGTGTCTCCTGGTTACTTCTTTGGCCGGAACAAGCCCGCCTCACCGGAAGAACTGAAACTTCACCGATGTGTCGCCTATTCCAAACCGGGAAATGGCTATGCCTGGCGATTCCGCAAAGACAATGTTGAAACCGAAGTCGCATTTCAGCCCTGTCATGTGAGCAATAACGGTATTGCCCTACTTGAATTCGCGCGTATGGGTGAAGGCATTGTTCTTCTGGATGACTACACCGTGCATAAGGACCTCATGAGCGGAAGGCTGGTGCGTCTGCTCCCTGAATATCAGGTCACCAATTCCTCATTCGAAGACGGCATGTACGCGACGATTATCGATTCTCCGTCCATCCCGACCAAGATCCGCCTGTTTCTGGACTTCGTCGCTTCCCGCGTCTCCGGCTCGGAACTCAGGTTCTCCGCTTACGAGTCCCACGAAGTGAGGACCGCTACGAACGGGCAATGATAAGACCGGCCAGGCGCCCTGCACTACCCCTGGTTTTGATGATTCAGCCTTGGATTTTCGTTGAAAATCGGCCAATCCGGCCGCGGTAGAATCACTTGTGCCCTAGAGGCCATAAATCAAGATCAATTACTGGAGTAGACGCATGAGCGCAGACGTGCAAGAAACCGCCCAAAATACGGTGACCCTGGAGGTTCAGGACGGCGTGGCCCTGGTCACGCTCAATCGCCCCGAGGTCAAGAACGCGCTGTCGCGGGCCATGCGTCGTCGTCTCATTGCCGTATTTGACGAGATCAGTCTTCGCGACGATATTCGCTGCGCTGTTCTGACCGGTGCCGGGTCTGCCTTTTGTGCTGGCGCGGACCTGCGCGACCGCCCGGACCCTGACGTCCCCGGTGACTTTCTCGATCACAACCGTTGGACGCGCGAAACCGGCAATTCGATCAAAGAGTGCGCAAAGCCCGTGATCGCGGCCGTCAACGGCCCGGCGCTGGGTGCCGGTCTGGGCTTGATGGCCTCGTGCGACATCATGTACGCCTCGGAAAATGCGGTGTTCGCCATGCCGGAAATCAACGTCGGCCTGGCCGGCGGGGCATCGATGCTGCGTACGTTGTTCGGTCGCTCGACCGTGCGTCGCATGTTCTTTACCGGCGATAAGCTGACGGCTCAAGATCTCCTTCGCCGTAATGTGCTGGAAGACGTGCTGCCCCCCGACCAGCTTCTGCCTCACGCCATGGAACTGGCTCGCCGCATTGCCAGCAAGTCCCCCATCGCGCTCGTCCAGGCCAAGAAGGCGGCCAACTTCACCGACCAGATGCCCCAGCGTGAAGCCTACCGTCACGAGCAGGACATCACGATGATGCTGGCCAGGACCGAAGACGCCAGGGAAGCCCGCATGGCGTTCCTGGAAAAGCGCGCGCCGGTCTTCAAGGGTCGTTAATCTATTAACCGGGAACAGAAAGCTACTATGCAACAAGATTTGGCTGGGCGTTACGCCCTCGTGACCGGAGCCGGCGCTGGCATTGGTAAAGCGACCGCTCTCAGGCTGGCAGCACGTGGCGCTATTGTCGGTGTCAACGACCTGAAGGAAGAACTGGTCAACGATACCGTCGAAGCCGTGATCGCCGCCGGCGGCCACGCATTTCCGGTCGTGAAGAATGTCTCGACCCGCGAAGGCATCACCGAGGCCGTGAATGCGGTCTACGAAAAGGGCGGTCGTTTCGATATCCTGATTAGCAACGCGGCATGGGTTCGCTATCAATCGGTACTGGAAATCGCGCCCGAAACCGTCGATCGTATGCTCGACATCGGTTTCAAAGCGGTGATCTGGGGCATTCAGGCCGCGACGGCCGTCATGGATCCTGAACGCGGCGGCGCCATCGTCAACGTGGCATCGACGGCGGCGCTGCGCTCCGCCGCGAACTCCATTGTGTACTCGGGCATCAAGTCCGGTATCCTGGGGATCACACGCGCGGCGGCGGCGGAACTGGGCGCCCGAAATATCCGCGTCAATGCGGTTTGCCCTTCCGCCGTTCCGACCGAAGGCACGGTTCGAAATCGCAATGAAGAACGTGATGCACGGCGCGTGGCCACGACCCCGCTGGGCCGCCTGGGCAACGTCGATGACATCGCCAAGGCCATCGTGTATCTGGCCTCCGATGATGCGGATTTCGTGACCGCACAGTGGATGGCCGTCGACGGCGGAATCACCTTTACGAATATTTAAGCCGTCGTTTTGGCAGCAAATGAAAAAGCTCGCTCGCACGAGCTTTTTCTGTTTTCAGCATTCCTGAATACTTGCGTTTGCGATTTCGACAATTCATCCGGTTTCGTGCGATCGGAGAAGTCGCCGCGCACGAAAGACGCTCGAAATCACGATGAAGGAGCATTTGGGCCTGCACAACAACACGCCCAAATGCCCGGAGATCATTTCAATCAAGCAGCCGCGCGTTACTGACTGGCGGCGGCAGCCGCGCCTGCCTTCTTCTGCGCGTCTTGCAGGTTCTGCGGATAGTTCGGATCGATCTGTGCGGGCTTGTAGCCAGCGTCTTCAAGCTTCTTGAGTTCCGCGGTGTTCTTCGCGCGCGCGGCTTTGCGCTCCGCTTTGTGCTGCGCCTTCGCCTGTGCCTTCGCTTGCTTTTTCTGTTCCTTGGTAAGCGGCTGTGAAGCCGCGGTTTGGGCGACGGCCGGCGCACTCGCTTCCGTTTGTGCAAGCACGGGCGCGGCGGCGCCGATCAAAAACGCCGTGGTTGCAGCGGCGAGAGTCAGTTTGCCAATGGTTGGGTGCATCGATTCCTCTTTGATTGTTTTGAATGACTTTCCCTTGGCGAAACGCCAGGGCAAGCGGAGCGTTGCGCACGATGTGCGCATCACTCAATGTATACGATTCGCACTGAAGAGAATAGCGGGCGCTGACCCTGGCACGACGATGCAGCGCCTGGCGGTGTGCGTCACCGTTGGATTCGACAAGGCATTTTATGCAGTGCGCCCGCGATGGCACTTCCCCTTTATCGAATATTGAAATTCGTTGCGCGAGAAACTACATCACGATTTCGCTCTGCTCGATGGCGAGATTTGGCTGCGTCGCACCGTGCGTGTTCGCGTCTCGGGTGAAACACCTTTATCGCGTAGTCGAATAACTGATTAATAAATTCACTCAGCATGGCCGCGAGCGAACCGTCGCGTTTAACATGCCGACGATATTCGATGGGGTAACGCCGCACGGGTCGCAGCTTGCCGGACATTGCACTGGACGCGACCAATTCGCGGCCAGTCGCCAAAACGCTCGTCGAGCGCCCTGGCTGTAATCGCGCAATGAACCGGAGGAGGCAACGTCGCGACGAGGGTATCGCCGCGACGGCTATCGGGATGGCAAGATACCGCCGCACTCAGCGCACGAAGGCGAACGCATGAGCGCGCTGAGTGCGGCGTGATGCCTCAACGCATGCTGCCGTTCTCCACGAAGCGCCGGTGCCACGACAACGCTTCGTCGAGAAGGTGCGGTGTGTGTTTGCCCGCGCTCTCGCGGCAGGCGCGCTCGAAATAGTCTTCGAGCAGCGGACGATAATCGGGATGCGCACACTGCGCGATGATGGTCCGCGCGCGCTGCTTGGGCGAGAGGCCGCGCAAATCCGCGAGCCCTTGTTCGGTCACGACCACGGTCACGTCGTGCTCGGTGTGGTCAACGTGGCTTGCCATGGGCACGATGCACGAAATCGCGCCATTCTTCGCAATGCTCGGCGTCACGAAGCACGACAAAAAGCCGTTGCGCGCAAAATCGCCCGACCCGCCAATGCCATTGATGATCGACGTTCCCGCGACATGCGTGGAATTGACGTTGCCATAAATGTCCGCCTCCACCATGCCGTTAATGGCGATACAGCCCAGACGCCTCACCAGTTCGGCGTGGTTCGAGATTTCCTGCGGACGCAGCACGATACGGCTACGGTAGTGGTCGATGTTGCGCTGGAATTCGTCGACGCCCTCGGGGCTCAGCGAGAGGGCCGTGGCCGAAGCCACACGCAGCGTGTCTGTGCGGATCAGGTCGAGCATGCCGTCCTGGATCACTTCGGTGAAGGCGCTGAGGCCCTCGAAGCCTCCGTCGCGCAGGCCGCCGAGCACCGCGTTGGCGATATTGCCCACCCCCGATTGCAGCGGCAGCAACTCCGGACGCAGCCGCCCGTGTGCGATCTCGTGCCGGAAGAACTCGACGAGATGTCCGGCAATGCGCGCGCTGATCTCGTCGGGCGCCGCGAAGCGGCCCAGGCGGTCGGGCGCGTGGGTTTCCACGACGGCGACGACCTTCGCGGGATCAATCCGCAGATACGGCTCGCCAATCCGGTCGCCGGGCGAGACCAACGGTATCGGTTTGCGCTCGGGCGGCAGCGCCGTGCCATAGTAGATGTCGTGCATGCCGTCGAGACCGGCTGGCTGATTCGAATTCACCTCCAGGATCACCTGACTCGCCAGATCAATCCACGTCTTGTTGTTACCCACCGAAGTCGATGGAATCAGGCGACCGTCGGGGAGGATGCCCGCGACCTCGATCACCGCCATGTCGATCTTGCCGAGAAAGCCGAACCAGGCATACTGGGCCACCTGGCCGAGGTGAATATCCATGTACTCAATCTCGCCCCGATTGATGCGCGCGCGCAGTTCCGGATCGCTCTGGTAAGGCAGGCGAAAATCGATTCCGCCGACTTTGGCGAGCGCCCCGTCGAGCTCCGGCGCCGTGGATGCCCCCGTGAGCACGCGAATGGCGAACCGTTCGCCCCGGCCATGCGCGTTCTCGATCAGGTGCGCGAGTTCGAGAGGAACAGCTTTCGGATAGCCTGCGCCTGTGAAGCCGCTCATGCCCACCGTCATGCCCGGCTGAATCAGCCGCGCAGCCGCACTGGCCGGCATCACTTTCGAAGCGAACAACGCGTTCTGGATCCTCGATTCCATTTGAGTTCCTCGATATCCTGGGTTAGGGGCAGAACGACAGTCGTGTCACGACGCGTCGCAACGACAGCCGTTTTCATACGTCCGTTCCTCGACCACGGATGTGCATGCCGCGTGCGCATGGGTGAAACGATCGCGTGCAGCGTCAGTGTGGCATCAATCGATATCAATGTGAAATGCGGCGAACGGCACGACGCGCTCACCTTCACCTGCCGCCGCTTTCCGAGGCCGAGCGACGCGGCGCGGCGCAGCCTGACCCACAAGCGCGCGCCGTGCGGCTAACATACACGTCTGTCGCCAACCACCTCGCACGACCATGTATATCGTTTCGCTGATCTATACCGCTTCGCTCGAACGCATCGACGACGCCCTGCCCGCGCACCGCGAATACCTCGACGCGCAATTCGAAGCCGGTAATTTCATTGCGGCGGGACCGAAAATGCCGCGCGACGGCGGCGTGATCATCGCCTCGCATATGCCGCGCGCGCGGCTCGACGCGCTCCTCGCCGCCGATCCTTTCGCGCAGCAGGAGCTGGCCGCCTACGACGTCACGGAATTCAAGGCCACGCGGCTCGCACCCGACCTGAATCTGCCGCGGCCCGAAACGCCGTGAGCGCAGTCCCCGGTGACGCGCCCGGCCGCTTCGTCGTGCTCACCGGCTGCTCAGGGGGCGGCAAGTCCACGGTCCTCGCCGAGCTGGCGCGACGTGGTCACGCCGTCGTGGCGGAGCCGGGGCGGCGTGTCGTGCAAGCGCAAATGCTCGCGTACGGGCGCGCGCTGCCGTGGCTCGACCTGGCGGCGTTCCTCCATCACGTGATCGACGTCGCGCGCGACGATCTCGCCTCGGCGCCTGCCTCGGGCTGGGTATTCTTCGATCGCGGTCTGATCGACGCCGCGGTTGCACTCGCACATCTGCAAGGCACACCGCTGCAAGAGACGCTGGAGCACGCGCCGCGCTTTTATCGCCGCGTATTTGTCGCGCCGCCCTGGCCGGAGATCTACGTTCAGGACGACGCGCGCCGCCACGATCTCGCCAGCGCGAACGCCGAATACGAGCGCCTGCGCGCCGCGTACCCGGCGTTGGGTTACACGCTCACGCCATTGCCGAAAACCGGCGTTGCCGAGCGCTCGGACTTCATACTCGCCACGCTGCGCGCCGACAACGCCGGAATGCATTGAGTCGCCGCCAGGCGCGATCTCACGCCACAGACGGCCAACAGGCAGCAACGTGCAATCACCGCTCCGGCAAGCTGGCTTCGCGCAACAGCATCGCGATCGCCTCATCAAGCGGCAACGTGGCCTGATCGCCATTGCGCCTGCGGAGACTGACCGTGCCATCGCGTTCGTCGCGTGCGCCGACCGCGATCAGCAGGGGTATCTGCAATTCCCGCGCATCGACGATCTTCCGCTCCAGTCGCTCGGCCCGGCAATCGGCAACCACGCGCAATCCCGCGTCATCGAGCCTCTGCACCACGCGCATGGCATAAGGCGCATAGGCATCGCTGATACTCGCCACCACGATCTGTTCCGGCGCGAGCCATAAAGGCAACCCGCCTTCGTAGTGCTCAAGCAGTATCGCAATGAAACGCTCCATGCTGCCGAGCACCGCGTGATGCACCATCACGGGCGTCTCGCGCGCGCTCGATTCGTTGACGAAACTCGCGCCCAATCGCTGAGGCAGCACGAAATCGAGCTGAATCGTTCCGCATTGCCACTGCCGGCCTCGGCTATCCGCCAGTTTGAATTCGAGCTTCGGTCCGTAAAACGCGCCCTCGCCCCCGGAAATATCGAATTCAAGACCCGCCGCCCGTGCCGCCGCCGCGAGCGAGGCTTCCGCCCGATCCCACACGGCCTCTTCGCCCGCCCGTTGCGCGGGCCGCGTGGCCAGCGCGACCGCGATCGACGAAAATCCGAGGTCCGCATAGACGGCACGCAGCAATGCGCAAAAGCGCGCCACTTCATTTTCGATCTGCGATTCCGTACAGAACACGTGCGCGTCGTCTTGCACGAACGCACGCGTGCGCTTGAGCCCTTCCAGCGAACCCGATGGCTCGTCGCGGTGACACGCGCCGAATTCGCTGTAACGAACGGGCAACTCGCGCCAGGAACGAATCCCCTGATTGAAGACCTGCACGTGACACGGGCAACTCATCGGCTTCAGGCAAAGGGCCTGCGCGTCTTCATGATCGCTCTCGGCCAGGCGCTCATTCATCGACCGCTCATTCATCGACCGCTCAGGCAGCGCATACATCTGCGCGCCGAATTTGTCCCAATGTCCACTGCGCTCCCACAGCGAACGCGCGAGCAGTTGCGGCGTGCGGATCTCGCGAAAGCCCGCGCGACGCATGTGCTTGCGCACATACTCTTCCAGCACACGGTACAGCGCCCAGCCGCGCGGATGCCAGAACACCATGCCGGGACCTTCCTGTTGCTGGTGGAACAGATCCAGCCTGCTTCCCAGAATGCGATGATCGATGTCGTTCACGATAACTCCATGTCAGTGTGTTTCGACAACACACGGAGCGCCGTAAACGCCAAGGGCCCCGTCCGTTGCCGGCGGGGCCCTTGGTGGTAGCAACCACGGTATTACCGCGCGCACCCTCCAGACGACCCGCCGTTACCGGTGGTCGTGGTGGTGGTGAGGCTCGCGAGGAATAGCGGATGATGTTGCATGGCTCCACGATAAATCACTTCAGCAGGCCGCGTCAATTGCCGTGATGTTGACGGGCACGGCAGCGACGGTGGCATTCATGCCCGGCCATCACGAACGTATGACTTCCCGCTTACTCGTGCAGCAGCTTCCACAACTCGACGTCGCGTTCGGCAGTCCAGATGCGCGGATGCTCGGTGCCATTGAGTTCTTCGAAGGCGCGGCAAACGTCGAACGGCAATACGTGCTGAAACACCGGCCAGTCGCCGAACACGGGCTTCATCGTTTCGAGCGTCTGGAAATAGCACTCCTTGAGCGAGGCGCCGCGCGCGATCGCGGCGCCCACGCAGTCGAGCACCGTGTCGACGAAACGCTGGGTGCCGTCGATCGCCTGTTCGACCTGCGCGCGGCCATTGAGCGCCGCACCGCGGCCCGGAAGCAGCACATCGGCGTCGAGCGCGCGCAACTTCGCGAGCGTCTTCGACCATGCACGAAGATAGCCGTCGCCCGCATAGACGCCGCAACGATTCTCGACGAGATCGCCCGAAAACAGCACGCGCTCCGCCGGCAGCCAGCAAACCGAATCGCCGAACGAGTGGCCCGCGCCGAAGTGGCGCAACTGGATCTCGCGGCCGCCGAACCACAACGTCAGCGTGTCCTCGAACACCATGTGCGGGTAGGTAAGGCCCGGAATCTCGTCGATGCCTTGAAAGAGCCGCGGAAAGCGCCCGGCCTCGGAGGCGAAATCGGCCTCGCCCCGCGTGCGGATCCAGTCGAGCGTCCCCGCGCTGCTGATGACGGTCGCGCCGTCGAACACGCTCGCGCCCAGCACGCGCACGGCGTGATAGTGCGTGAGAAACACATATTTCACGGGCTTGTCGGTGACGCTCGCAATCGCGTCGCGCAACTCGCGCGCGAGCGTGGGCGTCGCGCGCGTGTCGATGACGAGCACGCCGTCGTCGCCCACAATGAAGCCGCAATTTGGATCGAAGTCCGAAACGAATCCGTAGACACGATCGGCCAGTTCGACGAGGCGTGCCTGTTGCGCGCGCGTGTCGGCGGCCGAGGCGAAGGAAACGGTGGTCATGTCAGTTCTCCCGGGAGGCAAGGCGAAACGAGGCGTGCGGCGTCGAGCAATCCGGCAAGACGCGCGCCATCGTCGATTTCATTCATGAGCAAGAGCACGAGGCGCGCGTTGAGCAAGGCGCTCGCCTCGGCGTCGAGGTCCTGATGCAGATCGAGCAGCGCTTCATAGCGATCGTCGGTCGTGGCGAGAAGTCGGGCGGCACTCATGCGAGCCTCTCCGGTTCGAGTGTGGGTTGTCCCAGCGCGCACGCGACGGCGGCGCGCACTTGCGTGACGTCGGCGCATGCGACGATTGCGGCGAGGTGCGAGTCGGGCCGGATGAGCGCCGCGCCTGCATGCGGCACGCAAAGATGCGTGCGCGCCGGTTCGTCGGCCGCGATATCGCGACCGAGCACGTACACGTCAACCGGCAGCGCGACAAGTGCCGCACGCAACGCTTCGAGGTCCGGGCAAGCGTCATCGACGAACAACATCAACCGGCCATGCGAGCGCGCCGCGAGTGTCATCAGCGAGCGCGTTTCACCGCGCACGTTCAACTCGACGTTGGGCACGCTCGCGCCAACGCCCGCGCCGTGCGCGCCGAATGCCGACATGCCTCGATAATCGTGCGGCGTGCACAGGCGCCCCGTATTGAGCAGGCCGCGGGCGAACACGTGCTCGCCCGCCAGCGAGAGCACGGCGCGACGGAACACATGCTCGGCTTCGTTGGCCGGGCGCATGAAGCGGCCGGAGCGCTGCGTGACGCGGATATTCGTTTGCGCGGCCGCGCGGCGCTCTTCGTCATAAGTCGCAAGCAGCGCTTCGTCCGCCTCGCCGCGAAGCACCAAGGCAAGCTTCCAAACGAGATTGTCGGCGTCCTGAATGCCGCTATTGCCGCCGCGCGCGCCAAACGGGCTTTTCACGTGGGCGGCGTCGCCCAGGAAGAGAATGCGCCGGTGCCGGAACGAGTCAAGCAGTTGCGTACGGTAGAAGTACGGCCCGACCCACACGAGTTCGAATGGCACGTCGCCAAGCATTTTGCGCACGCGCGCTTCGGCCACTTCGGTACGGCTCACTTCGGCGGGGTCGCAGTGCTCGTCCATCTGGAAGTCGAGACGCCACACGTCGTCGGCCATCAGGTGTTGCCAGACGCCCCGTCCTTCGTTGAACGGCGCGTCGACCCAGGTCCAGCGTTCGTGCGGCAGCGGCGCACGAACGCGCACGTCGGTGATGCACCAGCGGTCGGGCGTGCGCTCGCCGCTCACCTGGAGGCCGAGCGTCTCGCGCACGAAGCTGCTGGCGCCTTCGGCGTCGAGCACCCAGTCGGCTTCGAGCCGATAGTCACCCTCGGGCGTCGTGACGTCGAGCACCGTATGATCGTCGTGGGCGGCCACGCCTGTCACGCGCGATGACCAGCGGATCTCGCCGGTATTCAGTTCTTCGAAGCGATCCGCGAGAAACCATTCGATATAGAACTGCTGGAGGTTCACGAACGGCGGCTGCAACGAGGTGTGCGTGCGCGCGAGATCGTATTCGTAGAGCACCTTCTCGCCGGAGAGCACTTTCGTGACCGACCACGTGACGCCCTTGGCGAGCACGCGCTGCGCAATGCCTAGCCGCGCGAAAATTTCGAGGCTACGTTGTGCGTAGCAGATGCCGCGGCTCGACGCGCCGCGCACGCCGACCGTGTTGTCCTCGTCTAGCACCACGACGTCGATGCCGTGCTGCGCGAGATCGACCGCCGCCGTGAGGCCGGCGAGGCCCGCGCCGATCACGACAACGCGATAGCGCCGGTGCCGGCCGTCGAGTTCCGGGGGGCGTTTAAAGGGAAAAACGGGCAGCGCGTAGCCCCCGCTCTTGTCCGTGCTGGCTCGGACCATGCTGTCTCCTTGCTGGACGTTGTGTTACGCCGTGCAAGGATACGAAGCGAAGCGGTGGGCCGTCTGTCCCGATGTGTGATGACGTCGTGCGTCAGGCGTAACGCGTCAGGCGTCGAGCGGCGCGACGCGCGTGCCGCTCAGCAACGCGACAAGCTCGCTCTGGCGGCGAATGCCGAGCTTCTGATAGGCGCGCTGCTTGAGCGTATTGACGGTCGTGACGGCGATGTCGAGCGCACGCGCGATCTCCTTCGCACTGAAGCCGCGCACGCACAGTTGGGCCACGTCGCGCTCGCGTTCGCTCAGGCGCGCCCAGTCCGTGGGCGCGGTAGTGCACACAGCCCCGCGCGCTTCGGCGCGCGGGGCGCGCAAACGGCTGTGCTTGCGAACGGCGGCGAGCAGCGGCTGCGCAAGCGCCTGCGCGGCTTCGAGCGCGCGCTCGTCCAGCGCGCCGCTCGTGGCGCAGCGATAGAAGTTGGTCGCGACGATCGCGCCGTCGTCCAGACGCGCCGCGAACGACACGCGCTGCGCGATGCCGAGCCGGTCATAGCAGAGCTTGCGGTGATCGGAAGACGAGACCTCGTCGCGCGTTTGCAGCGTGAGCACGCCGCCGCTGACCGAGAGCGACGGATCGGCGAACGTGCGATCGTGTGCGTAGAAGCCCGCGCTCACATAGGCGTCGCCCGCGAGGCGCGCCCCGTCGCCTTCCAGGCTCGCGGCTTCGAGCGCGCAGGTGTCGCCGGCCGGCGAGCGCAGCAGGATCGAGCAATGGCTCGCGGCCAGATGCGCGCCGATGATGCCCAGCACGGTATGGGCAAAGCGCGCTTCGCCGAGGTGATCGATCAGCGCCGCGGCATCTGCGGCAGCGATCTGCGGCGCGCTCTGGACCGCTTGCAGTGGATAGCTTCGCACCGGTGTCTCCCTACCTTTCTTTCATCAGTCTTTCGCTTGGCGTCCAGCATTAGAGCGCGCGCGACGCGCGCGTACCTATCCGTGTTAACCCGCTTTCGCGGCGCCGTCATCAGCAATCAGGACAGACGTTGCGCGGTGCGCTTTGCCATCATCCGGCCGTATCCAGAAACCGTGCCCGCACAGCCGGGCCCCCGGAGGCAACATGAAACCACCCGAGCCGATTCGCGGTCTGCATCACTTCGCATGGCGCTGCCGCGACGCCGAAGCCACGCGCCACTTCTATGAGGACATCCTCGGCTTGCCGCTCGTGCATCTGATCAAGCTCGACCACGTGCCTTCCACGGGCGAATACTGCCCCTACGTGCACATCTTCTTCCAGATGACCGACGGCTCGTCGCTCGCGTTCTTCGACCTCGGCGACGACACGGCCGCGCTGCCCTCGCCCAATACGCCCGCATGGGTCAATCACATCGCGCTGCGCGTGGACTCGGTGGCGGCGCTCGAAGCCATGCGCGCGCGCCTCGAAGCGCACGGCGTCGAGGTGCTCGGCATCACCGATCACCACATCATTCGCTCGATCTACTTCTTCGATCCCAATGGCTTCCGGCTGGAGCTGACCACGCCAACCGCGAGCGACGCCGACATGGCCGCGCACGCGCAAGAGGCTCACGCGCTGCTCGCCGGCTGGGACGCGGAGAAGGCCGCGCGCCGCGCCGATCACGCGGAGGGCCGCGCATGAGCACGCTGCCGGTCACGTTCGTCGATATCGAGGTGCCACCTGGCGTGGCGATGGAAAGCCAGTCCGGCCTGCAAAACCTGCGGCCGCGCATTTACGGCGCACTGGTCGAGCCCGCAGGCGGGGTGCGCGATGTGGCCGCCATCGTGATGCATCCGACCTCGAATTACATGGGCCACTATCTGCTGCAACCGCTCGCGGCGCGCGGCATTGCGTGCATGGGCCTCAATTCGCGCTACGCCGGCAACGACACGATGTTGCTGATGGAGCAGGTGTTGCTCGATCTCGCGGCGGGCGTGCGCCATCTGCGCGCGCGCGGCTATCGCAAGGTCGTGCTGATCGGCAATTCGGGCGGCGCGGCGCTGTCGAGCTTCTATCAGGGCCAGGCCGAGCACTTCAGCGCGACGCATTATGCCGATGGTCTGCCCACCGCGCTGCGCGCGGCCGACCTGCCGCCCGTCGACGGCATCGTGCTGTCGGCCGCGCATGCGGGCCGCGCGCGCTTGATCGCCGAATGGCTCGACCCCTCAGTGATCGACGAGTCCGATGCGCTCGCGACCGACCCCGCATGGGATCTCTACGACGGTACGCGCCGCGCGCCGTTCGCGCCCGCGTTCGTGGACGCGTTCCGCGCGGCCCAACTGGCGCGGCGCGATCGCATCGAAGCGTGGGTGCTCGCGCGCCTGCGCCAGTTGCGCGCGAATCCGCAAGGTCCGCAGGATCAGACCTTTCTCGTCTATCGCACGCATAGCGATCCGCGCTTTCTCGACCTCGCGCTCGACGCCAACGACCGCAAGGCCGGCTCGATCTGGGGCGACCCGCGCACGGTGAACTACGGCGCCAACGCCATGGGCCGGCTCAACACGCTGCGTTCGTGGCTCTCGCAGTGGTCGTCGCGCTCGCAGGCCGACGGTCCCGCGAGCCTCGCTCGCACCTCGGTGCCCGTACTGCTCATGACGCACACCGCCGACGGCTCGACCTTCCCGAGCACCGCACGCGCGTGGCGCGACGCGGCCGGCGCGCGCCTCGCCGAAATCGCGGTGCCCGGGGGCAATCACTATCTCGCGGGCCAGCCCGATCTGGTCACGCTTTCCGCCGACGCGATGGCCGACTGGATCGGCCGCCACATCACCCGCTAGCGCGTCGACAACGCATCACGTCCGGGGCCGCACGCGAGCCGCGCGAAGAACGCAGGCGTGCGGCCCCTTTTTGTTCACCAGCATTCCGGAGGAGACCCATGTCACACGTCAGCGCCGTTCGACCCGCAGCGGCCGCCACGCCCGCCGCGATCTACCGCAAGATTTCCTGGCGCATCGTGCCGCTGCTGTTCATTTCGTACGTGGTCGCATTTCTCGACCGCATCAACATCGGCTTCGCGCAGTTGCAGATGAAGCAGGACCTCGGTTTCACCGATGCGATTTACGGCCTCGGTGCAGGCATTTTCTTCATCGGCTACGTGATCTTCGAAGTGCCGAGCAATCTGCTGCTCGCGCGCATCGGGGCACGGCGCACGTTCTCGCGCATCATGCTGTGCTGGGGCATCGTGTCGGCCGGCATGATGTTCGTGAGCGCGCCGTGGCAGTTCTATCTCATGCGCTTCCTGCTCGGCGCCTTCGAGGCGGGCTTCTTTCCGGGCATCGTGCTGTATCTGACACTCTGGTATCCCGCCGAGCGGCGCGCGACCGTCGTGTCGTGGTTCTTCGCGGGCGTTGCGTTCGCGGGGCTCATCGGCGGCCTGCTGTCCGGCTGGATCATGAAGGACATGGCCGGCGTGGCGGGTCTCGCGGGCTGGCAATGGATGTTCTTCATCGAAGGCACGCCCGCCGCCCTGCTCGGGCTCGTCTGCTACTTCGCGCTCGTCGACTCGCCCGACGAAGTCGACTGGCTCAGCGACGACGAAAAACGCTTCGTCACCGAAACGCTCGCCGCCGAGCGCACCGCACTGCCCGCCGCCGCACCGCATTCGTTTGGCGCGGCGTTGCGCAAGCCGCTCGTCTACGTGTTCTCGTTCGTGTACTTCGCGCTCGCGGCCGGCTCATTCGCCATCAGCTTCTGGGTGCCGACGCTCATCAAGGAGCTGGGCGTCACCGACGTCCTGAGCGTCGGCCTCTATAGCGCGATTCCCTATGGCATCGGCGCCATCGGCATCATCACGATCGCGCGGCGCTCGGACCGCCTCATGGAGCGGCGCTGGCACTTTGCCTTCTGCGCGTTCGGCGCAGGGCTCGCGCTCGCCGCCCTCACGCTGCACTTCTCGAACATCGCCCTGATGATCGCGATTCTTTCGATCGCCGTGGTGTGCGTCTATGCGGCCATGCCGGTGTTCTGGGCAATTCCGCCCGCTCACCTCTCGGGGGCCGCGGCGGCGGGCGGCATCGCGTTCATCAGCAGCGTCGGGCAGATCGGCGGCTTCGCGAGCCCCTACGCGATCGGCCTCATCAAGACGCACTTCGGCAATCTCGATCACGGCTGGCACCTGATGAGCCTGCTGCTGTGCCTCGGTGGCGTCGCAATGACGCTTGCGCTGTCGCCGGGGAACGGCAAACGCGCCTGACGTTTCCCCCTCTCACTCAAAACAAGACTTCGACCGGAGACCCTCGATCATGGCTTCGCTTCTGCGCAAAACCCTCCTCGCTTCACTGGCCCCACTCGCCGCGCTGCCTGCGCTCGCTCACGCGGCCGACGGCGTCACGCTATATGGCATCATCGACAGCGGCCTCACCTATGTGAGCAACGAAGCCGGCCATTCCGCCTGGCTCACGCAAGGCGGCGTGAACCAGAACAACCGCTGGGGCTTGCGTGGCCAGGAGTCGCTCGGTGGCGGCTGGCAAACGTTGTTCGTGCTGGAAAGCGGCTTCGATTCGTTCAACGGCAGCCTCGGTCAGGGAGGACGCCTGTTCGGGCGTCAGGCGTGGGTCGGGCTCGACTCGCCGTATGGCACGTTGATGTTCGGGCGCCAGTACGATCCGATCGTCGACTACGTCACGCCGCTTTCGGGCGTTGTCGCATTCGGCTCCTATGGCGCGCATTTCGGCGATCTCGACAATCTGCTCGACACGTACCGCGTGGATCGCTCGGTCAAGTTCCGCAGCGCGAAGTATGCGGGCTTTTCTTTCGAGGGCTTGTTCAGCTTTGGCGGCACGCCTGGCGACTTTGCACAGAACCGCGTCTGGAGTGTCGGCGCGGGTTACGCGCTTGGCGGGCTGACGCTCGGCGCGGGCTATATTCACATTGACGACCCGCTCACCGCCGTGTACGACGGACGCGGCACGATCGACAGCGCGATTATCGGCAGCGTGCCGCTACAGTCCGCGCAAAAGCTCGAAACGGTGGCGGCCGGGGCGTCGTACGCGCTCGGGTCCGCCACCATCGGCGCCGTCTACACGCGCGTGAAGTTCACGCAGAGCGCGGCCGTTTCCGGCAATTCGCTCTGGCAAAACGCCGAAATCAATGCGCGCTATCTGCTCACGCCGGCTTTGCAGCTTTCCGCGCTCTATACATACACGCGCGGCAAGATCGACAGCACGGGCGCCGTGCCCAAATACCATCAGGCCGATCTCGGGGTCGACTATTGGCTTTCGAAACGCACGGACGTTTATCTGTTCGCCGTTTATCAGAAAGCAGCGGGAGACGCGGAGCGCGCGCAGATCGTTTCGCTTTCGGCTTCGGGGGGCGCAACCCAGGTCGCGGTGCACGCAGGGCTGCGGCATCGCTTCTGATACGCGAGGTGCCCGGCGGCGGGTCCGCCGCCGGATTTCGGAAACTGCCCCCGCCTGGCATCGAACGTAAGGTGCCTCAATTCGTCGAGCCGCTGCCCGGTGCGATCATGCCCGACCACACGATCTCCAGTTCCACGGCAATGGAGCGCGCGAGTCCGTCAAGCCCTGGAAACAGCGACGCATTCGTGATGTTCATGCGGTAGAGCCACTTCATCGCGTCCATGCGAATGCGCGCGGGCAGCACGATTTTATGCAGCAGTTCCTCGTTGCTCTCGTAACCGTCGAGAATCGCCTGCAACGGCTTGTCGATCACGCCTGGCACGACGAAGGTGCCCGATTGCGCAACGAGCCGGTCATCCATTTCCGTGGGCTCGCCCGACCAGAGAATTTCGTTCGTGTTGCTAAAGAAATAGCGCTCGAAGTTGTCCTGCACGCGCGGGTCGATCACGTCGCGCGTGAGCGAAGGGTTCGCGCGCGGCAATGCGCGGCTGTTCCAGAGCGCGGGCGTGTTGAGCGCGTAGACGGCCGCGTCGCCGGTCGCGCGTTCGAGCGCGAAAAAGGCCGCGACGAACGGGCTCTTGGTGAAGTCGAGCAGCCGCGTGGGCGCGCCGTGGTGCTGCATGAGCGCGAGACACCGCAGGTCGTCCCGGAGCATCTCCGGGTGCGCGAGAAAGTTGTGCGCCTTGCGGCGGAACACGCGGATCGCGCGCTCCTCGCGCTGGCGCCATTGCAGCCGGTCGCCCACATAGTCGCGCATGTAGCGCGTGAGCGAGCTCTCCAGCCGCCACTGCGCGTTTTGCTGGCCGCGAAAGGCCCAGCCGTCCAGTTGCGTCGTCAGCGCCATGAACTGCTGCCAGTCCGAGAGTTCGGTGGTTTGCATCGTGATTCCGTTGGCTTGCGTGCCGGGTTTGCGCCGGGTTTGCGCTTGCATGTCGCGCTTGTGTGCGTTGCAGCACACGCTAGCACATCCACGATGACAACCGCGCGAAGCGGGCGCCGCTTCGCTCAGGCAAGCGCGCGCAGCATCGCGATCTGCTCGCGCCAGCGCGCGATTACGCGTCCGGGCTCGTAGAGCCGGAACGTCACGCCGCTCAGCACCTCGGCATATTTTGCGCGATGCTCGGTCACGGCTTCGATCGCTACGCGAAACACGCTCAGTTCGAGCGCCGTCTGCTTTTGCGCCAGAGCGTGCGCCCGCGCGCGGATTTCCAGCAGCGCGCCGTCGTGCACGAGCGAGAGCGTGAGGCGGCCGTCGCGAGAGAGATTGCGTGTGGTGCTCGACTGCGGCCAGACCGCGATCAGCAGCGTGCTCGCATTCACGGCCAGGATCTCGCCCGCGCTCAGTTGCGCCGCGTGCGGCCAGCCGTCCTCGCTCACGGTGGAGAGGCGGATCGCGTCCGAAAGACGCGCTTCGAGGTGCTCGCCGTCGAAATCGCGCACAATTGCATCGGGCAACTGATCTGGCGACTGCGTGGTCGAAGCCGCCGGCGCGGCGGCGGGTTCATCGTGTTGCATGAGGCGTTCCTTGCTTGCGTCACAGGCCTTGAATTGGACCGTAGCGCCGCACCGAAGTCAAACCGCCCCGCTCGCGCCCAGGCTCAGCCCTTGGTCGCGCCGAACGTGAGCCCGGCCACGAAGTGCTTCTGCATGGCGAAGAACATCATCACCGAAGGCAAGGCGGCAAGCACCGAGCCCGCCGAAACGAGGTTCCACGCCGTCGTCCACTGCCCCTTGAGCGCAGCAACGCCCACGGTGATCGGCGCGGCGTCGTCGCCCTGGGTCAGGCACAGCGCCCAGAAATAGTCGTTCCAGACGAACGTGAACACGAGAATGGCGAGCGCGGCCAGCGCCGGGCGAATGAGCGGCAGCACGATGCGCACGAACACGGTCCACTCGTTCGCGCCCTCGATACGCGCGGCCTCGACCAGTTCGAACGGCAGTTGCTTGATGAAATTGCGCAGGAATAACGCGCAAAAGCCGGTCTGAAACGACAGATGAAAGAGAATCAGGCCGCCCACGGTGTTGTAGAGGCCGAGCTTGAGCGTCAGATCGCGCACGGGAATCATGAGCACCTGGATCGGCACGAAGTTGCCCGCAACGAAGGTCGCGAACAACGCCGGGTTGCCCGGAAAGCGGTAGATCGCCAGCGCATAGCCCGCCAGCGCCGCCAGCGCGATGGCCCCCGCCACGGCCGGAATCGTGATCTGCACGCTGTTCCAGAAGTAGTGCAGCATGGGCGAGGTCGTGAGCGCGTCGCGATAGTTCTCGACCATCGCGAAGTGCCTCGGCCAGCCCCAGTAGTTGCCTTCGCTCAGTTCGTCGGTGGAGCGCACCGAGGTGATGAGCACGGCGATGAGCGGCAACAGCCAGATCACGAGCGCCACTGGCAGCGAGAGCTTGTACAGGCGGCGCGACGCGGGCTTCCATTTGTCGAGCGGGATCGGGAACATGGTCGGCTCCTCGCGGCGCGGTCAGTGTTCGCTGCGCAGCAGGCGGCGCAGGTGATAGACGATATAGAGCAGCATGATCGCGAACAGCACGACGGCAATCGAGGCCGAATAACCGAGCCGGTAATACTTGATCGCCTGGTCGTACATGTAGTAAGCGAGCACGGTCGAGCTTTCGAACGGTCCGCCGCCCGTCATCACGGAGATGAGGTCGAAGCTGCGCAGCGCGCCAATCACCGTGACCACCACGGCCATGAAGGTGACAGGCCGCAGTTGCGGCAGGATCACGTGCCAGAGCATGGTCCAGCCCTTCGCGCCTTCCATGCGCGCGGCTTCGATCTGCTCGCTGTTGAGCGTGGTGAGGCCCGTGAGGTAAAGGATCATGCAGTACGCGGTTTGCGGCCACAGCGCCGCGAAAATGATGCCGGGCGTGGCGTAGTGCGGGTCGCCGAGCACGGGAATGCCGTGCCCCACGATCATCGCGAGCAACCCGAACGTGGGGTCGTAGAACCACGAGTAGATGAGGCCCACCACCACGCCCGAAAGCACGAACGGCGCGAAGAACAGCGACTTGACGATGCGAATGCCGCTCACGGCCTGGTTCAGGTACAGCGCGATCGCAAGCCCCATGGGCGGCGCGAGCAGGAACAGCACGAGCCAGATCACGTTGTTCTTCAGCGCCGTGTAAAACGTGGGCGACTGAAACAGTTCGGTGTAGTTCGCGAGGCCCACGAAGCTCGCGTCGCTCATGCCGTCCCAGTTGTAGAACGAGAGGCGCAGCGTGGAGAGAATCGGCCAGATCACGTAGACCGCGAACATGATGCACGCGGGCGCGAGAAAGAGGCATGCGGCGCGGCGCTGGCGGCGCGCGGTGGGCGACACGCGGCGGCGCGGTCTAATGCCACGGCCGCTCGTTTGCGGCATGCCGCCCGCGCCTGCGGCATCACCACCGGCATCGCCTTCGTCGCCCGGCGACGCGGCGCCGTCCACGCGGTGCGCAACGGAGTGGGTCACTGCCTGTCTCACGGCGAAACCTCCGGTCCCATGCAAAGTGGCTGGACTGCACGGCGGGCGTCGGCGCATATGCCGCACCGCCCGCCGCTGCTTCGAACTGCTTACTTCTTGTAGATGCGCTGGCGCGACTGCTCCAGCTGCGCCAGGATCGCGTCGATCTTCGTCGGATCGGACATGAACTGCTGCATGCCCTTCATGCCTTCGTCGGCCATCTCCTTGGTCATGTCGCGATCGTAGAACTGCGCAATGCCGCCCTTGGTGTTCGAGAGGATCTGGAAGCCGATCTTCGAAATCGGGTCCTCGGGTTCCGGCGACTTGCTGTTGGCCGACAACGAACCCAGCCCCTTGGCAAGCTGCGCGCCGATGTCGGGGGTCTCAGCGAACGCGAGGAACGCGCGCGCGTCGGCCTTGTTCTTCGCCTTCGCCGGAATATGCAGCGATTCGACCGGTCCGTCTTCAGCGGTCGGCACGTTCGAGTCGATGATCGGGAACTGGAAATAGCCCATCTGCTGCTTGACCGTCGGGTTGAAACCGCCCGTGATGAACGTGCCCATCAGCATCATCGCGGCCTTGCCCTGGAACAGGAACGGCTGCGCCGCGTCGAGATCGTAGGAAAGCGAATTGGGAATGAAGTCGCCGTCGTCGAGCAACTGCTTCCACGTGACGTAGACCTTCTTCACGCGCGGGTCGGTGTACGGCACTTCGCCCGCCATCAGTTTCTGGTGGAACGCGTTGCCGTTCAGGCGCAGGTCGAGATAGTCGAACCAGCCCGCGAGCGTCCACGCGTCGCGCCCGCCCACGGCGATCGGCGTGATGCCCGCGGCCTTGAGCTTCTTGCAGGCGTCGAGGAATTCATTCCACGTTTTCGGCTCGCTCTTGATGCCCGCCTTGTCGAACAGGTCCTTCCGATAGAACATGCCCCACGAGTAATACACCGTGGGCGCCGCGTACTGCTTGCCCTGGAACGAGGAGGCCTCCTTCGTCGAGGCATACGTGTTGTCCCAGCCGTTCTTCTTCCAGTCGCCCGACAGGTCCTCGAACAGGCCGCGCTTCGCGTAATACGCCATGCGCTCGCCGTCGTGCCAGTTCACGATGTCGGGCGGCGCGGTCGTGAGCCAGTTCGGCAGTTGCACCTTGTAGGCTTCTTCATCGACGAACGACACCTTCACGTCGGTGCCGGGGTGCGTCTTCCTGAACTCGTCGACGACTTGCTCCCACACGGCGCGCTGGCTCGCGCCCTTGAACGCGATATTCATTTCGAGCGTGCCGGCCTGCGCCGCGCCGGCGAATGCGCCTGCCAACGCGCCCGCCGCCAGCGTGACGGCAACGAACAGGGTGCGTGGTCTGAAGGTCTTGCCGATCATGCGTGTCTCCTTGGTTTTACGTCGTTGTCGATGCTGCATCGGAAGGCATTGCGCAATGCGCTTATGTCGAGCGGTAAGCCGCCACGCCCTGCGCTTCTATCGTACGCGAGCCGATCACGAATGCCTCGTCGGGAATATCCGCAGAAAGCGTGTGCGCGCCCGGCCCGTAGTTGAACACCCACGTGAAGCCGCCGCGGCGGCTCACGCGCACGGCGTCGCCAAGCGGCTGCGGCGCGAGGCCCGCTTCACGCGCGACGCGCGCGAAAAGCGCCTGCGTGGTTTCGTCGTCGAAAAGGCTCGCCAGGTAGTGGACCGCGCCGCACTGCACCCATGCTGGGTGGCCGTCCTCGAAGCTGGCGCGCACTTCCGGCGCGGCCGATTCGTTTTCGCCCGCGCTCGCGCCAAGCTCGATCAGGTCGCGCCAGTGGCGCGCGTGGCCCGCGCGCGCGCCATCGGCCGCGAACTTCACCGGCTCGCTGATGTCGGGTCGCAGCGACTCCACGCGCCACACGCGTAGCGGCAGCAGCGCCGCGAGCGGCCCCGGCGGCAGATTGGCGGGAATCTGGAGATCGACGGTCTTGGAACCCGTGCGCGGCCCGATCACGACCTGCGCGCCCGAATTCGCGAGACGCTGCGCGAAGTCGTCGGGCACGATGGGCAGCGGCGGCACCACCACGAGCCGGTAGCCGTCGAGCGGCGCATGCGCCGAAACGATATCCACGTCGAAGCCGAGCGCGCGCAGCGCCGAGTAGTACTCCACAGCAAAGCGCGGATAGTGGAAATCGGCGCCCTGTGGATGAATCTCGAAGAGCCACTTGGCCTCGTAGTCGAACACGAGCGCAACGGGTGTCTTCACGTCGAAGTCGGGGTCGCCCTTTTCACCCTCGACCGCCGCGAGCACGGCCTCGATTTCGCTCGCCACGCGCGCCGCCTCGGCGCTGCCGATGTCGGGCCGGTTATCGGGCGTGTTCAGCCCCGCATGCATCTGCTCCTGCGCGAATGGCGCCTGCCGCCAGCGGAAATACGACACGCAACCCGCGCCGTGCGCGAACGCCTCCCAACTCCAGAGGCGCACCATGCCGGGCAGCGGCGCGGGGTTCCAGTGCGCCCAGTTCACGGGGCCGGGCTGCTGCTCCATGACCCAGAACGGCAGCTTCGACATGCCGCGATACACGTCGTGATTGAACGAAGCGAAGTCCGGGTGCCCCGTGCGCAGATAGCGCGCCTTGACCTCGGGCGCATACCACTGCTGGTCGAGCGCGCCGAGCGGATAGCTGTCCCAGGTGGCCACATCGAGATCGGCGGCGACCTTGTAGTGGTCGAACTCCAGGAATAGCTGCATGAAGTTGTGCGCGATGGGGCGGCCCGGCGAATGCGCGCGCAGAATGTCCACCTGCATGCGGTTGTAGCGCTGCACTTCGTCGGAGGCGAAGCGCCGGTAGTCGAGCCGGTGCGAGGGATGCGCCTCGGTCACGGTGCCGACAGGCGCATCGATCTCGTCGAAGCCACGGTACTCCATGCTCCAGAACACGGTGCCCCACGCGGTGTTGAGCGCGTCGATGCTGCCGTAGCGCGCCTTGAGCCATTCGCGAAAGCGCTGCACGGCGGCGGGCGAGTAGCTGACCACGGTTTGATGGCAGCCGTATTCGTTGTCCGTTTGCCAGTACGCAACGGCGGGATGCCGGCCGTAACGCGCGGCGACCGCTTCGCAAATGCGCCGCGACGCCTCGAAGTACGCGGGCGACGAAAAATCGTAGTGGCGCCGCGAGCCGAACGCGCGCACGCGACCGTCTGCATCCACGGGCAGGATGTCCGGGTGCCGGTCGATCAGCCACTTGGGCGGCGTGGCCGTGGGCGTGCACATCACCACTTGCAGGCCGGCCGCGCCGAGCGTGTCGATGGCGCGATCGAGCCAGGCCCAGTCGTATTCACCGGGCGAGGGCTCGATGCGACTCCACGCAAATTCGCCGATACGCACCTGCGCGATGCCAAGTGCCTTCATGCGCGCGGCGTCGTCTTTCCACATGGCCTCCGGCCAGTGCTCGGGGTAATAGCAGACTCCAAGACGCATCCCAATGTCCTCGCTTGCTGTTCTCATGGTGTGCTTACGCGGGTTGATCGACGGTGGCGAACGGCGCGACGGCGAAGCCGTCCTCCGCGAACAGATGGCACGCCCCCGCGTTCGCGCGAAAGCGCGCGGTGCCGCCGCGTTGCAGGCGCGCGTCGCCGGGAGCCTTGGCGACGAGTACCGCGCCGCCCGGCTGCTCCAGGTGCACATAGCTGTGCTCGCCCAGTTCCTCGATGAGCGTGATGGCGCGCGTGATCGTCAAGGTGTCCATGGCATCTCGCGATGCCGCAGCCTCTTCCACCGGTTCGAGATGCTCGGGCCGCACGCCGAACGTGACCGGCGCGCCCACGGCAAGCCGCGAGCCCTGCACCGCCAGGCGCACCGTTTCGCCGCTTGCGTCGAGCGTGACGCTCACGCCGTTCGGGTCGATGGCCGCCACGCGCGCGGGCAGAAAATTCATGCGCGGCGAGCCGATGAAGCCCGCCACGAAACGGCTCGACGGCCGGTGATACAGGTCGAGCGGCGCGCCCACCTGGGCGATGCTGCCGTATCGTTCGGTATCCTTACCGCTATGCAGCAGCACGATCTTGTCGGCGAGCGTCATCGCTTCGATCTGGTCGTGCGTCACGTACACCACGCTCGCCTGCTCGAACTGGCGATGCAGGCGTGCGATCTCAATGCGCGTCTGGCCTCGCAGGGTGGCGTCGAGATTGGAAAGCGGCTCGTCGAACAGAAACACGCCCGGTTCGCGCACGATCGCGCGTCCGATCGCCACGCGCTGGCGCTGGCCACCCGAAAGCGCCTTGGGATGGCGTTCGAGCAACGCTTCGAGCTGGAGAATGCGCGCCGCTTCACGCACCTTGCGGTCGATCTCGGCCTTGGGCGTTTTCGCGAGCTTCAGGCCAAACGCCATGTTCTCGTACACGGTCATGTGCGGAAAGAGCGCGTAGCTCTGAAACACCATGGCCACGCCGCGCTGCGCGGCGGGCACGTCGTTCACGAGCTTGCCGCCGATCGAGATATCGCCGTCGGTCACGTCCTCCAGGCCCGCGATCATGCGCAACAAGGTGGACTTGCCGCAGCCCGAAGGGCCGAGAAACACGCAGAACTCGTTCTTGCCGATTTCCAGATCGACGTTGCGAATCACCGGCGCATTCTCGCCGTATGCCTTCTGAACGCCGCGTAACGAAATGCTCGCCATCGTCCCGCCTCCATGTTCTAATCAGCGCGGAGCGGAGATTAAGCGCTTAATCCGCGGGCCGTAAAAAGCGATCGCGTGTTGCGATCCAGGCTGCGGTGTCTCCGGTACTCGTTCTGATAGTGGGGCCAATGGTGCAGCGCCCGCGCACGATCAGGCAAATGTTGAATCACCTTCCCATATTTTGAGATCGCATGCCGACCCTGAGCGAAGTCGCGCGCCGCGCCGGCGTCACGCCGGCCACCGTCTCGAACGTCCTGCGCAATCGCGGGCGGGTGGGCGAGGCCACGCGGTTGCGCGTGCTCGAAGCGATCGAGGCGCTGGGGTATCGGCCGCATTTGTCGGCGCGCGCGCTTGCCGAAGGACGGCCGCCCACCATCGCGCTCATGGTGTCGAGCATTGCGAACCCGTTCTACCCCGAGTTCGCGCTCGCCGTGGAAAACGCGCTGCGCCGCAGCGGGCGCTTCCTCATCATCTGCAATACCGCAGGCGATCCGCAAACGGGGCGCGCCTACCTGGAGCAGATCGCCGGCACGCTCTCGGCGGGCGTGCTCGTGATGAACGCCAATCTCGACTTTGCCGACCTGCGCGCCACCGAGCGGCGCGGCGCGCCCGTGGTGCTGTGCATGTGGGAGCGCCCGCTCGATCCGCCCGGCCTGCCCTGCGTGGCCGTGGATTTCCGGCTCGCGGGGGAGCTCGCCGCGCAGCATCTGCTCGCACTCGGGCACCGACGCATTGGCGCGATCGTCGGCAGCAAGGTGTCGGGCATCCACGCGGCGCGCTATGACGGCTTCGTCGCCGCCATGCAGGCGGCCGGGCTGGACGGCGCGCTCGCGCCCGTGCGCTACGCGCCGGATACGACACAAGGCGGCTACGCCGCGGCCAGCGAGTTGCTTGCGCGGCACCCCGATCTCACCGCCCTCTTCGCGACCAACGACCTGCCCGCGCTCGGCGCGATGCAGGCAGCCGCCGATCTCGGGCTCGACGTGCCGCGCGAGCTATCCGTGGTCGGGATCACCGACATCCAGCTGGCGCGCGAATCGCGGCCCGCGCTCACGACCGTTGCGGTCGCAACGGTCGAGGCGGCGGAACTGGCTGTGGCGTTGCTGACGGAGCTGGTCGAGACGCCCGCAGCGCCGACGACGCCGGCACAGTCGGCTGCGCGCGTGTGCGTGGTTTCCGCGCCGCGGCTGGTCGTGCGGGCATCGACGGCGCCGCCCCGGAAGTAAGCAAAACGCAAGCATTCAGCCCGCAAACCCCCACCCGCCGCAAAGAACCCCTGCGCAAACGTTAAGGTTCCGCTCAAAACGTCCGTTAAACATGACGGCGGCGCGGCTCCGGGCCGCCGCGAGAACACTATCGAGGAAGGCAGGAGAAAAGCGAACGTGAAGCGGATAACGTTGAATCAGAAAGCCTGGAGCATCGTCGCGCTCCTGTGGGTGGCACTCGTCGTACTGGTGGTGGTGAACGCCTTCATGACGCGCACGGGCATGCTGGAGGACCGCAAGGCCCTGCTCGAGCAGGAAACGCAAACGGCCATGGGCGCGATCACGTATTACAAGAAAGAAGCGGAGGCCGGCCGCATGAGCGCCGACGACGCGAAGCGTCTGGCCATCGCCACGCTGCGCGGCATGCGCTACGGCGACGACCAGAGCGGCTACTTCGGCATTTACGACAGCAACACCGTGGCCCTGCTCGTGCCGCCCAAGCCCGACCTGGAAGGCAAGAGCCAGGCGGACCTGACGGACCCGCGCGGCACGCATATCGCGCTCGAAATCATCAAGAGCTCGTCGGCAGGCGGCGACGGCTACAGCAGCTACTGGTGGCCGAAGCCGGGCAAGAGCGCGCCGGTCGAAAAGATCACCTATGCGGCCGTCGTGCCGGGCTGGGACTGGCACGTCTTCACGGGCGTCTATTCCGATGACATCGACGACGCGTTCGAAGGCGCACTGCTCCGCAATCTCGCGCTCGTCGCCGTGATTGGCGTGGCGGTGATGCTCGGGCTGCTGTGGCTCATCCGCAGCATTCGCGCGAGCCTGGGCGGCGAGCCCGAGTATGCCGCGCAAATCTGCCAGCGCATTGCCGAGGGCGATCTCACGGCCCACGTGGATCTCGCGGCGGGCGATCAGCGCAGCCTGCTCCACGCGATGCGGCAGATGCAGCGCCAGCTCGTCGAGACCGTGCAGCGCATCCAGACCTCGGCCGAGTCGATCACGACCGGCGCGAAGGAAATCGCGGCCGGCAACATGGACCTTTCCTCGCGCACCGAGGAACAGGCCGCCTCGCTGGAGGAAACGGCGGCGAGCATGGAAGAACTCACGGCCACCGTCAAGCACAACACCGACAACGCACGCCAGGGCAATACGCTCGCCGTCAACGCATCGGAAGTGGCCGCGCGCGGCGGCGAGGTCGTGCGCCGCGTGGTCGAAACGATGAACGAGATTTCGAGCAGCTCGCAGCGCGTTGAGCAGATCATCGGCGTGATCGACGGCATTGCTTTCCAGACCAACATTCTCGCGCTCAACGCCGCCGTGGAAGCGGCGCGCGCGGGCGACCAGGGACGCGGTTTCGCGGTCGTGGCGGGCGAGGTGCGCAGCCTCGCGCAGCGCAGCGCGACCGCCGCCAAGGAGATCAAGGAGCTGATCGGGCAGTCGGTGTCGCAGGTGTCGGAAGGCACGAGGCTCGTAGACGAAGCAGGCCGCACGATCGACGAAGTGGTGATCTCGGCGCGCCGCGTGGCGGACCTGATGGGCGAGATCGCAGCCGCTTCGGCGGAGCAGCACACCGGCATCGAGCAGGTGAACCGCGCCGTCGCGCAGATGGACGAAGTGACACAACAGAACGCGGCGCTCGTGGAGGAAGCTTCGGCGGCGGCGCAGTCGATGGCCGCGCAGTCGAACGGTTTGCGCGAGGTCGTGACGGTGTTCCGGATCGGGGCGCAGTCCGCACCGATGGCGGTGGCAGCGGCGGCGTCGGCGTCGGCCAAACCGGCGGCATCGATTCCGGCGCAAAGCGCGCGCGCCGTGCGCCCCGCCGCGCCTGCCGCGCCGCTCAAGCGCCCGGCGCTTTCCAGTGCAAAACCGGGCCCCGCGCACAAGGCCACAACAGTGGCCCCTGCGACCGCCACGGCTGCACCCGCCGTTACGGCATCGAACGATAACGCGGATTGGGAAACGTTCTGATTGCGGTGATAAAAGCCACTTTAAATCGACTTTAAAGTGGCTTTAAAGCTGCTTTAAATCCACGCTAATTCGCGGATTTGAAAACTCCGTTCACGCAAGGTGGCCGCCCTCATCCTGCGCGCCTTGCGCAGCCCGCCAGGCTGCGAACGTGATCAGTTCGGGCGCAAGGCCCGCGTCGTCGATGCGGGTCCAGCTCGTATGCGCGTCGTCAAGGCCCGGCACCGGCTCGGGCGTGGCGAACTCCACGCGCGCCATGCCCGGCCGGTACGCTTCGTTGGGCCAGTACACCGGCATGATGCGGCGCGCCGCCATCTCCTCGCGCAACGCCGCGGGGCCGCCCTCGTCGGTCACCACATCGCATTGCGCCGCCCAGTCGCGGCTGTCCCACGCGAGAAACACGCCCGCATTGCCTTCGGCGTCGAAGGTCAGCACGGCATTCTGTTCGGGCCGCCAGTAGTATTCGACAATGCGCTCGCGCAGCGCGAGTTCGTGCAGCACGTCGGCCGTGCGCCGGTTCGCGTAGATCGCACCCACGCCATGCACGCCGATATGCCCGCGCCGCGCGCAGAACTTGCGTTTTGCATCGTCGATCGCACCGCGCAGCTTGCGCGTCATGGCGGGATCGGACTTCTTCACGTAGAAGTCGATGAGGCCCGCGTTGAAGGCCTCGACCGCATGCGATTCGTCGGCCGTGGCCGTGAGCAGGATGCGCGTGCACGCCACGTCTTTCACGGAAGCCAGAAACTCCACGCCGGTCATGTCCGGCATTTCGTAGTCCACCACGAGCGCGGCGATATCGCGAAAGCGCTGCGCGTCGGCCATCACGTCTTCGCCCAGCGCGTTGCCGCCCCGCTTCTCGAATGCCGACCACGCGGCGCCCGCCGTGGGGTTGTGCGCCGCCTGGCGGGACTCGTGCGCGGCGACGTAGGCCAGGGCTTCGCGGGTGCTCGTGAAATAGCGGTCCGTGCCCGCGCCGGGAAAGAGGCCGCGCAGCGCGTAAAGAAAATCGGGGCTGTCGTCGATGAATACGACGGAGACGGGATGATAAACCGGCTGTCTGACGATGGAACTCATGCTGGATCTCGGTAAGCGCGCCGCGCCTGCTGCGGCGCGCTGTGTGCCTGCCGCGCCGCGAGGTAAACATGTCGATTATGAGGCGTGACGCCTGGACACAGCAACCCGAACCCGCGTCCGTTGCAAACGCCAGGCGGGCCGCGCGAACCTGAAAACGCCGCGCAAACGTTTATCGCACCCGGCGCGCATGGAGCGCTTTACGTATGTGGGCCGCACGGTATTGAACTCAGGGGAAGGCGAAGAGAATGCCGGTATGCCTTCTCTTTCAGAAGGCATGCGCGACTGCCGCATGCAGTTCCTATCTGGAGTCATTCTGATGTACGCACGCGAATCCATTCCCGCCGTCCTTTCCCGTGGCACCGCCGGATTCTCCGACGAATTCATGGAAGCTACGCCGAGCAAAACGTTTCACCATGTCATCGATATCTACCTGAAGGATTCGAACGCCTTCATGAATACGTATTTCGCCCGTTATTTCGAATGGCAAGGCATTTGCCGGGAGCGCTGGTTTCATGAGTGCATTCACAACAACCTGCTCGCCGCGGGCGGTGTGTTCGTCACCAAACGCGCGCACCAGGAGTACGTGCAGGAAACCTTTCCGTTCCAGCGCGTCGATTGCTATCTCAACACCTTCCAGGTGCGTCAGTGCTCGGCGTATCTCGTGTTCCGCTTTTGCGTGGACGGGCGGCCCGTCTCGCTCGGTTATCAGCAAATTCTGTTTGCCGGTACCGACAAACGTATTCGCCGTTTTCCGCCCGGCATCATCGAGCGCGTGAAAGAGTACGAATTGATTCTGCCCGCCGGTTCCAACTAGGCGGCATGATCCAGCACATGTGATGGCCATCACATGAGACTGGCTGCATGAATCAACCGGCGAAATCCTGCCCCGCTGGCCAACGGCGGGGTTTCGCCGGTGCGTCGTGCAGCGCGCGGTCGGCGCTCGTGCCCGGCTCCGGCAGCCGGATCGTGAAGGTCGTATGAACATGCGCCTGCGATTCGCAGGTGATCGTGCCGCCCAGCGCCTCGGCCACGCGGCGGCAGAACGTGAGACCCATGCCGGTGCCGCGCCCATGCGACTTCGTCGAATAAAACGGATCGAAAACGCGCGGCAGAATATCGGCGGGAATGCCGCAACCGTTATCGGCAAAGCGCAGCACGCAAAAGCCCCCTTCGCTCGTCGCGCTGATCTCCACACGACCCGCGTAATCGCCTGGGCGTTCCGCGCTTTCCGCGTGAATGGCGAACAGCGCGTTTTTCAGCAGATTGAACAGCACGAATACCACGAGCGAATCCGAACCCGAGAAGCTCAGTTGCGCGTCCATGGGCGCGACCTCCACCATGTCGCGCTCGCCGGGGCGAAACGGAAAACGCTCCAGCGCGGCGTTCACGCAGGAGCGCACCGGGTAGGTCTCGAAGCTGCGCCGGTCGAGCCGGTCGAGCGTGAACGAGGCAAGCGACATCTCGACCACGGTGCTCGTGCTGTCCACCTGGCGGCGGATGGAGGTGGCCAGCGACGAGAGCCGCTCGGACTGCCCCGGATACAGCCCGTCCACGCATAGCTGGTGCTGCACGGCCAGCTGGTAGCCGCGCATCAGTTCGGGCAACACGTTGCCGATTTCCTCGGCATGCATGCCGATGGCCGCGAGCGGCGTGGCGACCTCGTGCGCCACGGTGGCCGCGATGAGGTAAGGGCGCATGAGCCCATAGCGCACGATCGTGACCGCGAGTATGCCGAGACTGATGGCGATGAACACGGCGCCCGCGGGATAGAACGCGAAGCCGTAATTCACGGCGTAGTCGGTGGCGGCGAGCGCGTAGAGGCCGAGGCTCAACACGCAGAGGTCGAGCAGCGTGCGGCGGTCGTGCGCCTGCGTCTGGCGGCGCGCGGCGAACAGCAGCCAGGCGCTGCGGCACGCGAGCAGCACCGTTTGCGCCACATGCACGGGATGCAGCATGCCGGCCTTCGGATACTTGCCGAAGAAGAACGTGCCGTAGCCGTCCACGACGGCGTCGCTCGCGAGCAGCAGCACCGCGAGCAGCACGCTCAGCGCATACGAGGCAATCAGCAGCGGGCGTTCGCCACGCCGCGCGCTCACTTCGGTCACGAAGTGATAAAACGTGGTGGGCAAAAAGAGAATAAAGAAGTAGCCGACCTTGACCAGCACGCCGGAGAGTTCCGGATCGGAAGTCTGGAACAGGAAGGCCCACGTGCCTTGCCAGAAGAACGTGGTCGCGCACATCAGGGCGAACGGCACCGAAAGGCGCGTGAGGCCCTCGGTCAAGAGCACGTAGACGCCGAATCCGAGAAATAATGCGGATACGAACGCTGGCAGGATCGAATACATAGTCTGTCGCGTGGTTTCTTGTTTTACCGAGCTGGTTGGCGCAGCGCGCCCTGCAACGACACGCAAAGACACGCAAAGACACGCAACGACGCGAAGTGATGATGCCATTGCGCGCCAAAGCGCCGTCTGCCGCATGCCCGTGACCGGATTGCCCCGGCCCGGACGTCCCCGTACGGCCAAAACGACTCGACCGCCCGATTTATTCGCAGGCCGGAACCCCTCACGGCCCATGCATGGCGCATCGTAATTGCGCGCCGATCGAATCGATTTTGCCGATTATCGCCGCTAATACGGTGCAGCGGAGAAATTTTACCGTTCGCGGCGCCCTTCGATGCGCGGCGGATCAAGTGAACGTTTGCGTGCGCCGGTTCGGTGCACGTATCGCGGCCGATTTGGCAGGAAACGACGGTATGCGTCGATTGAGGACAGCGCCCGCGCGGACCAGAATGAAGCTCATCCCCACCACGACGGAGCATCATCATGAGCCCGACCCTCGCCGATGTCGCCATCCCCGACAGCAAGCTGGCCCGCGAAATCACCGAACTCGTGCGCGACACCGAGTCGCCGCTGCTGTTCCACCATTCGAGCCGCGTCTACTACTTCGGCGCGCTCACGGGCCAGCGGCGCGGCCTGAAATTCGACCGCGAACTGCTCTACGCGGGCGCGATGTTCCACGACATGGGCCTCACGCACGCTCACAGCAGCGAGCACGAACGCTTCGAAGTGGACGGCGCGAACGCCGCGCGCGACTTCCTGCGCAGCCACGGCATTTCGCAGCAGGACATCGACCTCGTGTGGACCGCCATCGCGCTGCATACGACGCCGGGTATTCCGCAGCACATGCATCCAGTGGTCGCGCTCGTGACCGCGGGCGTGGAAATGGACGTGCTCGGCATGGCCTACGACCAGTTCAGCGACGCCCAGCGCGAGGCCGTGGTGCACGCGCATCCGCGCACCGAACACTTCAAGGAGGACATCATCCAGACCTTCTACGACGGCATCAAGCACAAGCCCGCAACGACTTTCGGCAACGTGAAGGCCGACGTGCTCGCCGACAAGGAACCGCATTTCCACGCGGGCAACTTCTGTAGCGTGATCCGCCATTCCGCGTGGCGCGGCTAGGGCGCACCGGGCAGGCGAAGATCAGACGCTCATGAGGCACTGGCCTTCGCCCGGCCCGCCTGCGCGCGTGCGATGACGATCGCGAGCGCGCCGCAACCCGCAAGCAGTGCGAACGAAAAGCCCGCCACCGCCGTCCACTGTCCGTTTTGCCAGAACCACCCGCCCCACGAGCCGAGCACGCTGGAGCCGAGGTAATACGCGAGCAGATAGAGCGAGGTGGCGTGGCCTTTCGCGCCGTCGGCGAGTTGCCCGACCCAGCCGCTCGCGACCGAATGCGTCGTGAAGAAGCCCACAGTTAGCACGACGATGCCGAGCACGACCGGCGCGAGCGTATGAAAGAGCGTGAGCGCCACGCCGATCGCCGCGATGGCGACGCCGCTGCCGAGCACCAGCGCGCGCCCCCAGCGGTCCGCGAGCGCGCCGGAGACCGACGCCGCCACGATGCCGAACAGATACGCGCAGAAGATCAAGCCGGTTTGCGTGGCGTCCAGCGCGAACGGCGGCGCGAGCAGGCGAAAGCCCGCGTAGTTGTAGATCGTCACGAACACGCCCATGGCGAGGCAGCCCGTGGCGAACACGGCGGCGAGCGTGGACGATGAAAGATGCTTGCGCCACAGCGCCACGTGATGCGCCGGACTCAGGTCCGCGCGGCGCACGAAGCGGCGCGAGGGCGGCAGCAGCAAGAGGAACACGACAGCCGCGATCACGTCGATCACGCCGATCGTCAGCATGGCCGCGCGCCATGAAACATGGTCGCTCATATAGCTCATGCCCACGCGGCCGATCATGCCGCCGAAGGCCGTGCCGCCCACGTAAAGACCCATCGCGAGGCCCAGCCCGCCCGCCTCGATTTCCTCCGCGAGATACGCCATCGCCACGGCGGGCACGCCGCCGAGCGCAAGCCCCTCCAGCGCGCGCGCGACGAGCACGCCGTGCCAGCCCGGCTCCAGCGCGGCGAGCACGTTGAAAAGCGCGGCGAGGATCATGGAGGCGAAAATCAGGCCGCGCCGGCCGAGCCGTTCCGAAAGCGCGCCCGCGCAGAGAATCGCGACGGCGAGAAAGCCCGTGGAAAGCGAGAGCGCAAGCGAGCTTTGCGCGGCGCCCACGTGGAACTCGCTCGCGAACACGGGCATGAGCGGCTGCACGCAATAGAGCAGCGAAAACGTGGAAAAGCCGGCGAGAAAGAGCGCCACGCCAATGCGGCGATAAGCGGAGGAGCCCGGCAGCACGCCTGAAGCGTCGCGCGCGGGGGCCGAAATGGGAGAGTTCATGCTGTCAACCTTGTTGGGAGCGACTGGAATGCGTCCGATTGTCCTGCTCGCAACGCTATACTGTCCAATATATGGAACCAGCCCACGCCATACATTTCAGCACTAGCATGGAACTCCGCCATCTCCGCTATTTCGCCGCCGTTGCGGCCGAACGCAATTTCACGAGAGCGGCCGAACAGCTCGGCATCGGCCAGCCGCCGCTCAGCCAGCAGATCAAGTCGCTCGAGCGCGAACTAGGTGTCGAGCTTTTCGTGCGCACGCCGCAAGGCGCCGACCTCACGCCGGCGGGCGCGGCCTTCCTCGTGGAAGCGCGGCGCGTGCTGGAGGGTGCCGAACGCGCGCAGCAGGCGGCGCAGCGCGCGGCGCGCGGCGAGTCTGGGCAAATACGCGTGGGCTTTACCGGCTCGGCTGCGTTCAACCCCGTCGTGCCCGCGCTGATCCAGCGCTACACCACCCGCTTTCCCGACGTGGCGCTGACGCTCGACGAGGCGAACACGCCGGCGTTGTTGCTCGGCCTCGTGCAAGGCCGGCTCGACGCGGTGTTCTTCCGCCCTGGCGCCACGCCGCCCGAGGGCGTGGAAGTCCACGCGCTGCCCGACGAGCCGATGAAGATCGTGCTGCCCTCCAGCCACGCGCTGGCCGCGCGGCGGCGCCTGCCGCTCAGCGCGCTCGCGCACGAGCCGTTCGTGCTCGTGCCCTCGCCCGCCGGCATCGCCATGCACGACGAAATCGTGCGCGCCTGCGCCGAGGCGGGCTTCACGCCCCGGCTCGCCCAGCCCGCGCCGCAACTCGCCTCGGTCGTGAACCTCGTGGCGGCCGGGCTCGGCGTGTCGATCGTGCCCGCCGCGATCGCGCAGGTCCAGGTGAAGGGCGTGCGCTATCTCGACGTGACCGGCGTACGCATGCGCGCGCGCCTTGCACTCGGCTGGCGCGCGGGCGAAACGGCGGCCACGGTGCGCGAGTTCGTCGCCCTCGCCTGAACGCAGCCCATTCGCGCGCCCTGTTCGCGCGGCGCGCGACGCGCCCCCGTACGCCGCGCGATGCTATCCTTTTTCGCGATGCCCGGCCCGCGCCACCGGGCCACGCCGCACCGTCATGCGCGCGCTCATCCGGTGTCCGGGGGCTTCATGCAGCACACGCCAGGCCGCACGCGGCCGCACGGCTTCTCCAGCATGGTCATGAAACGGCCGCACCTCGTGGTGACGGTGTGCTTTCTCGCCGCCATGGTGCTGGTGACGCTCGTGGGCCTGCGGCAGCTCTACAACATGACCCGCTACGACCTCCAAAGCCGCCAGCGCGACCTGGAGGTGCGCGCCGTGGGCGTGGATGCGCTGATCTCGGCGGAACGCCGGCGCCTTTTGTTCCTGCGCGACTATGCGGAGCACGTGCTCGCCTCGCCCAGCCAGCAGCGCGCGGCGCTTGGTGACCCGGCCGTGCAGGCCGCGCTGCACGCGAGCGGCCAGCCGGTATGGGAGACGCCTGGTGCATTGGACGGCCCGCCCGTGTTCGGCACCAATGCGCAAGGGCTCGCGGGACTGGAGGGCTTTCACCGCGACACCGCCACGCTCGCGGCCGACATCGCGCTCACGCGCGCGATCAGTCCGCTCGTGGCGATCAGCCAGCACGCCGACACGGTCCAGAGCACGGTTGCCTATATCTCCACCAACGGCGTGTATGTGCTCTCGCCCGAGCGCCGCGACGCACACGTGACCGACCTGCTGCGGCGCTTCAGCACCATGCCGTACTACCGTTTGCAGCTTCCCGAACACAACCCGAACCGCGAGATCGTCTGGACACCGATCTATACGGAAGAGAAGCAGACCGGGGCGATTGCCACGCTCAGCGCGCCCGTCTACGCGGACGGCCGCTTTCGCGGCGCGGTAGTGATGGACGTCGCGCCGTCTCGCCTGCTCGCGTTGCAGCTCGTTTCGGCAACCCTGCCCGAGGATAATGAGCCTACCGAATTCGGACTGCTGAACAGTAACGGCGACCTCGTCTACTTCGTCGATGGCAAGATCACCGCCCAGCGCCCGGCAAACTTCGATGCGCCACTGCTCGACCTCGCGCGCCGTTCGGCGGCCGCGTGGATGCAACGCGAGCAGGGTTATGTGCAGCGCAACGGCCGCTATCTGCTCTATCAGCACGTGGGCGAATCGCACTGGATCCTGCTCACCAATACGGACGACACCGAACTCACGCTCGCCGCCGCGCGCCGCGTGTTCAGCAGCCCGCTGATCGTCGCGTGGGTGGCGATCGCCGTGCTGCTCGTGGGCACGCTGCGCATCGTCACGCATATCTTCGGCCGCTACGTCGAAGCCAGCTCGCGGCTCGAAACGCTCGCGCGCAACGACCCGCTCACGGGCCTTGCGAACCGGCGGCGCTTCCTGGAGGTGTTCGGCGAAACGCTCGAACGCGCGAGCCGCGACGACAGCGCGGCGCCCGCCATGGCCATGCTGATGCTCGACATCGACTTCTTCAAGCGCGTGAACGACCGCTATGGCCACGCAGCCGGCGACCGCGTGCTGGTGATCTTCGCGGACATCCTGAGCAAGAACCTGCGCAGCGTGGACATCCCCGCGCGCGTGGGCGGCGAGGAATTCGCGGCGCTGCTGCCCGGCGCGGACATGGCGACGGCGGCAGACGTGGCCGAACGCATACGCAGCGCGGTGGAGACGCACGCGGCGAATGCCGCCGCACCCGGCGACGCCAAGCGTCCCGACGACATCGCCTTCACGATCTCGGTGGGCGTGGCGGCCAGTCCCGCCGACTGCCCCGCCAACTACGACACGCTGATGTCGGTGGCCGACCGGCGGCTCTATGCCGCGAAGGAAGGCGGCCGCAACCGCGTCGTTGCAGAGGATTCCCGATCGATCGACCCCGCGCGCGCATGATGGCCGAAGCCCATCCATTCATGCCGCGCGCATAAATCAAACCCCGGCGGGCACTGCACTTGCTCACCCGCGCCGGACAGCGGCGCGTCGCCGGCGCGCGAAAAACGCTACCATCGGCCACGGCGATCGACAAAGGCTTCGCGTTGCGCGTCGTCTTCGTTCGCGCAGCCGGAGCGCCATCGTACGCCATGAACAGCCGCTTCACCGTCCTGACGACGTTCTGTATCGTGGCGCTCGCCGTGCTGGGCACGCTCGCGCTCGCCGTCTATGCTTCGGACGCCGTATCGGAGCGCCAGCAACGCCAGCAGGTCGACGAGTTTTCGAATCGCGCACTGCTGCGCGCGGAACTGGTGAGCTCCGAAGCCGAAACGGCATTGCGTCAGCTTGTACGCTACGACGGCACGCCGTGTTCGGACGACCACCTGAAGCAACTGCGCCAGACCGAGGAACAGTTTCGATACGTCCGCGAAGTCGGCTGGACCGATGGCGTCAAGCTGCGCTGCACCTCGGCGCGCGGTCGCGTCGACACCGCGCTGCCAGCGCCCGAATGGACCTCCGCCGCCGGCTTCACCGCCTGGCAGACCGAAACGGGCAAGCGCGGCAACGAGCGGCCCATGTTCAACGTGCGCCTGGGCGATCACGTGGTGGTGATCGACCCGCGCTTCTATCTCGACATCGTGCCGCTCGACAACACCATCGAGCTTGCCGTGCTCGAAACGCAGGACGGCACGATCATCTCGCGCTCACCAGGCGCGGACCATGAACTCTTGCGCGCGGCGCTACAGCGCAACACCAACAACGCGTACTTCGAGCGGCGCTATTACACGGTCGAGCGCTCCCACCGCTATCCGATCGCCGTGGTCGCCTACGAGCCCGAGGACCGCGTGCGCCGCAACCCGCTCGCGCAACTCAGACACGTACTCGCGCCCGCGCTCGTCGCGAGCCTGCTCGGCACCTGGTTCGTCATGCGCTGGCGGCGCAAGCTGCGTACGCCGCGCAACGCGATCCTCCAGGGCATCCGGCAGCGCCAGTTCGTGGCCTGGCTCCAGCCCATCGTTTCGCTCGAAAGCGGCCGCTGCGTCGGCGCGGAAGCGCTCGTGCGCTGGAAGCTCGAAGACGGCTCCGTGATTGCACCCGACACCTTCATTGCCATGGCCGAATCGCTCGGCCTCATCGAGCCCATTACCGACCAGGTCGTGCACTCCGTGTTCGACGGCGCCGGCTCCGTGCTGGCGCGCCGCCGTGACTTGCACGTCTCCATCAACCTGGCGGGCGAGGACCTCGTGGGCACGCGCGTGCTCGACACCTTGAAGGACTGCTTCAGAAAATACGCGGTGCGCCCCGAGCAGATCTGGTTCGAAGTCATCGAGCGCATGCTCATCGACACGGCCCGCTCCACACCCGCGCTCGCGGCGTATCGTGCGGCCGGGCACCGCATTTTCATCGATGATTTCGGCACCGGCTATTCGAGCCTTTCCTATCTCCAGGACCTGCCCGTGGACGGCATCAAGATCGACAGGTCGTTCATACGTTCGTACGCGAAGGGCGAGGAGATGAACAAGATCGTGCCGCATGTCATCGAGATGGCGCGCAGCCTCGACCTGGCGATGGTCGCCGAGGGCGTGGAAACGCGGGCGCAGGCCGATTATCTGCGCGAGCACGGCGTGCAATATGCGCAGGGCTGGCTCTATGCGAAAGCCATGCCCGCCGACGAATTCCTGCGCTACCTGGAGCGCGAGAGCGCCCGGGCACGTGAGGCGTGAGCACGACGCGCCTTCATGCAAACGGGCTCGGCGCGGGGACGTGCGCAAACGCGCCGTGCAGGTGCGCGGGCCCTTGTGCGCCGCGTGCCGCCGCGGCTTTGCTCAGCACGGCGCTGTCGTAGCCACGACCGGCAAAGCGCACGACATCGACAAGGCCGAAGCCCTGCGCGCGATAAAACGCGATCAGGTGTGCGGCGGGGAACGGCGTGTCGAGCGCGATTTGCGTATAGCCGCGCGCCGCGGCCCAATGCCCCGCGAAAGCGAGCAGCGCGCGGCCAATGCCGTGGTTCTGCCATTTCGGCTCGATGCCGAACTGATGAACCGAAGCCACGCTGCGCTGCCGATAATGTTCGCATTGCGAATCGATATCGCGGCCTTCCAGGGTGAGCGTGCCGATGATCTTGCCGTTGCAGACGGCGACGAAGCAGTCGCCGACCAGCGCCCGTTCACGCGTGAGGCTCGCTGCCTGGTCGGCGCACGAGCAGTGCAACCCGAGCACGGCCAGCCGCGCAAACGCCCGATGCAGCAGCCGCGTGAGCGCCTCCCACGAGTCGTGGCGCGGATCGAAGCGCCGCAGCACGAGCCGGCCCATGCCGGGCTGAATGCAGTTGACCCGCTCGCCCGGGCGCTGGGGTGCACGCGAGATCGACATGGCGTCTCCACTCGTTTCGATGCACCCAGTCTAGGGTTGTGCAGCCAGGTCAACAAGAAAAAATGTCGTAAAAACCGGCGCAATCCGCGTGCATGCGGCGTTGCCCGCGCAACCGCCGCCTACGCCGCCAGGCGCTCCACGACTTCGAGCACGATGCGTCTGGCCGAGTCGAGATGCGCCGCCGTCAAGGCGCGCGCGCGACGCGCATTGCGCTCATGACACGCTTGCAGGATCGCCACGTGCTCGTCCTGAAACGAGGGCGTATCGGCCAGCAGCGTGTTCTGCAAACGCTCGTAGCGCTCCACCTGTGCGCGCAATTCGCGGATGGAGGCAAGCTGCCGGGCGTTGCCGCATGCGCCGTAGAGCAGCGCGTGAAACTCGCGGTTGAGTTCGCCCTGCTTTTGCGTGGTCGCGGCCTCGCCGAGCAGGCGGTGCACGAGTTCGGCGCGCGCGAGCGTTTCCTCGTCGAGACGCTTCACGCTGCGAAAGATCGCGTCGCCTTCCAGCAGTACGCGCAGGCCATAAATCTCCTCCACGTCCTGCGCCGTGAGCGTGCGCACGACCGCGCCGCGATTGCGGAAGACCTCGACGAGCCCCTCGCGCGCGAGTTGCTGGATCGCTTCGCGCAGCGGAATGCGGCTCACCTCGAAACGCTCGGCCAGGTCGCGCTCGACAAGGCGCTCGCCGCCGCCCAGCTCGCCGCCTACGATCAGCTCGCGCAGCGCAGCGGCGACCGCGTCGGCCGTGGAGTCGAATTTTGTTTCCATGCGGGTATCGCTCAGGTCATTTCGGCATAATGGTATACCAAAATGCCACACGCTGTCATAATGCGCCGAAACGGTCGCGATCAGGTTCAATCAAACGGAGAGTGGAAATGGCGCACGGCGAACACACCTACCGCGTTTCGGTGCAATGGACGGGCAACCGCGGCACCGGCACCTCGGGCTATCGCGAGTACGGCCGCGATCACATCATTCGCGCGAACGGCAAACCGGACATTCCCGGTTCGTCGGACCCGGCCTTTCGCGGCGACGCCGCGCGCTGGAACCCCGAGGACCTGCTCGTGGCGTCGGCGTCGGCTTGCCACAAGCTCTGGTACCTGCACCTGTGCGCCGACGCGGGCATTGCGGTGCTGGTCTATGAAGACGACGCCGAAGGCACGATGGCCGATACGCCACAGCGCGGCGCTTTCACGAAGATCGTGCTGCGCCCGCGTGTGACGATCCGCGCGAGCGACGACCGCAGCGTTGCCGAGCGGCTTCATCACGCGGCGCACGAGCAGTGCTATATCGCGAATTCGGTGAATTTTCCGATTTTGTGCGAGCCGGTTATCGAACTGGCCGACTTCGAATAAGCACGCCGCACCTCACGCCGCTCCAGGCGCGCACGACGTTGAACAACGGCAGACAAGCACCTCGTTAATTTGCTGTTACCAATCTCGCAACGCCGTTTCACCTGTGTCCTGAACCGCCCTCTACACTCCAGACCGTGCTTACCAGCAACGCACACAACGTGCAAAGGAGTGACGGAAATGAACAAGACGGTTCTCGGCGTGATATTGGGCGCGGCCGCATTTGCCGTGTCGACGGCGGCAAGCGCGCACGTGGATGTCGCCTTGGGGATTGGCGTCCCTGGCGTCGCCTACGCTCCGGTTCAACCCGCGTACGTTGCCCCTCCTCCGGTTCCGGTCGCAGTGGCCTATCGCGACAACGATGACTGGCGCGCGCGCGAATGGCGCCAACATGAATGGCGCGAACACGAACGTAGCGAGCATCAATGGCGTGAACGCCAGTGGCACGACCGTGGCGATTGGCGCTATTAAACGGGTTCAACGTGTAATACGAGGCAGGTACTCATCATGAAACTGAATTATCGAATCAGCGCGCTCGTTGCGGCTGCCGCCCTGGGACTGGCCGCGACCGGACCAGCCAGTGCCGCCGGCTGCCTCAAGGGCGCAGTCGTGGGCGGCGTAGCCGGACACTATGCCGGCCACCACGCAGTCGTTGGCGCAGTCGGTGGCTGCATCGTCGGACATCACATTGCGAAGCAACATGCGCAGGAGCGGGCCGCACAGCAGCAAGCCCTCCACGCGCACCCCTTAGCCACATGATGCCGAAAGCGCCTTGCGTTGCTGTCGATGCATCCGTTGTTCGCGACGAAGGCTTGCTGGCGCTCAGACCGTAGCGACCGCGAGAAGCGGGCGCATGACATTGACGAAGGCGTTGGTGCTTTTCAGTAGCCAGGCCATCTGCTCCGCTTCGAGGTCAGTGCCTTCGCCCGGTGCAAACCTGATCTGCGCCGAGCCTGCAAGCGCTCGCGGCCCTCGGGTCCGAGGAATTTCGCCATGTCGAAGCCTTGTCAGAGTCGTCTTTTCGTTGCGGGGAACGCGGTCCTGCCGCGCACGGAATAACGGCAATTCTTACAAACGCTTTAACGGGCAGCCGATCGCTGCGCCGACAACCGGCTATCGCCGCCGATATACGCCTTCAGCCCGGCGGCAAGCGCCGCGAACGTCACGGCGCAGCGCGCGCTCCCGCGCAAATCTTCGTGCATGGCCAACCACGTATCCAGCGTCAGCGAGAACTCTCGCCGGAGCACCCGCACCAGCCGGGCATCTCTCGCCGCCAATGGCGCCTGGCACGCGCCGATGCCAAATCCGGCGCGTATCGCGCCCAATTGCGCAACGTCGCTGTCAGCCCGAAATGCGAAGTTGGTGCGATTGAATGCCTCGAATCTGTCCTGAAGCGAGCGAATGTACGCCGTCTCCCGGTCGAAGCCAATGATCGTGTGCCGGGGCAATTCGCTCATCGACTTAGGCACGCCATGCTGCGCGAGATAACGTTCGTGAGCGTGCAGCCCGACTTCGATCCCGCCGATGCGCTTCGCCACCAGCGCCTCCTGCACGGGGCGAAACATGCGCACCGCGATATCCGCCTCGCGGCGCAGGAGATCATCCGGCTCGTTCGACAACACGAGTTCTATCGTCAGTTCCGGATAGTCGTTGCGCAGCCCGGCCAGGATGGGCGGCAGAACCTCGACGCCGATGATCTCGCTCGTCGTCAGCCTCACTGTGCCGCGCACGCCGGAACCGTGACCGCTCGCCACCCGCCGCAACGCGGCCGTGGTCGACGCGAGGGCCACGGCGTATGGCCTCAACTCATTGGCGGCGTCGGTGGGCGAAAAGCCGTCGAACGAGCGTGTAAAGAGCGTCACGGCCAATGCCGCTTCGAGACTTTCGATGTGGCGGCCGACGGTCGGCTGCGTGAGACCCAGCGCGCGCGCGGCCCCGGAAAGCGAGCCCGTCTCCAGCACATGGAGAAAGCTCCGGTACCACTCCCAGCTCGGTTCCCTTTCGGTCATGACAGGCATGCTCCTGTGGCCACCCGTCATCCCGATCCGAACCATTCGGATCGGGACCGGAGACGGCTATACATAAATGTATAGCCGATCATCGGTTTTCAGCAATTTTTAATTGCCGGCACCCGGCGCAGAATGGCCTTCATGACAGATCACCCGCAAGGAGAACCGACATGAACGCCCTTCCCCTGAACCAGCAAGACCACGCGCTCGTGCTCGGCGCGAGCGGCGGCATTGGCGGCGAAGTCGCGCGCCAGTTGCGCGATGCCGGCTGGCAGGTGCGCGCGCTGCGGCGCGGCGGCGCGCCCGCCACACAGGAACATTCCGCCCGCCGCGCTGACGGTATCGAATGGCTCGACGGCGACGCGCTCTCGCGCGATGACGTACTGCGCGCGGCCCAAGGGTGCGCTGTGATCGTGCACGCCGTGAACCCGCCGGGCTACAAGCGCTGGGCGCAAGTCGTGCTGCCGATGATCGACAACACGCTCGCCGCGGCGGCCGAAGTCGGCGCGACCGTCGTGCTGCCCGGCACCGTGTACAACTACGGGCCCGAGACGTTTCCGCTGTTGCGCGAAGACTCGCCGCAGCAACCGCTCACGCGCAAGGGTGCGATTCGCGTGGCACTGGAGCGGCGCATGCAAGCCGCGAGCGAGCGCGGCGTGCGCTCGATCGTGGTGCGAGCGGGTGACTTTTTCGGGCCGCGCGTGGCCAATAGCTGGTTCGCGCAGGGTCTCGTCAAACCTCGCGTACCGGTGCGCGTCGTGCGCGAACCCGCTAGCCCCGGCGTGGGCCACGCGTGGTCGTACGTGCCCGACGTGGCGCGCACGATGCTCGAACTGATCGCGCGGCGCGACACGCTACCGCCGTTTGCGACCTACCACATGGCCGGGCACTGGGACGCCGACGGCACGCAAATCACCGAAGCCATCTGTCGCGTCGCGCGGCGTCACGGACTGGAGCCGCAACGCAAGCGCTTTTCGTGGGGGCTCGTACGCATGATGTCGCCCTTCGTGACGACGTTGCGCGAGCTGATGGAGATGCGCTATTTGTGGCGCGAGCCGCTGCAACTCGTGAATGCGCGCCTCGTGGCCGAACTCGGGCGCGAGCCTCATACGCCGCTCGACGAAGCCGTCGAGGCGACGCTCCTGGGACTCGACTGCCTCGGCACACGCGAGCCCATGCAGAAAGCCGCAACCGTTTCGTCGCGGCATTCAACTTGATTCGGATATCGAATCGAATTCAGATTGATCGCGACAGGCGTTTTATCATCACGGCATGACCGGACCGGAATCCGCCGGCAGATACGCCAGCGGATCCACCGGTCGTCCGTCCTCGCGCATTTCGAACTGCAACAGCGCGGCTTCGCCGCCGCGCGCGCCCATTTCGGCAATGGTCGCGCCGCGTTGCACCGTTGCGCCCTCCGCCACGGTAAGACGACTGTTGTTGCCGTAGGCGGTCACGAAATGATTGTCGTGCTTCACGATGACCATCAGGCCGAACTGCTTGAGCTTGTTACCGGCATAGACAACCCGCCCGCCATCCACGGCCTTGACCGGCGCGCCCAGGCGACCGGCGATTTCGATGCCGCGAGAGCCCTGCGTGCCGAATTCCTGCACCACTGTGCCGCTCGCCGGCCAGACAAAACGGTTCGCGGGCGCGTGGGCCGCGAATTGAGGCGCATGAGGCACGCTCGCCACGCCCGAGGGCGGCCCCACACGCAGCATTTGCCCCGCGCTCACCGTCGCGGCCGCGCCCAAGCCGTTCCATTGCACAAGCTCGCTGCGCTGGCGTCCGAACGAGGCCGCGATCGTGTCGAGGGAATCGCCGGGCTGCACACAGTAGTAACCGGCGGACGCACTCACGCAGGCGTTGACGGTGTAGTTGGGCATGTCGAATGGCGATCGGGTGGCGCAACCGGAAAGCAAGGCCAGCGTGAAGCACGCGCCCATGCCAAGGGCGCGCCATCCCCACGAGCGAAAGCCGGTTTGGGTGCAACGTTGTTTCATGGCGAATCTCCGCGGATGCTGAATGGAACTCTGGCCAGCCTGCCGACTGGCATCCGCTTAACGCGAGCCGTGCCCCCGCGTTGACCGCCTGTAATGACCCACGACAAACCTTTGACTGCACCCCATCAAACCTTGCGCAAAAGCCTAAACAATAAGGAAACCGAAGGTAGGGGAATGCCGAAAGAACGCTATTTGAACGTTAAATATCGGCAAAAAAAGAAGCCCGCGGCCGTGCCAGAACGCGCGGCCGCGGGCTCCCCAGACGTCATGTCAATGCGAATGACTCGGCACGTCCGCCCCGCGACACCCCACCAGAAAGTCGAAATCGCAACCCTCGTCGGCCTGGAGCACGTGCTCGACGTAGAGCTTGCGGTAGCCGCTGCGATCGGCGGGTATCGGATGCTGATTCGCGGCCCATTCGTCCAGCCGCGCGACGATGGCTTCGTCGCTGATATCCACGCGCAACGTGCCCTTCTCGCAGTCGAGTTCGATCCAGTCGCCATCGCGCACGATCGCGAGCGGCCCGCCCGCGCGCGCCTCGGGGGCCACGTGCAGCACCACCGTGCCATAGGCGGTGCCGCTCATGCGCGCGTCCGACACGCGCACCATGTCGGTCACGCCTTGCGCGAGCAGTTTAGGCGGCAGGCCCATGTTGCCCACCTCGGCCATGCCCGGATACCCCTTCGGGCCACAGTTCTTCATCACGAGCACGGAGTCCGCCGTAACATTGAGATCGGGGTCGCCGATGCGCGCCTTGTAGTCGTCGAAGTTCTCGAACACCACGGCCGGACCGCGATGCTTGAGCAGCCTTTGCGTGGCTGCCGAAGGCTTGAGCACCGCGCCGTTGGGCGCGAGATTGCCGCGCAGCACGCACAGCGCGCCGTCCTGCACGAGCGGATTGTCGAGCGGACGGATCACCTCGGCGTTATGAATGGGCGCTTCGCGCACGTTCTCCCAGAGCGTCTTGCCATTGGCCGTGAGCGCGTCGGGATGCGGCAGCAGGTTCGCTTCGCCCAGGCGCCGCAGCACGGCGGGCAGGCCGCCCGCGTAATAGAACTCCTCCATCAGGAAGCGCCCCGAAGGCTGGAGGTCGACGATGGTCGGCGTGCCGCGTCCAATGCGCGTCCAGTCGTCGAGTTCGAGCGGCACGCCTATGCGCCCCGCGATCGCCTTGAGGTGGATCGCCGCGTTGGTCGAACCGCCGATCGCCGCGTTCGTGCGGATCGCGTTTTCGAATGCCGCGCGCGTGAGCAGTTTCGACAACCGCAGGTCTTCGAGCGCCATCTCCACGATGCGCATGCCCGACAGATGCGCGAGCACGTAGCGGCGCGAGTCCACGGCGGGAATCGCCGCATTGTGCGGGAGCGTCACGCCAAGCGCCTCGGCCATGCAAGCCATGGTCGAAGCGGTGCCCATGGTGTTGCAGGTGCCCGCCGAGCGCGACATGCCCGCCTCCGCCGACATGAACTCGTGTATCGAGATCTTGCCCGCTTTCACCTGCTCGCTCAGTTGCCACACCACCGTGCCCGAGCCGATATCTCGCCCTTCGTGCTTGCCGTTGAGCATCGGGCCGCCCGTCACGGCGATGGCGGGCACATCGCAACTGGCCGCGCCCATCAACAGCGCGGGCGTGGTCTTGTCGCAGCCCACGAGCAGCACGACCGCATCCACGGGATTACCTCGTATGGATTCCTCAACATCCATCGAAGCGAGGTTGCGCGTGAACATGGCCGTGGGACGCAGGTTCGATTCGCCGTTCGAAAACACGGGAAACTCGACCGGAAAACCGCCCGCCTCGTATACGCCGCGCTTGACGTGTTCGGCGAGCTTGCGAAAATGCGCGTTGCAGGGCGTGAGCTCCGACCACGTATTGCAAATGCCGATAATCGGCTTGCCGGCAAACTCGTGATCGGGAATGCCCTGATTCTTCATCCAGCTCCGATACATGAAGCCGTTTTTGTCCGTGGTGCCGAACCACGCGGCCGAGCGAAGCTTGGGCTTACGGGTGTTCATGGCTTTGCCCACTTAGTGAGAAAGTCCAATAAATAGCATGACTATATGAGTCTGGATGATCGGGAAAACGCTAATCGATACGGCTCGAAGGGTTGCATATAGTTTGTCTATTGTGGTCAGCAGGCGAGCGATCGAAGGCAAACCGAAAGGCACGCCGGAGGTCTGGGATGGCGCGAAATTTCTCGTGATACTGTCCGGCCGTGATGGACGCGGGTGTAGCGCCATGAATTAAAGAAATACAACGATCAGGCTACATCGGAGACACGCATGAAACTGGCAACACGCATGGTAAGCGGAATCGTCGCTGCGGCGGCCGCTTTTTCATTGGCGGCGGGCGTCGCCCACGCCGAAGACAAGCAGATCACGTTGGGCTTCGCCCAGGTCGGCGCGGAAAGCGCCTGGCGCACGGCAAACACGGTATCGGTCAAGGCGGCCGCCAAGGACGCCGGCATCAACCTCAAGTTCTCTGACGCCCAGCAAAAGCAGGAAAACCAGATCAAGGCGATCCGCTCATATATCGCGCAAAAGGTGGACGTGATTGCATTCTCGCCCGTGGTGGAATCGGGCTGGGAGCCGGTGCTCCAGGAAGCCAAGCGCGCCAAGATTCCCGTGATTCTCACGGACCGCAATATCGACGTGAAGGACCAGTCGCTCTACGTGACGATGATCGGCTCGGACTTCATGGAAGAAGGCCGCCGCGCGGGCAAGTGGCTTGAAGACCACTACAAGAGCAACCCCGGCCCGATCAATATCGTCGAGTTGCAAGGCACCGTGGGCTCCGCGCCGGCCAATGACCGTCACTCGGGCCTCATGGAAGTGATCAAGAACGATCCGAAGTTCAAGATCATTGCGTCGCAAAGCGGCGACTTCACGCTGGCCGGCGGCAAGCAGGTCATGGAAGCGTTCGCGAAGACGTATGGAAACAAGATCAACGTGGTCTACGCGCATAACGACGACATGGCGCTCGGCGCGATCCAGGCCATGGAAGAAGCGGGCATGAAGCCGGGCAAGGACATCAGCGTGGTGTCGTTCGACGCCACCAAGGGCGGCTTCGAAGCGATGATCGCGGGCAAGATGAATGTCGATGTGGAGTGCAGCCCGCTGCTCGGGCCGCAACTCATGAGCGCCGTGAAGGACGTCGTGGCGGGCAAGCAGTTGCCCAAGCGCATCGTGACGAACGAAACGGTGTTCCCGATGGACGTGGCGGCGCAGGTGCTGCCGTCGCGCAAGTACTAAACTCGCTGCAAGCGGCGCGGCCTGCTTCGTAGCCCTGATCGATTCAGAGGGCTGACGGGGCGCGCCGCGCGCTCTGGCCTCTTATACGGTTGCCCATGAGCGTTTCCCCGATACTCGAAACCGTCGGTCTTACCCGAACCTTCCCCGGCGTGCGCGCGCTCGACCGGGTCAATTTTCGTCTGTTTCCCGGCGAGATTCACACGCTGATGGGGCAGAACGGCGCCGGCAAGTCCACGCTCATCAACGTGCTGACCGGCGTGCACCAGCCCGAGGCCGGCGAGATCCGCGTCGCGGGCGAACCCGTGCACTTCGCGACGCCGCAGATGGCGGAGGCCGCCGGCATCCAGACGCTCTATCAGGAAGTCAATCTCTGCCCGAATCTTTCGGTGGCGGAGAACATCTTCGCGGGCCGCCAGCCGCGCAAACGCGGTCTCGGCCTGATCGACTGGAAAGCGATTCACCGCCGCGCCGAAGCCGCGCTCGCTGAACTGAACCTCTCGCTCGACGTCACGCAATCGCTCGACACCTACCCGATCGCCATGCAGCAGATGGTGGCGATTGCGCGCGCCGTGTCCGTCGATGCGCGCATTCTGATTCTCGACGAACCGACCTCCAGCCTCGACGAAGGCGAAGTCGCGCGCCTTTTCGACGTGCTGCGCAAGCTGAAGGCGTCGGGTATCGCGATTCTCTTCGTCACGCATTTTCTGGAGCAGACCTACGCGATTTCCGATCGCATCACGGTCATGCGCAATGGCGAGCGCGAAGGCGAATATCTCGCGTCCGAATTGCCGGTGCAAACGCTGGTCGCCAAAATGGTGGGCTTGCAGAACGCGGGAGAAAGACTCACGCAAGCGGAAGCCGCGCACGGCGAAACCGCTACTGCTGACACCGAGCCTTATCTCGCCGCGCAAGGCGTGGCGCGCCGCGGCGTGCTCAATCCGCTCGACCTCGAAGTGCAGCCGGGCCAGATTCTCGGCCTCGCCGGTTTGCTTGGCTCGGGCCGCACGGAAACCGCGCGCCTCCTGTTCGGTGCGGACAAAGCCGACGCGGGCACGGTTCACATCAATGGCCGGGCCGTGAAGCTGACGTCGCCACGCGACGCCGTGCGCCACGGCATGGCGTATTGCCCCGAGGACCGCAAGAAGGAAGGCATCGTCGCGGATCTTTCGATACGCGAGAACATCGTGCTCGCGCTCCAGGCGCAACTGGGCTGGTGGCGCATGATCCGCCGCTCGCGTCAGCGCGAACTGGCCAACGAATATATCGAGCAACTCGGCATCAAGGCGCGCGACGCGGAGCAGCCCATCGGCCTGCTCTCGGGCGGCAACCAGCAGAAGGTGCTGCTCGCGCGCTGGCTCGCGACCAAGCCGCGCCTGTTGATCCTCGACGAGCCCACGCGCGGCATCGACGTGGCGGCCAAGTTCGAGATCATGGACCGCGTGCGCGCGCTTTGCGCGAAAGGCCTCGGCATTCTGTTCATTTCGTCGGAGATCAGCGAAGTGGTGCGCGTGAGCGACCGCATCGCCGTGCTGCGCGACCGCCGCAAGGTGGCCGAGCTTTCGGGCGCGGCGCGCTCCGAACACGAAGTCTACGACCTCATTGCCGGAGACCGCCGATGACGCGCCCCGCTCTTCCCGTGTGGCTTTCGCTCGTCATCCGGCATCCGCTGGTGTGGCCTGCCGTCACGCTGATCGCGCTGTTCGTCGTGGATGTCGCGCATCGCGGCAACTTTCTCTCCATCACGATGCTGGGCGGTCATCTGTTCGGCGCACCGGTCGACATTCTCATGCGCGCCGCGCCGCTCGTCGTCGTGTCGCTCGGCATGACGCTCGTGATCGCCACGCGCGGCATCGACATTTCGGTGGGCGCGGTGGTGGCGATCGCGGGCGCGGCGGCGGCCACCGTGCTCGCCGCCGACCCTTCGCGCGTGGGCCTGGCATTCGGCGCGGCGCTCGCCGTGGGCCTGCTCGCGGGTATCTGGAATGGCCTCCTCGTGGCTTTCGTGGGCATGCAGCCGATCATCGCCACGCTCATTCTGATGGTGGCGGGGCGCGGCGTGGCGCAGTTGCTCACGGGCGGGCAGATCATCCCCATCGGCGCGCCGGGTTATCTCTTTGCGGGCGGCGGCTATTTCGCGCTCATCCCGTGCGCGGTGTGGATCGCGATCGCCGTCACCTTGCTCACCGCGCTGATCGTCAATCGCACGGCGCTCGGCCTGTTCATTCGCTCGATCGGCGTGAATCCCGTGGCCGCGCGCCTGGCCGGACTTTCGTCGCAGGCCGTGGTGTTCGGCGCATACGCGTTTTGCGGCGTGACGGCCGCCATCGCGGGCATTCTCATCAGCTCGAACGTGCGCAGCGCGGACGGCAACAACGCGGGCCTGCTGCTGGAACTCGACGCCATTCTCGCCGTGACGCTCGGCGGCACTTCGCTGCTGGGCGGGCGCTTCAGTCTTGCGGGCACGGTGCTCGGCGCGCTCATCATCCAGACGCTCACTTACACCACCTATTCGATCGGCGTGCCGCCCGAGGCCACGCTCGTCGTGAAGGCCGTGGTCGTGCTGCTCGTGTGCCTGATCCAGTCGCCCGCCGCGCGCACCTTCGCGTTCCAGCAACTCAAGCGTCTTGCGCTCGCACGCCGTGCGCGCGCCTGAACCGCCAGCCCACCCATACGGGGGAAGCCAAGGATGAACCGCACTGCCCTGTCCTTATCGGACACACTCGCGAACACGCTCGCCGCGTGCCGGCGCGGCGCCATTCGCATCGTCGATCCGCGCGTGCTGCCCATTGTCGTGACCGTCGTGTTGTTCGCCGTGCTGTTCGGCTTCGGTTCGGTCATGTACACGGGGTTCTTCTCGCTCCAGGTGGCCTTCGGGCTGCTCGTGGACAACGCGTTCCTGCTGATCGTCGCCATCGGCATGACCTTCGTGATCATCTCGGGCGGTATCGATCTTTCGGTGGGCGCGGTCGTTGCGCTCACCACCATCCTGTGCGCCGTGGGCACCGAGAAGCTGCATTGGCCCGTGGCCGTGGTCGTGCCGCTCGTCCTGCTGTGCGGCGCGCTCTATGGCGCGGGCATGGGCGCGCTGATCCACTTCTTCCGCTTGCAGCCGTTCATCATCACGCTCGCGGGCATGTTCCTCGCGCGCGGCACCTGCTTTCTCATCACCACCCAATCCATTCAGATCAACGATCCCGGCTTTCACGCGCTGTCCGAATTCAGCATACCGGTGGGCAGCGGCTCGCTCACCACGGGCTCGCTCACGGCCATCGCCATGCTGATCGCGGGCATCGTGATCGCGCACTTCACGCGATTCGGGCGCAACGTCTATGCGATCGGCGGCAACGAGCGCTCCGCGCTGCTCATGGGCCTGCCGGTCGCGCGCACCAAGATCGGCGTCTATGCGCTCTCGGGCTTTTGCTCGGCGCTGGGCGGCGTGGTGTTTACGCTCTACGTGCTCTCGGGCTACGGCTTGCAGGCACAAGGCATGGAGCTGGACGCCATCGCCGCGACCGTGATCGGCGGCACGCTGCTCACGGGCGGCGTGGGCTATGTGATCGGCTCGGTGTTCGGTGTGGGCATCCTCGGCACGATCCAGACGCTCATCACCTTCGACGGCACGCTCAGCTCGTGGTGGACGCGCATCGTGATCGGCGCGCTGCTCTGCGCGTTCTGCCTCATGCAGCGCGCAACCGAGCGCCATGCGGCGCGCCGCAAGTCCACCGGCAGCGGGCGCGGCGCACCGCGCGCGGCACGCCCGGGCACGCAGGCGGCCGCGCCGATGGACCAGGCAAAGCTCGCCTCGCCGCCGCCGCGCATGCACGGCGCGAAGGGCGCATAAGCGTTACGGGTATACATGGATTAGGAGGCCTCATCACGCTGCACTAAGCTTTTTGCGGTACCGTCGGCGCCGGGCGAACGCGCGTTCGCTGCGGTCGCCCTCGTCACGCGGCTGTTTGCCAACGATTGCAGCGCGCACGCGACCCCCCGGTACTGTCCAGCATCTGCACGCTTTTCGACGAAAAGTCGACGATATCGACCACGAAGACAAGACCGGAGGAAGACATGGCGCAGGATCGGGATGACGCAAAAGACGGCAAGAGCTTGATCGACACGGGCCGGCGCGGCCTGATGCAGGGTGCGGGGTTGGGCGCGGCGCTGTCGCTGCTCGGCGCGGTGGGCGGCGGCGGATTGATCTCCACGGCGCAGGCGGCCGAAGCGGGATTCCCCTCGCACAAGAAGTGGAAAATCGTGTTCGTGAACCACGTCACCACGAATCCGTTCTTCGTGCCGACGCAATACGGCATTCAGGACGCCTGCTCGCTGCTGAACATGGACTACCAGTGGACCGGCTCGGCCACCTCCGACGCGGGCGAAATGGTGCGCGCCGTGAACTCGGCGATCGCCGCGAAGGCCGACGCGATCGCGGTGCCGATCGTCGACCCCACCGCCTTCGACAAGCCCATTCAGGCGGCGCTCGACGCGGGCATTCCGGTGTTCGCCTATAACGCCGACGCGCCGCGCGGCAAGAAGAATCCGCGCCTCGCCTATATCGGCCAGGACCTGTATCTCTCGGGCTACCAGATGGGCGAGCGCATCGTGAGCCTGATCGACAGCGGCATGGTGGCGCTTTTCATCGCCACGCCCGGCCAGCTCAATATCCAGCCGCGCCTGGACGGCGCCAGCGACGCCATCAAGAAGTCCGGCAAGAAGATCGACATCCAGACCGTGGCCACGGGCGCGACCGTCAACGAGGAGCTTTCGAAGATCAAGTCGTTCTATCTCGGCCACCAGGACGTGAAAGGCATGTTCGCCGTGGATGCGGGCAGCACCCAGGGCGTCGCCCAGGTGATGAAGGAGTCGAACCTGCCCGCCAAGGGCGTGCACGGCGGCGGCTTCGACCTGCTGCCCACCACGGTCCAGCTCATTCACGAAGGCTTCCTCGACTTCACGATCGACCAGCAGCCGTACGTGCAAGGCTTCTATACGGTCATGCAGGCGTTCGTCACGCTCGCTTCGGGCGGCCTCGTCGGTCCGGCCGATACCAACACGGGCCTGAAGTTCGTGACGAAGGACACGGTGGAGCCGTACCTCAATACGTCGACGCGCTTTGAAGGCAAGACCACCAAGCCGCAAATCGTGCCGATGAGCGGTGGAATCAAGTCATGACCAACTGCGCCTGAATGAACTCCGTGAACGAAACCGGCAAGGCTGAAGTCTCCGCGCGGGCGGCTGCCCGCCCGCGCGGGCAATGGCTCTCCGCGTGGGCGCCCGAGCTGCGCATTCTGCTCGTGGCGGTACTGCTCGCGGCGTACTTCGAATTTTCCAACCGCGACTTCCTGCTCACCAACGCGAGTCTCGTCAACCTCTCGCAGTTCATCGCGCCGGTGGCGATCATCGCGTTCGGCGAAATCATGCTGATGATCGGCGGCGACATCGATCTGTCGGCGGGCATGGTGTTCGCCTTCGCGCCATTCATGATGGTGTTCGCCAACGACGCGGGTGCGCCCATGTGGCTCGCCGTGATCGCGGGGCTCGTGGCGGCTGCGATCGTGGGCTTCGTGAACGGGGCCGTGACCGTGTGGCTGCGCCTGCCCTCGTTCGTCACGACGCTCGGCACGCTCTTTCTCATCAACGGCATCACGCTCACAGTCTCGCGCGGCACGCCGGTGCAAACGCCCGGCTCGCCCGAGTTCGCGGCTTTCATGGGCGCCTGGGGCTATAGCGAGATTCTCTGGACCGTGGTGATCGCGTTCGCCATGCACGTGCTGCTGCGGCACACGCGCTGGGGCTTGCATACGCAGGCAGCGGGCGCGAATCCGGTAGGCGCGAGCGAGGCCGGCATTCACGTGAACCGGCTGCGTCTTGGCAACTTCATCATCGCCGCCGTGCTCGCGGGCTTCACCGGCATTCTGGAAGGCTTTCGCATCACCTCGATCGACCCCCAAGCGGGCGGCAACCAGATCATGTTCCTCGCCGTGGCTTCGGCCGTGATCGGCGGCACACCGCTCACGGGCGGCTCGGGCACGATCGTGGGCGGCCTGATCGGCGCGGCCGTGCTCGGCATTCTCAACGACGGCTTCACGCTCATCGGCATCAACGCGTTCACCTTCAACATCATCCTGGGCGCCGCGATTCTCGCCGCCATGATCTTCAATATTCACGTTGGGCGGCTGCGCCGCAAGGCAGGCCGATGATGGACGAACCGCAAGACGCCCAGGGCGGCGCAACCGCTGCCGCCGACGCCCCGCTCGCGCTACGCGGCGACAAGCTCGTCAAGCGCTTCGGCGCGGTCACGGCGCTCGACGGGGTTTCGCTCACGCTCGGGCGCGGCGAGATTCTCGGCATCCTGGGCGACAACGGCGCGGGCAAGTCCACGCTCGTGAAGATCCTCACGGGCTTTCACCAGCAGACGGGCGGCACGCTACAGATAGACGGCAACGACACGCTGCTGCGCTCGGTCGATCATGCACGCTCGCTCGGCATCGAATGCGTTTATCAGGACCTCGCGCTCGCGAACTCGCTCTCGATCTATCACAACATGTTCCTGAACCGCGAGATCGTGCGGCGCGGGCCATTCAGGCTGCTCGACCACAAGCAGATGCGCGAGCGCGCCGCCCAGCTTCTCGACGACATCGGCGTGCACGTGCCTTCGGTGGATCTGCCCGTGGAGCGGCTTTCGGGCGGGCAGCGCCAGGCCATCGCCGTGGCGCGCGCGGTGCATTCGAACGCCAGGATACTCTTGCTCGACGAACCGCTCGCCGCCATGGGCGCGCGCGAAGCCGGCCTGATTATCGATCTCGTCATGCGCTTGAAGGAAAAGGGCGGGCTATCGATTATCATGATCATGCACAACTATGCGCAGACGCTCGACATTGCGGATCGCATCATGTTGATGCAGCGAGGCCGCGTGACATACGAGCAGCACAGCGCCAACACATCGGTGGCTGAGCTGATGGACATCGTGCGGCGGGAATACCGGGCAATGCGCGCCACCAGCGCGAACTGAGCCCACTACAAGGGGGGACGCTCTGACCGGGTTGCCTCCGGCCGGACCATCATGGATTACCGTAATCTAGATAAACGCAAGAGCATGCACGCGCGCATCGTGCAGGAGCTCGGCATGCAGATCGTGAGCGGCGCGCTCGCGCCGGGGCAACGCCTGCCCGCCGAGCCCACGCTATGCGAAGCCTATGGCGTGAGCCGCCCCGTGCTGCGCGAGGCCACGCGGGTGCTCGTCGCCAAGGGCCTCGTCGTGTCGAAGCCGCGCGTGGGCAGTGTGGTGCGCCCGCGCGAAGAATGGCACATGCTCGACCCCGACGTCCTGTACTGGACCGTCAACAGCATTCCCGAAGGCGAATTTTTCCGCGCGCTCATGACCGTGCGGCAGATCATCGAACCCGCCGCCGCCGCGCTCGCGGCGATTTCCGCGAGCGACGAGGACCGCGCACGCATTGCGGCCGCGTTTGCGCGCATGGAACAGGCCAGAACGGCCGCCGACCTGCTCGAGCCCGATCTGGAATTCCACCGCGCGATCATGGCCGCCACGCACAACGACATGCTCGCGTATATCGGCAACATGCTTTCGCTCGCGCTTTCCGAGTCGATCAAGCTCACGAGCCGCCATCCCAACACGCACGCGCTCTCGTTGCCGCGCCACAAGGCGATTCTCACGGCGATCGAGCATCGCGACGCGCTGGCGGCGCGCCAGGCGAGCGTGGTGCAGCTCGACAACGCGCGGGCCGACGCGAATTCGATTCTTGGCGGAGCGGCGCTGGAGACTTGAGGCACGCGGAGTTGCGCGGAATGGCGCGGAGTCACGCATTTTCGCAGATGGCCTGAAATCGGCGAGCCGCGCTTTCGTCGACACCCTTTTTCACCAGCGCGCCGATGAATTCCTCCGCGCTCCAGTGGCTGCGGTAGCGTGCGTACATCGACTTCACACAGGCAAATTTGCCCTGCTGCCAAAAGGCCACCAGGAGAAACAGCATCTCGTTCGCGGCGAACGTCCGGATGTCGATTTCACGAAGGATGTTCATGAGCACGGTGTCGTCAACGTGCCGCCACATGTTGAACACGGCGTGAAAGCCGAACGTCGGCCTGCCGGGGGGATCGCCCTCGTACGAAAAGCGCTTCGCGACGTCGACGGGCGCAAAGCGAATGCCGTACTCCGCTTCGAGCATCGGGCGCCAGGTCCGGCAGATCAGATCGTCTTCGACAGGGCTCTCGGGAATCGCGAAGCGGTCGTCCGCGAGCGCGCGCAGTAACCGCAGGGAGCGCAGCGAAAAGCCGCCGTTGCCGACCGACATGCCGTCGTTGCGATGCGGCCAATGCGCGCCGATATAGTCGTAATCGAGGAACCGGTCGCTCCAGCGCGCCCCGTCCAGCACGTAGCCGTCCCATTGCACGACCAGCACCCAGGGCGTGGCGATGTGCTGCGCAAGCTGCTTGAGCAAAAAGGTGGAGTAGGCCTCGCGGGAGCGCAAGCGGTCGATGCTCACGATGCGCGCTTGCGTCGGCACGCTTGCGTCGGTGAAGAGGATGGCGTCGCCGAAAGCGCATTGCGCCATCGAGATGTCGAGCGCGCGGGCGGCGAGCCCCGCGTTGATCGTATCGACCGCGCAGAGCGTCACATTGCGCAAATCCACCGGCGGGTTCGCATTTGTCTGCATCGGACGGGTTCCCTGGAGCGTGAAGCCGTGGCTTACGGCAGCCTGAAATACTAGCCACGTCGCCGGCTCCAGGAAACGCTGCGCCGACAGATCAACCTTCTGGATTTGTGAAGTCTGGCCCGAAGTTGAAGTCGATCAAACCCGCGTGGCTCACACCGCCCGCTTGCTGCGACGGAACTGGTCGAACAGCACCGCCAGCAACAGAATGCCGCCGCGAATCAGGTACTGGTAGAACGTCGGCACGTTCATAAGGCTCATGGCGTCCTGCACCGCGCCCATGATGAGCACGCCCACCAGCACGCCCGAGATCGTCGCGACGCCGCCCGTGAGCGACACGCCGCCCAGCACGCAGGCCGAAATCACGCCGAGCTCAAGCCCCACCGAAGTTTTCGGGTCGCCCAGGCTCATGCGCGAGGCCAGCATCACGCCCGCAAAGCCCGTAATGAGCCCTTGCAGCACGAACACCGTGATCTTGATGCGCGTGACGGGCAGGCCCGCAAGCCGCGCCGCCTCGCTGTTGCCGCCCACGGCGAGCACGTTCTTGCCGAACACGGTCTTCTTGAGCAGGAAACCGAACACCACGAACCCGATGATGTTGCTCCAGATCGGGAACGAAATGCCGAGGAACGAGCCGCCGCCCAGGTCGAAGAAACGTTCCTCCGAGATCATCACGGCGTCGCCGTTCGAGGTGAGGAACGCGAGGCCGCGCACCGCTTCCATCATTGCCAGCGTGGCGATCAACGAGTTGATCTTGAAGCGCGCGATCAGCACGCCGTTCACGAGGCCCACCGCCCCGCCCGCGAGCACGCCCGCGGCAATGCCTAGCAGCACGCTATGCGACTGCGTGATGACCGTGGACGCCACCACGCCCGAGAACGCCACGATCGAGGCGACCGAAAGATCGACCTCGCCGAGCGCGAGCACGAACATCATCGTGACGGCAATCGAGCCGATCAGCGTGACGGAGAGCAGCAGGCCCTGGATGTTGCGGGTCGTGAGGAAGTCGGGGACCGTGGCGGATAGCACCGCGAACAGCACCACGAACACCACCACGATGCCCGATTTGTTGATCATGTCCCACGCCCGCGCGCGCTGCGGGGTAAGCGGCGCGGCGGCTTCGTTGACGGTAGGCGTGCCCTGTGGCTGCATGGCTTCACTCATTTCTGGTTCATCGTTTCGGATCGGTCGCGCAACGTCGCTTGAATACGCTTCGTGCGCAACCGGCAAGGCAAAAAGCGTCCGCGTTAGCGCGGCAGCGCCATCTTGATCAATTCGTCGGGCGAGGCCTCGGCTTTCGGCAGGCTGCCCGCAATGCGCCCTTCGCGCATGACGATGATGCGGTCGGATACGCCGATCACTTCGGCGAGATCGCTCGACACCATGATCACGGTCTTGCCCGCTTCCGCGAGCTCGTAGAGCAGGTTGTAGATCTCGGCGCGCGCGCCCACGTCGATACCGCGCGTGGGCTCGTCCATCAGGAACACCTCGATGCGTTCGGCCAGCCAGCGCGACAGAATCACCTTCTGCTGGTTGCCGCCCGAGAGCGTGCCGATGGCCGTGTCGCCGTTGCGCGTCTTGATCGCGAGCTTCTTGATGTAGTCCTGCGCGAGGTCGCGCTCGCGCCGCGCGTCGAGCAGGAAGCGCGCGGGGCTGAAGTGGCGGCGCGCGCTGATGTTGAGGTTGTCGGCCACCGAGGCGATCGCGACGATGCCCTCCTGCTTGCGGTCCTCGGGGCACAGCGCGAGGCCCGCGCGCACGGCGTCGCGCGGACTCGCGAAATTCACGCGCTTGCCGTCGAGTTCGACGTGACCGGCCGTGGCGCGCGTCGCGCCGTAAATCAGCTTCATGAGTTCCGAGCGCCCCGCGCCCACGAGGCCGAAGAAGCCGACGATCTCGCCGCGCCGCGCCGCGAACGACACCGGTTCGACAAGACCGGGCCCGAGCAGCCCCTTCGCCTCGATCAACACCTCGCCCGCTTCGCGCGGACGATAGCCGTACACGTCCTCGATCGAGCGGCCCACCATCGCGGCGATCAGGCGATTGCGGTCGAGGTCGGCCACCGAGTCGAAGGTTTCGATGCGCTTGCCGTCGCGGAACACCGTCACGCGGTCGCACAGCTCATAGACTTCGTCCATGCGGTGCGTCACGTAGATGATCGCGCGGCCATCGGCGCGCAATGCATTGATGATGCGAAAGAGGTTCTCCGTCTCGCGCGCCGAGAGCGAACTGGTCGGTTCGTCGAAAGCGATCACGCGCGCGTCGCGCATGAGCGCCTTGCCGATCTCGATCATCTGACGCTGGCCGATCGAGAGATTCTTCACCGGCGTGCGCGGATCGATGCGCTCGCCAAGGCGCTTGAGTTCATCCATCGCGCGCTGGACGAGCGTGCCTTCGTCGAGCACACCGAAGCGGTTGGGCAACTGCCCGAGCATCAGGTTTTCCGCCACCGTCAGCTCGGGCACGAGATGCAGTTCCTGATAGATGATCGCGATACCCGCTTCGAGCGCCGCCTTCGTGGTCGTGAAGCGATGCTCCACGCCACCCAGCTTGAGCGTGCCTTCCTGCGGCTGGTTCACGCCCGAGAGCACCTTGAGCAGCGTGGATTTCCCCGCGCCGTTCTCGCCCATCAAGCCATGCACCTCGCCGGCACGCACTTCCAGCGCCACGCGGTCGAGCGCACGCACGCCCGGAAAGCTCACGGTAATGCCGTCGAGCTCCAGATACGCGCGTTTCCCCTGTTGAGCGCTCGCCTTTACGTGTGCCCCTGTGCCCGCGTCCATCATGGTTTCAGTCATTGCATCCCTGCCCTTTCCTGTGCGCTTTTACGCAGTCCTTAGATACCCAGCTCGCTGCGCACGGCCGTCCAGTTCTCGCGCGTCATCAGCTTGCCCGTGGTCTGCGTGTCGGCGGCGGGTTGCTTGCCGTTGCGGATCCAGTCGACGAGGTTCTCGGCGCTTTCCTTGCCGTGGTTCGTCGAGCTCACGGCGATCGTGCCGTAGAAGCCCGTGGGCTGCTTCTTCTGGAACTCGGCGAACGCTTCGCCCGCGCCGTTGATGCCCACGCCGATCACGTCAGCCGAAGGAATATGAAGTTGCTCGGTCGCGCGCACGGCGCCCAGCACGCTTTCTTCGTTGAGCGCGAACACCACCCACTTCTTGATGTTCGGGTGTTGGGCCAGCACCGGCGAAGCCGCGTTGAAGCCGCCTTCGTCGTCGGTGGTCTTTTGCGGGGCGTCGAAGATGTTTTCCTTCTTGAAGCCGCCGGCCAGCAGCGACTGCGTCGCGCCGTCCGTGCGCAGCTTCGCCGTGGGCAGCTCATAGTCGGTAATGCGCAGCGCGCCCACTTCTTCCGGCTTCCAGCCGCGACGCTTCATTTCGTCGCTGATCGCCTGACCCACCTGATTGCCGATCTTGAACGCCGACATGCCCAGGTGCGGCACGCTGCCGAGCGGCTTGCCCGACGAGTCGACGAGCTGGTCGTCCACCGTCACGAACTTCATGTTGTAGCGCTTCGCGCGCGCCTGAATCGCTGGTCCGAGACGCACGTCGGGCGCGCAGATCACGAAGCCCTGTGCGCCTTGCGCGCCGAGGTTGTCGATGGCGGCGAGCACCTTCTCGCCGTCCGGCGTGCCGATGTTCACCACCGAGAAGTTCTCCTTCTGGCCCAGCGCCGTGGCGGCCTTCTGCTCGTTGATGAACCATGCCTGCTCCGGCATCTTCACGAGGAAGCCGATCTTCACGGGCGAGTCGGCGTGCGCCGCCACGTTCATGCCGAGCGGGGCGATGCACATCGCCGCGAATGCGGCACGAAGGGTCAAGCGGCGAATCTTGCTGGTCATGCTCCTGTCTCCTCAGGTGTGGTTTTGCTACGTGTGTGTCGTGCTGAATTGATGCGTGCGCAAAGCGTTCCTAGTGGCCGAAGGCCTCGACTTCGACATGCTTGCCGAGCAGGAAGGCGTCCGCCACGAGGCGCAGCGGGCGCACGTCCACGTCGTCGGTGCCGTGGGCGATGAGCCAGTGAAAGCGCTCGTAGAGCGCCCCATACTCGCGCTCGGCTTCGAGCGCGACGGGCTCGCCCGCGATTGCGAGGCGCTTGCCGCCCTCCGAAATCGAAAGCAGGCCGTCCGTGGTTTCGACGTCGATTTCCCACTGCTCGACCGGGCCATGACGCCAGTCGAACTCGGCGCGCACCGGCACGCCGTCGGTGTCGATGCAGTCGAGTTCGGCGGCGATCGGCGTGGCGCAATCGCTCGGCACGTGCAGCGTCGCGCCGCGCAGCAGGACTTCGCGCGGCAGGATGCGCGTGACAATGGAAAGCGCGTTAATGCCCGGATCGAACACGCCGAGGCCGCCCGGCTCCCAGATCCACTGCTGGCCCGGATGCCAGCGGCGCACGTCTTCCTTCCAGCGCACGTGCACCGCGCGAATGGTGCGCTCGGCAAGCCATGCGCGCGCCGGTTCCACGGCGCTCGCGCAGCGCGAATGCCAGGTGGCGAACAGCGTGCGCCCGCGCCTTTGCGCAAGCTCGCGCAGTGCTTCGACTTCGCTCACGCTCGCGCCCGGCGGCTTTTCGAGCATCACATGCTTGCCCGCTTCGAGCGCCGCGCGCGCCTGTGCGTAGCGCACCTGCGGCGGCGCGCACAGTGAAACGGCGTCGAGGTCGCGCTCGGCGGCGAGCAACGCGTCGATGCCGGTGTAATTGCGCACGTTCTCAACCTGCGCGTTGCGGCTCGCGCTCGCCACGAGCTCGAAGCCCGGATTGCCCGCGATGGCGGGCAAGTGCTGGTCGCGCGCGATCTTGCCCACGCCGACGATGCCCAACGTATACGACGCTTTCATGACGACCTCCGCCCCTTCATATGAGGAGATTTTTTTGTTATGGATGACGAATGATTTACTTGCCCCAGCGCAGCACGAGCGGATCGAGGCGGCGCGCAATGCCGATGAGTTCCTTGCGCGTTTCCGGATGCATCGCGGGCAGCGGGTGGCGCGGCAGCTCGCAGTCGATCACGCCGCCTTCCTTCATCAGCGACTTGCAGGCGAGCAGGCCCGCCTGGCGGTTTTCGTGATTGATGAGCGGCAGCCACTTCTGGTAGAGCGCGAACGCGTCGTCGGCGCGGCCTTCGCGATGAGCTTCGATGATCGGGCGAATGCCGTCCGGAAAGCCGCCGCCCGTCATCGAGCCGGTTGCGCCGGCGTTCAGGTCCGCGAGCAGCGTGATCGCTTCTTCGCCGTCCCACGGGCCTTCGGCTGCGTCACCCGCCAGCTTGATGAGCTCGCGCAGCTTGTTCGCCGCACCCGGCGTTTCGATCTTGAAGTACGACACTTGCTCGATCTCGCGCGCCATGCGCGCGAGGAACGGGGCGCTCAGCACCGTGCCGCTCGCGGGCGCGTCCTGGATCATGATCGGAATGTCGATCGCGTCGGACACGCGCGCGTAGAAGTCGTAAATCTGCTGCTCGGGCACGCGGAAGGTCGCGCCGTGATACGGCGGCATCAGCATCACCATCGCCGCGCCCTGCTCCTGCGCGCGCCTGCTGCGCGCGGCGGCAATCGACGTGCCGTAGTGCGTGGTCGTCACGATCACGGGCACGCGGCCCGCCACGTGTTCGAGCACGGTGCGGGTGATGAGTTCGCGCTCGTCGTCGGAGAGCGAGAATTGCTCCGAGAAGTTCGCGAGGATGCATAGCCCGTCCGAGCCCGCGTCGATCATGAAATCGACGGCGCGCTTCTGGCTGGCCAGATCCAGCTCGCCGGTTTCGGTGAAGGTGGTCGGCACCACAGGGAAAATGCCCCGGTAGCGGGGCGTACGGCTCGTAGTCATGTCTTCAGTCCTGCTTGAGAAAAGGTGTCAGGCCGCGCCTCACGATTCGCTCGCCAGTTCTTCCTGCGGGGCGCGCTGCGGCGTGCGCAATACGGCGCGCACAGCGAAGGTCACGAGCACCGCGAACACCAGCGTGGCCGCGAGAAAGTAAAGCCCGGCCGCCAGGCTGCCCGTTGCGTCCTTGATGAGCCCGATGCCATAAGGGCCGAGATAGCCGCCGAGATTCGCGAGCGAGTTGATCGTCGCGATCCCCACGGCCGCGCTCGCGCCGGTGAGGAACTCGCCGGGCAGCGCCCAGACCACGGCCTGAATCGAGTAGATCGAGAAAGCAGTCAGGCAGATGAACAGCAATTGCAGCGCCGGCGCGTGGAACCACGCGCTCGCGGCCATCGTCAGCGCCGCGGCGGCCGAGACCACGGCGATGTGGCCATAGCGTTCGCGATGCTTGTCCGAATGGCGCGGCACGGTCAGCAAGCCCACCACCGCGAACAGATACGGCACCGCGGAAAGCAGGCCCGCCGTGGAATCGCTCACGCCGAACGCCTTGATAATGGTAGGCAACCAGAGCGACAAACCATAGATGCACAGCGGAAACGGCAGGAACAGCAACGCCAGCATCAGCACGCGGCGGTCCTTGAGCGCGCTGAACGGGTTGCGATGCGTGTCGAGCTGGTAGGCGCGCCGGTCGGCGGCGAGTTCGCGCTCGATCCAGCGGCGTTCGGTGTCGCCGAGCCACTTCGCATGCGCGGGCGACTCGGGCAGGAGGCGCAAGGTGGGAATGCACAGCAGCACGGCGGGCAGGCCGCTCACGACGAACAGCGTCTGCCAGTTCGACATGCCGAGAAAGCCGTGCGTTTCGAGCAGCGCGCCCGCAATCGGTCCGGTGACGATGCCCGCAATGGGCTGTGCAAGCACGAGCAGCCCGATCACGCGCGCGCGGTGGCGCATGGGAAACCAGTGCGTGAGGAAGTACAGAATGCCGGGATAGAGCCCGGCCTCCGCCGCGCCCAGCAAGAAGCGCAGCGCGTAGAAGCTTTTCGGGCCGCTCACGAGCGCCATCGCCATCGTGATCACGCCCCACGTGAAGAGGATGCGCGCGAACCACACGCGCGCGCCGAAGCGCGAGAGCGCGAGATTGCTCGGCACCTCGCACAGAAAATAGCCAATGAAGAAAAGGCCCGCGCCGAGGCCGTAGGCGGCGTCGGAAAGGCCCACGGCCGCGTTCATGTGCAGCTTGGCGAAGCCGACCACGGTGCGGTCGACGTACGCGACCACGTAAATCAGCGCGAGAAACGGCACGAGCCGGCGCGCGATGTGGCCGACGATATGCTTTTCCTCAGCGCCCACGCTCGCGTTCGACGCGAGGCTATCGGGTTGCAGCACCTGCGGGTTCGTCATCGTCTCTGTCTCCTTCCCATCTTTTGTCTTGTTGCTGCTGGCCGGTTCGCGTCGTTTGCATCGTTCACGCGTTTCGGGCACCGGCCGGCCCGCGATCATGGTGTCAGTGCGAATGCCGCGGCACCGCCGCCCCGCGCTTGCCCACGAGGAAGTCGAGATCGCAGCCTTCGTCGGCCTGAAGCACGTGATCGACATAAAGGCGCGCGTAGCCGCCCTTGCCCAGTTGCTCGGCCACGCCCGGCGCGGCAGCCGGATCGACATCGCTCAAGCGGCGTTGCAGTTCCTCGTCGCTGATGTCCAGATGCAGGCGGCCCGATTCGCAGTCGAGTTCGATCCAGTCGCCGTTGCGCACGGCCGCCAGCGGGCCGCCCGCCGCCGCTTCGGGCGCCACGTGCAGCACCACCGTGCCGTACGCGGTGCCGCTCATGCGCGCATCCGAAATACGCACCATGTCCTTCACGCCCTGGCGTAGCAGCTTGGGCGGCAGGCCCATGTTGCCGACCTCGGCCATGCCGGGGTAGCCGCGCGGGCCGCAGTTCTTCATCACGAGGATCGAGTCCTTGTCCACGTCGAGCGATTCGTCGCCGATGGTCGCCTTGTAGTGGTCGAAGTTCTCGAACACCACGGCGCGGCCGCGATGCTTGAGCAATTCGGGCGTGGCCGCCGAAGGCTTGAGCACGGCGCCGCGCGGCGCAAGATTGCCGCGCAGGATACAGATGCCGCCATCTTCGATCAACGGGTTGTCCAGCGGACGGATCACTTCGTCGTTGTAGTTCGGCGCTTCGCGCACGTTGTCCCACATGGACTTGCCGTTCACGGTGAGCGCATCCGGATGCGGCAGCAGGTTCGCTTCGCCGAGACGCCGCAGCACCGCAGGCAAACCGCCCGCGTAATAGAACTCTTCCATCAGGAAGCGGCCCGAGGGCTGAAGGTCGACGATGGTCGGCGTGTTGCGGCCAATGCGCTGCCAGTCTTCCAGTTCGAGTTCCACGCCGATGCGGCCGGCAATCGCCTTCAGGTGGATCACGGCGTTGGTCGAACCGCCGATCGCCGCGTTGGTGCGAATGGCGTTCTCGAACGCTTCGCGCGTGAGGATCTTCGAAAGCTTCAGGTCTTCCAGCGCCATCTGCACGATGCGGATGCCCGACATGTGCGCGAGCACGTAGCGGCGCGAATCCACCGCCGGAATCGCGGCGTTGTGCGGCAGCGAAACGCCGAGCGACTCGGCCATGCAGGCCATGGTCGAGGCGGTGCCCATGGTGTTGCAGGTGCCCGCCGAACGCGACATGCCCGCTTCGGCCGACAGGAACTGATGCAGGTTGATTTCGCCCGCCTTCAGTTCCTCGTGCAGACGCCAGACCACGGTGCCCGAGCCGATATCCTTGCCTTCGTGCTTGCCGTTGAGCATCGGGCCGCCCGTCACGACGATGGCGGGCACGTCCACGCTCGCCGCGCCCATCAGCAGCGCGGGCGTAGTCTTGTCGCAGCCGCACAGCAGCACGACGGCGTCGATGGGATTGCCGCGAATCGCCTCTTCCACGTCCATGGAAGCGAGATTGCGCGTGAGCATGGCCGAGGGACGCAGATTCGATTCGCCGTTCGAAAACACCGGGAACTCGACCGGGAAGCCGCCCGCTTCATAAATGCCGCGCTTCACGTGCTCCGCGAGCTTGCGGAAGTGCGCGTTGCAGGGCGTGAGTTCCGACCAGGTGTTGCAGATGCCGATGATCGGGCGGCCGTCGAATTCGTGATCGGGAATGCCCTGGTTTTTCATCCAGCTTCGGTACATGAAGCCGTTCTTGTCCGTGGTGCCGAACCACTGTTGGGAGCGCAGTTTGGGTTTGGTATCCGACATCGTGTTCGTCTTGGAGAGCAAGGAGTTCGAGCGATTGGTCCGGCACAGTCTATGGAGAACTCTGATAACCTTCTAATGAAAAAATGGACGCTTCCGATACCGAAATCAGCATTGGTATAAACACCTAAAACTATTTGGGAAATCAGGCAAAAACATGCTCGATACGAGCCCCTGGTACGTGCGCACGCGGCTGAAAACGCGGCAATTGCTGCTGGTCGTGGCGCTGGCCGAAGAAGGCAACATCCACCGCGCGGCGGCGGCGCTCAACATCACGCAGCCCGCGGCCTCGAAGCTGCTGCGCGAGCTCGAGGACATGCTCGGCGCGGTGCTGTTCGAGCGCATGCCGCGCGGCATGCGGCCCACGCACTATGGCGACGCCCTCATTCGCCACGCGCGCGCCGTGCTCGGCAGCCTCGACCAGGCGCAGGAGGAACTGAACGCGCTGAAGGCCGGGCGGCTCGGCCATGTGGCGGTGGGCGCGATCACCTCGCCTGGCGTGCGCGTGCTGCCGGCCGCGGTGGCGGCGGTCAAGCGCACGCATGCGAACCTGCGCGTGAGCGTGGAGATCGACGCGAGCAACGTGCTGCTGGAACACCTCGCACAGGACAAACTCGACGTGGTGCTGGGCCGCCTTTCCGCCGAGCACGACAAGCTCCAGTTGCGCTACGAGCCGCTCGCGGGCGAGCCCGTGTGCGCCGTGGTGCGGCCGGGGCATCCCATGCTGGGCGACCCGGAAGGCAAACCGGCCGCGCCGATCGCGCTTGCCGACATCGCGCGCGCCACGTGGGTCGTGCCGCCCGTGGGCAGCGTGCTGCGCCACCGCTTCGAACTGATGTTCCAGCGCGAGAGCCTCGCGCCGCCTTCGAACGTGGTGGAAACGCCCGCGCTCCTTTTCATCACGCGCGTGCTGGAGCAGAGCGACATGATCGCCGTGCTCACCGAAGACGTGGCGCACTATTACGCGGCGCACGGCATGGTCGCGATCCTGCCCGTGCCGATGGACTGCCAGATGGACGACTTCGGCATCATCACGCGCGCGGACGGGCTGCTCACGCCGGCCGCGAGCGTGATGATCGAGACGTTGCGCCAGGTGAGCGCCGATATCTACGGCCAGCGCGGACAAAAGTCAGGCCGGCCAGGTTCGGGCCAGGCGCGGCCCGGCGCGCGATAATCGCCCGACGAAAGCCACCCCGGAGGATCGAACCATGCCCGCCAGCGCCACCGCTCCCGATTCCACCGCCATTCGCGTCGCGCTCTGGCGCGCGCTGCACGTCCAGGTCGACGACGCGCCCCATGTGCTCGAAGACGAAATCGGCATGCAGATCGCCGCGCCCGACGCGAACTGGCGCGAGCGGCCCGACATGCACCCGGCAGGTACGCGCGGCTACCGCGCGGCGATCGTCGGCCGTGCGCGCTTTGTCGAAGATCTCGTGATCGAGCAGGCCGCGCAGGGCGTCGCGCAGTACGCGATTCTCGGCGCGGGCCTCGACACGTTTGCGCAGCGCCGCCCCGAAACCGCCTCGCGCCTGCACGTGTACGAAGTGGACAAGCCGGGCACCCAGGCGTGGAAGCGCCAGCGCCTCGACGAACTCGGCTTTCGCGAGCAGAGTTGGCAACGCTTCGTGCCGGTCGATTTCGAAGGCGGTGAATCGTGGTGGGAGCAACTGAGCGCCAACGGCTTCGACGTTGCGCGCCCGGCGGTGATCGCGTCCACGGGCGTCTCCATGTACCTCACGCGCGCGGCGAATCTCGCGACGCTGCGGCAGATCGCACAGCTTGCGCCGGGCTCGACGCTTGCCATGACCTTCCTGTTGCCGCTCGAACTCATCGACGAACCCGAACGCTCGCAGCACGCGGCCATCTATGAGCGCGCCCGCGCGGCGGGCACGCCGTTCGTGAGCTTCTTCGCGCCCGACGAGATGCTCGCGCTCGCGCGCGAAGCAGGGCTGCGCGAGGCGCGGCATGTTTCGACGGCGGACCTCACCGCGCGTTATTTCGCAGGACGTAGCGATGGTTTGCGGCCTGCGAGCGGGGAGTCGATTCTGGTGGCGACGGTGTGAACCGTGCCGCTGCATCCCCGCCTCATCCGCTATAGTCCGTAACACTTTTTGCCGCCTTCGCTTTCCCGCTTCGCCATGCAAACCGCCCTGCTTGCCCCGCGCCCCATCGAGGCGCTCGAACTCCCCGCCGACCTCGACGGCCACGACGGCGTGAACCGCGCGCCGGGGCGCATGCAGATCGCCGCCGCGAACGATCTCGACGCCGTGCGCGCCTGGCTCGCGCGCGTGGCCGATTCGAAGTCCACCTTCGAGAACTACCGCAAGGAGGCCGAGCGCCTGATGCTCTGGGCCATCGTGCAACTCGGCAAGCCGCTCTCGTCGCTCACGCACGAGGACCTGCTCGCGTATCAGCGCTTTATCGCCGATCCGCAGCCCGCGGCGCGCTGGGTGGCGGGCTGCGGGCGCAAGCACCCGCGCAGCGACGCGCGCTGGCGTCCGTTCTACGGGCCGCTTTCGCCAACGAGCCAACGCCAGGCCATGGTGATCCTCAACGCGCTGTTCTCGTGGCTCGTGAGCGCGGGCTATCTCGCAGGCAATCCGCTTTCGCTCTCGCGCCAGCGCGCGCGCCGCGCGCAGCCGCGCATCACGCGCTACCTGGAACGCGAACTCTGGGACGAGGTGAAGGCCTATGTCGACAGCCTGCCGCGCGACAGCACGCGAGAGCGCGAGCACCACGGCCGCGCGCGCTGGCTCCTCACGCTGCTCTATCTGGGCGGCCTGCGGATCTCGGAAGTGGGGACGAACACGATGGGCGACTTCTTCTCGCGCCGCGACGCGGCAGGCAAGGAGCGCTGGTGGCTCGACGTGCTCGGCAAGGGCGAGCGCCGCCGTCTCGTGCCCGCCACCGCCGAATTGATGGAAGAACTCGTACGCTACCGGCGCGAGCGCGGTCTGCCCGCGTTGCCCATGGCGCTCGAAACCACGCCGCTCGTGCTGCCGATCGGCACGAAAGTGGGAACCCAGGCAGCCCAACCGCCGAAGCCGCTCACACGCGCGGCGCTCCATGCGATCGTGAAAGGCATCTTCGCGGGTGCAGCCGAACGGTTGCGCCAGCGCGGCGCGCAAGCGGGCGCGGGTAGCGACTTCGCGGCGCGCGCGGCGCAACTCGAACGCGCGTCGGCGCACTGGCTGCGCCACAGCGCGGGCTCCCACATGGCCGACGGCGATCTCGACCTGCGCCTCGTGCGCGACAACCTGGGCCACGCTTCGCTCACCACGACGAGCCTCTACCTGCACAGCGACGACGACCGCCGCCACCGCGAGACCGAGGCACGCCACCGCATCGACTGGTGAAGCGCGGGATAGGCCTGGAAACAGGCCTTGAAACAAGCCTTGATATAGGCGTTTCCACGCACTCAACTTGTGGCGCGTCCAGCCGATAATTCACTTATGGAGCAAGACGGCGGGCCCAACGACTTGCAGGCCCGCCGCCACGCCCCATACCCTGTCCCTCACTGTCAGGGACCACGCAGAGTCGAACTTGAGCGCCGGAAGTCCGCTTCCGGCGCGTTTTTCTTTCGACGCCCTCGCCGTTCACGTCAATCGCGCAAACCATGCGCGGCCGCCCCAAAACACAAAGCGGGAGCCGGCATGACGCCGCTCCCGCTTCCGGAACCTCGTTGAGTGCGCAAGCACCCCGCACGCTCAGCTCATGTGCAAGCCGCCGTTGAGCGAGAAGTCGGCGCCGGTGGAGAAGCCGGCTTCGTCGGAGGCGAGCCAGGCGACGATCGAGGCGATTTCCAGCGGTTCGCCCAGGCGCCGCACCGGAATGCTGTCGACGATCTTCGAGAGCACCTCGGGTTTCACGGCCTTCACCATGTCCGTGCCGATATAGCCCGGCGAAACGGTGTTGACCGTCACGCCCTTGGTCGCGACTTCCTGCGCCAGGGCCATCGTGAAGCCGTGAATGCCGGCCTTGGCCGTCGAGTAGTTGGTCTGACCGAACTGGCCTTTCTGCCCGTTCACCGACGAGATGTTGATCACGCGCCCGAAGCCGCGTTCGATCATGCCGTCGATCACCTGCTTCGTGACGTTGAAGAGACTCGTGAGGTTGGTGTCCATCACGGCGGTCCAGTCTTCGTGCGTCATCTTGCGGAACACGACGTCGCGCGTGATGCCCGCGTTGTTGACCAGCACGTCGATCTCGCCCACGTCTTTCTTCACCTTCTCGAACGCCACGGCCGTGGAGTCCCAGTCGGCCACGTTGCCTTCGGATGCGACAAAGTCGTAGCCGAGCGCCTTCTGCTCGTCGAGCCAGCGGGTTTTACGCTGCGAATTCGGGCCGCAGCCCGCGACCACCGTGAAGCCATCCTTATGCAGGCGCTGGCAGATGGCGGTACCGATGCCGCCCATGCCGCCGGTCACGTAGGCGATACGCTTAGCCATAGATCCTCCTTTTACTTTAGGGGGGTAGGTGAGTTGAGGAGACTCTGGAGGACGGAGTCAGTTTGACGAGCACCATAAAGCGGTGCGATGGGGATAAACCCGTAAAGGAAAACGCCAGTCGGCCGAATGAAAGACGCGCGCCGCGAGCACCCTGCCGCGCTTGATGCTCACTTGATGCACGTTCGATGCGTGCTGAATACCGCGTCCCAAGATTGGCACGATCATTCGCATTCCATAGGAAAAGGCGTAGCGGCGATCCCTTGATCGCGCGGCTGTAATAAGGGAGCGTATCAGCCTCTGACGAGGGACACAAGACGCTCAAATACGCTGGACGTGATCCATCGCACCATTACCTGGCATTACTCAATAAATGCTTAAGCAGACAATGCATGGCGCATGTCGCGGCGGCGAGAAAACCGGTAATGCAGCAGCGCGCCGGAGCGGACGTCGGCGCGCGAAGGGTCAATCAAAGGCCGGCCGCGAGCGGCTCGCCGCCCAGCGCGCCGGGCAAGCCGGTCACGTAGTCGAGCCGCCCCACCGCTTCGAGCAGCGAGCGTCCGGCGCTCGTGAGCGAGAGCTGGCGATGGCCTTCCGTCCAGTGTTCGAGCGCAACCAGCTGGCGCTCGAGCAGCGTATCCAGCTCATGGCGGTTCATGTCGATCTGGTCCGGCGAATGGCGGACCAGCATCAGCGTGGCGAATTCATGCGGACTCAGCATCGTTGTCTCCTAGTAACTCGAATGCCGCAACCAGGGGGCACAGGGCCGCATATCTTCGGGGTTCAATGTGACGCGCGCATGACTGTCACAATTTCGCCCCGGCGCTGTATTGATCCTGCATATCTTGCGTTGTCTCCCTCTTTTCCGGCGGCGGTTCGCGCTCGGGCGAGAGCGCCGCGCCGCATTGCGCGATGAGCTCGCGCAGCGAAGCCGGAAAGAGCGTGTCGGGGTCGTCGGCAATGCCCGCGCCGTCGTCGCGCAGCATCGCGCCGATGCCCACCACGATGGTGGCGACGGGCGCGCGCTCGCGCAGCCGCCGCACGAGATTGCGCAGGTAAGGCGCCGACTCGGGCGCGTCGAGCGAGACCACGCAGATGGCCGGAGAACGCTGCCCGTCCACCATCGCCGCGCGCGTGGCGCGCACTTCGTCGTAAGTCGTGGCCGTGCAGGGAATCTCATGGCGCAGGAGCAACTGTCCGACGATCGCCACCGCCACGTCGTCGAACGCGCCGCGCCCCGGCACGCAAAGCACCTCGCCCGCATCAGGCGCCAGCTTGAACTCCGCCGGCCTGTCGCCACCGCTCCTGAGCGCCTTGTGTGCGCTCGACTCTGCGACCCTCGCGTGGCGCGAGTCGTCGACGGATTCGAGGTCTTCCACGATGTCGAGCAGCGCCTGGTTGATGCGCGCGACCTGCTCGGCGGGCAGCACGCCGCGCAAGGCGTCGTTGCGCGCGAAGCGCAGGCCCTCGAACACCACTTGCTCGTAGTAGTCGATGAGCGGCATGGTCGCCAGCAACCGGTCGGCCTGGAGCAGCGCCTCGTGCGGGTCGTCGGCGAGCAGGCGCTGGTAGCAGGTTTGCGCGGGCGTGAGCGCGGGCTGGTCGCCAAGCAGGATCGTGAGGAAGTTCAGGCGGTCCACGTAGCGGCCGAGCGTGACGATGCACAGCGTAAGCGGCGTGGACAGCACGAGCCCGATCGGCCCCCACAGCCAGCTCCAGAAGATCGCCGCCACCACCACCGCGAGCGGCGAAAGCCCCGAGCGGCGGCCATAGAGCATCGGCTCGGCGAACTGCCCGGCCACCACGTCCACGACGATGAAGAAAATCAGCGTCGTGACGCCCATGGTCCATTGCGGCTGCGTGGCCGCGGCGACGAGCGTGGCCATGATCGCGGCGATCCAGATGCCGATGTAGGGCACGAAGCGCATGAGCGCCGCCACCGCGCCGAACAGCAGCGCGCCCGGCACGCCGATGCCCGCCAGCCCCAGCGCGATCACGCCCCCCACCGTCACGTTCACGCCGAGCTGGGCGACGAAGTAACGCGAGAGCCGCTGGGAGGCGTCGTTGATGGCCGTGGTGGTGCGGTGCAGGTCGTTGGAGCCAAACACGCTGATGAGCCGGTCGCGCAGATCCTCGCGCTGGAACAGGATGAAGATCGTCACCACGAGCACGATAAAGCCCGTTTCGAGCGGCGCGACCGCCGGCGCGAGCGCCTTCTGCGCGAGCTGCAACGGCGTGGGCGCGGGCGTGTGCACTTCCACCGGCATGGGCTGCTGCGGCTGGTTGCGCGCCGCGCGCCCGCGCGGCTGCGGCGGCGCAGGCGGCGGCGTGGGCGTCACGCGTTGCAGCGTGGCGGCGGCGCGTGACATCAGCGAGTCGGCGCGGCCCACGGTCTTTTGCTGGACCGTTTCGACTTTCTGCTCGATCTCCTCCTGGTACTGCGGCAGCGAGGCGGAAAGCTGGTAGATCTGCGCGGCGATCAGCGCGCCCACGCCGGCGAGCGCCAGCACGGTGGAAAGCACCGCGACGAGGATGGCGAGGAACTGCGGCAGATGAAAGCGCCGCAGCGTCGTCACGAGCGGCGCGAGCAGGAAGCTCAGCAGCACGGAGAGCGTGATGGGAATCAGCACCGCGCGCCCGAAGTACAGGCCGCACACCACGACCACGCCGGTAATGACGGAGGCGAGGCTGTGCAGCGTCGGCGGGCTTGGCGGAAACACCCGGTTGCGTCGGCCCTGCGGCGGCAGCGGGAAATTCATGTCGGATCGAATCGGAAAAATAGGTAACGAACGGCAAAGGCAAACGCGCGACCCATTCACGCGCACAAAACGCGCCTCGAAATGGTACTGCGCGCAGATGGCGCGCGCGCGGCAAACGCCGTTGCGCGCGTGCCGTCGCGCGTCATCGGATCATGGCGTCACTGCGCCTTGCCCGACACGAGCTCCTGGTTGCGCGCGGTGAGGAACTGGATGAGCCCGTCCACGCCGCCCTGCTGGATCTTTTCATTGAACTGCTGGCGGTAGGTCTGGATCAGCCACGCGCCGAGCACGTTCAGGTCGTAAAGCCGCCAGCCCTGCGGCGCCTTGTAAAGGCGGTAATCGATTTCAACCGGGTTGGTGCTCGTTTGCGCGAGCGTGCGCACCACGATGTCGGTGTCGCCGGGCGAGCTGCGCACGGGCGGGTAGTCGATCTTCTGGTCGGGTTTCAGCTGCGCGATCGCGCCCGAGTAGAGATGGATCAGCAGCAACTGGAACTGTTGCTCAATCTGCGTGCGCTGCTCGGGCGTGGCCGTGCGCCAGTGCGGCCCCATGGCGAGGCGCGTGGTGCGGCTGAAATCGACGTAAGGCAGGATGTCGCGATTGACGATGTCCTGAATGCGCCCGATATCGTCGGGCGCGATCGACTTCGCGCGCACTTCGTCGAGCACCTGCTGCGTGGCGGTCTTGATGAGCGCCTGCGGGTCGGACTGGTCGACGTCGGCGAACGCCGCCGTGGCGGGCAAAAACGACAGGCAGCACGCAAGCAGCGCGCCAAAGCGGAATAACCTGGTCATCGAATTCTCTGAGGATTGGCAAAAAGCGGGCACGAACGCGGGGATGCGCCAGGCGCGGCACGCCGGCGCGGCGCGAAGCGCACGCCAGAGGTCAGTCTAACGGGTCGGCGGGCCGACCGGCGAATCGTTGTGCGGTCGTGCGCGGCGCGCGCCTTAGCCCGGACGGCCGGCGTGCGAGCGGTCGTCGTCCGCGAGGAACGCCTCCAGGCCGAACAGCCAGGCGAGGCAAAACGACAGGCGCGAGAGCAAAGCAGGGAAGGTCGATGGCGATGGCTGGGGCGAAGCGGATTCGGGCTCCATGGTTGTGGTGCTCCTCATTGTCGATCGGATCGTTGTTGGCGCACGCTGTGAAGCAAGTCGCATACCACCCGTCGAACCCGCGCCAGCGGTCGCGACGGCAACCGCAACCCGCGTACCCGGCATGCATAGCGCGTGTAAAAACTACAAGCGCGCCATGGCAAAGCGGCGCATCCGTGTGCCGCGCGGCCCGGCGGCGGTTGCGCGGAGCACCGGGCACCAACCAGGCACCCCCCGGGCACGCAAAAAGCACACGGTCGCACACGCGCTCGCCCGCTTTCGCTTTTTGCCCACGTAATCGCTTCAATCGATACGATGGTGTAAGGTTCAGCGGTTCGTCTCGCAGCGAGAGGCGCGGCTCATTGCCCAGGCTCGTTGCCCAGGCTCATCGCCCAGGAGATCGCATGGACACACAGGAACAAGCCCGCATTGCGGACATACTCGGCCAGCATCGCGACACGCTTCTCTCCGACTGGCTGCGCCTGCATCTACCCAACGCGCTGCGTCGCGGCCTCGCGATGGAAGGGGAAGTGCGCGAGCAGTTCACCACCTTCCTCGCTGTCTTCCTCGACACCCTGCCGAACGCCGACACCTTCGATGCAAGCCGCCCCGAGTGGGAACCGGTGCGCGCGTTCCTCGCGGGAATGTCGGCGCACCGCGCGCGCCAGGGCTACACGCCGGTGGAGACGGCCACCTTCGTGTTCTCGCTCAAGGAGCCGGTCTATGCGCGCCTGCGCGAGGCGTATGCGGGCAGGCCCGGCGAACTCGCCGAGCTGAGCTGGCAGGTGAACCTGCTGCTCGACGGCTTCGGCCTCTACACCACCGACGTTTTCCAGCGCAGCCGCGAAGCGATCATCGCGCGCCAGCAGGAGGAACTGCTCGAGCTTTCCACGCCGGTCGTGCAGCTATGGGAAGGCATCCTCGCGCTGCCGCTCATCGGCACGCTCGACTCCTCGCGCACCCAGGTCGTGATGGAAAGCCTGCTGCAAAAGATCGTCGACACGGGCGCGGGCCTCGCGATCATCGACATCACGGGCGTGCCCACCGTGGACACGCTCGTCGCGCAGCATCTGCTCAAGACCGTGGCCGCCGCGCGCCTCATGGGCGCGGACTGCATCATCAGCGGCATTCGCCCGCAGATCGCGCAGACCATCGTGCATCTGGGCGTCGATCTCACCAACGTCACCACCAAGTCCACGCTCGCCGACGCCTTCGTGATCGCGCTGCAACGCATCGGCGCGACCATCAGCACGCCGAAGGCCGCGGCTTGACGAACCCGGAACGCCCACGATGGAACGCATTCCGATTCTGCGCCTTGGCGACTGCCTGATCGTCGCGATCCAGGTGGACATGCACGACCGCCTCGCGATCGCGCTCCAGGACGACCTGACCGAGCGCATCGTGAAGGAGTCGGCCAAGGGCGTGCTCATCGACATCTCGGCGCTCGACGTGGTGGACTCGTTCATAGGCCGCATGATCAGCAACACGGCCGCCATGGCCATGGTGCTCGACGCGCAAACGGTGGTCGTCGGCATGCAGCCTTCGGTGGCGATCACGCTGGTCGAACTCGGCCTCACGCTCACGGGCGTGCGCACGGCACTGAACGTCGAGAAAGGCATGGCGCTGCTCAAGCAGCGCCAGCCGCGTTAGCGTTAGCACGTCTCTTGCATTCGATCATGAATAGCAACGACATGAACGAACGGCTCGCGGCGCAAGTGAGCCTGCGCTCCGATGAGGAAATCGTGCGGCTGCGGCAGATCGTGCGCGACGCCGCGATCGAGCAGGGCTTCTCGCTCATCGAGCAAACCAAGTTCGTGACCGCGGCAAGCGAGCTTGCGCGCAACACGTTGCAGCACGGCGGCGGCGGCGACGCGCGGCTCGAAGTGCTCGCGAGCGGCGTGCGCGTGGGGCTACGGCTCACCTTCGTCGATCAGGGCCCCGGTATCGCCGACATCGAGCGCGCGCTGAAGGACGGCTTCACGAGCGGCAACGGCCTCGGCCTCGGTTTAGGCGGCTCGCGGCGCCTGTGTGACGAGTTCACGATCGAATCGGCGCCGGGCAACGGCACGACAGTCACCATCACGAAATGGAAAGTACGCTAGACACTGCGGCCGGCTCCGGCGGCGGCATGCATCGATCCTTCGAGATCAGCGACGCGAGCAGCGTGGCCTATGCGCGGCGCGGCGCGGCCGAGGCCGCGCGCAGCGCCGCGCTCAACGAGACCGATGCCGGACGTCTCGCGATCGTGCTGACCGAAGCGGCCACCAACATCCTCAAGCACGCCGGGCACGGCGAGTTGCTCGTGCGCGCGCTCGAAGGCGCGGTCGAACTGATCGCGCTCGACCGGGGCCCCGGCATGACCGACGTGGGCGCCGCGCTCACCGACGGCCACTCCACGGCCGGCACGGCGGGCACGGGGCTCGGCGCGATCCGGCGGCTCTCCAGCCAGTTCGCGCTTTACTCGCAGCCGGGCGCGGGCGTCGTGCTGCGCGCCCTCGTGCACGCGAGCGGCGCGGGCGCGACGCATGCCGCGCGCGCCAGCCCCGAGATCGGCGCCGTGTGCGTGCCCTACCCCGGCGAGGAAGTCTGCGGCGACGGCTGGCAGGCGCAGGCCGACCAGAGCGGCTTCACGCTTGCCGTCGCCGACGGCCTCGGCCACGGCGCGCAAGCGCACGAGGCCGCAGCCGCCGCGCTCGACGTGCTGCGCCGCCGCGCGGGCCTCGCGCCCGCGGCGCTCATGGAGCTTTCGCACGCGGCGCTGCGCCCCACGCGCGGCGCGGCGCTCGCGCTCGTGCGTCTCGATCTCGCGCGCGGCGCGCTTGCGTTTTGCGGCACCGGCAACATCTCGGCCGTCGCGTACGGCACGAGCCATCCCGTGGAAAGCCGCGCGGCGCGTTCCGCGAGCGGCAGCGCCGGTGCGAACGCCAGCGCCAACGCCGCCGCGCGCGAAAGCTACCAGCTCGTGTCGCGCAACGGCATCGTCGGCCATACGATGCGCGGCACCCAGGAGTTCGAGGTTGCCTGGGGTGCGAACGCGCTCCTCATCCTGCACTCGGACGGCATCGGCACGCGCTGGGACCTCGCTGCGTGGCCCGGCCTCGCCAACCAGCCGGCGGTCGTGATCGCGGCCGTCCTCTACCGAGACTTCGCGCGCCGCCGCGACGACGCCACCGTCGTCGTGGTGCGCGCCCGCCCCGGAGTACAGTTGACCCATGAATACGCCCCTGCTGCGCATCCGGCTTGACACCGCCCAGGACGTCGTGGTCGCGCGCCGCCGCGCGCGCGAGCTCGCGGCCGGGCTCGGCTTTTCGCCGCTCGACCAGACCCGCATTGCCAGCGCCGTTTCCGAGATCGCCCGCAATGCCTTCGAATACGCGGGCGGCGGCGAAGCGACCTTCGCACTCGAAGGCGAGGGGCCGCGGCAAGCGCTCGGCGTGGAAGTGCGCGATCGCGGCCCCGGCGTGCGCGACCTCGCGGCCGTGCTCGACGGCACGCAAGCGTGCACGCCGATGAACGGTCCGGGCCCGGGCCTCGGCATTACGGGCAGCCGCCGTCTCATGGACCGCTTCGACATCCGTTCCGAGCCGGGCGCGGGCACGACGGTCGCGATGGCGCGCCTCTTGCCCGCCGAGCGGGCCGAAGTGCGCGGCGCGGAGCTGGAGCGCATCCTGCACGAAGTCTGCGAGCGCGATCCACGGGACGATTCGCTGGCCGAAGTGCAACAGCAGAACCGCGAACTGGTCTCGACGCTCGACGAACTGCGCGAGCGCCAGGACGAACTCGCGCGCCTCACCCAAGAGCTGGAGGCGACCAATCGCGGCGTGGTCGCGCTCTATGCGGAGCTCGACGAGCGCGCCGAGGAACTGCGCCGCGCGGACCTGATGAAAACGCGCTTTCTCTCCAACATGAGCCACGAGCTGCGCACGCCGCTCAGCTCGATCCGCGCGCTCGCCAACCTGCTGCTCAACCGGCTCGACGGCGACCTGAGCGTGGAGCAGGATCGCCAGGTCCGGCTGATCCTTTCGTCTGCGGAAACGCTGGGCGAAACCGTGAACGACCTGCTCGACCTGGCCAAGATCGAAGCGGGCAAGACCGAAGTCTCACCCGCGTGGTTCGACCCCGCCGACCTCTTCGCCGCGTTGCGCACGATGCTCACGCCGTTGCTCGACACGCCCCACGTGACGCTCGAATTCGCCGCCACGGCAGGCCTGCCGCTCCTTTACACCGACGAACCGAAGCTCACGCAGATCCTGCGCAACTTCGTCTCGAACGCGCTCAAGTACACCGAGCGCGGCCATATCCGCGTGGGCGCGCAGTGCGAATCTGGCGAACCCGGCGAGCCGGGCGGAGCGCCTGGCGAGCACATCACGTTCTTCGTGGCGGACACGGGCATCGGAATTGCTCCGGAACACCACCAGATCATCTTCGAGGAATTCGGCCAGGTGCAGAATCTTCTCCAGCAACGCGTGAAGGGCACAGGCCTCGGGCTGCCGCTGTGCCGCAAGCTCGCCGCGCTGCTGGGCGGCGAAGTGGGCGTGGACAGCGAGCCAGGCGTTGGCTCGACGTTTCGCGTGAGCGTGCCGGTGCGCCTTGCCGCGCCGGTCGAAGACGAACCCGAAACGTCGGACGGCGCCACGCCATGAACGCGCCTACCACGCTGATCCTCAACGTCGACGACAACGAGGGCGCACGCTACGTGAAGTCGCGCGTGCTGCGTCACGCGGGCTTCGCCGTGATCGAGGCCGCCACCGGCCAGGGCGCGCTCGAAGCCGTGCGCGAGCAGGCGCCGGCGCTCGTGCTGCTCGACGTGAAGCTGCCCGACATCAGCGGCATCGAAGTGTGCCGCCTCATCAAGTCCGACCCGCTGACCAACTCGACGCTCGTGCTGCAAACCTCGGCCGCGGCGGTGCAAACGCGCGACAAGATCCTGGCGCTCGACGGCGGCGCGGACAGCTACCTCACCGAGCCCGTCGATCCCGCCGAGCTGGTGGCCAACGTGCGCGCGCTGCTGCGCCTTTACGCCGCCGAAAAAGCACTGCGCGACGCCGACCGCCGCAAGGACAGCTTTCTCGCGACCCTCGCGCACGAGTTGCGTAACCCGCTCGCGCCCATTCGCAACGCGATCGAGCTGCTCGACCCGCGCCACGGCGCGAACGACGCCATGCGCGCCGACGCGCGGCAGATCGCAAGCCGCCAGGTCCAGCACCTCGGCCGCCTCGTCGACGACCTGCTCGACGTGTCGCGCATTTCACACGGCAAGATCGCGCTGCAAATGAGCACGCTCGACCTGCGCGAGATCGTGGATATCGCCGTGGAAACGAGCCGCCCGTTCCTCGACGCGAAATCGCAGCAACTCACCGTCGAGATCGACTGCCAGCCTTGCCACGTGACGGGCGACGCCATTCGCGTGGCGCAGATCATCAGCAATCTGCTCTCGAACGCCGCGAAGTACACGGCCGAAGGCGGCGCGATCACGCTGCGGCTCGAATCGGACGCGTTCGAGGTGGCGATCCACGTGCGCGACAACGGCATCGGCATCGCGCCCGACGAGCTGCCCTACGTGTTCGAACTCTTCATGCAGTCGCGTGACGCGCTCAAGCGCGCCGACGGCGGCCTCGGCATCGGTCTCGCGCTCGTGCGCGAGCTGGCCGAACTGCATGGCGGCTCGGTGCGCGCGCATTCCGACGGCATCGACCGAGGCTCGGAGTTCGTCGTGCGCCTGCCGATCGCGCAAGCGCCGCAATGCGCGTCGGCAAACACCCAGTCGCCCCCGACCGCCGCGCAACCCGAGCCGCCGCGCCGCCGCGTGCTGATCGCCGACGACAACATCGACTCGGCGGCGTCACTGCTCATGCTGCTCGAACTCGAAGGCCACGACGTGCGCGTGGCCCACGACGGCCCGGCCGCGCTCGCGCTCGCGCAAAGCTTCCTGCCCCACGTGGCGATACTCGACATCGGCCTGCCGGGCATGGACGGCCACGCCGTCGCCAAGGCGCTGCGCGCCGCGCCCGCCACCGCGCGCGTGCTGCTGATCGCGCTCACGGGCTATGGCCAGGCGCGCGACCGCGAGGCCGCGAGCGAAGCGGGTTTCGACCGGCATCTCGTCAAACCGGCGTCGTTCGACGAAATCCTGCGCGAAATCGGCAGAGCGCCGGTCTAGCTGAGGTACGCTGTGCGGTCCGTTTCCTGAGTTTCCTTCTTCCGGGGAAGACCGCATGGATGTGCGCCCGATCGATGTTCAAGACCTCGAACTGATTTGCCGGCACCGCGAAGCGATGTTCCGCGAGGCGGGCCGCGACGAGGCCGCACTGCGCTCGATGACGACGCACTTTCGCGCATGGCTCGCGCCGCGTCTGGCCAGCGGCGCGTATTTCGGCTATGTGCTGAGCGAGCGCGGCGTGGCGCTCGCGGGCATCGGGCTCATGTTGATCGACTGGCCGCCGCATCCTCTGCATCCCGAAACTGATCGGCGCGGGTATGTGCTCAACGTCTACGTGGAGCCCGAGGCGAGGCGCCGCGGCCTTGCACGCACGCTGATGACACTCGCCGACGAAGCGTTCGCGCAACGCGGAGTGACGTACGCGATATTGCATGCCACCGAGCAGGGGCGGCCGCTTTATCAAGGTCTCGGGTGGAGCGGGACGACCGAGATGGCAAAGGCGCTCGACGCGCCTCCGCCCGCCTGACTCGCGTCATCGATCCACTCGCGCCCTGCCGCCCACCCTTCGCGCCGCCTTTCCCGCGCTTCGTCGCAAACCGCTCGCCCGCCCTTCCCCCGCCCTCCACACTGCGGCCATCGAGTCTCCTCGACCTGCAAACGGAGGGCCAGCATGCCTGTCATCGTTGCCGCACACGTCGTCACCGCGACACTTTCTGTCATACTCGGAACCGCCGTGATGCTGACCGAAAAAGGCGGCGCACGGCACAAATGGCTCGGCCGCCTCTGGGCGCTGACGATGTGCGCCACCGCGCTCATTTCGTTCGACATCCGCGAGCTGCATCCGGGGCATTTGTCCTGGGTACACGGGCTGTCGCTGCTCACGTTCGCGAGCCTCGCGCGCGCGATCTGGGCGATCCGCCACGGCAACGTGCGCGGCCATCGCCGGGCCATGCGCGGTTCGTTCTTCGCCCTCGTCGCGGCCGGGGTCGCCGCCGTCGCGACGCCGCACCGGCTGCTCAACCTCATCGTCACCGGCTGGATCGCATGATGCCTGGCTCGCACGTCGAGTTTCCGAATGCCGCCGCCCGCCTGAGCCCGCCGGCCGCCCATGTCCTCATCGCCGGGTTCGCGCGCGAAGGCGTGATCGTCGTGATCGGCAACGCGCTGATCGCCTTCGCGCTCACGGCCGCCGGCATCGGCAAAGGCAAAGGCTTCTTCGACAACTTCGTGTTCAGCGAGGCGATCGGGATCTCGATCATGCTGCTGCTCGGCGTCGGCCGCTTCGTTTTACAGCGCCGCAATGCGCTCACGGTCCCGCGCCTCGCCCTGGTGATGGTGCTCGCCATCGTGTTCGGCGCGGCGCTCGGGCGCGGCATCGCCAGCCTCTTGCTGGGGCTCGACGTGCGCCGGACGTTCGCGGCGAAGGATCTCGCCCTGACCGGCTGGATCGCGCTCAGCGCCACACTGATCGCCACGTGGTACGGCTGGTCGCGCACGCGCATCGCGGAGCTGAGCGAGCAGGTCGCGCGCACCGCCTGGCAGAAGGAAGCCGCCGAGCGCACCGCGCTCGGCGCGCGCCTGCAAGCGCTTCAGGCGCAGATCGAACCACACTTTCTGTTCAACACGCTGGCGACGCTCGACAGCCTGATCGCCTCCGACCCGCCGCGCGCCCGCGAATTGCTCGCGAGCCTCAACCGCTTTCTACGCGCGACGCTGGAGGCCTCCCGCACGCAAAGCGAAACGCTCGCGCTCCAGTTCGCAGTGCTCGAATCGATGCTCGCCGTGCATGCCATGCGGCTCGGCCCGCGCCTCGCCTACACGTTCGATTTGCCGCGCGATTGCGTGAGGCTGGCGGTGCCGCCCATGCTGTTGCAGCCGCTGGTGGAGAACGCGCTCAAGCACGGCATTCAGGGCGCGGTCCAGGGCGGACGGATCGACGTGAGCGCCCGGCGCGACGGCTCGCATGTCGAACTGAGCGTCGCGGACACGGGCGCGGGCTTTGGCGCGACGCCCGGCACGCAGGGCGCGGGCGTCGGCCTCGCGAACGTGCGCGAGCGGCTCGCGGCGCTCTATGGCGAGAACGCCTCGCTCACGCTGATCGAGAACGCGCCGCACGGACTCATTGCGCGCGTGCGGCTGCCCGCTCACGATGCGGACGACGCGGGCAACTCCGGCGCGCCCGGCAACGCGGGAGCCACGGGAACCACGCCATGAAACGCCGCGCGCCCGCCCATGCCGCGCCCACCGCGCCCACCGCGCTGATCGCCGAAGACGAGCCGCTGATCGCCGCCGCGCTCGAACGCGAACTGGCGCACGCGTGGCCGGATCTGCATATCGCGGCGAGCGTCGGCAACGGCCATGACGCCATCGAGCGCATTGGCGCGCTCGCGCCCGATGTGGCGTTCCTCGACATCGCCATGCCGGGCGCGAGCGGCCTCGACGTCGCGCGCGCGTGCGCGCAACTCGCCGCGCCGCCGCAAATCGTGTTCGTGACGGCCTTCGACGCCTACGCGCTGGAAGCCTTCGACGCCGCTGCCATCGACTATCTGCTCAAGCCCGTCGAGGCGGCGCGGCTCGCGCGCACGGTGGAGCGGCTGCGAGAGCGGCTCGCGCGATCTTCCGGGAGCGCGGCGGGCGAGCCGGGAACCGCTCCGCAGATGCAAGCCGACCTTCAGCGCGTGCTGCGCCAACTGGAAACGATCACGCAGGACGTGCGCGAAGCGCGTGCGGGCGCGCAGGCGCGTTCAGGCCCGGCGCCGCTGCGTTATCTGCGCGCCTCCAGCGGCAACGACATCCGCATGGTTCCGGTGGAAGATGTTCTGTACTTCGAAGCCGCCGACAAATATGTCGTGGTCACGACGCACGGCGGCGAGCTGCTGATCCGCACGAGCCTGCGCGAGTTGTGCGAGCAACTGGACCCCGCGCGCTTCTGGCAGGTGCACCGCAGCACCGTGGTCAACGTGGATCAGGTGGAAAGCGCCTCGGTCAGTGCGCTCGGGAAGATGACGCTGCGCCTGCGCGGCCACGCCGGCGCGCTCGCGGTGAGCCGCCAGTACGCGCATTTGTTCCGGCAGATGTGAGCAGATGTGAGCGGCTTTGGGCGCGATGCGCTACGCCTGCCCCGGCGGTAACGCACTGCCGCCCAGATACGTCGCGCGCACGCGGTTGTCGCCCGCCAGCTCGCTCGACGAACCCGAAAGCGCCACACGGCCCCCCTCCAGCACGTAAGCCCGGCTCGCGATGCGCAGCGCCTGGCGTGCGTTCTGCTCCACAAGCAGAACGGCCGTGCCCGCGCTACTGATGCGCGCGATCACCTCGAAAATGCCGCGCACGAGCTTCGGCGCCAGGCCCATGGATGGCTCGTCGAGCAGCACGAGCTTCGGCTTGAGCATGAGCGCCCGCGCAATGGCGAGCATTTGCTGTTCGCCGCCGCTCAGCGTGCCCGCGAGCTGGTCCTTACGTTCGTGCAGTCGCGAAAATGTTTCGTAGGCCTGTGCAATGCCCTGTTCGAGCGCGGCAGCGTCGCGCCGCAGCAGGTAGCCGCCCAGGCGCAGATTCTCCTCCACGGTGAGGCCGCCAAAAATACGCCGCCCCTCGGGCACGTGGCCGATGCCGAGCGCGACGACGCGATGCGACGGCAACCCGACGAGCGCCTGCCCCTCGAACGCGATCGTGCCGCCACGCGGGCGCAGCAGCCCGGAGATCGTGCGCAGCGTCGTCGTCTTGCCCGCGCCGTTGGCCCCGAGCAGCGCGACGATCTCACCCGGCCCGACATCGAGCGAGATGCCGTGCAGCGCTTCGATGTTGCCGTAGTTCACGCGCAGGTCGCGAACGTCGAGGAGCGGGTTGCCCGCGCCTAGCTCCATAGCGACTTCTCCCCGCCGGCGGCATCGGGCCCGTCGTCTTCCTCGGCTGTGCCCAGATAGGCGTCGATGACCACGGGATCGTTCTGGATCTGCGCGGGCGCGCCCTCGGCGATGATCTCGCCGTGGTCCATCACGATAATGCGGTCCGACACGCCCATCACGAGCGCCATGTCGTGCTCGATCAGCAGCACCGTCACGCCCAGGTCGCGAATGCGGCGGATCTGCGCCATCAACGCGTGCTTTTCAGTGGGATTCATGCCCGCGGCCGGTTCGTCGAGCAGCAGCAGGCGCGGCTGGCTCGCCAGCGCACGCGCAATTTCGAGCCTGCGCTGATCGCCATAAGGCAGGTCCGAAGCATATTCGCTCGCGCGCGCGCCGAGCCCCACTAGATCGAGCCAGCGCTGGCCCAGCGCCCCGTGCTCCGCCGCTTCGTTGCGCGCGGCGCGCGTGCCCAGCAGTTCCGCCACGAAGGGCGTGTGCAGACGGTGATCCATGCCGATCAGCACGTTCTCGAACGCGCTCATGTGGTTGAACAAGCGGATGCCCTGAAACGTGCGCGCGATGCCGCGATGCACGTTGCGGTGCGGCGCGCCGCCCACAAGCGGCTCGCCGCGCCAGACAAGGCGCCCGCCGGTGGGCCGGATCACGCCGGTCAGACAGTTGAACACCGTGGTCTTGCCCGCGCCGTTCGGGCCGATCAGCGCGAGGATCTCGCCGCTGCGTACCTCGAAGCTGATGCCGCCTATGGCGCGCACGCCGCCAAAGCGGCGTTCGAGACCGTGCACTTCGAGCAGCGTTTCGCGCGCGGTGGCGGCGTCGATCGCGCTGGTGTCGGCAATGGCGACGGCCGGCGCGCTTTCGTGCCCCGCCGCTTCCGCCGCCTCCGCCTCGTGGGCCACCCTCTCCTCCTCGGGCCGGGGTGCCGCGCGCCGCACGTGCGCGGGCCACAATCCTTGCGGGCGCAACAACATGAGCACGACGAGCGCCACGGCGAAGCCGAAAATGCGCCACAGGTTCAGGAAGCGCAGCAGCTCCGGCAGCCCCGCCACGATCACCGCGCCGAGTATCACGCCGGGAATGCTGCCGCGCCCGCCCATCACCACGACGATGAGAATCGTGACCGACTGGAGATAGGTGAACGCCGTGGGATCGATGGTGCCGAAGCGCGCGGCGAAGAGACTGCCCGCCAGCCCGCCGATCAGCGCGCCCATCACGTAGGCGAGCATTTTCGCGCGCAGCGTCGCGACGCCCACCGCTTCCGCTGCGGCCTCGTCTTCGCGAATGCTGGTCCACGCGCGCCCCAGGCGCGAGCGCCCAAGGCGCACCGCGAACACCAGCACCACGATGAAAAACGCCATGCCGAGCAGATACACCGCGCGCGGCGAACTGATCTCGTAGCCGAACAGGCTGGGCGGCTCGATGCCGTAAATGCCGTTCGGTCCGCCCGTGATGTCGAGATTGGTCGCGACGATACGCGTGATCTCGCCAAAGCCGAGCGTGACGATGGCGAGATAGTCGCTGCGCAGCCGCAGCGTGGGATAGCCGATCACGATGCCCGAAGCGCCCGCGAACGCGATGCTGAACGGCAGCGTTTCCCAGAACGTGAAATGCAGCAGCGTTTCGAGCAGTGCGGTGGTGTACGCGCCGATAGCGAAGAAGGCCGCATAGCCGAGGTCGAGCAACCCCGCATAGCCCACCACGATATTGAGCCCGAGGCCGAGGATCGCATACGTGATGATGGTGAGCCCGACATCGACGATATAGCCGCTCGCGAACGCGGGAATCGCGATCGCCGCCGCGATCAGCACGATGGCGGCGACCCATGAGGTCTGCGAAGCCCGCGCGCGCATCGCTCACATCCTCTCGACAACGCGCTCGCCGAACAACCCCGTCGGCTTCACCACAAGCACGGCGATCAATACGCCGAACACGAACACGTCAGTCCATTGCGAGGACACATAGCCCGCGCCGAACGCCTCCAGCAGCCCGATCAGGAAGCCGCCCACCATCGCACCCGGAATGTTGCCGATACCGCCCAGCACCGCCGCCGTAAACGCACGCAGCCCGAGCACGAAGCCCATGAAGAAGTTGATCTGCGTGTAGAAGAGACCTTCCATCACGCCCGCCACGGCGGCCAGCGCCGAGCCGATGAAGAACGTGAGCTGGATGAGCCGCTCGACGTCGATGCCCATGAGGCGCGCCGCGTCCTGGTCGATCGCAAGCGCGCGCATGGCCGTGCCGATAAACGTATGGTGTACGAACAAATAGAGCGCGATCATGAGCGCGAAGCTCGCCGCGACGATGCCGATCTGCGCGAAGGTCACGTGCACCTGCATCACGTCGAAGCCCGTATGCGTGAGCAGATGCGGATAGGTGCGAAAGCCCGCGCCATAGGCGATCAACACGCCGTTCTCCAGCAGCAGCGAAATGCCTAGCGCGGTGATGAGGATGGACAGGCGCGGCGCGCGCAAGAGCGGCTGGTAGGCCACGCGCGCGATCGCCACGCCCAGCACGCCCGTGGCCAGCATGGCCGCCGCGAAAGCCACGAACAGCGCCAGCGCGAGCGGCAGGCGTCCGGCCGCGAGCGTGGAGAGCGCGGTCCAGCCCACGAACGCGCCCACCATGAAGAGATCGCCGTGCGCGAAGTTGATGAGCCGGATGATGCCGTAGACCATCGTGTAGCCGAGGGCGACGAGCGCGTAGAACGAGCCGATCGTCAGCCCCTCGACGACGAACTGGAGAAAGGTGCTCATGGGCGGCCCGGGGCGCTTACTTCATCGCCACCCACTTGCCGCTCGCATCCTGCCGCTGATACGGCTCGAACTGGTCGTTGCGCACGATGATCGTGATGTACACGGCGCGGCTGCGATCGCCCTTCGGATTGAAGCCGATCTGCCCGGTGAGGCCCGGATAATTCGTGATCTTGTGCAGCGCCGCAGCGATATCGGCGGGCTTGGTCGATTTCGCGTCGGCAATCGCCTTGGCCGTCACGCCCACGGCGTCGTATTCATACACGGAATACGGTCCCGGCCCTTGCCCATAGGTCTTCGTGTACTGGTCCACGTAGTCGTGCGCGCCCGAAAGGAACTGCGCGAGCGGCGAGGTCGTGATGATCATGCCGTCCGCGGCCGGGCCCGCCGTCTTCATGAGCGTCGGGTCGTTGGTGGCGTCGCCGCCCATGAAGGTCATTTTCAGGCCCACCTGGCGTGCTTCCTTGACGAGCAGGCCGGCTTCGGAGAAATAACCCGTGTAGTAGATCACGTCCGGCTTGAGCGATGAAACCTTGGTGAGCGTGGGCGAATAATCCATCTGGCCCGGCGTGATCGAGTCGGCGTAGACCACGTCCACGCCCATCTTCTTGAGCGCTTCGACCGTGTTCTGCGCGAGGCCCTTCGAGTAAGTCGTGTTGTCGTCGATCACCGCCACGCGCTTCACGTTCAGCGCGTTCTTCATGAAGCTCGCCGCGAAGGGCCCTTGCTGGTCGTCGCGGCCTATCGTGCGAAACACCGTGTCGTAGCCCATTTCGGTGAGCTTGGGATTGGTCGAGGCGTCAAGCACGTAGGGAATCCCGGCCCGGTGGAACGCCGTCAGTTCGGGCAGCGCCGCGCTCGAACAATAGCCGCCCGCCACGGCCACCACGCCCGCGTCCACGAGTTTCTGCGCGGCCTGCACCGCCGTTTGCGCGTCGCACGCGTCGTCCTCGGGCACGAGTTCGATCTGCTTGCCGAGCACGCCGCCCGCCGCGTTGATCTTCGCGGCCGCGAGCTTCGCGCCGTTCACGATGTCCGTGCCGGCAGCAGCGCTGCTGCCCGAAAGCGGCACGGGCACGCCGATCTTGATGGTCTGGCCATACGCGAGACCCGGCACGAGGCCCGGCGCGAGCGCGGCCAGCGCAAAAAGGGCGGCGCCTAACGTTGCGTGCAACGTGCCCCGCTGGCGGGGTGCGTCGGGCGTGCCATTGTTCTGAAGATTCATGTGAGCGGCTCCTGACTATGGACCCGACCGGGCGATGCCGCAACGCAGGCGAGCCCGCGCGGTCAGTTAGCAAAACGAAATAATTCGTCCGGTACGAGACCCCGCGAACGTCGCGCGCTCATGGCGTGCGGCCTGCAAGGGAACCCGGCGCATCATGACTTATCCATGATAGGTGCCCGCGACCGTTTAAATGGTATAGGGTATGCGCGTATACAAACCGCGTGCGCGCGGAGCGCCGCGAGGCAACTTTGTATACACGCGCAGAGCGGGAAAATGGGGACCGCCGTGCCGGGCGAAGCTATCCGGGCGAAGCTATCTGCGGTATTGCACCGCGGCGCGCTCAAAGACGTTTGTGAACGTTTTTGAGCGCATCCGCCTCTCTCAGTGCGCCACGCGATGGTCGATCAACTCCTTCACCACGCGCGGGTCGGCCAGCGTCGAAACATCGCCCAGGTTTTCATACTCGCCATCGGCGATCTTGCGCAGAATGCGACGCATGATCTTGCCAGAACGCGTTTTCGGCAACACCGGGGCCCACTGGATGAAATCGGGGCTCGCGATCGGCCCGATCTCCTGGCGCACGCGCGCCACGAGCGCCGCGCGCAGCGCATCGCTCGGCTCCACGCCCGCCTTCAGCGTCACATAGGCATAGATGCCCTGCCCCTTGAGCGAATGCGGAAAGCCTACTACGGCCGCTTCCGCCACGTCGGGGTGCGAGACCAGCGCGCTCTCCACCTCCGCCGTCCCCAGCCGGTGCCCCGAGACGTTCACCACATCGTCGATACGCCCCGTGATCCAGTAGTCGCCATCGGCGTCGCGGTAGCAGCCGTCGCCCGTGTAATACTTGCCTTCGAACTGGCTGTAATAGACCTGACGCATGCGCTCGGGGTCGCCGTAGACGTAGCGCATTTGCCCCGGCCACGAGTCGAGCATGCAGAGGCTGCCGGCCGCCGGGCCGTCGAGCACGTTGCCCTTTTCGTCGACGATCGCCGGGCGGATGCCGAAGAACGGCCGCGTGGCCGAGCCCGGCTTGAGCGTGGTCGCACCCGGCAGCGCCGTGATCATGATGCCGCCCGTTTCGGTTTGCCACCAGGTATCGACAACGGGGCAGCGCTTGTCGCCCACCACTTCGTAATACCAGAGCCATGCCGCCGGATTGATCGGTTCGCCCACCGTGCCGAGCAGGCGCAGCGACTTGCGCGAAGTGCGCTTGACCGGCCCCTCGCCGTCGCGCACGAGCGCGCGAATGGCCGTGGGCGCGGTGTAGATGATCTGCACGTTGTGCTTGTCGCACACCTGCCAGAAGCGCGAACTGTCGGGATAGTTCGGCAAGCCTTCGAACATGAGCGTGGTCGCGCCATTGGCAAGCGGCCCGTAGACGATGTAGCTGTGCCCCGTCACCCAGCCCACATCGGCCGTGCACCAGTACACATCGCCGTCGTGATAGTCGAACACGTACTGGTGCGTGAGCGACACATAGGTCAAGTAACCGCCCGTGGTGTGGACAACGCCTTTGGGCTTGCCCGTCGAGCCGGAGGTGTAGAGGATATACAGCGCATCTTCGGCGTTCATTTCCTCCACCGGACAATCCGCAGGACTCCGATCGATCAGTTCGTGATACCAGTGGTCGCGCCCTTCGCGCCAGTCGATCTTGCCACCCGTGCGCCGTACCACCACGCACGCGCTCACCTCGGGGCATTTCGCCATGGCGGCGTCGGCGCTGGCCTTCATTGCGATCGTGCGGCCGCCGCGCACGCCTTCGTCGGCCGTAATGACGAGCGTCGAAGCGCAGTCCTGAATGCGGTTGGCAAGCGCCTCGGGCGAGAAGCCGCCGAACACCACCGAATGGATCGCGCCGATGCGCGCGCAGGCGAGCATCGCCACCGCGGCCTCGGGAATCATCGGCATATAGATCGTCACGCGCTCGCCGCGCTTCACGCCCAGCGACTTGAGCGCATTGGCGAACTTGCACACCTCGGCATGCAACTCGCGATACGTGATGGTCCGGCTCACCGCGGGATCGTCGCCCTCCCAGATGATGGCGGGCCGCTCGCCACGCGCGGCCACATGCCGGTCGAGACAGTTGCTCGATACGTTGAGCGTGCCGTCGTAGAACCAGCGTATGTGCAGGTCGCGGCTCGCGAACGAGACGTCCTTCACGCGGGTGTACGGTTTGATCCAGTCGAGCCGTTTGCCCTGTTCGCCCCAGAACGCTTCGGGGTCCTCGGTCGAGCGGCGGTACATCGCTTCATAACCGGCCTGGTCGACCCATGCCTTCGCGGCCCATTCCGCGGAAGGCGGAAAGACCAGATGCTCATCCATGACGTGCTCCTCGGGATGAAGCGCCGCCGGGCGCGATGGCGCGGCGGCGCCGGAAACGCTCAAGCCGCGTGCGGATGCGGTTCGATGTAGGGATGCGTGGGCAGCACGGTGCGCCCAAAGCTTTCGTTGATCACCATGGCCGCCGACGCGTAGAACGCCAGCGCCGCCGTGACGAGCCCCGCATAGCCGCCCAGACGCGTGATGGCCGTCATGTCGGTCCAGATGCCAATGGCCAGCAGTCCGAAGGTAATCCACAGCGCGAGAAACACGAGTTGCACCGACGTACTCGTGTGCATGGAGCCAATCCACATATAGAACGTGAACACGCCCCAAACGAGCAGATACCAGCCAACGAACGACTCGGGCACCTTCGTGCCGAGGAACCCGACGAAAAGCGCGAAGGACCACCAGAACGCGCCGTAGCTCAGGAACGCCACGGTGCCGAGGGTATTGCCGCGCGGAAACTCCATGACGCCCGCGATCATCTGTGCGGTGCCGCCAAATGCAAACGCAAGCGCGAGCACGAGGCCCATCGCATCGGCGCTGTACCAGCCCGCGTTGATCATGCTGAGCATCCACGTGGTGAATGCGAAACCGGCGAGGCCTAGCGGCGCCGGATTGGAAAGCTTGCCGCCCATGGTTGTCCTCCTTGCGCCGGTCGGCAACCCGTTGCACGGCCGCATGCGCGCAAAATAAGTGCACCTTCGTGCATTATAGTCAATACATCACAACGTGATATATTTACCGATAATGACGCGGTAAAGGATGCGCATACGACGTACCTGGGCGGCACACGTCTGAGGAAAGCGTTCGTGTGTTCGAACGGGAGACGCAAAGAAGGAGCGCGCCGGAGCGTCGCGCTCCGGCGCATGCATCATGGCGATGCGATCAGGCGTAAACCGTTTTTCCCGCCAGCGCGTTGCGAATCGCGCCGGCGAGATCGCCCGCGGCGAATTTCGCCACATAGCCGCTCGCGCCCGCGTTCTTCACGTGCGCTTCGTTCGCGGTGCCCGTGAGCGACGAGTGGATCACCACGGGAATGTCCACGGTGCGCGGGTCCGCCTTGATCTTGCGCGTCAAGGTGAAGCCGTCCATCTCCGGCATTTCGAGGTCGGTGAGCACGAGCGCGATGCGGTCCTTCGCGCGCAAGCCTTCGCGCTCCGCGCTCGTCGCGATCGCTTCGAGCTGCTTCCACGCTTCGAGGCCCGTTTTCGCCATCGTGTACTCCACGCCCAGCGCGCTGAGGCTCTGCCCGATCAGCTCGCGCGCGAAGCCCGAGTCGTCGGCCGCCAGCACCTTCGCGCCCGGCGGAATCACCGCGGGCTCGCCCACTTCTTCCGGCACGACTGCGCCATGCTGCGCCGGGAACACGTCGCGCAGCACCTGCTCCACGTCCACCACCTGCACGAGCTTCGTGCTCTCGGGATCGTTGCCGAGGCGCGCGATGCTCGTCACGCGGTTGCCCATCGTCACGTCGGCGGTGAGCACCTGGCTCCATTCGAGCCGCACGATCTCGTCCACGCTTTCGAGCGCGAAGCCCTGCGTGGAGCGCGCGAATTCCGTGACGAGCAAAATGTTGCGGCCCGTGGCCGGTTCACAGCCCATCAGCTTGGGCAAGTCGATCACGGGCATCACCTGGCCCCGGATGTTGGCCGCGCCGAGCACATAGGGGGACGATGCCGCGATCGGCGTGATCGCCGGCATGCTCAGGATTTCCCGCACCTTGAAGACGTTGATGCCGAAAATCTCGCCCACCTCGCTGCCCGGCGCCGCGCCGAGCCGGAACAGCAAGAGTTCGAACTGGTTCGTGCTCGTCAGGCGGGTTCGTTCGTCGATTGCGAAGCCGCTTTCCATGATTCCCTCGTGTCTCTGTCGTGTGATGTGATGCGTCCGGCACCTCAATCGTCTACGGCCTGGCACGGGAAATCTTGAGGCTTGTGCGCAAGGCCGCCCGTGCCGGATCAAGTTTGGCTCACGCGTCCGCCCGCACGCGCTGCGCGCCATGCTCGCGCAGCAGCGCCGCGCAGGCCTGCGCGCTCACCGGCTTGCCGAACAGGTAGCCCTGCTGGCGCTCACAGGCAAGCGAGCGCAGAAACGACGACTGCTCGGTCGTTTCCACGCCTTCGGCCGTCACCCGCATGCCGAGCGAGTGCGCCATCGCCACGACGGCCTGGGTGATCGCCACCGAGTCGCGATTGTCCGGCAGGCCCGCCACGAACGTGCGATCGACCTTCAGGTGATGCAGCGGAAAGCGCTTCAGATACGAAAGCGACGAATAGCCCGTGCCGAAGTCGTCCACCGAGATGCGCACGCCAATGTCGTCGAGCGCGCGCAGGATGGGCAGCACGCTCTGGTTGTCGCTCATGAGGATGCCCTCTGTGATCTCCACTTCGAGCGCCTCGGGCGCGAGGCCCGATTTCGCGAGACAGCTTTGCACCTGCTCGACCACGCCGTCGGCGATCTGGCGCGGCGAGAAGTTGACGGCCATCACAAAGTCGGGCGCGAGCAGGCGCCGCCATTGCGCGGCCTGGCGGCACGCGTGTTCGAGCACCCACTGGCCGATGGGCACGATCATGCCGGTGTCCTCAGCCACGGGGATGAACTCCACCGGCGACACGTGGCCAAGCTCGCCGCTCTCCCAGCGCAACAGCGCCTCCGCGCCGATCATGAGGCCGCTCGCGCCGTCGACGATGGGCTGATAGACGAGCCGCAACTCGCCCGCGGCGAGCGCCCGGCGCAAGCCCCGCTCCACCTGGAAGCGGCGTTGCAGGCGCTGGCGCAGCTCGGTCGTGAAGAACTGGAACTGGTTGGTGCCGCGCTGCTTGGCGGCGTACATCGCCGAGTCGGCGTTGCGCATGAGCGCGGCGGCGCTGCGGCCGTCGTCGGGATACACGCTGATGCCGATCGAGGCGCCCAGGTAATACTCGTTGCCCGCCACCGCGAACGGCGCGGCAATGGCGTCGAGCACGCGCTGCGCGAGCGCGACCAGCTCGGCCACGTCGTCGAAGCGCCGCACGGCGATCACGAATTCGTCGCCGCCCACGCGGGCGAGCGTATCGGCCTCACTCACGCAGCCGGTCAAACGCCGCCCCACGTCGCGCAGCAGCAGGTCGCCCGCCTCGTGGCCGCCCGTGTCGTTGACCTTCTTGAAGCCGTCGAGATCGACGAAGAGGAGCGCGGGCCGCTCCGTGCCGCTCGCGCTTTCGAGCAGCGCATGCATGCGCTCGGCGAGGAAGGTGCGGTTGTAGAGGCCCGTGAGCGCGTCGCGCGTGGCGAGGTAGCGCAGTTGCTGCTGCGCCTCGCGCACCGGCCCGATGTCGGTGAACGAGACCACCACGGAAATCGCCTCGCTCTCGCCCGCCCGGAAGATCGGCAGCACGTTCTCGTTCACCCACACGACCTCGCCGTCGGCAAGCTCAAGCCCCACGGTCTCGCCGAGCACGGCCTCGCCCGTGTCCAGCGCCCGCATGCTGGGACGCTTCGAGAGCGGCAAGGGCACGCCGTTTTCGTCGAGCACGCGCGGGATCAGATGCAGGATGCTGCGGCCGATGGCGTCCTCGGGCAGGCGCAGAATGCGCCGCGCGCTGCGGTTGCAGGCGAGCACGGTGTCGTTGCGCGACTGCATCACGACGCCTTCGTTGAGGTGGTCCACCACGAGGCGGTGGTGCTCCTCGCTGCGCGCGAGCCGCTCGGCGATGGTCTGCTGGTTGAGCATGACCGCCACGCTGCGGGCGATGTCGCACAGCAGGGCCTCCTCAGCCGCGTTGGGCCGCCACGGGCGGTTCTGGTAGACGGCGAGCGCGCCAAGCACGCCGCCGTTGTCGTCGTCGAGCGGCGTGGTCCAGACCGCGCGCAGCCCGCTGTCGAGCGCGATGCGCCGGTATTCGCCCCACGTGTGCGCCGCCTCGAAGTCCTCCACGCAAACCGTGCGCCGCTCGTAGATGGCCGTGCCCGTGGGGCTCGTGCCGGGCCCCACGGGCGTGCCGTCGAACGCGGCGTGATAGTGCGCGGGCAACGACGGCGCGCTGCCGATGCGCAAGCGCCGCCCGTCGCCGTCGAGCCGCAGGATCGAGCAGTTCGCGCCCGCGCCCAGCAGCCGCTCGGCGCGGCAACACACCTCGGCCAGCAACTCCGGCAGCGGCATGCCGCGCGACACGAGGCGCAGCACGCCGCGCTCGGAGGCGAGCGCCTCGTCAGCCCCGCTCGCGCGGTTCACGCCGTTCGACGCTCCCTGCACGCCCGCCTGAACGTCCCATGATCCCGCTGCGCCGAACGCTCCCGCCGCTTCGGAATTGACCATACCCTCGTCCCCTCTTGTTGCCGTGGCGCGCACCGCGCGCCTGAAGCCCGTACCCGGTTCGATCTCAAGTGTGGTGCGCGGCGCACCGCCTGCCGCCAGGCGAGCGATGGGGCCGCCCCTGCATTAACGGCAGGGGCGGCGGGATCTTGAAGCGTGGGGGAAATACAAACGACGGGGCGCGTCAAGCGCCCAGGCGCGGCGGGAGGGAAACGGGGATAAGCGTCGGCGCGCAAGGCCTCAAGGGGTTAAGCCTCGCCCCGCTCGTCCTTGCCATCCTTGTGGAACACGCGCCTGGTCGCGCGCTTGGTGGCCTCGTAACCTTCGCGCGACGCATGCGCGATACCGTGGCCCACGGCCTTCGCCGCGCTCGCGGTGGCGTGGCCGAAGTCGCGCGCGGCGTGGCCGGTTTTCGTGGCCGCCTCCTTCGAATCGTGCTTGATATTCTCCTTCACTTCGTGGAGATCGGCGTGCGCCATCGAGCTCGCCATGCCGAGCACGAGGGCCGCGAGTATGAACCGTTTGGCTTTCATCGTAGGCTCCCTTTGAGGTTGCTATCGAATGACCGCGGACGCGTCGAGCATCACCGCCGCGCGTCCCGTGAGCAGCACGCGGTCGTCGCCGCGCACCGTAAAGGCGTAGAGGATGCTGTTGCCGGTGCCGCTCACGCGCTCGGCGTCGATTGTGAGCGGCGTGTCGAGCGTATCGAGCCGCTCGATGTGCGCCTGGACGTTGCGCACGCTCGCGAGATAGCCCACGCGCGGGCGGCCGGCCGGCGCGCCGTCGTGCGAGGCTTGCGAGTTTTGCAGCACGCCCAGTATCGCGCCGTGCACGGCCATGGCTTGCGCCGCGTACTCCACGCCGCAAACCGCCGAAAGACGCCCGCGCAGACGCAGCGGATTGTGCGGGTCGCGATGGCTCGTCGCCGTGCAGCGAATGCGCGTGTCGTCCCACGCCTGCACGGTGTCGAGCAGGCACATCGCGCCGCCGTGCGGGATGTGCGCGGCAATCCACGCGTGGTCCAGCGGCGCGTTCGCGACGGCATGAGGACCGTTCGAAGCGGCATGGGCGAGCACGTTCGCAAGCGCGCCCGGCAGGCCGGCCTGGGTCGTCATGGCTGCGCTCCGAAGGTCTCGGGCATCGACACCTCGAGTTGCACGCGCGTTTCGCTTTCGGGGAGATAGTCGATCACCACGCGGCCCGGGCGGCGTGCGGCCAGCGCTTCGAGCAGCGGCAGCGCGCGCGCGGCGGGATTGTTCCTGCGCAGCGCTTCCAGTTCGGTTGCGGCGAGCGGGGTCGCCTCCGCTTCGACAAGCGTCACGTCGATGCGCGCCAGCGCCGCCGGGCTCGCTTGCGGCGCGAGCACGAGCGCCACGCCAAACGCATCGGCGATGGGGCGCACCGCGCGCAGCGGCTCGGGATAGTCGGTGTCGTAAGCGACGAGCAGGGTCGGTACGCCGTCCACCGCCACCTGGCACACGCTTTCGAGCAGCCCCGCCGCGAAGCTGCCGTCGTGCGCGCAAAGCACGTTCGACGTGGCCCGCGCGCGCGCCGCGATGCTCCAGTAACCGGCGGGCGCGTTGTGCACGGAGTTGTGAAAGCGTGTGGGCGACAGCAGGCGATCGTCGCCCGCGAGCGCCTCGCAAATCACATGGCAGTTGTGACCGTCGCCGCCCGAGGCCGCGAACACGGCGGCCAGCGTGGTGGCGTCGCGCCCGCTCGCCGCCACGGCCTCGTGGCCCACGGCAAGCGCGGTCTTGACGACGGCGCCCGTGCGGCGGCGCTCGGCGGCGGGCAGCCCGGCGGGCGGCGGCAGCACCGTCTGCGCGCTCACGTAGGGCGTGCGCGCGGCGAGCACCTCGGCGGCATGCGGCCAGTCGGCGAGCCCCGGCCCGATCACGCCAACGCTTTCGATAAAGGCGGAAAGTCTCATGACGTCTGCTCCCGATGTGCCGGATTCCCGCCGCGTGCGCGATCCGCGCGGCCGAGCACGAGGCTACAGTTCGTGCCGCCGAAGCCGAACGAATTGCTGAGCACCACGTCCACGCGCGCCTCGCGGCTCTCCAGCACATAGTCGAGGCCAAGCGCGGGATCGGGCTGCGCGGTGTTGACGCCCGCGGGCATGAAGCGATGGCGCAGCGCGAGCGCCGCAATCACGGCTTCGAGCGCACCCGCCGCGCCGAGCGTATGGCCGGTCGCGCCCTTGGTCGAGCTGCACGGGGTGCGCTCGAACAGCGCGCCGACCGCGCGGCTTTCGGCGGCGTCGTTGCTCGGCGTGGCCGTGCCGTGCAGGTTGATATAGTCGATCTCGCCCGCGCTCACGCCCGCGGTCGCGAGCGCCTGCTCCATCGCCGCGCGCGCGCCGAGCCCGTCGGGATGCGGCGACGACATGTGATGCGCGTCACTCGATTCGCCCACGCCGAGCAGCAGGACCGCATCGTCGTCCGGCGTATCCGGCGCGCGTTCGAGCAGCGCGAACGCCGCTGCCTCGCCAATGGAGATGCCGTTGCGGTTCACGTCGAACGGACGGCACGGGTCGCGCGAGAGCAGTTCCAGCGAATTGAAGCCATATAGCGTTGTCAGGCACAACGAATCGACACCGCCCACCACCGCCGCGTCGATCAGCCCCGCTTCGATCATGCGGCGCGCGGAGCCGAACACCTTCGCCCCCGACGAGCACGCCGACGAGATCGACGTGGCCGGTCCGCGCAGCCCGAACCAGGCGCGCACGAAGGCGGCAAGCGAATACGGGTTGTGCGTTTCGGCGTAGTGAAAGCCCGGCGCGAGCGCGCCGCTTTGCGGGTCGCGCCGCCGGTACGCGTATTCGGTTTCGAGGATGCCCGAGGTGCTGGTGCCGACGAACACGCCCACGCGCGCGGCGCCATAGCGCGCGACGGCGGCTTCGACATGCTGTGCGAAGCCGTCCTGCGTGAAACCGAGTTGCGCGAGACGGTTGTTGCGGCACGCGTAGTCCGCGAGATCGGCGCGCATCGTTTGCGATTCGACGTCGGCCACCGCGCCTATCCACGTGTCGAGTTCCGCGCGCTCGAAGTCGCACGGCGCGAGGCCGCCGCGCCGGTCGCGCAGCGCGTCGAGCGTCGCGGCGAGCCCGCGCCCAAGGCAACTGGTGGCGGTGAAGTGCGAAAGAATCAGGGGTTTCACGTCGATCGGGTCCGGTGTCGCAGCGGTGGTATCAGGGATGGTCGTCGAGGCACGCGCGCAGCGTCGTCCACGGCAAGCGGGCTTCGGCGGCGGCGCGCAGGAGCGCCGGCAGCACGTCGAGCACGAGCGGTTCGCCGCGCGCGTCGCGGGCCGCGTGGCCGTCGTGCACGAGCAGGATGTCGCGCGGCGCGAGGCCGTCGAGCAGGCGGCGCGCGACCGTGCCCGCGTCTTTCGCGCGCGTGTCGAAGCCGCGCCGCGTCCAGCTCGCGAGGTGCAGACCCAGGTCGCACAGCACGGGTTCGAGGAAGGGATTGCGCAGGCCCGCGGGCGCGCGAAAGAAACGCGGCGCGGTGCCCGCGATCTCGGTCAACGTGCGCTGCGCCGCTTCGATTTCGCGCTTCATCGCGCGCGGCCCGGTGAGCGAAAACGTGTGACGGTGGCGCTGGCTATGATTTTCGACCGCGTGGCCGCGCGCGACGATCGCCTCGATCCACTGCGGATGCCGGCGCGCGAGGTCGCCGATGCAGAAGAACGTTGCGCGCGCATCGTAACGGTCGAGCAGGTCGAGGACGCGCGGCGTTACTTCGGGGTCCGGACCATCGTCGATGGTGAGCGCGATGCACTCGCCCGCATGCTGCGGCAAACGCGTCCAGTTGGGCCCGAGCAGCGCGCTGCGCGGCCACAACCCGGCGGCGGTCAACGCGAGATGCGAGGCGACCACGCCGCCTGCGACCCACGGCCAGGCGTGCGGCTGCGCAAGCAGCGCGGCGGCCGCGCCCGCGTGCACCGCCGCCGCGCCGTAGATCGACGGCGCGGGTTTCCAGCGGCGCGCCGTGGCGCACGCGGGCGTCGGGACCGCGGACGGCCTGGAGGGCAGCATGGGCGTGCTCATGCGCTGCCTCCGTGCGAATGGTTCATATGCGCGTGTTCCTCGCGCGCGCGGGCGGGCCGGCGCTGCGCGAGGGAATCGCCGGGGGCGCGTGCGGGAACGCGCGCGGCGGCGCTGGCCTGCGCGAGCGGCGGCGCAAGAATCGCCGCGAACACGAGCGCGAGCATCGCGCCCGGCCCGACCGTCAGGCCGAACGTTTCGAGCAACGGCACATGGGAAAGCGCGAGCAGGCCGAAGCCCGCCACCGTCGCGAGATTGGCGACCAGCAGCGAGACCAGCGTGCGCGGCGTCGCGCGCTGCGTACGGTCGTTGCGCGCCTGCTTGCAGAAGAACAGCGCATAGTTCGAGCCCACCGCCACGATGAGCAGCATGCCCACCAAGTGCAGGATGGTGAGCTGAACGCCCGCCAGCGTGAAGCCCGCCGCCACGACCAGCACGGCCGCCACGAGCGGCGCGAGCGCATGTGCCGCGCGCACGGGCGAGCGCAACGCGAGCGTGAGCAGGACGACGATGGCGGCGAAGCCCGCCAGCGACAGGCGAATGTCTTCGTGCACGTAGTTCACGTAGAGGCGGTCGGCCTCGGCTTTCATATCGACGAACAACGCGCCGGGCACGTTCGCGCGAGCGACGGCGTCGCTCACGGGCGTCGCGTCGAGACTGGGCGTGCTTGTGGCCGTGCTTGCGGCCATGTTCGCGGCCGCTGCGGCCTGTGGCGCACGCAGCGCCAGCATCGCGGTCCACTGGCCATCGCGCCGGGTCAGCAGCCCGTCGACGGCCAGCGCCATCGACGTGCCCTTGAGGTCCGCGCGCGTGACGAGCGGCGCGGCGCGCGCGGCTTCGGCATCGGCGAGGAACGGCGCGAAGGCGTCGGGCTTCACGCTCACCGGCTGGTTCTGGATGGCTTCGTTCAGGCGCGCCGCCAGCACCTGGCGCTCCGGCAGACTCGCGAGGCGCGCGCGCTGCATGGCGTCGCTCGGCAGATAGCGCGCCGGGCTCTCGAAACCGCCCAGCACGCCGCGATCGACGAGCGGCTGCAACTGCGCGCCGACCTTCTCCGCGCCTTCGAGCGCGGCTTGCTCGCTCGCGGCGGGAATCACCACGAGATAGCGCACGTCGGGCGCGCCCACGTCGGCGCGCAGGCGTGTGTCGAGCGCCTGGCTCGCGGCGGGCACCGGGCTCAGCGTGGCAAGCTCCTGACTCCAGAGGTCGCCGCGATGCAGCCACAGCGTGGCGACGGCGCCGAGCACGAGCGCCGCGAGCGGCCAGCGCAAACGCGGCGCACCCTGCGCGAGACGCGCCAGCACCGCGCCGATGCGCGAAACGTCGCGAATCGCGATCGTGCCGCCGCACAGCCTCGGCAGCACGAAGCGCGTGACGAGCGCGGCGCTCGCGAGGCCCGCGATCGAAAAGAGACCGAGTTGCACGAGGCCGGGGAAGCCCGAGAACAGCATCGAGGCGAAACCGCACACGGAGGTCAGCACGCCCAGGCGGATAGTCGGCCAGTAGGCGGCGAGCCACGCGCGCATCGTGTCCTTGCCCTGCTTCGCGTCCTGCGACGACTGCACGAACAGGTAGATCGAGTAATCCACGGCCTCGCCGATCAGCGTCGTGCCGAAACCGAGCGTCAACCCGTGCACGGTGCCGAACGCTAGCGCGACCGCCGCGATGCCGGCCGCCACGCCCGAAAGCACCGGCAGAAGGCCCAGCGCGAGCGTGCGCGGCGAGCGGTAGAGCGTGAGCAGCAGCGCGACGATGAGCACGAGGCTCAGCGTGGAGAGGCGCTCGACGTCGTGGCGAATGGCGTCGCGCGTGGCGACCCCGAACACGCCCGGCCCCGTCATCGACACCTGGTAGGCCGAAGCATTCGGCAAGGTGCGTGCGGCGGCTTCGAAGGCGCGCTGCACGGCCTCGATCGCGCGGGCCTGCGCGTCGGTGTCGGAGCCGGCGGCGGCCGTTTGCGCGACGAGCACGGCGCGCCGGCCGTCACGCGAGGCCCACACGCCGCCACGGCTCACGGGCTGCGCCGCGCTGTCGAGCTGGCCGACCAGCGCCGCCACTTCGCCCGTGGGGTCGCGCGGCAGCAGGTCCTTGGCAACGAACCCCGCCGACGAGCTCAACAAATCGAGGCTCTCGCCCAGCGCGTCGTGCATGCCCTGGGCGGTAAAGCGCTGCGGCGTGACCGCCGGGCTCAGCACGTAGCGGTGCGCGAACATGAACTGCTCGTCGCGTGCGTCGCTCTCGCCCGAGCCGTTGTGCACGGCCGCGAACTGCGGATCGGCGCGCAGGGTCGCGGCCACACGGCGCGACAGCGTGGCGCGCGTGCTCTCGTAGCCGCCGTCGATGGCGACGAGGATCAGCCGCGAAGCGAGGCCGTCGCGCAACTGGTCGACGAGCACGCGTTGCGTCTCGCTCGGCGAGCGCGGCAGGAACGCGGAAAGGTCGGCGCTGAAATTCGCGCGGCCGATCGCCACCGCGCACGCCACGAGGCACAGCAGCCATACCGCAACGGCGTGGCGTTGCACCGCCGCGAGGCCGCGTGCGATGGCGTTGGGGCGCGCTTGCGGGTCCATCAGTTCGTGTCCGCGGCAAGGGCGTGCAGGCGCATCAGCGAATGATCGCCGTCGGCCTGCTGGATCGCGACGCTGCGCAACGCGTCGCGCGTGCCGTCTATGGTGATCGCGCTCACCACCTTGCGCATGCGCGAATCGAGCGGCGTGAGCGTGAGGGTCCAGTCGTCGCCCTGGCCCGCGAGCGCGACCTTGTACACCTGTTCGAGCGCGAAGCGGTTGCCCGCGAGCGTCGCGCGAATGCTCTCGATAAATGCGCCCAGCTCGGGATAGCGCGCGAGCGAAAGCGTGTATTTGTGGTTCTCGCGCTGCACGGTGAGCATGTCGCCGTCCACCACGAGGTGCTCGGGCTTCGGGCTCTGCGTGATCTTTTCCAGATGATCGGGCGCGACGAACACGAGTTCTCCTGACGATTCCAGCGGCTGCGTGGCGATCGACAGGTATTTCGTTTCCGTGAAGCTCGCGCGGCCCGACTTGTGCTGCGCGAGCGTGGACATCAGGCGGTCGAGCGTCCAGGCGGACTGCCCGGCATCGGCTGCCTGCGCCTGCGCGAACGGCGCGAGCGCCAGCGCGACGAGCGCAGCGCTCGCCGCCGCGCGCAAGAACGAGGAAGGACGGAGCGCGTTCATGCGTCGGTTACCTCATGCACGGGCAGCTCGGCGGCGGCGGCACGCGCTTCACGTCGCTCGATGCGCTCGCGGCGGCGCACGGGAGCCGCCGCAGCGGGCGACGGGGAACGGACCGGCGCGGGCGCTCCGACGTTGGCAGCGTTGGCGGCATTGGCGGCGCTCGCCGCCTGCGCGCTCTTCCTGCCGACCTGCCAGAAGTCGAAATAGTTGAACCAGTTGTACGGCGCCGTGCGGCAGTAACGGTCCAGCAGCGAGACGTAGCGCACGAGCGCCGCGTCGATGGCGCGCTGGCGCGCCTCGCGCGGCACGTCCGTGAAATCGGCGAGCGTTTCGAAGTGCACGTCGTAGCGGTTGCCGCCACGGTAAAGGCCCGTCATGAAGAGCACCGGGCGCTTGAGCATCGCGGCCATGTAGAGCGGCCCGAGCGGAAACGCCGCCGGCTCGCCGAGGAAGGCCATGCGCCGCATGGTGGCCGCGTCGTCGGCGAGCAGCGTGCGGTCGGCGAGCATGCCGACCATGCAGTTCTGGTCCAGACGCTCGTGCACCCTCAGCATCGAATCGACCTGGCCGAGACCGATCACCTCGGGTTTCGCGGCCGGGTTCACGGCCGCGAGCGTCGCATTGATCCGCTGCGCGTTTTCCTCGTACATCGTCACGACCACGCGCAGGTCGGGCCGCGTGCGGCCGAGCGCGCGCACCACCTCGAAGCTGCCCAGGTGGCCGCCCATCAGGAACGCGCCGCGCCCCTTCGCGAGCGTGGCGTCCACGAGCGTGTGGCCGTGCGGGCGGATGTCGAACAGGTCGAAACGCGCATTCATCAGATAGATGCGGTCGTGGATCGTCGCGGCAAACGTGAACACATGGCGATACACATCGCGCCATTGCGCGGGGCGGCCCAGCACGCGGCGCAGATAGTCGCGCGAGGCCGCGCACGCGCGCGGCGAGAACAGCACGAAATACACGGCGATCAGATGCAGCACGGCGCGCCCCGCGCGGCGGCCGAGGCGCAGCGAGATCCACGTCATGACACGCAGCAGCAGCGCGTTGCTGCGTTCCTGTTGCCTGGCCCAGTCGGTGCGCTTCGTCATGGCTGCGCTCCGTCGTTCGTGGCGCGCGCCGTCGCACCGCCACTCATTGCGCCGGCGATCACGCCGCTCGCCACGTCGCGCGCGCCCGCGCGCAGCGTGAAGCGGATCGCGCCGCCCGTGCCTTCGTCCCACGCGAGGTCGAACGTTTCGCCGGGCGCGGCCGGGCTCAGGAATTTCGCGGAACTGAGCTTCCACGCGTCCATCGGCCGGTTGAGCGAGGTGCCGATCGCGTCGATGACATGATCGAGCAGCACCACGCCGGGCACGACCGGATGCCCCGGGAAGTGTCCGGGCAGCGCGGGATGGTCGGCGGCGATCGTAAACGAAAGCGCGCGCGGCGCCTTCGTGCCCGCGCCGCGCGTGTGCAGCGCGACGAGCGCCGCGAGCACGTCGTGCGGCAGCTTGCCCGTGTCGTTACGCGGCAGCGAATCGACGAACACGAGCGGGCGCGGCATGAAAGCGGGATCGATACGCTCGCGCAGCGCGCGTTGCAAGTCGGCGGCGGCGAGCGTCGGTGCGACCACCAGCGCGACGAGGCGCTTCACGCCCTCGCCATCGCCCTCGTGTTCCTCATGCTCGGGCATGAAGAACACGCCGTCCACCACGCCCGCAATCGCGTTGAGCTGATGATTGAGGTAGGCGAGCGACGTGCGCTTGCCCGCGATATTGATGAGGTCCGCCTTGCGCCCGTGCAGCAGGAAGCGCCGCGTGTCGAGCAGTTCGAGCGCGTCGCCCATCGGCACGGGTTCTTCCACGTGGCCGCCGGAGACCCATACCGTCGGGCCCTTGTCGTCGCTTTCCGGCGTTTCGCTCGCGCGCGCTTCGAGGCGAATGCGCGGAAACAGCTCCCACGTCGCGCCCTGCGCGGTGCGGCGCGTGGCGATCTGGCCGGTTTCGGTGCTGCCGTAAATTTCGATGAGCGGCGCCGTGAGGCGCGTCTCGGCTTCGAGCGCGAGTTTTTCCGCCAGCGGCGCGGTGGCGCACAGCACGAGTTCGGCTTCGGGCAGCGGCTGGTCGGTAGCGAGCAGCGCGCGCAGATGGATCGGCGACGTGACGAGCACGCGCGGCTGCGGCACCGCTTCGAGTTCCGTGCGGATATCGCCGGGGTAGAACGGCAGGCGGTTGCTGAACGCGAGGCCGCCGATCAGCGCAAGCAGCACCGTCGATTCGAAACCGTACATGTGCTGCGGCGGCACGGTGCCGACGATCGTGCAGGCGCGCGCGTCGAGCAGGCCGAGGCGCGCGGCGGCCGCGCGCACGTTGGCGACGAGAAAGCCCCAGGTCTTGCGGTGCGGCACGGGCGCGCCCGTCGAGCCCGAGGTGAACACATAGGCCATGATGCGCGCGGCGTCGATTTCCGGCACGACGAAAGGCGCGTCCGTGGCGGCGGGTTGAGCCGCTTGTGCCGCTTGTGCCGCTTGTGCCGCTTGTGCAACTTGAGCCACTTGTGCCGCTCCTGCGTCCGGATCGGCCTGCGTCGCTTCGGGATACGCGAAGCGAGGCAGGTCGATCGCGCAGTCGGGCGCGTCGTGCAGGCAGAATGCGTCGGGCGCGAACGAGGCGAGCTGGCGCACCGTCTCGGGCGTATGCGTGGAAGGCAGCAGGCTGATGCGCCCGGCGACGAGCGCCGCGCACAGGCTCACCGTGAAGCGGTAGCGGTCGCGGCACACGTTGAACACGTGGCCGCCCGCCGGCAGCGCCGCGGCCACGCGCGCCACGTCGGCGAGGAAGGTGCGCACCGTGACGGGCGCGCCGTCGCGCCAGGCAACGACCTGGTCGGGCGACGAATGAAAAACAAGCGGATGAGTCGGCATAACTTCAGTCGATACAGATTCCTGGTTCGGCGTGGCGGCATCCATGGTTCAGCGATGCTCCGCGTGCGCCTGCGTGGTGTGCCGCGTGGTGTGCCGGTACGCGCGGATCGCGTCGAGCATGCCGGCGCGCGGTTCGCCCGGCAGCGCAAAACGCCGGCACGCGTGCTCGGCGACGAACATCACCGCGACGAGCGGCAGCGCCAGATAGTTGGCGAACGTCGACCACGCGACAATCGGTGCAATGGCGAACATCAGCGTCGAAACGCTGGCGATCGCGACGAAAAAGAGCGTCCAGGCGAGCGTGATCTGGCGCGTGTAGCGCGCGACGGCCGGCGAGAGCGCGCCTGCGTGCATCATCGACGCAAACTGCGTGCACAACGGCACGCGCCCCGCCGCGAGCGTGCGCCCGAACAGCAGCGCCATCGCGAGGTTGAAGCTCACATGCTCCAGATACAGCCCCCACTCGAAATGTGAAGCAAGAGACGTGCGTGCGAGCCACAGCGCGAGCGCGACGAGCGCCCAGAGCGGCAGCAGCCACGCCCGGCGCGCCGAACGCGCGGCGGCCGCCAGCGCGAGCAGCAGCGGCGGCACGAGCGCCATGGCAAGGCCGAAGCCGTGCGCGCCCGGCGTCGCGACCGCGTAGTGCGCCCCCACCTGCCAGGCGGCCACCGCCGCCACGGCGAGGGCCGCGCGCGCCGCGTTCGCCGTCTGGCTCATCTGCGGCCCCCGCGCGGGCGCGCGCCGTCACGCCGGAAGCCGGGCGCCTTGCGGCGCGGCCGGCCAGCGGCTACGGTGCAACCCAATGCGAAATGAATGGGCGGGATGAACGTGTCAGGCATGTTGGCAAATGCATGTTGGCAAACGCATGTCGGCAAACATCGGAGGATTCGCAGCGACGCGGCGGATTGCCTTCAATCCGCCATCAATCGTCATACGAAAACACAATATTCAGGCCGGTTTCTTGCAGACTTATCGAGGCATGCACATTTTAAGATGCCCGGCGGCGAACATCCGGGCGGACGGCGGCCCGTTTGTAACTGAATGTTTGGAGTCGCGCGCGCGGCGGCGCCCATGCAATCCAGATGGGCGCAAAGCCGCGCAAGCATCTCGCGCGTTCCGGTCCCAAAATGCGCGGCGGCGAGCGCCGACCCTCTGTAACCCTTTCGCGAGGGAGCACGGTATACGCACCGATACCCATCGACTAGAATCCGCGTAACTTTTACATCAAACGAACCCTAAAATCGGGCGGCGAACGCTACCGCCGGCATGCCCGACGAGACCACGCATGATGAACCCACTGGAAAAAGAACTCGCCACGCTGATCGTGGAGGAGCTGAATCTCGAGGATGTCTCGCTCGACGACGTGAACGCCGAAACGCCGCTCTATGGCGAAGGCTTCGGGCTCGACTCGATCGACATTCTGGAGATCGCCCTCCTGATCTCGAAGAAGTACGGCTTCGAGCTGCGCTCGGACAATCCGGATAACGAAAAGATCTTCGCGACGCTCGGCGCGCTGGCCGCCTATGTCGAGGCGCACCGGGTGCGTTGATCGAGCGGATTGCAAGGATTGAGAGGATCAAGAGGAGAAGCGCTCATGCGGGCACTCGTGACAGGCGGCAGCGGCGCAATCGGCCAGGCCATTAGCGAAGCGCTCGCGCAGGCGGGCCATGAAGTCTGGGTGCACGCCAACCGCCATCTCGACGCGGCCGAGGCCGTCGCGCGGCGTATCGAGGCGGCGGGCGGCAGCGCGCACGCCATCGCCTTCGACGTGACCGACGCCGACGCCACCGAAGCCGCGCTCACGCAGCTCGTGCAAGACACGCCCGTGCAGATTCTCGTGAACAATGCGGGCATTCACGACGACGCGCCGCTCGTGGGCATGACGCGCGAGCAATGGCGCCGCGTGATCGACGTCTCGCTCAACGGCTTTTTCAACGTGACGCAACCGCTCCTCATGCCGATGATCCGCACGCGGCGCGGGCGCATCGTCAACATCGCCTCGCTCGCGGGCGTGATGGGCAATCGCGGTCAGGCGAACTACGCGGCCGCCAAGGCCGGGCTGATCGGCGCGACCAAATCGCTCTCGCTGGAACTGGCCTCGCGCGGCATCACCGTGAACGCCGTCGCGCCGGGCATCATCGCCTCGCCGATGGTCGAGCGCGCGTTTCCCGCCGAGCGCATCAAGCAGCTCGTGCCCGCGCAGCGCGCCGGCCAGCCCGCCGAAGTGGCGGGCATGGTCGCCTATCTGGTCTCCGACGCGGCCGCCTATGTGACAGGGCAAGTGCTCTCGATCAACGGCGGCCTGGCCTGACGCGCCCGGCGGCGCGTCATCCTTCTGAGGGAATACGAGTGTCTGTGCAACCCTTCGACGCAAAGCGGCAGTCGCGCGGCGCGCCCGGCGCAAGCATGGGCGCGGGCGGCGAAGCATCCTGTTACGAAAACCTCGCGGGCGCGGCGGCGCGACCTAGAATTTCTTCAACGTCTCCCGCTGCGCAAGCGGCCGTTGCCATGTCCACGCCCAGCGTTTCCACCGCGTCCGACACGCCTTCGTCCACGCATCTCGTCCTGATCCCGAGCTACAACCCAGGCGAGAAGCTCGACGAGACCGTGCGCAGCGCACGCGCGCAATGGAACCCCGTGTGGGTGGTCGTGGACGGCAGCACCGACGGCAGCGCCGCGCGCCTGCAAGCGATGGCCGAGCGCGACCCCGGCCTGCACGTGATCGTGCTGCCCGCCAACCGCGGCAAGGGCGGCGCCGTGCTCGCGGGGATGGAAGCCGCCGCGGCGCGCGGCTTCACCCACGTGCTGACGATGGACTCCGACGGCCAGCACCCCGCGCAACTGATTTCCGGGTTCATGGCCGCCTCGCAGGCCGCGCCCGAAGCCATGGTGCTCGGCTTGCCGAAGTTCGACGCGAGTGCGCCGCAACTGCGCGTGCAGGGACGCCGCCTCTCGAACCTCTTCGCCGACGTCGAAACGCTGTGGGCCGGCATCGGCGATTCGCTGTACGGCTTTCGCGTCTACCCGATCGCGCCGCTCACGGCGATCATGCAGCGCCAGATGTGGATGCGCCGCTTCGACTTCGATCCCGAAGCCGCCGTGCGCCTGTGCTGGGCCGGCGTGCGGCCCATCCGCATCGAGGCGCCGGTGCGCTACTTCAGCGCCGGTGAAGGCGGCGTCTCGCACTTCAACTACGTGCGCGACAACCTGCTCCTCGCGGGCATGCATTTGCGGCTCGTGAGCGGCTTCGCGCTGCGCCTGCCGCTGCTCGTCGGCAGGCGCCTGTTTCCCTGAGCGCCGCTCAGGCCGTGGCGCGCATCGCGGCGGGCATGCGGTAGTCCGCCAGCAGGCGCTCGCGCTTCTTCGCCACCGCAGCGAGATTGCGCGCCTTGACGTGGCCGAAGCCGCGAATCTCGTCGGGCAGCGCCGCCAGTTGCAGCGCGGCGGCAAGGCGTGGCGCGTCGAGGCTCGCGCAGAACTCGTCGACCAGCGCGACATACTCCGCGATCGACCGGCGCTCCTCGCGCCGCTCCTCGGTCTTGCCGAACACATCGAACGCCGTGCCGCGCAGGCCCTTCATGCGGGCCGTGGCGCGCAGCACCGGCAGCATCCACGCGCCGAAGCGCCGCTTCACGAGATGACCGTGTTCGTCGCGCTTCGCGAAAAGCGGCGGCGCGAGCCAGAAGTTCAGTGTGTAGTCGCGGCCCGGCTCGCCTTCGAACTGCTCGCGCAGCTTTTGCAGGTACGCCGGGTCGGCGTAGAGGCGCGCCACCTCGTATTCGTCCTTGTACGCCATGAGCTTCGCGAGATTCACCGCAACCGCGCGCGTGAGCGGCAGCTTCGCATCGCCGCCAAGCTGCGTTTCCTTCACACGAATGCGATCGACCACACGGCGATACTGCTGCGCATAGGCGGCGTTCTGGTACGCGGTGAGCAGGGCCTCGCGCGCGGCAATCGTCTTGTCGAGCGACTCGGGCATGGCCAGCACGATGGCTTGAGGGTCGGCCGCGGGTTTCGCGAACGCGCGCACGGCGGCCTCGCCGTGATGCGCGACATAGCGCCCCCAGTTGAACGCCTGCTGGTTCTTCTCCACCGACACGCCGTTCAGCTCGATCGCGCGTTGCAGATGCGCGAGCTCCAGCGGCAGCCAGCCCTTTTGCCACGCGAAGCCGAGCAGCAGCGGATTGCTGTAGATGGTGTCGCCGAGCAGGGCGAGCGCAAGTGCGTTGGCGTCGATGAACGCGCAGCCTTCGCCGATGCTCGTGCGCAGTTCGGACCCGGTTTGCGCGCCGGGAAACACCCACTTAGGATTCTTGACGAATTCGGCTGTCGGTGTCGCGCCGCTGTTGATCGCGGCCACCGTCACACCATGCTGGGTGCGCGAGAGCACGTCGCCCGAAGCGGAAACAATCGGATCGCAGCCGATCACGAGACGCGCCTCGCCCGTGGCGATGCGCGTGGCGTGCAAGGCACTGGGCGCGGCCGCCACCTGCACGTGGCTGAGCACCGCACCGCCCTTTTGCGCGAGACCGGCCATGTCGAGCACGGTCACGCCCTTGCCCGCGAGATGCGCGGCCATGCCGATCAACCCGCCGATGGTCACGACGCCCGTGCCGCCCACGCCCGTCACGAGAATGCCGTACGGTTTCGCGAGTCCTGGCAACGCGGGCACCGGTAGCACGCCGAAATCGACGCCCGATGCGCCCGATAAACCCAATGCGCGCGGCTTGCGCAACTGCGCGCCCTCGGCCGTCACGAAGCTCGGGCAGAAGCCCTTCACGCACGAGAAGTCCTTGTTGCACGACGACTGATTGATCTTGCGCTTGGTGCCGAGCGGCGTGTCGAGCGGCTCGACGGAAAGGCAGTTCGACTGCACGGAGCAGTCGCCGCAGCCCTCGCACACGGCGTCGTTGATGAACGCGCGGCGGGCCGGATCGGGATACGTACCGCGCTTGCGGCGGCGGCGCTTTTCGGTCGCGCAGGTCTGGTCGTAGATCAGCACGGTGGTGCCCGCGACGTCGCGCAGCGTACGCTGCACGAAATCGAGCCGGTCGCGATGATGCACGTCCACGCCGGCCGGCAGCACGACGCCGGCGTCGTACTTCTGCGGCTCGTCGGTGACGATGACAATGCGCTTCGCGCCTTCGGCGTGCACCTGATGCGCGATCTGCGGCACCGTGAGCACGCCGTCCACGGGCTGACCGCCCGTCATCGCCACGGCGTCGTTATAGAGAATCTTGTACGTGACGTTGGCGCTCGCCGCAATGGCCGCGCGAATCGCCAGCAGTCCTGAGTGAAAGTACGTGCCGTCGCCAAGGTTGACGAACACGTGCTTGTCGCCCGAGAAGTGCATCTGGCCGAGCCACGCCACGCCCTCGCCGCCCATCTGGCTGAACGTTTCGGTCTTGCGGTCCATCCACATCGACATGTAGTGGCAGCCGATGCCCGCCAGCGCGCGCGAACCCTCGGGCACATTGGTGGACGTGTTGTGCGGGCAGCCCGAGCAGAACCACGGCTTGCGCTCCACGCTCACGCGCGGCTTCGCGGCCTCGCGCTCCTTCGCTTCGATGATCGCCACGCGCGCGAGCATGCGCGCGCGCACTTCCTCGGGCACCGCATGGGACACGTCCGCACGCGCGAGACGCCGCGCGATGGCCTTGGCGATCAGCGCGGGCGAGAGTTCGTAGTGCGCGGGCAGCAGCCAGTTGCCGCGCGGCACCGACCATTCACCGCCCTCGTTGTCGCGCTCGTCGAACTTGCCGTAAATCTTGGGGCGCACGTCCTCGCGCCAGTTGTACAACTCTTCCTTGAGCGCGTATTCGAGAATCTGGCGCTTTTCCTCGACCACGAGAATTTCGTCGAGGCCCGTGGCGAACGCACGCGCGTCCTGCGCGTCGAGCGGCCAGACGCAGCCCACTTTCAGCACGCGCACGCCGATCTGCGCGCAGGTTTCGTCGTCGAGACCGAGATCGCTGAGCGCCTGGCGCACGTCGAGATAGGCCTTGCCCGCGGTCATGATGCCAAAGCGCGCGCGCGGCGAATCGATCACCACGCGGTTCAACCGGTTCGCGCGCACATAGGCGAGCGCGGCGTACCACTTCTCGTCGAGCAGACGCGCTTCCTGGGCGAGCGGCGCGTCGGGCCAGCGGATGTTCAGGCCGCCCGCGGGCATCGTGTAGTCGTCGGGCGTGACGATTTGCACGCGATCCGGGTCGAGGTCGATCGACGCGGTCGATTCGATCACGTCGGTCACGCACTTCATGGCGACCCACAGGCCCGAGTAACGACTCATGGCCCAGCCGTGCAGACCGTAGTCGAGATATTCCTGCACGTTCGCGGGATAGAGCACGGGAATGCCGGCCGCGATCAGCGCGTGCTCCGACTGATGCGCGACCGACGACGACTTCGCCGCGTGGTCGTCGCCCGCCAGCACGAGCACGCCGCCGCGCGCGTCGGTGCCCGCCGAGTTGGCGTGCTTGAAGACGTCGCCGGTGCGATCGACGCCGGGGCCTTTGCCGTACCACATGCCGAACACGCCGTCACGCTGGGCGCCGGGCCAGAGGTTGATCTGCTGCGTGCCCCATACGGCGGTGGCGGCGAGGTCTTCGTTCACGCCGGGCTGGAACACCACGTCGTGCGCCTGGAGATGCTTTTTCGCCTTCCATAGCGACTGGTCCAGCGCGCCCAGCGGGGAGCCGCGGTAGCCGGAGACGAAGCCCGCGGTGTTGAGCCCCGCCTGGCGATCACGCGCCTTTTGCAGCATGGGCAGACGCACGAGCGCCTGCGTGCCGCTGATGTAGACGCGGCCTTTTTCCAGCGTGTATTTGTCGTCGAGTGAAACGGATGCGGCTTGCGCCGCGGCTTCTACGGCTGAGCGATCGGGGGCGTTCATGGCGGGGCTGTCTCCGGAATCGGTGCGAAATCTTGACGTTTCGCGGCCGAGTATAGGAAGCCGATATGCCATCGTAAAATCACAAATTGGGAACTCAGGTATGCGAAAAACGGATGGCACGGCGCGATCCGCATACCGGTATCGCGCGCCGTTTTCTCAAGCGCCTTTCGCATGTGCCGTTAACACACGGGACCGCCAACAACCCAATCCGGAGTCCCGCTTGAACGCGAAACTACGCGCTCTCCCATTCGCACTGGCTTTATTCGGAACCTCGCTCATCACGGGCTGCGTCACCGACGCCCGCGTCGTCGCCGGTCCCGCGCGCGCCACGGCCGTGGTTGCCGCGCCCCCGCCGCCGCCCGTCGTCGTTGCCCAGCCTGTTTATGTCCCGCAACAATACGATGCGTACGTTTCGGTCGCGCTCGATCGCGACATCGTCTACACGGGCGGCAGCACCTATATCTGGATCGTGGGCTCGGACGGCCATCGCCAGCGCCACTACTACGGCCACGGCGACCTGCGCGGCGAAGTCCTGCACCGCCGCTCCGAACTGCGCGTGGTGATGGCTCACAACGAAGGTCATCTGCCGATGCAGCGCGTTCACATGGCCGAGCCGCCTGCTCGCGTGCGCGTGACGATGCAGCCGCACGGTCACCGGCCGCCGCCCGCCGGGCATCCGCCTGCGCACGCAGTGCAAGCGGCGTCGCACCGCCCGCCGCCGCCAATCCGCAGCGCCGATGCGGGCCGCCATCGCCGCCCCGAAGGCCACCCGGAAAGCCACCCCAACGCCGCGCCCGCGCCGCGTTTCGCGGGCCAGCCCCCGCACGCCGGCTAATCCGGACGCAAGCCGCCACGCCGCCCGGCGCGGCGGCGTCTGCTCCCTTCGCCTCCCCCAGGCGCGAGGGAAACCGTTGCGCCCCCCATTCCCCGCCCAGACCGCTCCGCCCCCCCCCCCCGCGCCCCCGACGCGACAAACTGTCGCGACATATATCACGTTGCGATATAATCTCGTTTCTTTGGGCGGCTTGCGGCCGTCCGAAAACGCCCGCAACGGGCGTCCCGGTCCCGTTTCTATCCTGCGCTCCCGATCGTGTCACGCTTCAAAGTCCTCCGCTGGCTCACCCGCTTCACCCCGTCCCGGGTCACCGTCAGAAAGCGCGAGCGCCTGCGCGCGGGCCTCGGCGCGCTGTTCGGCATCGCCCTCACCGGCGCCGTCACACACCGGCTGCTGGGCGGCAACCCGAGCATTCCCTATCTGATCGCGCCCATGGGCGCTTCGGCCGTGCTGCTGTTCGGCGTGCCCGCCAGCCCGCTCGCCCAGCCGTGGTCGATCATCGGCGGCAATCTCGTATCCGCGATCGTGGGCGTCACCGCCGCGATGTGGATTCCCGACCCCGTGCCGGCCGCCGCCGTCGCCATCGGCGTGGCGATCATCGCGATGTTCACGCTGCGCTGCGTGCACCCGCCTTCGGGCGCGGTGGCGCTCACCGCCGTGCTCGGCGGCCCGGCCGTGCATGCGCTCGGCTATGAATTCGTGTTCGCGCCCGTCGCGCTGCAATCGGTCCTGTTGCTCGGCAGCGCGCTCGTCTATCACGCGGCCACGGGGCATCGCTATCCACACGCGGTGCGCGCGCCCAAGGTCGCGGGGCCCGTGGCCGCGCAGGCCGGCTTCACGCGCGCCGACCTCGAAGCGGTGCTCGACGATCGCGACGAGCTGCTCGACATCGACACCGACGACCTCGAAACGATCCTGCGCGACGCCGAAATCCGCGCCTATGCGCGCAGTTTCGGCGAGCTGATCTGCGCCGACGTCATGTCCGCCAATGTGGTGAGCATCACGCCCGCGACGACCGTAGGGCAAGCGCGTTCGCTGCTCAAGCGCCACGACGTGAAAGCGCTGCCCGTGGTGGACGCGCAGCGTCACGTGAAGGGCATCGTCACGCGCGCCGACCTCGCCGACGAAGGGCGCGAGCGTCATCCGCTGCGTCTTGTGGCGTTCGCCCTCGCGCGCGCGATCCGCCCGCGCGCCGAGGCCGATCAGCCCGTCGCCACGCTGATGACCACCCACGTGCTCACCGTCGCGGCCACGACGCCGATCACCGAGCTCGTGCGCATTTTCGCGGGGCGCGGCCACCATCACGTGCCGGTCGTGGACAGCGAGCGGCGGCTCGCGGGCATCATCACGCAGGCCGACCTGATCTCGGGCCTCTATCAGCAGGCGAAGACGCCGCAGCGCGCACCCGCCTGAGCGGGTACGCCCGCCTACACGGGACCAGATTGGCCGCTACACGGGCATTTCCGGTCATAAATATCACATTGTGATATATTAGGAGAAGGAAACGTTCCATGGACACCCAATGAAAAAAAGCACGCGTGACCTGAACAAGGTCGACTTCGAGCAGCTCTCCGAATTTCGCTACCAGATGCGCCGCTTCGAACGCTTCTCCGAGCAGGCGGCGCAGGGCGAGGGCATCACGCCGCTGCAATATCTGTTGCTGCTGCACGTGAAGGGCTATCCGGGCCGCGCGTGGGCGACCATCGGCGAGCTGGCCGAGCGTTTGCAGGCGCAGCATCACGGCGTGGTGGCGCTCGTTTCGCGCTGCGAAGCAATCGAGCTGGTCGAGCGCCGCGTGAGCGAGCGTGACCGCCGCCAGGTGGAAGTGCACCTGCTCGCCGCCGGCGAGAAGCTGCTCGCGCGTCTTGCCGAACTGCACCGCGCCGAGCTGAGTTCGCTCGACGGCGCGTTCACCATCCCGCAAATCGATCTTTAACCATGCATTCCGACGACTCCCACAAGCGCGACTTTTCGGCGAACGCACGCCTGCCCGGCATCAGTGCGCTCGCCGCCGTGATCGGCGCACTGGCCACGCTCGCGGCGTTCGTGCTGCTGAGCCTGATCCACTGGTTCACGAACCTGTTCTTCTTCGGCCAGTTCTCGTTCGCCGACCGCTCGCCCGCGCTCAACACGCTCGGGGCGTGGGTCATCGTCGTGCCGGTGATCGGCGGGTTGATCGTCGGGATGATGGCGCGCTTCGGCTCCGAGAAGATTCGCGGCCACGGCATTCCCGAAGCCATCGAAGCGATCCTGTTCGGCAAGAGCAAGATGTCGCCGAAGGTGGCCGTGCTCAAGCCGCTTTCGTCGGGCATCGTGATCGGCAGCGGCGGCCCGTTCGGCGCGGAAGGCCCGATCATCATGACGGGCGGCGCGCTCGGCTCGCTGCTCGCGCAGTGCGTGCGCGTCACCTCCGCCGAGCGCAAGACGCTGCTCGTGGCGGGCGCCGCCGCCGGCATGACGGCCGTGTTCGGCACGCCCGTTGCGGCCGTGCTGCTCGCGGTCGAGCTGCTGCTGTTCGAATGGCGTCCGCGCAGCTTCCTGCCCGTGGCGCTCGCGTGCGCCGTGGCAGGCTTCGCGCGCGCGACGTTCTTCGGCACGGGCCCGCTCTTTCCCATGCAGACGCTGCCGCCGCACGCCACCGCGCTGTTCTCGTGCCTGATCGCCGGGCTGCTCGCGGGCGCGCTGGCCTCAGGGCTCTCGGCGGCGCTCTACAAGGTCGAGGATCTGTTCGGCCATCTGCCCTTGCACTGGTCGTGGTGGCCCGCCATCGGCGGTCTCGTGGTGGGTATCGGCGGCTTTATCGAACCGCGCGCGCTCGGCGTGGGCTACGACGTGATCGGCGACCTGCTCCATCAGCACATCGTCCTGCAAGTCGCCATTGCGATTCTGGTGGTGAAGGCGGTGATCTGGGTCGTGGCGCTCGGCTCCGGCACCTCGGGCGGCGTGCTCGCGCCGCTGCTCATGCTCGGCGCGGGCCTCGGCTCGGTGCTGAGCCACGTGCTGCCCGGCAGCGACCCGGCGCTGTGGCCGCTCGTGTGCATGGCGGCCACGCTCGGCGCCACGCTCGGCGCGCCGCTCACGGCCATCGTGTTCGCGTTCGGCCTCACGCACGACACCAACGCGCTCTTGCCGCTGCTCACGGCCACGCTGGTGGCGCACGGCTTCGCCACGATCGTCATGAAGCGCTCGATCATGACCGAGAAGATCGCGCGGCGCGGCTATCACATCTATCGCGAGTACGGCGTCGATCCGCTGGAGCGTCATTACGTGGATGAAGTGATGACGCGCAAGGTCGACACCATCGACGCGAACGTCACCGTGCGCGACGCCCTCGCGCGCCACTTCGGCGCGACGCAGCAACGCCGCGCGTTCCCGGTGGTGCGCGACGGCGCGGTGCTCGGCGTGGTGGATCGCGCGATGCTCGACGCCGTGCGCGCGAGCGCCGCGACCGAGGAACTCGACACGCCGCTCGGCTCGTTGCTCGCGCAACGTTCTCCCGATGTGGCGCTGCCGGAGGAAACCTGCCGCCAGATCGCCACGCGTCTTGCGATCCACGGACTGGAGCGTTTGCCCGTGGTGGCCGACCGCGAGTCGCGGCGGCTCGTGGGCATCGTCTCGCGCAGCGATCTCGTGAAGCTCTCGCTTTCCCATTTCGAGGAAGAGCACAAGAAGGAGCGCTTCCGCCGCATTTCGATAGGCAATGGCAAACGGCGCTATCCGCCGGTTCGCAAGGCCGGTTGACCGGCTCGCCGCCCCGCTCGCGGCGGGTGGCGGGCTTGGCGGTTAGTTGCAATACAAGAGCCGCATCATGCGGCACCGGATGTTTGCATTCAACGACTGCGCCATTCAGTGATGCAGCGCCAGTCCCTTGACGGCCTTGTCCACCGCGTTCTTCGGGCCATATAGCGCGATCCCCACCAGATCGGGACGCTCAGGGTCCTCGGCGCGGAACACCTCGCGATTCGCCGCGTCGTGTCCCGTCGAGAACATGGCGTGCACATACGGCACGATCGTGAGTTCGCGCGACAGGCCGCGCCGCAACGCGGCCTGCAAACCATCGACATCCGCGCCATAGATCATCATCGGCTGGCCGAGCATGCGGCCGTAGCGCTGCCCGCGCGCGTCTTCGTAGGGCTCGCCCAGCGCGTCGGGCGCCGCCGCCGCGATGCCCGTCGCCAGAAACGCGGTCACATTGAGCTTCTGCCAGACCGCGAGATTCTCCCGCACGACCAGCGCCACTTTCGTATCGAACATCTTGCCTCCTTGTGGAAGGCGCTCATGATCCACGCGGCGGAGCTCGCTGTCTGGAACGTTTGTGCACGCGCACGCTAGAGCGCGGCCTCGTGCAGATGGCGCAGCTTGTCCGGGTTGCGCATGACGTAGATGGCCGTAACCTTGCCGTTCTCGATGTCGAGCGCCGTGGTTTGCAGCTCGCCGTCGGCCTCGCGCGTGACGAAACCGGGCAGCCCGTTGATGAAACCCGCGCGCACGAGCGTCGAGCCGTTCTTGCGGAACAGCTCCGCCAGTTGCGCGTGCAACTTCATCACGCTCTCGAAACCGAATACCGGATGGCCGATGGCCGAACGCTTGCCGCCGCCGTCCGCGTGCAGGCTCACGTCGGCGGCGAGCATGGCGCCGAGCGCGCTCATGTCGCCGCTGCGCGAGGCCGCGAAGAACGCCTGGGCAAGCTCCAGTCCGCGCGCCTTTTCGACATGAAAACGCGGGCGCGCTTGCCTCACATGCGTGCGCGCCCGCGCCGCCAGTTGCCGGCATGCCGCCGGTTCGCGCTGGATCGTGGTCGCGACCTCCTCGAACTCAAGGCCGAATACGTCGTGCAGCAGGAACGCCGCGCGTTCGAGCGGCGAGAGGCGTTCGAGCGCGAGCATGAGCGGCAGCGTGACGTCGTCCTGCTCGTCATCCTCCACGACCGGGTCGGGCAGCCACGGACCGATGTAGGTTTCGCGCCGATGCCGCGCCGACTTGAGCTGGTCGAGGCACAGGCGCATGACCATGCGGCGCAGGAAGGCCTCGGGCACGCGCACCTCGGTGCGCTCCACGTCCATCCAGCGGATAAACGCGTCCTGCACGATATCCTCGGCGTCGGCCACCGAGCCGAGCATGCGATACGCCACGCGTATCAGCTTGCGCCGCAGCGGGTCGAAACTCGCCGCGGCTTCGTTCATGCCCGCGCCGGTCATGCGACGGCCGCCTGCCTGGCCATGGCCTTCGCCGCCGCCGGATCGACCCACAGGCCAAAGCCGACCGCGAGGCGATTCCAGCCATTGATCACATTGATCATCAGCGTGAGCTTCACCTGCTCCTCCTCGGTAAAGTGGTCCTTGAGCGCCTCGCGCGCGCTGTCGAGCACAGGGCCCTCGGAAAGCCGCGTGAGCGCGTCGGTCCAGGCGAGCGCCGCGCGCTCCCGGTCGGTGTAGCACGGCGCCTCGCGCCAGGCGGAAAGCAGATACAGGCGCTGCTCGGTCTCGCCTTGCTCGCGCGCATGGGCGGTATGCATGTTAAGACAATTCGCGCAGCCGTTGATTTGCGAGGCGCGCACTTCCACGAGTGCGATGAGGCCGGGTTCGAGGCTCCCGGCCACGGCGAGCGAAGTGCCCATCCAGGACTTCATCAGGGCCGGAGCGGCGGCGAACAGGTCGAGCTTGGCTGTCATGGTTTCATCTCCTTTCGGTGGGTTGCCATGACATGACGAGATAGCCTGGGCGGCGTGTGACATCGGCGCAAAAAAATTTCTCGCATACCCGCGCAAAGCCTGTGCAGCGCCTGACACGCAACGCGAAGGGCGTGCGGCGGCGTCCTACAATGTTGCGGTATCGGCGCGTTCCGGCGGACAGGCGTGCGCGCGTGCTGTGCCGTTCCATCCTCGTGCGCCATGCCTGTCTTGGCTGGCGCGGCGCACGGTTCCTACCCTACCCAGGAGCAGACGATGCGAAAGATGCAGGCAGTGCAGGTAGCAAAACCGGGCGGCCCGCTCGAACTGGTCGAGCGGGAGATACCCGAGCCGCCCGAAGGACACGTGCTCGTCAAGGTGCAGGCTTGCGGGATCTGTCACAGCGATTCGCTCACGAAGGAAGGCCAGTGGCCCGGCCTGCAATTCCCGCGCGTGCCCGGCCACGAGATCGCGGGCGTGATCGACAAGCTCGGCGCACGCGTGGAAGGCTGGGAGGTCGGGCAGCGTATCGGCGTGGGCTGGCACGGCGGGCATTGCGGCCATTGCGAGCACTGCGGGCACGGCGACTTCGTGCTCTGCCAGAAGGGGCAAATCCCCGGCATCAGCTATGACGGCGGCTATGCCGACTACATGCTCGCGCCGCAGGAAGCGCTCGCGCGTATGCCCGCCGACCTTTCCGACGTCGACGCCGCGCCGCTCCTGTGCGCGGGCATCACGACCTTCAACGCGCTGCGCAACAGCGGCGCGCGAGCGGGCGATGTGGTGGCGATTCTCGGCATCGGCGGGCTCGGCCATCTCGGCGTGCAGTACGCGCGCAAAATGGGCTTCGTGACCGTGGCCATCGCGCGCGGGCAGGACAAGGCGCCGCTCGCGCAGCAACTCGGCGCGCATCACTACATCGACAGCGCCTCGCAGAATGTCGCGCAAGCCTTGCTCGCGCTGGGCGGCGCGCGCGTGATACTCGCCACGGCGACGAGCGGCAAGGCCATGAGCGCCGCACTGGGCGGCCTCGGGCTGAACGGCAAGATGATCATGGTCGGCGTGTCCGAGGAGCCCGTGGAAGTGCCGATCACGCAGTTCATCATGGGGCGCCATTCGGTGCAGGGCTGGCCCTCCGGCACCGCAGCGGATTCGCAGGAAACGCTCGCGTTCAGCGCGTTGTCGGGCGTGAAGCCGATGATCGAGGAGTATCCGCTCTCGCGCGCCGCAGAAGCCTATGAGCGGATGATGAGCGGCAAGGCGCGCTTTCGCGTCGTGCTCAAGCCGGGCGCTTGAGCGGCCGGGCCATGCGGTGCGGCGCGAGGTGCGCCGCACCAGCGCTACATTAGCTGCCCTTGGGCGGCGGTTCGTCATCCTCCGAGATCCCCGCCTCGTCGCAATACCGGTCCACAGCACTGCTTACGGTCGGATCGAAGCGGTCGGGGCCGATCAGATCGAGAAGATCGAAGCGCTTGAGCTTGTCGCGCACGGGGTCCTTCATCTCCGCGAAGTGCAGCGCGATGCCGCGCTCGCTCAACCCCTGGCTCAGCTCGCGCAGCATGTCGGCCGAGGTGACATCCACGCTCGTCACCGGCTCGGCCGCCACCACGACGCGGCGCACGGGCGTGGGCGACGCGTCCACCGCTTCGAGCAGGCGCTGCTGGAACAATTCGGCATTGGCGAAGAACAAGGGCGCGTCCCAGCGAAACAGCACGAGCCCCGGCATGCGCGCGGCCTGCGGGTAGCGCGTGATGTCGTGGTAGCCGCGCAGGCCTTCCACGCGCCCGAGCACCGCGAAGTGCGGCCGCCAGCCGTCCCAGAGGAATTCGATCACGGCGATCACCACGGCAAGCCCAATGCCGGGAATGGCGCCGAACACCGCAACGGCCACGAAGCAGCCGATCGAGAGCCAGAATTCCCACTGCTGGATGCGGTAGATGCGCTTCAGATCGGCGATTTCGAACAGCCCCAGCGCGGCGGCAATGACCACGGCCGCGAGCGCGCTGTTGGGCAGATAGCGCAGCAGATTGGGCGCGAACATCAGCAGCGCCGCCACCGCCAGCGCGCCCACCACGCCGGTCAGTTGCGTGCGCGCTCCGGCGGCTTCGGCAACCGGCGTGCGCGACGCGCTGCTGCTGATCGGGAAGCCCTGGAACAGTCCCGCCGCGAGGTTGGCCACGCCGAGGCCCACCATCTCCTGGTTGGGGTCCACGCGGGCGCGAAAGCGCGCCGCATAGGTGCGCGAAAGCACGCTCGTGTCGGCGAAGGCGATCAACGCCACGGCCGCGCCGCCCAGCACGATCTTGACGAGATCCAGGTTGTTCGCCCACGGCAGCGACAGTGCGGGCAGGCCTTGCGGAATCTTGCCGAGCACTTTCACGCCCAGGCTGTCGAGGTGAAAGAGGCTCACCGCGAGCGTCGCCACGATCACCGCGATCAGGATGCCGGGCACCCGCTCGAAGCGCTTGAGCACGAGGATCAGCACGAGGCTGCCCGCGCCCACGGCGAAGCTGTACCAGTTGGCCTCGCCGCGCGCGACGGCTTGAAAGAGATTGAGCAGGTCTCTGATCGGCCCCTGCTCTTCGACGGAAACGGCAAAGAGCTTGGGCAACTGGCTGATGAGCACCGCCAGCGCGATGCCGTTCATGTAGCCGTATCGAATGGGCTTGGACAGCAGCTCCGTGATGAAGCCCAGACGCAGCAGCCCCATCACCACGCATACCGTGCCGGACACGAGCGCCATCATGCTCGCCACCGCAATCGCGCGCGACGGGTCCGTGCCCGCCACCTGCACGACCACGGCGAGAATCGGCGCCGCGAGCGCGGAGTCGGGGCCGAGCACGAGAATGCGGCTGGGTCCGAACACGGCGTACGCCAGCAGCGGAATGATCGTCGCGTAAAGGCCGTAGACGCCCGGCACGCCGGACGCCGCGGCATACGCAATGCCGACGGGCACGAGCATGGTGGTGAGCACCAGACCCGCCGCGAGATCGTTGAAAAGCCAGGCGCCCTGATACTGCTTGAGCAGTGCCACGCCGGGCAGCCAGCGCAGCCATTGCCGGCCGGCGCTTGCGGGTGCCCCGGGAGGGGCGGAGGGTCTATCCGAATCCATGGGCCGGTGGTTCATGATGAGCATGCTACCGTGGGGATAGTGGGAGCGATGAGGTGCAAAAAGCAGCATAGATGAAATATGGTCGTCACAATAGCGGAGATTCGGGACACACCGTCGCGGCGCAACGCCCGCTTTCCGGCACGCGTGCCTTGCGCACTGCACCACGCAAAGCTTCGGCCATTTCATTTCGGAATCCTGAATTGAACGCGCGGCGGCTGCCTTGCTTCGTGAATCGTCTGAGGGGAACGAATTGACTGCCGCGGTTTGATTGCCGCGGTTTTCCTACCTCGGTTCGACTGCCGCATCGCGCCCCAACGTCAGTTTTCATCCCGCACTTTTTCGTGCATGCGCCGCGCCCTCTGCGCCAGTTGGGTGCAGCGCGACTTCCCGCGCACTGCTGCGGTGCACCACGCCGTGAACGCCATAGAGTCGTGCAGCACGCAGTCGATCCCATCCGGCAAGGCTTTCCCGCCGCAAGGCAAACTGGCACGCACCTTGCTGAATCTTCCGTATGTTCCGCTATGGAGCGCGATGCACCGGACGGCGGCACGCCGCCGTCCCGTCTGGCGCGTAGACGCCGGGCGTGAGAGCAAAGAACCGATCAACCGTCGAAGATTTCATGCCGACGACTCCCCGAATACCCATGCTGCGCGTACTGCTCGTAACCGACACCGACAAGCCTATTGGCGACCTGCGCGACGCGCTCGCGCGGCTCGGCTACGACATGCTCGCCGAGCCCGCCACGCCGCAGGCGCTGCATCGCGTGGTCGAGCGCGAGCGGCCCGATGTCATCATCATCGACACCGAGTCGCCCTCGCGCGACACGCTCGAACAACTCGCGGTCATGAACGCCACTGCGCCGCGCCCCGTGCTGATGTTCAGCCACGACGCCAACCAGCAGTTGATCCGCTCCGCCGTGAACGCGGGCGTGACGGCCTACCTCGTGGAAGGGCTCGCCGGCGAGCGCATCGCGCCGATCCTCGAAGTCGCGCTCGCGCGCTTCGCGCAGGAAGCGCAGTTGCGCGAGCGCCTCACGCAGGCCGAGAACGAACTGGCCGAGCGCAAGCTCATCGACCGCGCCAAGCGCCTCTTGATGGAGCAGCAGAAGATGACCGAGCCCGCCGCCTACGCGACACTGCGCAAGCGGGCCATGAACCAGAGTCTGAAGCTCGCCGAGGTCGCCCGCCAGATCGTCGCGGCGGCCGAGCCGCACGAACGCAACGAATGAAGCACTGCCCATGAACGCCACCACCCCTCTCGCCGCGCCGGAGAAAACCCATCTGAAGATTGGCTTCGTGCCGCTCGCCGACGCCGCGCCGCTCGTCGCCGCGAAGCTGCTCGAATTCGGCCACGCGCACGGCCTCACGCTCGAACTCTCGCGCCAGCCCTCGTGGGCCGCGCTGCGCGACAAGCTGCTTTCCGGCGAGCTCGACGCCGCGCATTCGCTCTATGGGCTCGTGTACGGCGTGCAGCTGGGTCTCGGCGGCCCGCAAACGGACATGGCCGTGCTGATGGTGCTCAACCGCAACGGCCAGGCCATCACGCTCTCGAACCGCCTGGCCGATGCGCTCGCCGAGCACGGCACGCTGCCGCGCGCGCTCGCCACGCTCGATCGCAAGCCTGTGTTCGCGCAGACCTTCCCGACCGGCACGCACGCCATGTGGCTTTATTACTGGCTCGCGTCACAGGGCGTGCACCCGCTCGACGACATCGAAAGCGTCGTGATTCCGCCGCCGCAGATGGTGGCCGCGCTCGCCGAAGACCGGCTCGACGGCCTGTGCGTGGGCGAGCCGTGGCCGGGCCTGGCGGAGCAGCGCGGCGTGGGCCGCACGATCATCTCGAGCGGCGGGATCTGGCCGGACCATCCCGAGAAGGTGCTGGCGTGCCGGCGCGACTTCGTCGCGCGCTATCCGGCTACGGCGCGCGCGCTCGTGCAGACGATGCTGGAGGCGTGCCGCTGGCTCGACGGCGAGGGCCATCGGCGGGAAATTTCGCAGTGGCTCGCGCGACCGGAAATGCTCGGCGTGGATGCCGCGCTGATCGCCCAGCGTCTGGAAGCCGATGCGGGGTCGAGCGCGCCGGGCATGAAGTTCTTCGAGGAAGGCCGGGTGAATTACCCGCACGAATCGGAAGGCGTGTGGTTTCTCACGCAGTTCGAGCGATGGGGCATGCTCGCGCGCCGCGGCGATTACCGCGAGATCGCCCACGCGCTGAACCAGACCGCGCTCTATCGCGAGGCGGCGGGCGCGATGGGAATCGGGACGCCGGACGAAGGCGCGAGCGCCCCGTTCGTGGACGGCCGCACGTGGGACGGCGACGATGCGGTGGCGTATGTGGAGGGGTTTGCGATCCGCGCCTGAGGGACGGCTGTTCAGCGTCTGTGCGGCGCTTGACTGCCGGCGACTAGGCGTTCAGCCAGTTTTCGACCTTCACGCCTGGGTAATGCGCAAAGTCGCGCTCGTTGTTCGTAACGAGCACCACATTGAGCGCGATTGCGTGCGCGGCGATCAGCTTGTCGAGGTGGTCCTTCTTGCGCTCGCGCGTCGCTTCCCGAACCGGGCCATAGGCAACCGCCGCGCCCGCGTCGAACGGCACGACAGGAATATCCTCGATCAAGGCGGCCAGATTGCGCTTTTCTCGCGCGCGATACTCCGACACGGCGACACCGTACTCGAGTTCGGCATAGGTAATTGCCGACATCACGACGTCGCCGACATAGCATTGCGCGAAGCGTTTCGCGACCTGCTCGGGTTGATTCTTCATCAGATAGATGCAGATGTTCGTGTCGAGCATGAACTGCGGCATCAGAGCGCCTCGCGATCGTCCTGGCCCTGCTCGCCGCGCCCCTCGGCCATGAAATCCGGCCCGAATTTCGCGAACTTCTTCATGACGCCGCCGAGCGGGCGGCGCGCCGGACGGATGCGGATTTCATCGCCTATCCGCTCGATCTCGAGTTCGATGTCGCCGCGTTCGTAGGCCAGATCGGCAGGGATGCGCACCGCCTGGGAATTGCCATTCTTGAAGACTCTGGTCGTATGCATGCGCCGCTCCAACCGATGGATGTACATGGATGTACTCTAGCCTGGGACAGAGCAAATGTAAATACACGTGTGTACATTGGACGCATACCAATCAAGCGAGCGTACGCAGGCTGCGCGCGGCACCGCTTGTGGCGTGGCAGCGCAGCCTGCGTCGCGTTCAGCGTCTTACTTCACGACGACTTGCGTATGCCCCACGACCGGCGGCTTTTCGAAGTACGGGCCGACAAGGCGCCGCCACTCCTGGAAGTCCTCCGACTCGCGAAAGTGGACCATGTGGTCCTCGATCGTATCCCACTGCACGACGAGCACATACTGGTTCGGCTCTTCCACGCCGCGTTGCAGTTCCACGGCAAGGCAGCCGCGCGCGCGATGAAAGAGCGGCAGCGCCTGCGCCACGCCCGCTTCGAATTCGGCGTTCTTGCCTGCGCTCACCGTGATATGCGCCATCTCGTAGACCATCGTGTTCTCCTTGTGATTCGCTAGTGCGTTCAGTTCAGGTTCAGGTTCAGGCATTCGACCACTTCGTCCGCAATGGCGAGCGAGGCGGTCAGCCCCGGCGATTCGATCCCATAGAGGTTCACGAGCCCGCTCACGCCATGCCCGCGTGCCCCCTGGATCACGAAATCGCCCCCGCCGTGCGTGCCGCCGCCGGCGAGTTTCGGGCGGATGCCAGCATAACCCGGTTGCAGCGCGTCGTCAGGCAGCGCGGGCCAATACGTGCGGATCGCCTCGTAGAATTTCGCGGCGCGCGCCGGGTCGACGGTGTAATCGATCGTGTCGATCCATTCGACGTCGGGGCCGAAGCGCGCCTGGCGGCCGAGGTCGATCGTCAGGTGCACGCCGAGGCCGCCCTCTTCGGGAACCGGATAGATGAGCCGTGAAAACGGCGCGGCGCCCGTAAGCGAATAGTAATTGCCCTTCGCGTAACGCCCCGGCGGGATCGATTCGCGCGCGATGCCTTCGATCGAAGCCGCCACCTGCTGCGCAAAGAGCCCCGCGCTATTCACCACGCGCCTGGCGGCCAGTTGCATCGGCTCCGCGCCGCCCACCTCCAGCACGATGCCGTCCGCGCGCACCGCGCCGCCCGTGACCGGCGAGCACAACGCCACCATGCCGCCCGCCGCCTCGAAATCGCCCTGCAACGCGAGCATCAGGCCGTGGCTGTCGATGATGCCCGTGGAAGGCGACTCCAGCGCGGCCACGCAATGGAGCGCGGGTTCCAGCGCCTGCGCCTGCACACCTTCCAGCCAGCGCAAGTCGTTCACGCCGTTGGCCGCCGCCGCCGCGCGAATGGCGCGCAGCGCGTCGAGCTGCCCCTCGTTCGTCGCGACGATGAACTTGCCGCAGCGGCGATATTCCACGCCTTTTGCGTCGCAGTAGGCGTAAAGCTGCTGCTTGCCTTGCACGCACAGACGCGCTTTGAGCGAGCCCTGCGGATAGTAGATGCCCGCATGGATCACTTCGCTGTTGCGCGAACTGGTGCCGCTGCCTATGGCGTTTTCCGCCTCGACGAGAACGGTCTCCCAGCCTTGCCTTGCGCAAGCGCGCGCCACCGCGAGACCGACCACCCCGGCGCCGATCACGACGCAATCCACCGTGTCCGTCATGAAACTTCCCTTCTCGTCACGCGAGTGCTGTTTCGATTGGCGCTATTTTGCCCAATTCGCGTGGTTTGCGTGCCCGGCGGGAGGCTGGAGTGAGTCCGCGCGCAGCCGAGATCGCGGAACGCGGCAAAAAAACGCCGCCCGTGTGGGCGGCGCGCAATGACAAGCCGAGAAGACGCAATCGGAAGTGCCGATCAGAAGTGGGTATGCAGGCCCACGCGCGCGACCGCCTGGGTCTGGCCGCTCGACGCACCGTCCGACGAGTTCATGCCGTTGATCTGCGCGAGGCCGCCCGAACTGGCGCGCTGGTACACGCCGAGCACGTACACGCTCGTGCGCTTTGAGAGCGCATAGTCGACGATCGCGGCAACCTGGTGCGCGTGGTTGTTGTCCACCACGTCGTTGCCCTTCATGTACATGTACGACGCGCCGGCGCTGAGCGCGGGCGTGAAGTTGTAGTGCGCGCCCACCGAGCCTTCGTACACCGAGCCGCCATTGGCGGAGTTGTGGACCGTGGTGAACAGCGCGTTCGTGATCCAGCCGCCGAAGCGGTAGTGCGCGCCGATACCCCAGTTGCGGATGCTCACGTCGCCCTCGCCCGTCACCACGGTCTTGAGGTTCGTATAGGCCGCGTTCACGCCGAAGTCATGCGCCGCGTAGTTCAGCGCGAAGCTCGTGCCGTTGCCCGTGCCGATCGAACCGGCCACGCCGCCGAAGCTGTACATCGCGCCCGCGCTAAAGCCGCCGTAGGTCGGCGACAGGTACTTCACGGAGTTGTTGACGGTTTCGCCCGCCATGCGGTCCCAGTCGAACGCGCCGGTCGGATTGTTCGGCAGCGCGAGTTTCTGGAACGGACCCGCGCGGAAATCGTAGAAGTGCCCCGAAAGCTCCGCCGGATCGTTGCCGGCGAAGTAGAGCGAGTCCGTCATGAAGTCGTACTGATTGCCGAGCGTGAGCTTGCCGAAGCGCTCGTCGCTCAAGCCAACGATCGACGTGCGGCTAAAGAGGCTCTTGTTCGGCATGAAGCTGCCGTTGTCGACCTGGAACTGGTTGACGAGCTGGAAGAACGCCTTCGTGCCGCCGCCCAGGTCTTCCGTGCCGGTCATGCCCCAGAGGTTCGGGCCGTTCACGCCGTCGTCCATCTTGACGTTGTGCTTGCCGCCCTGGTTGCTCACATAGGTGATGCCGGTGTCCATCATCCCGTAGAGCGTCACGCTGCTTTGCGCGAACGCGGGTGCGGCGCCCGCCATCACGCCGATGGCGCCCACGATCGCCATCGCAATCTTTTTGTACTGCTTATTGTTTTCCATTCTCCAAGCCTCCTGTTTTGAACAAACCTGTTTTTTCGTGCATCGACGGTGATCCAGCCCGCCACCCCGGAATCCGGCGGACCGCAAGCAACCGCGCGGCGTGCGCGCCGCGAGGTCGTACGCGAGGCGAGCGGGCTGTGCCGCCCGCTCGTGCGCAAAAGGGAATCAGGACATCGGGCGGCAGGTCAGGCGTGCGCCGCCGCCGCGCCGGCGCTCAAACCGCGTCGGGCACCCTGCGCGTCTTGAGGAACGCTTCGAGGGTTTCGCCGCGCATGCTCGCGTACATGCCGAGATTGGTGATCTTCACCACGCGCGCGAACTTCTCCAGCACGAAGAAGCACACGCCGTACTGGATCAGGCCGAGCCAGTCCGTCGCGTCCACCAGCGCGCGTTCTTCGTCAGTCAGGGCCGCCGCGTCGTAGGCGGCCTTGCGGTCGTTAAGCCATAGGTCGCGTGCCTGCGGCAAACGCATTTGCCAGAAGAAACGGTTCAGGCGCATGGCCTTCATGCTCTGGCGAATGTCGAACGCATACGTGCCCGTCAATTCCTCGATGCCCACCAGTTGCGGATTCATTGCCGGCCCTCTTCTTCGTAGACCGTGACCGCCATCGCCGTGCTGGTCGCGAGGTAGTAATTGCGGTGGATTTCGCGAATCTTGCCGCCAAGCGCGCCGCGCATGGCGAGCCACATGATCGTCTCCACGCTCTCCGCGCCACCCAGGCGCACGTAGTCCACGTGCTTCATGCGCGCGAGCCGTTCGGGATCGTTCACGATCAGGTCGAGGAACTCCATGTCCCACTCGGTGTTGTTGAAGCCGCTGCGCTCGCCGTGCACCTGGTGCGAGAGGCCGCCCGTGCCCACCACCACGACGTCGAGATCCTCCTCGAACGATTCGATGGCGCGGCGCAGCGCCTGGCCGAGCCGGTAACAGCGGTTGGCCGTGGGCAGCGGGTACTGGAGCACGTTCACCTGCACCGGCACCAGCGCCGCGGGCCAGCCGCCTTCGTGCGGGAGCATGAGCGAGAGCGGCGAATTGCAGCCGTGATCGAGCGGCTTGTCCTGGAAGATCGTCAGGTCGAACTCGTCGTTCACGAGTTGCTCGGCAATATGGATCGCCAGCTCCGGGTGGCCCGCGATATCGGGCAGCGGACGCTTGCCCGCGCCTTCGTCGGCGAACTCGTGACTGGCCGACACGCCCAGCGCGAAGGTCGGGTAGCAGTCGAAGAAAAAGCTGTTGGCGTGATCGTTATAGAACATCACGAGCGCGTCCGGCTTGCGCTCGGCGAGCCACTTCGCCACCGGTTCGTACCCCTGGAAAAGCGGCGCCCACGCGGGTTCGTTCTGCTTGCCCTTGTCGTACGCCATGCCGATTGTCGGCACGTGCGATGTGCCGATGCCGCCCACTATTCTTGCCATGATGTTGCCCTCTGCCGCAGTTCATGCGGCGCATGCGCGCCGCGCCGGACCGGATACGCCCCCTGACGCTTTCGATCCATCAATTGGGATACGAAATTACAAAAGTACCGCGCAAACGGTAAGTCAGGGTTAACCACGGAATTTTTGCTTTTTCTCGTATTTTCAGGGCTTCCATGCATTTTTCGGTGCCTGGAGCGGTTCCCAAACCCGCGCGCCGCAACGGTTTTTGGTATCCTGAAACCCTGTTGCGGGAATCCGTTGACGATCGCCCAGGCAACCACTCCATAAACGAAACAGATATCAAAAGAACAAACTCGCAAGGGCGGCATGCGCCGTCACGGGCGCGCCCCGCCCGCTGCGATTCACGCATGACATGAACGGGACAACCCAGCAAACCATCGTACAGGCGCTGCGCACGCGCATTCTTTCCGGCGAGCTTGCGCCCGGCGAGCGCCTCGTCGAGGCGCAGCTCGCCGAGCGCCTGGGCATCTCGCGCACGCCGCTGCGCTATGCCTTGAGCGTGCTCGCCACCGAAGGCATGGTCGAGCGCTCGGGCGCGCGCGGCTACACGGTGCGGCGCTTTTCCGTGACCGACGTGCTCAACGCCATCGACGTGCGCGGCGTGCTCGAAGGGCTCGCCGCCCGCTCGGTCGCCGAGCGCGGCGTGGACGCGGCGCTTGCCCGCGCGCTCGAAGACTGCCTGCGCGAAGGCGACGCGCTGTTCGCGGCGGGCGTGCTCGACAGCGAGGCCGAAACGCGTTACGCCGCGATGAATGGCCGCTTCCACGCACTGATTGTCGAAGCGGCGCACAATCTCGCGGTAACCGCCGCGCTCGGGCTCAACGACAAGATTCCGTTCGTTTCCCCCGGCACGGTGGTTTTCGACAAGGCCGCGCAGGAGCGCCAGTTCATGATGCTTTCCTATGCGCACCGCCAGCACCACGCGATCGTCGGCGCACTGGTGAACGGCGAAGGCGCGCGTGTCGAGGCGCTGATGAAGGAGCACACGCATATTTCCAAGGAAAGCCTCAATCTTTCGGTCGACCGTCTGCATCTGATCGCAGGCGCCGCGTGAGACACGGCGCGTTCCCCACCCCAGAAAACATCATCGAGCCGTGAGCCAGCCCGAACTCCTGAACCTCGCGCATCTGCGCGCCTTTCGCCTCGTTGCCGACACCGGCAGCGCCACGCGCGCCGCTTCGGCCCTCTATCGCGCGCAGTCGGCCGTCACGCGCTCGGTGCAGGAGCTGGAGACCGCCCTCGACGCGCCGCTATTCGAGCGCAAGCCCTCGGGCATGCTGCCCACGGCCGTGGGGCGCGTCGTGCTGGAACGTTGCGCGCGCATCTTCTGCGAGCTGGAAGAACTCGCGCAGTGGTGCGCCGCGCGCCAGGCGCGCCGCCGCGCGTTGAGCGAGGGCACGCTGCCCGCGTATCTGCTCAATACGCGCCGCCTCCAGCTTTTCGTCGCGCTCGCGCGGCACCGCCACATGCCGAGCACGGCCAATGCGTTCGGCATCAGCCAGCCCGCGGTGAGCAGCGCGATGCGCGTGCTCGAAAGCGGCTCGGGCGTGACGCTGTTCCATCGCGGCCCGCGCGGCGTGCTGCTCACGGCCGAGGGCGAAACCTTCTTGCTGCACGTGCGGCGCGCGCTCAACGAACTGCGCCACGTGCCCGACGACATCGCGGCGCTGCACGGCAACATCCAGGGGTCGGTCACGGTGGGCGCGCTGCCGCTCGGGCGCACACTGATCCTGCCGGCGGCCATCGCGCGGCTTTCCGCGTTGCATCCGGGCGTGCGCGTCGTCACCGACGAAAGCGCCTACGAACTGCTGGTGGCGGGCCTGCGCGCGGGCGACGTGGACTTCGTGCTCGGCGCGCTGCGCGAGAACGACGCGGCAAGCGGGCTTGCCAACGAACGGCTGATGTCGGAGGACATGGTCGTGCTCGCGCGCCGGGACCATCCGCTCGCGAAGAAGCACAACCTCACGCTGAACGACCTGCGCGACGCCCAGTGGATTCTTTCGCGCACGCATTCGCCTTCGCGCGGATTGCTCGAAGCGCAGTTCCGCCGCGTGAAGCTCAGGCCGCCCATGCCCACCGTCGAAACAGCCGATCTCGCCGTGATTCGCGGGCTGCTGCTCGGCACGGACATGATCACGTCGCTCTCGGCGCAGCAGTTGCACTATGAAATCGAGTCGGGCCAGCTCGCGGTGCTCGACGTGCCGTTGCAGCACACGCGCCGCGACATCGGCCTCACTTTGCGCGCGCAGGGCTCGCCCTCGCCGGCCGCGCGCGCGTTGATCGACGCGATCCGTCTTTCCGTGATGGATGTGGCGCCGGCCACGCGCGTGGTGGAAGGACGGCGCACCGGGTGAGCATGGCGCGCCGCCGGGCGCGCATGTGAAACGAGCGCCGGTGCGGCGCTCGCTGTTGGTCAGTCGGTCAGTCGGTCAAAGCGTATGGACGGCTTGCACGCGTCCTTGCCACATCGAGGCGGGCATACCCACCACGCCGTTCGTCCAGCGCCATCGATGGTTGCGCGCTCAAGCGTCTGCGGGCGTGTCGACGTAGCGCAGCCCCTTTTCGGCCAGGCGCTCGCGCATGCTGTAGTAGTCGAGGCCGAGCGTGCCGCCCGCGAGCACCGCGCGCGTCTTCTCTTCCTTCGCAAGACGCGCCTGGGTGGCTTCCACGACCTTCGCCACCGTGGCGAGCGGCACCACCACCACGCCGTCGTCGTCGGCCACGATCACATCGCCGGGGTGTACGATCTGCTGCGCGCACACCACCGGCACGTTCACCGACCCCAGCGTTTCCTTGACCGTGCCTTGCGCCGAGACGGCCTTCGACCACACCGGGAAGTCCATCGCCTTCAACGCGCGCACGTCGCGGCAACCCGCGTCGATGATGAGCCCGCGCACACCGCGCGCCGCAAGCGAAGTCGCGAGCAATTCGCCGAAGTAGCCGTCCTCGCAGGGCGAGGTGGGCGCGGCCACGAGCACGTCGCCTTCGCGGCACTGCTCCACGGCCACGTGCAACATCCAGTTGTCCGAGGGCGGCATGAGCACGGTCACGGCCGAACCCGCGATCGCCGCGCCCGAATAAACGGGCCGCAGGTACGTGGCGAGCAGGCCGAGACGGCTTTGCGCCTCGTGCACGGTGGCCGTGCCCGCTTCCTTGAGGATTTGCACATGGCGCGCGTCGGCGCGCGGAATCTGGGTAACGACTACACCGCGTTTCATGCCAGGTCTCCCACTACTGCGGGCGTCAGGCGCATATAGCCTTCCGCATATTGAATGTCGCGCTTCGCCGTGATGCCGATGTTGCGCTTCGCCTGCACGCCGCGCTGCTGCGCGACGCGCGTGTAGTACTCCCAAAGATGTTCCTGGCCCGCCATGCACTCGATGGCGCGGCGCTTCACGTCCCATACTTCGGTGATGTCGAGGAAGGTGTTCGGCGTCCACTCGCACTGTTCGGTCTGGTGCGGCTCGAACGCATAGACGGGCGGCGCGCCGACGATCTTCTGCCCCGCATTGTGACCTTCGGCCTGGGCGATGATGCGCGCTTCCTGCGCCACGTGCATGGCGAGCGGGTGATCGAAGTTGTACGGGTCCTTCTGCGAGTGGCTCAGCACGAAGGCCGGTTGCACGTCGCGGTAGACATCCACGAGGCGCAAGAGCGCTTCGTCGGACACGCGCAGCGGGTAATCGCCCAGATCGAAGAAGTCGACTTCCGCGCCGAGAATGTCGGCGGCGGCGAGCGCCTCCTCGCGGCGCGCGGCCTTCACCTTTTCGATGGTCATGTCGGCACCCTTGCGCCAAAGCTTCGCGGACTCGCCGCGCTCGCCGAACGAGAGGCACACCACCTTCACGCGGTAGCCATTCTTCTTGTGCAGGGCGATCGCGCCGCCCGCGCGCCATACGAAATCGGCGCTATGCGCGCTCACCACGAGCATCGATTTTTCAGTCATTTCCGGTTCACCAGACGTCGATCATCACGAAGCCCCATTGTAGGTTTGGGCGCGCGACGCGGACTAACGAAAGGACTGCCTAAAGGCATCGAATCTGTTTATCGACCGGGATTCTTGCCGCACTGCGCAAGCGCGCCGGGAAGGGCTCGACCATGCGGCGGCGGGCGCTGCCTGGCGCATTGGTTGAGCACGCAACGTGGTGGCGACGCCGGACAAAAAGCACGCCATAACCGGCGCAAGCACGGCGGTTCGCGTCGCGCCCCGAGTGCCGGACCCCAAATAACCTGACCTTTCGTTGCGCATGCATCGGGTTCGCGAAACCGAAATTGTTGCGTAAACGCTGAATACACCTATTGACAGCATGATTTAAATAACAAGCATTCTCATTTGCAATACAATCCGCATACTTTTGCCGGCCCGGCCGCGGCGCGCTCCTGCAAGCCCCGCCCGGCGGCGAACACAACCCATCTGCCCCGAGCCTCGTGACATCACAAAGGCGTCGCGGGCCGCCAGTGCCAGCTTTCGCTTCGAACTTTTTTATGTCCGCACCCCGTTTGCACACGCCTTTCAATTCGCCTTCGCGTTTCCCCGCCTCCGCCACCCGCGCCTCGATCCTCGCCGCCATTGCCGTCGCGTTCAGCTTGCCCGCCGTCGCGTTCGCGCAGGCCGCGGCAGCGACGAACGGCGGCGACACCGCTAACGCCACGCTGCCCACAGTCAAGGTGCAAGCCGCGCAGGACACCCTGCCGGGCGACCTGCAACCGACCTTTGGCGGCGGCCAGGTGGCGCGCGGCGGCGACTTCGGCGTGCTCGGCTCGCAGAAGAACATCGACGTGCCGTTCAGCATGACGACCTACACGGCGAAGCTGATCGAGGACCAGCAGGCGCGCTCGGTCGCCGACGTGCTGTCGAACGATCCCGCCGTGCGCACGGCCTACGGCTACGGCAACTTCCAGGAGGTCTACGTCATTCGCGGCTTCACGCTCGACAGCGACGACATCTCCCTGAACGGCCTCTACGGCATCACGCCGCGCCAGCTCGTGGAAACGGCCGCGCTCGAACGCGTGGACATCTTCAAGGGCGCGAGCGCGTTCCTGAACGGCGCGTCGCCCAACGGCAGCTCGATTGGCGGCAGCGTGAACCTGCAACTCAAGCGCGCCGACGACAAGCCGCTCACGCGCGTGACGCTCGAAGGCAGCGCCTCGGGCGAGTTCGGCACGCATATCGACGTGGGCCGCCGCTTCGGCGACAACGACCAGTTCGGCATTCGCGTGAACCAGGCGAACCGCGACGGCGAAACGAGCATCGACGGCGAAAACCGCCGCAACAACCAGACCGCCGTGGCGCTCGATTACCGCGGCGACAAGCTGCGCCTCGAAGGCGACTTCCTCTATCAGCGCCAGCGCGTCTCGGACGGCCGCCCGGTCGTCTACGTGAAGGGCGACGAGATTCCGGGCGTGCCCTCGGCAAGCTACAACTACGCCCAGACCTGGTCGTACAGCAATGCCGAAGACACGGTCGGCATCCTGAAGGCCGAGTACGACTTCCTGCCCGGCTGGACGGCCTACGTGACGGGCGGCGTGCGCCACACGAACGAGCACGGCGAATACCTCTCGCCCTACTACACCGACGCCGACACCACCACGGGCTCGCGCCTTGGCGTGGTGCGCAAGGAAGGCGCGACGTCGGCGGAAGCAGGCGTGCGCGGCCACTTCGACACGGGCCCCGTGAGCCACTTCGTGACGGCGGGCGCCTCGATCGTGCGCGTGATGACGCAATCGGGCTGGACGCTCTCCAACTCCTTCCCGACCAGCCTCTACAACACCGTGCAGGTGCCGTATCCCGCCACGGCGTATCAGGCCGGCATGGACGGCAACCCGCCGATCACGGCGCTCAACCTGATGCGCAGCCTCTCCGCGTCGGACACGCTCGGCTTCTTCCATGACCGCGTGCTGTTCACGGTGGGCGTGCGCCACCAGGAGATTCTCTCCAACGGCTACTCGTCGTCGACGCTGCTGCAAACGTCGAACTACAACGACTCAATCACGACGCCGCTGTTCGGCCTCGTCGTCAAACCGTGGGAGAACGTTTCGCTCTACGCGAACCGCAGCGAGTCGCTTTCGGCGGGCGGCACCGCGCCTCAGGGTTCGCTGAACTACGGCGAACAGCTCGCGCCGGAGCGCACGAAGCAGTATGAAGTGGGCGCGAAGTACGACAACGGCAAGTACGGCGCGCAGCTCGCGCTGTTCCAGCTCGAAAAGCCGCAGACGTACACCAATGGCGCGGGCATGTATGTGGCCAACGGCAACGAGCGCCATCGCGGTGTGGAAGCGTCGATCTTCGGCGAGGTCTACAAGGGCGTGCGCCTGATCGCGGGCGCGACCTACCTCAACGCCGAACAGCTCGACACCGACGGCGGCGCAACCGACGGCAAGAAGCCCGTGGGCGTGCCAAGCTTCCTCGTCAACCTGGGCGCCGAATACGACGTGCCCTGGGTTCAGGGTCTCACGCTCTCGGCGCGCTGGACGCATACGGGTCCGCAGTATTTCGACGCCGCCAACACCATGTCGATCAAGGCATGGGACACGGTGGATCTCGGCGCGCGCTATTCGACGAACGTGTTTGGCCGCCCGACCACGTTCCGCGCGAACGTGTATAACCTCGCGAACAAGGCTTACTGGTCGTCGACCAACGGCGGCTATCTGACGATGGGCGCGCCGCGTACGGTGTTGTTCTCGATGACGACGGACTTCTGATCGCGCACCATGCGCGTATAGCGGCATGAACGAGGGCCTGGCAGGATGACTGCCAGGCCCTCTTCGCTTGATACGTGCCCGCGCGCTTGTGCGATGCGTTGCCGCCTAGCTTCCCACCACCGTAATCGCAAACCCGTCCCAGCCCTTGCTGCCTACCGTTTGTACCGCCGTGGTCTCCAGCCGCTTGTCGCCGGACAGCATCTCGAAGTAGCGCCGCAAACCCACCACATCGTCTTCGTGATGCGCCGGATCGGTCACACGCCCTTCGCGCACCACGTTGTCGGCCACGATGACCGTGCCGGGCCGCGACAGCTTCAGCACGCGTTCGAGGTAGTTCGCGTTGTTGCTCTTGTCGGCATCGATGAACACGAAGTCGAACGGCGGCACCCCTTCGGCGATGAGCGCATCGAGCGAATCGAGCGCGAGGCCGGTCATGACCTTCACCTTGGCGTCGAGCCCCGCGCGCGCGATGTTTGCGCGCGCAACCGCCGCGTTCTCCGGACTGAATTCGAGCGATACGAGCGAGCCGTCTTCGGGCAGCGCCCGCCCGAGCCAGATCGCGCTATAGCCCCCCAGCGCGCCGATTTCGAGGATGCGTCGAGCGCCCTGGATGCGCGCGAGCAGATGCAGAAACTTTCCCTGGTTCGGTGCGACGTTGATCGCCCGAAGTCCCGCTTTCGCGCTTGCGGCCAGTGCGCCGTCCAGCGCGTCGTCGGGGCCGATCAGCCGCTCGCAGAACCAGTCGTCAACGGCTTGCCACGTTTGCTCGTTCATTGCCCTGCTCCCGTGTGGATCACGCGGCACAGCTTACCGCACTCGCGCGCGCGGCCGCATGAGCGTGGCACGTCCGCTTTCCGGCTTCGCTTTCATTCTTGTCACGCGGCATCTTTGATAGTATTCCTCTGTTCGCCGTCTCCCGCGCGAACGCTTCATCGCTATCAAGGTGCCCATTGGATTCCACTACGCCCACCGATTCCGCTCCCACCGCACGCGGCCGGGGACGGCCCGTCACGATCTCGCGCGAGCTGCGCCGCGAACAGATTCTCAAGGTGGCGGAAAGCCTCTTCAAACAGGCGGGCTACGCCACCACCAGCATGGCCGACATCGCGCGCGCGTGCGAAACCTCCAAGCGCACGCTCTACGAACTCTTTCCGGCCAAGGAAGACCTCTTTCGCGCGCTCGTTGCCGACGTGGAGTCGTTTCCCGACACGGCACACGAGATGGACGATACGGCTGGCCCACAGGAGGTGCTCGAAGCCACGCTCGCGGCCATCGCGCACTATGTGCTGAGCGAGCGCCACGTGACCGTGAGCCGCCTCGTGATCGCCGAGTCGAATCTCTTTCCCGAGATTCGTCGGCATTACTACGAGCAGGGCATCAACCGCAGCAAGCAGTGGCTCGAATCGCGCATCGCGGCGCTCGTCGAGCGCAAGCGCATTGCGCCCGTGAACGTGGATCGCACCGCGGACATGCTGTTCGGCGCCGTGATCGGCACGCACCTGATCACGGCCATCAGCTATCGCGAGACGCCCGATATGGCCGAAGTCGCGCACAAGGCGCGCGAGGCGGTCGCACGCCTCGTCGATACGCTGTAATCAGTCATCCGAAATAGTACTGTGGCCGTGCCGCGCATGGGTCTCCCGGATCAGGAAAGACTCGACAGCGGCACACTCGCGTCGGCAAGCGCCGCGCAGTCGGGCCGCAACCCTTTGGCGAGCGCACTGCGCCCCTGCACGAAATCCTTCGTCGCGTTCACGCAGTCGATGGCAATCAGCGCGCCATCGCGCAGGTACGCCACCGAAAACGAACCTGAGGCCGGATCGCCTCGCACCACGGCCTTGTCGTGTCCGCCGGAAAGACCAGCCATCTGGATGCGGATGTCGTACTGCGTGGACCAGAACCACGGCGGCGCCGCCTTCGGCGCGGGCCGCCCGACGATATCGCCCGCCACAAGCGTGGCCTGATCGACGGCGTTCTGCACGCTTTCGATGCGCAGCGCGGTACGCCCGGCAAACGCGTTCGCCTGGCGCGCGCAATCGCCGATGGCGTAGACATCGTCGAGCGCGGTGCGGCATTGCGCATCGACATCCACGCCTGCCGGGCCGCCAATGCCCACCGCGCGCAGCGGCTCGACGCACGGCTCGATGCCAATGCCAACGATCACGAGATCGGCGGGCAGGCTGCGCCCGTCGTGCAGTTCGACGCGCTTCACGCGGCCGCCTTCCCCTGAAAGCGCTTCGACCTTCGCGCCCAGGCAGATTTCCACGCCGCACGCGCGATGCTGGTCCTGCATGAACGCCGAGAGCGTTTCCCCTGTGACTCTCGCGAGCACGCGCTCGAACGCCTCGACCACGCTCACGTCCTTGCCTTGCTTGCGCAGCGCCGCCGCCGCTTCGAGGCCGATAAAGCCGCCGCCGATCACGACCACGCGCCGCGCCTCGTCGAGTTCGGCTTTCAGCCCGTCGACGTCATCGCGCGTGCGGATCACGTGCAGGCCGCGCAGGTCCGCACCGGCGCACGAGAGTCGGCGCGCACGGCCGCCCGCGGCCCAAACGAGCTTGCCATAAGCAAGCGTGCCGCCGTCCGCGCACGTCACGACATGGCGCGCCGCGTCCACGCTCGTCACACGCCTGCCGCCGAGCAGGGCGATGTTCCGGTCACGCCAGAACGACGCCGGTTGCAGCCCCATCTGCTCGAACGCTTTCGCGCCGCCCAGGTAGTCCTTCGAAAGCGGCGGGCGCTCATAGGGCAGATGCGCCTCGTCGCTCACGAGACCAATCGTGCCCGTCAATCCGAACTGACGTAGCGCCGCCGCACAGTGCGCGCCCGCGTGGCCCGCGCCGACGATGAGCACGTCATGAAAATCCGTGGATGCATTCGCCATGATCGCCGCGCGCCTCACTCTTCGGGCGCGATCTCGACGCGCATGCCATCCATGCTGTCGTGAAACGCGATCTGGCACGAGAGGCGCGAATTCGGCTTGCGATGACCCGAGCAGTCGAGCAGATCGTTCTCTTCCGCGTTCGGTGCGGGCAGGTCGTGTGCGTAGCGCTCGTCCACGTAGACGTGGCACGTCGCGCACGAGCACCCGCCGCCGCACAGCGCGAGCAGTTCGTAGCCGCCGCCGTCGCGAATCAGCTTCATGAGGTTGTCGCCCGGCTTGCCGGGGACGTCCAGGGTGTTTCCATCTCTGAGAACCAGTGTGATTTGGGCCATGACCGCGCGCGCCTCGTTGTTGCCTGTGTTGCTGGTGGAAGGCCGGGGTGCCGCCGTAACTGACGCCCCGCCTTTCATTTCGTTATGCCAATCGACTGATTACACCGTGGCGGCTGCCGCTGCGTCCTGCTCCTTGCGGATCATCGTTTCGAGCATGCGCCGCACGCGCGTCGAGCCAATGTCCGGACCGAGGTGAACGGGCTTGAGATCCCAGAAGTTCTCGGTGCCTACTGCACGCTGGGCAGCTTCGATCACCGGGCCATCCTCGTCTTCAAATGCACCGCGCAACATGCCGTAAAGGCGCTTGTCCTCATCGACCGAATCGAGCTTGATGCCGCGCGCCACGCCCCAGAAGTAGTGCGACGTGGTGGCCGTTTCCGGCGTGACGATGTGCGCGAGCAACTGCTCCAGGCCCTGTTCGCGCGGCGCGCCAACCGGGGTCTCGCCGATCTTCATCACGACGCTTGCCGGCGCGCTCCAGCGCGTATCGATCCACATGTCCACGCGCTCCCAGGGAATCGTCTCGTAGATGGGGATGGGCTGCTGCGGCACGTCGGGGAACGACCAGTTGATCCACAGCGCCTCGCCTTCGGGCACCACGGCATGCTGGCCGAGTTGCACGAGGCCGTTGCCGCCGAACGAATTACGGTGGCACCACTCGATATGGCTCGCGTCCATCAGGTTATCGGTGATGTATTCGTAGTGCGACGCCATGTGGATGTAGTCGCGCACCACGCGGTTCGCCGAGGTGTCGTTGAGGAACGCGTAATCGGGAATCAGCGCTTCGTCGGCTTTCTCCTGGTCGCCGAGCCAGAGCCAGACGATCGTGTCTTTCGCGACAACCTTGAAGTGGCGGATCGTGCTGCCCGCCGGGATCTTTTCCGAGAACGGATTGACCACGCACTTGCCCTGGGTGTTGAAGCCGAGGCCGTGGTACGGGCAGACGAGATTCTCGCCTTCGACCGTGCCCATGCTAAGCGGCGCGAAACGGTGCGGGCAGCGGTCGAGCACGGCGCCGAGTTTGCCGCTCTCGCTGCGGAACACGACGACAGGAATATCGGCGATGCGGCGCGCAAGCTTGCCCGGCGCCAGTTCGTGCTCCCAGCCCGCCATGTACCACGTGTTCTGCAAGATCCCTTCCATTTTCTTCTCCAGTGGGAGCGTGCGCTGAGGCCACTCCATTATTTCGTCATACTGATTGAATGTATTGCGCGCTTTGTGTGATTCGCGTGTTGTGGGAACCCGTGCGCTAGCGGAAGGCTCCGCGACAGCTCGCTTCCCGGTTCCGTCCGCGATGATGCGACTCATCGACGATTGAATTGTCGAATACGGGTCTCATAAACGGTACTAGTGAGTACCCTAAATATGACACCAGATCTGTCCACCAGTGGAAAGGCCCAGATCGTTGCCGCCGCAACCAGAAAAAACGGCCGGAGCCCCGTGGGGACTCCGGCCGTTGCTTTCCTGCACCTGCGGATCAGGAGAATCAGGCGTCCTCGAAGAAAACGGAGCGGAAGCCGCTCGCCTCGCCCGGCTTTTCGTTCGGGCGCTTCATGCCCGCCAGGCGGTGATACTCCTTGAAGATCGCATCGGCCTCGGCAAACGGCAGCACCTTCTCGATATCGTCGAAACGCGCACCGCCCGTGCGATCCTCCACGATGCGCCGCACGACTTCGGGACCGTCGCCGCGATTGGCCATTACGATGCGGTTCGCAATCGGCAGGCGCTCGGCTTCGTAGTGCTTGAGCGCCTCGGCCGGGTCGGCGAACGCCGCGAGCTTTTCGGCGATCACGCGCGCGTCCACGAGCGCCTGGCATGCACCATTGCCGCCGCGGGGGTACATGGCATGCGCGGCGTCGCCCATCAGCGCCACGCGATCGAACGACCATTGCTGGAGCGGATCGTGGTCGATGAGCGGGAACAGGTAAACCTCCTTTGCGTTGCGCAGCATCTCGCCCACGTCGACGAAGTCGAGCTTGCACTCGTCGAACATGTGTGCAATTTCCGCCACGTCGGCTTTCTGGTTCCAGTCCTCCACGCTTTCGTCGCGGCCGTTCTGCTCGACGATCCAGTTCGTGAGCGTGAGGCCCGTGCCTTCATAGTCGTCCACGATCGGATAGACGATCAGGCTGCCCTGGCTCGGCGCGCCGATATGCAGGATCGTGCCACCCGACTTGAACGGCTTCATCAGCGTGACGCCGCGCCAGAGCGTGATGCCCGAGTAATGCGGCTTCGACGATTGCGGATACAACTGCTCGCGTACTGCCGACTTGATCCCGTCCGCGCCGATCACGACGTCCGCGCGCACTTCCTCCGGCACGGGGCCCGCCGCGTTCGGGTTCGCGCGAAAGCGCACGGTCACGCCGCTCTCGTCCTGCGTGAAGCCCGCGCAACGCGCGCCGAGCACCACGGAATCGGGCCCGAGCCGCTCGATCACGGCTTTGTAGAGCAACATTTGCAGCAGACCGCGATGCACGAAGCGCTGCCCGTGCGGGTAGCCCATATGCGTGCCGCAGCGCTCGCCGTAAATCTCCTGGCCGTACTGGTTGTAATAGATCGACTCGACCGAATCAACGGTCATGGCATTGAGTTCGTCGAGCAGACCAAGCTCGGTGATCTCGCGCGTGCCGTAAGGCTGGCTCACGATGCCCACGCCAAGCGGGCGCAGTTCCGAGGTCGATTCGTACACGCGCGCGCGCATGCCCTGCTGATGCAGCCGCAGCGCAAGGGTCAACCCGCCGATGCCCGCTCCAATGATCGCAACATCCAACACGATAAGTTCCTCCAGTATGGCGACGGGCACTTTCAAAACGGCCCGTTTTGCCCAGATAGTGATAAACCCAAATCCCGCACTCAGGCCGCGACCGCCACGTTTGCGCCATGTTCCGCTGCGAGCGCCTGCGCGAGCACGGCAAGCGCGCCGCCCAGATCGGCCGCCGAGCGCGCGCTGCCCCAGGCAAAGCCGTCCGGCCGCACGATAGCCGCCACGGCGTTGTGGTCCGCGAGCCAGCGGCGCACGGTGTCGCGTTCTTCTTCGCAGTAGAGCACGCCGGGCGTGTCGCCGCTCGCACCACTCGCGCCATTCCCGCCCAGGCAGACCACGGCCGCGCCTTCCAGCCAGCGCGTCTCGCCCAGTTGCGCACGCGCCTGCGCGGCTATGCCCGCATCGGTGCAGACCACATAGAAGTCACCGCGCACCCGTTCGTCCAGGCGCGTTCGTTCGATCTGCGCGCCGTTCACCCATGGTTGCGGGAACAACGTTCCTGCGCCCTCTCCCAGTTCGCCTGCGCCCGCGCCTTGCAGCAGGCCCGCCGCCAGGTCCGGAATGAACGCCTGGCGCACGGTGGGCGCGGTGCCGGCCGCCAGCGCCGCGCCGAGCACGCGGTCGCGTTCGAGCGCAGCCGCCTCATCCAGTTCGCCGATGATCAGCCCAAACGACTTCGCATGCTCGACCACGGTCTGCACATGCGGACGGCGCTCCGCGCCGTAGCTGTCGAGCAGCGCGTCGCCGGCCTTGCCGCGACGCACGGCGTCGAGCTTCCACGCGAGGTTGTACGCGTCGCGCACGCCCGCGCACAGCCCCTGGCCGAGGAACGGCGGCATCTGGTGCGCCGCGTCGCCCAGCAGGAACACGCGGCCCTGGCGCCATTGCTCCGCCACCACCGCGTGGAAGCGGTAGATCGCCACACGCAGCACGTCCACGCCGCTCGTGTCCACGAAGGTGGAGAGCACGCGGTCCAGATGCTCGGGATCGTTGAACGACTCGGGCGTTTCGCCGGGCATCACCTTGATTTCCCAGCGGCGCAGGCGCTCCGGGCCCACGATATACGTGCCGGGGCGCGACGGACGGCAGTATTGCACGCAGCGCTCGGGCAGTTCGATATCGCCATGCAGGTTCGCATCGACCACCACCCACCATTCGTCGAACGCCAGGTCGTGCAGCGGCGCACCGATCGTTGTGCGCACAACACTGCGCGCGCCGTCGCAGGCGAGCAGCCAGCGCGCGCGCAAGGTCTTTTGCGCGCCGTCCGGGCCCGCCACGGCCACATCCACGCCCTCGGCGTCCTGCCGCACGTCGAGCAGCGCGTGCTCCAGCATCACGTCCACCGCGGCGAAGCGCTTCACGCCCTCGCGCAGAATGGCTTCGAGCGTCGGCTGAAAGAACATGAAGGTCGGCTCCCAGCCAAGCGGGCCGGGCGCGGGCATCGGATAGAAGCGCTTGATGACCTCGCCCTTCACGCCGACGAAATCGGTGCCGGGGTGCGGGCAGGTGCCTTCCTCGATCTGTTCGGCGAGGCCGATGGCCTGGAATGCGCGCATCGCCTCGTGGTCGGCCGTGATCGCGCGCGGCTTGTCGTAGATTGCCTTCTCGCGTTCGACCACGGCCACGCGCATGCCCATCGTGCCGAGCAGGTTGGCGAGCGTCGCACCGGTGGGGCCGTAGCCCGCGATGATTGCGTCGTATGTCTCCATGATTTCCTTCTGCCTTCTGTTGTTGCCTGTTCTGTCGCTTCGGTTGCCCTTCGGTTGGCCTTCAGTTGCCCGCTTGCGGCGCGCGAAAGCCATCCCATACGGTGTCGTATGCCGACTGGCGATGCGCCGCCGCAAGCGCGCGGCGCGTCACGCGAAACACGCGGCGGCTCTCGAACATGAACGCGAGCGTGTTGTCGACCTTGTGCGGCGCGAGCGTGGCCGCGCTCGCTTTCTCGAAGGTCGTCACGTCGGGGCCGTGCGGCATCATGCAGTTGTGCAGGCTCACGCCGCCTGGCACGAAGCCTTCGGCCTTGGCGTCGTACACGCCGCGCACGAGGCCCATCAGTTCGCTCATCACGTTGCGGTGGAACCAGGGCGGACGGAACGTGTCTTCGGCCACGAGCCAGCGCGGCGGGAAGATCACGAAGTCGCAGTCGGCCGTGCCCGCTTGCAGCGAGGGCGCGGTGAGCACCGTATAGATCGACGGATCGGGGTGATCGAACGAGATCGTGCCGATCGCCATGAAGCGCGCGAGGTCGTACTTGCACGGCGCGAGATTGCCGTGCCACGCGACCACGTCGAGCGGCGAATGCGACTGCCGCGCCTGCCAGAACTTGCCGAGGAATTTGCGCACCACCGTCACGTCGCGCGGGCCTTCTTCGTAAGCGGCAACGGGCGTGAGGAAGTCGCGCTGGTTCGCAAGACCGTTCGAGCCGATCGGGCCCAGTTCGGGCAAGCGGAACGGCGCACCGTAGTTCTCACAGAGATAGCCGCTTGCCTGCGCCTCGCGCAACTCCACGCGGAAATGCACGCCGCGCGGAATCAGCGCGATTTCGCCGGGCGCCACGTCGAGCACGCCCATTTCCGTCTTGATGACGAGCGCGCCCGCTTGCGGCACGATCAGCATTTCGCCGTCCGCATTCAGCAAGTAGCGGTCGGTCATCGAGGCGTTCGCGTGATAAACGTGCGCCGCAATGCCCGACTGCTCTTCCGGGTCGCCGTTTCCGGCCACCGTCACGATGCCGTCCACGAAGTCGGTGCGCGCCGCGGGCGCGGGCCACGGGTCCCAGCGAAAGCGGTTCGCGGGCGTATCGACTTCCTTGAAGGGCCCCGATTCCCATGTGGCGTGCGCGAGCGGCCGGTACTCGCCGTGCATGGCCGAAGGCAGCAGGCGATACAGCCACGTCCGGCGGTTTTCCACGCGCGGCGCGGTGAAGGCCGCACCCGAGAGCAGTTCCGCATACAGACCGTGCGGCGCGCGTTGCGGCGAATTTCTGCCTTGCGGCAAGGCGCCCGGCCGGGCCTCGGTCGAAAAATGATTGCCGAAGCCGCTCATATAGCCAGGGTTTTCCGTCGTGGTCTGTACACTCATCTGTTATCTCAGGTGGGCTTGTTACTCTTCTGCCCGGCATGCATTGATCTGCATGCCGAAGCGATCATGCTTGTCAGCGTGCGTACTTCTGGATCGGCTGGTCGATCGCACCGAAGATCGACGCGCCTTCCTTGTCGAACATCTCCACGCGCACGCGGTCGCCGAAGTGGAAGAACGGCGTGATCGGCTTGCCGTGCTCAACGGTTTCCAGTGCGCGCTTTTCCGAAATGCAGCAGAAGCCGCGGCTGCGGTCATGGTTCGAAATCGTGCCCGAGCCGATCACCGTGCCCGCGCCCAGCGTGCGCGTGGCCGTGGCGTGCGAAATCAGGCGCGGGAAGTCGAAGTACACGTCCACGTTCGCGAGCGGTTCGCCAAGCTTCTCGTCGTTCACGTGCACCGTGAGCGGCAGCGCGACCTTCGCGCCGTCCCATGCGTCGCCCAGCTCGTCCGGCGTCACGGCCACCGGCGAAAACGCCGTCACGCCCTTGCCGTTCAGGAAGCCGAAACCCTTGTTCAGCTCAGGCGGGATGATGTGGCGCAGCGACGTGTCGTTGAGCAGCATGAGCAGCTTGATGTGCTTGCGCGCCTCTTCGGGCGTGGTGAGCATCGGCACGTCGTCGGTGATGATCGCGATTTCCGCTTCGAGGTCCACGCCCCAGTCTTCGCTCGCCACGATCACCGGGTCGAGCGGGCCTGTGAAGTAGTCCGAAGAACCCTGGTACATGAGCGGGTCTTCAAGGAACGACTTGGGCATGTCGGCGCCGCGCGCCTTGCGCACGAGCTCCACGTGGCTCAGATACGCGCTGCCGTCGAGCCACTGATACGCGCGCGGCAGCGGCGAGGCGCACTGCGCGGCATCGAATGCGAACGCGCCCGCGGCGTTGCCCGCGTTCAGCGCGTCCGAAAGCGCCTTCAGGCGCGGCTCGGCGGTTTCCCAGTTTTCGATGGCGGACTGCAACGTCGGCGCAATGTCAGCAGCGGCGACGGCGCGCGAGAGGTCACGCGATACGACGATCAGTGCACCGTCACGGGTGCCGTTCTTCAGCGAGGCAAGTTTCATTTTCAGAATTCCACTGGTTGGAAAAGTTGGCTAAACTCCAGTCCGTGAAATTTACGCTTGGGCGTCAACCTTCATATCTGCCTTTCCATCTGATGAACACACAATCCAAAAAGACCAAATCGGAGACTTCGGAGCCCGGCACTGTCGAGCGCACCATGGAAATGCTGCGTCTGCTCGCCACCGCCGGCCGTTACGGCCTCGCGCTCACGCAGATTTCGGAAGCCGCGAAGCTGCCGCACTCCACCGCGCACCGCCTCTTGCGCCGCCTCATCGCCGAGCGCATGGTCATGCAGCGCGAGTCCAACAAGCGCTACGTGCTCGGGCCGCTTGCCTTCGAACTCGGCCTCGCCGCCACGCAGATCTACGACCTGCGCGAACCGTGCCGCCCCATCCTCATGCGCCTCGCCGAAGAGATCGGGGACACGGTCTACCTCACCGTGCGCAGTGGCAACGAGTCCGTGTGCGAGGACCGGTACGAAGGCCCCTCCACTATCCGCGTCATCACGCTCGAAGTCGGCAGCCGCCGGCCGCTCGGGCTCGGCGCGGGCGGCCTCGCCATCCTCGCGGCGATTCCCGAGGAAGAGCGCGAGCACACCATCGCCTGGATCACGCACCGCCACGCCGCCAACAAGGCGTTGCAGGAAAAGCCGCTGCGCGCCGCCATCGACACCTGCCGCAAGCATGGCTACTCGCTCATCCGCAGCAAGGTCACGCTCGGCACCACCGCCGTGGGCGTGGCCGTGCTCGACACGCTCGACAACCCCATTGCCGCCGTGAGCGTGGCCGCCGTGGACAGCCGCATGTCGGGCCCGCGCATCGAACTGCTCGCGCGCCAGTTGCACAACACGGTGGGGCGCATTCGCGAGTCGCTGCACAGCTTCCGCGGGCGCGACTAGTCTCGCTTCAAGTTGCATCGTCAATCGTGGTCCTGAGCAAAAACGCTTTCCGCCTGGCAAACAATACGAGCGTTCGCGTTGCGCGCCGGGCGAGCATAGCGGGAGCGGCTTGCGCGACGCGTGGCCACTGCAACCTGCCTTCAGGCGAGACTACGACGATGATCATCGAACACCGAACCTACACCCTGCACCCCGGCAATACCGGCAAATACTTTTCGCTTTACACGCAGCAGGGCATGAGCATCCAGCTCGAATACCTGCCCCGGCCCATCGGCTACTACAGCACCGAACTCGGCACGCTCAACCAGGTCATTCACATGTGGGCGTACGACGATCTCAACGATCGCGCCCAACGCCGCGCGCTCATGAAGCAGGACCCGCGCTGGACAGCCTATGTCGCGCAGATCCTGCCGCTCATCCAGCATCAGGAAAGCAAGATCCTCGTACCCGCTTCGTTCTTCACGCCTCCCATCGCGACGTTCGCGCTGGAGCAGGAAGAAAGCATCGCCTGAAGTTCGACTCCCGTTGCCGCTGCCACGAGGAACAGGGACCGGCACGAAGCCGGTCCGTCGCGCCTGTCAAGCTGCGAGCGGGAAATAGCGGTCGAGCCAGCCCTTCAGGATCTCGCGCAAACGCGTGCTGCCGTCCGCGAACGGGAAGTGGTCGACTTCCGTGAGCAGGATCAGCTCGGCGCCCTTGCCCGCGTGCTTGAACACGTCGATGGCCTGCGCCGTGGGCGTCACGCTGTCGTTGGCCGAATGCAGCAGCAGGAGCGGGCGCGGTGCGAACTGCGCGACCACGTCGATCGGCCGGAAGCTGCAAATGCTCGCCATCGTTTCCGCCGTGAAGTCCATGATCGAGCCCGGCGGCAGATGGTTGCGCATGTGCTCGGGCACCGGCACGATGTCCCAACGCTTGACCATGAGCGATTCGCCGGTCTGCTCGCGGTGGCGCTGGCCCTTCTCCATCGTTTCGGTGAAGCGCGCCCAGGCCTCGGGCGTGGGATGCTGGTCGCGCGACTTCTGCAAGCCGTCGCCCCAGCCGCCCATCGACACCACACCGGCCACGCGCACATCCACGGCGCCCGCGAAAATGCTGATGGCCGCGCCGAAACTCTGGCCCGAAAGCAGGATGCGCTCGCCCTTCACTTCCGGGCGTGCCGCGAGCCACGTCACCACGTTGCGCATGTCCGCCACCTGGTCCTGGCAGATAATGCGGCCGCGCTGGCCTTCGCTGTCGCCGCAGCCGCGCATGTCGAAGCTCAGCACCACGTAGCCAAGGCTCTCATAGAGCTCGGCTTCGATCACATGTGTTTCGCCATCCTTATTACCGCCGAATCCATGGCTCACGATCACGGCCGGCAACGGGTCGCGTGCGCCTTCGGGTACGCGCAGCACGCCCGCGAGTTGAAGGCCGTCCGACGGAATGGAAACTTTCGCCTGCATGTATTTCTCCAGTTTGCTTGATCGGGCTGCCCCGAAACGTTTCGCGCGCCGTGCGCGGGGTTCTCGCGCGCGGCGCGTTCGCAACCGCTATTCGTGCGGTGCGCTTAAAGCAATGCGGTCACGACCTTTTCGTGCGTGACGTCCTCCAGCGCGTTGGTGCCGTTCTCGCGGCCATAGCCGCTGGCCTTCACACCGCCCCAAGGCATGGCCGGATCGATCAGCCCGAAGCCGTTGAGCCATACCGCACCGGTTTTCAGGCGTCGCGCGACGAGATGACCCTCGGCCAGTTCGCGCGTGAATACGCCGGCGGACAGGCCATAGTCGCTGTCGTTGGCAATGGCCACGGCTTCGTCCACGTCGTCGAAGGGAATCACGCAGGCCACCGGCCCGAAGATTTCCTCGCGCGCGATACGCATGCTGTTGTTGCCCACGAACACGGTCGGCTCGACGTAGTAGCCGCTGCGCGCCACGCGCTTGCCGCCCGTGAGTTTTTGCGCGCCTTCTTCGAGGCCAGCGCCGCAGTAGCCGAGAATGCGGTCCACGGCGCGCTGGCTGATGACGGGGCCGAGCGTGGTGGCCGGATCGAGCGCGTCGCCGATCACCTGCTCGCTCGCGATCGCAGCAAGGCGCTCGGCCACTTCGGCAACACGCGAGCGGTGCACGAGAATGCGCGTGCCCGCCGCGCACACCTGGCCTTGATTGGCGAGGAAGCCCATGGCGAGCGTGCCGATGGCCGTGTCGAGATCCGCGCTTGGCAGCACGATTTGCGCGGCCTTGCCGCCCAGTTCGAGCGTGAGCGGCTTGAGCGTTTTCGCGGCTTCAGCCGCGAGAATGCGTCCCACCGTGCCGCTGCCCGTGTAGCTCAGTTTCGCCACGAGCGGATGGCGCGCGAGCGCCATGCCGGCCACGGGGCCCGCGCCCGGCACGACGTTGAACGCGCCGGCCGGAAAGCCGGCTTCGTTGAACAGACGCGCGATATGCAGCGTGGAAAGCGGCGCTTCCTCGGCGGGCTTGAGCACCACCGCATTGCCCGCGGCGAGCGCGGCGGCCGCTTTCCAGCCCACGTACATCGTCGGCGCGTTATAGGCGCCGATCGCGCCGATCACGCCCAGGGGCTCGCGCACCGTATAGGCGAGCACCGGGCGGCCGAACATGTCGGGCACCGAAATGTTGCGGCCGTCGAGCTTGTCGGCAAAGCCCGCGAAATAGCGCAGCGTGCGGATCAGGTTGGCCACGTCGGCGTGACGCGCCATGCCGAGGATCTTGCCGTTGTCGAGGCTTTCGAGGCGCGCGATGAGGTCCGCGTCGCGCTCCACGAGGTCGGCGAGGCGATTGAGGAGCCGCGCGCGGCCCACGCCGTCCACGGCGCCCCACGCGCCATCGAAGGCGCGCTGCGCGGCCTGCACCGCCGCATCGACATCGGCCTCGCTCGCGGCGGCCACGTGCGCCAGCACCTGCTCGTTCGACGGATTGATCACCGGCTGCGTGGCGCCGCCGGTTGCGGCTACGAACTGGCCGTCTATGTACAACTGCTCCTGAAACTGTGTCGTCGCGGCAACCATGACTGTGTCTCCTCTTTTGGACGCTCTACAGGACCCGCTATAGGACGCTTGATGCATGCACGCCGCGCCCTTAGCGCAGTTCCGGCGTTTCGAAGTTGGTCGGGAAGTCGAGCGGCTCGGACTCGCCCCAGATGCTGCGCGTGCCCACTTCCTGCCAGTCCTGGGCTTCCCATTCGACGCCTGGCGCGATGAAGTCCATGTCGGCGAAATACTCGTGCATGCTGTTCCACGGGTCGCGGATATAGGCGAACGTGTTCGAGCCCACGAAGTGACGGCCCGGACCCCAGCCGGGGATATAGCCTTTGTTGACCATCTGGCGCGCGGCCGCGCCCACTTCGTCGGTCGTGCCGACGTCGAAGCCCACGTGATGCAGGCCGTACGTGCTCGACTTGCCGAACGCGACGATGTGATGGTCCGAGCCGTGCGGCGAGTGCAGGAAGTTCAGGAACGAGGCCACGCTGTCCGAAAGGCGCAGGTTGAACATCTCGTTGTAGAACGCGACCTTGCGGTTCGGATCGGTGGAGAACAGCACGACGTGGCCCATGCGGCGCGGGCGGATCGGCTTCTCGTCGATGAGCTCGGTGCGGCCCTTGCGCGCCGTGCGGTTATCGAGCGTGTTGAAGGTCACGCGCGGCGCGGTGTCCCACGGCGCTTCGTCGGCCGCCTTGACGTTCGTGAGCATGCCGTCGAAGTCGCGGAACCAGAGGCCCTCGCCCGGCACGTTCTTCGGCGCGTCGAGCAGTTCGACGCCGCCGCGTTCGAGATTCGCGCGGATCTCGCGCAGCGACTGCTCGTCGGTGCCGTAGCTCACATAGGTCAGACGTTTGCGCGGCCCCTGGGTCAGGATCACCTGGTCCTGATCGCGCCCGTAGCAACGGCATACGAGCGTGCCGTCGCGCTCGAAGGTCTCGAGGCCGAAGTCCTCGTAGAACACACGCGCAATCGCGAGGTCGGGGACCGACATGGAGAAATGCTGGATATTGCGAATCGTCATCTGCTGTCTTCCTCTTCCTGATCTGGCTTCCCTGCGTCTTGCATGGCGTACAGGGTCGAGGCATAGATTAAGGAGCGGGCCTGGGGGCGTCCAATCAAAAGAATGACGTCGGCGCGCTCATCCATAACTGCATGCATCGTGGGTGCGTGCATACCCTGATACGGGTGCGCCGCTAGCATTCGCGTGGCGATAAATCAATGGGGGAAAGCGCCTTGAAAACGGCGCTCTTCAATTGGGGTTGAAAGCGGGTTTCGCCTGTTTGAAGCGCGCCTCGAACGATGCGCGCGCAACGAATGACGCACGGGACAGCCGGCCGGGACTGCTAGAATCGTGGCCAGAAAGCAAGAGAGACAGAAAGGACGCGCAGCATGTTGATCGATCCCAGACATCTGATCCAGCTCCACATGATCGTGGAGCTGGGCTCGTTCATTTCGGCGGCCGAACGGCTCGGGCTTACGCAGCCTGGGCTTTCGCGCAATATCCGGTTGCTGGAGTCGCGCATCGGCGTGCGCCTGCTCATACGCGGCAAGCACGGCGCGGTGCCGACCGACGAAGGCAAGACGCTCGCCGCTTATGGACGCAGGCTTTTCGAGCTGAGCCAGCAGGCGGCCACGACGGGCGCGGCCGTGCATCGCGGGGAAGTGGGTGAGTTGCGCCTGGGCGCGGCGTTCTCGCTTGCGAACGGCTTGATCGCGGAGCCGGTGAGCCGCTTTCTCGCGGCAAGGCCGAAGACGTCGCTACGCGTGCTGCCGGGGCCGACGCCGCGTTTGCTGGAAGAACTCGACGCGGGTCAGCTCGATCTCGTGGTGGGGGGCACGCAAATGCTGCCCGAGGAGCACGGGCTGCGCTTCGAGGCGCTGGTCGACAACGACCTGGTGGCGGTGGGCCGCGCCGATCATCCGCTCGCGAAACTCGAGCACGACGCGCCGGTGGCCCAGTTGCGCGAATACCGCTGGGTGGCCTGCCTCGAACAGGACCCGCTGAGGCGCGACGTCGAAGCGGGCATGGCCTCGCTCGGGCTCACGCAGGATTGCGTCGCACTCGAAACGGCGTCGCTCACGCTGGTGACCGACGTGCTCGCGCGTACCGACTTTCTCACGCTGATCCCCTCCCCGCTCGCCAACGCGTTGACGGCGAGCGGGCGCTTCGCGCGGGTGCAGGCCGCCAGCTCCTACACGCTGCGGCCCATCGGCGTGGCGTATCGCGTGAATGCGTATATTCCGCCCATCGCCACGGCCTTCATCAAGGTGCTGCGCGGCTGGGCCCAGGAAAATCGCACGAGCCTCGCCGCGCTGCGCGACGACTGACGAACCGCGGCTTCAGGCCGAAGCCACCACGCGGTTCTCGATATGGCCGAGGCCGTCGATCTGCGCGCGCACCACGTCGCCGTCCTGGAGCAGCTTGCCGATCGCCACGCCCACGCCGGAGGGCGTGCCGGTGGCGAGAATGTCGCCGGGTTCGAGCGTCATGACCGTCGAGAGATATTCGATCTGCGCGTAGATGTCGTAAATCATGTCGCCCGTCGTCATGCGCTGGCGCGCCTCGCCGTTCACGCTCAGCACCATTTCCAGTGCGAGCGGATCGGCGATCTCGTCGTCGGTCGTGAGCCACGGGCCGATCGGGCCGTGCGTGTCGAACGACTTGCCGAGCGTGAAGGTGGGCGAGCGGTTTTGCCAGTCGCGCGCGGTCACGTCGTTCGTCACGAGGTAGCCCGCGATCACGGCGCGCGCGTCGGCGGCCTTCACGTTGCGGCAGCGCTTGCCGATCACCACGCCCAGTTCGATCTCGTAGTCGAGCTTCTCGACGACCGAAGGCAGGTCGATCGGATCAAACGGTCCGCTGATGCACGACACCTGCTTGTTGAACCAGAGCTGGCTCGAAGGAATCGGCACGCCCGCGGCTTTTGCCTCTTCGGCGTGCGCCTTGTAGTTCAGGCCAATCGCCAGATATTTCTGCGGATCGTTGACAGGCGCTTCGAGCTTGACCTCGCTCAGCGCGAACGCCCCGCCCTGCTCCGCTTCGAGCGCGGCGCGCAGCGCGGGCAAATTCGCCAGCAACTCGCGCATGGAATCGCCCACGCCCTGCATGCCCTGTACTGCCGACAGATCGATGACGCGGTCGCCGCTCAGCTTGCCAATGCGGGTGCGTCCTTCCACCGTGAAACGTACGAGTTTCATTCAGACTCCTGTATTCATTTGGATACTTGAGACGATAGTCAATCAGGATTCCTGCGTTATCGTCAGATGAAAATTCGTGAATTGCCAGCGGCCTGAGCGCCGCCGCAACACCTGCGTGACGAAGGCGTGCATGGCGATTTCCCCTTCGCCGTGCGGCGCGCGCATGCGGTTGGTGAGCGGCCCGGTCATCACGGCGATATCGCCTTCCACGCGCAGCGCGAGCGGTCCGCGTTCGATCGCGATGAATCCGCGCTTGCGCTCGATATGGCGCAGCAGCGCGACCTTGTCGTGCACGAGCCCCGTGCTGTGAACATGCACGAGGTCGTCCGCGAAGAGTTCGTCGAGCGCGTCGAGATCCACGGCCACGAGCGCGGCCTGGCGGCACTGCTCCAGCGCCAGGATCGCCGCGCGGTCTTGCGTCTCGTCCGCGCGCATCAGATCAGCCCTTCGTACGAGCCACCGTCGAGCTGCAAGTTCTGGCCGGAGATATAGCTCGCCTGCGTGCTGCACAGGAACGCGCAAGCCGCGCCGAATTCCTCGGGGCGTCCGAGCCGTTTCGCGGCGATCGTATCGGCGATACGACGGCGCGCCTCGTCGCGATCGATGCCGTGCTCGCTCATCATGCGCTGCGCCATGAACTCCTGGCGCGGGGTGTCGATGCGCTCGGGCAGCAGGTTGTTGATCGTCACGTTGTCGGCCACCACGTGCGTGCTGATCGCCTTGCTCATGGCCGTAAGCGCCGTGCGCGCCGAGGTCGAGAGACCCATCATGTAGTGCGGCGATTTCACCATTGCCGAGGTGATGTTGACGATGCGGCCGAAGCGGCGCGCCTGCATGCCCGGAATATACGCGCGCATGAGCTGCACGGCGGGAATCATGTTCGCGCCGAGCGCGGCCAGCAACGCCGCTTCGTCCCAGTCGTCCAGACGGCCAGGCGGCGGCCCCGCGTTGTTGTTCACGAGAATATCGACCTCGGGCAGCGTGCGTACGATCGCTTCGCGGCCTTCGGCCGTGGTGAGGTCGGCGGCAATGGTGCTCACCTGCGCGCCTTGAACGCGCTCGCGCAGCGCCTGCGCGGCCGCTTCGAGTTTGTTCGCGTCGCGCCCGTTCAGCGTGAGCGCCACACCTTCGTGCGCGAGCGCTTCGGCACAGGCAAGCCCGAGCCCCTGCGACGACGCCGCAATGAACGCGCGGCGGCCCTTGATTCCCAGATCCATGTCTTGTCCTCTCTTGCTCGATTGAATTCAGTCGTGGCGGTGTGTGTGATCGCCATGCGCGTGCGAATGCGAGTGGCCATCGTGATCGTGTGTGTGGTGATGATCGTGCGCGTGCTGCGCGCCCATGTGCGCGGAGCCTTCGCGATGCAGTTGCGCGTAGTGCTGACGCAGCAGATCCTTGCCGTAGTCGTTGCCGTTGGGCGTGCGCACCACCGTGTGAATGTGATACTTCGCGGGCTCCGCGTTGGTGAGCCATACGCCGCTGTGATGGTCGAACTCCACCATCAGGAGCGGGCTGTGCACCTTGTAGTAGAACGGGTCGTCCTCGCCGTGGCCGCCGATCCAGCTAAACCAGGTGCGCTCCAGCACCGTTTCGAGCTGCTTCATGCGCGCTTCGCGCGGGCCCTTCGGCAAGTAGTCGATGAACGAATCCACCACCCTGAGCAATTGCTCCTGCTGCGCGGAGGAAAACTCGCGCGCGCACACGCCCTCATACGGCACGACGCGATTGTCACGATACGCGGCGCCCAGTTGACGCTCGTCCGCAAAGTGCCAGCGGTCCGCCGGCATGGCCGGGTCCTTCATGCGCTCGAAAATCGTGGCGCGGCGTTGCAGATCGGGCGCGAGCGAGCGCATCAGTTCGAGACCGAAGGTCTCTTCGTTTTCGAACAGGCGAAACGCGCCATGCGGCCCGCGGTCGATGATGGTGGGCTCCGCGCCGAGAAAGGTGGGCGAGACCACCATCTGGCCGCCCAGCATGAAGCAGTTGATCGCGATGTGATGGCCGTACAGGTTCCACCCCCACGGTTCGGTGGCCGACGGCGTGCCGAACAGCAGAAAGTGATAGCTCCACTCGTTCATGATGTTGCGCAGGTCGTACAGCTCGCCGAGATAGAGGTTCGCGAGGCGGCAGCGCTGCGTCTTCACATAGCCGTCGAAGCTCAGGCTCGCGCGCATCAGGTTCATCGCGGCTTCGCGCACGGCCGGGCTCACGGCGTCGAGGCGCAGGCCGTTCGCGTTCATCGGGAACTCGGGGTTGTACCAGTCGCGCCATTCGGGCGCGTCCACGGGGTAGCGGAGCTTCGCGCGCTCGCCGTCGCTCACGGCGGCGAGCAGCGCGTTCCCGGCGCGCACTACGGGGTGAATGTCGAGGCCTTCGTCGGCGAGATGGAACAGATTCGGCTCGACCTGGCCGTTCGCCGTCACGCCCTTGTATGGCTCACGATAAAGCGCTTGCCACGTCTGGATCAGCGATTGCGCCTTGTCCGAGGCGATGATGGGCTTTGCATACTCGAACGGATCTAGGCCGCGCGCATTCGTGAGCCGGGGTGAATCGGCGGGAATCAGGTTGTCGCGGAAGTCGCTCGTCATCGCGCTTGTCTCCTCACTGCCATGCCGCCGGAATGATCACGATGACCAGGCGAGTCCTTGCGGATGCTTGATATGTTAATCATCCAGGCGATGGAAATTGGCCGCCTTTCGCGGCGAAAACATCATCTCGTCGAGCTTAACGGCGTTGCCCGCGCCGCGCCGGGTGAAGTCCGGCCAGTGGAAATCGATCGTCGCTCACGTTAATCCCGGCCCGCCTCACGGCCTAGCGCGATCAACTCGCGCAGCACGCGATGCGCGTCGGCAAGACGTTGTGCGCCGATCTGCGCTTCCAGCTGGCGATGAATCGCACTCGTCTCGCCGATCATCGCGGCAAAGAGCGCGCGGCCCTCGCCCGCCAGTGACACGATCACGCGGCGCTGATCGTCGTCGCCATGGCGGCGCGCCACGAGAGCGCGCCGCACCAGCAAGGCCACCGTGCGCGAGAGGCTTGCGGGCAGGATGCGGCAATGCTCCGCAAGGTCCCGCATGTCCGCTTCGCCGTGCTCGGCGAGCGCGCGCAGAATGCGCCACTGCTGCTCGGTAATCGCGTGACGACGCAGATGCGGCCGAAAGCGCTGCATGACCGTTTCGCGCGCGTGAAGCAGCAGCATGGGCAACGCCGAGCCGATGGCGTCGTCCGCGTTGTCCGCGTTGTCCGCCTCGTGCGCGCGCGCGTGGGCGGCGGCCGCTTCGCTCATGGCGTGCTTCAAGCCGCCAGCACTTCGTCGAGAAAGCGCACGAGCGCGGCCCACGCGCGCCGGTCGCTCTGCTCGCGGTACGCGATCACCTGGGGCTTGTTGGCGCGGTCCGAGTCGGGCCGCGTGAAGCCGTGCTTCGTGTGGCTGTACACGTTCGCTTCCCAGTCCACGCCGGCCGCGCTCATGGCCTGCTGGAGTTCGAGCAGCTTCGGCGCGGCCGCCATCGGATCTTCCGCGCCCGTGAGAATGAGCGCTTTGCCGCCCGCCGCTGCCACGCTCCAGTCGGGGCCGACGAGATCGAGGCCGCCGTGCAGGCTCACCGCGCCTCTCACGCTGCCCACGGTGCGCAAATATTCCAGCGCCGAGGCCCCGCCAAAGCAGTACCCCATGATCGCCACGCGTGCGCCGTCCACGCCGGGCTGCGCCGCCAGCGCCTGCCGCCCGGCTTCGATGCGGCCCATCCACGTCTTGCGATCGCTCGCGAAGCGGCCGATGGTCGGGCCGATCTGGCTTTCGTCGCGCAACTGTGCGCCCTCGCCCCACACGTCGGCTGCAAGCACGGCATAGCCGAGCGCAGCCACGCGCGCGGCGGTCTGCTTCATGAAGTCGCCTACGCCGAAGGCGTCGTGCACGAGCACCACGCCCGGCACGGCGCTTCCCGTCTGTGCATTGCGCGGCAGACAAAGATGGCCGACGAGGCGCGCCCCGTCGTACGAATATTCGATATCCTTAGCAAATTCCTGCGTCACTTCGATTCTCCAGATTCAGTGGATGGCTTATTCGGAAAGCGCGGCCTGCGCGGTGCCCGCTGGCCCGCTGACTTCGCGGCCCGGCACACGCGGCGTGCGCAACAGTCGCTGCACGATCACGCACGACACGAGCGAGAGGACGACGATGGCGAGCAGCGCGGGTCTCATCGAACCCGTGGCGGTGCGCGCCCAGCCGATCAGCGTCGGGCTGAAGAACGAGCCCAGCGACCCGAGCGAGCTGATCAACGCAAGGCCCGCTGCTGCGGTACGGCGCGTGAGAAAGTCATGCGGAATCGACCAGAACACCGGCAGCGCCGAGAATGTGCCGGCCACGGCCACGCAGAGCAGCAATAGCGTGCCCGTGATGTCGAAGCGCACGAGGGCGAGCAGCGCAAGCGCGGCGCAGCCCGCGAGCACCGGCGCGATGTAGTGGCGGCGGCGCTCGCGCAGCCGGTCGGAGCGTCGCGCCACGAGCAGAATGGCCACGATGCCCGCGCCGAACGGTAGCGCGGTAAGGAGACCCGTGTTCGCCAGCGAGCCCGCGCCCGCTTCCTTCACGAGCGTCGGCAGCCAGAAGTTCAGCGCCATCGTGACGCTGCACAGCGTGAAGTAAACAAAGGTGATGGCATAAATCACGGGCTGCTTGAGCACCGCACCCCACGCGTGCGATTCGTCGTCATGCTTGCGCGCGGCGCGCTCCTCTTCCAGTTGCGCGACGAGAAACGCACGCTCGGCGGGGCTCAGCCAGCGCGCCCGCTCGGGCGAGTCGGTAAGCCACAGGAGCGCGATCACGCCCAGCACGATGGCGGGCACGCCTTCGAGCACGAACAGCCATTGCCAGCCGCGCAAGCCCGCCACCGTCTCCATGCGCGTCATGATCGTGCCCGCGAGCAGGCCGCCCACCACGCCCGCCGCAGCCATCGCGGCGAAGATCCACGAGGTGCGCGCCGCGCGGTAGCGCGCCGGATACCAGTAGCTGAGGTAGAGCACGATGCCCGGAAAGAAGCCCGCTTCGAAGAGGCCCAGCAAGAAGCGCATCGTGTAGAGCATGGCGGGCGTCGTGGTGAACGCCATGCCCGCCGATACCGCGCCCCAGCAAATCATGATGCGGCTGAAGGTGCGCCGTGCGCCAATGCGGTGAAGCAGCAGATTGCTCGGCACTTCGAACAGCATGTAGCCGATGAAGAAGATGCCGGCGGCAAGACCGTAGACGGCGTCCGAAAAGCCGAGGTCCTGCTTCATCTGGAACTGCGCGAAACCGATGTTCACGCGGTCGAGAAAGGCGACCACGAACGACAGCACGAGAAACGGCATGATGCGCCGCGAAACGCGGGCATAAACGGCGCGCGCGTCGATCGATTGATGGCCGGCGTGTTCACTGGCCGGAAGGGGGGCTGACATGCTGTGTCTCCTCGCGTGTTGCCGCGTTGGTGTGGCGGGCGCGCCGGGTTGCCGCGCCCTTGCGGGGATTATCTTCAGCATGCGGCGGCGTCAGCGCCGTTTTCCGGCACGCGGAAATGAGTTGGCACGGCAGGCGGCGAGACTTCGCCGACGGCGCGCATATTGATACGTCATCCTGATTAATTCGATGACACCGGTAGCCTGTATAGAACACCCCGTGCCGTCGCCCCGCTCCCAACACGCGTTGCATATTCGCAACGTCGTCGCACCGCGTTGCACGCAGCGAAACGGTCAGACGCGCGCCAATCCCTGCGTTGCCCGCGCACGCAACTGTCAGATCGGCCGCCAGCCCGCGCCAGTCCGTCATCTCGACGCTTTACGCACGCCGCATAAACACGTGCATTCATAGGGCGCGATCCGTGGCTCTCCGCTAAACTCCGGTCAACATAGAGGTAGTTTCGAGATAACGGCAGGCGGCACAAATCCGCCTATACCCTGAATGGCTGCGTTTGGGAGATAAACGACAGCCACTGTGAAGAAAACAAAGGGCTGTTGCGATGCGACTATCCGTTCAAGTGGTACTGGGCGCGCTCGTCGCCGGATTGCTGCTGGGCACGAGCATTCTCGCGGCGAACGAGTCAGCAGTGGCGGCTACGCCGGGCGCGAAAGCGGCGCCGGCAGCAAGCGCCGTTCCTGCTTCCGCGCCCACCGCGGCTTCAGCTGCCGTCAGCGGGCCGGCTGTCATCCAGACAGCGCCCGGCGCGGTGCTGCCCGAAGCCGCCGCACCGGCGCCGATCGGCGAAACGCGCACGCGCACCTTCACGCTGCGCGAGATGGGTGCGTACGGGCCGATCGCGCTGCGCGGCCTCGACCCGACCGCGAGCATGAATGTCGACGTGCGCACCGACGAGGTCGTGACCGGCGCGAAGCTCAAGCTCGTCTACACCTACTCGCCGTCGCTGATCTGGGCGCTTTCGCATCTCAAGGTGTTCGTCAACGGCGAAGTCGTCGCGACCATTCCGCTCGTGAAAGAGACGGCCGGTCAGCTCGTCACGAGCGAGATCAACCTCGACCCGCGCCTCTTCACGGACTTCAACCGCATCAGCGTGCAGATGATCGCGCACTACACGATCGATCATTGCGAGGACGCCTATCACTCCAGCCTGTGGGCCGATGTGAGCCCGGAAACGTCGCTCACACTCACGACTTCCGGCATCGTGCTGCCCGACAGTCTCGCGCTGCTGCCGGTGCCGTTTTTCGACCGCCACGACAACCGCCTCGTGCGCGTGCCCTTCGTACTCGCGGGCAACGCGGGCGTGCCCGTGCTGCGCGCGGCCGGCATGGTGTCCTCCTGGCTCGGCGCGCTCGCGAGCTATCGCGGCTCGCGCTTCCCGGTCACGCGCACCGCGCCGGCCGACGCCAACGCCATCGCGCTCGTGCTGCCCGACCAGGTGCCCGAAGGGCTCAAGCTGCCGGAGATCAAGGGCCCCACCATCACGGTGATGCCCAACCCGGCCGCCGACCCGCAATCGGGCCGCAAGCTGCTGGTGCTCGCGGGCCGCACGCCCGACGAGCTGCAAAACGCCGCGTATGCGCTCGTGCTCGGCCAGGCCGGCATGGCCGGCAGCAGCGTGATGGTGCAGTCGATCGATCTCGGCCCGGCCCGCAAACCCTACGACGCGCCGAACTGGGTGCCGACCGATCGCCCCGTGCTGTTCCGCGAACTCGTGAGCGACCCGCAGCAACTCCAGGTGTCGGGCTACAACCCGCCTGCGATCCGCGTGAACCTGCGCGTGCCCGCCGACCTCTACGCCTGGGCGCGGGGCAACGTGCCGCTCGATATCCGCTATCGCTATACCGCGCCTTCCGCATGGAACGACTCGGTGCTCAACGTGAGCATCAACGACCAGCTCGTGCGCTCGCAGCGCCTGCGGCCCGTCACGCGCGCCTCCGACGAAGCGCGCATCAACGTGCCGCTGCTCTCGGGCTCGGACACGCGCGCTTCCACCAATCTGGAGATTCCCGCGTTCCGCGTGGGCAGCGACAACCAGTTCCAGTTCCAGTTTCATATCGATTCGCAGAAGACGGGCCTGTGCACCTCCACCGCCGCCGACGTCGCGCGCGCGGCCGTCGACCCCGACTCGGTGATCGACTTCAGCGGCTTCGCGCACTACACGGCGCTGCCCAATCTCGCCTACTTCGCCAACAGCGGCTATCCGTTCACGCGCATGGCCGACCTTTCGAACACGGCCATCGTGATTCCCGACGCGCCCGACACGCACGACCAGGAGGCCGTGCTCACGATGCTCGGCCACATGGGCCAGTGGACCGGCCTGCCCTCGCTGCGCATGACCATCGTGCCCGCAAGCCAGGTGGACACGGTGCGCGATCGCGATCTGTTCGTGATCGGCTCGGGGTCCGCCGCGCAGTTGCTGGAGAAGTGGGGCAAGAGCCTGCCGCTGCTGATCGAGCGCGGCCGGACCGAAGTGACCACGCGCGACCAGCGCAGCGGCTGGCCCGGCTGGCGCGGCGGCACCGACGACGAGGATCTCACGCCCTCGGGCCGCTCGATCGTCACGCTCGGCGGCCCGATGGCGGCGCTGATCGGCTTCGAGTCGCCGCTCAGGGGCGGCCGGAGCGTGGTGGCGCTCGCGAGCACGTCCTCCGCGCAGTTGAGCGACGTGCTCGACGCGTTCCAGGACGGCGGCAAGATCGCGCAGATGCACGGCGACCTCACGCTCGTGCGCAAGGGCCAGGTGGAAGGCCTGCGCGTGGGCGAGCGCTACTTCGTCGGCGATCTGCCCTGGTATGCGCGCATCTGGGTGTTCATCTCGCGCTACCCGTCGCTGATGGCGCTCGCGGGCATTCTCGCCGGGCTGATCGTCGCGCTCACTGTGTTCTGGGCGCTCGGCCGCATGGCCACGCGCCGCACCGGGAACTGACGATGCGCCCGGCATTGGCGGCACTTGCGCCCGGCTGGGTAACCGGCCGGGTTCCCTGTCCGGCGCCGCGCCCGCTGCGGCGCCTCGCGCGCTGGTTCGCGGCGGGTGCGCTCGCCTGCGCGCCGCTGGCCTCGCTGACCCCGTTGGCGCTGCCGGCTTTGCTGATACCGGCGGGCGTCGCGCAGGCGGCCGCGCCCGCCACGCAAGCTGTTGCCTGCGCGTGGCCCGCATGGACCGCGTTTCGCAGCACCCTGATTAGCGCGGACGGCCGCGTGATCGACGCAAGCACGCCGCGCCAGGTGACCGTTTCCGAAGGGCAGTCGTATGCGCTCTTCTTCGCACTGGTCGCGAATGACCGCGCGAGCTTCGACAAAGTGCTCACCTGGACCGAGAACAATCTCGCCCAGGGCGACCTCGCCACCCATCTGCCCGCATGGATCTGGGGGCGGCGCGACATCGGCGAGGACGGCAAGCCGGTCGCGGCTTCGGGAGCGTCGGGAGCTTCGGCCACGGCAAGCGGCGCGCATGCAGGCGAGCCGCAGTGGGGCGTGATCGACAGCAATCCCGCCAGCGACGCGGACCTCTGGATCGCCTACACGCTGCTCGAAGCCGGGCGGCTGTGGAACGAGCGCCGCTATACCGCGCTCGGCACGCTGATGGCGCGCAACATCGTGAGCAAGGAAACCGCCGTGCTGCCAGGGCTCGGCCGTACGGTGCTGCCGGGGCCCGTGGGCTTCACGATCGGCAAGGACGGCTGGCGGCTCAACCCGAGCTATGTGCCGCTCCAGGTCATGCGCCGCTTCATGCTCGCGCTGCCGCAGACGAGCGAATGGAAGGCGCTGCTCGCCAGCTCGGCGAAGCTCGTCAACGACACCGCGCCCAAGGGTTTTTCGCCCGACTGGGTGGAGTACCACGCGAAAGGCGGCTTCGCGCCCGACGACCAGACTCATGCGGAAAGCGCGTACAACGCGATCCGCGTGTACCTGTGGGCCGGCATGCTCGCCAACGACGACCCGCTGCGCGCCAGCACGCTCGTCACTTTCAAGCCGCTCGCGGACTTCGTGGGCGCGCATGGCTTCGCACCCGAGCGCATCGACACGCGCACCGGCGCGGCGGGGCCGAACGAGGGCAACGGCGGCTTCTCAGCGGCGGTCGCGCCGTATCTGGCCGCGCTCGGCCGCACGGATCTCGCGAACGCCCAGGTCGAACGCAGCCGCACGCTCGCACAGAAGTCGCCGCCGGGCTACTACAGCAGCGTGCTGATGCTGTTCGGCCTCGGCTATCTCGACGGGTTCTACCGTTTCGACGCGCAAGGCCGCGTCGCCCCCGCATGGACGAGCGCATGCCCCAAGCCGCACTGAACGCCCTCGCGCTCGCCACGCCAACCGGCCGCGGGCGGCGCGCGCGCCGTGAGGCGCGGCGGCCCGCCGCGTGCGCGCGGCCGCGCGATCCGGCGGTGGACGCGCTGCCGCGCTTCTTGCCGAGGCTCACGCAACTCGTCGCGCTGCTGCTCGCGGCTTCGCCGTATCTCGCCTGTGCGCAGGCAAGTCCGTCGCCCGCGCCGAACGCCGCCACGCCCGCCGCCCAGGCCGCGCAACTGCTTTCGGCCGCGCGCATGTGGGAAGGCAAGAATCGGCCGGATGTCGCGCGCGGGCTCGTGCAAAAGGCGCTGCTGTTCGATCCCCGGCAGCCCGACGCGCTCGCGCTGCTCGGCGAGATCGAACTGCGCGAGAACCGCCCCGCCGAAGCCGCGAAGATCCTCGCGCAGCTCAAGAAAATCGCGCCCGACGCGAGCGCGACGAAAGAGCTCGACGACGCCTATCGCGTCGCCACCAGCGGCAAGATGGAGATGGCGCAGATCCGTCTGCTCGCGGCCGCCGGCAAGAGCGACGAAGCCTCGGCGCGGCTGCAAAAGCTCTTTCCGAACGGCGCGCCCGCAGGCGATCTCGCGCGCGACTACTACCGCATTCTGGCGGGCACGACCGAGGGCCGCGCGCGCGCGATCAGCGAACTGCGCACGCGCGTGAAGCAGAACCCCAACGACCCGCGCCTCGCGCTGATCCTGGGCGACCTGCTCACCGACCGCGCCGACACGCGCATGGAAGGCCTCAACCTGATCTACCGCGTGTACCAGCGTCAGGACAGCAATCGCGCGCTCGCGCTCGAACTGTGGCGGCGCGCGCTCGCGAGCGCGGGGCGCGACGACCCGGCGTACTACGTCTGGTATCTGCGCTACCTCCAGGAGGTGCCCGACGACAGCGACGCGCAGCAAACCGTCGCCGATCTCGGCAAGAAGCTCGGCGCGAAGGGCCAGGCGCAGGCACTCGCCCAGGCGCAAAATCCGCAGGCCGTCGTCACCGCGCCCGCGCGGGCCGCTGGCGGCGGTGGCGGTACACAAGCGAGCACCCAGGCGCGCGCGCGACCCCGGCCCGGCCCCGGCGCCGCCGATCGCGCGCGCGGCCTCGCGCAGCTCGACCGCGGCGATCTCAAGGACGCCGAAACCTCGCTGCAAAGCGCGCAGCGCGCGAACCCCAACGACGGCGAGACGATCGGCGCACTCGGCCTCGTGCGGCTGCGCGAAGGCCGCCACGACGAAGCGAAGGCGCTGTTCGCGCGCGCGCTCAAGCTCGACCCCGACAACGCGGGCAAATGGCGCAGCCTCGAAAAGACGGCCACCCTCTGGGGCACCATCGCGAAGGCGCGCGAAGCGAACGCGCAAGGCAAGCCGCAGGAAGCCGAAGCGCTCGCGCGCGAGGCGCTCAAGCTCGATCCGGGCAACACCAGCGCTCTCGACATTCTCGGCAACGCGCTCATCGCGCAGAAGAAGTGGCCCGAGGCCGAAGCCGTGCTGCGCCCGCTCGTCAACGCGCCCAAGCCCGACATGGACGCGCTGCGCGGCCTCGTCACGGTGCTGCGCGAAACGCATCGCGAAAACGAGATCGAGCCGCTCATCGCCGCCACGGCCCCGCGCGTGAGCGGTTCCTCGGCGGAGCTCAAGCGCCTGCACGCCGAACTGCTTTCGATCCAGGCCGACCAGTTGCTGGCCGATAACCTCAAGAGCCCGGCCATCGCCAGGCTCGAAGAAGCCGTGCGCCTCACGCCCGACGACGCCTGGACGCGCTTCACCCTCGCGCGCCAGTACCGCGATCTGGGCCTGCCCGCGCTCGGCCGCGAGGTGATGGAGGACGGCGTCAAGGTCTCGCCGTCGCCCGACATGCGCTACGCCACGGCGCTCTATCTGAATTCCGTCGACGACATCGACGCGGCCGCCGCGCAACTCGACGCCGTGCCCGCCGCCGAGCGCAGCGCGGGCATGCGCGAGCTGATGGGCAATCTCTCCGCGCAACGAAAGCTCGTGCAGGCGCGCCAGCTGATCGCCCAGGGCAACGAGGCCGAGGCGCGCGCGCTGCTCGACGCCGCCGCCGACGACGCCAATGCCGCCAACGACCCGCAGATGCTCGCCTCGGTCGGGCGCGAGTGGATCGCCATCGGCGAGCCGGACCGGGGCCTGAAGCTCGTGCAGGACTGGCTCTCGGCGCACCCCGACGACCCGGCGGCGAACGGCGCGCGCGTGCGCTACGGCGAACTCCTGGCGGCGGCCAATCGCGACGACGCCTGGGCGAACTGGATCGACGCGACGCGCGATCAGCCCGGCATCACTGCGGAGCAACTGGCGAGTCTCGACGACCAGGAGCTGCGCCTCGCCATTCGCGAGACCGACCGGCAGATCACGGCGGGCGACCTCACGGGCGCGCGCCACACGCTCGACGCCGTGCCCGACCGCCTGAAGTCGAACCGCCGCTGGCTGCTGGAAGAGGCGGACCTGTTCGAAGCGAAGGGCGACTACAAGAGCGCGATGGCTTCGGCGCAGAAGGTGCTCGCCACCCACCCCGACGACGCCGAGGCGCGCCTCACGGTTGCGCGTATGCTGGAGCGCATGGGCCGAGACCGGGAGGCCGCAGACATGGTGCGCGCAGTGCTGGCCGACACCGCGGAGAACGACATCGACACGCGCCTTGCCGTGGCGCGGCGCTTCACCGCGCTCGGACTGAACGACGAGGCGTCGTCCGTCGTCGATCCGTTGCGCGAGCAGTATCCGGACAACCCGGACATCACGATCCAGTCGGGCCGCATCGCGCAGGCGCGCGGCAATTACAACGAGGCCGCGAGCCTGTACCGCACCTCACGCGCGCAGGAGCAGGCCGGAGGCACGCAGCCCGACGCCGACGGCACGACCTCGGCGGGGCGCGCGCTGCAAGGTCTGGAAGATCGCAAACAAGGCCAGGTCGCGACCGGCTGGTATCAGTCGAACCTCTCGGGCGACCCCGGCATCTCGGAGCTGCACGCCACCGAAATTCCGCTCTACGTGCGCATTCCGGACGGCTACACGGGCCACTATTTCTTCCACGCCGACACGGTGTACCTGAACGCCGGCACGCTGCCCGCCAACGATCTCGACACCGCGTACAAGTACGGCAAGATCGCCGCGCTCGGCAACGCCGGGCTCTCGCCGATCAACGAAACGGCCACGGGCGTCGCGCTCGCGGCGGGCTACGAGTTCAACGGCGCGAACAACAGCTGGCGCGCCGATGTCGGCAGCACGCCGGTGGGCTTTCCGATCCAGAGCATCCTGGGCGGCATCCAGTACCGGCACGACTTCCAGCATTCGTCGCTCTCGTTCGACGTCTCGCGGCGGCCCGTCACGGCGAGCCTCGTTTCCTACGCGGGCGGCATCGATCCGGTGACCGGCGAGAAGTGGGGCGGCGTGGTGCGCAACGGCTTCACCGTGCGCGGCGCGCAGGACTTCGGCCCCGGCACGGTGTTCACGAGCATCGGCTTCGGCCTCCTGACCGGCACCAACGTCGAGACCAACCAGGAGTTCAAGGTGCGCGGCGGCTACGACTGGTCGGTGATCAGGCGGCCCGACCAGATCGTGTCGAGCGGCCTCACGCTCAATTACTGGAAGTACTCGAAAAACGAGCACAACTACACGTTTGGCAACGGCGGGTACTACAGCCCGCAGAGTTATTTTTCGGTTGGCATTCCTCTGGACTGGACCGGACGCTACAAAAAGCTTTCATGGGAGATCGACGGGTCGGTGGGCATGTCGTTTACCAACGAGAACGAGTCGCCGTTCTACCCGACGCGCCCCGGCCTGCAAGCCCAGGCGCTCGCGTTCATGAACGCCAACGACCTCGGCTCGCCGTACTTCGGCGGCGGCTCGGGCGGCGGCTTCAGCTATACGATCGAGGCGGCGCTCGAATATCGCGTGACGGAGCATTTCGTGGTGGGCGGGCGCTTTTCGATCGACCGCTCGCGCGACTACGCGCCGAACGTGGGCGTGCTCTACATGCGTTACTTCTTCTCGCCGCAGAAGGGTCCGGTGCCGTTCCCGCCGCGCCCGGTCGTCCCCTATTCGGCCTACTGACATGGCCACTGAATGAGCGCGCAGATGACGACGAAACCCGCGACCCGAGCCCTACGATGAACGATCCCGCCACCCTCCCCGCGACGCCGGCCGCCGGCGGCCGCGACCCGCGCCGCTCGCTGTTCTCGCGCCTCGCGCGCCGCGAGCCGCTTGCGATCGACGGCCTGCCGGCCTCGCTCGCCACGCTCGGCGCGGGCCAGGTGCACGTGGTCTACGCAGGCGCGTCGCCCGCGCGCGACGCGCTGTTCTGGCAGACGGCCGCGGCCGCGCTCGCCGGTCCCGCCACCGTGCTCTCCACGCGCGACGCCGCCAGCCTCGCCGCCACGCTGCGCGATCATGGCGTGGACATCGACAGGAGCGGCGCCCTGCATGCGTGGGCAAACGTATGCGCGCTGCGGCCGCAGCCGGAGCGCGACGGCGCGCAGGTGCTGATCGAAGCGCTCGACGCGCTGGCCACCCAATGCGCGGCGCCCGAAAGCCAGTTCTTCATCGAGGGCGCGGAGGCGTTCTTCAACTGGCAGGACGCCGCCGCGCTCGCAAGCCAGGGCGCGCAGCTTGCGGGCTGGTGCGCGCAGCATCGTTACGGTGTGCTGATGGTGGCCGCGCCGCCAGGTCTCGGCGACGATCAGGAGCATCCCGAGCTGGACGCGTTTCAGGCGCGCTTCGCGGGCGCGGCGCAACTGCACCAGGTGCAGGGCCAGTATCACTGGGAAGTGGCGTTCTGGCGCGCCGGCGACGCGGTGCACGGCAGCCAGAGCGTGCCGCTGCGCTTTTCGGCCGCCGATCACCGGCTCACGGTCTCGGGCGGCACGTTCGAAACCGAGATCGGCGAAGCGGGCCTGCTCGCCCCCGACGAAGGCCGCGTGATCGTTTCGCGCGACGCCATGCTGCACGAGCGCGTGCTGCCGCCGGCGTGGCAGATCGTCGACAACAACGAGGCGGCCGTGGCCGCCGCGCGCACCTCGGTCGCGGCCACGCTGATTCTCGACTTCAGCGTGAATCGCGATCTGGAAACGCTCGCCGAACAGGTGCACACGCTGCGCCTGCAATGCGGCGAAGCGCTCAAGATCATCGTGCGCGAGGACGCCGTGGCCATGCGCTACGAGTCGCTCATGCTCAACCTCGGCGCGAACCGCGTGATCGCGCGGCAAACGCCGCTCGCCCAGGTCGAGGCCATCGTCGACAGTCTGCAAGGCCAGGTGTATTCACGGCCCATGCCCGCCGATTACCGGGCGGCGCTCGCCGCCGTGGTGCATGGCGAGGAAAGCGGCTACGTGGGCGCGGCGCACTTCGTCGAACTCGTGCGCGCGGCCGTGGAGCGCAGCCGCGTGATCCAGTTGCCGAGCGTGCTGATCCGCCTCGCGCTGATGCCGGAAGTCGCGCACGTGGACGCGCTCAAGGCATGCCACTTGCGCCGCGCGGGCGACATCGTGACCGCGAACGGCGACAGCCTCTACGTGTTCTTCTTCGCGTGCCGCCTGAGCGACGCCGACGCCGTGTGCCAGCGCGTGTTCCAGTTGCCGCTGGCCGAGCTGTTCCAGGGCGAGGAGCGCTACGGCGACGCCCGCGCGATCACCGAATCGCTCACCACGCTCGCCGACGAAATCGAAACCACGCCGCCGCCCGACTATTCGGGCTGGCTCGCGCTCAACGAGGGGCAGCCCGCCGCGGCCGCCACCGTCTCGGTGCAGGCGAACGGCCAGAGCGTGCCGCCGGCCGCGACGAGTGTGGCGGCCGCGCCCGTCGAACCGCGCGCCACGGCTCCCATAAACGGCGACCTGTTGCCCGCGCTCGACCCCGCCGCGCGTGCGGACAACGCGAAGCCGCGCGCCGCGCCGCGCCGCGCGCCGCTGCCGCTCAAAGCATAGGAGAGCGACATGGATGTCTTCCTCGGTTACTTCGTCTGGGGCTTGATACTCGGCGTGCCGCTCTCCTGGATCGGCTGGCGTCTGCGGCTCGGCCGCTTCGTGCCGATGTGGCTGCGCCCCGTGCGCTCGCGCCCGCTCCAGTTGCCGCCGCAACTGGAGCCCCTCGTGATTCGCGGCCAGCGCCGCTTTGGCCAGACGGGGTCGCGCCGATGAAAACCATCGCCATCGTGTCCACCGTCGGCGGCGCGGGCCGCACCACGCTCACCGCCGCGCTCGCCGGGTTGCTGGCCGCGCGCGAGCACGTCGCGCTCGCCGTGGAATGCGACCCGCGCAACGTGCTCTCGCTGCATTTCGGCTTGCGCGAGAACGCGCGCGAAGGACTCGTCACGCATCTGGCGGCCGGCACGGACGACGACGCCTGGTCGCGCGCCGCGCTGCAAAGCGACGACGGCGTGCTCGTGCTGCCGTGGGGCACGCTCGCGGGCAACGACGATTCCCCCGGCGACGACGCCAGCGCCAAGCTCGACGCGCGCCCCGGCTGGCTGCGCGAGCTGCTCGCCCGCGTGGACCTGCCCGCGCATACGCTCGCGCTCATCGATGCGGGCACGTGGCCCTCGGCGCACGCGCGCCAAGCGATCGACGCGGCCGACCTCGTGCTCGGCGTGCTCACGCCCTGCGCCACCGCGTGCGCGACGCTGCCGCGCTTCATCGACGCGCTCGTGCGCGCGCAAAAGCGCGCCGTGTTCGTGGCCAACGCGGTCGTGCCCGCGCGCCAGTTGCACATGGACGTGGTCGCGCTGCTGCGCGCGCGCCTGGGCGCCGCCATGCTGCCCTACCTCGTGCACGCCGATACGGGTGTGCCCGCCGCGCTCGCCGGCGGGGAAAACTTCTGCCTGAGCGCGCCCAGCTCGCAGGCCGCGCACGACTTCAACGGCGTGGCCTCGTGGATCTCGCACTGGAGCACCGGCGCGAGCCTCGACGCGACCGACGAACCGCTCGCGCGGCACGCCGCACGCGGAGGCACGCCATGATCCGCGAGCGCGTCGGCGCGATGTGGACTGCAACGTGGGCCGCGTTCTGGGCGGCGCTGCGCCGCCTGAGTGCGCCCGAGCTCAACCTCGCGCCCGACGCCACGGGCGGCCAGTGGCTGCTGCGCGCCTTTTTCCGGCCGCCGCGCCCCGGCCGGCGCGACGTGCCGGCCCTCGCGTTCGCGTGGCTCGGCAAGGACATCGGCCGGCGCCTGAACATGGGCCGCGACCGCAGCGCGAGCGCGTGGCTGATGCGGCTCTTTCTGCGGCCGCGCCGCGCGCGCCAGCGCCTCGCCGCCGACCTGCGCAAACTCCACAAGGCGCCGCACGGCCACCATCGCTTCGCGCTGCGCGCCTGGCTCGCCCGCATGCTCGAACCCGCGTATCGCGGCGTCTCGCGCGTGAGTTCGGCCGTGGGACGGCATCTGCCCGACGTGCCGTGGGACGGCGTCCAGCAGCGCCTCGAACAGGCTTCCGAGTCGCTCGACCGCGTGCCTTTCCTGCGCCAGTGCCTGCTGTGGCTCGCCTTCGTCGCGGCCATCGTCGTGTGCACGACGCCGCTGCCGTTCGCGGGTCAGGTCCTGCTGTTCCTGCTCGTGTACGTCGTGGTGCTGATCGCGCGCCGCGTGCCGGGACGGCTCGCCACCATGCTGATGGTGATGCTCTCGATCCTCATGACGGGCCGCTACGTGTGGTGGCGCTCCACGCAAACGCTGCACCTTTCGAGCCCCGCCGAAGCCATCGTCGGCTACATCCTCTACGCGGCCGAACTGTACACGTGGATCGTGCTGATCTTCGGCTACGTGCAGACCGCTTGGCCGCTGCGACGCAAGCCCTCGCCGCTGCCCGACGACCCCGCCGACTGGCCGACCGTCGACATCTACATTCCCACCTATAACGAGTCGCTTTCGGTGGTGCGGCCCACCGTGTTCGCCGCCAGCTCGATCGACTGGCCGCGCGACAAGCTGCGCGTCTACATTCTCGACGACGGCGACCGCGACGAATTCCGCGACTTCGCGCGCGATGCGGGCGTGGGCTACCTGCGCCGCGACGAACACACGCACGCGAAAGCGGGCAACATCAACCACGCGATGCCGCTCACCGACGGCGAGTACATCGCGATCTTCGATTGCGACCACATTCCCACGCGCTCCTTCCTGCAAACGACCGTGGGCGTGTTTCTCGCCGACAAGAAGTGCGCGATGGTGCAAACGCCGCACCACTTCTTCTCGCCCGACCCGTTCGAGCGCAACTTCGACACGTTCCACCGCGTGCCCAACGAAGGCAGCCTGTTCTACGGCCTGATCCAGGACGGCAACGACTTCTGGGACGCCACGTTCTTCTGCGGCTCGTGCGCCGTCATCAAGCGCGCGGCGCTCGAACACATCGGCGGGATCGCGACCGAGACGGTGACCGAAGACGCCCATACCTCGCTGCGCCTGCATCGCCACGGCTATACCTCGGCTTACCTGCGCACCGTGCAGGCGGCGGGGCTCGCCACGGACAGCCTCGCTGACCACATCGGCCAGCGCATCCGCTGGGCGCGCGGCATGACGCAGATCTTCCGCATCGATAATCCGTGGGTCGGCAAGGGCCTCTCGTTCTTCCAGCGCATGTGCTACAGCAACGCCATGCTGCACTTCTTCTACGGCTTCCCGCGCCTCATCTTCCTCGTGATGCCGGGCGCGTACCTGTATTTCGGACTCCATGTGATCAACACACCCGCGCCCGTGATCCTCGCGTACGTGGTGCCGTATCTGGTGATTGCAGCCATCGCCAACTCGCGCATCCAGGGACGCTACCGGCACTCGTTCTGGGCCGAGGCCTATGAGTCGGTGCTCGCGTGGTACATCGTGCTGCCCACCACCATGGCGTTCATCAACCCGAAGCTCGGCAAGTTCAACGTGACCTCCAAGGGCGGCCACATCGAGCACGAATATCTCGACTGGACGATTTCGAAGCCGTATCTCGTGCTGCTCACAATCAACGTGTGCGCCGTGCTCGCGGGCATTGGCCGCCTCACGATCTGGCCGACCGACGAGCCCGCCACGGTGTTCATGAATCTCTTCTGGGCCACCGTGAACCTCATCGTGCTCGGCCTCGCGCTCGGCGTGGCGAAGGAAGCGAAGCAGGTGCGCGTCGCGCACCGCATTCCGCTGCGCGTGCCCGCCATGCTCACGCTGCCCGACGGACGCACGCTCGCGTGCAAGACCGAGAACTACTCGATGGGCGGTCTCGGCCTCATGTTGCCCGCCGACGCCGTGGCAAAGCTCGCGCCGGGCGAGTGCATCAACGTGACGCTCTCGCGCGGCGTGCTGGAGCACGACTTTCCCGCCGTGGTCGCGCGCCTGGCCGACCGGCGTCTGGGCGTGCGCTTCGTCGGCATGACGGTGGAGACGGAGCGCAAGCTCGTGGAATGCACGTTCGGCCGCGCCGACGCCTGGCTCGAATGGGAGGACGAGCCCCCCACCGACGCGCCGCTGCACGGCCTCGTCCAGTTGATCGAGCTGAGCTGGCAGGGCTACATGCGCCTGATCGACGCGTTCTTCGACGCACTGGAAAGTCTCTTCACGCGACGCCGGGCCGATCAGGCCCGCCAGCCCTGACAACCCTGATAACCACAGCCGCCACATCACGCCGCCACACCCTGGAACTGGAACGCGAACACCATCATGGGTCTCTGGAATCTCTACTTCCTCGCCAAGCTGTACCTCTACTCGATCGGCACGCTCAAGCCCGAGTGGTGGATGAACTTCGGCTTCGTCATCCTGCTGCTCGTGCCGCTGCGCTACCGGTGGCTGCGTATCGCGCGCCATGTGATCGCCGTCATCGTGGGCATCGCCATTGCGTACCACGAGTCGAGCATGCCCGACATCGGCCGGGCGATCTCGCAGATTCCGGTGCTGCTCACTTTCACGCCCGCGTACATGTTCGAGCTCACGCGGCGCGTGATCTCGCTTTCGATGGTCGTCACGGCGGTGCTGGCGGTGCTGCTCTACTTCCTCATCAACCGCTGGGTGCGCGTGACGACGCTCGTGCTCATCGCGCTCGTGGTCATGCCGGTGTGGCAGGGCGTGGGCTCGATCGTCGCGAACGCGACCGCCAATGCCTCGCTCGCGAGCAGCGGCGACGACGACGGCGGCACGGGCAAGAAGCGCGACGAGCAGTCGGGCAGCTACGACCAGCAGCTCGCGGCGTTCCGCGCCAACGAGGAAGGCCGCCACGTGAATTTCACGCCGCTCACGACCGACGCGAACGCGCAGTTCGACATCATCGTGGTGCATATCTGTTCGCTCTCGTGGGACGACATGGATGTCGTGAAGATGCGCAACAACCCGCTGTTCTCGCGCTTCGACTACATCTTCCAGAACTTCAGCTCCGCCGCGAGCTATAGCGGCCCCGCCGCGATTCGCGTGCTGCGCGCCTCCTGCGGGCAGGAGCCGCACAAGGCGCTCTACGACCCCGCGCCGCCCGAGTGCCATCTGTTCGCGCAGCTCGCGCAGGCGGGCTACAAGCCGCAGGCGCTGCTCAACCACAACGGCCGCTTCGACAATTTCCGTGGCACGGTGGTCAATGAAATCGGCGTGCCGGGCGTGACGATTCCCTCGAACGACGGCCTGCCGGAAGCGATGAAGGAGTTCGACGGCTCGCCGCTCGTCGGCGACTACGACGTGCTCTCGCGCTGGTACAAGCAACGCGTCGCCGCGGGCGGCGGTCCGGTCGCGCTCTACTACAACACGGTCTCGATGCACGACGGCAACCGCTTGCCCCGGCCGAACAACAATCTCACGAGTCTCCAGTCCTACCCGATCCGGCTACAAAATCTGCTCGGCGACGTCGACAAGCTGATCAACCTCGTTGCGCAATCGGGGCGCCGCGCCGTGATCGTGTTCGTGCCCGAGCACGGCGCGGCGCTGCGCGGCGAGGAGAACCAGATTGCGGGCATGCGCGAGATCCCTACGCCGAACATCGTCCACGTGCCCGTGGGCGTGAAGGTGGTGGGGCTGCCGGCCGGCAGCGAGCACACCGGCGGCGTGACGACCATCGACACGCCGACCAGCTATCTCGCGCTCGCGCAACTGCTCTCGAATCTCGTGGCGCACAGTCCGTTCGCCATCGGCGCGCCGCCGCTCGCGCAGTACGCGAGCAACCTGCCGCAAACGCGCATGGTGGGCGAAAACGAAGGCACGGTCACCATGACGACGCCAAATGGCTACGTGATCCATACGCCCGACGGCGTGTGGGTGGAGGGCAAGTAATGGCGCTGCGCTTGTGGGGTTCCGGGCGGCGTTCGCGCAGCGGTCCCGCGCTGCCGAGCGATATCGACGCGCTGGCGCGCCTTGTCGAGGGCGTGGATCGCGACCGCTATCTCGACGTCCAGGCCGAGGACGCGTGGCAGGCCGCCGCGAGACGCTGGCCGCTCGTGGCGGCCTTGCTGGAGCTGACGGTGGAGGAGAAAAAGGGCTGAGTTCGCCACAAACGGGTACGGGTCAGGACGCCGCGCCGGGGGCCGCGCGCTGCTCCGTACACCACGCTTTCCACATGTGCCGGAAAGCGGCTTCCATATTGCGCGCGAAACGCGCGCCGTCCATGAGCGGCGACGCTTGCATGCGCGCGCGCAGGCCGGCGCGCAGCGCGGTGAGGCGCGGCAGGTCGCGCGCGAGCGACGTGAGCGCGGCCAGGTAGCCGGCGTCGCTCGACGCGGCCAACTCCGGCAATCCGAGGTTCGCAAGCAGGCAGAGCCCGGCGCGGCTCACCGCCGAGCGGCCGTAGCGCGTGGGCACCGGCACGCCCATCCAGAAGGCGTCGAGACTCGTGGTGTGGCCGTTGGCCGGGAACGTGTCGAGTGCGATGTCGATTCGCCCGTAGGTGCGCAAATAATCGGTGCGCCCCTGAAAGCCCACGAAGCTCACGCGCGCCGGATCGATGCCGTGCGCCGCGAAGCGCGCTGCCAGCCGCTCGCGGGCGCGGCCCGGCGGCGCCATCAGCAGCAGGCGTGACTCGGGCAGCGCGGCGAACACGCCGGACCAGAGCGTCAGCGTGGCTTCGGTCAGCTTGCAGGGATTGTTCAGGCATCCGAACGTGATGTGCCCGGCCGACTGCGCCGGCAGCGGATTCACGTCCACGCCCGGTGCGAGCGCGTCATAGCACCAGAAGCTGTCGGGCAGGCGCAGCGAGCGCTCGGTGTACTGATCGTCGATACGCGCCGGGCCCACCGGGTCGAGCCAGGGGTCGGTCAGGCGCCAGCCGATGGACGGGCTGCCCGTCGTGCCCGGATACGCGAGCCAGGCCGCCTGAACCGGCGCGGGCCGCCGCGCGAACAGCAAGCGCCGCGCGCCGTCCATGTGCATCGTCAGGTCGACGAGCACGTCGATGCGGTCGTCGCGGATCTGCCGGGCGAGGCGCGCGTCGTCGAAATCATGCACGTCGCGCCAGATGTCGGCAAAGCTGCGTAGCTGGTTTGTCACTTCGTCGGCCTTTGCGCCCAGCGAGTAGCAGACGATATCGAACGCCGCGTGATCGTGATGGCGCAACAGCGGCGTGGTGAACAGCGACTGGCAGTGGTGGCGAAAATCGGGCGACACGTAGCCGATGCGCAGCCGCCGCGCCGGTTCGGGCGTATTCGCGTAATGCGCGCCCTCGCTGGCGGCGAGCAGCGCCGACTCGTGGCGGGCCGAGAATTGTTCGGCTTCGGCACGCAGCGCGTGGCCGTCGTCGACGGCGAACATCAGCGACCAGAGCAGGTTGCTGTGCGCGCCGATACCGGCGGGATGGCAGGCCATGGCGCGGCGATAGCAGGCGATGGCCTCGCCGATGTCGCCCGACTTGCTGTGCGCGTTGCCCAGATTGATGTGCGCGTCGGCAAAGTCGGGCTTGATCGCGATGGCGCGGTCGAACGCCGCGCGCGCCTCGTCGATATGGCCGGACTGCATGAGCAGGTTGCCAAGGTTGTTCCACGCGGACACCCGGCCGGGATCGCGTTCGAGCGCGCGCTCGAGCGCCGCCTTCGCTTCGTCGATGCGGCCCGCGCCCAGCAGGACGCAGCCGAGATTCGTGAGCACGTCGACCGACTCCGGTGCGAGCTTGTGGGCGTGCTCGAGCACGCTCAGCGCTTCGGGGGTGCGATGCGTTGCGAGCAAAACCTGCGCGAGGTTGTTCCAGGCGTTGACGTGACCCGGCGCGAGGTCGAGCGTGCGGCGCAGCAGTGCTTCCGCACGGGCGAACTCGCCCGCCTTGTGCAGCATGGTCCCGTAGTTGAAGTGAATCGCCGCGTGGGCGGGCGCGAGCGCAATCGCGCGCTCGAAGTGGCGCGTGGCCTGTGCGCAATCGCCCGCTTCGCCGTAGAGGTGGCCCAGGTTGTTGTGCGCGACGGGAAAGTCCGGCAGCAGTTCGATCGCGCGGTGCAGCGCCCGGATCGCGATGTCGCGGTCGGCGGCGCGCTGGCAGGTCATGGCGAAGTTCACGAGAAAGAGCGGGTCTTCCCGCTCGGCGAGCGCGCGACCGATGAGCGCACGGGCGGCCAGAGGATCACGCCCGCTTTCGATCAAGCCTGCGAGGTTCAGCGCGTTGGCGTCGTGCGGATTGGCCGCGATCAGGCGCTCGCACAGCGTGCGCGCCGTATGCGTTTCACCGCGCTGCCAGGCGGCTTCGGCTGCGGCGAACGTTTCTTCCGGGCGCGGCGCATCGGTGGTCTGGGAGGTGGGCATGTTCGTGAACGCTTTCGCGGCGCCGGAGGGAGAAGCCGGGCATGGCGATGCGTGCGGTGCGTGTATGAGGACAACTTGTGATTGTCGCCGCGTCTCGATATTCAGGTAACGCGTTGCGCGAGCACGCAGCGCTCCAACGGCATGCAGGTGAGCGCGCGGCCGGTGGGTGCGATAAAGCGTCGCTCGAGCGCCACGGCTTCGGGATGTTCGAGCACGCGCCAGCCGTATGACGCGAGGAACGACGGCAGCGCCTGCGGATCGAGGCCGAAGCGCCAGACGGACTGCCGCGCAACGAAACGCCGATGCATGGCCGCCGCGCCATACAACTCGCGGCCCGCCAGAAAGTCCTTGAGCACGTAGGTCAGCGCGAGCCGGCTGCCGGGCGCGGCGGTCGCGAGAAAGTCGAGTGTCGCGCGCACGCCCGCTTCGTCCAGATACTGCGTGACGCCTTCCCAGATGAAGAACGTGCGCCGGGCGCGCCCGTAACCGCGCGCGGCGAGCACTGCCGCGATGGACTCGTGCTCGAAATCGATCGCCACCAGTTGCACATGGGCGGGCACCTTGCCGAAGCGCGCCACGGCTCGCCGCCGCTTCGCCTCGATGTTCGCCGCTTGATCCAGTTCCCAGGCGGGCAAGGCGGCGGCCGGCCGCGGCCGGAATGCGCGCGTGTCGAAACCGGCGCCGAGGTTGACGAGCGCCTCCATTTGCGGCGACGAAGCGTGCAGCGCCTCGTCGATATAGCGCTTGCGGCACAGGACGCCGCCCCAGAGACCGGGGTGTTTGCGCTCGGTCGCGCGCATCAGCCAGCGTGCGCCGCCAGCGCCGCAGCGCTCGGCCAGCACCCGCGCAACGGGCGGCAGAAAAGCGGCGGCGAGCGCATCGTCGACGATGCGCTCCGCGGGCGGCAGGTTGTGCTCGATGGCGACCAGCGCCGTTGGGCCCGCTCCGGTACGTGCCGCTTCGCGGGTCATCGCGCCGGTCTTTCAGTGATCCTGATGGCCGTTGCCGGCGCCCGGCCGCACGACGGTTATCGAGTCGAACACGGCCTGCGCGCACGCCAGTTCGTCGAGTGCGCGATCGAGCCCCGATTGCGCGGCGCCATAGGCCAGCGGCGAGGCGACTTCGTCGTCGATCTCGGTGCGAAGCGCGCGAAAGGCGCGCTCGACGTTGCGGCTCGCCTCAAAAAAGCGTTGCGCGGCCTCGGCCTCTTGTGAACGGGTGGGAATCGCCATGGATGAGTTCCATCGTGAGCTGCGTCCAGTCTCCCGCGCGGGAGACATGGCGCATGCGGGCGCCGCCATGGCGCGAGGACGCCGTGTGCTCGGCCGGCGGCACGTCGAAAAGGTCGCGCGTGTAGCCGCGCGACTGCTGCGCGCAAGCCTCGCTGCGCACGCGCTTCGTGAGGGTTGCCCAGGTCTCGAAGTCGCCCATGCGCGACGCCTCGTGGATCGCCGCGAGATCGCGCGCCTTCACGAGCGTGGGCTGTGTGAGGCGCACGAAATACGGTGCCTCCAGTTCCGCCGTGAACACGAGCGCATGGCTCTTGCCGCCCGCCTGCGCGGCCCGCTCGACGCAGTCCACCACCACGGTGCCTTGCGAGGGGCTGGGCGCCTTGCCCGTGTTCACGCTGCGCAGCCGCTCCGGATGCAAGCGCAACGAACTGCCGATGCTGAGCTCGGTGGGCGAGACGCAGACGAGCGCGTAGTGGTGCTCGCGCGCGGCGCCGGAGGGCAGCGTGGCGCTGCTCGTGACGAACACGTGCTGCGGGAGCTGGCGCACCTGGCCGCTCGCGTCGATCCACGCATTCCAGACCACGACGTCGGCGCGGCCGGCGCGCTTGACCGCCGCGCGCGGACGGCTTGCCGCCGGCGAAAAAAGCGCGAGGAGCGACCCCGTGCGCAATGCGGCGACCTGCGCGCTGCTGCCGAGCGACTGGCCGATGCCCCACAGGAACCGCCCGCCGCCCTGCCGGCGCTCCCACTCCTTGCGCAGGATCAGCGTGGGGAGATCAACGCCGGCATCTGGCCCGATGCGGGACCAGCAAAACGTGGGCGGCAGGTGTTTTAGAGCCATCGACTTCCTCGGAATGCGGCTGCCCGTCGATTCTGACAGGCAATTCAATAACCGTTACTGTATAGGTATAATGCATGACATGGAAGCCCCAGACACTCATTTTCCCGTGCAGGAGCTGCTGCGGCGGTTATCGGCAGATGCGCGTTCTGCCAGCGAAATCGCGCGTCTTTCCGGCGTCAGCCAGCCTACCGTTTCACGTCTTCGCACGTCGAACGGGCGGCGGGTGCGCCGGAGCGCGTCATTCAACAAGCTATGCAGTTTCTATGGTGTGAAGGCGCCGGCGGCGGGCCGGCATGCGGCGGCTTATAACGATTTGCTGCGCAACGCAATCGTCGAGGCCTGGGACGGTTCGGAGGAGCACGGCCGCGCGCTGCTCGTCGTCATCAAGGGATTGAAGGAACTGCGGGAAAGGCCGGGGTAGGCCCGTGGTGCGGTTACCTGGCGTGCGGGGCGCGAAAGGTAACCATCTATGGGAAAGTCACCGCTGAATTCGGTGTTTTGGGGCCTCGGGAACGCGCATTGGCCGGCGCACAGGGCAATCCTGGCAGCCCAATCCCCATATGCGGTGACCTTTGCTGTTTCCTGCGCAGCGCGAGACCGATGCGTAAGATGGTGGTGACGCTTACGAGACGGAACGCCGTTCGCAGACTGGCTGCATTGCAATGTTTGACATTGGCCTGGTCATTGCCGATTGACCGGTCGATTCATTCGACCCACATCTGCCCTTGCGCCCATCATGCCCGCCGACACCCACATCGATCCTTCCACCGCGCTGCGCGGCCAGTGCCTGTGCGGCGCTGTCCGCTACGACGTCGCGAATGCGTTCCGTTACGCGTTCATCTGCCACTGCTCGCAGTGCCGCCGCGCGACCGGTTCGGCGTTCAAGCCCTTCGCGGGCATCGAGCGCGAAGCGCTTCGCCTCACGCAGGGCGCGGCGCATGCATTGATCTACGGCGATCCCCAGGCCGCTCACGACGTCCATTGCGGCCGCTGCGGCTCGCTGCTCTATTCAGTCGTGCGCGAAGGCGCCTATGTCCACGTGACGCTCGGCACGCTGGTCGACGCGCCCGATATCCGCCCGGCTGCGCATATCTTCGTGGGCTCGCGGGCCCCGTGGTTCGAGATCACCGATTCGCTGCCGCAATACGACGAATTCCCGCCCTGACCCGGCGCCGTGCTGCGCTCTTGTCCACGGGGATGCCGATCCCCATATGGAAGCTACGCAGGCGATTGGGTGACCCAGCGGGCGCCGGGCACCGTCAACCCGCGCTCCGGCGAGTGCGTTCAAAGTGTTGTCTCGATTCGCACGTGAGATTGACGGGGTACGAGCGAATTCGGAGCGCATAAATGAGTAATGGGGAACGATTGCACGTGCAAGGCCTGAAGATCAAATTTAGCGGAACAAACCGTGCGAAAGTTTGTCTAAGGGAATCACGTAGAAAGTGCGCGATCGGCTGGATGAGCAAACGACCCGACCCTAAAGGCGGTCAATGTGCCGCAAACACGACGATTCGGGTTGCCTCGCATGCCGTAACGCACTACCATACGCGGTCTTTCTGCATTGCACGAAAATCCAGGCTGCCACGCCTTTGTGCGTTTGGCGCTCGCTTGGCGGGACCGGCATGCGCGCCCCCGCCCACTCCCCTGCAATTTCGTCATCGCCAGGACGCCACGCCGCTGGCGCGTGACCCTTTTTGCCCTTGTCGGGCTATCCCTTCGAGGAGAATGTATTGACAAGCCATGACCGGGACGAAGCGCTGACCTCGTCTGCCCGCCCCGCACGCCGCTCGTCGAAAGACAAGTCCGGCGACACGAATCAGATGGACGCAGGCTCGCAACTCGAAAAACGCCAGCATCAAATGCGGGCGCTCATCAAGCTCGGCCGCGAACGCGGTTATCTCACGCACGCCGACATTAACGACCATCTGCCCGATAACTTCGCGCAGACGGCCGCGCTCGAAACGATCGTCGCCACGTTCAACGACATGGGCGTGCAGGTCTACGAGCAGGCGCCCGACGCCGACACGCTGCTGCTGAACGAAGATTCCCGCGCCGACCAGCAGGCCGACGACGAAGCCGACGAGGAAGTCGAAGTCGCGCTCTCGACGGTCGACTCCGAGTTCGGCCGCACGACCGACCCCGTGCGCATGTATATGCGCGAAATGGGCTCGAGCGAGCTGCTTACGCGTGCCGGCGAAATCGAAGTCGCCAAGCGCATCGAAGACGGCCTCCAGGAAATGATCCAGGCGATCGCGGCTTGCCCGTCGATCGTCGCGACGATTCTCGCCGACGCCGACCGTATTGCCGCCGACGAAATGCGCATCGACGAGCTCGTCGACGGCATCGGCAGCGACGAAGCCGCGCAAGAGCCGGCCGCTGCGGCCGACACCGACTCGGACGAAGAAGTCGACGCTCAGGCCTCGGACGACGACTCGTCGGACGATTCCGATGAAGACAGCGACGACGACGCCGACAACAGCAAGGCCAACGAAGCGTTGCTCGCGCAACTGAAGGCGGACAGCCTCGCGATCTTCGCGCGCGTTCGCACGCTGTTCGAACAGATGGCATGCACGACGGACGTCAACGCGCGCGCCTCGTCCGCCGAGATGCAGATCTGCGCCGACATCCAGACCGAACTCGCGCCGATCCGCTTCACGGCCCGCACCATCGACCGCCTGTGCACGCTGCTGCACGAGCAGGTCGCACAGATTCGTGCGATCGAGCGCAATGTGCTCGCCATCGTCGTCGATCGCTGCGGCATGCCGCGCGAGGCGTTCGTGGAGCAGTTCCCGGGCCACGAAACCGATCTGGAATGGGGCGTGCGCGCCGCTGCCGCATCGAGCAAGTACGGTCCTTCGATCGAGCGCAGCCTGCCCGCTATCCAGGCGGAACAGCGCAAGCTCGCCGAGATCGAAGCGGCTGCATCGTTGTCGCTGCAACAGATCAAGGCGATCAACCGCCGCATGACGGTTGCCGAGTCGAAGATGCGCCAGGCGAAGGGCGAGATGGTCAAGGCCAACCTGCGTCTCGTGATCTCGATCGCGAAGAAGTACGTGAACCGCGGCATGCAGTTCCTCGACCTGATCCAGGAAGGCAACATCGGCCTGATGAAGGCCGTGGACAAGTTCGAATATCGCCGTGGCTGGAAGTTCTCGACGTACGCGACGTGGTGGGTGCGTCAGGCCGTGACGCGTGCGCTCGCCGACCAGGCGCGCACGATCCGCGTGCCGGTGCACATGATCGAAACGATCAACAAGCTCAACCGCATCTCGCGCGAGATTCTTCAGCAGACGGGCATGGAAGCGCATCCGGCGGATCTCGCCGCGCGCATGGGCATGACCGAAGAGAAGGTGCGCGGCATCCTCAAGATCGCCAAGCAACCGGTCTCGCTCGAAAGCCCGGTGGGCGACGACGGCGACGCGACGCTCGGCGACATGATCGAGGACGCGGGTTCGGCTTCGCCGGCCGACGCGGCGATCCACGCGAACATGCGCGCTGCCATCGACGAGGCGCTCAAGGCGCTCTCGCCGCGCGAAGCGAAGGTGCTGCGCATGCGTTACGGCATCGACACGACTTCGGACCACACGCTCGAAGAAGTGGGCAAGCAGTTCGACGTGACGCGTGAGCGGATTCGCCAGATCGAAAGCAAGGCGATGCGCAAGCTGATGCACCCGAGCCGCGCGGACAAGCTGCGGCCGTTCCTGGAGCGTTAAGCGGTTTTAACGCAGCGCTTGTAGAGTGCTCGAATGAAAAAAGCCCGTCACACATGTGACGGGCTTTTTTGTTTGGCACGCTTGGACGACTCGAGCGCGATGAACGGCTACCGGCCTGACTTCGCACATGCGCGTAATATGTCCTGCCAACCCACCAGGAGACAACGTCATGGCCAAGCTCGTCGTGCTCTACAAAACTCCGGCGGATACCGCCGCGTTCGATGCCTACTACGCGTCGACGCATATCCCCCTCGCGAAGAAAATCCCGGGCATGACGCGTTACGAAGTCAGCAACGGGCCGGTGTCGACGCCGCAAGGGCCATCGCCGTATCACCTCGCGGCCGTGCTGAGCTTCGATAGCTTCGATGCTTTGCGTGCCGGTCTCGGCTCGCCCGAAGGCGAGGCCGCGGCGCGTGACGTCGGCAATTTCGCACAGGCGGGCGCCAACCTTTTGTTCTTCGACACGAAGGACGTATAGAAGAATCGCGCGACGTTTTGCTCGCACACGCATTTCAGACACGTAAACGCCAGAACCCCGGCTCTCTTTCGGAGACACCGGGGTTCTGGACTTGCTGCATAAGGAGCCTGACGATTACCTACTTTCACACGGGCAATCCGCACTATCATCGGCGTGGAGTTGTTTCACGGTCCTGTTCGGGATGGGAAGGGGTGGGACCAACTCGCTATGGTCATCAGGCATGACGGGTTGCTGCGTCGACTCGGGTTCTGGTTGAACCTGGCGCCACAGCCAATCGGGAAGAAGCGTAAAGAGGTGTTGCTCAATTGGGGTTGTGTTGTTTCTGGCACAACACATGATCTCAACCTGTGCGCTCTTCTCTTCACATCGGAAGGAAGACACACCTGTTATAGGATCAAGCCTTACGGGCAATTAGTATCAGTTAGCTTAACGCATTACTGCGCTTCCACACCTGACCTATCAACGTCCTGGTC
>NZ_QLSU01000004.1 GCF_003268775.1 Paraburkholderia unamae
CGGCGCAGGATGGCTGCGAGAATGTCCGGCGTGCTCTGGTGCTGGTAGTTGCCGGTGTTCATGACGGCTTCGAGCCGTCCGAAATGCGACTTGAGCACAATCTGGTACTTCGTAAAATCCTTCGTCGTTTGAACCGTCGAGAAGCGCTCGATGAAGCCCGAAAAGCGCCGCGTGGTCCCGTCATCGGCCTTGATGCTGAAGACCGCGTCACGGCTCAGGAAGTCGGCGCGCAATAACTGCTGCGGGTGGGTTAGCTCAATCTGGACGATGTTGGGTTCGCCCATCTTTTCGGTGGCCGTGAAAGACACGACCGAGAATTGCGCCGCGCTGTCAGTACCAGGTACCGCCAGGTGGCAAGACTGGCGCCCCGAGATATTTTCAGGCAGTAGATCAAGCTCGATCATGCGATCTCCCGGATCAAATTAATGTGCTCAATGGCACCACGAGCCGGTTTCCATCGACATGGGATGAATCTGAAATTCGCATGCGCATCGGATAAAGCTCGGTCCGCCTGACGCACGGCATAATTTCAATTTCAACATCACATAGTTATACTAATAACGTCGTATTGATGAACGTGCAGCAAGTGACTTGTTACCTGCTGCCCTCTCAGCGAGATTGCGCACTTTCGATGAATGCGAGGCCAACATCTGCTTCACTGCTGACCAGCAGGTCGCGCTCGACCTGTGGCCTGTTTGAGCTTTACCCTCTCCTCTGCGACAGCCCTTTTCTGGCCTGCGCGGATCGCCACCGCGCTCGATATGCAGTTTTGTTTCATCGAATTTCGCGCGGATGCTTTCCAGCGTGTCACGCGGTTACGCATCGAACGGCATCTCGCGCGCAGTGCTGTAGGAGCGGTAACTTCAGGATTCCGTCTCGTCGATGGTTTGAAAGCGCGTTCACCCACGATATTCCCGACAGCACACCAACGGCATCTCAATCCTGCAAACAACCGGAAGCCATACGCGCAGCGCCACGACATTGTCCACAGATTTTGTTGGCAGCCCTGTGCGTAACCCTTGGAAGACCGCACCAAGTCCTTGATGCGATTCGGTTAACGCACACCGTCCCCGATCGCGGCAAACCGATCAGAAAGCGGCCAAATAGCAGCCCCATCGCACCGACCTTTTCCACAGTTTTTGTTGGCAGCCCTGTGCACAACTTCTGGACAGCGAACCTAAGTCCCTGATCGCAAACATCAATCAACCGCGCGACAGAGAAGTTGCACGTTTCGAAGGCAGCGAAGTTTTCCACAGATGAAGTGGAAAACTCTGTGCATACGCCCCCCAACATCCCGCCCAATCCATTGATAGCACAACGGATTTTCGCGCTGCCCGCACTTCGCACCCGCCTGCCCAATTCCCTAAAGTCCGTAAGGAAATTGCCGTTAACGGTCACTATGTTGTTGGGTCTCAGGCGGCCCCATCGAAGGAATCTCATGCGCAACAATCAGCCCGTCACGCAGCAGGAATTCGACTATCCCGCTTCGCAGATGCTCGTCTCGGCCACCGACCTCAAGGGCCGCATTCAGTACTGCAATCCCGCGTTCATCGCGGTGTCCGGCTTTACGAAAGAAGAACTGATCGGCAAGGCGCACAACATCATTCGCCATCCCGACATGCCGGCCGAGGCGTTCGCCGATCTGTGGGACACCGTTCGCGAAGGGCGCCCCTGGACCGCGCTCGTCAAGAACCGCCGCAAGACCGGCGACCACTACTGGGTACGCGCGAACGTCACGCCCGTGTCCGAGCAGGGCACCGTGGTCGGCTATCTGAGCGTGCGCGTGAAGCCCACGCGCGAAGAAATCCGCAATGCCGAAGCGCTGTACGCGCAAATGCGCGAAGGCCGTCTGCACGGCGTGCGTCTGCGTCACGGCGCGGTGGTCCGCACGGGCGTGATCGGCGCGCTTCAGTCGCTGCTGCGCGTGCCCATCGCCACGCGCATCGCCTTCGGCTACGGCGCGGTACCCGCCGTCTTTGCCGCAACCGGCTTCGCGGCCTGGCAAGGTCTGCCGCCGCTGCCGTTCTGGGCTGCGTTCGGCGCGGCCTGCGTCTGCGCGGTCGGGGCCTGGCGTCTCACCACGCGGCACCTGGGCGAGCCGCTCGCGCAAATGACCACGGCCTCCACGCGCATGGCCGCCGGCGACCTCACGGCCACGCTCGCGATCGCCACCAACGACGATCTCGGCGACGTGCTCCAGGCGCTCAACCAGCTTCAGGCCAATCTCACCGCGATCGTGTTCGACGTGCGCTCGCAGATCGACGGCATGCTCGACGCGGCGCACGAAATCTCCAGCGGCAATCTCGATCTCTCGCGCCGCACCGAGATGCAGGCGGCGTCGCTCGAGGAAACCGCCGCCACGATGGATCAGCTCACGACCACCGTGCAAGCCAACGCCGACGCCAGCGCCCGCGCGCTCGACCTCGCGCGCGACGCCCAGTCAGCCGCCGCCGAAGGCGGCTCGATCGCGGCGCAGATGGAGCGCACGATGACCGGCATCACCGACGCGTCGCGGCGCATCAGCGACATCACGGGCGTGATCGACGGCATCGCGTTCCAGACCAACATCCTTGCGCTGAACGCCGCCGTCGAGGCCGCGCGTGCCGGCGAGGCGGGCCGTTCGTTCGCCGTGGTGGCGGGCGAGGTGCGCATGCTCGCGCAGCGCTGCGCGGCTTCGGCCAAGGAGATCAAGCAGGTCGTGGACGCCAGCGTGCACGAGATCGCCGAGGGCACGCGGCTCGTGGGCAACACCACGGCGCAGATGCGCTCCATCGACGAAGCGGTCAGCCGCGTCTCGTCGATCATCACCGAGGTCGCCAATGCGAGCGGCGAGCAGGCCGAAGGCATCCGCCAGGTCAACCAGGCCGTCGCGCATCTGGACAGCGCCACGCAGCAGAACGCCGCGCTCGTCGAGCAGGCGGCCGCCACGGCGCTGCGTCTGGCCGAGCAGGCCGACGTGCTCGACGAAGCCGTGCGCCTGTTCACCGTGGCGGGCGCCCAGGCGAGCGCGCGCGCCAAGCCCGCCCGCAACCCGGCGCGGCACGCCGCCGTGTCGAAGGCGCGGGCCGAAACGGCTGAGGAAATCGCCGCCTGAGTAGCTTGAGTGGCCTGGGTGCCGCGTTGGCGCTGCGCCGGCGTGGCATTGGTCTGAGAGATCGGCGTTAGTCCCATCTCGACAGCGCCGCCCCCGGGCTGCACCATGGAAACCGTCAGCAACCCGCACCTCGGCTTGCTGATCCGAGTAACAACGGCGTTTTAACGGCTCACCCGGCCTGCCCGGGCGGGCCGTTTTTTCTTGGCGCGCGCGCCTTGCTCCCCGACCTTCGCGTGACGCCGCTTTGCGTCACAACCATGACAGTGGTGCAACGCGCAACGCATTTCGCATGGGTCGTTGCAGGGCGCGCAAAAATGGGCCGTCACGGCGGCGAGTCGCGTTACACTGGCCCAGGGTTGCGGCACGGCGATCCTGCTGTGTGCGTCTGCGCTCACTTGCAAAGACACGCCGCGCGGGCGACCCCGTACAATGGCTCGACCACCCAACGCACGAGGACAACATCAATGCGCACGACCGGGTCTTCCGGAAACATGACCCTGCTCACCGAGCATGACGACGCGACCGGACGCGAACTGCGTTCACTGCGCCTCGAATCGGCGGCCGACGGCAAAAGCCTCATGCTGATCGAAGTCGACGAGCGCAAACCGGGCATTCATCGCGAAGTGCGTTACGAGATCACGCCGGCCGAGCTGATAGCGGCGATTCGCGCTCAAGGCGCGGAACTGCCGGGGGAATCGCACACGCGCTGAGCGCGGACTGGCGGCGAAGCGAGGCACGTGCGGTTGAGTCGCCTGCGGTTTCCGCGGCTACATAACCGTCTTGCATCGCATCGATGCCGCTTTCTGCCGCCTCGTTCCATTCCGGCGCTTTTTTCACGGACTTGCCGCTTGCGGCAAGTCCGTTCTCGCGTGCTCAAGCACGATCGGTCGTGATGTGCCCACCCCGGCGGGCGTGTATCGCGCGCGTCGTTTTCATACGCACGTACGGGCGCGCTTGCACGCCTTCGAAATGCGTCCATAATCTTTACGTTACCCTCCTATCTTTCCCGTTCTCCGCTTAAAAGCGCAACGGAAGTAAGCCGATGCTACATGACCTCATCGCGCAATACGGGCCTGCGCTGGTGTTCATCAATGTGCTTGCCGGATCGCTAGGGCTGCCCGTGCCCGCGATGCCCGCGCTCGTGTTGTTCGGCGCGATGGCGGCCATGCATCCCGGTTCGATCGGCCAGCAGGTCGCGCCGGTGCTCGTGCTCGCCATCTTCGCCATGCTGATCGGCGACAGCGTGTGGTTTCTGGCCGGGCGTCTCTATGGCGGCAACACGCTCAAGACGCTCTGCAAGCTCTCGCTCTCGCGCGACACCTGCGTGAAAAAGACCGAGCGCTTTTTCGGCCGCTGGGGCGTGCGCGTGCTCGCCGTCGCCAAGTTCGTGCCGGGGCTTTCGCTCGTCTCCGTGCCGATGGCCGGCGCGATGGGCGTGCCCTACCGCCAGTTCGTGGGCTTCGACGGCATCGGCGCGGCGCTGTGGTCCGGCACGGGCCTCCTCATCGGCGTGCTGTTCGCCCCGCAAATCGACATGCTGATGGGCGGCGCGAGCCGGCTTGGCCGCTTCGCCCTCGTCGTGGTGGCCGTGCTGCTGGTGCTCTACGCGACCTACCGCTGGCAGCGCCGCCGCCAGCTCATCAAGAAGCTCGCGAATGCTCGCATCACGGTGGACGACCTCTACCATGCGATGGGCGCCAAGCCGCCGCCCGTGGTGTTCGATATCCGTTCCGAAGAAAAGCGCAAGCTCGATCCGTACATCATTCCGGGCGCGTTATTCGCCGACGAGCGCAAGCTCGAAGACATCGTCGGCAAGTATCCGAACGACCAGAAGCTCGTGATCTACTGCTCGTGCCCCAATGAAATTTCCGCGGCCTGGATGGCGAAAAAGCTCGTCGAGGCCGGCTTTACCGATGTGGTGCCGCTACTCGGCGGTCTCGACGCGTGGCGCGACGCCGGCCGCACGCTCGAATCGCTCCAGCTGATGGCGCACAGCGAAGTCCCGGTCAACATCACGCCTAAAGCTGTCTGATCCGGGCGGCCCGCTCCCGAGCCGCCCGCACGAGGAGAACCGCCAGATGGGCACGATCACCGAAGCCGAAGTTCCGGATTCCGCGGAACTTCCTTCCGCGAGCCGCCACTCCGACACGCAGCCGCAACCCGCCGAAGCGCCGTTCTCGACGCTTTCCTCGCGGCGCCACCAGATGTTCCCCGAGCTCACCGACGACGAGATCGCGCGCCTCGCGCGCTTCGGCGAGCAACGCCACTATGCGGCGGGCGAACTGCTCTTTCGCACCGGCGAAACCGGCCCCGGCATGTTCGTGCTGCTCTCCGGTTCGGTCAAAGTATTCCAGCGCGACGGGCTGGGCCGCGAGCGGCTCATCGTCGAACATGGGCGCGGCCATTTTCTGGCCGAGGTGGGTCAGCTTTCGGGCGGCCCCGCGCTCGTGGACGGCCTGGCGCTCGAAAGCGTCGACGCCATCCTGATTCCCCCCGAGCAACTGCGCGCGGCCATCGTCGCCGAAGCCGAACTCGGCGAGCGCATCGTGCGTGCGCTGATCCTGCGCCGCGTCTCGCTGATCGAAAAAGGCGCGGGCGGCCCGATTCTCGTCGGCAAGCACGACGATCCCGCACTCGTTTCGCTGCAAGGCTTCCTCTCGCGCAACGGCCATCCGTATTCGGTGCTCGACGAGCGCGACGAAAGCATGCTCCTGCTGATCGAGCGCTTCGCCGCGCGCTGCGAAGACCTGCCGCTCGTGATCTGCCCCGACGGGTCGGTGCTGCGTCATCCCAGTGCGCCCGAACTCGCCACCTGCCTCGGCATCCTGCCCGAGCTGGACGGCCAGCGCGTCTATGACGTCGCCGTGGTGGGCGCGGGTCCTGCTGGCCTCGCAACAGCGGTGTACGCAGCGTCCGAAGGCCTTTCGGTGATCGTGCTCGATTCGCGCGCGCCGGGCGGCCAGGCGGGCGCAAGCTCGCGCATCGAGAACTACCTGGGCTTTCCCACCGGCATCTCGGGCCAGGCGCTCGCGGGCCGCGCGTTCGTGCAGGCGCAGAAGTTCGGGGCGCACGTTGCGATTCCCGTATCGGTGCGCAAGCTGTACTGCGATGAGGAACCGCGCCGGCTCGAAACCTGTAGCGGCGACGTGCGCGCGCATACGGTCGTGATCGCGAGCGGCGCGGTGTACCGCAGGCCCGCCATCGAAGGGATCGATCGCTATACGGGGCGTGGCATCTACTACTGGGCCTCGCCGGTCGAGGCGAAGCTCTGCAAGCACGAGAACGTGGTGCTCGTGGGCGGCGGCAATTCGGCGGGCCAGGCCATCGTCTATCTCTCCACGCACGTGCGTCAGATCGACGTGCTGATCCGCAAGGCGGGCTTCGAATCGACGATGTCGCGCTACCTGATCGACCGGATTGCCTCGCTTGCGAACGTGAGAGTGCACGGGCACAGCGAGATCGGCGGCCTGGGCGAGGATGCGAGCGGGCTGGCTTCGGTGCGTCTGAAGATGCCATGCCCGGAAGGCGTCGACCATTTCGATTCGCGGCACCTGTTCCTCTTCACGGGCGCCGACCCGAACACGGGCTGGCTGCGCGAATGCGGCGTGAAACTCGACCCGCACGGCTTCGTGCTGACCGGCGACAACGAGTCGTGCAGCCTCGCGACCTCGGTGGAAGGCGTCTATGCGATCGGCGACGCGCGCGCGGGCTCGACCAAGCGCGTGGCCGCGGCGGTGGGCGAAGGCGCGGCCGTGGTCGCGCAGATCCACCAGCGGCTCGCGACGACGCGGCCGGTGACGGTGGTTGCGGGCGTCCATGCGTGAGTGCAGCGCGGATAGTGCAGATGCAGCGTCCGGGACTGCCGACGCCCGTTCCTCGCTAACCCTGCCGCTCACGGCGGCGCGCACGCTGCATCTCGCCGCGCAGGGCCTGCTCGCGCCGCCGCGCCGCAAGGCCACGAAAGACGACGTGCTCGACGCGATCCGCCGCATGGCGCAATTGCAGATCGACACGATCCACGTGGTCGCGCGCAGTCCTTATTTCGTGCTGTTCAGCCGCATCGGCGCGTTCGAACCGGCCTGGCTCGACGCGCATCTCGCCGAAGGCCGCCTTTTCGAATACTGGTCGCACGAGGCGTGCTTCGTGCCGATCGAGGACTATGGGCTGCTGCGCCATCGCATGCTCGACCCTTCGGGCATGGGCTGGAAATACGCGGCCGACTGGCATACTCAATACCGCGACGAAATCGACGCGCTGCTCGAACGCATTCGCACCGAGGGCGCCGTGCGCTCCGCCGACTTCGCGCGCGCCGAGGGCGACAAGGGCAATGGCTGGTGGGACTGGAAGCCCGAGAAGCGGCACCTGGAAGTGCTGTTCGCAACCGGCGCGCTGATGGTGGCGGAGCGCCGCAACTTCCAGCGCGTGTACGACGTGGCCGAGCGCGTGCTGCCGAACTGGAGCGATGCACGCGACCTGCCCCCGCGCGCTCAGGCGGAACGCACGCTGCTTTTGCGCACATGCCGGGCGCTGGGCGTGATCCGTGCGGACTGGGCCGCCGACTACTACCGCCTGCCGCGCCGCCCTTACGTGGATGCGCTGCACGCGCTCGCCGACGCGGGCGAGTTGCTGCCGGTGCGTGTGGAAGGCTGGAAGCAAGATGCGTTCGTGCACCGCGACTTCGCCGCGCTGATCGGCGATGCGGCGAACGGCACGCTCGCCTCCACGGCGACCACACTGCTCTCGCCGTTCGACCCGGTGGTGTGGGACCGCAAGCGCGCGGTGGCGCTGTTCGATTTCGACTACGCGATCGAATGCTATCTGCCGGCTTCGAAACGCAAGTACGGTTATTTCGTACTGCCGATCTTGAACCGCGGACGATTGATCGGACGCATCGACGCGAAGGCGCACAGGGCGCAGCAGGTGTTCGAGGTGAAGTCGCTGCATCTGGAGCCCGGCGTGCGCGTGAGCGGCCGTCTGGTGGCCGATCTACGCCGGGCGCTACAGCGTTGTGCGCAGTGGCACGGCACGCCGGAGCTGAGTATCCGCGCCGCGCCGGACGGCCTGGCGGCCGCCCTGCTGGCTGAGTGAAATGGCGGTGACGCTCTCCGTGCTCGACTCAGTGCTCGAGTTTCGCGCGCAACTCGCGTGCCGCTTCGAGCAACCCTTCGTAGCCCGAACGCGCGTGCTGCGGCAGGTCGGGGTCGCCCACCAGCGCGCCCAGCGTTTCCACCAGGCTGAAGACGAGGCCCTTGGCCGCGCCCGCTGCGATCTTGCCGGATTTCACGCCTTCGTCGACGTGGGTGAACGCAGCGTTCAGATGTTCCAGATCCGGTTGCGGCGCGCCGGCGCCAGGCTTTTGAGCGTCCTGCTTTTGCGTGTCGTCGCTCGTCATGATGAACCCTATCTCCCTTGCTGAACAGTAGTCGAAAAAATCCTGCACTCGGTTTAAGTTATATACCCATCGCGTGCGTGCGTCCATTGAGGGCCGGACGGCTGCCGGCGCGCCCCGCCGCGAAAAGCCACACGAAGCGCACTCCCGAATCTTCTCACCTTTGCCGCCCGCATGCCGTCGCCACGGGCGCGGCGGCTTGTCGCTTCGTCAGGCCTGGCAATAAAAAACGCCTTGAGATCAGGGCTAAAGTTGATTTATCACCATTTTGCCAATGGCTGCATTTGCTGCTCCACGCCTTCACCGCGCGTGCGCCCAGCTCCCTCCTGAAAACGCTCACCTTTGTGCTTCGACACCCTGGTTCGTCGCGCATCGAGTGCGTCTGCCGATAAAATTCGGCTCACCTGTTCAGCCGTCACTTTAGCGTTTTAGCCTTGTTTTCAAGGCATTTTCTCGCGTGAGGGCCTCGCGCCCGCTCAAGCGCCGGTCGCTCAAAGGTGCGCAGCCGCACGCCGTCGCACTCACTCCCGAAAACGCTCACCTTTGCGTCGAACCGTGCCTTGACGCCGCTCGCGCGCCTCTCCAGACTGTGCGGGTCGTCACGTCCAGGGGTTCTCCAGCGCCATGAATCACGTCACGCCGTTCATTCCCGATCGCTTTCACCACGCCGCGCAGCATTACCTGAGCGGCCGCCCCGCCTACTCACCCGCCTTGATCCGCCGCGTCGCGCAACACGTCGGGCTCGACGGCTCGCAGCGTCTGCTCGACCTGGGCTGCGGTCCCGGCCAGCTTTCGCTCGCATTCGCCAGTTGGGTGGCGCACGCCATTGCCGTCGATCCCGAGCCCGCCATGCTCGACATCGCCGCGCAACTCGGCGCGGGCATCGCGCCGAACATCGAATACCGTCAGGGCAGTTCGTACGATCTGGGCCCCGCCTTCGGCGCGTTCCATCTCGCCGTGATCGGCCGGGCGTTTCACTGGATGGATCGCAGCGACACGCTCGCGCGCCTCGACACGCTGCTCACGCCGCGCGGCGCCGTGGCGCTCTTCAACACCTCGCATCTCGACGACCCGCTGCGCCCGTGGGCACGCGAGTATCGCGAGCTGCTCGACAGTTACGCCGATACCGACCCGGCGCGCGCCCAGCGCAAGTCGGCGGAGTGGGAAAGCCATCTCGACGTGCTTGCGCGCTCCGCGTTCGCCGCGCTGGAGCGCGTTAGCGTGATCGAATACCGGCGCGTCAGCGCCGCGCAATTGAAGGCGCGTCCGCTTTCGATGTCGAGCCTCTCGCGCGAGCGTCTGGGCGAGCGCCTCGACGCCCTGCTGGCCGACATCGACGCGCTCGTGGCCGCCCATGCGGAGGCGGACGGCTGTCTGATCGAGCGCATCGAATCCACAGCGACGATCGCCGCGCGCGCGGATGCCTGAGCCCGCGCCTGAAGGGCGTCGCGCGATGCGGTATCGTATGGGCACGCCACTACGAGCCAGACGAGGAAGCACACGATGAGCTATGCCACGAACGCGCCCGCGCGCAAGGAAATCGACTCTCTCGGCGGGCCCGCCGTCATCGAGTTCGGCACCGACTGGTGCGGCTACTGCCAGGGCGCACAGCCCGTGATCGGCGCGGCCTTCGAGCGCAACCCGCAGGTGCGCCGCCTGAAAGTGGAAGATGGACCGGGCCGCGCGCTGGGCCGCTCGTTTCGCGTGAAGCTCTGGCCCACGCTCATCTTCCTGCGCAACGGCGTGGAAGTCGCGCGCGTGGTGCGTCCGCAGAACGCCGCCGAGCTCGACGAGGCTTTCGCCACGCTCGCGTAGTCGCTCGCGTCGCTCCAAGGCACTCGCGTCGCTCGCCCCCTCACACGCGGTCCCCGCCCTCGCGCGGACCGCCCCCGTAAATCCTCACCTCAACGCGCGCGCGGCGTTCAGTCCTCCAGGCCCGCGAGCAGATCGTCGACCGCGCGGTACACGCGCTCGACCACCTCAGGCCCCACCTGCTCTTCCAGCGCCTTGTAGCGCGCCTCCAGATCCTTCGAAATCGCCTTCACGAGCTGATGGCTCTTTTTCGTGAGCGAGACGAGCACGCGCCGCTGGTCGTCGGCGAAGCGCTCCTTCGTCACGAGACCTAGCGCCTCCATGCGGGCGAGCACGCCCGCCATGCTCGGGCTGGAAATCGTGCACAGATCGGAAATTTGCCGCGGCTCGAGCGGGCCGCTTTCGTTGAGCGCGCGTATCACGCGCCACTGCTGCTCGGTGAGCCCGTGCGAGGTGATGAGCGGGCGAAAGCGCTCCATCATTTTTTCGCGCGCGCGCAGGAGCAACATGGGCAGGTTGCGGTGCGCAACGCGGGTGGACGAACGCGAGTTTTCAGACATGGTGGTTTCGGCCAGGCGAAGAATCGGGACACTGGGGAGATCCCAGGGGAAACCCGCAAATATCTCATCGATGATTGACGACGGATGATAGCAAGCGCACTATTGCTAACATGTTAGTGTTTCCGGGAAGCCGACACAAGCCATGTTTTCAGTTGCCGATCACCTGCTGCACGTCGAAGGCGAGGCCCTGCCGCGCGACGTGGACGCAGCCACCGTCCACGCGCTGCTCGCCACGGGCGCGCACGGCCGCCCGCCCGTGAGCGGCGCCGTCTACGGCACGCTGCTCAACGACCGTCACGCGCTCGAAGCGCTGGGCGACGCCGCGAACGCGCCCCCTTACAAGGCGCCGCCGCGCGCCCCCATTCTCTACCTGAAGCCGCGCAACACGCACGCCGGCCACCGTGCGCGCGTGGCCGTGCCCGGTGGCGAGGGTGCGCAGTTGGGTGTGCAAGTGGGCGCGTCGCTCGGCGTCGTGATCGGCCGCACCGCCACACGCGTCGCCGTGCATGAAGCATTCGATTACATCGCGGGCTATACGCTCGTGGCCGACCTTTGCGTGCCGCACGCCAGCGTCTATCGCCCCTCGGTGCGCTTTCGCGCCCGTGACAACTTCTGCGTGATCGGCCCGGCCGTGGTCGCGCGCCGCCATGTCGCTGACCCCGACCGACTCGACATCCGTGTGAACGTGACCGGCCAGCCCGCCTTCAGCGCCACGACGGCCACGAACCTGCGCGGCGTCGCGCAATTGCTGGCCGACGTCACGGACTTCATGACGCTCGCCCTCGGCGACGTCCTCACGCTCGGCGTGCCGCACGGCGCGCCCGTGGCGCAGGCCGGCGCGCGCGCAACGCTCGCCATTGGCGACTGGGCGCCGCTCGAAATCGAATTCGTTGCTGCGAACGCGGCGCTGGGAGCACAAGCATGATGCGCGGTCGCGTTGCCTACGCAGGCGCAATCCACGAAGCCACGCCCGACTACACGCACGAGCAAAGCCGCGTGCGCCTTGCCGACGGACGCGTGCGCGACGAGCACGAGGTCGTGTGGCTCGCGCCGTTCGAGCCCGGCACGATCTTCGCGCTCGGGCTCAACTACGCCGAGCACGCCAAGGAATTGCAGTTCTCGAAGCAGGAAGAACCGCTCGTGTTCCTCAAGGGGCCGGGCAGCGTGATCGGCCATCGCGGCACGACGCGCCGTCCCGCCGACGTCACGTTCATGCACTACGAGTGCGAGCTTGCCGTCGTGATCGGCCGCACGGCGCAGAATGTGAAGCGCGAGGACGCCATGCAGTACGTGGCGGGCTATACGATCGCGAACGACTACGCGATTCGCGACTACCTGGAAAACTACTATCGCCCGAACCTGCGCGTGAAGAATCGCGACGGCGGCACCGTGCTCGGTCCGTGGTTCGTCGACGCCGCCGATATCTCCGACGTCAACGCGCTCGGCCTGCGCACCTATGTGAACGGCGAACTCAAGCAGGACGGCAATACGCGCGATTTCGTCACGGGCATCGCCGAACTCATCGAGTATTTGAGCGGCTTCATGACGCTCGCCCCCGGCGACGTCATTCTGACCGGCACGCCCGAAGGCGTCGTCAACGTGAATGCAGGCGACGAAGTGGTGTGCGAAATCGACGGGCTCGGCCGCCTCGTCAACACCATCGCGAGCGACGCCGACTACGGGCGTTGATGCGGCAACGAATCGAACACAGGACAAGTTAGACATGCGAATCGAACATCTCATCAACGGCCGCTCGCACGCCGGGCGCGATTACTTCGAGACCGTCAATCCCGCCAACCAGGACGTGCTCGCGGAAGTCGCGCGCGGCGGCGCGGAGGAAGTCGATCTCGCGGTGCGCGCCGCGAAAGAAGCATTCCCCGCGTGGGCCGCCAAACCCGCGGCCGAGCGCGCCAAGGCCATCCGCAAGCTCGGCGAGCTGATCGCGAAGAACGTGCCGGAAATCGCGCAGACCGAAACGAAGGACACGGGTCAAACCATTTCGCAAACGGGCAAGCAGCTCGTGCCGCGCGCCGCCGACAACTTCAGCTACTTCGCCGAAGTCTGCACGGCCGTGGACGGCCATACCTATCCCACCGCCACGCACCTCAATTACACGTTGTTCCACCCGGTTGGCGTGTGCGCGCTCATTTCGCCGTGGAACGTGCCGTTCATGACGGCCACGTGGAAGGTCGCGCCCTGCCTCGCGTTCGGCAACACGGCCGTGCTGAAGATGAGCGAGCTTTCGCCGCTCACGGCCTCCATGCTCGGCCAGCTCGCGCTCGACGCCGGCATTCCGGCGGGCGTGCTCAATGTCGTGCACGGCTATGGCCAGGAAGCGGGCGAGCCGCTCGTCGCGCATCCCGACGTGCGCGCGGTGTCGTTCACGGGTTCGACGGCCACGGGCAACCGCATCGTGCAGGCCGCGGGCCTCAAGAAGTTCTCGATGGAACTGGGCGGCAAGTCGCCGTTCGTGATTTTCGACGACGCCGATTTCGAACGCGCGCTCGACGCCGCCGTGTTCATGATCTTCTCGAACAACGGCGAGCGCTGCACAGCCGGTTCGCGCATTCTGGTGCAACGCTCGATCTACGCGAAGTTCGCGGAGCGCTTCATCGAACGCGCGAAGCGCATTACCGTGGGCGATCCGCTCGACGAGAAAACCATCGTCGGCCCGATGATCAGCCAGGGCCATCTCGCGAAGGTGCGCAGCTACATCGAGCTCGGTTCGAAGGAAGGCGCGACGCTCGCGTGCGGCGGGCTCGACGCCCCCACCGTGCCCGACGCCCTCAAGAAGGGCAACTTCGTGCAGCCCACCGTGTTCGTCGATGTCGATAACCGCATGCGCATCGCACAGGAGGAAATCTTCGGGCCGGTCGCCTGCCTGATTCCCTTCGAAGACGAAGCCGACGCGATCCGCCTTTCCAACGACATCGCCTATGGCCTTTCCAGCTACGTGTGGACCGAGAACACCGGCCGCGCGCTGCGCGTGGCGGCCGCCGTGGAAGCGGGCATGTGCTTCGTGAACAGCCAGAACGTGCGCGACCTGCGCCAGCCGTTTGGCGGCACGAAGGCTTCCGGCGTGGGCCGCGAAGGCGGCACGTGGAGCTACGAAGTGTTCCTCGAACCGAAGAACGTGTGCGTTTCGCTCGGTTCGCATCACATTCCGCACTGGGGCGTGTAATGGGCAAACTCGCGCTGGCAGCGAAGGTCACGCATGTGCCTTCGCTCTATCTTTCCGAACTGGACGGCCCGCACAAGGGCTGCCGCCAGGCCGCCATAGACGGCCATCACGAGATCGGCCGCCGCTGCCGCGAACTGGGCGTCGACACGATCGTGGTGTTCGACGTGCACTGGCTCGTGAACAGCGAATATCACATCAACTGCGCGCCGCGCTTCGACGGCGTCTACACCAGCAACGAGCTGCCGCATTTCATCAAGAACATGCAGTACGCCTATCCGGGCAATCCGCAGCTCGGGCATCTGATCGCTGAAGTCGCGAACGAAATGGGCATCAAGAGCCGCGCGCACAGCGACACGACGCTCGACCTCGAATACGGCACGCTCGTGCCCATGCGCTACATGAACGGCGACGAGCATTTCCGCACCGTCTCCGTGGCCGCCTGGTGCATGTGGCACGACCTCGCCACGAGCGCGCGCTTCGGGCTGGCCGTGCGCCGCGCGATCGAGGAGCACTACGACGGCACGGTGGCGATCCTCGCGAGCGGTTCGCTCAGCCACCACTTCGCCAACAACGGCACGGCCGAAGCGTTCATGCACAAGGTCTGGGACCCGTTCCTCGAAGCGACCGACCGCAACGTCGTGGCAATGTGGGAGCGCGGCGACTGGAAGACCTTCTGCGGCATGCTGCCCATGTACAACGAAAAGTGCTGGGGCGAAGGCGGCATGCACGACACGGCCATGCTGCTCGGCGCGCTCGGCTGGGACCGCTACGAAGGCCGCGCGGAAATCGTCACGCCGTATTTCGGCAGCTCCGGCACCGGGCAGATCAACGCGATCCTGCCGGTCACGCCGCTGCCCGCTTGAAGAACGGGAGACCGCCATGCCCCATCTCACCCTCGAATACAGCGCGAATCTCGCGGATACGAACAGCATCGGCCAGCTTTGCGAAACGCTCGCGCACGTGCTCGACGCGCAGCGCGACGACAGCGGCGCGCGCGTCTACCCGCGCGGCGGCATTCGCACGCGCGCGCTGCGCTGCGAGCAGTTCTTCGTGGCCGACGGCAACCCGGAAAACGCCTTCCTGCACGGCTGCCTGAAGATCGGCGCGGGCCGCTCGCAGGCCGTGCGCAAGGCGACAGGCGACGCGCTTTTCGAAGCGATCAAGCAGCACTTCGCCCAGGCCTTCGCCACGCACGGCCTCGCGCTCTCGCTCGAAATCGTCGAGTTCAGCGAGGAAGGCGCATGGAAGCACAACAACCTGCACGCCAGGCTCAAAACGTGAGCGCCGGCTCGCAATGGAATTCATGATGCTAGATCAGCAAACCATCCGCGAGCTGGCCGCGCAGCTCGACGAAGCGGAACGCACGCGCACGCAGTTGCGCCACTTTTCTCGCGCGCATCCCGAGATGACGATCGACGACGGCTATGCGATCCAGCGCGAATGGGTCAAGCTCAAGCTCGCGGCGGGCCACACGATCAAGGGCCGCAAGATCGGCCTCACCTCGCGCGCCATGCAGCGTTCCTCGCAGATCGACGAACCCGACTACGCGCCGCTGCTCGACAGCATGTTCATTCCTGCCGGCGGCGACATACGCGCCGACCGCTTCATCGCGCCGCGCGTGGAAGTGGAGCTGGCGTTCGTGCTGAACCGCCCGCTGCAAGGACCCGACGTCACGCTGTTCGACGTGCTCGACGCCACCGCTTATGTGACGCCCGCCATCGAGATCATCGACGCGCGCATCGAGCAGTTCGACCGCGAAACCAAAGCGCCGCGCAAGGTGTTCGACACGATCTCCGACTTCGCCGCCAACGCGGGCGTGGTGCTGGGCGGCCGCCCCGTGAAGCCGCTCGACGTGGATCTGCGCTGGGTGGGCGCGCTGCTCTACAAGAACGGCGCCGTGGAGGAAAGCGGCCTTGCCGCCGCCGTGCTCAATCATCCGGCCACGGGCGTGGCCTGGCTCGCCAACAAGATCGCGCGCCACGACGAGCGCCTCGAAGCCGGCGACGTGATCCTGAGCGGCTCGTTCACGGCCCCGATTGCCGCTCGCGCAGGCGACACGTTCCACGCCGATTACGGCCCGCTGGGCGGCATCGGCTTCAATTTCATCTGATCAGGATTCCAGAACGCATGACCGCACCTGCCAACCCGTTCAAACACGCGCTCGCGCAAGGCCGCCCGCAAATCGGCCTGTGGGCCGCGCTGGCCGACTCGTATGTGAGCGAATTGCTCGCGACCACGGGCTTCGACTGGCTGCTGATCGACGGCGAACACGCGCCCAACGACTTGCGCAGCACGCTCGCGCAATTACAGGCCGTCGCGCCTTATGCCACGCACCCGATCGTGCGGCCCGTGCGCAACGACGCCGCGATCATCAAACAGTTGCTCGACATCGGCACGCAAACGCTGCTCGTGCCGATGATCGAGAACGCTGACGAGGCGCGCGCCGCCGTGGCCGCCACGCGCTACCCGCCGCACGGCGTGCGCGGCGTTGGCAGCGCGCTCGCGCGTGCCTCGCGCTGGAACGGTTCGCCCGATTATCTGCATCACGCCGCCGAACAATTGTGCGTGCTGGTGCAGGTGGAAACCGCGAGCGCGCTCGCGCAGCTCGACGAGATCGCCGCGGTGGAAGGCGTGGACGGCGTATTCTTCGGCCCGGCGGACTTGAGCGCTTCGATGGGCTTGCTCGGCCAGCCCGGTTCGACGCCGGTGCGCGAAGCGATCTGCAAGGGCATACGCGCCGTGCGCGCGCAAGGCAAGGGCGCGGGCGTGCTCGCGCCCGATCCGGCGATTGCGAACGACTATCTCGAAGCGGGCGCGACGTTCGTTGCCGTGGGGAGCGACGTCTCGCTGCTGGCACGCAGCGCGAGCGAGCTTGCCGCGAAGTTCCGCCAGCCTGCGGCGCAAGGCTGACACCCTGCTTGCCAACGCCGCACGCGCGGCGTTCGGCTTATTCGCTCTCTTTGCCGCTTGCCACGAGCCTGGCCAGCACGCTCGTCAGCACCTCGCGCTCGTGCTCGCTGAGCGTGGCGAGAATCGCCTCGTTCGTAGCCTTCGAAATCGTCGAGGCGCGCCGGTACGTGCTGCGCCCTTGCGTCGTGAGCGCCACGAGCACGCCGCGCGCGTCTGCTTCGTTCGAGGTTTTGGCGAGCAGGCCCTTGCGCTCCAGCACGTCGGTGGCGCGGCTCGCCTGGCTGCGGTCGAGGTTCGACACGCGCCCGAGATCCGACACCGACAACGGCCCGAACGCGCCCACGCTCAGCAGCAGGCGCGCCTCCGTGAGCGACAGCGAAAGCGCCGCCTCGAACGCGTCGTTCATCGTGCGGTCGGTCTGCTTCTTGAGCACATGCAGCCGGTACGTGAACAGCTCTTCGATGTTGTACTTCCCCGTCATTCGTCTTCCCGCCTGGTTTTCCGCGGCCGCAAAAGCGCGTCCCTGCCGTTAGCATAGCATCGCCGCGAACCCTTTTCCGCAAGCGTTTCATGGAAAATTTGATGCTTGCACACGCATTTATTTGCGCGTAGGATCGGCGTGATCAGAGCCTGAAAAAGGAGGAGACTTTCATGAATGAAAACATCCAGCGCGCCCGCCCCGAGTGGTGCGACGCCACGGAATGGGAAGCGCGCGTGCAACTTGCGGGCGTGTATCGCGTGTTTCATCTGATGGGCTGGACCGAACTCATCTTCAATCACATTACGCTGCGCGTACCCGGGCCGCACAAGCATTTCCTCATCAATCCGTTCGGGCTCACCTATGACGAAATCAAGGCGTCGAATCTCGTCAAGATCGATCTCGAAGGCAATGTGCTGAGCCCGAGCGAGTACCCGATCAATCCCGCCGGCTTCGTGATTCACAGCGCGATCCATGAGAACGTGGAAGACGCCCACTGCGTGATGCACACGCACACCACGGCGGGCCTCGCGGTGGCGTGCATGGAGGGCGGTCTCGCGTACACGAACTTCTATTCGGCGCAGTTGCACGACATGGTGGCATATCACGACTTCGAGGGCATCACCGTGCACTCGGAAGAAAAATCGCGCATCCTGAAGTCGATGGGCGACAAGCGCCTGCTTATCCTGCGCAATCACGGGCTGCTCTCGCATGGCGTGAGCCTCGCGCACGCATTCGCGCTGCTGTGGACGCTCAATCGCGCCTGCGAAGTGCAGGTCGTGACCGACTCGATGCGCGGCCAGACGCTGCCCATCGCGCCCGACATTACCGAGCGCGCCACGCGCGACGCGCTACAGTTCTCGCCCGAGCACGGCGCGGGCCAGAACGTGCTCGACGCGCTGATCCGGCGCGTGACGCGCATCGACCCTTCTTATCAGGAGTAACGGTTTGACTAACCCGAATCAAAAGATCGCCGTCGTCGGCGGCGGCGCGATCGGCGGCCTCATCGCCGCGCGCCTGGCGCGCGCGGGCATTGCGGTAAGTCTGCTCGCGCGCGGCGCGCATCTGGAAGCGATCCGCCGCGACGGCCTCACGATCGTCGAAGGCGACACGCGCTACACGCAAGCCGTGCACGCCACCCACGACGCCGCGTCGCTCGGCGCGCAGGACATCGTGTTCGTCTGCCTGAAGGGCCAGGCGCTCGTGCAGGCCGCCGCCTCGCTCGCGCCGCTCATCGGGCCGCACACGCATATCGTCTCGGCCATGAACGGCGTGCCCTGGTGGTTTCTTCACGGCTTTGGCGGCGCCAACGCGAACGGGCGGCTCGAAGCGGTCGATCCCGGCGGCGTCGTGTCGGCGGCGTTGCCGCCCGCGCAGGCTTCCGGTTGCGTGGTGCATCTTTCGTCGTCCATTGCGGGGCCTGGCGTGATCCGCAAGGGCAACGGCAATCATCTGATCGTCGGCGAGGGCTCGGCGCCCATGGCCGCACGCGCGCAAGAGGCGCGCGAGCTGCTTACGCGCGCGGGCTTCGAAGTCGCGGCCGCCGCGTCCATTCAGGCCGACATCTGGGCGAAGCTCTGGGGCAACATGACGATGAACCCCATCAGCGCGCTCACGCGTTCGACCGCCGACGTCATTCTCGACGACCCGCTCACGGCGCAGCTCGTGAGCACGATCATGGTCGAAGCGCGCGCGATCGGCGCGGCGCTCGGCATTCCCATCGCCATGACCATCGAGGAGCGCAGCGCCATCACGCGCAAGCTGGGCGCGTTCAAGACCTCGATGCTCCAGGACGTGGAAGCGGGACGCACGCTCGAAGTCGAGGCGCTGCTCGGCGCGCCGTACGAACTGGCGCAGCGCGCGGGCGTCGATGCGCCGTCGCTCGGCATGCTCTATGGCCTCGCCCGCCAGCTCGACGCGAATCTCGAAGCCGCGCGCAACGCGCGCGTGTGATCAGTCTTCGAGCGGCTTGCCCGTGAGGTCGCGAATGAACGGCAGCGCAAGGCACGAGAGCGCCACGCACGCCATCACGTACCACGCGGGCGAGAGCAGATTGCCGGTGCTCTTGACGAGCCACGTGGCGATGGTCTGCGCGAAGCCGCCGAAAATCGCCACGCCGATGCTATAGACGATCGCCATGCCCGTCGCGCGCACGGCACGCGGGAACATCTCCGGCAGCATCGTGATGGACGGCGCGGCCTGAAGCCCGAGCAGCACGCTCAGGCCGCCCACGGTAATCAGCAGACGCGCGGCGTCCGGCCCGCTCGCGAGCCAGAGAAACGCCGGATAGATCAGCAGCAGCACGCCCACGCGCGGCCAGAAGATCAGCGTGCGGCGGCTGAAGCGATCGCACAGCAGCCCCGAGATCGGCGCGACCACGAACGTCACGACGCCGGAAACGAGCCCCGCCAGCAGGGCCGTGGGCGCGGGCACCTTCAGTTCGTGAATCGCATAAGTCGGCATATAGAACGTCACGACGTAGGCCGTGACCGTGGAACCGATCGTGAGCAGAATGCCGAGCGCGGCGCGCCGCCAGTAGTCGCGCAGCACGGCGAACACGGGCATGCGCACGGCGCTCGCGTGCTCGGGCGCCTGTTCGTCCAGACGCCGGCGAATCCACATGCCGAGCGGCGCGATCGCCACGCCCATGAGGAACGGCACGCGCCAGCCCCAGGCGAGCAGTGTGTCGGCCGCGAGGAAAGTGGTGAGGAGTCCGGCCATTAGCGCGCCCAGCGAAACGCCCAGCCCCTGGCTCGCGAACTGCCAGCTACCGAGCAATCCGCGATTGGCGGGCGTTCCCGCTTCGATCAGCAGCGTGGTGGAAGCGCCCACTTCGCCGCCCGCCGAAAAGCCTTGCAGCAGCCGCGCACACACGATCAGCACAGGTGCGGCCACACCGATCTGCGCGTAGGTGGGCGCGAGGCCGATCAGCAAGCAGCCCAGCGCCATCATGAAGATGGTGAGCGTCATGGCGGGCTTGCGTCCGGCGCGATCGGCGTAGGCGCCGATCACGACGCCGCCCAGCGGCCGCATCACGAAGCCCACGCCAAAGGTCGCCACCGAGGCCAGCAACTGCCCGTAGCTCGACATGGTGGGAAAGAACAGCTTGCCGATGGTCAGCGCGAAGAAGCTGTAGACGGTGAAATCGAAGAATTCGAGCGCATTGCCGATGGTCGCCGCGACGATCAACTGCGTGCGGCTCAGTTTGCCCTTCCGCACTCCGGTCATGCTGACGCTGTTCATGGGCTCTCCTCGTCGGCCTCTGGCGGGCCTGGATGGTGGATCGTGCAACGGTAGCATTCGCGGGCTCGCGCGCGCCACTGATCAAAACCCGCGTAGGCCGCGCGGCATGCATCGACGTCCCGACGCGCGATAGATGGTTGCTGCCGCCCATAACATGTCCCCGTTTATCGGCGCGCGCCGTGCGCGGCCAACCGCGCCCGCGCGCCAAAAGAGGCATACTTCCCGGCATAGCCAGCTCTCACGTTTCGCGCGCCGCATCGTTTGCGGTACCGCAAACGCCATGTGGCCCCGCCGGGGCACAAAAATTGCGGCAGCGCGTCGAACGTTCCGACGAATCGGGCGGCGGCAGCGTTTGCGCCACGCCAGCGCGTTCCCAACCGCGCGTTTCGTCCTGCTGTCTTTTCACTCCGCTGCCACAGAAGGGTCGTCGCTGCCGCGACCCGTAAGCCCATGACAAGGATGTCGCTTTCTTTCGCCTTTCGGTCCGCGCGCATTTCGCGCAAATTTGCTCCGTCCGGCGCGATCGCCGTGATCGCCGCTCTCTCCATCACGCTCGCGCTCGCCTTCGGCGCGACGGGCGCTCAGGCGGCCACACCGGCCGCCACGCCCGCGCCTGACACGCCCGCGAGCAGCCCCGTCGCACCCGTGGCGCTCACGCCCACCCAAGCGCAAGCGGCCCTCCAGGTTCTCGACGACCCGGTTCAGCGCGGCCATATGGAAGACACGCTGCGCGCCATCGCCGCCGCCGGCGCGCTCGCTACACCCGCGCCCCCCGCCTCGGCCGCCGCGCCGGCAAGCGCGCCCGCCGCATCGAGCGCGGCGACCGCCACGCCGGCTTCCGCGCCGCTCGCGGGCGCGCTGCGCTCCAACGGCCTTGTCGTGCAGATCGCCGACCACGCCGCGCACGGCGCGCGCATGGTCGGCCAGCATCTGAACCATACGGTCTCCACGCTGCTCGGCCTCTGGTCCACGCGCGCGTGGTGGCACGACCATCTGAACACGCCGCAGGGCCATGCGATGCTGCTGAGCCTCCTGCGCGTGCTGGTGCTCACGCTCGTGCCCGCGCTCGCCATCGCAACGCTGTTGCGCCGCGCCATCGCCGCGCCGGAGCGCGCCATTGCCGCACATCAGGCCGCGAAGCAACGCGAAGAGGACGAAAACCCGCCACGCGCCAGCGAGCCCGCGCCGCAGCCGCAAACGCCCGAAGCCACCGGCACGAGCGCAGCCCTGGCAGCCGACGCCAAAGCCGACGCCAAAGCCGATGCCGAGCAGGACGCCCTGCGCGAAGCCGCCGGCATGGAGCCCGCCGACGGCAAAGCCAAGGCGGACGGCGACCCCAATGCCGGTCCCAACGCGAATGCGCAAGCCAACGCCACGGCGCGCGCCACGCTCACCGCCGCCCAGGCGCGCGACGACGCCGACGCCTCGCCCAAAAGCCCCGCCGAGCGCGCGAAAGAGGCCTATCACGCGCTGCGCGGCGCGCATCACTGGCGCCTGCTACAGCGCCTGCCGGGCGCCCTGCTGGTGATGCTGCTCGAAGTCGTGCCCGTGATCGCGTTCGGCCTGTGCGCGGCGGGCGTGCTCTCGCTCTTCGGCCCCGACGACGCGGCGCCCGCCGACGCCGTCGGCCATATCGTCGACACCTATGTGATCTGCCGTGTCCTCGTGATGTTCGGCAAGCTGCTGTTCGCGCCCGACGCCGCGGCCCTGCGACTCGTGCCGCTCGCCGACGACTGGGCCGCCTACGCGCAGCGCTGGCTCGTGCGCATCGTCGTGATCGGCGGCGTGGGCGGTGCGATTGGCTGCGCGGTGCCGCTCGGCATGACCGAGGACGCGCATCTCGCGCTCGTGAAGGTCGTCACGCTGATCGGCCATCTCGCGCTCGTCGTGATGATCCTGCAACTGCGCCGCCCCGTGGCCGACGCCATGCGCAAGGCGGCCGCGCGGCACGGCACCTACGCGTGGTTCATGCAATGGTTCGCCGACATCTGGGTTGGCGTGGCGCTCTTCGTCGTGATCGCGCTGTGGTTCGTCTGGGCGCTCGACCTGCGCGGCGGCTATGGCGAACTCGTGCGCGCGGGCGGCCTCTCGCTCGTCGTGCTGCTCGCCGCGCGCGTGAGCGCGATCGTGCTGCTCGGCGCGCTCAGCCGCGTCTTCGGTTTGCGCGAAGACCAGCAGAACATGAGCTTCGGCCAGCGCCGCGCGTACCGCTATTACCCCGCGCTGCGGCGCATCGTGGTCGCGGCGCTGTGGATCGTGACGCTGGATCTGCTGCTGCACATCTGGGGCCTGCGGCCCGCGCGCATTCTCGCGTTCGCGCCCATCGGGCACCTGCTCGGCTCGGCGCTGCTCACCATCGCCATTGCCATCGTCACGGCCGTTGCGATCTGGGAGTTCGCGAACGGCGCGGCCGAGCGGCGGCTGCACGCCTGGACCGACGCGGGCGACTTCGTGCGCGCCGCGCGCCTGCGCACGCTCTTGCCGATGTTCCGCACCACGCTGCTCGTTGCGATTCTCGTGGTGGTCGGGCTCACCGCGCTCTCGCAGCTCGGCGTGAACACCGCGCCGCTTATCGCGGGCGCGAGTATCTTCGGCGTGGCGCTCGGCTTCGGCTCGCAAAAGCTCGTACAGGACTTCATCACGGGCATCTTCCTGCTCACCGAAAACGCCATGCAGGTGGGCGACTGGGTGACGGTGGCGGGCGTCTCGGGCACGGTCGAATTTCTCTCGATCCGCACCGTGCGGCTGCGCGGCGGCGATGGCTCGCTCTACACCGTGCCGTTCAGTTCGGTGACGACCGTGAACAACACGAATCGCGGCATCGGCAATGCGGCGGTCAAGGTGCAGATCGCGCACGGCTCCGATCTGCAACGCGCCATCGACACGCTCAAGGAAATCGGCGCGGAGATTCGCGGCGAGGACGCGTACAAGAACGGCATTCTCAGCGACTTCGCCTACTGGGGCGTCGATCAGGTGGATGGCGCGAGCGTGACGCTCGTCGGCCAGATCCAGTGCAAGGACTCGGCGCGCTGGGGCGTGCAACGCGAGTTCAACCGGCGCGTGCTGCTGCGCTTCACGGAGCGCGGCATCGAACTCGCGAACCCGCAGCGCAATTTTCTCGTGGGCATGGCGCGCGGCGACGATGTCGAAGGCCGGACATACGGCGACGACTTCGATGAGCGCAACGATCAGGACAATCGCGACGAAGGCGCAAGCGGCGATGATCGCGCGCGGGCGCAATCGCGAGGCGCCAAGCCGCGCAACGGACGCAGCGGCGCCTCAGGCGACGGGCACGGTTCGTCCGGCGGCAAGCCGAATTGATGAGTTGACCCAACGACCGGTGCGCGGCGCTTGCGCACCGGCCTCACCCTTCGCCGCACGCGGCGCATCTCCCGAAAAAGCTCACCCATGCGCGGCCGGCGGCGTTGCGGCGCGCCGCAGGCGGAGTAAAGTTCCCTGTCGAATCAATGGCCTGCGTGAGGCATGCAGGGTGCGCCGCAGATGCTGCATACGCCCCCCGGAGAAGCTCACCTTTGCACCTTTGGCGCGCTCCGGCGTCACAGCGGCTACACGGCCAGAAGCCCAGCAAGAAGTTTGTCGACACCGTTCGCATTGCCTTCGGAGAACTGGAGAGTCCCCCATGCCCAAGATCGACGTTGCCAACGTGCCCGAGCGCAAAGGCACCGGCTATCCCGCGCCCTTCGCCGCCCCGTGCGCCGAACGCATACGTCAGCGCCTTGGCGATGCGGGCGGCCTGCGCGACTTCGGCGTCAATCTCATGCGCTTGCCGCCGGGAAACTGGTCGAGCCAACGTCACTGGCATTCGGACGAAGACGAGTTCGTCTACGTCCTCGAGGGCGAGTTGACCCTCATCGAAGACGATGGCGAAACCGTGCTGCGTGCGGGGGACTGTGCCGCATTTGCGAAGCACACCGGCAACGGGCATCACATGATCAACCAGTCCGGTCGAGTCGCCGTTTATCTCGAAGTCGGCTCGCGCTCTCCGGCCGACGTCATCACCTGCTCCGACGTCGATATGATGAGCCCGAGCCGCGACGGCCGGTTTCTGCACAAGGACGGCACACCGTACGCCGCTTCATGAGCGCGTATCGGCCTTCGCGAAAGAACGGCACAAAAAAAAACCGGACGACCTGGTCGTCCGGTTTGCGCACTGCTCTATTCGACTCGCGGCCTTATGCCTCGACGTCTTCCAGACTGAAAATCTCGGTCTGGTCGTTATACGAAAACACCTCGCCATAACGGGCCCACTCGACCACGGTGTCGAGCGTTTCTTCCGCGGCGACATCGGAGAGCACGTCTTCGAGTTCCTGCTCGAAACGCACGCGCGGCGCGCGATGGCCCGGCCGCTCGTCGAGCACCTTCTTGATGCGCGCCGCGAGCGGCACGTTGCGCAGCAGGTGATCGGCGAACATGAGCTTGCGCGCCTGCGTGCCCATCTCGGCAAACACGCGCGCGGGCGGCGTGAGCAGCACGTCGCCTTCGCGCACGTCGGCGAAACCGAGCTGCTGGAGCATTTCCACGATCGGGAACAGGTCGTCCACTTCCAGATGCAGCGAGCGCGCGATTTCCGGCATGTCCGCGCGGCCGTGATACGGCGCGGCCGCCAGCGTCTCGATCAGGCCGGCCATGATGTTGGTCGACACATCGGGCAAGCGGCTGCCCACTTCGAGGCGGCGATGCGTGGCCTCGGCGGCTTCGCGCGCGGTCATCTTCGCGTAGATGTCGTCCACGAGCTTGCGGAAGACCGGGTCGAGACGGTTGCGCGGATGCTTGAACGGCACCTTGATCTCGGCCGACACGCGCCCCGGATTCGACGAGAGCACGAGGATGCGGTCGCACATGAACACGGCTTCCTCGATGTTGTGCGTGACGATCAGCACCGACTTGATCGGCAGGCGGCCTTGCGTCCACAGATCGAGCAGGTCGGTACGCAGCGTTTCGGCGGTCAGCACGTCGAGCGCCGAGAACGGCTCGTCCATGAGCAGCAGCGTGGGGTCGACCACAAGCGCGCGTGCGAAACCCACGCGCTGGCGCATGCCGCCGGAAAGCTCGCGCGGGTAGGCGTTTTCGAAGCCGTCCAGACCAATCAGGTCGATCGCCGCCAGCGCGCGTTCGCGGCGCGCGCGCGCGCCCACGCCCTGCGCTTCGAGGCCCGCTTCCACGTTTTGCAGCACCGTGAGCCACGGAAACAGCGCGAAGGTCTGGAACACCATCGAGACGCCTTCGGCCGGCCCTTCGAGCGGCTTGCCGAGCCAGTTCACCTCGCCTTCGGTCGGCTCGATGAGGCCCGAGATGATGCGCAGCAGCGTGGACTTGCCCGAGCCGGAACGGCCGAGCAAGCCGACGATCTCGCCTTCGCGCAGCGAGAGGTTCACGTCGTCGAGCACGAGGCGCTCGTCCTCTTTCTTCGCGAAACCGCGCGAAACGTGCTTGACGGCAAGCACTTCCTGACCGGGAACGGGGCGCATAGGCAGCAAGTCGGATGAGACGATTTTCGGATTCAGCATGATGTCACTCCATCTCAATCGAGGCGCAGCCGGGACTCGGCGTAGGTGTACAGCGGACGCCAGAGCACGCGGTTGAACAGCGTAACGAACAGGGACATCATCGCGATGCCCAGGATGATCTTGGGGAAGTCGCCGGCGGCCGTCGTCTCTGCAATGTACGAGCCGAGGCCGTGCGCGACGACCTTGGTGTCGCCCCACTGCACGAACTCGGAAACGATGCTCGCGTTCCACGCGCCGCCCGAAGCCGTAATGGCGCCGGTGATGTAGTACGGGAAAATGCCCGGCAGCATGGCCTTTTTCCACCATTGCCAGCCGCGAATGCGGAAATTCGTGGCCGCTTCCTTGTAGTCGTTCGGATACGCGCTCGCGCCCGCGATCACGTTGAAGAGGATGTACCACTGCGTGCCGAGCACGATCAGCGGCGAGAGCCAGATGTCAGGGTTCAGGTGAAAACGCACGATCACGATCACGAACACCGGGAACAGCAGGTTGGCCGGGAAGGCGGCCAGGAACTGCGCGAGCGGTTGAACCTTCTCGGCAAGCGAGGGGCGCAGGCCGATCAGCACGCCGAGCGGCACCCAGATCACGGAAGCGATGGCGATCAGCAGCATCACGCGAAAGAGCGTGATGAGGCCGAGCATGAACACGTGCCCGACTTCGTCGAGCGTCACGCCCGTGCGCACGTAGGCCACCACGCGCCACACCACGAACACGGTCAGCGCGATCACGAACACGGCCCACACGATGTCGCCCACGCGCGAACGCTTGCTGATCGTGGTGACGACGGGCAGCGACTTCGGCAGTTGCACGCGCAACGGAATGCGCGCGAGCGTGGCGAGCAGGAAGCCCATCGGCACGAGCAGGCGGTGAATGAGGCGCGTGCGGCGGATCAGGTCGAGCAGCCACGATTCGGGCGCGTCGCCCGAGCTCGTGTTTTCCATGCGGAACTTGTCGGCCCACGCCACCAGCGGGCGGAACAGGAACTGGTCGTAGGCGAGAATCACCACCACCATCGCGAGAATCACCCAGCCCACGGCGTGCAGGTTCTTTTCCGCGATCGCCTGGGCCAGATACGCGCCGACGCCCGGCAGCGTGATCGTGTTGTTGCCCACCGTGATCGCTTCGGAAGCCACCACGAAGAACCATCCGCCCGACATCGACATCATCATGTTCCAGATGAGGCCCGGCATCGAGAACGGCACTTCGAGCTTCCAGAAACGCTGCCAGCCCGTGAGGTGGAACCCGCGCGAGACTTCATCCAGGTCGCGCGGCACCGTGCGCAGCGACTGGTAGAAGCTGAACGTCATGTTCCAGGCCTGGCTCGTGAAGATCGCGAAGATCGCCGCAAGCTCGGCCCCCAGCACGCGCGACGGAAACAGCGCGAGAAAGAACGTGACCGTGAACGAGATGTAGCCGAGCACCGGCACCGACTGAAGGATGTCGAGAATCGGCACGAGCACCTGGCCCGCGCGGCGGCTCTTTGCCGCGAGCGTGCCGTACGCCAGCGTAAAGATGAGCGAGGCCACCATCGCCGCGAGCATGCGCAGCGTGGTGCGCATGGCGTACTCGGGCAGGTTCGCCGGATCGAGCGAGATGGGCTGCGCCTTGAGCGTGGCGATCGGCGCCATCGTCTCGTGAAAGCCCACGGCCGCCATCGCGATCAGGCCGATCATGAGCGGGAACGCCACGAAATCCCAGCGATTGGGCAGCACGCGCCACGCCGAAGCGTTGGCCGTGCGGTTCAGGTTGAAGCCGAACTCCATTAGCGGCCTCCGTTGGCGAGAACAGGCGTGGACACAGGCGCGGACGCGACGAGGCCGACGCAGGCGCGCGCTGCGCGGCGGATCGTTCGCAATGTGTAGTTGAACTGGTTCATGTTGAAACACCGGCGTTGGGTTATTGCGCGAAACCCTCGCGCGGCGCGTACGGCCGGCCGTTCCGGCTGGTCGTACGCGCGGGGATCGTCACTTCATGGCTGATTCAGACCCGAAACACGCGCGATCGCAGGTCTCGCCAGCGCGCGGCGAGTTGCGATTCCCGGCAGGGGGGCGGGGTGGGCGTGGGCGCGCGCTCGCGTGCGCCAAGCACATCGGGATGGAGGTGTTGCTGCGATTGCGGCAGGTGCGGCAAAAGAAGGCCGAAGTTCATGCTGGATCTCCTGGCGTCATGCGGGACGCGTTAGGAAGGAAAGCCAGCAGACCCGGTAACGCGCAGTCAGCGCGCGACGATTCGCGTCTGCCCGCTTTCCTCAGTGCAATTCAAAAGGAAGCGGCATAACGGATAACTGTCACTGTCAGACATCGGAACTCCTTATCGTCACGGCGGCTGACCCGGCGGCCCCGGTCGAGCTTGCGGCTCGAACGCGTTGCGGCCCCAAGGCGGCGCATGTGTCGATCCGCCCGTCGCGCCGTTACGGCGAAACGAACGAACCGTGCCGCAAGCGCACGTCGAATAAACGACGGCGTACGGCGCGATGTCGGCCAACCGCGGCGCTTGAACTGCTCAAGTCGCTGCGGCGTCGGTCGACGCTTTCAAGAGTGCACGAGGATTTACTGCTGGACGCGCACCATCTGCCTGGCTGGCAAGACGGCGGCTGAAAGAAAGGGAGCGCGGACGTCCTGCCGGTCAGGCAGCGAAACTGTTCGAAGATCGACTACTGCTACTGTCCAAGGCGTCAGCCCCTTTTGTTAAGACGGGCGAATTTTAGGCGCGCCACCTATCCGAAGTCAACACGATTCGCGCCCGGCGTCAAATCTCGTGCCAATGCCGCCACAACGCCGACCGGCGGCGTCGAGGCAGACATGCGCAAGCGCTGCGGAAATACGGGGGCACATCATCAATCAAGGCCACCCGGAACCGCGTATCGCCGCCCGCTTTTCGCCATTCGCGTCGATCCGGCTCGCCTCGTAAAGAGGGGTCGTACACTCTCATCGTACTGCGTTCTGCCCGCCGCTCTGCGCGTTTCAACCTGTCTTGCCGAAACCCTTTGGAGCGCAATCCGCGTACCCGGCGCGGCCCTCGACCCCGGTTTTGCACCCCACGCACGCATTACGCGCTCTTGCGTATCGCCCGCGCGTTCACGTCCGCCGCGCCCATGCGCTCCAGGCGTTCGCTCGCCTCGGTGAGCGCCCACAGCGGCGCGCTGTGCAACTGGCGGTCGTACACGGTCACGAGTTGCGCGAGCGCCTCGAAGCCCGCGTCGTCGAGTTGCCAGCCGCCGCCCGTATTGCCGCGCTCGAAGCAGGCGATCAGCGCGGCATCCGCCGCGCGTACCGATTCGGGCTCGAACGCGCCGTAGCCGGCTTCCGCAATCGATTGCGCGAGCACGTGAGCATGAAGCAAGGCGCGTGCGTCATCGCCGCTGCCGCCACGGCGCAGGGCGGCGAGCGCGAGATGCACTTGCAGCGCGAGGTCGTTGGCGACGGCGTGCGGTATCGGCAGCAACATCGATTTGCTGCGACGGGCGCGGCCGGCTTGTGAGTGCTGCGCAAAGGAGATCGTCCTGGCCATGGAATCGGGCACGTTAGATTCTGTTCCGTGCAATAACGGCACGCCGCGCCGAAGGTTAAGCGCGCAACGTCGAATCGAGTGTAACGATCGGTGACAGCCATGCGGGGCGCATTGCCCGCGCGGCTCCCGTCAATCGCCCTGGCGTGCTTCGCCCTCGCCACGCCGCGCGGCCATGAACGCCTCGATATGGCGGATGGCCGCTTCGCACTGTTCGAGCGTCAGGAGATGAATGGACGGATTGGGCAAGTCGTAGCCCAGTTCACCCGCGAGCCACCGGATCGCTTTGCCGCGCGCTTCGAACGCGTTCACCTTGTCGCGGCGCATTTTCGCGGCGACGAGCGGTTCGAGCGCGTCGTGCAAGCGGCTCTTGGCGTCGCGCAGGGCGGCGTTGGCGAGGCGGCCGAGCGGCACGTGGCGCGTGCTGCGCGCGGGCACGCCGATCCACGCCTCGCAAGGCGTGCAAACCCAGAGCGGGCCGTGATCGTCGCGATAGGGGTAGGCCTCATCGGTGAAGCGCGCGAGCACCGCTTTCGCACCGCAGTAGTCGCACAGCGGCTGCGGCAGCGCCTTGACTGGACGGCCTACGCGCATGCGGCGCTCCGTGGGGCAATGGTCGAGGGTGGCATGACGTGAAGGGTGAATGAGGGATGCTGCAATTGTTGCGATTACTGCGAATGATTGCGCCGGATCGCTTTGCACAACACTTCGCAAAAGAATAACGGCAAACACCGGCCCGCGGCATGGCCGGGACCGGGTGCCGCAGGCGCTGCGCGACTAGCTCGCGCTGGCGGTGGCGCGCGTCTCTTCGCGCTCCAGCGAGCGCGTGTCGCGCAGCGCCGGAAAGAGCCGCATCCACAGCAGCGCGACGCAGATGGTCGCCACGCCGCCCACCAGCACGGCGCGCTGCGCGCCCCACCATCCGGCGGTCAGGCCCGACTCGAATTCGCCGAGCTGGTTCGACGTGCCGATGAAGAGCGAGTTCACGGCGCTCACGCGGCCGAGCGTTTCGTCGGGCGTGCGCAACTGCACGAGCGACGTGCGCACCACCACGCTCACCACGTCCGACGCGCCGAGCGCCGCCAGCGCGATGAGCGACACGACGATGTTGTGCGAGAGCCCGAAGGCGATGGTCGCGCAGCCGAACACGATCACGCCGCCGAACATCGCAAGGCCCGGCCGGCGCCGCAGCGGGAAGTGCGCGAGCCAGATCGAGCCCGCCAGCGCGCCGGCGGCCGAGGCCGAGCGCAGGAGCCCGAGCGCGATCGGCCCCGCGTGCAGGATGTCGCGGGCGAACACGGGCAACAACGCCGTTGCGCCGCCGAACAGCACGGCGAAGAGATCGAGCGACAGCGCGCCGAGAATCACGGGCTGCGAGCGGATGAAGGCGATGCCCGAAAACACCGATTCGAGCGTGACCGGCGTGCGCGCGGGCGGCTTCGCGCGCATCGGGATCGTGCCCGAGAGCGCGGCCGCCAAGGCGAACGCGAGCGTGCAGGCGGCATAGGCAGGCGTCGCGCCGATCCCGTAGAGCAGGCCGCCCAGCGCCGGGCCGACGATGTTCGCGGTCTGGTTCGCCGAAGTCGACCAGGCGGTGGCGTTCGGCAATTGCGGACGCGGCACGACGCCTGGCAACAGCGACGACATGGCGGGCGACTCGAACGCGCGCGCCGCGCCCATGCAGGCCGCAAGCGCGTAAATGAGCGGCGCGCCCAGCCAGCCGCCCAGCGTGCCGGCGGCAAAAGTCAGCGCCGCGGCGCATTCGACAAGCTGACACACCGACGCGATGCGCCGCCGGTCGTACCGATCGGCCACGTGCCCCACCACGAGCGTGAGCAGGAACATCGGCAGGAACTGCGCAAGGCCGACGAGACCGAGCGCGAATGCGCTGTGCGTGAGCGCGTAGATGTGCCAGCCCATAGCGACGGCGAGCATCTGGAACGCGAGCGAAGACAGTACGCGCGCGCCGTAGAAACGCTGGAAGCCGCGATTGTGCGAGAGACTGGGCGGGTCTTCGGACGCGCCGTCCGGGGCCGGGGAAGGTGTGGTCATGAACAGCGGAAATGAGCGGGAAAGCGGATGCGCGCGGCGGCGCAAAGCGGCAATTTTAGTGCATGCGGCGCTGCGCCACAGGCAGGCCCGGCGACGCGGCTTGCGCGCGCCCGCCATGCTTCGTTATATCCTATAGAATATAACGAACGAACACGATACGGGAGAGTGGGATTGGCGAGCAGTCGGCGCCTCGTTAGCGCGGCAACATCGAATGTCCTGGCGGACGGCTTCGCGGCCTCGATCACGACGCTGCGCCCCGCGTCCGGTCACGAGCGCGCGGAGCTGATCCGCGACGTGATCGACGCGTTCCGGCGTTTGCGCAACAGCATCGAGCGCTTCGACCGCATGCTGGCGCAGGGCGGCGGCGCGCAAGCCGTGCAAGCCGCGCAGGCCGGCGTGTCGCTGCAACCGCTGCTCGCCGCCCTTTCGCGGCGCGGCGACTTCGCTCGCTTTGCGCGCCAGCGCGAACTCAAGCGTGCGATTCGCGACGCGCGCCGGCTCGACAAGACGCGCGACGCGCTTTTCAGCGACGCGCTCAGTCTGGACACCGAAGCGCTGCGCCGCACCGTGAGCGAACTGGATCGGCTCGACGCGTCGTTTGTCGGGCTGGGCGTCGAGCATGTGCTTGAGCAGCACGCGAACGCGCTTGCAGCGACTAATGCAGCCAGCGCGGCCAACGCGCGCCATACATCACGCAACGAGGCAGCCACCGCCGTTGCGGCTGCGCTCGTGCGCGAACCCGCGGCCTGAGCCGCACCGCCGCCGATTCGCACGGCGGCGGAACACGCAAATTGTGCCGCCAGTGCTGCCGGGGCAGCCTCCCTGACTTCGTTATATTCCGTGGTATATTGCGCTGTCGGTGCGCGGCCGTCAGTGCTCAGGCACAGGCGCCGCCCGCGCCCATGCAGAGCCCCGCGTTCCGCACCGGATCAGAGGTTACCCATGCACGCACCGCCGTTCCGCCTCGCCCGCACGCCGGGCAACGCTGCCTCGCAAGAAACCACGCTGCGCGCCTTCCCGGGCGCCGACTGCTGCGGTCCCTCGCAAGCCGAGCTCACCCGCGCACGGCAACGCACGCGCCTTGCCGAACTCGACGCCCATCTGCATTGCTCGATCATCGGCACCTGCCTGAGCACGCACGAACTGCGCAAGCTGGTCCCCAGACACACGGCGCTCGATGCCCGGCAAGCGAGCGATCTCGACATCCACCATGCCGCCGTCGAACTCGCGATCGAGGGCGGCGCGGGTGCCAAGGCGCTGCAAAAGGCACTCGACACGCGCTACGCGGGCGCGCTACGCCGCTTCGCCGGCGCGCGCGACGCGCAGGCCGTACTCTCGCTCTGGCAGGAGGCGCTCGCGAGCGGCGACATTCCGCCCGCCTACTGGGCGCTGATGACGCATCCGGCCACGACCATGGAAGTGCGCCAGTCGGCATTTGGCGAGTTGCACATGCTTTCGCACCTCGTGGGCGCGGCCAACCGCGCCGACTTGCGCCGCCTCGTGGCGCTGGAGGCCGAGAACGCCGACTTGCAGACCAAGGTCGAGCGCCAGCAGACCCGTCTGCACGAGATGAGCCGCGAGCGCGACGCGCTCGAAGCGCAAACGGCGCGCTTGAGCGCGCACGCCGCCGCGCAACGCGAGGCGCCGCCGCAACACGCGCAGGTGGAAGCGCTACAGGAAGCGCTGGCGGCGCGCGACGCCCGGCTCGCGCTGCACACGAGCCGCCGCGAAGCCGCCGAGCAACGCGCGAACGCCGACGCCGCCACGCTCCACACCCTGCGCGCGCAACTCGACGAAGCTCACGCGCTGATCGACGCCCTGCGCGCCGAAGTCCACGCCATGGAGCACGCGACGCAAGCCCACGACGACGCGCAGGCCCCGCGCGCGCTCCCGCAGGACGCGCTCAAGGGACGCCGCATCGTCTATGTGGGCGGGCGGCCGGGATCGAATCACGCGCTCCGACGCTGGGTGGAATCGGCGGGAGGCGAATTGACCGTGCACGACGGCGGCATGGAAGATCGCAAGGGTTTGCTCGCGGCGGCGCTCGCCAGCGCGGATCTCGCGGTGTTCCCCGTGGACTGCATCGACCATGATTCGATGAGCACGCTCAAGCGCGTGTGCGAACGGCACCAGGTGACCTGGCACCCGTTGCGTACCGCGAGTCTGGCGAGCTTTGTCGAACTGATGATGCGGCTGCACACGAAGGCGCCGCCCACGCTTGCCGCCGTGCCCGTGTCGCGTTTCTGCCTGCGCCACGGTTAATGGCGCACGTTGCGTCGCCCTAAGCCTTCACGAGCTTGACGAGCGCCTCGATCTCGGGCGCGCATACCGTTGCGGCGCGCGTCTCGATGCTGCGATAAAGGCGAATGATCTCTTCACCCACCGGCGTGAGCATGCTGCCGCCGCCACTCTGGCCGCCGTGCTCGGACACCATGGCCGGCGACTCCAGCGCGCGGTTGAGCTCGTCCATCAGCAGCCACGCGCGCCGGTACGACATGTTCATGCTGCGCGCCGCCGCCGAGATCGAACCGTGCTCGCGAACCGCTTCCAGCAACGACACCTTGCCGGGTCCGAGCGCGATCGTGCCGTCCTGGATGATGCGCATGCGAAAGCGCACATCCGGCCGGCCCGTTGCGGGCTGAGCGGACTGACCAGACTCTTGCGCCTGCGTGGGCGCCGGCGCGTCAGCGCGCTGGGGATCGTTCGGGGGTGGGGTCATGCGCGCAAGCATACACGATGCATGCCGCGCCTCGCACCCAGGCTTCGGCCCTGGGTTCGGCCTGCCGTGCAAGGCAAAAAAGCTAGTGTCCGGCAGGAAAGCAGAAGCCGAAGTCCTCGCAGCCGGGGCAGCCGGGCGCGGGGCCGGGCGTGCCGCCTGTTGCGAGCGCGAGTTCGCGCGCGAGCAGCTTCTTCCAGCGCAGACCTTCCACATTGCGCGCCACGACTTCGGGAAAAAAACGCTCCAGCATGCGCGTGACGTCGTCGCGTCCGCGCAGGCCGAGATCGCGCCACAAATGATCGGGGCGCAGGCAGGCGTGCGCAATGATCGCCGCGAGGCAACGCGCGTCGTCGGGGTCGGTTTGCGGCGCGGCCAGCGAGTCGAGGAAGTGGAACATCGCCGTGGCGAAGGCGGCGTGCCGCGTATCCGCGATGACGTGCGCGGGCAGCGCGCCTTGCGTCACGTCGCACGCGAAATGGCGCGCGGCGAGCGCATCGAGCTGCGCCGGCGATAACCCGAGCAACGCCAGTTCGCCGCGTACCTCGCGCGCGGCGACGAGACGCGCGAAAAGCCACGCGTCGGGCGTGCGCGGCGAAGCGGGCGCGCCCGTGAGCGCGTCGCAACGCGTGGCGGCAAGGCGCTCGACATCGTGCGCATTCGGCCCGGCGTTGTTCATCGCACGCCCCTATGACCGCGTTGCGTCAGCCGTCTACGCCGACGATCACGCTCGACGCCTTGAACAACGCGGTGGCCGGCTTGCCCGCCGCAATGCCGAGGCGATCGACGCTGTCGTTGGTCACGATCGCCGCGATCTGCGCGCCGCCCGGCGCCGCAAGCACGACTTCCGCGTTCACCGCGCCCTTCGTGACCGACGAGACCGTGCCCGCGACGACATTGCGCGTGGACACCTTGCTCGCGTCGCCGTCGACCATCAGGATCACCGACGATGCCTTCACGAGCGCGAATGCCGGCTTGCCCGCCGCGAGACCCAGCGAAGCGGCGCTGCCATGCGTGATGATCGCGACGATCTCGAGGCCGCCGTCGGCGCTCAGCGTGACTTCGTCGTTCACGGCGCCAGCCTTGACCGCGCTGATCTGGCCGGAGAAATGATTACGGGCGCTGGTACGCATGAGAGTCTCCACAAACAGGAAAATAGACAGGACTGCCAGTTTAGCCTTGTCAGTGTGACGCGCCCAGTCGCGCGAGCGTAAATTCGACAACTCGGCGAACACATGAATGCAGCAGTCCATCGTAATATATGGGCCTTTATAACGGTACGGGGTGTCGAACATGTTTATCCGCAAGCTGGTGGCCTCAGTTGTCGTGATGACCGGTGTGATCGGTACGATGGGCGCAAGCGCCAACGCATTCGCCGACGAAACCGATGTCAATGTCCTCTATGCAGGCTCGCTCGTGAACCTCATGGAAAAGAGCGTGGGCCCCGCGTTCGAAAAGGAAACGGGCCTGCATTTCAAGGGCTACGCTGCGGGATCCAACAAGATCGCCAATGAAGTGAAGGGCAAGCTGCGCCGCGGCGATGTGTTCATCAGCGCGAGCCCGAAGGTCAACGCGAGCCTCATGGGCGAGGCCAACGGCAATCACGTTTCGTGGTACGTGAATTTCGCCGAGTCGCCGCTGCTGATCGGCTACAACCCGAAGAGCCGTTTCGCCAACGACTTCAAAACGAAGAAGTGGGATCAGGTGCTCCAGGAGCCGGGCATCCGCCTTGGCCGCACGGACCCGAAGCTCGACCCGAAAGGCGCCTTCACCGTCGAGCTCATGACGAAGGCCGCGCAGGCGTACAACCAGCCTGACCTCGTCGAGAAAACGCTCGGCGCGCCGGAAAATCCCGAGCAGGTGCTGCCGGAGGAAACGCTCGTCGGCCGCTTGCAGTCGGGTCAGCTCGACGCGGGCTTCTTCTACTCGACCGAAACCTCTGACCTGAAGATTCCGTCGATCCATCCCGCGCCCGAACTGAAGATCAAGGCGAACTACACGCTCACGATCCTCAACGACGCACCCAATAGCGCCGGCGCCGCGCGCTTCGTGAACTTCCTGCTCTCCGCCGAAGGCCGCAAGCTGCTCGCCGAGCACGGCGTGGACGTGACGAAGCCCGCCGTCAACGGTCAAAGCCAGGCGATCCCGCCGTCGGTGCAGGCCGTGGTCGACGCCGCACAGCAATGACACAAACCGCACAGCTCGCCGCGCGGGGCGCCGCCCAGGGCGCCGTCAAGCGCTCGCAGCCGCTCTGGTGGCTCGGCGCGCTGCTTGCGGTCTACCTGTGCGCGCCGTTCCTCGCGAGCATCCCGCAGATCGGCCAGGCGGACTGGTCAGGCGTGGACTGGCACGCCACCTGGTCGGCGGTCGGGGTGTCGGTGGCGAGTGCGAGCGTGGCTTCGCTCGTCATCCTCGTGAGCGGGGTGCCGCTCGGCTACTGGCTCGCGCGCACGCACACGCGCGGCGTCGCGCTGCTCGGCTTCGTCGTGCAGTTGCCGCTCGCCTTGCCGCCGCTCACGAGCGGCGTGCTGCTGCTCTTTCTCATCGGGCCGTATAGCGGCATCGGCCAGCTCTTTGGCGGCTCGCTCACCGACTCGTTCACGGGCATCGTGCTCGCCGAGACGTTCGTGGCCGCGCCGTTCCTGATCGTCGCGGCACGCTCGGCGTTCAGCGCGGTCGATCCGGTCTACGACGACGTCGCCGCCACGCTCGGCCATCACGCCGCCGCCCGCTTCTTTCGCGTCACGCTACCCATTGCCTGGCCCGCTATCCGCGCGGGCCTCGCGCTCGCGTGGCTGCGCGCGTTCGGTGAATTCGGCGCGACCGTGATGGTCGCGTATCACCCGTATTCGCTGCCCGTCTACACCTATGTCGTGTTCGGCGGCCAGGGGCTGCCTGCGATGATGCCGCTCCTGCTGCCCACGCTCGGCATCGCGGTCATCTGCGCGGTGCTCTCCGTGTATAGCCGCAGCGCGCGCTCGACGCTGGCGGTGAACTTCGAGAACGGCGACGAACTCACCAGCATCACGCCGGCCGCCACGGTGGCGGAGAACGCCGACCTGCGTCTGTCCTTCGCGGTGCGGCGCCATCTCGGCGCGTTTGCGCTCGATGTGGCGTGGCGGCCGCAAACGCGGCGGCTCGCGATCATCGGGCCTTCGGGCTCGGGCAAGTCGCTCGCGCTGCGCATCATCGCCGGGCTCGAGCGCAACGACGCGGGCTCGGTCACGCTCGGCGCAATCGACCTCGGCGCGCTGCCACCCGAGCGCCGCCAGATCGGCTACATGCCGCAGGACTACGGCCTCTTTCCGCACATGACGGTGGCGCAGCAACTCGCGTTTCCCGTGGATGCGGACGCCGCCGCCGCGCGCTACTGGCTTGCGCACCTGGGCCTCGACACGCTCACGCAACGCCTGCCGCGCCAGCTTTCGTTCGGCCAGCGCCAGCGCGTCGCGCTCGCGCGCGCGCTCACGCGTCATACGCAACTGCTGCTGTTCGACGAGCCGTTCGCCGCGCTCGACACGCCGCGCCGCCGCCGCCTGCAACAGTCGCTGCGCGCGCTGCAACGCGAGATCGGCGCGGTGACGGTGATCGTCACGCACGATCCCGACGAAGCCGCCCTGCTCGCCGACGAGGTGCTCGTGCTCGAACAGGGGCGCGTGCTTCAGGCGGGCGCCGTGGCCGATGTGTTCCAGCGGCCCGCCACGCTGCGCGTGGCCGAGTTGCTCGGCTTGCACAACGTTGGCGAGGGGGTCGTGATTGCAGGCGGCGAGATCGAAACGCCCAACGGCCTGCGTCTGCCCTGCGCCGATGCTTCGCTGGCACCGGGGTCGCGCGTCATGTGGCGGGTCTCGCCGCGCTCGCTCGTCGCAACCCCGGAAGGTGCGTGGCAAGGGCGCATTGCGGGCACCTCGCTGCGTCACGGCGACCACTACGTTGCCGTGGAGATCGCCGGAGAAACGTTCGATATCGCCGCGGAAGATGCGCCCGCCACGCATAGCGGCGACCTGCGATTCACGATCGACGCGAACGGCGTGCTCGCCTGGCCCGTTTTGCATGGCTCCTGAAAACGCTCACCTTTCGCGTCGGCATGCGTGCGCGAGCGTCTCGTCCGATGAAAAAAGCCCCTTTTCAAGGGGCTTTTTTCGGCTTCCTGACCAGACGGTTAGCGTTTCGAAGCGCCTTTTCGCACCCTCGCTCACCGGTCCCGAAAACACTCACCTTTCGCCGTTTCGCGCCCAGGCACGCAAGGTTTCGACTGCCAACACCTGGTACCCGGCAATATTCGGATCCCTTAACCTGGGACTCCCAGGAAAATGTTGCGCGCCGAAACCAGGCGATCCTGTCCATCGGGATCACGAACCGTTGACGGCCGACAACTGGCAACGGTGATTGCGGCGCGGTTCGTCAACGAACCGATGCGACGCTACGCACGCGGCTCCCGAATCTCCTCACCTATGACCGCGCCGCCGCGTTCAGATCATGAAGCGGCTGTCTTCGACGAGCACGCGCGGCAAGGGCTGGAGGTCGGCGCGCGCGAAGCGCACCAGCGAGAAGGCGCGCAGACCTTGCGGGCTTGCCGGCAGGCGCGCGAGCGGGAACACGATCGAGCCGTTGTTGCCCTCGCTGCCGTTTGCCAGCAGGACATTCATCGGGCTCAGGCAGATCTCGCGCATTTCGACGTTGGTGTGTTGCGCGGGGTTCGCAAGCACGTTGCAGATCACCGTGAGTTGATGTTCGAGCGCTTCGCTCTTGAGCCCGAGCGCGGCGATCTCGCGCTCGTTCTGCGCAATCTGCGCTTCGACCCTGGCCACTTCGCCGGCGTTTTGCACATCGTGCTCGCCGAACATGCGTTGCGTGCCCGCGCCGTGACGCGTGAGCAGTTGCAGGCGCGTTCTGAGCAGCGCGCGCTCCTGTTCGAGCACGTCGCGGCGCGACTCGTCGGCGCCGATCTGCGCGAGGCCTTCCAGCGCGATCTGCTCGACCACGCGCTGCACGATCTGCTCGCGCAGGTCGGCTTCGGTCTCGCCGCACACGCGCACCTGATGGTCGTCAAAGCTCAACGTGGTCTGCATGACGTCGGTGTGCACCTCGTCGCCGTGCTGCTCGGCGCCGAAGGCGCACCGCTCGTTCAGCGCCATGCCGAGCACCGCATAAACCTCGCGCGCAAGCGGATGACTCTCGAACCAGGCATGCAGTTCGGGCGAGCGGCTCAGCACGTGGCCGACTTCGTCGGGCGCAGCGAAAAACGCGTGGATGTAGGGGTCGTTCATCCAGGTGGCGGCGCTCGCCTCGCGCGCGGGCGGCATGCGCTCCACCACGTCGCGCACGTATGCGACCGAACACGTGAGCGCGGGCACGAGCCGCTCGCGCCACTCGGGCACGAGTGCGAGCGTGGGGCTGAGCACGAGCAGGCGCTCGATCAACGCGCGGATTTGCGGCGTTTCCGGCGGCTGCTTCGCGCGGGCGCGCGGCCAAAGCCTGTCGAGGATGCTCATGGGGAAACTCCGTTGCAGACCGCGCGGGTGCGGCGGCGACACGCAGGCTTGCTTGGTGGCGGGTTTGCCGGCAAGACGCACGGCACGCGACGAAACCTCCTGTTGGAAATGACTATACCGCGAATCATCGCGTATCCGCGTGCGGACTGCCGCGTCGCAGCATTGGCCTGCAATGTCTCGACGCTCCCGGAAACACTCGCCTTTGCTTTACGTAAAGTCGCCGGCGTTCGAATCGCTCACGCGCGGGAAGCGCGTGACGGTGCGGCGAAAAATCGCATCGATCACACCGCAGTGAGTGTGAGCATCCCGCAGATGCTCACCTGTTGATTGTGCCCACGTGATTTCCCTCGTTGAGGGTGTCGCGTCATGCGTGTGCGCGCTTCAACGTGGTTGCCGGATACGGTTCCCGTCAACGCTCACCCCTGCGGTTCATGACCCAATCCAGGCTTCGAGCATCCTCGCTTTGGCGCTTGCCGCTCGATGACTTCATCAGCAATCCGAATCAATATGTCCGGCATGTGTAATCGATCCGAAGCATCCCGATTACACGTTCCGAAACCTGGGCGCGAGCAAAGGTGAGGGTTTTCGGGACGCGCGCATCGAACCCGACTCCTGGAAGTCCTCACCTGTCCCGGTATGGGTGAAGCCCGCGCGCGGCGATCGACTCACCGCCGCGCGCGTTCAGCGATAGCGTTGCAGTTCAGGATCGCTCACGGGTTGCTCCGGCAGATTCAGCATGCCGGGCAGGTCGTTCAGTTTCGGCAGGCCGCTCACGTTGGCCCAGCGGCCGCCCGAGCCTTGATAAATGAGCGTCGGCGTGCCGTCGAAACCGAGGTCCTGGAACAGCTTGATGTTGTTGTTGAGCTTTCTCTGATCGGCAGGCGGAATGTGCGCAAGCGGCGCGATGCCGCCCGATTCGTCCTTCTCCGAGTAATGCGTCTCGAGTTCCTTGAGCAGCGCGGCGCCGTCTTTCGCTTCCAGCAGCGCCGCTGCCTTGCCTGCCGAATCGACCTTCAGAAAGCCCATAGGAATCCAATGCACTTGCAGGCCCGCCGCTTCATACGGTTGCAGCGCTTTCCACACCAGGTGACAGTAAATACAGTTTGGGTCCATGAAGACATAAAGCGTCGACTTCACATTCGACCCGCTCGCCCCTTCGACGATCGCACTCGCTTCGCGGAGGCTGGCGGCGGCGGTGGCCGGCAACCAGGTGGGTTCCGGCGTATCGGCGGCCATGACGGACGTGGCGGAGGTGACCATGGCCAACGCGCCCGCGGCGATCAGCATGCGTGTGAACTTTTTCATTCTCTTCCTCTGGCGCGGGTCGCGCCCTGAAATACGAAGCCCCGTATCTTAGGGTCAGGCGGTGGCGTGCTCCTGACGCCAGCATGGCAAAGCGGTCAGGTTGAGGCGAAAGGTGAGAGTTTGCGGGAGCCCATGCTCCCTCAGAACTTGAACCGCAACTGGAACCCGATGGTAAACGGCAGGTCGTCGGAGGGGATCGGCGGAATGACGATGAAGTTCACGCCCACGCGCTTGTACGCGACCATCACGATCGGCGCGACCACGGGCCCGATCGTATGGTCGTGACCGAGACCCCAGTTGCCGTAGTTATAGCCGGAGATGATGCCGCCCATCGCCGCGAGACGCACGAAGCCCCAGTGCAGGAACTCGGGGGCCCACACCGCGCCGCCGTAATACGAGGGCCGCCGCAACGAGTTGCGAAAACCGCCCGCCGTGAGCGCCCAGGTGTCGCCGGGCCAGCATTCGATGCCGAGACCCGGATTGAACTGTTCGAAGTCCTTGTCGGGATGAATGTGGTACGAGCCCACCATCGCGTCGACCCAAAGACCCGAACTGCACCAGTTCGCGGCGCGCGCCGGTTGCGCACCGAGCAGCATCAGTGAGAGCAAGGGCATGAGCAGCAGGGTGGCGGCCGCGCCTCGTTTCGTCTTCTTCGCTTTCGTTATTGTTGCCGCGCCACCTGGCTTCTGCCAAAACCGCATGGGCTCTCCGTCCTTGCTTGCGCCGATCCGCTATGGGCTGTCGGTCTTCTGGTTGCTGGTTCGGGGTGAATGACGAACTGTACCGCAACCCGATGCGCGCGCAATGGAGTCCATGCTCGGATCGGGCGACTCATGCGTCACCGCTCGCCGCCGGCATCTTGCCAGCGTCATGAGTCGTCCCGATGAAAACGCCTGTGAAATTGCCGATGAAAGCGCTGTGTCAGAGGCCGAGGTCGCTCAGGCCCGGATGGTCGTCGGGGCGACGCCCGAGCGGCCAGTGATAGAGGCGGTCCGCCTCGCGGATCGGCAGGTCGTTGATGGACGCGTGCCGGTGCGCCATCAGGCCGTTCGCATCGAACTCCCAGTTCTCGTTGCCGTATGAGCGAAACCAGGCGCCCGAATCGTCGCGCCATTCGTACGCGAAGCGCACCGCAATGCGATTGTCGGTGTACGCCCACAGTTCCTTGATCAGGCGGTAGTCGAGTTCTCGCGCCCACTTGCGCGCGAGAAACGCAGCGATCGCCTCGCGGCCCGTCACGAATTCGGCGCGATTGCGCCACACGCTTTGCGGCGTGTAGGCGAGCGCGACGCGCTGCGGGTCGCGCGTGTTCCAGCCGTCTTCGGCGGCGCGCACTTTCTGGATGGCGCTCTCGCGCGTAAACGGCGGCAGCGGGGGGCGCACTTCGTTCGCATCACTCATGGTCTTTCTCCTTGCGTTGGGCGGCGCGCCGCGATGGCGCGTGCGAATCGGTTGGATTGCGGGAATCAGGCGCGCTTGCTTCGAGCAGCAGGCGAGCGGCGGCGCGCGCGTCGAGCGCCGCGTCGGCGTCGCCGCTCACGAGCGCCACGCCGATCGCGCCATCGATCAGGATCAGCCACTGGCGCGCGACGCGCGATGCCACGCGGCCGTCCACGCCCGCCTCGCGCGCCCAGGCATGGGTCTGCTCACGCACGAAGTCGAGCAGGCGCGCCTTGTGATCCCGCGCGACCACGCGCACGGGGTCATCGGGCGACGCTGTTTCGCCGGCGGCATTCAGAAACGCGCAGCCGTGAAAGTCCGCGGACGCGAACCATTCGCGCAGCACGTCGAACATGCCAATGAGACGCGCCTGCGGCGTGCGCCCTCGCGCGAGCGTGCCGGCGATGAACCAGCGCATCCAGCGCTCGTCGCGCCGCGAGAGCGCGGCCGCAACAAGCGCGTCCTTCGATTCGAACCAGGTGTAGAAGCTCTTGCGCGCCGCGCCCGCCGCGCGAACGATCGCGTCCACGCCGGTTGCGTGAATGCCGCCCGCGTAGATCAGCGCTTCGGCCGCTTCGAGCAGGCGCTCGCGCGCATCGGCCGGGGGCGCTTCGGGGTTCGGAATGGCTGGCGTGCTCATGGTTTCTCTCGATTGCGGTCTTGCAGTGGGTGCTTGCAACAAGCATCAGGAGAATGATCGTTCTCCAAGCACGTAATGTAGAACGATCATTCTCCCAAGTCAAGATCCGGAATCAGGGCGCGTTGCGGTCGCGTGGGCCGGACGACCCGCTCAAGCGGTCACGGAGCGAACGCCCCGACACCGCGAACACGGCGGCGACAACCAGCGCGAGCCCCATGACCCGCGTGAGCGTGAGCGGTTCGCCGAGCAGCAGAGTCGCGAGCGCCACGCCTGTCACGGGCGCCACCGCCGTGAATACGGCAGCCTCGCCGCCCGGCACGCGCGCGGCGCCCGCGTACCAGAGCCAGAATCCGCCCACGGTCGGCACCAGCGCGTAGTACGCCACGCCGATCAACGCGGGGCGCAAAGCGGGGAGCGACACGGAAAGCGGGACCGCGTGCACCGCGCCGATCCAGCCGGGCAACGCGCAAGCGCCCGAGACGATGAACCCCAGCCCCGTCATCGCCGCCGCTTGCGCGAGCGGTGGCCACGGCCGCGATAACCGTTTGTTGAGGAGGACGAACAGGCTTTCGCAAACGACCGCGCCGAGGATCATCGCATCGCCCGCGAGCGATCGCGCGCCGTCGCGAGGCCCGGCTGGCGCGAGCGTGACCAGCGCCACGCCGAGGCTTGCGGCGGTGACCGAAACAAGCGTGCTCGCGCGCAGCCGCTCGCCGAGCAGCAATGCGGCGCTCAGCGCGCACACGGCAGGCAGGGTGCCGAGGATGATGCCGGCGTCGCTTGCGGACGTGCGCTGCGTGCCGGCGATCAGCAGGACCGTATAGCCCACGCTGCCGATGGCGGCCTGCGCAATGAGCAGCAGCGCGTCGCGCAGGCCGGGGCGTGGAAACGCGGTGCCGGTCAGGCGCATGAGCAGCAGAAAGACCGGCAACGCCATGGCGAAGCGCAGCGCGGTGGCGGGCAAGGGATCGAGCCCCGCGCCGATGGTCTTGCTGGCAATCACCGTGCTGCCGACGGTGAGCATAGCCGCCGTCAATTGCAGATGCGCGACGGATCGGGGGGAAAGGGCCGGGCGACGCGCGTTTTCACGCGGCGGCAATCGTGTGGACATGGAGCGCTCCTCGTGGTGATACGCCTGTATAGGCGGACCACGGCGCGCCGTCTTGGATCGATGTGCGTCAGCGCCTGGACTTCATGCCCCGCGAGCGAGCCGGTAGCGGCCGGGTGAGACGCCGAATTGCCGCGCGAACGCGCGATTCAGGTGGCTCTGGTCGCAGAAGCCGGCGGCCAGCGCGGTCTGCGCAGGCGCGTGACCGGCCTTGAGCAGTTGCCGCGCGAGCGCCACGCGGCGATGCAGGATGTAGTTGTGCGGTGCCACGCCGAACGCGCGCATGAAGCCGCGATGAAGCTGGAACCGGCTCAGCCCCGCCGCGCGGGCGAGTTCGGCAAGCGAGAACGGCACGGCGGGATCGGTGTCGATCATCTCGCGCACGTGGACGAGCGCGGCGGGCGAGCATGGCGCGAGCGAGCGCCGGTGACCGAGGGCTTCGACGAGGCGCGTCATGACTTCGAGCGCGGCGGCGTCGAACGCCATGCGGGAGAGGTCGTCGCCCGAGGCCGCGCGTGGGTCCACGTTCTGGTCCGCGCTTTGCTGCGTCACATGGGCAAAGGCGGCGTCGAACAAGCCGCGCAAACGTGGTTCGCTGATCACGGGCGCATGAAGCGCAAAGCCGGCGTCGTCGCCCTGCGTGATGTCGGCTTGCAACGCGTCGATCCAGCACGGCTCGAAATAGAGCATGCGCCACGTGCGGCCCGCGGCGTCGAGCGGCCGCCCGTCGTGCACTTCGCCGGGATTGACGAGAATGAGATCGCCCGGCACGGCCTCGACCTGGCCCGCATCGCTCAGCGAGACATGGCCGCCGCGATCGATCACGCCAATGCCGTACTGATCGTGCGTGTGGCGTCCGAACGAGCGCGCCGTGGCGGCCGTCATCGCGTCGACCTCGCGCACGAGCGTGGCGTGAAAGCGCACTGCATGATTCGCGGCTGGCATGGAGCGGCACTCCCGGCGTGTTGGCTGCTATGCGCGTATGAAACCCGACTTTCGCGCGGCGCGCAACGCCCGCGTGAGCGGGCGGACAGGATACGGCAAGGCGGCGACGCGGCGATCCGGCCCTGGCACGTTATGCTTTATCGTCGGGATGGAAGAAACGCGGGCCGCCAAACGTACAGGAACGTATCAGCCAGCCAATGGGAGATGAGATGAAAGAGCGGTCGTTTGCGCCATTCGTTCGCGGCTCGCGCCGCGCCTTCTGCGCTGCGGTGTGCGCGGCGGGCTTCGCCGCGTGCACGCCTTTGCGGGTCGTCACGCACAGTGTGAGCCGCGCCGAAGCCAGCGTGCCGGCGGGCCACTACACGCTCGACGCCCATCACTGGAGCATCGTGTTCGATGTCGATCACCTCCAGTACACGCGCTTCGTGATGCGCTTCGACCGCGCACAGGCCACGCTCGACTGGCGTACGGGCGGCCTCGAAACCGCCTCGGTGGATGTGGTCATCGACGCGTCGAGCCTCGACACGAACGTTCCCGCGCTCGACGCCATGGTGAAAAGCGCGCAAATGCTCGACGTGGCGCGCTACGCGCAAATCCGCTTCGTGAGCACGCGCTTCGCGCGCACGGCCGAGGGGCGCGGCACGCTCACGGGCAACCTCACGATACGCGGCATGACGCAGCCGGTCACGCTCGACGTCACATTGAACGGCTACGCGCCGAATCCGCTCACGAAAGCGCCCACGCTCGGTTTCACGGCCACGGGCCATTTCAGCCGCGCGGCGTTCGGTCTGACGACCTGGTATCCCGCCGTGGGCGACGATATCAATGTGCGCATCCAGGCCGAATTCGAGCAGCCACCAGTGGGCGCAGCCGCTCAATCGGAAACGCAGTGAAACCGCGACGCGCTCAGGCCGCGGTCCAGTCGAGAATCACCTTGCCGCTCTCGCCCGAAAGCATCGCCGCGAAGCCTTTCTCGTAGTCGTCCACGCCGAAGCGATGCGTGATGATGGGCGAAAGATCGAGCCCGCTTTGCAGCATGGCGACCATCTTGTACCAGGTCTCGAACATCTCGCGGCCATAAATGCCCTTGATTTCCAGCCCCTTGAAGATCACCTGGTTCCAGTCGATGGCGGTTTGCGAGGGCGGAATGCCGAGCAGCGCGACCTTGCCGCCATGGTTCATCGATTCGAGCAGCGCCGTGAATGCGCTCGGCACGCCCGACATTTCGAGGCCCACGTCGAAGCCCTCCGTCATGTGCAGTTCCGCCATCACGTCGCGCAGCGACTCGCGCGAAACGTTCACGGCGCGCGTGGCGCCCATCTTGCGCGCGAGTTCGAGGCGATAGTCGTTGACATCGGTGATGACGACGTTACGCGCGCCCACGTGCTTCGCGATCGCAACAGCCATGATGCCGATGGGCCCCGCGCCCGTGATGAGCACGTCCTCGCCCACGAGATTGAACGAAAGCGCCGTGTGCGTGGCGTTGCCGAACGGATCGAAGATCGCCGCGAGATCGTCGGAGATTTCGGGCGGAATCTTGAATGCGTTGAAGGCCGGTATCACGAGATATTCGGCGAACGCGCCTTCGCGGTTCACACCGACACCCGTCGTGTTGCGGCACAGGTGACGCCGCCCCGCACGGCAGTTGCGACAAAAGCCGCAGGTAATATGCCCCTCGCCCGACACGCGGTCGCCAATCTGGAAGCCGCGCACCTCCTGGCCCATTTCGACGATCTCACCGACGTATTCGTGGCCCACGTGCATCGGCACGGGAATGGTCTTTTGCGCCCAGTCGTCCCATTTCCAGATGTGGATGTCCGTGCCGCAGATCGCCGTCTTGCGGATCTTGATCATCACGTCGTTGTGGCCGACTTCGGGCTTCTTCACGCGCGTGAGCGTGAGTCCGGGGGCGCGTTCGAGTTTGGCGAGTGCTTTCATTTGATTCGCGATCCTTGTTAAATCACGCCGAGGGTCTTGCCCACACGCGCAAACGCGTTGACGGCGCGCCCGATCTGCTCGGGCGTGTGCGCGGCGCTCATCTGCGTGCGAATGCGCGCGCGGCCCTTCGGCACGACGGGATACGAAAAGCCGATCACATAAACGCCTTCGTGCAGCAGGGCGTCGGCCATTTGCGTGGCGACCTGTGCGTCGCCCAGCATCACGGGAATGATCGGGTGCTCGCCGGGCACGAGCGTGAAGCCGAGCGCGCTCATTTCGCGGCGAAACTGCGCGCCGTTCTCGCGCACGCGGCGGCGCAACTGCGCGCCTTCGTCGCTCGCGATCAGTTCGAGCACCGCGAGCGATGCGGCCGCGATGCTCGGCGTGAGCGTGTTCGAGAAAAGATACGGACGCGAGCGTTGGCGCAGCAGATCGACGACTTCCTGCTTCGCCGCGATATAACCGCCCGAGGCGCCGCCCAGCGCCTTGCCGAGCGTGCCGGTGATGATGTCCACGCGCTGCGCCACGCCGCAATGCTCGGGCGTGCCGCGCCCGTGCTCGCCGATAAAGCCGACCGCGTGCGAGTCATCGACCATCACCAGGGCATCGTAGCGGTCGGCGAGATCGCAGATGCCTTTGAGGTCGGCGATGATGCCGTCCATCGAAAACACGCCGTCGGTAGCGATGAGCTTGTAGCGCGCCCCGGCTTCGTCGGCTTCGCGCAGCTTGGCTTCGAGATCCGAAAGATCGTTGTTCTTGTAGCGGTAGCGGCGCGCCTTCGAAAGGCGCACGCCGTCGATGATGCTCGCGTGATTGAGTTCGTCGCTGATGATGGCGTCTTCCTCGCTGAGCAGCGTTTCGAAGAGGCCGCCGTTCGCGTCGAAACAACTGGAGTAGAGAATGCAGTCCTCGGTTTGCAGGAACGTGGCGAGCGCGCTTTCCAACTGCTTGTGCACGGTTTGCGTGCCGCAAATAAAGCGCACCGACGCCATGCCGAAGCCGTCGCGCTCGAGCCCGTCTTGCGCAGCGGCGATCAGGCGGGCGTCGTTGGCGAGACCGAGGTAATTGTTGGCGCAGAAGTTGAGTACGTCGCTGCCGTCGGCCAGACGAATGTCGGCGGACTGAGGCGTCGCGATCACACGCTCGTTCTTGTAGAAACCGTCCGCGCGAATCTGGTCGAGCGTGGCACGCAGATGGTCGAGATACGGGGTACGCATGGATCGAGCTCCTGGCTTGGAGGGCCGCGGCCTGCTATAGTCGGCGGCAGGTTTTAGCGAAAATTTCTTTTATTTCGAACACAAGTTCGATATATCGAACGCACTCTAAACGATGAGGTCGTGAATGGCAAGCACCCGCAAACCGCGCACCGCACCGGCGGCTGCCGTTCCCGACGCGCCGGCGCCGGCGCCGGCCGCAACCGGTCTCTCGCCTGCATCCACCGTACCCTCCACCGCGCCGCCACGCGTGGGCGAGCAAATCCAGCGGCTGCGCAGCGAGCGCAAGATGACGCTCGACGACCTCTCGCGCGCCGCGGGTGTCTCCAAATCCATGCTATCGGAAATCGAGCGAGACAAGGCGAACCCGACCATCGCCGTGGCCTGGCGGCTCACGAACGCCCTGGGCGTGAAGCTCGATTCCCTGTTCGCCGCGCCGAAGGCGCCCGAGGCGATCGCCGTGGCCGGGCCGCACGACATCCCCACACTGCTGGGGCACGAAGCCGGCTACCAGTTGCGCGTGTGGGGGCCGATCGAACTCGCCGGACAATTCGAATGGTATGAACTGACGCTCAAGGCGGGCGGCGCGCTGGTGTCGAGCGCGCATGAACCCGGTACGCGCGAGCACCTCACCGTGCTCCAGGGGAGCCTCGAAGTCGAGGCGGGCGGCGCGACGCAACGGCTCAAGACGGCGGACACCGCGCGCTATATCGCCGATCAACCGCACGCGATCCGCAACGTGGGCAAGGGCGAAGCCCGCGCGCTGATGGTGGTGATCCACGGTTGAGCGGCCAGCTCACCGCGACCCCTGGCCATACGGATGAGGCTGCGCAATCGGCCCGACTACTGTATATTTATACAGTGAAAGTCCGACCGGAGCCGCCGATGTCCATCTCGCCCCCAACCGAACTGCCGCGCGAACACGAACTGGCCGCCTTGCGTTTCCAGTCCGCCGCGCGCGACCTCGAACATATCGTGCGCAACATCGCGCAACGCTACATCGCCCGCCAAGTCCCGCTTACGTGGCGGCTTCTTCATGCCATCGAGGCCGAGGCGCTTGCCGACCTCGGCTTCGCGAGCCGCCATGACGCCCTCATGCTGGGCCTCTTCCAGCGGCCCGGCGACCTTGCCTGGCCGGAAACGGATGAGACCGTCGACTTCGGCCAGTCCAATGCGCTGCCCGCCGTGTTCGCGTTCGCGGTCTCGGCCTACGAGCGCGCCGCGCAAAGTGCGGAAGAGGCACGCCGTCAGGCCAGGCGCAGCGACGCCGTGCGACGCGCGCGGGCGTGGGGCGGCTGACGGGTTGAGGAGCCTGGCGAGCGCAGATGGGTTGCGCCCGCCGTGATCTCGCTATAATGTTCCTTTAACGCAACTAACGGAATGATAGAGATGGCGTCCTCCACTCCCGCACGCGACCTCTTCGACCAGCAACGTCAAGACTGGCAACGCGACCCCGTGGCCGCATTCGACGCCTGGCTGGCATCCCAAGAATTGCGTCGCTCGTCAGCCGACGTCTATCGCGTGCAATGGGGACGCTTTCTCGAATGGCTCGCGCTCAAGCGCAAGACCATCATGACAGTGGATACCGGCACGATCGCGGAATTCGTCGCCAGCCTCGACGTGAAAAAACCTCAGCGGCTGCGCTACCTTCGCCTCATCGAACGCGTGCTCGATCATGTGCGTGAAATCGAGCTCGCTTCCACGAATCCCGCGCGCTTCATCGCTCAGGACGGCGAAGCCGCCTGGCGCAACGCACGCGAAAACGAACCGACCGGCTTTCTCAATGCCGCCGAACGCGCGGCGATCGTCGGCCGGCTGTTCTCTCCGCTCGTCGAGCCTTCCGCCGCGAAGCAATGGCGGGAGCGCCGCGACAGGGCCCTCGTCGCAATCTTTCTGGGCGGTGGCTTGAAAACCGGCGATGCCATCGCGCTGACGCTCGACTGCGTGGCGATCGGCTCGGAGTGGGTGACGATCGAAGCCGCCAACCCTGTTTTCACGCGGACCACGCGACTCGCACCCTTTGCCGTCGACGTGCTTGGCGCATGGCTCGAAGCGCGCCGCCTCGCCGGATTGCCCGGCCAGCTCGTCTTTCCCGGCTCCCCCTCGGGGCGACCGATGCACAAGGCCACGGTGCTGCGCGCCATCGACGCGCTGATGGAAACCGCGGGCGTGGCCGAAACCCGCGCCGAGCGCGCCAGTCCGCAAACGCTGCGCAACACGTTTGCGGCGGACCTGTTCGAGCGGGGCGTGGACACCGATCAGGTAGGGCAGTGGCTCGGTTTCCTGCAACCGATCTCCGCGGGCCGGCTCCACCGCGCATGGAAAATATGGACCGAACGGGAAGCGATGCAGCGTGCCGCTGCGGAAAGCGAAAAAACCTGAACACCGCATGGGCTGGCGTTCGTGCCGCGCCCGCGGCACGCGCCGCGTCCCGTAAAAGCTCACGCCGGGAGCGCTCGTTCGCTCCCGCAAAGGCTCACCTCAAGCCTGTTCGGGCGAATGCTTGCCCGCCATGAAGCGCGAAAAGGCTTCCAGCTTCGAGGCCCCCGCGCCCGACGTGTGCTCGCACTCCGGGCACAGAAACTCAAAACCATCGTCCACTTCGGACAACTCCGGTTCCCCTTCATGGCAATTCGGGCAACGCGCCGGCAGCGCGACGTGGCCATCCACCACCGTCCCGAGACGCGTCAGTTCAGCATCGCCCAAACGTCCCTCCGCTGCGAGGGCGCACAACACAGCCGCAACCGACGCATCGACGCCTTGTTGTCCGCGTAGCGTCGTTACCTGGCGAGTCAGGACATCGACTTCGTCGGAACGCTCGCGCAGCAGGACGTCGAGCCGGTCGGCGCGTGCCTTCGCCGTCGCCAGTTGCTGGATGAAATCGAATTCCTTCTTGCTCGCATCGCGCTGGGCCGACTGCCACGTCGACGACATCGAGCGCAATGAATCGAGCTCGACGAGCATCGGCCTGACGCGCCGCTCGGCCTCGGCCAGCGCATCCTTGATTTGCTGCGCATAGTGCTCGGTGCTCTTGCGCATCTCTTCATGCAAGCCGTCGATTCGGTCGCGCAATCCGGCATTGGTCGTCTGCTCGGTTTCGACCCGCTTGCGCAGGGCTTCGTTTTCCGATTCGAGGCGTTGAAACTGCACTTCGCGGTTGCCATGCTGTAGCGCGCCCTGCGCTGAACTGGCGGCGAGCTGGCTTTCGAGTTCACGCACCCGCTCGTAGGCCGCTTCGGTGCGGCTTTCGCTGCGTTGCAACATCTCATCGGTTGCGGCGCGCCGGGCTTCGGCGTCGCGGGCGGCTTGCTCGGCATCGCGTCGGCCAGCCTCGAATTCGGTGCGTTCGTCGTGCAAAGCGTCTCGCGCCAGCATTAGCGCTTCTTCGAATAGTGCGCCAAGCAACTCGCCGGCACGTTCTTCCAGTGCAGGCGGAATCGCGCCAACACCAGCACGCGTTTTCGACGCGGTTCGGATGCGTTGCCAGAACAGCTCGATATCTTTGGGAATGTCGCTCGCACTGCCAGTCTGGGTCAGTTCGCGGACAGCGGCCATCGAGGGTTTGATCTCGAAATCGAAGAACAGACGCTTGCAGGCATGGAGGGAGAGCTCCTGCCTACGCGCTCCGTTTTTGCGCAAATTCTCGAGTTCTTCGCGGATAACCTGGCGATCTTGGTCTCGCATGTTCGTCTTCTCGGCAGGGGAGTGGACGAATCATAACAAATTACGTTCTGTTTGCTACGTTTTTTAATGCCAGGAAGGTTTAGAGCGGAGAGAAGTGCTTTAAGCGGCGCTTTATTTCGATTGAAGCAGGCTTTAGTCGAGTGTCGGCGTGAAACAAATCGAACTTTGTTTCATAAGCCATTGTAAACGCGGGAGATTTACCTCCGATTTTACTTCGATCCGTTGTTTCACGCGAGAGGTGAGAAGAATCAGAGCCGTAGGGGTTGGAGGAATTGTGGATATCTTGGAAAACTCGCAAGGAAGATCGTGCTTGAGAATACATAAAAGTAAACACCCTTGATACCCGTTAAAAACGTTAACGCCACGGCAAACCCTTATCCCGCGGGGCTTTCAGGCTGATCAGGTGAAGCTTTACGGGACCCTGGGTGAGACCTTGCGGGACAGTCGGGTGACGGGCTTCGGGATCGGGGGTGAGGCGGTACGGGAAAGGACGTGAGCGGATTCAGGGACAGGGAGATTGTTGACTTCGCGGCAAGGGTGAGCGAATACGGGAGTGAGCCGCCGTATGGGTCAAGAGGGACAGGGAGGTGTCGTGATGTTACGCGAAATGCAACGGTGAGCGGATTCGGGACCGGGAATTCGCGGTGTTTTTGGACGAAATCGAGGGGCTGAAAAGCCTTGGGTGAGGAAAATCGGGAAAAAATGCGGATCGAAGGTGAAGTTTTTCGGGAGCCAAACGCAGAAATCGGGCGAAATGGGCGTTTCCGGAGCTCTGAGGTGAGGTTTTTCGGGAGTCGATGCACCCGTTGGCCGGGACGCTTGCCGGTCTCCGGCGCATTCGTCTGCCTCTCGAAGTGGCAAAGGTGAGGTTCTACGGGGGCTTGCGGCGTTGCGGCGAATCCGGGTGCTTGCTCTGCCTCGCAAAGCGCGAAGGTGAGGCTTTTCGGGAGGTATTTTGGGCTCTTTTTGGGCTTGAGGTGAGGAAATGCGGGAGAAAGTTGGTATTCACTGCGCCGGAAGCACCGAAATTCCGTGGGGGAGAAGCCGCAGACTCAATCGCTGGAATTCGCTGAGGTGAGCGTTTTCGGGGGCCGTTGTGCGGTGAGGACCCGTCGATGCGGAGCGCACTTCTTCATTTGAGGTGAGGTGATACGGGAGCAAAGCGCGGATTTGCCGAGCTGCCGACATGTGGATAAGTCTCGGAATCTATTGATTTTTTCATACGAGCAGCCGGAAGGTGAGGTTTTTCGGGAGTGATATTTGCGCTGCGCCGCGACGCCTGCTCAGCGCAAAAGGTGAGTTTTTTCAGGAGCATTGGTGCCCTGAATGTCGGTAGGACGGCCTTTCCATCCTTGCCGGAAGGCACCGCCAGTTAAACCATAGGTGAGAATTTACGGGACGCTTCGCATGGCTGCGGACGGCGAATGCAGAACTCAACGCCGCCGAAGGTCATTTTGTTGAGCGCTTGCCGGGGGAAAACGGGCTTCCCGGCACTCAGCGAGGCACTTTCAGGGGCCATTTCGTTATGTCTCTCATCTGGACTGCTTTCGTTGTGGAGCTTGGCCAACGCCGGCGGGATTTTCCACCCAACAGGTGAAAATATTTAAGGTGAGCCGTTACGGGAGCAAACGGCGACCGTTGGCGCAAGGGCGAAAACGCGGGCTCGGGCCGGATCGTAGAATACGCAAAGCGCCCCGCCGGACGGGCGTCTGGCGGAAGGTGAGGTGATACGGGAGTGCGTCGCGGTGAGTTGCACACATAATGGGCGCATCACCGGCAATGGTGAGAGACGCCCTATAGACGCCTATCACCACAGACGGTATCCTTTCGCGAAATTCCTTCCTCGACCCGACGCATGGCCACGAAGCGCGTGAAAAAGACCGATGTGGTAAGCCCCAGTTCGGCGGAATTGCGCAAGGCCGTCGAGGCGATCGCGATCCAGCCGAAAAGCGGCAAGATCACCCTGCTGACCCGCAAGCTGTTCAACGTGCTGCTGGCCGTCGCGCAGCAGGCCGACGAGTCCGGCGACACTTACCGTGCGCTGCTTTCGGACATCGTCGCCAACTCGGCGTTCGATTCCAATGATACGGCGCTCGTGAAAGAGCACTTGCGCCGCATGGTGTCGGTGCAGGTCGAATGGAGCCAGGGGACCTCCAGCCAGAAGCCCGGACGCAAGTGGGGTATCTCCACGCTGATCGCGGACGCGGAAATTCTCGAGGACCCGCAGACCCGGCGCGTCTGGGTGGAATTCTCGTTCGCACCGAAAATCAAGAAGAAGCTGCTGGACCCGGTCCAGTACGCCCGCCTGAGCCTGCAATTCCAGAGCCAGTTGCGCAGTAGCGCCGGCCTCGCGCTCTACGAGATTTGCGTACGCTATCTCACTAACCCCAGCCATCTCACGATGCGTGAGACCTGGGAATGGTGGCGCCCGATCCTCTCCGGCACGCCGGATACCGAAGCCGGCGATGAAGCCAAGCGCGAGTACAAGTATTTCAAGCGCGATTATCTGCGACCGGCAATCGCCGAAGTCAACGCGGTCACGAATATCTTCGTCGAATTGATCGAGCATCGCGAAGGACGGCGCGTCGCCGAAATCCAGTTTCGCGTAACCGAGCGCAAGCAACCGATGCTTGCGCTCGATGAACATCCGAACGTGTTCGACAGCACGCTCGTCGATCGCATGGTGAAGATCGGCATTCCGCTCAAGGAAGCGCAATCGCTGTATGCCGATAGCGAGGAAAATCGCATTCGCGCCGCGCTGCAATTGACCGAGCAGCGTCTGCGCAGCACGAGCCTGCCGCCGGTGCGCAGCGCCGCGGCGCTATTCAAGGATGCGTTGAAGAAGGGTTATGCGCCGCCGGTCGAAACCCCGGCGGGCGCGACACCTGCCGTTGGCCGCAGCGCAGCGGCGGCGGTGACGGCAGACGATCCGAAGGCGCGCTTGCTCGACGAATACTCGGCTTATCGCCGCAAGGAAGCGCGCGCACTCTACGAGGAGCAGGGCGAGATGGAGCGTGAACTTGCGCGCCAGTCCTTCGAAGAGGATGAATTGCCGGTGCTCGGCGCGCATCTGCGGGATGACTGGCGTCGCCGCGGGCTGGACTCGAAGCTGGCTGACTCGGCGTTTTTCGACTGGCTTGCCCGCAAGACCTGGGGCGAACCGACCGACGGCGACCTGCTGGCGTTCACGCTGAGCCAGTCGCGCGCCGCCTGATCCAGACGGTGTTTTCCCGGTTCCGTGCAATGCGGGCCGGTGGCGTCAGGCTGGTTGCCAGCCGCCAACTGCATTGGCTACGGTGGCAACCGCTGACGCACTTTCAAACTTATTTCGTTTTCAGAATCTGTTCGATCTGTTGAAGGATAGCATCGCGTCGATCCTTGGAGAGGCCTTTCAGGCGCAGTTCGAGCCGGTCGTCGCCGTATGACTTGAGGTCGCCAACGGCCACGCCATCCAGTTTGATCTCCAGTCTTTGCGCGTAGCGTTGCCGGCCTGCCGGCTTCGGACTTTCCTGCGGACTCGCCCGGCCTTTCACGATATCCGCGACCTGCCGCGTGCTGAGATCGTCCGAGACGATGCGGTTGATGAGACGCAGCGTGGCGTCGGTGCCGCGTGCGCCGTGATAGCGGCCGACCTGATACGCCATGTTCGAGCCGAACCGGTCTGAGCGTGCCACCATCTCCTGCATCACCAACTCCGGCAGTTTCCCGATCGACAGCGCAACCGCCACCGTCGATTCGTCGAGGCCGAGATGATCGGCAAGTTCACGCTGGCTTTGGAAGTGCTTTTCGTCGATGAATCGCTTCCACACCACCGCATTGTCGAAGACGGTTTGCGAGTCGCGCTGCACGTTCAGATCGTAGCCGAGCTTGTAGCTCTGAATCCCGATCGGCAGATCGACGACGATCGCCTTCACGACTTCCTTGTTCGCTTCCTTCAGCGCGCGTACGCGGCGGCCGCCGTCGCTCACGTAGTAGCTGCCGGGCGTCGCGTAATCGGGAATCACGTGAATGGCCTGCTGCTGCCCTTGCTTCGCGAGATTGACCGCGAGCTCCGCAATCGACGCCTTCAGATAGAAGTGACGCGGATTGAAGGGGCTCGGCTTGATGTCCTTGAGCGGCAACTCGATGATCTGCCCCGGACGGTAGCCGTGCGCGATGCGCCACGCGCGATATTGCGCCGACTCGTTTTCGACAGCGGGTGCGGCTTCCAGAGCAGGCTCGGCAATCGGCTCAATGACAGGCTGGCTCGAACGTCCGGCCACGTCGGGCGCTTTCGGCTTGTCCTGGACCAGTCCGTCGATGGCGTTGAGGCGGTCAAGCGCAGTACGCTTTTCGCTGCTCGTCGTATCAGGGCGAGCCTGAAAGCCTTTGGCGAATTGGGAGGGTTTCATTCAGGGTCCTTTATGCGCATAAAGTCAGGGGAGCATCGCCGCGATTTCGTCGGCGCATGCGCGCACTTCCAATGCGGCGAGGCGTGCGCCGCGGTCGTTCATTTGTAGAACTGTCTGGCCAAGCGCCATGGCCTGCTTGTACGCCTCACGTGTGGGAATCTGGGTTTTGAGCAACGGAAAGCCGAGTTCTTCGAGCGCGCGTTTCAACTCGCGTGTCAGCATGCGCTTTTCTTCGGTCTTGTTCAGCAGGAACACCGCGCGCAGATCTTCGTTCATCACCTGCGCCTGCTGGATCAGTTTGACCAGCCCGACGCTCGACCAGTAATCGGCCGGAGACGATGACGTGGGAATCACGGCGACGGTGGCAGCCAGCAGTACGACGCCAGACACCTTCTCCGTGATCGACGGTGGGCAGTCGACAACGATGATGTCGTAGTCATTGATGAACTTTTTGATTTCACGATGGATCTGTCCACCGGCTTCGGAGAGGTTGACCACCGGGAACGGGATGCCGGTTTCGCCGTCGGCGGATGCGCTGGCCCAGTGAACCAGCGTATTTTGGCCGTCGGCGTCCACGACGAGAACCCGCTTCCCTCTCTCGTGAAATGCCGCGCCGAGATGCATCGCGATCGTGCTCTTGCCGACCCCGCCCTTCTGCTGCGTGACTGCGATTATCTCTGCTGCCAATTGGTATTCTCCTTTTTGCTATTAGCTTGGGATTTTACCTGGACTGTTTTTCAATTCAATGATTTTTGGAGTATTTCTCAGTCGAATTGGCCATTCGGACAAGGTTTATGCGCATAAAGCTCGGGAGGAGGCTCTGTAGCACGGGTGATGCAAGCCGCGGCACCATAAACCAAAACACCGCCAGCCAAAGCCGTTGGCTCCCGACGCAGCGTGAGAGTGCGGCACCTCCCCCACCACTTTATGCGCATAAAGTCCCATCGCCGGGATCGAGTGATCTCGAGCGCTCCAGCGACCAGGCAGAGAACTCGGATCGCGAACGCAAACCACGCACGAGCCCGAGACCGACTCCAGCGTCTCACGGCAGGTGAACTCGCCCGACCCACCAGTTTCATCCTCCACCAGCGCGCCCGGTAAAATCGCAGATCCTCACCGGCTCTTGCAAAGGCCGCCCGCCACTTCCCTCTCGTCTGCCACCAACCATGATCACGATCTACCACAACCCCCGTTGCTCCAAATCCCGCGCCGCTTGCGACCTGGTGTCGAATGCCAAGGCGACCGAGCCTGTCGAGGTGATCGAGTATCTAAAGCAACCGCTCACGGTCGAGCAACTCAAGGGCCTGCATGCGATGCTCGGCGGCCCGCTGCTCGACATGGTGCGAACGGGGGAGTCCGAATACGCGGAACTGGGCCTCGACGCGCCAGGTGTCACAGATAATCAGCTCTACGAAGCAATTGCGAGTCACCCGATTCTCTTGCAGCGACCCATCGTCGTGCGTAACGGTCGCGCCGTGATTGGTCGTCCGACCGAGAATCTCGCGGTGCTGTTCGAGTGAAGCCGTAGTGTGAAAACGATTACGAGAGCCAGTCGGCCGTATAGCCGACTTCTCGTACGGTGACGTTCGCGCGTTGACACTGATCCGTGCAAATCATCGAAGGTGGCCGCGCGCGGGCTGCCCTCCCCCACCGCGTGCGCACGAAAGTTGCAGCTTTGCTAACCTGCCGACGAATCCCACGCGAGGCCCGGCCCCATCGGCTATTCAGGTAAGTTGTCCACAACCTTCTCAACAAAAAATGTGGATAAATTCGCGCAATGCCAGGTTATCCACAGCGCGGTCTCATCACCTTCCGCACGCCTCGCCATCATCGGAATCCACTCACGCCTATGATGGCGTTTCCTTCTACTGCGCTTCATGCGCGCCTCCAGGGACACAGCAATGGCCTACAAAATCGCGGTTGTGGTCGGCAGTCTGCGCAAGGATTCCTTCAACCGGCAACTCGCGCACGCCGTGACGTCGCTGGCGCCGGCCGATTTCACGTTCGACTATCTCGACATCGGCGTGCTGCCGCTCTACAGCCAGGAGTACGACGCCGACTACCCTGAGGCGGCCCGCCGGTTCAAGCAGCAGATCGAAGCCGCCGACGCATTGCTCTTCGTCACGCCCGAATACAACCGCTCGATTCCGGGCGTGCTGAAGAACGCGATCGACTGGGGTTCGCGGCCGTGGGGTACGAATTCGTGGGGCGGTAAGCCGGGCGCCGTGCTTGGCACCTCGCCCGGCGCGATCGGCACGGCGCTTTCGCAGCAGCATCTGCGCAATGTGCTCGCGTATCTCGATGTTGCCCTGCTCGGCCAGCCCGAGATGTTCATCAAGCACGACGTGAGTCGCATCAACGAGAAGGGTGAGATCGTCAGCGACGACACGCGCAAGTTCCTGCAAACCTTCGTCGATGCCTACGCAGCCTGGGTCAAGCGCCAGCTCGGACGCTGAGGTCCGGGCCGCGCGCGTGACGCCTTGAGGACGCCTTGAGGCGCCTTAAGGCCGGCGCTCAATGTAGCGTGCGCGATTGTCCCGGCATGTCTTTGTGGTGCTCGGGCGTGTCCTCTTCGTATTCGAGGAATTCGTCGGGAATCTGCGGCGCGGCGCCGGCAGCGGGTCGCGTCGCCTCGGGGGCGGCGGGCACGTCCACGTCTACGTGATGAGCGCCCATCACCGCACCCGCGCCCGGCGCGCTTGCCGAGGTGAGCACGGTGGCCTCGGCTTCGTTCGCCGGCCGCATGGGCGCATCGGCTGCACTCCCCTGCGTGCCTTGATGTCCTTCGTCGGCCTGCGCCGTGCGGCGGCGCATGGCGTCGGCGAAGTCGCTCAGGCCCAGCTCGTCGAGCGCCGAGTGCTCGCGTGCAACCGGGCGGTCCGTTGCGGGCCACGCCCACGGCGAGCCGCGCAAGGCGACGTCCGTCGCATGTTCTTCACGTAGTGTCGTGCACGCGAGGTCGGCGTGCGCTTCGTCGCTCACATGTACGCCAATGCGCACGGCTTCTTGCGGTGGCGGCGTCGTGCCGGGCGGCTCGTTCGCGCTGCGGCGCACGTCGCCCGTGCTTGAGAAAAAGCTCGTCACGAGACGCTCGATGCCCGCCAGCACGCCTTCGGTGTGTGCCGGCAGGTCGATGTCGCTCGCCGCGAAGCCGCGTTGCAGCAGCGCGTCCTGCGCGTGCCGCGCTTCGTCGTAGGTCTTGAAAAGGCCGGTCACGGTCTGCTTCATGGCACCCTCCTTCGTCAGGTGTCTACGCCTCATTGCATGATGCGCCGAATGGCGCGCGTTGTGCGCCGCGCTTGACCGAGTGCGTGCGCGGATTATCGTGCGCGCCGCAATCCGCGTGCCTCGTCTGCGAAACAAACGGGCATCGAACGATCGCACGCGGTTCGCCAAGAGAAGAAGCCGCACAGCAACAGCGCACCACCCACAACGCACTAGCTACAGCGTCGCATCACGCTCGCGCTTCGCGCGCGACTGGCGTTCCTCGCGGATTGCCTCGAGTGTCTTTTCCAGCAGTGCGATATCGAACGGCTTGGAGAGTACCCGCACATCCACATGGCGCGCGCGGTCCAGTTCCTCCGCATAGCCGGTCACGAGGATCACGGGCATCGCCGGTTCCAGTCCCTGCAACGCCTCGGCGAGGTCGATGCCGTTCATCGTTCCGGGCATGTGGATGTCCGACAGCACGAGGTCGAAGCGCGGCGTGCGCTCGCCGTCGGCGTGCGGGGCCTCGACGAGTTCCAGCGCGCTCGCCGCGTCGCTCGCGCAGGTCACGCGGTGCCCCATCATTTGCAGGAGCGCTTCGGTGCCCGCGGCGACTTCGTCGTTGTCTTCGACGAGCAGCACGTTCAGCCCTTGCTGCACCTCGGCGCTTTCCTCGCGCATCTCGCTCGGGCGTGGCGCGGGCGGCTCGGCCAGCGAGCGCGGCAAATACAGATGCGCCGTCGTGCCCGCGCCGATCGCGCTGTCGATCGCGGCGAGGCCGCCCGAGCGCTCGCAGAACGCGAACACCTGCGGCAGCCCGAGGCCGGTGCCCGTGCCCTTGGGCTTGGTCGTGTAGAGCGGCTCGAACGCACGGGCGAGCACGTCAGGCGGCATGCCGGTGCCGGTGTCCTCGAGCGTGATGTGCACGAAGTCGCCGTCGAGCGGGAAGCCTTCGTCGGGCCGGAAGCTGATGTTGCGCGCGCGCACGGTGAAGCGGCCGCCGTTGGGCATCGCGTCGCGCGCGTTGACGGCGAGGTTGATGAGCGCGAGCTCCAGCTCGGCCACATCGACGAGCACCGGCCACACGCCTTCGCCCTCGTCGACGACGAGCGACACCTTCGCGCCGAGCGAGGCGCGCAACAGCTCGCGGCACGCGGGCAGCCAGCGCCCGACGTGAATCGTTTCGTTGCGCAGCGGCTGCTTGCGCGCGACGCCGAGCAACTGGCGCGTGAGCGACTGGCCGCTCTTGAGCGCGCGCTCGACGGCGGAAAGCTCGCGCTCGAAGCCCGCCACGCCGCGCCGCCGCGCGATCTGCACGTTGGCCGAGACGATCATCAGCAGGTTGTTGAAATCGTGCGCGACGCTGCCCACGAGGTTGCCGAGCGCTTCCATCTTGCGCGACTGCCGGTAGGCGGACTCGATCGAGCGTCGCATCGACGCCTCGGCTTGCCAGCGCTCCCAGGCCTCCTCCTCGGCGGCGAGGCGTCGCAGCGAGAGCCAGATCACGCACCAGAGCGCGATCGAGGGCGTGAACATCGAGATGATGAGCACGCTCAGGTGCTTGTACCAGGCGGTCCAGATCGCGGGCGTGCGATACGCGCAGGTCACGTACACGGGGTACGCGCCCACGCGCCGGTACGCGAGGATCACGTTGCTGTTGAGGAGCCCCGAATGCATGCGCACGACGCCGCCCTCGCTGCCGCGCGCGAGCGCGCTGCTGAGCGGCGAGTGCGGTGTGATGGCGGAGGCGAGCGCGCGCGGCGGCGGATCGAAGGCGAGGATCGAGCCGTCGCTGCGCACGAGGCCGAGCGCCATCGGCGAGTCGGGCCCGAGCAGGTCGCGGTAGAACGAGCTGAAATAGCCGGGACGCAGCGCGACCGAGACGATGCCCGCGAACGCGTCGCTCGGGTCGCGCCGTGCCACGCCCATGTTGAAGACGGTTTCGCCGCTCACCTGGCCGTGCATCACGCGCGAGACGTGCTCGATCACGCGGCCGTCGCGAATGCCGGCGAAGTCGTCGCGCGCGACGATCGAAACCGGCGGCGGCGGCGAGAAACGGCTGCTCGCGAGCAGGTCGCCGTCGCGCCCGAAGATCGACACCGCGGCCACCTGCGGATAGCCGCCGCCAATGGCGTCGAGCTGCTGGTGGATCTGCGATTCGTTCGCGCGCACGCCGTCGTCGTCCAGCCCGCGCACGAGCTCGACGACGCGCGCATCGAGCGCCTCGTTCATGTCGAACACCTTGAGCGCGTGCTCCTCGGCCACGCGCACGGTGCGCAGCGTGGTGTCGGTCGCGTCGGACTCGCGCGCGCGCAGGTCGTTGTATGCCATGGCGGCCACGTACACGCACGGCAGCACGATCGCCGCGATGAGCAGCGCCAGCAGCGTGCGCCGGCGCACCGTGAAGTCATGGCCTGGCGCAGCCGGAAACGGCGCGTCGTCGGAAAGGGGCGGCAGGGGCGTGCGTTCGTCTGGCCGCTCGGGCCGGTCAGCAATCATCGTACGGAAAAGCAGGGAAAAGGCGGCGGGGCTTTCGACATCATAAACGACCGCGATGACGCGCCGACGGCCGGCCGGTGACGCGCGCGCGGCAAGATTGTGCGTTCGGGCTTTCCATTCAGGGTTTATCCGCTTGCCGTGCGCCGAATTCGCGAAAATCGGTGAAGCGCAAACGTACCACAAAGGGATAATCGACGTTCTCTATTTAAGGGATGGATCATTTGTTGCGAGAAACTCGCTGGAATGAGTCGAATTTGTTCGTCGAATGATTATGGACGAGTTGCATTTGATTCAATTTGATTCGAGAATCGCGAACACGATAAATAACGCATTCGCATGAATTGCCGCGCCGTCCGAAAATGGGGCACGGCCATGCTACGGGGTGGCTGCGAAGATGCAGACGAGGGCTTTCACGACCGGTGCCCGGGTTGCCGGTATCCATCGCGCGACACCACTGCCGCCCGCCTTGGGTGGGCGCGCCGCAGCGGCGGCCCGTCCATGCGTTGTTATCCATGCGCCATGCATTTTCCGGCTTACGCGTATTTTTCCCTAAAGTAATGGCGCGCGCCGCCGTTAATACGCCAAAACGCACTCCGCCCAACGCACACTCATTCTGCATATCCATGTCCTTGCCCATCGTGATCGCCGATGATTCGCTGTTAGCCCGCAAGGTGCTCACGAAGGCGCTGCCCGAGGACTGGGACGTCGAGATTTCGTACGCGTCGAACGGAAACGAAGCCCTTGCGCATTACCGCGCCGGTCGCGCGGCAGTCATGTTTCTCGACCTCACGATGCCCGACCTGACGGGTTTTCAGGTGCTCGAAGCCTTGCAGCACGAGGACCTGAACACGTTCGTGATCGTCGTTTCAGCGGACGTTCAGCCGCGCGCACGCGAGCGCGTGCAGGCGCTGGGCGCGGCGGCGTTCGTCGCAAAGCCGGTAACCCAGGAGGCGCTGCTACCCATCCTGAAGGAGTACGGGTTGTATGCCTGATCGAGTGTTCACGGAACTCCAGCGCGACGCGCTCCAGGAGATCGCCAATCTCGGCATGGGGCAGGCGGCGACGCGACTGTCGGGGCTGCTCAATGCCTTTATCGAGCTTTCGGTGCCGCGCGTGCGCGTGGTCGCCGTGTCCGAGGCCGCGGCGGCGCTGCGGGAGATGACCGGCATCGACGGTCCCGTCGCGGCCGTGCGCCAGGGCTTTCGCTCGGAGATCAAGGGCGAGGCGCTGGTGATCTGCCGCAGCGGCGAGATCGCCGAGCTCGGCAGCCTGGTCGGCGGGCGAGGCGGCGTGATCTACGCGCCGGACGCCGACGACACGCTCACCGAGGAAGAACTGATGTTCGACGTCGCCAACGCGCTCACGGGCGCGTGCGTGTCGTCGATGCTCGACCAGCTCGGGCGCATGCCGGTGTTTTCGCAGCCGGGCCTGCTCGGCGAGGCGATCATGCTCGACGAGGTGTTCCAGCCGGGGTTGCTCGCCTGGGACGTCGCGCTCCTCGTCGAGGTCAATTTCGCGCTCGAAGACCAGCGCTTTCGCGCCCACCTTGTCATGCTGATGGCCGAGGAGTCGATCCACGTCGTGAGCCGGGCCATCGACGCGCTCTTGCACAGCCTATGAGCACGCCAACCGGATTGCCGTCGCTGTCGGACCTCGTCGTCGAACGGGTGGGGTTCGGCATTTTCGTGGTCGACCGCGAGATGAACGTGCTGATGTGGAACCGTTTCATGCAGGACCACAGCGGCGTGGCGGCGGACGACGTGATCGGCCGCTCCATCTTCGAACGCTTTCCGGACCTGCCGCGCGCGTGGCTCACGCGCAAGGTGGAAAGCGTGTTCCAGCTCGGCAGCTTCGCGTTCAGCTCGTGGGAGCAGCGGCCCTACCTGTTCCAGTTCGACCATGACCGGCCCATCACGGGCGGCGTGGACTACATGCAGCAGGACTGCACCTTCATGCCGCTCATGCGCGATCGCGACGTGATCGCCGTGTGCGTGACCCTCTCGGACGTCACGCACGTGAGCGTCATGCAGCGCGAGCGCGAGGAGGCCGTGGCCAAGCTGCGCGAATACGCCGACCGCGACGGCCTCACCGGCATCGCCAACCGGCGCTTTTTCGAATCCCGTCTCGCCGACGAGTTCTCGCGCTGGCAGCGCTATGGCGGCGAGCTTTCGATGCTGCTGTTCGACCTCGACCACTTCAAGCGCATCAACGACGAGTTCGGCCACGTGGCCGGCGACACCGTGCTGCGCTCGATGGCACAGCGCGTATCGGACGTGGTGCGCAAGCAGGACGTGTTCGGCCGCTTCGGCGGCGAGGAATTCGCGCTGCTTCTGCCGTGCACGCCGCTCGACGACGCGCTGTACGTGGCGGAGAAAATTCGCCGCACGATCGGCGACGAACCGATCGAAGTGCAGGGCGTAATCGTGCCGGTCACGGCCAGCGTGGGCGCCGCCGCGGCCCGCGCGGGCGCGCCCGATTACGAGGGCATGATCAACGAGGCGGACGCCGCGCTTTACACGGCGAAGCGCCAGGGCCGCAACCGCTCGATCGCGCTCGCCTGAGCGCGGGCGCGGCAAGGCCGGGCCGCATGGCCCGCGCCGCTGTGCCCCGGCCCGGCCGCACGCCCCTGCCGACTGCGGGCCACCCCAAAGGTTGATATACTTTGGCCCGTTTCCGGCCTTGCGCGCCTATTGACAGGCGGTTTTGAGGGCCGGTGCCTCGCGCGTGTCCGCGCGCGCGGGCGACCCGCGGCAATGCGGGCCCGAATAGTCGAAAGCCCCGTTGAGGGCGCCCCCAGCGGAGATCGTCTTGGCTGTTTCCAACCTCGTCGTGGACGATACACAACAAACCGACGCCGCCGCCGCTTCGTCGGGCAGCTCGTTTTATCTGGCGATGCGGATTCTGCCTCCCGCGCAGCGCGACGCCATGTATCAGGTCTACGCTTTTTGCCGCGCTGTCGACGACATCGCGGACAGCGACCTGCCGCGCGCCGAGCGTGCGGCGGGGCTCGACCAATGGCGCGCCGACATCGACGCGTGCTATGCCGGCACGCCGCGCGCCTCGCTCGCGGCGCTCACGCGTCACATCCATACCTTCGGGCTCAAGCGCGAGGACTTCCACGCGATGATCGACGGCATGGCCATGGACGCCGCCGAGGACATCTGCGCCCCCGACGAGGCCACGCTCGACCTGTACTGCGACCGCGTCGCGAGCGCGGCGGGCCGGCTGTCGGTGAGGATATTCGGGATGGAGGAGGAGCCGGGCCGCGCGCTGTCTCACCATCTGGGGCGCGCGCTGCAACTCACCAACATCCTGCGCGACATCGACGAAGACGCGGACATCAACCGCTGCTACCTGCCGCGCGAATTGCTCGCGCGCGACGGGATCGCGCCGGGCAATCCGCACACGATCGCTGCCGACCCGTCGCTGCCGCGCGTGTGCGAGACGCTCGTGCAGCGCGCGCTCGCGCACTTCGCGCAAGCCGACGCGATCATGGACGCCTCGCCGCGCGCGCAGGTGAAGGCGCCGCGCATCATGTCGGGCGTCTACCGCGTGCTGCTCGAGCGCACCGTGGATCGCGGCTTCGACCTGCCGCGCACGAAAGTCAGCAAGCCGCGCGCGCGGCTGATGTGGATCGTCGCGCGTTACGCGCTGTTCTGATGCCTCGGCTAGTCCACGTCATCGGCGCTGGGCTTGCGGGCCTCGCGACGGCCGTGCGGCTTCAGCGGCGCGGCGTGCAGGTGGCGCTGTACGAGGCCGCCGGCCAGGCAGGGGGACGCTGCCGCTCGTACTACGACCACACGCTCTCGGCGACGCTCGACACGGGCAACCATCTGGTGCTGGCCGGGCATGCGCGCACGCTCGAATACGTGCGCACGATCGGCGCCGGCGACGCGCTTGGCGGCCCCATTGAACCGGGTTTCGCGTTCATGGACCTCGCCGCGCGCTCGCGCTGGACCATGCGCTTCTCGCGCTCGCGCATGCCGTTCTGGATCGGCGACGCGCGTGCCCGCGTGCCGGGCACCCGGGCCGCCGACTATCTCGCGCTGCTGCCGCTGCTGTTCGCCAAGCCCGGCCGCACGATGGCGCAGACCATGCGTTGCGACGGTGTGCTGTGGGACCGGCTGCTGCGGCCGTTTTTCCTCTCGGCGCTCAACGTCGAGCCGCGTGAAGGAAGCGCGGAGCTGGCGGGTTCGATGCTGCGCGAGACGCTTGCCGCGGGCGGCGAGGCGTTCCGGCCGCTGGCGGCGCGCGGCGGCCTGTCGAGCGCCTTCGTCGATCCGGCGCTGCGCATGCTTCAGCACGGCGGCGCGGCCATCCGGCTCGACGCGCCGCTCAGGGAGATCGCGTACGACGACGCGGCGCGCCGCGTCGTCGCCCTCGATTTTTCGGACGGGCGTATCGTGCTCGGCCAGGACGACGCCGTCGTGCTGGCCGTGCCCGCCGCCGCCGCCGCGGCGCTCGTGCCGTCGTTGCAGGCGCCGCGGCGCTACACCGCGATCGTCACGGTGCACTACGCGGTGCAACCGCCGCCCGGCCTCGCCTCGCCGATGGCGCTCGTGAACGGCACGGCACACTGGCTGAGCGCCGCCGAGGGGCGCCTCAGCGCGACGATTCACGACGCGCACCACGCGCTCGACCTCGACCCCGAGGAGGTCGCGCGCCGGGTCTGGGCCGACGTGGCTGCGGCCGCGTCGCTGCCGCTCGAACCGCTGCCCGCCTGGCGGGTCGCCGCCGACGCGCACGCGACCTTCGCGGCCGTGCCCGAAGAGGAATGGCGTCGCCCCGCGACGCGCACCCGCTGGAACAATTTGATGCTTGCAGGCGACTGGACGGCTACCGGTCTGCCCGCAACGATCGAAGGGGCGATCCGCTCCGGCCGCAAGGCTGCGGAACTGCTCCTGACAGAAAATCTGGAACGCTGATGAACGATTTATCCCACGCCATGCCGACTGAAGACCTCGGCAGCCGCCCCGCGCGCGCTGACGTCGCCGATGCGACGGGCGTCCTGCTGTCCGCGAGCGCGTTTGCTGACGAAACGAGCCCGCGCCACGCTGGCGTGGCCACGCCGCTCGACGCCGCCGTTGTGCGCGCGACCGACGCGATCCTCGCCGACCAGCGCGCCGACGGCCACTGGGTCTACGAACTCGAAGCGGACGCCACGATTCCGGCCGAATACGTGCTGCTCGTGCATTACCTCGGCGAGGAAGCGAACCTCGAGCTCGAACAGAAGATCGCGCGCTACCTGCGCCGCATCCAGCTGCCGGGCGGCGGCTGGCCGCTCTTCACCGACGGCGCCATGGACGTGAGCGCGAGCGTGAAGGCTTACTTCGCGCTCAAGATGATCGGCGACGCCGAAGACGCCGAGCACATGGTGCGCGCGCGCGAAGCGATTCATGCGGCGGGTGGCGCGGAGCAGGTCAACGTGTTCACGCGCATCCTGCTCGCGCTCTTTGGCGTGGTGACGTGGTACGCCGTTCCGATGATGCCGGTCGAGATCACGCTGCTGCCGCAGTGGTTCCCGTTCCATCTTTCGAAGGTGTCGTACTGGGCGCGCACCGTGATCGTGCCGCTGCTCGTGCTGGGCGCGAAGCGCCCGGTGGCCCGCAACCCGCGCGGCGTGCGCATCGACGAGCTGTTCCTCGGCGCGCCGGTGAGCGTGGGCCTGAACGCCCGCTCGCCGCACCAGAGCAAGGGCTGGTTCGGCTTCTTCCGTGCCGCCGACGGCGTGCTGCGGGTGGCCGATCCGCTGTTCCCGAACTACCTGCGCCAGCGCGCCATCGACGCGGCCGTGGCGTTCGTGGACGAGCGCCTGAACGGCGAAGACGGCCTGGGCGCGATTTTCCCGGCCATGGCCAACGCCGTGATGATGTACGACGTGCTGGGCTATCCCGTCGATCATCCGCACCGCGCCATTGCGCGCCAGTCGCTCGAAAAGCTGGTCACGGTCCATACCGAGGAAGCGTACGTCCAGCCTTGCCTTTCGCCGGTGTGGGATACGTCGCTGGCCGCGCACGCGCTGCTGGAAACGGGCGACGCGCGCGCCGAGGATGCCGCGCGCCGCGGCCTGGAATGGCTGCGCCCGCTCCAGATTCTCGATGTGCGCGGCGACTGGATCTCGCGCCGTCCCGAGGTGCGTCCGGGCGGCTGGGCGTTCCAGTACGCGAACCCGCACTACCCCGACGTCGACGATACCGCCGTGGTCGTGGCCGCGATGGATCGCATGGACAAGCTCGACAAGACGAACGCCTACGACGCGCCGATCGCGCGTGCGCGCGAATGGGTGGTCGGCATGCAGAGCAGCAACGGCGGCTGGGGCGCGTTCGAGCCGGAGAACACGCAGTACTACCTCAACAACATCCCGTTCTCGGACCACGGCGCGCTGCTCGATCCGCCGACCGCCGACGTCTCGGGCCGCTGCCTCTCGATGCTCGCGCAGCTTGGCGAGTTGCCGGCGGCGAGCGAACACGCACGCCGCGCATACAACTACCTGCTGGAAGAACAGGAAGCCGACGGTAGCTGGTACGGCCGCTGGGGCATGAACTACATCTACGGCACGTGGACGGCGCTGTGCGCGCTCAACGCGGCCGGCCTCGGGCACGACGACCCGCGCATGCAGCGCGCGGTGCAATGGCTCGTGCAGATCCAGAACGACGACGGCGGGTGGGGCGAAGACGGCACGAGCTACAAGCTCGAATACCGTGGCTACGAGCGCGCCACGAGCACCGCTTCGCAAACGGCCTGGGCAGTGCTCGGGCTGATGGCTGCCGGCGCGGTGGATCATCCGGCGGTTGCGCGCGGCATCGAGTATCTGCGCACGACGCAGCAGGAACACGGCCTCTGGGACGAAACCCGCTTCACGGCGACGGGCTTTCCGCGCGTGTTCTATCTGCGCTACCACGGCTATCGCAAGTTCTTCCCGCTGTGGGCGCTCGCGCGTTATCGCAATCTCAAGCGCACGGGCGAAACGCGCGTCGCGGTCGGTCTGTGAGCGCGGCGGCCGGCGCAAGGGCGCGCGCGCTGCCTGTGATCGCGGTGACGGGTATGGCCTTCGAGGCGAGCATCGCGGCGGGCAAGGGCCATGACGGCGTGCGCGCCGTCTACGCCGCGCGTGCCGACCTGCTGCAAAGCGCGCTCGCGGCGGCGCTCAAGGATGGCGTGGCGGGCATCGTCAGCTTCGGCACGGCGGGCGGACTCGCGCCCGACCTCGAACCGGGCACCGTGGTGATCGCGGAGGCGATCGACGGGCCGTTCGGGCGCGTCGCCACGCATGCCGCCTGGAGCGCGCGCATGGCCGAAGCACTCATGAACTCGCCGCTGGCCGCGCAAACCCGGCGCGGCGTGGAGGCGGCCGTGGCCGCCCCGCTCACCGGCGCGGCCGACAAGGCGGCGCTGTTCCGCGCGTGCGGCGCGCTCGCCGTGGATATGGAATCGCATCTCGCCGCCGCCGCCGCGGCCGCCCATGGCGTGCCGTTCGCGGTGTGCCGCGCGATCGTCGACCCGGCCTGGCGTAGCCTGCCGAAGGCGGCGATGGCCGGCCTGCGCGACGACGGCACCACCGCCGTGCTCCCCATCCTGCGCGAACTGGCGCGCGACCCCGCGCAACTGGGCGGCCTGCTGCGCGTGGCCGCCGACGCCAAGGCGGCGCGCCGGTCGCTCAGCGCCGCGCGACAGGTCCTGACGGCCAGCGGCGCTTTTTTTCCCTCATGACGCGACGGCATTATTGAAATGCCTAGGGAAAACCCCTATCTCTGGTAGCATCTCAGTGTTAACCCTAGATTCGTCTCATCGAATTGGGGGCGAATCACAGTTCACGGGGAGTACCAGACATGAATTTTCATACTCGCAAGTGGGTCAAGCCTGAAGACCTGAACCCGAACGGCACGCTTTTCGGCGGCAGCCTGCTGCGCTGGATCGACGAAGAAGCGGCCATCTACGCGATTTGCCAGCTCGACAACCAGCGCGTCGTGACCAAGTTCATCTCGGAGATCAACTTCGTCAGCTCGGCGCGTCAGGGCGACATCATCGAACTCGGCATGAAGGCCACGCACTTTGGCCGCACGTCGATCACGCTGCGCGCCGAGGTGCGCAACAAGATCACGCGCAAGAGCATCCTGACGATCGAAAAGATGGTGTTCGTGAATCTCGGCGCGGACGGCACGCCGGCCCCGCACGGTCGCGAACAGATTCGCTACGCCGACGAGGCCTATGAGCGCTATCGCCAGACCGTGCAGACAGCGGCGGACGCCACCGCGCTCGCGGCAGCGAGAGAAGCGGAGCGCGAGGCCGAGAGCGAGGACGCTTCGGTGCGGTGACGCATGCGTAGGGCTCGAACAAAAAGCCCGCCAGCCTGTGAAGGCTGGCGGGTTTTTTTACGTCTATGTGGCGTCAAGCGTCCTTGATTCGATGACTTAGCCAGACTAGACTAACCAGGCAATACAGGAGGTCTCATGCCCTACGTGAACATGCTGGAAGCCAAGTCATCCCTCTCGCGCCTTGTCGAGGATGTCGAGTTGGGGCGGGAAAAGGAAATCATCATTGCTCGCGGCGGCCGGCCGGTCGCCCGGCTCGTGCCGCTTGCGCCGGAGGCGCCCGTCGAGCGCCGCATCGGCATAGCCAAGGGCGCATTTGAGATCCCCGACGACATCGACGCCCACAACGACGAAGTCGCGGCGCTGTTCAACGGGGGCGGCGCTTGAATATTCTGCTCGACACGCATATTGCGCTTTGGGCCATCGCCGATAGCCCCCGGTTGCCAAAGGTGGCGCGGGAAATGATTCTGGCGCCGACGAGCACGATCTACGTCAGCACCGCGAGCATCTGGGAAATCGGCATCAAGTATTCGCTGCATCGCGGCGACATGCCCGTGTCCGGTGAAGCGGCACTGCATTACTTCAGGCAAGCGGGCTATCGCATTCTGCCGATCGAGGCCGAGCACGCCGTTGCCGTCGAATCGCTGCCGCCGCATCATCAGGATCCTTTTGACCGGCTACTCGTGGCGCAAGCCTTGACCGAGCCGCTTCGGCTGATATCGCACGACCGTCAGGTCGCGCAATATAGCGACACCGTGGTTCTGGTCTAGACCGCAAGCATGCCGGTTGTGCGGATTGTGCCGCCCGCGTGCCTGCGGGCGGCCAGGCTTCAGGGCGCCGAAGCCGGCTTTGCCGGTTCGGCCGTGACGCCCGACGCCGGCGCGGCAGCCGAAGCCGCGACGGGCGCCGATGCCGTAGCCGGTGCGGAAGCCGCCACCGCCGCTGCTTCCGCTCCCGCCGTGCCCGCGGCGGCGGCCGCTCCGGCACCCGCGCCAGCAGCGCCAGCCGCGGTCGCTGCCGCGCCACTTGCCGGTGCCGCTCCCGCCGCGCTCACATCGCCCGGATCGTCGTAATTCGGCAGACCATTGTTCGACGCACCCGAACCCGCCGCGCCACCCGTGGTGCCCGCCCCAGCCGGCGCGTCCGGATCGTCGTAATTGGGCAGGCCGTTGTCGTTCGGCTTGGCCGCGCCGCCCGATTCTCCCGGTTCGCCGTAATCGGGCAGCGGCGCGTTGTTGCCCTGCGAGCCGCGAATCAGCGATTCGCGCTGCTGGCGGTACGCGTCGCGCACGAACGAATACGGGTCGAGCGCGGCCTGCTTGAGCAGGTCGGTCGCGCCGAGCAGGTCCGAACGCGCGCTGACGAACTGCGCGAGATACATCGGATTGCGAACGGCCGGCTCGAAGTAGTTGATGACGTTGAATTTCACGTCCACGCCCATGCCGATGCCGTCACGCACCGAGCTCGGCCCGAACAGCGGCAGCACGAGATATGGGCCCGCCGGTATGCCGTAGTGCCCCATCGTGAGACCGAAGTCCTGGTGGTGCTTGGGCAGTCCCGCCGCGGTTGCGAAGTCGATCAGGCCGCCCAGACCGAAGGTCGTGTTCATGGCGATGCGCATGAGATCCTGAACGGCGTCGGTGATCTTCAGTTGCAGCAGGTTGTTGGCGAAGTTGTCGGCGTCGCCGAGGTTCGAGAAGAAGTTCGTGATCGCCTGGCGCAGCGGCTGCGGCGTTACCTTCTGGTAGCCCTTCGCGATGGGTTGTGCGATGTAGGTGTCGAGTTTGTCGTTGAACTGGAAGATCACGCGATTCGTGGGCTCGAACGGGTCGCCCGGCTTGCGCTCGGGCCCCGTGGCGCAACCCGACGTCACGAGGAGCGCCAGGCTCGCCGCCGCCATGGTCAGCGCGGCTTGATTCTTTTTCATTGATCGATCCCCTGAATTTCCGATCGTGCGCGCTTCGCGCGCGGCTTGCCCATCAGCACCGGCTGGAATACCACGGCGCCGATGAGCGTACAGAACAAGGACAGCGCGAGCAGTTTGCCCATGCTCGACGTGCCCGGATGATGCGAAAGCCACAGGCTGCCGAACGCCGTGGCCGTGGTCGCGGCGGAAAACAGCACCGCATGGGTGAGGCTGGAATGCAGCAGGCCAGTTTGCCCTGCGCGCCAGGCCATCACGAAATAGATTTTGAACGCGACGCCAACGCCGAGCATCAGGGGAAGCGCGATGATGTTGGCGAAATTGAGCTGGATACCGAACACAACGCACAACTCCAGCGTCACGAGCGCCGATACCAGCAGAGGAATCAGCGTGCGCAGCACGTCGCCGAAATTGCGCAACGTGATCCACAGCAGCGCGGTGATGAGCACCACCGACCACGCCGCCGCCTGAAGGAACGCGAGGATGATGACGTTGGCCGAGTGCAGGATCGAGATCGGCCCGCCAATGGCGCCGGGCTCGGCCGCCTTCACGGCGTGCGCGAAGCGCGCGAGCATCACGTCGTCGTTGGGATCGACGCCCGGCGGCACGCGCGGCGCGATGTCCACGATCGCCTGGCCGGTCGGCGCGACCCAGTCGCGCGCCATCTCGGGCGGCAGGTTCTCGCGGGTGATCTCGGTGGGCTGCAAGAGGCGCGAGAGCTGCGCGAAGGCGAGCTTGAGCGGCAGGCTGAAAGCGGTTTCCGCGCGATCGCGCACGGCCGGGCTCGCGTTGGCAAGCTTCGCGAGCGCGTCGGACAGATGCTTCGCCTCGGCAGCACCCGGCCCCGGATGATCGCCCGCGGCGAGCGCGAGCTGGTTGGCCGCGCGCTTGAGCGTCTGCACGCGCACCTCGTCGGTCACGGGCGAGGACGGCTGTTGCGTGAGCGCGGGCAGAAGCTGCTGCGCGGCGCTCGAGATCAGCATGAGCTTTTGCTGCTGGTCGTCGGGAATCAGTGAGCTGAGCGTGGTGGCGCGCGCCACGTCAGGCAGCTTCGAAAGTCGCGCGGCGATCTTGTCGGCCTCTTCGAGCGACGGCGCGAGCACGCTTACGTCGTTGATCGAGATGACGGGCGAGTTCTTGAGCGCGAGCAGCGTCGCCATCGACTCGGTATGCGGATCCTTAAGATGCAGCGGATTGAAGTCGAAGCGCAGATGCAGCAGCAAAGGCGTCGCGCCCACCACGATGATGAGCGTGGTGATCAGCACGGGCTTGCGATGCTCGGCGAGCCATTTGTCCACCGGCGCGAGAAACGCGAAGCCGGGCGAGGCGCGCTCGCCCTTGGGGTTGAACACGCGGATGAGCGCCGGGAGCACCGTCATGTTGCAGAGGTACGCCACGAACATGCCCACGCCCGCGATCTGGCCGAGTTCCGAGAGGCCCTTGTAGGCGGTCGGCAGGAAGGAAAAGAAACTTTCGGCCACGGCAATCGCCGCGAGCGTGAGCGGCACGCCGATAGTGCGCGCGGTCTTGAGCAGCGCCGCGTCGAGCCGTTCGTCCTGAAAGCGCTCCTCTCGGTACTTCACGCCGAACTGCACGCCGAAATCGACGCCCAGCCCCACGAACAGCACCATGAACGCGACCGAGAGCATGTTGAACGAGCCGATCATCATGAGGCCGAGCGCGGCCGTGATGACGAGGCCGATCAGGAGCGTGACGAGCGTCGCGCCGATCAGCTTGCCCGAGCGCAGGGCGAGCCAGAGGATCAGCAGCACGACGACGACCGTGATCGCGCCATTGAGCGCCGCGCCGTCCTGGACCGAGGCGAATTCCTCGTCGGCGAGCGGCTGTTCGCCGGTCAGGCGCACGCGCGCGCCGAATTCCGTGTCGAGATGGAGCGAGGCGGCGGTCGCGCGGATCGCCTCCGAGGCGCTCGCGCCCGCGCGCAGCGCCGCGAAGTTAAGCACCGGCTGGACGGTGATGAACGCGAACGCGGGCTTCGTGGCCGCGTCCTTGTCGACCAGTCCGCGCCACGAGAACGCGGCGGGCTTGCCCGCCAGCACCTGATCGACGACGTCGGCGGCGCTGCCGAGCAGGTGCGCCATTTGCGGCAGCTTTACCTGGCCGATCGTGAGCGGCAGTTGCAGCGTGGTGGTGAGCGTGCCCGCGAGGCCCGCAAGGCTCGGGTCCTTGGCGAGCTGGTTCACGAGCGGGCGCGCCTGGACGAGCTGGCCCGTGGTCGAGAGGACGGTGTTCGTGGACGGAAAGAGCAGGCCGTTGTGCTGGAAGAACGGGCCGCCCGCGGGCTGCGAGACCGCGCTGAATTCGCGCGAGTCGGCCTGGAGCGCGTGGGCGAGCTTGTCGGCGGCCGCGTCGGCCATTTCCGGCGCGTCGGCTTCGACCACCACGAGCAGCGAGCTTGAGCGCTGCGGGAAGGCCTTGTCCTTGGCGTCACTGAGCGCGGCCCATTCCGCCTTGTTCTCGACGAGGCCGCTGACGTCCGTATTGATCTTGAAATGCTTCGCGACGTACACGCCGGAGAGCACGGCGAGCACGATGGCGATTGCGATGACCCACGCCGCGCGGCGTACCGACCAGGCGACGAGGTGGATGATGAATGGCTTCAGCATACAGGCGAGGGGGCCCTGTCAATTAGGTTCTTTGACGCGAAGCGCTCAAGTATACCGGCCCTGCCCGTCCCGGCGCGCCTCATGCACACGCCGGATTGAGGCGACGCCTGGGCAGCATCAGCGCCAAAGCCGTTATACTGGGCCAGCCGGAGGTACGGACCGTTCCGTACTTTACCGGCACCTGAATTTCACTGTTCCAGAAGAGCGTATGAAACGTTACTTGACCGCATTTCTTGCCGCCGCCTGTTTCATGGGCATTTCGGGTGCCGCGTACGCACAGGCTTCGCCGGACGCGACCGTCAAGGCCGCCGTGGAAGGCACCGTGAAGGCGATGCAGGCCGACCCGCAGGCGCGCGGCGGCGACATGAACAAGATCACCCAGGTGGTCGAAACCCATTTCGTCCCCGCTACCGACTTCAAGCGCACCACGCGCATCGCGGTGGGCAAGCCTTGGGCGACGGCTACGCCGGAGCAGCAGCAAAAGCTCTATGAGCAATTTCAACTCCTGCTCGTGAAGACCTACGCCTCGTCGCTCTCGCAACTGCGCGATACGCAGGTCAACTTCAAGTTCGCGCCGTCGAGCACGGGTGCGGGCGCAAAGGACACCGTGGTGCAGTCGCACGTCATCAGCAACGGCGGCGACGACGCCATCGACTACCGCCTCACGCAAACGCCCAACGGCTGGAAGATCTACGACATCAACATGATGGGCGCGTGGCTGATCCAGGTCTACCAGACGCAGTTCGCCGACCAGATCGCCAAGGGCGGCATCGACGGGCTCATCAAGTTCCTCGTCGACCACAACGCGCGCAGCTGATCGCCGATCGCTGTTTGCACATGCATTGTGCCTTGTCGGGCGCGCTGGCTGCTGGCCAGTGCGCCCGTTTCATTTCCGGCGGTGCTCCACGGCGAACTTGATCAGTTCCGCCTGCCCTTCGATCTCCAGTTTGCGCTTGATATTGAGCCGGTGCGTTTCGACCGTGCGCACCGACAGCCCTTCGCGCTGCGCGATCTGCTTGCTCGACAGCCCTTCGGCCAGCGCGTCGAGAATGTCGCGCTCGCGCGGCGTGAGGCGCTCCACGGGCGTGCTGCGCGCGGACGCCTGGATCATGCGTGCGCTCAGTCCCGCACTGAAGTACGTGCGCCCCGCCAGCACCGCCTCGATCGCGCGGATGATCTCGGTGGCCGGCGAGTCCTTGAGCACATAGCCGCTCGCGCCCGCGCGCACGGCTTCCGTCACATACTCGATGTTGTCGTGCATGGAGAGCATCAGCACGCGGATGCCCGGAAACCGCTCGTGGAATATGCCCGCGAGCGCGATGCCGTTCACGCCGGCCATGCCTACGTCCATGAGCACGAGGTCGGGTTCGAGCGACGCCGCGAGCGCGATGGCCTCGTCGGCGTTGCCGGCCTCGCCCGCCACCTCGAAGCCCGGCACGGCTTCGAGACGCGCGCGCAGGCCGTCGCGCACGAGCGGGTGGTCGTCGACCAGCACGAGGCGCGCAGGCCGGTCCGGGGCGTTCGTATCGTTGATTTCGTTCACATTCATCATGTCGGCGTTCCGGAGACGGCGGCGGCATGCGGCGCCGCGTGGGATGCAATCGGCACCCAGGCGGTGACGAGCGTGTGGCCGGGCTGCGAGGCGATGTCGAGGCGGCCGCCGAGCGACTCCAGCCGCTCGCGCATGTTGCGCAGGCCGAGACCCGCGCGCGGGTCGGCCAGCGCGTGCGCCACGTCGAAGCCGCGGCCATTATCAGCAATGCTGAGCGTCACGCCGTTCGCCGCCACTTCGAGCGTGAGCGCGGCGCGCGCCGCGTGGGCGTGCCGCACGATATTGGTCAGCGCTTCCTGGGCAATGCGAAAGAGCGTCGTGTTGACGGCGTCGGGCAGCGCGGGCGCATGCGCTCGCGCCCGCGTGGCGCGCGAAGGCTTGGGCTGCGCCTGCGTGAAGCCGATCTCGATGCCCGATTGATCGGCAAGCTCGCGCGTGAGTTGTTCGAGCGCGGCGGCGAGGCCGAGGTCGTCGAGCATCGCGGGGCGCAGCGCGTGCGAGATGCGGCGCACTTCGCGCAGCGTGTCGGAGAGGCGCGTGAGGCCGGTGGCGAGCGAGGCCTCCGCGGGAGGCACGCGCGTTTCGCCGCGCTCGAAGCGCGCGAGCGCCGATTCGAGCAGCAGCTTCACCGAAACAAGCATCTGGCTGATGCCGTCATGCAGTTCGCGCGAAAGCCGCGCGCGCTCCTGCTCCTGCGACTCCACCACCTGTTGCGCGAGGCGCTTGAGCTTGGCGTCGGAGCTGCGATGCTCGCTCACGTTGAGCACGAGCGCGCCGAGCGCGATCACCAGCACGCCCGCGAGCGCGATTACCCCGAGCCACTTCATGGTGCGCTCGATGTTGGCGGAGGCGCGTTCGTCGATGTGCGCGAGCGTTGAATCGACATCGTCGAGATAGATGCCGGTGCCGACCATCCAGCCCCAGCGCGGCAGCGGCACGACATAGCCGAGCTTGGGCGCGAGCTTGCCCGTGGAAGGCCGGTGCCACATGTAGCGCACGAAGCCGCCGCCGCGTTGCGCCGCGGCGATGAGTTGCTGGATCGTGAGCGAGCCTTGCGGATCGCGCAGGTTCCACAAGTCCTGGCCGACGAGGCCCGGCTCGCGCGGATGCATGAGCGAACGCCCGTGCATGTCGTAGACGAAAAAGTAGCCGTCGGGGCCGAAGTCCATGTTCTGTAGCACCGCGAGCGCGGCGCGCTGGCGTGCGGCTTCGTCGGCGGGCGTGCTCAAGGCGCCGTCCCTGTTCGCCTCGGGCGCGTAGAGCGGCGCGATGGCGCTCGTCGCCAGCTCCACGTAGTGGCGCAACTCGATCTCCTTGCTCGTGAGATACGCGCTTTGCATGGTGGCGTGCTGCGTTTGCGCGAGGCGCGTCGCCTGCTGGCGCACGCCGATCCCGATCCCGGCAATGGCGACGAGAAACGGCACGACCGCGAGCAGGAAGATCTTCGTCTTCAGGCGGCGGTCAGTGAGAAAAAATGGGGCGTGCATGGCGATGTCGGGTGCTGAGTCTGCAAGCATAACCGCGCGCGTGCGGCTGGGCAGCCAATCCATGCAGCGTTTAACGGCTGGCAGCGCGGGTGCAGATCATCGAGGCTGTTGGGCTGCCTACGTAGTCACACGTAGAGCACTTACGTAGTTGTCCGGTTGTGGCTGACGGTTTGAAAGCGAATACTACCGCCCACAGCACGGCGCAATGCGTCGTGCATGCGCCGCCTGGAAACGGCGCGACGGAGCCCGGTCCCGATGCCGGGTGCACAAGTAAAACCATAAACAGGAGACGCCGCATGAGTCGGACATCCAGTTTTGTCGTCTGGACGCTGGTCGCGCTGCTTGGCGCATTCGCGTTCGGCACCATCGCACTCGCGCACGGCGAGCGTATCAGCGCACTGTGGATCGTGATCTGCGCCGTGTGCGTGTATCTGATCGCGTATCGCTTCTATAGCCGCTTCATCGCGAGCACTGTCCTCCAACTGGACGGCCTGCGCATGACGCCGGCGGTGCGTCACAACGACGGGCTCGACTACGTGCCCACCAACAAGTTCGTGCTGTTCGGCCACCACTTCGCGGCGATCGCGGGCGCGGGCCCGCTGGTCGGCCCGGTGCTGGCCGCGCAGATGGGCTACATGCCCGGCATGCTGTGGATTCTCGCGGGCGTGGTGTTCGCGGGCGCGGTGCAGGACTTCGTGGTGCTGTTCCTCTCCACGCGCCGCGACGGCCGCTCGCTCGGCGACCTCGTGAAGATGGAGCTGGGTCCGGTGCCGGGCGTGATCGCCCTCTTCGGCACCTTCCTCATCATGATCATCATTCTCGCGGTGCTCGCGCTGATCGTGGTGAAGGCGCTCACGAACTCGCCGTGGGGCACGTTTACCGTGGCCGCGACGATTCCCATCGCGATCTTCATGGGCCTTTACGTTCGCTACATTCGCCCCGGCAAGATCGGCGAGATCTCGGTGATCGGCTTCGTGCTGCTGATGGCGTCCATCGCATTCGGCCAGCACGTGCACGACTCGCCCACGCTCGCGGCCTGGTTCACGTTCACGGGCACGCAGCTCACGTGGATCCTGATCGGCTACGGCTTCGTCGCTTCGGTGCTGCCGGTGTGGCTGCTGCTCGCGCCGCGCGACTACCTCTCGACGTTCCTGAAGATCGGCACCATTCTCGCGCTCGCGATCGGCATTCTGATCGTCGCGCCGGAACTCAAGATGCCGGCCTTCACGAAGTTCATCGACGGTACGGGTCCGGTGTGGTCGGGCAACCTGTTCCCGTTCCTCTTCATCACCATCGCGTGCGGTTCGGTCTCGGGCTTCCACGCGCTGATCTCGTCGGGCACTACGCCCAAGCTGCTCGATAACGAAACCAACGCGCGCTTCATCGGTTACGGCGCGATGCTGATGGAATCGTTCGTCGCGATCATGGCGCTCGTGGCCGCTTCGGTGATCGAGCCGGGCGTGTACTTCGCGATGAACGCGCCGCTCGCCGTGCTCGGCACGACGCCGGACGCCGTGGCGCACACCGTGGGCCAGTGGGGCTTCATGCTGACGCCGGACATGCTCACGCACACCGCGCAAGCCGTGGGCGAAACGACCATCGTCGCGCGCGCAGGCGGCGCGCCGACGCTGGCCGTGGGCATGGCGCAGATCCTGCATCAGGTGATTGGCGGCGAAGCGATGATGGCGTTCTGGTATCACTTCGCCATCCTCTTCGAAGCGCTCTTCATCCTGACCGCCGTCGACGCGGGCACGCGCGCGGGCCGCTTCATGCTGCAAGACCTGCTCGGCACGTTCCACCCGTCGCTCAAGCGCACGGAGTCGCTGCCGGCCAACCTGATCGCGACCGCCTTGTGCGTGGCGGCGTGGGGCTACTTCCTCTACCAGGGCGTGGTCGATCCGCTTGGCGGCATCAACACGCTGTGGCCGCTCTTTGGCATCTCGAACCAGATGCTCGCCGGTATCGCGCTGATGCTCGCAACCGTCGTGCTCTTCAAGATGAAGCGCGAGAAGTTCGCATGGGTCACGGCGGCGCCGACGCTCTGGCTGCTTATCTGCACGCTCACGGCGGGCTGGCAGAAGATTTTCGACAGCAACCCGAAGGTCAGCTTCGTTGCGCACGCACAGAAGTTGTCGGCGGCTATTGCCGAAGGCAAGATCGTCGCGCCCGCGAAGTCGCTCGAGCAGATGCAGCGCATGGTCTTCAACGACTACGTGGATGCCGCGCTTTCGGGCCTCTTCATCTTCGTGGTGGTGAGCATCGTGGTGTACGGCCTGATCGCGATTTCGCGCGCACGCCGGATCGCTCATCCGACCGTGCAGGAAACGCCGTACGAAGCGATGCCCGCTGGCGCCGCCGCCGTGGCGCAGCGCGTGCACTGAACGGCGTCATCAACTGAACGGAGCACATCATGTTCTCGGGACTTCGCGACAACGTGCAGACGGCCGGGCGCTATCTCGGCCAGGCCATGCGGTTGATGGTCGGTCTGCCTGATTACGAGGGCTACGTCACGCACATGCGCGCGACGCATCCCGACCGCCCGGTGATGACGTACGAGGAGTTTTTCCGCGAACGGCAGAACGCGCGGTATGGGTCGGGTGCGGGGAAGTGCTGCTGAGTTCCCACTGAACGAACGCGTTCGTTAACCTGCTACACGCAGATATGCGACTAAAGGCGCGACGGCGAACGCTGTCACGCCTTTTTTTCGCCTTGGACAACGCGCGCCAGGTAGGAGTAATTGGGCCCCCATGGAGACTAAACTACATCTATCGGCGATGCTTGGGCGAGAAGCCTCTGATTATCCGGCTCAATAGCCTTTGAATTGGGCGATCCGCCAACGCAAGGCAAAGCACCGCGCTAGAGATTGCTATTAACTGATCCAGCAAGCCTGCGTCCGGGAAAATCGCTTGACCGGCAGCAGGAGGCGGAATCTCTACTCGCATTAGCACGAAGAGCGCGAGCGCTGCGCCAGCCGCAAGTAGCATGGCCGGTCGACGAAGCCGTAGGCGCGCGAGCTGGCCGATTATTAGCAATAAGACGCCCCACATGAACGGATAGACACCGTTGTCAAACACGATTAAGCGTCCGTCAAAATATTCGCCGGTATACCGATCGAAGTGTGACAGGCCGAAGAGACCAAATGCCACCAATGAGACGGCCAGCGAGAGGAATGCCACGGATATGAGACGGGCGGTCGATGCTATTTTCATGCTCCACCCTTCCCGGTGAGGGCTTCCAGTTCGCGCTCGATCAAAAGCCCGTTCTGGCGAGTTACCTTGACGATTTTTCCGTTGCTGAATACGACGCGCTGACCGTGTCGGTAATCCTGCTCATCATTCTTCTCTCCGCCTCCCTTAATGTTGGGGTTTGCCTTGTCGGCGTGGCCTATGACGATAGATACGGTTTTACCGGCTTCAGAAAGTCGGCTGGAGAAATCCGCTGCGATGTTGTCTGTGTCCGACTCAGCATCGGCCGTCGTGCACCCGTGCAACTCAATCTTCGCGTTCTTTGCGAACTTGCCAAAATTGATCTCATCGATCAGCGCCGAGCCTTCAGTCCAGCCAGCGGCATTCAAGATCATCCGCGTACGGGTGCGATAAAGGCTTGAGTTGTGCAGAACGTAACGAAGCACTTTATCTGTATCCGGACTGGCCGTAGTCAGGTACAACGCCTGAGGGCCTCCATGTGTGAATATGTCTAACGATCTGATGCTGTCATCGTCCTGGTCGTTGATGTAGCTGACGATGTCTTTGGCGACGAGTATGTGATGTTCGTCGATGGTAAAGTTTCCCCGGTCAGACGCCTTGTAGTCTTTAATGACATTGCGTGCGGCCCATTGAAATGCGCCGTTATCGCCCGGCGTGGCTGCTCCCCCCCATAACAACAGACGAACTTTGCGCTTGTGCGGTAAGGGAGCGATGGAGTTTTTTTCGGGATTGGTCTTGGCCTTGCCGCCTCGCCCGCTCGTCTGAATAGTTGCCGGCTTGGTTGCCATTAGGTGTTCTCCATCATTCTCTCGGCATCGTCCCCAAACAACACTGTCAGTTCTTCAGGTTCGCTGGTAGTGACGCGTTCGCATAATCCCTTGGCATCTGTGTTGCCCGTATAAATCGCTCCACTCTGTGTCTTGATGTAATAGGCCAAACCGGGAATGAATGCCCCCGTTTTTGCATCGATAGCTTGTACCTGTTCGTCATAGACTGGTGCAGTTGGCATAGACGGCAAGGGCGTACTTATCGACGCCTTGCGTTGCCTCTGCACGGTGATGGTCTTGAGGAACAAGTCACCCGGGCCGCCCAACGTAAGGCTGCCGTCCTTGATCTGGACGAACGCGCCGCCGCACTCGAGAATGACTTCTTTCGCAGCGGACAAATTGACTTTGCCATTGACGCTGCCAGCGTTCACGTCCTTGTCCGCAGTGAACGACATGGGGCCGCTCTGCGCCTGGAATTCGACTGGCCCTTTGGCCGCGAAAATCTTGATGCCAAATTTCTGCGCAAACAGTGGCAGCTTTTCACCCGCCGTGACCGTGAAACGCTTGAGCACGCTCCAGTCCGCGTTCTTCCCGGCCACCCCCGAGATGTCGCCCTGCGCCGCGAACTGCATACCCTGGCCCGCAACCAGCGCAGCCGAGGCCGGTGTGCTCATCAACAGTCCCGGCTTCTTCAGGCCGTCCAGATCGTCCTTGATCTGCTGCTGCGCGTCGGTGTCGGCAGGTTCGGCCTTTGCGCTGCTGGCGGACGCGGCCAGCGCCTTCGCGGTCGCGAGCGCGCTTTCCAGTTGCGCGATGGTCTCCTGCATGTCCAGTTGCTTGCCGGTCGCGCCAGGACGGTCGTAGGCCGTCAGCATCAGCCCCTTGCCCGCACGATTGACCCCGTACCCCGATGTCCGAAGCTCATAGCCCTCACCCCGGTATTCGAGCTTCTGGTTGACGAGATACCCAAGATTCAGTTGCGACTTGCCTGAGTGCTCCGTGCTGAGCTTGACGCCCTCCTGGCCCGCCCAGTCCTCCATGCGCAGCTTGTTGTTGCTCTGCGTGCGGATCGTGTTACGCGAGAGCCAGCGGCGGTCGCTCGTGATGAGGTCGCGCGACTGCGAATGATGATGAAACGCAATAATTTCCGGTTTATCAGGGTCGCCATCTCGAAAAGAAATCACCGCTTCGTCATTGTCCAACGCAACAAAGTGGAAGCCCGTTTGCAGCTTGCCCGCGAAGGGTTTGGCGAGTCGCAGCGGTATGCTCTCGCCCCCTTTGGGCCATGTTGCGAAGTCCACATCGAAGCGGACAACGTAATAGCCCACGGCATTGAGGTAGGCGTAGGTGTACTTGTCCGGGCTGCAAATCCGGGCGCTCAACGTGCCGCCGATTTTTGCCCAGGCTTCCGGCTTCAGTTCCAGACGGAAACGACGGTCGGCAGGAATGGCCCTGAACGTGTTTGAATACGCCGCGTCACGCGCACCGCTGTGCGTGGCCTCGATGATGACCATGCCTTTGGGCGCGTCGGGCAGCACGATATCCGTTTCGAGCACCGTGGCGCACCGCAAGGCGAACACGTTGCCCGCGCCTTCGTACACAATCTGGCCGGCGATCGCCGCTTCGTGCCTGAGTTGCGCTTCCCACTGCGCCCCGTCCGCGTCGAGGTGGTTCGTGCCGTAGATATACGGCTGGCCGTAGGTGGTCGGGTCCTCCGGCGCGACGGTGGCCGAGGCGCGAAAACGCTCCCACGCGGATTCAGGGTTGTACTCGGCCACCATGAACGACTGCGGCACCGTGACGGTGTGGGTCTTGATCGCCGTGACGGCTTCCACGCCGCCCGCTTCGAGTCCCGCCGCCTCGCGGTACGGCACAATGCGTTGCGGTTCGTCGTAAAGGTAATGGTCGATGTCATCACCGAAAACCACCTGGTCGCCGTACTCCGTCTCCACGATATAGCTGTAGATGCCCGCCTTCTGCATCAGCATCTGGGCGTACGCCATATCCGTCATGTGGTGCTGCATGCGGAACAGGTGTTTGGGGTACTTGCGGCGCAACCGGAAGCGGAACTGATGGTCTCTCAGGCCGTGTCGGCGCAGGATCGCCGCAAGTATGTCCGGCGTGCTCTGGTGCTGGTAGTTGCCGGTGTTCATGACGGCTTCGAGCCGTCCGAAATGCGACTTGAGGACAACCTCGTACCTTGTGAAATCCTTCGTCGTTTGAACTGTTGAGAAGCGCTCGATAAAGCCTGAAAAGCGCCGCATGGTCCCGTCATCGGCCTTGATGCTGAAAACCGCGTCACGGCTCAGGAAGTCGGCGCGCAATAGCTGCTGCGGGTGGGTCAGTTCGATATGGACGATGTTGGGCTCGCCCATTTTTTCGGTGGCCGTGAACGACACGACCGAGAGCGCCGCTGCGGCTTCCGCGCCGAACACGTCGAGATGAAAGGCTTGCCTGCCGCCGATCGCGTTGATCGGATCGAGTTCTGCCATACATGAGTCCCCTGTATTGGGTGGAGTCTCATGCTGGCTGGAGCGATGCGCGCTCAACAATCAGATGTGTCCGAAACGACTGCGGTAGCAGAAGCCTGAATTTGATTTCTTGATCGCCAATCAAGCGTATTCCTGCCACACCGATATCGGGCGGACGTGGAGCAAGAGGCGCTACGGGTCTCAAGCCCGTAGCGCCTTTTTCATTGCGTATCGTCCTCGGCCTCACGCAGATGCGCGTTCTTCAAATCCTCCAGAAACGCGCGCACGATCGGGCTATGCCGGTTGCGCTTTTGCGTGACCACATGAAACGTGACCTCGTAGCAGAGCTGCTTCGGATTGAGCGCGGCGAGCAAGCCGCGACGCACGTGAGGCGCGGCAAACTGCTGGGGCAGATAGCCGAGATGATGGCCGGAAAGAATCAGTAACGAAACGGCCTCCATGTTGTCGGCCTGCGCGGTGACCTTGCTTTGCGTCGTGGAGTGCTGCGCTTCCGGCGTCGGATACGTGCGCCACACCCATTCGTATTCCGCGGCCTCCAGCGGATCGAGTTGCCCCGCTTTCCCGAACAGCGGATGCCCGCGCCCGCAGTACGCGATCTGCCGCTCGATGAAAAGCGGCGTGTATTCGAGCGTCGGCACGCGGTGCCAGAAGTAGCCCACCGCGATCTGGATCTCGCCGTTGAGCAACTGCTCCTCAAGTTCGCCGGGCGACTTCACCGAAAGCGAGAAGCGCACCGCTTCGTCGCGCTGCCGGAACGAAGCGATCGCCTCGCTGATGCGCGCGTTCTGGCTGGTCGGCGTGTGACCGATCAGGCCGATGCTGAGCGTGCCCACCAGCTTCCTGTCCAGATGCCGCGCCTTGAGCGTGAAGTCCTCGGCGGCGGCGAGCAGCGTGGTCGCCAGTTCGTAGAAGCGCTCGCCTTTTTCGGTCAGCTTGAAACCGCTGCGCCCGCGCTCGCACAACCGGTAGCCGAGCCGGGTTTCGAGCGTGGACAGTTGCGCGCTGATGGTGGGCTGGCTCACGTTGAGCGTGGTCTGCGCGATGCTCACGCCGCCGGCGTCGGCCACGGCGACGAACACGCGGATGAGGCGCAGGTCGAGATCGGTCAGGCTGCCGAGCATGGGTTCTCCGGGGACAAACATCGATACATAGATAAAAATCTATGTGAACAACGACCAGATCGTTATTCATCTTTGGCCGATGGGCGCTTACAACTGCGGCTATAGCCGTTTCGAATGATACGGCACGATAAATGAAAGTGGAGCGCCGTAATGTCTGACCAATATTTCCAGCCGCTCGGCGGCAATGTCATGCCGCGCAGCGGCGGTATCGCAACGATGATGCGCCTGCCGCAGGTCGAAAACGCCTCGGGCCTCGATGCCTGCTTCGTGGGCGTGCCGTTCGACCTCGGCACCTCGAACCGCACCGGTGCGCGCTTCGGCCCGCGCCAGGTGCGCTCGGAGTCCGTGCTGCTGCGTCCGTACAACATGGCCACGCGCGCGGCGCCGTTCGATTCGCTGCGCGTGGCCGATATCGGCGACGTCGCGACGAACCCCTACAACCTCGCCGATTCGATCACGCGCATCGAAGCCGCCTACGACGCGATTCTCGAACACGACTGCCGCCCCATCTCGCTTGGCGGCGATCACACGATCACGCTGCCGATCCTGCGCGCGATCCACCGCAAGCATGGCCGCGTCGGCCTGATTCACGTCGATGCGCACGCCGACGTGAACGACACGATGTTCGGCGAAAAGATCGCGCACGGCACGCCGTTTCGCCGCGCCGTGGAGGAAGGCTTGCTCGACTGCGATCGCGTCGTGCAGATCGGCTTGCGCGGCACCGGCTATGAAGCCGAAGACTTCGACTGGTGCCGTCAGCAGGGCTTCAAGGTCGTGCAGGCCGAGGAATGCTGGAACCGGTCGCTCGAGCCGCTGATGGAAGAAGTGCGCGCGCGCGTGCAAGGCGGCCCGGTCTACCTGAGCTTCGATATCGACGGCATCGATCCCGCCTACGCGCCGGGCACCGGCACGCCGGAAATCGCCGGGCTGACCGTACCGCAGGCGCTTGAAATCATCCGTGGCACCTGGGGGCTTGACATCGTCGGCGCGGACCTCGTGGAAGTGGCGCCGCCGTACGATCCGTTCGGCACCACGGCGCTGCTCGGAGCCAATCTCGCGTTCGAAATGCTGTGCGTGCTGCCGGGCGTGAAGCGGCGCGACTGAGCGGTGGCGGGCGCGCATTGGCGCCCGCGCAAACTACGAAAATCAGGAGACTCGTTGCATGAATGCCCATGAAAACGCCGCCCTCGCGGGCGAGGCGGCCGGCCTCGAAATCGAGAGCCACTCGATCGACTACATCCCCGAGCGCGAGCGTCACGCGAAGCTCAGTAGCCAGGGTCCGTTCTGGTTCCTCGGCAACTTCCACTTCTTCACGATCTCGATCGGCTTCGTGGGCCCGAGCATCGGCCTCTCCGCTGGCTGGACCACGCTGGCGGGGGCGCTCGGCATCATGTTCGGCACGATCTTCATGGCGTTCCACGGCTCGCAGGGCCCGGATATGGGCCTGCCGCAGATGATCCAGTCGCGCGCGCAGTTCGGCTATCGCGGCGTCGCGCTCGCGCTGCTCGCCACGCTGTTCGTGTTCGTGGGCTTCAACGTCGTGAACATCTCGCTCATCATGGACGGCCTGAAGAACGTGTTCGGCGTGAATCCCGCAGTGGTGGCGATCGCGGCGTCGATCGTGGGCGGCGCGCTCGCGATCTTCGGGCACGATCTCATGCACAAGGCGTTCAAGTGGGCACTGATCGCGACGCTGCCGCTCTACGCGATCGTGACGGTTGCTCTTGCGTTTGGTGCAGGCAAGGGCGCTGCGTCCATTCCCGCCATTCCCGCCGTGGCGTCGGGCGCGCACCTCGGCTTCAACTGGGTCGCGTTCCTCACGCAATTCGCCATTGGCGCGAGCTACAACATCTCGTACGCGCCCTATGTTTCGGACTACTCGCGCTATTTGCCGAAGCACACCAGCCGCGCGAAGCTGATTTCGGCCATTTTCCTCGGTGCGTCGCTTTCGGGTGCGTGGATGATCGGTCTCGGCGCATGGCTCGCGCAGCAACTGAAGGCCTCCGATGCGCTCGTCGCGCTCAACCAGGTTGGCGCGTCGCTGTTTCCGGGCTGCGGCAGCCTGCTGGTCGTCGTTTCGGTGGTGGGCTTCCTGCCGATCATCGCACTCAATACGTACAGCGCCATGCTCACGCTGCTCACGGGCGTAGACTCGTTTCGCAAGATCAAGCCCACGCGTGGCGCGCGCATTGGCGCGGTCATGGCGATCAGCGCAATCGTGATGGCGTGCACGCTCTCGATCAGAGGCAATGGCGTGGCGTTGCTCAACACCTTCCTCGTGCTGATGCTGTACTTCCTCGTGCCGTGGACCTCCGTGAATCTCGTGGACTACTTTTTCGTGCGCAAGGGCCGTTACGCGATCTCGCACTTCTTCACGCCGCAGGGGATTTACGGCGCGTGGCAGGCGCGCGGGATCGTTGCGTACCTGATCGGTTTTGCCGCGATGATTCCGTTCTTCGCCATCGTCGACAACGAATCGGGCAAGGAGATCTTCGTCGGTTACTTCGCACATCTGATGGATGGCATCGATCTCGCCTGGCTGGTCGGGCTGGTCGTTGCGGGTGCGAGCTATTACGCGTTGAGCCGCTCGCTCGATCTGCGCGCGGAAGAGAAGGTGATTCGCACCATCAAGGAAAGCGATATTGTCGCAATGGCGCGGCAGTCGGCAGGGCATTGACGTACGGGTAACGTCTCGCCTGAAAAGACAAAGGGCGCAACGGCAAAAACCGTTGCGCCCTTTTTGCTGGCTTTCCGCGCGAGGCGGAAAGCGAAGCGAATCAAAGCGTATTAGCTAGCCGCGACCGTCACCGGCTTCTTCGTCTTGGCCGCGCTCTTGATTTCTTCGAGCTTGATCTCGACGTGACGCGAGAACACGTATTCAGCCGGACGCGCGCCTTCGAGCGGGATGTCCTTCGCGAACGCGCCCGTGGTGCGCGCGCCCGTAAGGGCAATGCGCGCGGCCTTGAGCGGGTGCGCGACCGTGTCCATCACGGCCGTCGCTTCGAAGCCGCAGTGGACCATGCAGTCCGCGCACTTCTCATACTTGCCCGTGCCGTACTTGTCCCAGTCCGTCGTTTCCATCAGTTCCTTGAAGGTCTTCACGTAACCTTCGCCGACCAGATAGCACGGCTTTTGCCAGCCGAACACCGTGCGCGCCGGGTTGCCCCAGGGCGTGCACTGGTAGGTCTGGTTGCCCGCGAGGAAGTCGAGGAACAGGCTCGACTGGCTGAACGACCACTTCTTGCCGTTGTTGCCGCGCTTGAAGATCTCGCGGAACAGGTTCTTGGTCTTGTCGCGGTTCAGGAAGTGCTGCTGATCCGGCGCGCGCTCATAGGCATAGCCCGGCGACACCGTGATGCCGTCCACGCCGATCTCGCCGACCGTGTCGAAGAACTTCGCCACGCGCTCGGGCACGGCGTCGTTGAACAGCGTGCAGTTGATGTTCACGCGGAAGCCGCGACGCTTGGCTTCCTTGATGGCCGCGACGGCCTTGTCGTACACGCCGTCCTGCGAGACCGAATGGTCGTGCGCTTCGCGGTCGCCGTCCAGGTGTACCGACCAGACGAAATACGGATTCGGCTGGTAGTCGTCCATCTTCTTTTCCATGAGCAGCGCGTTCGTGCACAGGTACACGAACTTCTTGCGCGCCATGATGCCCTTCACGATCTGCGGCATTTCCTTGTGCAGCAGCGGCTCGCCGCCTGCGATGGAAACGACCGGCGCGCCGCACTCATCGACGGCTTCCAGGCACTCTTGCAGCGACAGGCGCTGGTTCAGGATGGGATCCGGATAGTCGATCTTGCCGCAGCCATTGCAGGCGAGATTGCAGCGGAACAGCGGCTCGAGCATGAGCGCGAGCGGATAGCGTTTGTTGCCGCTGAAATGCTGGCGGAAGATGTACGAGCCAACGCGGACTTTTTGTAGCAGCGGAATAGACAAAGTGTGTCCTCCTTAAACTTCGCGCGCGACGAGCGGTTGCAACAGCTTCGACGGCAGCTTGAATTCGACTTTTTCCTCACGGCCCGCCATCGTCGACACCTCGACAGGCCCTAACGCGCGCAGCGCGTCAATCACGTTCTCAACCATTTCCTCGGGCGCCGATGCGCCGGCCGTGATGCCGACCGTCTGCACATTGGCGAACCACTCCGACTTCACTTCCGAGCCGTCGGCCACGAGATAGCTCGGCACACCCGTTTCGCTGCCGATTTCGCGCAGGCGATTCGAGTTCGAGCTGTTCGTCGCGCCAACGACCAGCAGCACTTCCACCAGATCCGACAGTTCACGCACTGCGGCCTGCCGGTTCTGCGTCGCGTAGCAGATGTCGCGCGTGTCCGGACCGACGATGTCGGAGAACCGTGCGAGCAGCGCGTCGATGATGCCGCGCGTGTCGTCCACCGAAAGCGTGGTTTGCGTCACGTAAGCGAGCGGCGCATCGAGCGGCAGATCGAGCTTCGAAACATCGGCTTCGCTCTGCACGAGCAGCACGGTGCCGGGGATCTGGCCAATCGTGCCTTCCACTTCGGGGTGACCGGCGTGGCCGATCAGGATCAGCGTGCGGCCCGCTGCAACGTACTGGCGGCCCTGCACATGAACCTTCGTGACGAGCGGGCAGGTGGCGTCGAGCACGTCGAGGTCGCGTTCCTCGGCGGCGCGTTCCACGGTCTTCGCTACGCCGTGCGCGCTGAAGATCGCGACGGCGCCTTCGGGCACTTCGTCGAGCTCTTCCACGAAACGCGCGCCCTTGTTGCGCAGGTTTTCGACCACGTGCCGGTTGTGGACGATCTCATGGCGCACGTAGACGGGCGCGCCGTGCTTCTGCAAAGCGCGATCGACAATTTCGATAGCGCGGACAACCCCCGCACAAAAGCCGCGGGGTTGGGCAAGGATCACTCGCATAAGGTGGCGAACTCCGACTGCCGCAGAAGGCGAGCGAGTCGGTAAAAATGACCTGATCGCTGCGGCTGTCTATTTAATATGAATACCAATAATTCCGTCTGAGGGGGGACGGAGTAAAAACCAGACGCGCATTTTAACCCCTTCGCCGCCGGTTTGCTGCGTGGCGCGCGACGAGGTGCGGCGCGCACGCGACGGTCGCACTCGCGCTCGCGCCGGATGCGCCCGAAAAGCCCGCCGCATGGCCCTTGCGCCGTACCGGCAACGTCGCGCCCGCAGCGCCCGCGGCGTGGGGTTCAGCGCGATTTCGAACGCGGTCGGTTCGCCCTTGCGCGGTGCAACATGGCGCGGGAACCCTTAAACTATCGCGTCCTGCGGCCGCCGGGAGGGCGCCCGCAGGATACGACCCCATTCTGGACGCCTTGATGGAACCCGACCACTACGACGATTTTCCGGTAGCGCGCGTGTTGCTGCCGAAGGCGCTGCGCGCGCCTGTCGGCGTGATCTACCACGTCGCGCGCACGCTCGACGACATCGCGGACGAAGGCGACTGGAGCCCCGAGGAGCGTCACACGCGCCTCGCCGATTTTCGCGAAGGGCTGAACGCCGTGGCCGAAGGCCGCCCGGCGACGGTGCACCCCATGCTGTTCGCGAAGCTCGCGAACGTGGTGCGCCAGAACCGGCTGCCGCTCGCGCCTTTCTACGATCTCGTCACGGCGTTCGATCAGGACATCGACACGACGCGCTATGCCGACCGCTTCGAGCTGATGGACTTCTGCCGGCGCTCGGCGAACCCGATCGGCCACTTGATGCTGCATCTGATCCATGAAGCGACGCCCGACAATCTCGCCGATTCCGACGCAATCTGCACCGCGTTGCAGCTCATCACCTTCTTGCAGGACGTGAGCGCCGACTGGGCGCGCGGCCGCATCTACCTGCCGCTGGCCGAGCGCGAGCGCTTTGGCGTGAGCGAAGCGCAGATCGCCGCGGGCCGGGTCGACGACGCCTGGCGCGCGCTGATGGCGCACGAGGTGGCGCGTGCGCGCTCGCTGATGGTGAGCGGCGCGCCGCTCGCGCTGCGCGTGCCGGGGCGCTTCGGCCTCGAACTGTGCAGCGTCGTGCATGGCGGCCTGCGCATGCTCGATTGCATCGAGCGCGCCGGCTACGATGTATTGCGCGCGCGGCCCGTGCTGCGCGCACCCGACTGGACCGTCGTGCTCCTGCGCACGGCGGCTATGTGGCTGTCGCGCCGCGTGGGCGTGCGCGCGCCTTCGATCGAGAGGAACAACGCATGACTACGACCATCCTGTTTGCCGTTTCTTGCCTCTCGCTGGTGATCTGGCTCGTCCTGCTGTTCGGCCGCGGCGGCTTCTGGCGCGCGCGCCCGGCCCAGGCGCTGCCGCTCGTCGAACCCGCGTCAGGCTGGCCCGCCGCCTGCGCCGTGGTGCCCGCGCGCAATGAGGCCGATGCGATCGGCGAGGCCGTGAGCTCGCTGCTCCAGCAGAACTATGGCGGCGAATTCCACGTGATCGTGATCGACGACCACAGCACCGACGGCACGGCCGAAGCGGCCCGCGCCGCCGCGCTCGCGCTGCAATGCCCGGAAAAGCTCAGCGTGATCACCGCGAAGCCGCTGCCCGCGGGCTGGTCGGGCAAGGTGTGGGCGCAGTCGCAAGGCATCGAGGCCGTGCGCACGCTCAAGCTGCCCGCCGACTACCTGCTGCTCACCGACGCCGACATCGGCCACCCGCCCGAGGCGCTCGCGCAACTCGTGGTGCGCGCGCAGGCAGAAGGCCGCGATCTCGTCTCGCTGATGGTGCGTCTGCGCTGCGACTCGTTCTGGGAGAAGGCGCTGATCCCGGCGTTCGTGTTCTTCTTCGCGAAGCTCTACCCGTTCTCGTGGGTGAACAACCCGAAGAACCGCACGGCGGCCGCGGCCGGCGGCTGCATGCTGGTGCGCCGCCAGGCGCTCGAAGAGGCGGGCGGCATCGAGTCGATCCGCGCCGAACTGATCGACGATTGCAGCCTGGCCGCGCGCATCAAGCACCGTGGCGAGGGGCATCACCCGATCCGGCTCGACGTTGCCGCGAAGAGCGTGTCGCTGCGCCCGTACGATTCGTGGAAGGACATCTGGAACATGATCGCGCGCACGGCGTTCACGCAACTGCACTACTCGGCGTGGCAGCTCGCGGGCACGCTCCTCGGCATGACGGTGATCTATCTCGCGCCGCCCGTCGTTGCGCTCGTGCTCGGCCCGAAGGGCTGGCCCGCGTGGCTCGCGTGGGCGCTGATGTGCTGCGCCTACTCGCCGATGCTCGCCTATTACCGTCGCTCGCCTTTGTGGGCGCCGTTCCTGCCGCTCGTCGCGCTGTTCTACGTGGGCGCGACGTTCGCTTCGGCATGGCGCTTCTGGCGCGGCAAGGGCGGACAGTGGAAGGCGCGCGTGCAGGCGCCGGCGCAAGGACGTTGATCGTCTGCGAAATCCGGCAACGGATGAAGTAAAAAAGGGCGCCTCGGCGCCCTTTCTGCTTTTCGATGTCCGCTCGCGCGTTAGCGCTGCGTGAGCATCATATACATCTGCACGACGATATCGGGCGAAAACGTGAACGGCACCCAGCCGTGACCCGTGTGGCGCATCACGAGCAGGCGGTCGCCGTTGGACTGCTTCTGCACGGCCATCACCGGGTTTTTCGTCGAGGCGAAACGCCAGCCGGGCGGAATGCCGGGCGGCGGTTCGGGCTGCATCGAGGCGCGCGCGTTCGCCAGCTCCTCGATCATCTGGCCGATCTGCACCGCGTTGAGCGTGACCGTCTGGCCGCCGATCGTCAGCGTGATCTCGTTTTGCGTCGGGCGCGCCACGAGCAGTTCGGGCGGCGCCCCGGCGGCGGCCGGTTCGGCGGTCTCGACTGCGCTCACGGCTTCGACGGTTTCAGCGGCTTCGACAGGTTCAGCAGGCACGACGGATTCAACGGGCACGACAGGTTCAACGGGTTCAATGGGTTCGACGTGTTCACGTGCTTCGGCAACTGCCACGGCTTCGGTGGAGGCAGCGGCTTCGGCTTCCGGCGTCGCGGCGAGCGACGTCGCCACAGCGTCGGCTGCGCTCACGGCTTCCACTTCGCTGCTTGCAACGGGAGACGTCTGGAGGGGTTCGGCGGCTGCGCGTTCATCGGCGCGCGTGCCCTGTACTGCGGCGGCGGCCTGAATGAGCTGATCGACGCCAGCTGCGAGCACGCCAATCTGTTCTTGAAGATTCATGCGAGGCTTCTCAGGTAAGACCTGCGATTTTACCCATAGCGCGCCTGCATTGCCTTCCGGGAGTTGTACGCATGTCGCAACAAAAGTTGTAACAATTTGCTGGGCTTGCTTGTTATTTGGCGTTCAGATAGCCCGCTTCGCGGAACCACGCAAGCGCATCCTTCAGCCCTTCGCGATACGGCCGCGCGTGATAACCGAGCTCGCGCTCCGCTTTCGCCGAGGTGAAATACATCTTGTTTTTCGACATCTTGAGCGCGTCGACGGTCACGAACGGCTCGCGCTTCGTGAAGCGTGCCACGGCTTCTGCGCCCATCGCGAGCGGGTAGAGCGGCCAGCGCGGCAGCGCGATGGTGGGCGGCTTGCGGCCCACCATGCCGGCGATGTCGGCGAGCATTTGCTGGAGCGGCAGGTTCTCGCCGCCGAGGATATAGCGCTCGCCGATGCGCCCGCGCTCCAGCGCGAGGAAGTGGCCGTTCGCGACGTCGTCGACGTGCACGAGGTTCAGGCCCGTGTCGACGAACGCGGGAATCTTGCCGGTGGCGGCTTCCACGATGATGCGCCCCGTGGGCGTGGGCTTCACGTCGCGCGGGCCGATCGGCGTGGACGGATTGACGATCACGGCGGGCAGGCCGTCGCGCTCGATCATGCGCTCCACGGCGCGCTCCGAGAGCACCTTGCTGCGCTTGTACACGCCGATTGCCTGCTCGGCCGTGAGCGGCGAGGTTTCGTCGGCGGAGTTGCCCGAGCTCGTCACCTTGAGCGTCGCCACGCTGCTCGTGTAGACGATGCGCTCCACACCCGCTTCGAGCGCCGCGCGCATCGTGGCCTCGGCGCCTTCGAGATTGGCGCGCTCGATTTCGTGCGGATCGGGCGCCCACAGGCGATAGTCGGCGGCCACGTGGAAGAGGTAGCGCACGCCGGCAAGCGCCTGGCGCATCGAAGCGGCGTCGCGCATGTCGCCGGTGACGATCTCGGCGTCGAGCGCTTCGAGGTTCTTGCGCGGACTCGTCGCGCGCACCAGCACGCGCACGGCAAAGCCCTTTTCCTGCGCGATGCGGGCGACGGCCGAGCCGACGAAGCCGGACGCTCCGGTGATCAGCACGAGGTCCCGGTTGGCGCGGGACGTAGTGGCGCGGGCGGTGTCGGTCATTGCAGGGTGGCTTCCATGTTCGGGTGACGGCTTCGGGCGACGTCGCGGCGTGCGCGGCGCGACGTGGCACGGATTGTACGCGGCGCGGGCCTGGCTGTGCCTCGGCTCGCGCCCGGCGCGCTCGCGCGATGGCGTCTACAATGCCGACCGTATCGGCAGCGCAAGCATCAAATCATGGAGATTGAACAATGAGCGAACCGGATCTGGATACGCGCCTGGAAACGTACTATGTGCGCGTGCGCGGGACGGTGCAGGGCGTGGGCTTTCGTCACGCGACGGTGCGCCAGGCGCACGCGCTGCGCATTCGCGGCTATGTCGCGAACATGGAGGACGGCTCGGTGGAAGCCGTGATCCAGGGCACGGCCAACCAGGTGGACCGCATGCTGTCGTGGCTGCGCCACGGGCCGCCCGCCGCGCGCGTGAGTTCGGTGGAAAGCGAGGAGCGTACGAACGAAAAACGTTACGAGCGCTTCGAACAGCACTGACATCGCGCGCTAACCCAGCGCAAAAAAAAAGGCGGTGCGCCATGCAAAAGGCGCACCGCTTTTTCGTTGCAGTTCAGATACCCCTCACTTCACCTCGAGCAGGCTCTCCGCGAATCCCCACTCTTTCTCGACCCACTGGCGCGCGCAGCGAAATCCCGCGTCGGCGGCGATCGCCGGAATTTCGTCGGCGTGGTACTTGTGGCTGCTCTCGGTCCAGATCGTTTCACCCGCGCCGATCTCGACGCTCAAGCCCGCCGCGTTCACTTCGGCGCGCACGTCGCGCTTCGCGCGCAGATGCATTTCGATGCTGCGCACGTCGGGGTTGAAGCGCGCGACGTGCTCGAAGTCGTGCAGGTCGAAGTTGGCGTCGAGTTCGCGGTTGATGCGCGCGAGCAGGTTCAGGTTGAACGCGGCCGTGGCGCCGATGGCGTCGTCGTAGGCGGCGATCAGCGTGTCCACGGGCTTCACGAGATCGGTGCCGAGCAGCAGGGTGTCGCCGGGACGCAGCATCGCGCGGATGTCGCGCAAGAAGCGCGTGGCCGCGAGCCGCGCGAAGTTGCCGATCGTGCTGCCGAGAAAGAGCACGAACAGTTGCTCGCCGGGCTTGCGCTGGCGGCTCACTTCCGAAAGACCGGCGAGATAGTCGCGCTCGTAGCCGACGATCGAGATGCGTTCGATGTCGGCCAGCTCGCGCCGGCACAGTTGCAGCGCGCTGCGCGAAATCTCGATCGGACAGTACGAAGTGGGGCGCTTGCGGCACAGCGCTTCGAGAATGCGGCGCGTCTTGCGGCCGCTGCCGCTGCCGAGCTCCGCGACCTTGACGTCGGAGGGCAGCGCCTCGACGATCTCGGCCGCGTAGCGCGTGAGCAGGCGCTCCTCGGAACGCGTGACCCCGTATTCGGGCAGCACGGTGATCACTTCGAAGAGGGCCGAGCCCACTTCGTCATACAGATACTTCGAGGGCAGTTCTTTCTGCGGCGCGCGCGTGAGGCCCGCGCGCACGTCGGCGGCGAATTCGCTGGCGGCGCGAAGGGCCTGTGAGCGGGCGGGATCCGCAACGGCGGGGCGGGGCGCAGGAAGTGTCATGCGGGCTCCAGTGGGCGTTGGACGTTGGTGACGGCGGGCTGGCGCGGCAAGACTTACGTTCTAGTCCATCGTTGCGCAGTCTGCACAGACTTAATTGCGCCGCCGCGGCGAACCGCAATGGCAGCATCGCACATGCCCGCCTTGCGCGGCGCGGGTTTGCGGCGCCTCAGGCCGCCAAAACACGACTAGAATGCGGTCTCGCCGCGGGCTTTGCGAGTTCGCGTCTTATTCAATAGCCAATTCAAATGACAACGTTTTTACCCGCGCGCGCGAAATTTACGCGCCGCGCCGCTCGCCCCCTCTGCGGTTCCGTTTTGCGCCGCCGACCATCCCGATGAACCAGCACGAAACCGGGCGCGGTCTCGCATTTTCCGTGGGCGCTTCGGCGCTGTTCGCGCTGATGTCGGCCTATACGCTGCTGCTTGCGCCGCTGGGCGGCCTCGATATCTTCGCCTGGCGCGTCATCTGGACCGCGCCGGGCGCGCTGGCCTTGCTGCTGCTGCGCAAGCGCGCGCCGCAACTGGGCGCGCTCCTCATGCGCATGGTGCGCGAGCCACGCACCGCGCTGGCACTCGTGGCGAGCGCCGCGCTGCTCGGCTCGCAGCTATGGGTGTTCCTGTGGGCGCCGCTGCACGGGCGCATGCTGGAGGTGTCGCTCGGTTACTTCCTGCTGCCGCTCATCATGGTGCTGGTGGGCCGCTACTACTACCACGAGCGGCTCGAACGGCTGCAATGGCTTGCCGTCGCGTGCGCGGCCGTGGGCGTGGCGCACGAGTTGTGGGCCACGCACGCGTTCTCGTGGCCCACGTTGCTCGTGGCGCTCGGCTATCCGCCGTATTTCGTGTTGCGCCGCAAGATTCACGCGGACTCGCTCGTCACCTTCGCCGTGGAGATGCTGCTGCTCGTGCCGATAGCCGTGATCGAAGTGCGCGCGGGCGGCTCGCTCGCGCTCCTCGACGCGCACAAGTTCCTCGCTTTCGTGCTGTTGCCGGGCCTCGGCGTGCTCAGCACGGTGGCGCTCGCGTCGTACCTGAAGGCGAGCCGCATGCTGCCGATGGCCCTTTTCGGCATCCTCGGCTATGTGGAGCCGGTGCTGCTCGTGATCGTTTCGGTGACGCTGCTCGGCGAACATCTGGGCATGCGCCAGCTCGCGACTTACGTGCCGATCTGGGTGGCCGTCGCGCTCACGGCGCTGCACGCGGCGCGGCTCGTGCGGTTCGAACGCTGACGGCCCACACGCCGTTCAAGGCCGCGCTTGCTGCCCGCGCGGCGCATTGATGCGCGTGGGGCCGACCTTGGCCTCGATCGCCGCGCGCAACGCGGGGCGCCAGCCGATGCTGAACAGCGCCTCGGCGAGCACGAACAGCGGCCCGATCATGAGGCCGATGAGATCGTCGACGAACGCCGGCTTGCGATGCTCCCACGCAATATGCCCGACGAACTGAAAGATCCAGCCGATCACGAAGAGCGCCACGCCGCCGCCCAGCCACGCGGCGGTGCCTTGCTGCGCGAGCCACGCGCCGAACGCCACGCACGCCACGGAGACGACCGCCATCATCAGCCCGAGCGGCACGTCCAGCACGAGGTAATAGATCGTGGCGGCGCCGAACAGGAGCCATGCGGGCGACACCGCAACGGGCACAAAGGACACAAAGGGCAGCCCCGGCGCGATGGCCGGACGCGAAAGCAGCACGGCAAGCGCGAGCACGATGAGCGGAATGCCGATGAAATGGGTGCCGATGTTGCGCGCGTCGCGATGATAGGCGGCGTACTGGGTGAGCTGCTCGGTCAGGTTTCTCATGGGTGCCCCTTTGTCTCCAAAATCATTATGATCGTCGGGCTCACGCGCGCAAACCTTCGGCTAGCCGACAATTGCGCCGCCCAATGCCAACGCGCACCCCGTCGATGACTTCACGCGCCGCCTCGTCGTCCGCCCCCCGATCCGTGCCGACTGCCGCCGCGCTCGAACGCAGCGCATGGTTTCGCGCCGCGCCCGAACCGCTGCGCGAGGCCCTGCGCGCAGCGGGGCGCGTGCGCACGCTCGCGGCGGGCGAGCGCCTCTTCATGCGCGGCGACACCGACGACGGCCTCTATTGCGTACTGGAAGGCGCGGTGCGCGTGGGGGCGGCGAGCATGGCCGGGCGCGAGGCGCTGCTGGCCGTGGTCGGGCCCGCGCGCTGGTTCGGCGAGATCGCGCTGTTCGACGGCGGCGCGCGCACGCACGACGCCTACGCCGAGCGCGACTCCACACTCTTTCACGTGCCGCGCGCCGCGCTCGTGGCGCTGCTCGACGCCACGCCTGCATACTGGCGCGTGTTCGGCCTGCTGCTCGCGCAAAAGCTGCGCCTCGCGTTCGACGCCATCGAGGAAACCGCGCTCCTGCCCGCCCCCGCACGCGTGGCGCGCCGCCTGCTGCTGCTTGCGCACGACTATGGCGAGGCCGCCGTCACGCCCACGCCTGTCCCCGCCGCGTTGCGCGCGCGATGCGTGATTCCCGTGCCGCAGGAGGATCTCGCGCTCATGCTGGCGCTGTCGCGGCAAACCGTGAACCAGATCCTGCGCCAGCTGGAGCGCGACGGTGTGCTCGCGCTGCGCTACGGTGAGATCGAGATCGTCGACGCCGCACGCCTGGCGGCGCAGGCGCAGTGAGCGCGCGCATTGATCCGCACGGCGTATCCGTATCGATTCACATCGACCGATGGCATCAATGTCGGACCGCGCGTTGCCGCCGCTTCGGGTTTGCGCCGACAATGACGCCGGCCACGCCGCCTTCTTCCTTCACGCTTGCCCATTTTGCCCAATACGCTCTACATGAACGACCGCGTCATCGCCGCATTCGACTTTGATGGCACCATCACCACGTCCGACAGCTTTCGCGCTTTCATGCTCGACGCCGCCGGCCCCGCCCGTTTCGTCACCGCCGCGCTGCGCTGCCTGCCCTGGCTGATTGGCATCGCGCCCGGCTGGTCGCAGCGCGGGCCGACCAAGGCGCGCTTTCTCTACGCCGCGCTGGGACCGGTGCGGCGCGAGGCGCTCGAAGCCGCCGCGCAGCGTTTCGTCGAGCGCCGTTTGCCCGCGTTGTTGCGCCCCGAGATGCTCGCGCGCGTGGCCGAGCACCAGGCGCTTGGCCACGACGTGGTGCTGGTGAGCGCCTCGCCGTCGATCTATCTGCGCAAGTGGGCGCAGACGGTCGGCATCGGCACCGTGCTCGCGAGCGAACTCGAATGGCGCGACGGGGCGTACACGGGCCGCCTCGCGGGCAAGAACTGCTGGGGGCCGGAGAAGGTCGCGCGGCTGCGCGCATGGTGGGGCGAGCACGCGCCCGCCACGCTCTACGCCTATGGCGACAGCCGCGGCGACCGCGAAATGGCCGAGCTTGCGCAGCACGCGTGGATACGCGGCGAGTCGGCGCTGCCGCCGCTCGCGCCGGCGGGCGGTTTCGGCGCGGCGTGACTCGCTGCATCGGCGCGGGATCGACGCTAACCTACGGCAACCCACGACTACACGGAGACACCTCGATGAACGGACAATGGACCCAGATCACGTCGCGAGACGGCGGCGCATTCCGCGCCTACACGGCGCTGCCGCCCGAGGGCAGCGGCCCCGGTCTCGTGCTGCTCCAGGAGATCTTCGGCGTGAACGGCTATATGCGCGCGCTTGCCGACCGCTACGCCGAGGAAGGCTACGTCGTGATGGTGCCGGACCTGTTCTGGCGTCTGGAGCCGAACGTCGATCTCGGCTACGACGGCGCCGACGCGCAAAAGGCGTTCTCGCTCTATGAGCGCTTCGACGTCGATCTCGCGATGGAAGACGTGGCGCAAACGCTCGCCGCGCTGCGCGCCCATCCGCAGCATCGCGGCAAGGCGGGCGTGGTGGGCTTCTGCCTGGGCGGCAAGCTCGCGTACCTGAGCGCGACGCGCACCGATGTAGATTGCGCGATCGGCTATTACGCCGTGGGCCTCGAAAACAATCTGGACGAAGCCGCGCGCATTCACTGCCCGCTGATGCTGCACTTCGGCGCCGACGACGCCCACTGCGACGCCGCCACGCGCGAGCGCATCGCGCAAGCGCTGGCGGACAAACCGGGCGTCGAGCTGTACACCTACCCCGGCTGCGACCACGCGTTCGCGTCGTCCTCGCGCCCGCAGTACGACAAGCCCGCCACGATGATGGCGTACTCGCGCACGCTCGCCATGCTGCGCCGCGTGCTCGGCCCGATCTACGACTTCAACGCGTTGTGGGAAGAACACTGCTACCACGAGTTCGTCGCGCGCAACCCGAGCGACGTGATGCCGACCATGGTCGCGCAGCCCTACGTCAACCACATTCCGACGATGACGGGCGGCGTGGGCCACGACGAGCTCAAGCGCTTCTACACGCACCACTTCGTGCATTCGAACCCCGAGGACACGCGCCTGATCCCGATCTCGCGCACCATCGGCTCGGACCGCGTGGTGGACGAGTTCATCTTCTGCTGCACGCACGACCGCGAGATCGACTGGCTGCTGCCGGGCCTCGCGCCCACGGGCAAATACTTCGAAGTGCCGATGCTCGCCGTGATCTGCTTTCGCGGCAACAAGCTCTATAACGAGCACATCTACTGGGATCAGGCCTCGGTGCTCGCGCAGATCGGCGCGATCGACCCCACCGGCCTGCCGATCGCGGGCGCGCAGAGCGCGAAGAAGCTGCTCGACGAAACGCTGCCTTCGAACACGCTCATGGCGCGCGCCTGGCGCGAGAGCGAAGGCAAGCCGTTCTGAATCTCGCGCCGCCGCCCGCGTTGGCGTTCAGTTGAACGGGTTGTTGACGACGCCGGGCTTCTGGTCCGGCTCGTCGGCGACCTTGGCGGGCAGGTGCGGGTCGGCCTGAAGTTTTGCCACGACGTCGTCGAGCGCCGCCTTGAGCGCCAGCGCGGCGGCGAGCCCGCGCTTGTCGCGCGTGATTTCGAGCGTGCCCGCGAGCGTCACGCGCGTCGAACCGTTCGTGAGCGTGAGCGCGTCGCCTTGTACGTTCAGGACATCGTCGTCGTTTGCGTATGCGTCGAACATCTTGTGATCCTCTCCTTGTATCAGCGGGGCCGCGCGGCGCCAGCGTCGCGCGGCTTGGGGTGCGGCCCGCATTATAGAAAGCCGCGCGGGAAATTCAGCACTTCGTGAACAATACGTGAGCCATTCGCGGCTCATTCTCCTCGCGGATCTCTGCCGCATCGTGCGGCAGTTCTGTCATGCCACTGTCAGAGGCGCGCGCCGGCTTCGTGCGCGCGCTGATACAGGTCAACCCGCTCGCGCTAAACCGCGGCGTCCGCAGGCAAACCAACGATGATGACGCACCTGCGCCCTCCGGCGCAGACGGTATTTCAGAGTGTGGGCAAGGAGTCATCGATGGGAATTCTGGATAAGGTAGCCGAAATCGCCGGCGCGGTCGCGGCGGTGGAAGCCGAGAAAAAAATGCACCCCGAGGCGTCGCTGCTGGCCGAGAGCGTGGCTGCCGTGGTGGGGTACAAGGGCGGCGGCGCGCTCGCGGAACTGGCCGAGGAAAAGCTCGGCGGGACGCCGGCGGCGGACAACGCCGATCCGCAGGCTTGACCATGCGCGGCCTGCATCAGGAGGCCGCGCGCCTCGCGCGCGGCGCGGCGCTCGCGCTTGCGTTTGCCGTGGCATTGAGCGCCTGCACGATCACGCCGTGGCGCAGCGCGGAAACCGGCGAGACGGACCAGGCGGAAGACGGCGCCGTGACGGCCAGGGCGGTGCAGCCGCCCGCGGTCGCCGCTGCGGCGCTGCCCGCGTCCGGGAGCGCGGCCGAAGCCGCGCCGGGCTTCTATCGCGTGAAGCCCGGCGACACGCTCACGCGCATTGCGAAAGCCAACGGCCAGAAGCCCGCCACCCTCATCAACTGGAACAAGCTGCCCGCCGACGGGAAGATCCAGATCGGCCAGCTATTGCGCGTCGCGCCGTCCGCAGCGGCGGCGGCCGCGAGTTCGCCGGGCGCGCCTCTGCCGCCCATCCTGCCCCTTTCGTCCGGGTCGTCCGGTTCATCCGTACCGCCCGTGGCACGCGCAGCCACCGCTCCTGCCGCCGCCCCTGCAACTGCCACAAGCCCAGGCGCTCCGAAGGCGGTTGCGGCAAAACCGGCCGCCAAGCCCGCCGCCGCCGAGCGTCCCAGCGCCCGCTTCATCTGGCCGATCGAAGGCAGCGTGGCGCAACCCTTCAAGGGCAAGTCCAAGGGCGTGGTGATCGCGGGCCCGGCGGGGCAGCAGGTGAAAGCGGCGGCGGCCGGCCGCGTGGTCTACGCGGGAAGCGGCATGAAGGCATACGGGAAGCTGGTCATCGTGCGGCACGACGCGCATCTGCTCACCGCCTACGGCCGCAACGGCAAGCTGCTCGTGAAGGAAGGCGAGACGGTGAAGCAGGGCCAGGCAATCGCCACGAGCGGCACGGACGGCGCGGGCATCTCCACGCTGATGTTCGAGGTGCGCGAGAACGGCAAGCCGGTCGACCCGCTGGCGTCGTTGCCGAAAGCGCAGCAGTAATCAATACGGATCACGAATCGAAATGAAGAGACGGGAATTCCTCGCGGGCGGCTCGGTCGCCGCGGCGACATGGCTGGCCGCAATGGCGGGCTGCACGACCACCGGTCCCGCCGCCGCCGACCCAGCGGCCGCGAACGCGGTGGCGCGCCGCGAGATCGACGAGGACGTGGACGAGGTGCTCGCGCGCCTCTATCGCTCCGTCAAGGGCTCGCGCGAACTGCTTGCCAAGGCGCGCGGCGTGCTCGTGTTTCCGGACGTGAAGGGCGCGGGCTTCGTGATCGGCGCCGAGTACGGGCGCGGCGCGCTGCGCGTGGAGGGCCGCACGCTCGGCTACTTCTCGACGATGGGCGGCTCGTTCGGCGCCCAGGTCGGCGCGCAGTCGCGCGCCATCGTCTACGCATTCATGACGCGCTCGTCGCTCGATCGCTTCAAGCGCAGCAGCGGCTGGAGCGTGGGCGCGGACGCCACCGTCGCGCTCGTGAAGATGGGCGCCAACGGCAAGATCGACAGCGCCACGGCGGTCAACCCCATCGAAGCCTTCGTGCTGACGAACGCCGGCCTCATGGCCGGCGTTTCGCTGGAGGGCTCGAAGGTCTCCCGGCTCGACATCTAGCGAGCGGGACGCGCGTCAGGCATGAGTCGCGCATAAGTCACGCATAAGTCACGCATGAATCGCGCGCTCACCAGCCCCATTGGCTCACGGCAAAGTTGCGGCCGTTGAACGATACCTTTTCCTTCGCCGCCACGTTAGCCGGAATGCCAGGGAACGCAATGCCGCTCTGCGCTTCGAGATCGCGCACCGAGCGTATGTCGTAGCGGTCGGCCGACGCGTTGTCGGCGACGATGGCGAACGCGAGCTGCTGCGAAGGCACGTACACGACCTTGAAGATCTGCGTGGGCACGAGCACGCGCGTGGCGCCGATCGTCTGCAACTGCGCGCCCGTGAAGAGCGGCCCGGTCACGACATAGGCTTCGCCGTATTTCGTCGCGAGCTTGCGCACGGCCGTTTCGATATGCGCCCACAGGCGCTGGTTGTTGTCCCGGTTTTGCGGAACGATATTGGCCAGCGAAAACGATTCGGCCATGGCCTGCGCGTTCCAGCGGTTGCCCGCCGGGCTCATGTGGCCGCGATCGAAACCGCTGCGCTTGTAGTCGGCGAGCGTCGCGCCTTCGCCCGCGGGCAAACGGTCGTCCTCGAAAAAGCGGTTCGTGCGCGTCATGTCCTTCGCGGCTTCCAGGTGATCGCGCGTGAGATGCTCGGCGGACCACAGCGGCCCGTGCGTGACGCCCGAGTGCAGGACGACGAAGTCCGAGTAGCAGAGCATGCGCGTCTTCGGCGCCATGCGTGCGTTCGTGAGCGTGGGGAACTGGCCGCCGGGGACGAACTGCGAACAGGCCGGCGCGGCTTGGGCATGGCTCGCGGCGGCGAGCAGCAGGGAGGAAATCAGCGAGGCAAACAGCTTCTTCATCGAGAGGACTGACTGGACTGGGGTGGGATCAAGCGGGCTGAAAGTATAGCGGGCGCGCCGCGCAAGGAGAAAAGCGCGGGCAAAAAAACGCGCGCCCGCTCAGTGAGCGGGCGCAGGCGCGATGTGATGCTGAACAGATGAGCGCGGCAGCGTTGCGTTGCGGCGCGAGAGGCGAGGCGGCAAACGGGCCGCCTTCAGGCAAACGGGAAAATCAGAACTCGTTCAAAGCCGGATCAGCCGGCGAACAACGCATGCTCGGCGCGGACCATCTGGCGGTCCACGGCCTGAAGGCGCCACTGGCCTTCCATCGGCGAGTGCGATGTTTCGCATGACCATGTTGCGTCGCCGTGTGCGGAACTGATTTCCTGACGGCGATTCACATGCAAACCGCGTAGCGTGCACAGCGGCTCGTTTTCGAGCGGCGCGCAAAGCGACGTGACACCATTCACGTCGCGCATTTCACCCCATTCCGGCAGGTCGATCCCTTCGTGAGACTCGCGGGACCAGCGTTGCTGGTCGGTGTCGAGCCAGAGCACTGCATAGTCGTGATTGACGGTCGGATCGGAACCGTTGATCAAGATCGTAAGTCGCATGGCATCTCCACAAAAATGGATCGGGCGCGTCGGCAATTCCAAAGTCTAGGACGTCTGGCGGCGCGCGCAAGCAGATCGTGCAGGACAGATCGTCGCGTGCAGGACGCGTAACGGAACTGACCCTGCCGACGGCCGCGTAAACCCGGCCATCGGCGCGTCGCTATCGGGGAGATTGAAAATCACAATTGGGAACGCAAACACCACAACCTAGATTGATAGTGCGGCGAAGTCGCCCGTCCATGGTGCACCGCACGAAGGCGAATGGCGTCGCGTCCCCACATATCAGATCGAATCGGATGGAGGCACAGATGGCACAGCTAAAGGGCTCGAAGACGGAACAGAACCTCAAGGATGCATTCGCAGGCGAATCGCAGGCCAACCGCCGTTACCTGTATTTCGCAGCCAAGGCCGACGTTGAAGGGCAGAACGACGTAGCGGCGCTGTTTCGCTCGACCGCCGAAGGCGAAACCGGCCACGCACATGGCCACCTCGAATATCTGGAAGCGGTGGGCGACCCGGCGACCGGTCTGCCGTTCGGCACGTCGCGCCTGAATTTGCAGGCGGCGATCGCGGGCGAAACGCACGAATACACCGATATGTATCCCGGCATGGCCAAGGCCGCGCGCGACGAAGGCTTTGACGAAATCGCGAACTGGTTCGAGACGCTCGCCAAGGCCGAGCGCAGCCACGCCAACCGCTATTCGAAAGCGCTGGACGTGCTGGCGGACTGAGGACCGCCGCGTGCCGGGCGCGCCGCATGCGTGGCGCCCGCTATGTACGGCACGCACACATCGCGCGAATGCTTTGCGCGCGCCGGACGCGAACCGGCGCGCGCACGCGCGCATGTTCAGCCGCGGCTTGAGTGGCGGCTTGAGTCGCGCATTCAGCCGCGCATATTGCCGACCAGGCGATAACTAAAAGAAGGAGACGTCATGCCCCACAAGGAAGGCAGTCTCGAAGCACCTACGCGCCATCCGCTCGACTGGCGCTCCGAAGCGTTCTACGACCAGGCCCAGCTCGACACAGAACTCGCTCGCGTGTTCGACATCTGCGCGGGCTGCCGGCGCTGCGTGTCGCTGTGCGGCGCGTTTCCGGCGCTTTTCGATCTCGTCGACGAAACCGACACCGGCGAGGCGCACGACGTCGACAAGTCGCTATACGGCAAGGTCGTCGACCAATGCTATTTGTGCGACCTCTGCTACATGACGAAGTGTCCCTACGTGCCGCCGCATCCGTGGAACGTGGATTTTCCGCATCTCATGTTGCGCGCGAAAGCCATCCACTATCGCAAAGGCGAAGTGAAGCTGCGCGACCGCGTGCTCTCCAACACCGACGCGCTCGGCCAGCTCGCCGGCATTCCCGTGGTCACGCAATCGGTCAACGCCGTCAATCACACGAAGGTGATGCGCGGCGCGATGGAAGACATGCTGGGTGTCGATCGCAAGGCGTGGCTCCCCGACTTCGCCACCCGCAAATTCCGTAACGTTGCAAAACGTGCGTCGACGAGCGAGGTGCGCGAAGGCGAGCGCACGCCGGGCAAGGTCGCGATCTACGCCACCTGTTACGTGAATTTCAACGAGCCCGGCATTGGCCACGACTTGCTCGCGGTGCTCGACCACAACGAGATTCCCTATGAACTCGTGAAGAGCGAGTGGTGCTGCGGCATGCCGCTGCTGGAGCAGGGCAATCTGGAGGGCGTGGCGCACAAGCAGGCGCAAAACATGCCGATGCTCGCGCGTTACGCGCGCGAAGGCTATGCGCTGATCGGCGCGGTGCCGAGCTGCGTGCTCATGTACAAGCACGAATTGCCGCTGATGTTCCCCGACGACGCCAACACCAAAGCCGTGAGCGACGCATTCTGGGACCCGTTCGAGTACCTCGTGGCGCGCCACCGCGACGGCCTGCTCAAGACCGACTTCCGCGCGCCGCTGGGCAACGTGTCCTACCACGTGCCGTGCCACGCGCGCGTGCAGAACATCGGCCGCAAGACCTTCGACCTGCTCTCGCTCGTGCCCGACACCAAGGTGACCGTGGTCGAGCGCTGCTCGGGCCATGCGGGCACGTTCGGCGTGAAGAAGGAGTTTCACGCGATGTCGATGAAGATCGGTACGCCCGTATTCAAGCAGATGGGCCAGGCCGCGCCTAACTTCATCTCGTCAGACTGCCAGCTTGCGGGCCACCACATCGCCCAGGGCATCGAGGAAAACAATCTGGGCGAGCCGCCGCTCGCGCATCCCATCACCTTGCTGCGCCGCGCTTATGGCATTTGAGCGACGCCGCCATCACGATACCGACACGAGGCACGACTCATGACGATCGCGAGAAATTCGCTGTTGACGCTGGAAGCCTACGCGAAGGCGCGGGGCGACATGCGCAAGCGCATCATCGAACACAAGAAGCAGCGTGTCGTTGCGCTCGGCAATCACCTCACGTTCCTGTTCGAAGACGAGGCGACGATCCGCTATCAGATCCAGGAGATGCTGCACATCGAAAAGATCTTCGACGAAGACGGCATTCAGGGCGAACTCGCGGCCTACCTGCCGCTCGTGCCCGACGGCAGCAACCTCAAGGCGACGATGCAGCTCGAATACGAAAGCGAGGTCGAGCGTCGCGCGGCGCTGGCGCGCCTGATCGGCATCGAGGACAAGGTGTTCGTTCAGGTGGAAGGCGAGCCGCCCGTCTACGCGATCGCCGACGAAGACCTCGAACGCGAGAACGCCGAAAAAACCTCGGCCGTGCATTTCGTGCGTTTCGAACTCACGCCGCAAATGAAAGCGCGCCTGCGAGAAGGCGCGGTGCTCACGCTGGGCTGCGATCACCCGAACTACCGCGTGCCCACGCAGACCGTGGACGGCGCGGTGCGCGCCTCGCTGCTCAAGGATCTCGCCTGAGGCGGCGCGCGCTTCGATGCGTCACACGTCCTTGCGGTACATGACAAAGCCAGGCTTGACGGCCACGTCGTCGTAAAGGCGCATGGCCGTGTGATTCGTTTCGTGCGTATGCCAGTACACGCGCGACGAATTCGAAGCCTTCGCATGCGCATACACGGCCTCGATCAGCGCGCGGCCCACGCCCTGGCCGCGCGCGTCTTCCACGGTGAAGAGATCCTGCAAATAGCAGATCGGCCCTTCCATGATCGTGTTGCGGTGATAGATGAAGTGCACGAGGCCGAGCACGCGCTCGCCGCGCACGGCGATGAAGGCGTGCATCGGCTCATAGCCGTCGAAGAAGCGCGACCACGTGGTGCGCGTGATGGCCTCCGGTAGCGCCGTTGCGCCAAAGCGCCCGTAAAAGCGGTTGTAGCCGTCCCAGAGCGGCAGCCATGCGTCGAAATCGTCGGGCGCGACGGCGCGCACCTGAATTGCCGTGTCGGTCAAGTTGTGTCTCCCAATGTGCCGGTGTGGCTTAGGTCAGACTCCCAAGCGTAAGCCACCTGTGGCACCATTGTTAGTCCCACCACAAATGACAATGATGGAGCCACGGCTTTGGACTACGCGTTGATGATGGCAGCCTATGCGAAGCGCGCCGTGCGCAAGCTCACGCAGCAGGACCTGCTTTACGAGAGCCTGCGCCGCGCGATTCTCGACGGCGACATCGGCCGCGGCACGCGCCTCGCGTCGAGCCGCGCGCTCGCGGAGCAGCTTGGCATCGCGCGCAATTCGGTGCTCTACGCGTATGAGCGGCTGGTGGAGGAGGGCTTCGTCAACGCCACGCGCCACGGCTCGGTGGTCAACGTGGTCAAAGCGGGCGGCGCGACGACGCCTGCGCAACTCGCGCCGAAAGAAGACAGCGCACCGGTGCTCTCGCGCCGCGTGCGCGACCTGCCTCCGCGCCGCCTGAGCAACGATGGCGCCAAGGCGCTGCGTCCGGGCGTGCCCGCGCTCGACCAGTTTCCGTATGCGCAATGGCGCACGGCGGTCGAGCGCGCGCTGCGCGAATTGCGCGCGCACGACCTGGGCTATGGCGACAGCGCAGGCATGCCCGCGCTGCGCCAGGCCATTGCGCAGTACGTGCGCGTGTCGCGCGGCGTGCGTTGCCGGCCGGAGCAGGTGTTCGTGACGGACGGCACGCAGTCGAGCCTGGACTTGTGCGCGCGCTTCTTCGCGGACGCGGGCGAGCGCGCGTGGATCGAGAACCCGGGCTACCTGGGCGCGCGCGTGGCCTTCGCGGGCGCGGGGCTGCAACTCGTGCCCATGAGCGTGGACGCCGCGGGCATGAACGCGCGCCCCGAGGACTGGCGCGAGCGGCCGCCGCGCCTCGTCTACCTCACGCCTTCGCATCAGTATCCGCTGGGCAGCGTGCTGAGCCTCGAGCGGCGTCTCGCGCTGATCGAGCACGCGCGCGCGTGCGGCGCGTGGATCGTGGAGGACGACTACGACAGCGAACTGCGCCACGACGGGCCGCCCTTGCCGTCGATCCAGGGCCTGGCCGACGACGCCCCCGTGCTCTATCTCGGCACCTTCAGCAAGACGCTCTTTCCGGCGTTGCGCATCGCCTTCATGATCGTGCCGCCGCGCGTGGTCGCGCCGTTCGCGCAGGCGCACCGCACGCTCATGCGCCAGGGGCGCGTGGCGGAGCAACTGGCGCTGGCGGAGTTCATCGAAAGCGGGCGCTACGCGCGCCATTTGCGGCGCATGCGCAGGCTCTACGAGGAGCGTCGCGACGGCCTGGTCGCGGCAATCGACAAGCATCTGCGTGGTTTGATGACGGTGTCGGCCGACGCCGGCGGCATGCACTTGAGCGTGCGTCTGGACGCGCCGCTCGCCGACGTGGACGTGAGCGAAGCGGCGCGTGCACACGGGCTGCATCTCTCGCCGCTGAGCTCGTATTGCCTCGAAGCGCCCGATGCGGCGCGCTACAACGGCTTCCTGCTCGGCTACGCCGAAACGCCGCCGCACGCGGCCGACGCGCACATGCAAACGCTCGCGCGGATCATGCGCGAGCGTTTGCCTACGGCTTACTGATGCCCCGCGATCGCATGCGGCAGATAAGGCGCTTCGAGCGCCTTGATCTCTTCCGCGGTGAGCTTTAGCGAGAGCGCCGCAACAGCGTCTTCGAGATGCTGCGGCTTCGAAGCGCCGATGATCGGCGAGGTGATGCCGGGCTTTTGCAGCAGCCAGGCCAGCGCGACCTGCGCGCGCGGCACATCGCGCGCACGCGAGATGGTTGCGACCGCATCGATGATGGCGTGATCCGCTTCGGCGCCGTAGAGCGTCTTGCCGAAGCTGTCGGTGGATGCGCGCTCGCTCGTGGCGTTCCAGTCGCGCGTGAGGCGGCCGCGCGCAAGCGGGCTCCACGGCATCACGGCAACGCCCTGGTCGGCGCACAGCGGCAGCATTTCGCGCTCCTCCTCGCGATAGAGCAGGTTCACGTGGTTCTGCATGCTGATGAACTCGGTCCAGCCGTGCTGGCGCGACGTGTAGAGCGCCTTGCTGAACTGCCACGCGTGCATGGACGAAGCGCCGATATAGCGCGCCTTGCCGGCCTTCACGACGTCGTGCAGCGCTTCGAGCGTCTCTTCGATGGGCGTGTTGTAGTCCCAGCGGTGGATCTGGTAGAGATCGACATAGTCGGTGCCGAGGCGCTTGAGGCTATGGTCGATTTCCGTGAGGATGGTCTTGCGCGAAAGACCCTGGCCGTTGGGGCCGGGCCGCATGCGGTTATAGACCTTGGTGGCGAGCACGATGTCGTCGCGCTTCACGAAGTCGCGCAGCGCCCGCCCGACGATTTCCTCGGACGTGCCGTCCGAGTAGGTGTTGGCCGTGTCGAAGAAGTTGATGCCGGCATCGAGTGCCTGGCGGATGAGCGGGCGGCTGGCTTCCTCGCCCAGCGTCCACGGGTGCGTGCCGCGTTCGGGCACCCCGTAGGTCATGCAACCAAGACAAAGACGCGAAACTTGCAGCCCTGTCGAGCCGAACCTGACGTAATCCATTGCTGTTGCTCCTGGCGAAAAAGCGGATGAAGCAGAAGAGGGGCGCGCGCCGCACGAGGGCAGCGGACTTTCGCAAGGGTATAACAGCCAGGCGGAACGTGCAGGACATGCCGTTTCAGAACATCTCCATCACGCGGTGATAAAGCATGCCGATCTCCAGCGCGGGCCGCCGCCACGCGGGGCCGCCGGGAAAGCGCGCGTGCCGCAGTTGCGCGAACAGGTCGAACGACGCGCGCTCGCCCACGATGGCTTGTGCCACGACCCGCCCCGCGATGCCGGTGAGCGCCACGCCGTGCCCCGAGAAACCTTGCACGTAGTAATAATTCGGATCGATGGCGCCGAAGTCGGGCGCGCGGTTGCGCGTGACATCGACAAAGCCGCCCCAGGCGTATTCCACGCGCGCGTTCGCGATCTGCGGGAACACGTCGCTCATGCGCTTTTGCATGGCCGCCGTGAGTTGCGCGGGCGCGGCGCCCGTCGAATCGGCGCGTCCGCCGAACAGCATGCGGTCGTCGGCCGACACACGGAAGTAGTCGAGAAAGAAGTTGTTGTCGCACACGGCGGAACGTTGCGCGATCAACGAGTCGGCCAGCTCGCGGCCGAGCGGCTCAGTGGCGATGATGTACGAGGCAATCGGCGCGATGCGTGCGGCCACGTCGCCCGGCAACACGCCGCCGGGCGCGGCGTTGCAGCACGACACCACGAACCCGCAGCGCACTTCGCCGCGCGCGGTCTTGACCACGGGCCGCGCGCCGCGCACGACTTCGAGCGCGGGCGTATGCGCGAACAGTTGCGCGCCCTCGCGCCGCGCGGCGGCGGCAAGGCCGAGGCAGTACTTGAGTGGATGCAGATGCCCGGAAACCGGATCGTAGACGCACGCGAGATAACGTTGCGACGCCACGTGAGCACGCGTGGCGTCGGTGTCGAGCCACTCGAGCCGGTCGTAACCCCAGCGCGTGCGCGCGGCGTCCATCCACGCGCGCAGGTCCGGCACGCGCTTGGGCCGGGTCGCGACGGTCAGATAGCCCGGCGTGAAGTCGCAGTCGATGCCGTAGCGCGCAATGCGCTCGCGCACGAGGTTCACGCCTTCGATGGAAAGCGCCCACGCCGCGCGGATGCCTTGCGCGCCGAGCTGCTTTTCGAGCACTTCGTCCTTCGCGAAGCCCACGAGTGTCTGGCCGCCGTTGCGGCCCGAAGCGCCCCAGCCGGGGCGATGCGCGTCGAGCACCACGACCGAGAGGCCGCGTGCGCGGCACTCCAGTGCGACCGAGAGCCCGGCGAAACCCGCGCCGATCACGCATACGTCGGCGTCGATCGCGCCCACGAGCGCGGGGTCGTCGTCGGTGGGGCGCGTGGCGGTGGCTTCGTAGTACGAGTGGCGGGCGAGCGCGTCCGCCTGGGCGTCGAGGTCGAGTGTCATCAGAGCAGGTCCTTCATTCGATACCACGCCATCGCAAGCACGAGGGCAGGGGTTCGCAGTGTAGCGCCGCCGGGGAAATCGCGGTGACGGATCTTGCCGAACAGGTCGAAGCGCGCGGCCTGGCCGTGGATCGCCTCGGCGATCAGCGTGCCCGCGAGCCCCGTGGTGTTCACGCCATGGCCCGAGAAGCCCTGCGCGAAATACACCGTGGGCGAGAGCCGGCCGAAGTGCGGCGCGCGGTTCATCGTGATGTCCACGTAGCCGCCCCATGCGTAATCGACCTTCACATCGGCGAGTTGCGGAAACGTCATGAGCATGTCGCGGCGCATCGCTTCGCCAAGGTTGGGCGGCGCGAACGTGGAATAGCTCACCTTGCCGCCCCAGAGCAGCCGCGTGTCCGGCGCGGGCCGGAAATAGTCGAGCACGAAGCGGCTGTCGCACACGGCGGCCTGGGCAGGCATCAGGGCGTTCATGCGCGCGTTGCCCAGCGGCTCGGTGGCGATCACGTACGTGCCCACGGGCATGATCTTGCGCGCGAGCGCCGGCGCGAGATCGCCCAAATACGTATTGCATGCGAGCACGACGAATTTCGCGCGTACGTTGCCGCGCGCGGTTTCGACGACATGCGTGCCGCTTTCGTCGCGCAGGCGCGTCACGGCGCTGTTCTCGAACACGCGCACGCCCGCCTCCACGGCCGCGCGCGCCAGGCCGAGCGTGTAGTTGAGCGGGTGCAGATGGCCGCTATCGGGGTCGTAGAGGCCGCCTGGATAGCGCGTGGATTGCACGTAACGGCCAACGCCGTCGCCGTCGATGTACTGGAAACGGTCGTAGCCAAAGCGCTGCGCCGCTTCATCGCGCCAGCGCTTGAGCGCTTCCACGTCGCGCGCCTTGTTGGCGGCGGTGAAATAACCCTCCGTGAGCGCGCAGTCGATGCCGTGCTGCCTGACGCGGCGCTTCACGATATCGAGCGTTTCGAGGCCCATGTCCCAGATCTGCCGGACTTCGGCTTCCGGCATGAACTGCGCGAACGTGTCGATATCGCACGCGTAACCGCCGATCAGTTGCCCTCCATTGCGACCGCTTGCGGCCCATCCCACTCGCGAGGCTTCCACGAGCGCGACGCGGTAGCCGCGTTCGGCGAGATTGAGGGCGGCGGAAACGCCCGTGAGGCCCGCGCCCACCACGCAGACATCGGCATCGAACGTGCCTTCCAGCATGGGGTGCGCTGAACTGTCGTTGGCGGTGGCCGCGTACCAGGACGGGGCGTGAGGCTGACTGGCGAATTTGAGCATAGGGAAAGCGTACAAGGAAAAAACGGGCGACAGCCTGAAACCGCGAAGGCCGCCGCCCGCCACAACGTCGTCAGAACGAGTAGATGAACTGCGCGCCCAGCAAATCGTTGCTCTTGCCGTACGAGCCGTCGTCGTGCAGGAACACGCGCTGCGTGGCCCAGTCGTGACGATATTCGACCTTCACGGTGATCTGCTGCGTCGGGTAGAACAGCAGGTCGAGCGCCACGTCCTGGCGCGTCGCGCCCTTGCACTCGAAGCCGAAGCCGCCGCCCGCCTGCGAATTCGCCAGGCAGTCCGCACCAATGCCGAAGCCGTTGTACGGGTCCATGCCGTTCGAGTTCTGGACGATGCCGCCGCCGCCGCCGCCGTTCTTGCTGTTGGCGAGCAGGTCGTAGCGCAGCGTGGCGCCCATGCGGCCCACCACCGGTGCATTGAACTTGCGGTGCGCGAGCAGCGAGAAGCCGTACCACTGCGCGTTGCCGCCGTTGAACGCGGCGCGTTGCTGCTGGCCGTAGTCGACTTCGGCGTTGTACTGGATGTCCGCGAGCGTGTAGGTCGCATCGACCTCGCCGAAGAAGAAGTAGCCGCCCGAGCTCGACGCCTGGCCGCCCACGCCGTACACGGCCTGGCCCGTGGTCGAATCGAATGCGCTCGGCAGCGTCTGGCGGCCGATGTTGAACGAGCCGCCGATATCGAGCGCGCTCGACCACGTGTAGTCGGCGCGCGCCGTGAACGTCGGGATCTTGTTGCTCGTGGTGATCGGGTCGCCCAGCGCGTTCTGGCCCGTCTGCACGACCGCGCCGTTGGTGCGGTACTGCTCGTTGCCGATCATGAACTTGAAGGCCCACTGGCTGCCGTCCGGCGTGTAGTTCCAGCCGATGCCCACATAGCTGCCCGGATCCGAGAAGTCGTAGAGCAGATTGTGCGTGAGCGTGAGCATCTGGTTGGACTGCTGCACCTCGTAGCCCCCGAAGCTCGGCATGAGACCGGCGACGAACGTGCCCGTGGACGTCACCGGCACGGTGATGACCGCGGTATTCAGGATGTTGTTGCCGATCTCGCCGTGCTCGTTTTGCAGCAGCGTGATGCCATTGCCGCGATTGGGCATGAGCGTGATTTCGGCCGAAGGCGCCATCGGACCGACACCGAAGGTCTTCTTGATGTCGAGGTAGACGTCGCCGAACGTGCTGTTGAAGTAGTTGTACGAGCCGGTGTGGTTCGCGAACAGGAACGACGAGGTGCCCGGCGCGCGGTTGTAGATATACGTCGGGTCGATGTAGCCGGTGATCGAAAGACCCGCGAGCGGGCCGGTCGTGGCGGCGTCCGTGAGCGAGTCGACCTTGAGCTGCTGGCTCGCGATCTGCTGCTTCATGGCGTCGACTTCGTCGTTGGTCAGGTGCGCCTGTGTCTTGCCGTAGTCGGGCGAGCTGATGTCGACCACCGGCGCCGCCGCGCTCGCCGGGACGACGATCGGTGCCGCCGCCGTCTTCGCCGTGGCCTTCGTGGCACTCTTCGTTTCAGCCAGTTCGCTCTTGAGCGATTTCACCTCTTTTTGCAAGGCGTTCAACTGCGCTTGCAGGGCCTTGATCTGTTCGCTGGTCGAGTCCGCTAGCGCGAGCCCTGGCAGCGCCCCGGCCACCAGCAGACAGATTAACTTCTTCTTCATTGAAATTCTCCTTGTTGGTCGTTATTGCTGGTCATTCAACATGCCGGTAAGGCGCGGCGGGTGGTACGCCGCGCCTGGTTATCTGGCAGTCCTCATCAGGCGGCGCGCCGGCCGATGGGCGAGCCGATCGCTGCGGCGGGCGCGGCCGGCGTGATGGCTTCGGCGGGATCGGGCTGGACGAAGGCGAGCTGCATGTCGCGCATGCGCTTCTTCTCGCGCGCGCTCATCAACTGGTTCACGGCGATCACACCGAGCGTGACGGCGGTGATGAAGAGCGTGGCGAGCGCATTCATCTCCGGATTCAGGCCGAGGCGCACGCGCGAGAACACGACGAGCGGCAGCGTGGTCGAGCCCGGCCCGGAAAGGAACGCGGAGAGCACGAGATCGTCGATCGAGAGCGTGAACGAGAGCAGCCAGCCCGAGAGCAGCGCCTGGGAAATGAGCGGCAGCGTGATGACGAAGAACACCTTGAGCGGCGTGGCGCCGAGATTGAGCGCGGCCTCTTCGAGCGACTTGTTCATCTCCTTCACGCGCGACTGCACGATGATCGCCACGTACGAGACGCACAGCATGACGTGGCCGATCCAGATGGTCACGATGCCGCGACCCTTGGGCCAGCCGAGCATCTGCTCCAGCGCGACGAAAAGCAGCAGCAGCGAAATGCCCTGGATGACCTCGGGAATCACGAGCGGCGCGTTGATCATGCCCGTGTAGAGCGTGAAGCCGCGAAAGCGCCCGAAGCGCGCGAGCACGAACCCCGCCCACGTGCCGATCACGACCGAGGCGAACGCCGTCATGAGGCCGATCTTGAGCGAGAGCCAGGCAGCGCTCAGCAACTCGTCGTCCTGCAACAGCGCCGCGTACCACTTCAGCGAGAAGCCGGACCAGACTGTGACGAGCTTCGACTCGTTGAACGAGTACACGACGAGGCTGATGATCGGGATATAGAGGAACAGAAACCCGAAAGTGAGAACGCCAGTGGAGAGCGTACGGTTGGGCTTGATCATTTGCCTTCCTCCAGTTCCTTGACCTGGTAGTACTGAAAGACCGCCATCGGCACGAGCAGAAGCAGCACCATCGCCACCGTGACGGCGGAGGCCATCGGCCAGTCCATGTTGTTGAAGAACTCGTCCCACATCACGCGGCCGATCATGAGCGTGTCGGCGCCGCCGAGCAGTTCGGGGATCACGTACTCGCCAACCGCGGGAATGAACACGAGCAGACTGCCCGCGATGATTCCGTTCTTCGCGAGCGGCAGCGTGATGCGCGTGAACGCCACCCAGGGCTTTGCGCCCAGGTCGTAGGCGGCTTCGAGCAGCGTGAGGTCCATCTTCACGAGGTGCGCGTAGAGCGGCATCACCATGAAGGGCAGGTACGAATAGACCATGCCGATATAGACGCCCGCGTCGCTGTGATAGAGGCGCAGCGGCGAATGAATCAGTCCGATGGCGATGAGCGTGTGATTGAGCAGGCCGTCGTCCTTGAGAATGCCGATCCACGCATAGACGCGGATCAGGAACGACGTCCAGAACGGCAACATGACGCCCATCATGAGCAGGTTGCGCGTGGCCGGGTTCGAGCGCGCGATGTAGTAGGCAATGGGAAAGCCGATCAGCAGGCAGAAGAATGTGGACACGGCCGCCATCTTCAGCGAGCTGATATAGGTGGCGATGTAGAGGCTGTCCTGGAGCAAGAACGCGTAGTGGCTCAGTTGCAGCGCGAAGTGCACCATGCCGTCCTTCATCTCGACCAGGTTCGAGTAGGGCGGAATGCCCATCACCTGGTCGGCGAAGCTGATCTTGAGCACGAGCACGAAGGGCAGCGCGAAGAAGAGCGTGAGCCACACGAACGGCACGCCGATCACGGCGGAGCGGCCCGAGGGCACGAAACGCGAGAGCAAACGCACGATTGCCGGGCGGCGCGCATGGCCGCTTGCGGACGTTGCCCCCGACGAAGCGGGAAGAGAGGTACTCATGTTCCGTTCTCCTTACTGCGTGAGCACGACGCCACTGGCGGGCGACCACGAGACATAGACGTCGTCGTTCCAGGCGGGCGCGCCGTCGTTCATGAGGTGCGAGCTGGAGAGGTTCGAGACGACCACCTTGCCGCCGGGCAGGCGCACGTGATAAAGCGAGTAGCTGCCCATGTAGGCGACATCGGTCACCACGCCGCGCGCCCAGTTGTGCGGCGTGCCCGGCCTTTCGCGCGTCACGCGCACGCGTTCGGGGCGCACCGAAATGCCCACGGGCATGCCGAGCGGGCCGGTCACGCCGTGGCTCACATACATGCGCGCTTCGAGGTCCTCGCTTTCCACGTAGATGTGGTCGGGCTCGTCCTCGACGACCTTGCCTTCGAACAGGTTGGTCGAGCCGATGAACTCGGCGGAGAAGCGGCTGTTGGGGAATTCGTAGACTTCGCTCGGCGAGCCGATCTGCACGATACGGCCTTCGCTCATCACGGCGAGCCGGTTGGCCATGGTCATCGCTTCTTCCTGGTCGTGCGTGACCATCACACAGGTGACATCAACTTTCTCGATGATGTTCACGAGTTCGAGCTGCGTTTTCTGGCGGATCTTTTTGTCGAGCGCGGACATGGGTTCGTCGAGCAACAGGAGCTTGGGGCGCTTGACGAGCGAGCGCGCGAGCGCCACGCGCTGCTGCTGGCCGCCGGAAAGCTGGTGCGGTTTGCGCTTGGCATAGCGGCCCATCTGCACGAGGTTCAGCGCGTCGGCCACACGCTCGCGAATCTCGTTCTTGGGCACGCCTTCCTGCTTGAGGCCGAACGCGACGTTCGACTCCACGCTCATGTGCGGAAAGAGCGCGTACGACTGGAACATCATGTTGACGGGGCGGCGGTACGGGGGCAGCGTCGCGAGGTCTTCGCCGTCGACGAAGATGCGGCCCGACGTGGCCGTTTCGAGGCCTGCGAGCATGCGCAGCAGGGTGGACTTGCCGCAGCCCGAGCTGCCCAGCAGGGCAAAGAGCTCGTTCTTGGCAATGTTCAGGCTTACGTTGTCCACGGCGGTGCTTTCGCCGAACTTCTTGACGACGTTTTCGATACGCACGAACGCGTCGTTCTTTGCCGGGGTCGCGCTGACGCGCACAGCTTCTGGGGCGTTGACTTTGGACGTCGGATTCATGATGTGACCTTGGTTCCTTTCTGGTCGCAGTACGCGTTTCTCAGGCGCGAGCCGGCCCGCACGGGGCGCTGGCGCGACTCGCGAACTTAAGTACTGCGAACGGAGCTCGGTAAAGGCTCGCGCGCGTCGTCAGAAAAGGGGGGCGGCGCTGCGCGGCCGGACTTCGGAATTGCGCACTTCAGGCGGAGAGGGGTCGAGCGATCCCTCTTCCGCGCGTTGTCTCCTTCTGCTCCTTCTTGATTCCTTCAGGGAAATCAGGGTGTCAGTGGCCGGTCTTCAACTGCGCCCACAGACGGTTTTCGAGCCGCAGAATCTCAGCCGGCATCGGCTTCATCAGCGTCATCTTCTTGAGCACATCTTCCGGCGGGTACACCGTGGTGTCCTGCGCAACCGTCGGCGTGACGAACTGGCGCGCGGCCTTGTTCGCGGTCGGATAGAACACTTCGTTGGTGATCTGTGCGTTGACCTTCGGGTCCGAGATGTAGTTGATCCACTTCATCGCGTTCTCCGGGTGCGGGGCGTCCTTCGGCACGACCATCACGTCGAACCACAGCAGGCCGCCTTCCTTGACGTTCGAGAACTTGATCTCGTACGAGCGCTTGGCTTCCTCGGCGCGGCGATGCGCGATGCCCACGTCGCCCGACCACGCCACCGCCACGCAAACGTCGTTGTTCACGAGGTCGTTGATATAGCCCGACGAGTTGAACTGGGTGATATACGGGCGGACTTTCTTCAGCACTTCAAAGGCCGCCTGGTAGTCGCCGGGGTTCGTGCTGTTGGGGTCCTTGTGCATGTATTGCAGCGTTGCCGCGAACACGTCCACGGCCTGGTCGAGGAACGAGACGCCGCAGCCCTTGAGTTTCGAAAGGTATTGCGGGTCGAACACGAGCGCCCAGCTGTCCACCGGCGCGCTGGTCCCGAGCGCCTTTTCGACGGCCTGCTTGTTGTAGCCGATGCCGTCGGTGCCGAACGCCCAGGGCACGCCGTACTGGTTGCCCGGATCGGCGTCGGCGATCATGTGCATGAGCACCGGATCGAGATTCGCGAGGTTGGGGATCTTCGACTTGTCGAGCTTCTGGTACACGCCGGCCTGGATCTGCTTGGCCATGTAGTTCGATGTCGGAACAACGATGTCGTAGCCCGAGCTGCCTGCGAGCAGCTTGGCTTGCAGCGTGTCGTCGCTGTCGTAGTTGTCGTATTTGACCTTGATGCCCGACTCCTTTTCGAAGTTGGGGATCGTGTCCTTCGCAATGTAATCGGACCAGTTGTAGACGTTCAGATCGCCGTCGGCCGCCCGCGCGGGCGCGCTCGAAGTGGCCGTGAGGCCCGCGCACGCAGCGAGGGCCGCGATCGCGACCGCATGACGAAGATGACTAACACTCATGTTGTTTACCCCTGAAGGTGAAGATCGGCGGGCGGCTTGACACCCCGTTGTGTACCGCCCGCCGTGGACAAGTCGCGTTATGAAAGACCCAGTTGTTGCGCCGTTGCGTCGACGGCCTTCTTCGCCTTCGACACGATTTCGTCGATCTCACCTCGTGTGACGACGAGCGGCGGCGAGAGCAGCATGCGGTCGCCCGTGGCGCGCATGATGAGGTTGCCGTTGAAGCAGAAGTCGCGGCACATCGTGCCCACGTCGCCGCCGTTCGCGAAGCGCTTGCGCGCCTTCGGATCCTCGGCGAGTTGCAGGCCCGCCACGAGACCCGCGCCCGAAATGTCGCCGATGATCGGATGGTTGGCGAACGTTTCGCGCAGGCGCTGCTGGAAGTACGGGCCCGTATCGTTCTTCACGCTCGCGACGATGCCCTCGTCGCGCAGCAGCTTGAGGTTCGCCACCGCCACCGCCGCGGCAACCGGGTGCCCCGAATACGTGAGCCCGTGATTGAACTCGCCGTGCTCGATGAGCGCCTTCGCGATGCGGTCGTGGATGCCCACCGCGCCCATCGGCACGTAGCCGCTCGTGAGGCCCTTGGCCATGGTGATGAGGTCGGGCTCGAAGCCGAAGTGCTGGTGCGCGAACCATTCGCCCGTGCGGCCGAAGCCGCCGATCACCTCGTCGGCGCACAGCAGGATGTCGTACTTGCGGCAAATGCGCTGGATTTCCGGCCAGTACGTGGAAGGCGGGAAGATCACGCCGCCCGCGCCCTGGAACGGCTCGCCGATGAAGGCGGCCACGTTCTCGGCGCCCAGTTCGAGAATCTTCGCTTCGAGCTGTTGGGCGCGCGCGAGGCCGAATTCCTCGGGCGTCATGTTGCCTTGCGCTTCGCCGTAGAAGTACGGCTGGTCGATGTGCACGATGTTCTCGACCTTCGAGGGCATCTGCTCGTGCATGTAGCCCATGCCGCCGAGCGTGCCGCCCGCGATGGTCGAACCGTGATACGCGTTCCTGCGCGAAATGACGACCTTCTTCGAGGGCTTGCCTTGCGTGAGCCAGAACTGATGCACGATGCGCAGCACCGTGTCGTTGCCCTCGGAGCCGCTGTTGCAATAGAAGAAGTGGTTGAACGGCTCGGGCGAAAGTTGCGCGAGCAGCGCCGACAATTCAATGACGGGCGGGTGCGTGGTCTTGAAGAACGTGTTGTAGAAGGGCAGTTCCTGCATTTGCCGGTAGGCGGCGTCGGCCAGTTCCTTGCGGCCGTAGCCCACGTTCACGCACCAGAGTCCGGCCATGCCGTCGATGATCTGGTTGCCTTCCGAGTCCCACAGGTACACGCCTTTCGCCTTCACGATCACGCGGCTGCCCGCCTTGTTGAGCGAGCCCATGTCCGAGAACGGGTGAATGTGGTGCGCGGCGTCCAGCGCGCGGTACTCGCTCGTCGTGCGTGCGGTCTGCGCGCGCAGCGTCGTGGGAACTTCCTGCATCGCGCTCGCGGGGGCGTCGATCCGATAGCTCATTTTCCAATCCTCCTGGTCTGTTACACGTGCAGCAGCAGGTGTTTGCGTTCCCACGAACTGATCACGCGGAAATACGCTTCGTATTCGGTTTCCTTGAGCGCGAGGTAGGCGCGCACGAACTTCTCGCCGAGAATGCCGTTGAGCGGCTCGCACGCGCTCATCAGCGTGAGGCCCTCTTCGAGATTGCGCGGCAACTGGTACGGCAGCGAATAGCCGTCGCTCACGAGCGGTTCGGTGGGCTTGAGATGCTGCGTCATGCCGAGATAACCGGCCGCGAGCGTTGCGGCGATGGCGAGATACGGGTTCGTGTCCACGCCGGGAATCCGGTTCTCCACGCGGCGCGCGGCAGGCGACGAGTACGGCACGCGGAAGCCCACCGTGCGGTTGTCGTAACCCCAGGCCACGTTGATCGGCGCGGCCATGAAACGCGAAAGACGGCGGTACGAGTTGATGTACGGCGCGAAGATCGGCATGAGCGCGGGCGTGTACTTTTGCAGGCCGGCGATATACGCGTAGAACATGTCGGTGGGCTTGCCGTCCGAACCCGTGAAGAGGTTCTGGCCGCTTTCCGCCGAAACGAGGCTCTGGTGCACATGCATGGCCGAGCCCGGTTCGTTCTCCATGGGCTTCGCCATGAACGTGGCGTACATGTGGTGGCGCAGCGCCGCTTCACGCACCGTGCGCTTGAAGAGGAACACGCGGTCGGCGAGGTTGAGCGGGTCGCCGTGCATGAAGTTGATCTCCATCTGCGCCGCGCCCACTTCGTGAATCAGCGTATCGACTTCGAGTCCCTGAATATCGCAGTACTCGTAAATGTCTTCGAAGAGCGGGTCGAACTCGTTCACCGCTTCGATCGAATACGCCTGGCGGCCCGTTTCGGGGCGGCCCGTGCGGCCCACGGGCGGCGTGAGCGGAATGTCCGGGTCCTTGTTCATGTCGACGAGATAGAACTCGAGCTCCGGCGCGATCACGGGCTTCCAGCCCTTCGCTTCGTACAGTTCGAGCACACGGCGCAGCACACGGCGCGGCGAAATCTCGACAGGCGTGCCGTCGAAGTGCACGCAGTCGTGAATCACCTGCGCGGTGGGGTCGACGGCCCACGGAATGATGCGAATCGTCGAGGGGTCGGGCATGCACACCATGTCGGGGTCGGTGACGCCCGTGAGGCTGCCGTCTTCGGGATAGTCGCCGGTCACGGTCTGGATCATCACGGCTTGCGGCAAGCGCATGGCCTCGCCCGATTCGAACTTGCTGCGCGGAATGATCTTGCCGCGCGCGATGCCCGCCATGTCGGGGATGATCGCTTCGATTTCGGTGATGTGGTGCTTTTTCAGGAATTCGTCGATTTCATGCATGATCTTTCTCTCTGTTCTGTTTGGGCCGGTGTCAGGCGTGGGCGGTGCGCGGCGCATGCGCCACGTCGTGTCCGGCCCCGCCCGGTATTCGCGCCAGCATGCGGTTGCGGCAGGCTTCGCCAAATGCGCGGAAGATGGCGGTTGAGAGCGCGTCGTCGGCGTGCTTCCACTCGGGGTGCCACTGCACGCCAAGGGCAAAGCTGCGGGCGTTCGCCACACTCACGGCTTCGATGAGGCCGTCGGGTGCGAATGCCTCGGCCACGAGGCCCGCACCCAGCTTCTCGATGCCCTGGCCGTGCAGCGAGTTCACGCGCGCTTCGCGTGCGCCGCCTGCCAGTCGCTGCATCACACCGCCTTCCACGAGCTTCAACGCGTGCGCCGGACCATATTGCGTGTCGAGCGGATCGTCCTTGTTCTCGCGATGGTCGTCATAGCGTGCGACGGCATGCACTTGCTGATGCAGCGTGCCGCCGAATACGACGTTCATTTCCTGGAAGCCGCGGCAGATGGCGAGCACCGGCACGCCCGCCTCGATCGCGGCGCGCATGAGCGGCAATGTGGTGGCGTCGCGTGCGGGGTCGTGCAGCGTGCCGGTTTCGCTCGCTGGGCCGCCATAACGATGCGGCTCGACGTTCGAATAGCTGCCCGTGAAAAGCAGGCCGTCCACGGCTTCGACGATGTCCGCCGCCGCCTGGCGCTCGCCGAGCGCGGGCAGCACGAGCGCAAGCGCGTGCGCACCGTCCACCACGGCGGCAAGGTACTTCTCGCCGGCGACGTGCGAAGCGTGCGGTCCCATCATCGTGCGGTCGGCAGTGACGCCAACTAATGGTCTGGTTCGCATGACTAATGATTCAATTCCTTGCCCGCGCGGTTTGAAACCATGCGACGGGCGTGACATGACCTTGCAGTCTTGCTGAACGCAAAACTACAACCCTGTGTGCTCCGGGCAGCGACGCTAACGAATGGCGCTGCGCGTGGAGATCATGTAAGCGGTTCGTTTTCTGCCGTTATGCGGCGCGACGGTATTCAGGCGCGCACAGCCACATCGTTCAGGCGCGACGAGACACCTCGCGGACGAACGACGGCGAAGAAAACGAACGGCGCAGGAAGGAGAGGCGCTAGGGCAGAAGCGACGCGACTTCGTCCGTGTGGACGGCAATGAAGGCGCGTGCGGAAACGGAGTTATGACGCCGCACGGAGCGACGCGAAAGGATCGTGAAGACGGACAGGAACAGGCGAGAGGCAAGCCTGCCGCTACTGCCGTCGGCGAGGGCGGCGCAGTCACTGCGAAGACACCTCGCATGACTACGATCCCACCTCACCAGAGGGCCACGGACTCTCACAATAACACTCGACTGGTTACGTTGAAGGATGTCGGGTTCAAGCATTCGAGGTCGTCAATTTCATTGCGGCTTTACACATTGAACGACATCGATGTATCGCTTTCCAGACCCGGTCGACTTGCTATGTTTCTCGCATAAAACGCGCTTTTTGCGGTGCAACGCGACAGAAACGATGCAATCTTCGACCTGTGTTTCAGCATATACGAGCCAAAAAGGGCGTCAATTATTTTTTCAACTTTTTGATGTCAGCACTTTCCCCGAGAGCCTTGTGAAATAGCACGCTCTGCGAAATATCGGCATCTGCTCTTATATTTCGAATAACTTACAGGGGTTTGTACTGACGCAAAATAAAGCAAACTGATTAGAATATTCAACACGTCCACCGCGCCGTGCACGCGCGTCTTCCCAGCCTACGGTTCTTCATCGTGTCCGAGTCTTCCTCTGTGTCGTCTGAAGTCGCCACGCGACTGCGTTATGTTCGCAAACGCTACGGTTTGTCGCAGCGCGAGCTCGCCAAGCGTGCGGGCGTGACCAACGGCGCGATCTCGCTGATCGAGCAAAGTCGAGTCAGTCCCTCGGTCGGCTCGCTCAAGAAGCTGCTCGAATGCATTCCCATGAGCCTTGCCGAATTTTTCACGTTCGACCTGCGCGAAGGCTCGGACGTCGTGTCGCGGCGCGGCGAAATGCCGAATCTCGGCAATGAGTCCATCGAGTTCTATCTGGCCGGCGCCAACATCAAAGACCGCAACATGGGCATCATGCGCGAGGTCTATCAGCCGCTTGCCGATACGGGCCCGGAAATGCTGACGCACGCGGGGCACGAGGGCGGCGTGGTGGTCGCGGGGCAGCTTGAGCTGACCGTGGACGGCACGACGTGGCTGCTCGACCCCGGCGACAGTTACTACTTCGAAAGCCGTTTTCCGCACCGGTTTCGCAATCCCAGCGCGAACGAAGTCTGCGAAGTGGTGTCGGCGAACTCGCCGCCCACCTTCTGACCCTCCGGGTCGCGCGTACCCGGTTCGCCTTTTGCCACATGCTTTGCTGCAATGCGGCAGGCAAGGCGAATCGCAAATCATTGAGGCATCCTGATGGAAAAGAAAACTCTCGCTTATTGGCAGGACAAGGCCGCGACGCTCTCGATCGAAGGCCGCGCATTCATCGACGGCGCGTATCGCAGCGCCTATTCCGGCCGCACGTTCGACTGTGTGAGCCCCATTGACGGCCGCGTGCTGGCAAGCGTGGCGGACTGCGGCGCGGCGGATGTCGACGCCGCCGTGGGAGCGGCGCGCCGCGCGTTCGACAAAGGTGTGTGGGCGGGGCTGAATCCGCGCGGACGCAAGGCGATCCTGTTGCGCTGGGCCGCGCTCATGCGCGAGCACCTGGAAGAACTCGCGCTGCTCGAAACGCTCGACGCGGGCAAGCCCATTGGCGACACCACGAGCGTGGACGTGCCGGGTGCCGCGTATTGCGTGGAATGGTACGCGGAAGCCATCGACAAGGTGGGCGGCGAAGTCGTGCCCGCCGACCCGCATCTCGTGGGCCTCGTCACGCGCGAACCCATTGGCGTGGTGGCCGCCGTCGTGCCGTGGAATTTCCCGATCCTGATGGCCGCGTGGAAATTCGGCCCGGCGCTCGCCGCGGGCAACAGCGTCGTGCTCAAGCCTTCGGAAAAGTCGCCGCTCACCGCCATTCGCGTGGCGCAACTCGCGCACGAAGCCGGCATTCCAGCGGGCGTGTTCAACGTGTTGCCGGGCGGCGGCGAGCCTGGCAAACTGCTCGGCCTGCATCGCGACGTGGACTGCATTGCCTTCACGGGTTCGACCAATGTGGGCAAGCAGATCATGCAGTATGCGGGCCAGTCGAATCTCAAGCGCGTGTGGCTCGAACTCGGTGGCAAGTCGCCCAACATCGTGCTGCCCGATTGTCCGGATCTGGACCGCGCGGCGAGTGCGGCGGCGGGGGCGATCTTCTACAACATGGGCGAGATGTGCACGGCGGGTTCGCGCCTGCTCGTGCATCGTGACATCAAGGACGTGTTCCTTGCGAAGCTCGTGGAAGCCGCGAAGGCATATAAGCCTGGGAATCCTCTCGATCCGAAAGTGTCGATGGGTGCCATCGTCGACAAGATCCAGCTGGAGCGCGTGCTGAGCTATATCGAGGCGGGCCGCAAGGACTCGAAGCTCCTGACCGGCGGCGAGCGCGTGAACGTGGAGAGCGGCGGCTTCTACGTGGAGCCCACGGTGTTCGACACGCACCATGACGCGAAGATCGCGCGCGAGGAAATCTTCGGGCCGGTGCTCTCGGTCATCACCTTCAGCACGATCGACGAGGCCGTGCGTATTGCCAACGACAGCGACTACGGGCTTGCAGCGGCCGTATGGACTGCGAATCTCACGCACGCGCACGAGATCGCGCGCCGTCTGCGCGCGGGCACGGTGTGGGTGAACTGCTACGACGAAGGCGGCGACATGAATTTCCCGTTCGGCGGCTTCAAGGAGTCGGGCAACGGCCGCGACAAGTCGTTGCACGCACTCGAAAAGTATACGGAGCTCAAGTCCACGCTCGTGCGCCTGCGCTAAGGCAGCGTTCGGCACACGCGGCGGCGTGCCCCTCGGGGCCGCCGCCGCGCTTTTCTGCACGGCTTCACGCAATGCTTACCGGGGTTCCTGCATGACTGACACGCTTCACGGCGACGGCGCGTTCCGCCGCCCCTCGCTTCACGGCTCGTCGATCGAAAACACCTATGCGGGCGCGCTGTCGTTCATGCGCCGCAACTACACGCGTGAACTGAACGGCGTGGACGTCGCGATTTCAGGCGTGCCGCTCGATCTCGCCACGACGTTTCGCTCGGGCGCGCGCCTCGGTCCCTCGGCCGTGCGCGCGGCGAGCGTGCAGCTTGCCGAACTGCATCCCTACCCGTGGGGCTTCGATCCGTTCGAGACGCTCGCTGTGACCGACTATGGCGACTGCTGGTTCGACGCGCACAATCCGTTGACGATCAAGCCCGCGATCGTCGAACATGCGCGCACGATCCTGCGCTCGAACGCGAAGATGCTGACCTTCGGCGGCGATCATTTCATCACGTACCCGCTGCTCATCGCTCACGCGGAAAAATATGGGCGGCCGCTCTCGCTGATCCACTTCGACGCGCATTGCGACACCTGGCCCGACGACGCGCCCGAGAGCCTCAATCATGGCACGATGTTCTACAAGGCCGTGAAAGAAGGGCTGATCGATCCGGATACCTCAGTGCAGGTCGGCATCCGCACGTGGAACGACGACTTCCTCGGCATGCATGTTCTCGACGCCGCATGGGTGCACGAGCACGGCCCGCGCGCGGCGCGTGAGCGCATTCTGTCGATCGTGGGCGAGCGGCCCGCGTACCTCACGTTCGACATCGACTGTCTGGACCCGGCCTTCGCACCCGGAACGGGCACGCCGGTGGCGGGCGGCCTTTCGTCGGCGCAGGCGCTGGCCATCGTGCGGGGGCTCGAAGCGGTGAACCTGATTGGCGCGGACGTCGTGGAAGTGGCGCCCGCTTACGACCAGAGCGAGATCACGGCGCTCGCGGCCGCGCACCTCGCGTGCGACTTGCTGTGCCTGTGGCGGCAACGCAAAGCCGCCGGCAAGTAAGCTTCTTTAACGCTCCACGAGCGCACCGAGATTGGTGCGCACGCGCTGGAGCATGGCGCTGAACTGCTCCGCCTCTTCGGGCGTGAAGCCCGCCAGGGCTTCCGCCTGCACCTCGTCGCCCACGCGCCGCGCGCCCGAGAGCACGCCTTCGGCCCTGGGCGTGAGGCTCACCTGCAATTCACGGCGATCTTCCGGGTTGGGCGTGCGCACGACCCAGCCCCCTTCTTCCATGCGCTCCAGCAGCCGCCCGGCGGAAATCGGGGCGACTTCGAGCAGTTCGGCGAGGCGCGCCTGGTTCATGTCACCGTAGTGCGCGAGGTAGGCGATCATGCGGCACTGCGCGCGCGTGAGTTCGAGCGACGACTTCGCCAGCTCGTCGTAGCGTTTGCCGAAAAGACGGCCCACGTCGACGACCAGGAAGCCAAAGCGCTTTTCGAGGTCGGTAGTCATCGCGCGATTATACGAGGGAGTGTCCCGCCGCGAATGCGCGGGCGCACGTCTTGACGCCCGCAGCGGCATGGCAACAACACCGCATCGATACCGATTGCGTCCAAAGGCGTGAGTCGTATAATAAGCAGGCTTATTATTTCCACGCGCTCCGCCCCCAATCCCGACAACCGCACGACCATTGCACGATGACCGCAGTCATGCAGGACGGCGCCGCCGCGCAGCATCGGGCGGAGCCACGCAAGGAAGCTCCGCTCAACCGCGGCATGATCACGCTCTCGATCATGCTCGCCACACTGATGCAGACGCTGGACAGCACGATCGCCAACGTCGCGCTGCCGCACATGCAGGGCGCGTTGTCGGCCTCGCAGGACGAGATCACGTGGGTGCTCACCTCGTATATCGTTGCGGCCGCAATCGCTACGCCGCTCACGGGCTGGCTGGCCGACCGCTATGGCGTGAAGCGCTTGCTCGGCGTGGCCATTGGGGGGTTCACGGTGGCTTCGGCGCTGTGCGGGCTTTCGGAAACGCTCGGCGAAATCGTCGCCTCGCGGCTGCTCCAGGGCGTGTTCGGCGCTTCGCTCGTGCCGCTTTCGCAGTCCATTCTTCTCGACATCAACCCGCGCGAGCGCCAGGGGCAGGCCATGGCGGTCTGGGGCATGGGCGTGATGGTCGGGCCCGTGCTCGGGCCTACGCTCGGCGGCTGGCTCACCGACAGCTACAACTGGCGCTGGGTGTTCTTCATCAACGTGCCCGTGGGCTTGTTCGCGTTCTTCGGCGTCTCGACGTTTCTGCCCGCGCGCGAGCCGCTGCGCCAGCAGCGCTTCGACATGTTCGGATTTGCAAGCCTCGCGCTTGCCATCGGCGCGTTGCAGGCCCTGCTCGACCGCGGCGAGCAGCTCGACTGGTTCGGCTCGCTCGAAATCCGCGTGGAAGCCATCATGGCGGCCATCGCTTTCGCGTTTTTTATCGCGCACACCGCGACTTCCGGGCCCGGCACGTTCTTTCGCTACCAGTTGCTCAAGGACCGCAACTTCGCAACGGGCACCTTCTTCATCTTCGTGATCGGCGCCGTGCTCTACGCCACGCGCGCGCTGCTGCCGCCCATGCTGCAAAACCTCATGGGCTATCCCGTCGCCACCACGGGGCTCGTGACCGCGCCAAGCGGCGCGGGCACCATGGTCGCCATGCTCATAGCGGGGCGCATGTTGAAGCACGTGGACGCGCGCGCCATGCTGCTGTTCGGCTTCGTGGTCTCCGCGTACGCGCTGTGGCAGATGATGCAGTACACGCTCGTGCTGTCGACTTCGGATATCGTGTGGCCGGGCGTGGTGCAGGGCTTTGGTCTCGGCTTCGTGTTCGTGCCGCTTTCCGCGCTCACTTTCTCGACGCTTACACCGCAATTGCGCGCGGACGGCACGGCCACTTATAGCCTGATGCGCAATATCGGCAGCAGTATCGGCATTTCGATCGTGCAGACCTTCGTCACGCGCGGCACGCAGATCGCGCACTCGGACCTCGCCGCGAACATCACGCCTTTCAACCCTGCGATCCAGCCGATGCTCGAAAGCGGATCGCGGTACGATCTTGCCGTGCTCAACCAGTCGATCACGCAGCAGGCGCAGATGATCGCGTATCTGAACGACTTCAAGATGATGTTCGTGGCCACGCTGCTCGTGATTCCGCTGCTCCTCGTGATCCGGCCCAGTTCGAGCGCCGCTTCCGTCGATACGAGCCACGCGGCGATGGATTAGGGCCTGCTAGCGGGAACCGGCCCGAAGCCTTCGCCTTTCGTTTCACTCCTGGCGCGCGGCAGGTCCGCGCGCTTTGCATTCACGAACCTCGATGCTCTCCGCCGTTTCCATCCTGCTGCCCGTTTTCGGCCTCATCTTCGCGGGCTTCGCGTGCCGCCGCACGAACGTGCTCGGTCCCGCCGCCGCTTCCGAACTCAACCGCTTTGTCGTCTGGCTCGCGCTGCCCGCGTTGCTATTCGATATCCTTGCGCACGCAACGTGGCACGAGCTATATCAGCCAGGCTTTCTCGCGGCGTTCGGCCTGGCGGGCCTCGTCGTATTCGTCGCCGTGGTGGGCGCGCGCGTGTTTCTCGGCCGTCCGCTCGCGGACGCGAGCATCGACGGCCTCGCCGCCGCGTATCCGAATACGGGCTACGTGGGCTTTCCGCTGTGCATGATCGCGTTCGGGCCGGCCAGCCTCACGCCCACGACCATCGCGACGATACTCGTGGTCTGCGTGCTGTTCGCCATCGCCATCGTGCTGATCGAAACGGGCTTGCAGAGCGAGCGGCGGCCGCACCGCCTCGCCATCAAGGTGGTGCGCTCGCTCCTGCGCAATCCGCTGCTGGTCGCGCCCGCGCTGGGTGCGATCGTCTCGGCGGCGCACGTCACGCTGCCCGCGAGCGCGGAAACGTTCCTCAAGCTGCTGGGCGGCGCGGCCAGCCCGTGCGCGCTCGTGAGCCTCGGTCTTTTCCTCGCCGAGCGCCGCGCGAGTTCGGACGCGCCGCGCGAATCTTCCTGGTGGCTCACGCTCTCGAAGCTCGTTGCGCAGCCCGCGCTCACCTGGTGGCTGGCCGATCGCGTGTTCGCGTTGCCGCCGCAACTCGTGGAAATCGCGGTGCTGCTCGCGGCGCTGCCCACGGGCACGGGGCCGTTCATGCTCGCCGAGTATTACCGGCGTGAAGCGCACGTCACGTCGCGCACCATTTTGCACTCCACGCTCGGCTCGCTTGTCACGCTCACGCTGATCCTGCTGCACCTGCATCACGGTTGAGCGACGGGCGCGGCACGATGCTTGCTGCGTAGAACGCCACCACCATCGATCAGGAGATACGGCGATGAACTGGCTTCGACGCATCGGCGCGGCACGCGCTTCTCTCGTCGCCACCGTCATCCTCACCACGCTGGGCGCGGGCGCCTGCACGCTGGGCGGCGCCGCGGCCGGCGGCTATGTCGGCAACCGGGCGACCAACGGCAGCGCGGTCGGCACCGTGGGCGGCGCAGTGGCGGGCGGGGTGATCGGGCACGAACTGAGCAAATAAGCTGACGTTTGCGTAGCAATGGACTGTGCAGTTGCAAGCGTGCGCAAAGGCGTTTGTAATGCTTCGCCCGCGCGATTCGCTGCGCGGCGCCTGATGCCGGGCGACTTTCGCCCAGGTCTTTAACCGTCCTCAAATCGTCACTGATTGACGACAGACTGTCGGATGTTCGGTTCCTATACTCGCGAGCGGGTTCCCGCCGCGATTTCAGCAGGCGCAACACCCACACGCCCGGCGCTTTCCTTCGTATGAGTGATACAACTGGTATCTGGCCGGTGCGTGTCGCCGTGGGTGCGCCGGTCTGTTCATCGGAACCGGCTGCCGGCAGTCAACGTCGAGTATCGCGTTTGAACGCAGTCGCTCGTTCGCACCTATCGTGAGACCGCTCATGCAAAACATCCCGTCCAAAGCTTTCGCGATGCCGTTCACGAACCCCGCCTTCCCGCCGGGTCCGTACAAGTTCGTCAATCGCGAGTTCCTCATCATCACCTATCGCACCGACATGGAGCGCTTGCGCAAGGTCGTGCCGGCGCCGCTCGAAGTGGTCGAGCCGCTCGTGAGCTACGAGTTCATCCGCATGCCGGACTCAACGGGCTTCGGCGACTACACGGAAAGCGGCCAGGTGATTCCGGTGATGTATGACGGCAAGCCGGGCAGCTACACGCATTCGATGTATCTCGACGACCATCCGCCGATCGCCGGCGGCCGCGAGCTTTGGGGATTCCCCAAGAAGCTGGCGACGCCCACGCTCGCTCCGCACTCCGACACCCTGGTCGGCACGCTCGATTACGGCCCGGTGCGCATTGCGATCGGCACGATGGGCTACAAGCATCGCGAGCTCGATCTGGCGGAACAGGGCGCACGCCTCGCGGGGCCGAACTATCTGCTCAAGATCGTGCCGCATGTGGACGGCTCGGCGCGCGTGTGCGAGCTCGTGCGCTATCACTTGCAGGACATCCGCATGAAGGGCGCGTGGACGGGCCCGGCCGCGCTGCATCTCGTGCCTCACGCGCTCGCGCCCGTCGCCGACCTGCCGGTGCTGGAGATCGTCGAGGCGCGGCACCTGATCGCCGACCTCACGCTGGGTCTCGGTGAAGTGGTGCACGACTATCTTGCGCGCTGATTTGCGCGATTACTCCGCCATTTAGCGTCGCCATCAAGCAAACGACGGGCTTGCGCCCGTCGTTTTCGTTTCGATTCGCAGCGGAGCGTTTTTACTTGACCGCGCCGAGCGCCAGCCCTTTCACCATATAGCGCTGAAGCCAGGCGAACACCACCGAAACCGGTAGCGTGGCCGCGAGCGTTGCCGCCATCACGAGCTGCCATTCCACGGTGTACTTGCCGGCCACCATGTCGGTCACCTGCACCGTGAGCGTCTTGTTCTCGGGCGAACGGATCAGTGTGTAGACCACGGCGAACTCGTTCCACGCGCTGATGAACGTGAAGATCGCCGTTACCACCACGGCCGGCACCGCGAGCGGCAGGAACACGCGGAACACGGCGCCCGTGCGGCTGCATCCTTCCAGCCACGCGGACTCTTCGAGGTCGCGCGGCACGGTCTGGAAATACGACGAGAGCATCCACACGGCAAACGCGATATTGAACGCCGCGTACGAGACGATCACGCCGATCTTCGAATCGACGAGATTGCCGTCGCCATACGGAATCATCGCGGCGAGGCGGAACAGGCCCACCACCAGCAGGATGGGAGAGAGCATCTGCGTGACGAGCAGGAACTGGCGGTAGAGCCCGCGCCCGCGAAACCGGAAGCGTGCGAGCGCATAGGCGGCGGGCAGGCTCACCGCGAGCGCGAGCGCCGTGGAAAGACAGCTCACCACGATGCTGTTGCGCAGCGCGACGCCGAAGTTCGCGGCCTGCCACATGTCGGCATAGTTCTGCCAGCGCCATTGCATGGGCAGCCAGCGCGCCGGATAAACGAATACTTCCGAAGCGGGCTTGAACGAGGTGAAGAACATCACCGCGAACGGAAACAGCACGGCCACGACCAGCGGCGAGAGCGCAAGCCAGCACCAGAACGAGCGTTTGAGCTTGCGGTTCATGCGAGGTCTCCTTCGGCGTCGCCACGCCTGGCCTGCAAGCGCAGATAAACCACCGAGAACGCGAACAGGATCACGAGCATGACGAGCGAGACGGCGGCCGCTTCGCCTGGTCGTCCTAACCGGAAGCCGAGTTCGTAGAGGTAGGTCACGAGAATATGCGTGCTGTCGTCGGGGCCGCCTTGCGTCATCACCCAGATGATCGGGAACGAGTTGAACACGTAGATCACGTTCAGCAGGATCGCCATGTTGATGAACGGCTTGAGCAGCGGCAGCGTGAGCTGGCGGAACTGCTGCCAGGCGCTCGCGCCGTCGATGCGCGCGGCTTCGTAGATGTCGCCCGGCACCGAGGAAAGGCCGCCGAGCAGGATCGTGGTGGTAAACGGTATCGAAACCAGGATGCCCACGCAGATCTCGACAGGAAACGCATACTCGGGCGTGGCGAGCCAGTGGATCGGCCCGCTCGTGAGACCGAGGCGTTGCAGCGTGACGTTGACCATGCCGTAGTCGTCGTTGAACGCCCAGCGCCACACCACGGCGGTCATGGTGAGCGAGACGGACCACGGCAGCATGACGATCGTGCGCGCAATGCCGCGGCCGTAAAAGTCCTGGTTGAGCACGAGCGCGACGGGCACGGAAATCAGCACGGTGCCCACCACGACAAAAAATGTCCAGATCAGCGTGTTCTTCAGGGCGCTCATGAACACCCGGTCGTCGAACACGTTATAGAAGTTTTGCAGGCCGGTGAAGTCGCGAATCTGCCCGAAGCGCGAGACATCGTGAAGCGACTGGTACACGATGTTGAAGATCGGATAGCTGATGATGAAGAGCGCGAGCACGAGACTCGGCACGATCAGGAGCCAGGGTGCGCGGGGCGCGGCAACGGCGCGGGGTAGTCGGCTCATGCGGGTTCGTGCGCGTGTTCGGTCGGGGGCTTCGCTCGCAGCCGAAGCGGCGGGCGAGGGCTTCAGGGGACCCGTAGTCATGTCGAATCGTCAGGGCTTCGAAACGTCGGTTCTCAGGCGTTGCGGCGCGCGCCGGGAACTGCGGGCGCGCGCCGGGTTTGCCGTCAGGAAGGCTTACTTGCCGAGCGACTTGTTCGCTTCGGTGGCTGCCTGGTTCAGCGCGTCAGCCGGCTTGGCCTTGCCGAGGTAGATCGACTGCATCGCGTTGGTCACGGCCTTCGCGGTGTCTTCCCAGCCCGTCACGGTCGGCGCGAATTTCGCGTGCGGCAGCAGCGCGATGAACGCCTTCGTGTCCGGGTCCTGGAACACCGGGTCGGTTGCCTCGGCCTTGGTGGTCGGCAGGAAACCTTCCGTGCTCGTGAACTGCACGCGCGGCTCCTTCGTGAACAGGTAGTCCAGGAACTTCCAGGCGCTCTTCTTCACCTTCGAGTTCTTGAACATCATGATCGAGTCGGTCACGGCATAGGTTGCGGGCGTCGTGGCGACCGGGATCGGGTCGATGCCGTACTTGATGTTCGGGGCTTCCTTCTTGAGCTGCTTGGCGAGGAACGGCGCCGAGATCATCATCGCCACGCGGCCCTGCTTGAAGAGGTTCTGCACGTCTTCGCGGCTGTAGCCCGTCACGCCCGGCTGCGTGAGACCTTCGTCGATCATGGTCTTGTAGAGCGTGGCGGCCTTCACGCCGGCGGGCGAGTTGAACGCCGCCTTGCCGTCCTTGCCCACCACTTCGCCGCCGTGGGTCCACAGCGCGTAGTAGTAGTACACGTCGGTTTCGATTTCCTTGCCTTGCAGACCGAAGCCCGCAATGCCCTTCGCCTTGAGCTTCTTCGAGGCGTCGATCACGTCGTTCCAGGTCTTCGGGCCGTCCGGATAACCCACCGAAGCGAGCATGTCCTTGTTGTAGTAGAGCGCGCGGGCCGAAGCGGCGATCGGCAGGCCGTAGGTCTTGCCGTTGATCTGACCCGGAGCGAGGAAGGGGCCGATGAAGCGGCCCTTGAAGTTCGCGTCCATGTACGGGTCGAGCGGCTCGGCAATGTCGTCCTTCACGAAGTCGAGCAGCCAGCGTGTGCCGATGATCGCCAGGTCGGCGTTGGCGCCGCCGGAGATGTCCGTTTGCAGCTTCTGCTGCAACGAGTCCCAGTTCACGTCTTCGATCTTGATCGTGATGCCGGGGTTGGCGGCCTCGAACTGCTTGGCCATTTTCTCGAAGTACGGGGCGGTGGCGTCGCTGTAGTGCGCGACGGTCACGCGGACCGTATCGGCGTGCGCCGCGGCGGTGATGCCCGCGAACGCGAGCGCGACGGTGAGCTTGCCGAGCATGCTGGTTGCACGTGCCTGAAACGACATTCTGTCTCTCCTTGGTGGTTTTTCCTGCCTTGTACTTGCCGTGGCCGCCGCCGCTGCCGTTTTCCCGGCCGCTGGGTTGCGTTGTTTGAAAAAATCCTACAGGATGAAAAAAGCGTTGTCACCTGGTAATCTCGATATTGTTTCGACCGTCGAAGTTTGCATAACATGCTGTAAAACAGGGGAAATTCATGCGATGCAGCAGCGCCGTGCAGTCGGTATAAACCCGAACTCGAACCGCCGCGCGTCATGGGTATGTAGGAAATTTTCAGGTTTGCCGGCATGACCGGCGGGCCGCACGGAGAGTCGACATGAGCCGGGTGGTGCTGGTGACGGGCGCGAGCGGCGGCATAGGCCGCGCGTTGTGCAAGCGGTTTCTGGAGGCGGGCGACACGGTGCTGGCGCTCGATCGCGACGAGGCGGGCGTGCAGCAGCTTGCGAGCGAATTCGGCGCGGCGCGGCTGGAGCCGCTGGCCGCCGACGTGAGCGACGAGGCCGCCGTGGCCGGCGCGGTGGCGCGTGGCGTGGCCGCGCGCGGCCCGGTGGACGTGGCGGTGGCGAACGCGGGCGGCGCGCTCGGCACGACGCTCGCGCACACCGACGCCGCGAGCTGGCGGCGCGACATCGACCTGAACCTGAACGGGGCCTACTACACGGTCGAAGCCGTGCGCGCCTCGATGATCGAGCGCAGGCGCGGCGCGCTCGTGTTGATCGGCTCGGTGAACGGCCTCACCTCGCTCGGCCATCCCGCGTACAGCGCGGCGAAGGCGGGGCTCGTGAGCTACACGAAGGCGCTCGCCATGGAACTGGGGCCGCACGGCATCCGCGCGAATATCGTCTGCCCTGGCACGGTGAAGACGCCCGCGTGGCGTGCGCGTGTGGAACAGCATCCGAAGATATTCGAAGAACTAAGCAAATGGTATCCGCTCGGCGACGTGGCCACGCCCGAGGACATTGCCGACGCCGTACAGTTTCTCGCCTCACCGCAGGCGCGTGTGATCACAGGCGTCGCGCTGCCCGTGGACGCGGGCCTCATGGCGGGCAACCGGCAGATGGCGAACGAGCTGACGCTCGATCCGTACTGAGCTGCGCACGCGCCCCTTTGACCTGGCAAGACCTGAAAAGACTTTACGCACACGAGGACAGCATGGCAGCGGTACAACTGAACGGCATTTACAAGCGCTACGGCGAGACCCAGGTCGTGCATGGCGTCGATCTCGACATCGAAGACGGCGAGTTCGTCGTGCTGGTCGGCCCCTCGGGCTGCGGCAAGACCACGTTGATGCGCATGATCGCCGGTCTCGAAGACATCACGGGCGGCGACCTCACCATCGGCGGCACGCGCGCGAATGCGCTGCCGCCGCAGCAGCGCAACATCTCGATGGTGTTTCAGAGCTATGCGCTCTACCCGCATCTTTCGGTGTACGACAACATCGCGTTCGGCCCGCGCATTCGCAAGGAGCGTGAAGGCACGTTCAAGCCGCGCATCGAAGCCGCCGCGAAAATGCTCAATCTCTCCAGTTACCTGGAGCGCTTGCCGCGCGCGCTTTCGGGCGGCCAGCGTCAACGGGTGGCCATGGGGCGAGCCGTGGTGCGCGAGCCCTCGCTCTTTCTCTTCGACGAACCGCTCTCCAATCTCGACGCCAAGCTGCGCGTGCAGATGCGCACCGAAATCAAGGCGCTGCACCAGCGGCTGCGCAATACGGTGGTGTACGTCACGCACGACCAGATCGAGGCGATGACGATGGCCGACCGCATCGTCGTGATGAACGCGGGGCGCATCGAGCAGATCGGCCGTCCGCTCGACCTTTACGACAAGCCGGCCAACCTGTTCGTGGCGAGCTTCCTCGGCTCGCCTTCGATGAACTTTGCCGAGGGCGCGTTGATGAGCGACGCGCGCGGCACGGCGCTCGTGCTCGACGACGGCGTGCGCATCACGCTGCCGGAATCCATATTGGGCAAGACGCAGACGGGCGCGCGCGTGACGCTCGGCGTGCGCCCCGAGCACATCGAAGCGGGCGGGGACGTGCCGTTCAACGTGGAAGTGATCGAGCCGACTGGCGCGGAGACCCACTTGTACGGGAAAATAGGCGGCACGACATGGTGCGTCACCACGCGCGCGCGTCCGGATGTCACGCCGGGCCAGCGCATGACGCTAGGGTTGCCTTTGGCGCACCTGCATCTGTTCGATACTGAAAGCGGCAAGCGGCTCGATTGAAGCGGAAGCTCGCAGCGTAATCTGGATAGCGGGCGCCTCGTACCTTCCACGGGAATAACAGCTTGCCGGTCTCCAACCTGATCCATCACATCCGCAATGTCGCGGAGTCGCTACGTCCCGCCGAGCGCAAGGTCGCGGAGATGGTGCTAGCCGACATCGACTTCGCCATGCGCGCGAGCATCACCGAACTCGCGTTGCGCGCGGACGTGTCCGAGCCTTCCGTCACGCGCTTTTGCCGCGCGGTGGGCGCGCACGGCCTGCGCGACTTCAAGATGCGGCTCGCGCAGAGCGCGGCGGGCAACGTGCCCTTCGCGCTCGCCACGGAGATGACGGGCGGCGAGGCCGGCGGCGCGCCGTGGGCCGGCGAAGTCGGCGCGCTGCTCGACAAGGTGACGGAGTCGGTCGTGCAGGGCGTGACGCATGCGCGCGCCTCGCTCGATACGGCCGTGTTCGAAGCGGCCGTGGCGGCGCTCGGCAGCGCGCGGCGTGTGTATTTCTTCGGCGTGGGCGCGGGCTCGGGGCTGGTTGCGCAGGACGCGGCGCTGCGCATGCTGCGCCTGGACATTGCCGCGAGTGCGTTTACGGACGCGCACTTGCAGCGCCTTTACGCCGCGCTGCTCGAACCGGGCGACGTCGCGTTTGCGATCTCGCAGTCGGGGCGCAGCGTGGAGGTGAACGAGAGCATCCAGATCGCGAAGGAGCGCGGCGCCACGACCATCGCGCTCACGAGCGCGGGCTCGCGCCTCGCGTGGGTGGTGGATATTCCGCTCTTGCTGCGTGTGCCCGCCGCGAGCGACGCGCATGCGCCCGCCGTGGTGCGCATCGCGCATCTCGCGGTGCTCGATGCGCTCGCGCTCGGGGTGTCGCTCGGGCTCGGGCCGAAGGTGATGGAAAAGGTGCGTGATGCGCAGGCGCGTAGCGATGGCGCGCCCGATGATGCTTCGGCCGTTGGTGCGCCCGGTGCGCCCGAAGACGGGTGATGGAAATCAGCCGCCGCTGTTGGGGCTTTCGCGCCGCTTGAGCCTCACCGGCATCGTATCCGGCACCATCGTAAACGCCTGCACTTCCTGAATCTTCGCCGGATCGATCGCTAGTTCGATCGTGAACGACTTCATCAGCATGGAGAGCGCGAGGCGCATTTCCACCGTCGCGAGATGGCGGCCCGGACACACGCGCGGCCCCGCGCCGAATTGCAGATACGCGCGCACGTCATGGGCTTTCTCGTCGGCGGCTTCGCGCGCTTCACGCTCATTGCGTTTCATCCAGCGCCACGGGTCGTAACGTTGCGGATCGGCAAAGTGCTTCGCATCGAGCATGGCCGGACGCGCCACGAAGAACATGCGCGTGCCCTTGGGCAGCGCCACGTTGTCCACCACCACATCTTCCAGCGGCTCGAACGAATGCACGGAAGCCACCGGACGCAAGCGAGTGGCCTCGATGCAGATCGCTTCGAAAATATCGAGGTCTTTCAACGTCGCGTAATCGGGGCACACCGTCGAATCGCCGAGCACCTTTGACGCTTCTTCGCCGAGATGCTGCTGCAAGGCCGTGTCGGCGGCGAGATAGGGCAGCGTCCAGGCGATCGAATCGGCGGTGGTGTCCTCGCCGGCTATCAAAAGCGTGAGCACATTCGCGCGGATCTGTGCGTCGCTGATGGAGGTATCGCCTTGCGTCTGCTGCTGCGAAAGCATCGCTTCGAGCAGATTGCGGGGTGTTTCCGACGGCTCGTCGCGCATGCGCTCGCGGGCGCGCGCCATCATCGCGTTTACATAGCGATGCACTTCGGCGAGCGACTGGTCGAGCTTGCGGTCCGCAGGCAGCCTGAAATATCGCCAGTACGGAAAGAGCGCGTTGGTGCGCCTCATCACGCCCGGCAGAATGCGCTCCAGGTGCTCCTGGATCACGCCGTGGTCGCGCTCCAGCGTGCGCGGGTCTTCGCCGAATGCAAGGGCGCTCGTCACGTCCACCGTGTAGCGCTTGAGGTCGTCGGTTATCTCGACGGTCTCGCCGCGCTCGGCCGCGCGCTGCCAGCGGGTGTAAAGACGCTGCGTGATGTCGGCCAGCGTGGGGTAGAACGCCTTGATGTTGGGAATGGAGAGCGCCTGCATCACGAGCTTGCGTTGCGGCTCCCACGCCACGCCTTCGGCGGAGAAGAGGCCGTTGAAGCCCATCTCCTCGAACACCGCTTCGATCGGCTGATAGCGCCGGAAGCGATGCGGTCGCTCGCGCATGATCTGCTGGATGAGTTCGGTATCGGTCCAGATCGTGATGGGGATGCTGCCCACCTGGAAGCGGTAGGGCGCGCCGAGTTCGGCGGCCCATTGCTCCAGGATCAGATGCAGGCGCGGCGGCGAAAGCTGGAGCAGATTGCCGAGCAGCGGCAGCCCGCGCGGGCAGGGGAGGTCGGCGATCCGGCGCAAGGCCGGTCGGGGCGATGCCGTGCTCATGGGCAGGTTCTCATCAGGTGGGCGTGCGGTTTTGGTATGACGCGAGGAGGGCGCTCATAGCGGCGCGGCCGCCGCGCCTTCCATATAGCCGAAACGCCGCGAGAGGCGTTCGGCGGCGGCGATCAGCAATTGCGCCGCCGTGCCTTCACGCGCGATGTCGAGGCTGCCCGAAGGCCCCATCACCGCGAGCACGAGGCACACGCTGCCGGTGTGATCGAACACGGGCGCGGTCACGGTGCTGATGCCGGGAATGGGCTTGTCGAGCGCCGTATCCACGCCTTGTGCGCGGATCGCGGCAAGCCGTGCGAGATAGTCGCGCGTCGTGCCTTCGCGCGGGTTGGCGCCCGCGAGCCGCAGTTCGTCCTGCGCGAGCAGCGCCGCGCGCACGTCGTCGTCGACCCATGCGGCGAACACGCGTCCGATCGCCGTGTTCACGAGCGACATCACCGTGCCGGGGCGCAGGCTCACGTGCAGCGGCAGCGCCGACTCTTCCAGACGCACGACCGTCGGGCCGAGCGGCCCCGGCACCGCGAGCGCGACGCTCATGGCCGTGGCGGCGGCGAGGCCGACCAGTTCGGCATCGGCTTCGCGCACGGGGGAAAGGCGTGCAAGACCGATCAGGCCGAGTTCGAGACTGAGCGGGCCCGCCTCGTAGCGGCCCGCCGCATCGCGTGCGAGCAAACCGATTTTTTGCAGGCTCACCAGGTGCGGGAACGCCTTGGCGGGCGCCATGCCGGCGGCCGCGGCCAGGTCGCGCAGCGGCAAGGGCGTGCCTGCCGCGATGAGCGCGGCGAGCAGGTCGCCCGTGACGTCGAGCGACTGGATGCCGCGCTGCGGTTTGTCGGCGGCTTCGGTGGCGGCGCCTTCACCGGCGGTCTGCGATGCGTCGGGGGGCGGGGGGGAGGCGCTTACTCGGGGCATGTCGGAGTCGTGTGAAAAGCGGCCGCGGCGATTTCGGCGGCGGCGTCGCGCAGCGCGCGCACGACCGCACCCTTCGGGCGCACGTCGAGCGCGCCGCTCGCGCCGATGGCGGTGAGCGAAAGGCCCAGTTCGCGTTGCGGGCCGAGCACGGGCACGCAGACGCTGCTCACGCCGGGGCTGGGGACGTCGATGCCGAGTTCGTAGCCGCGCGTGCGGATCGCTTCGAGCGTTTCGAGGAAGGCGGCGTCGGGCGCGGGCGGGGCCGGGTTTTCCGGCGGCGCGGCGCTTGCGCCCGCCGCGCCGCGGGTGCCGCGCCATACCGGCTGCGCGGTTTGCCGCGCGAGGATGTCGTCGAGCGCGTCGGGCGCGAGATGCGCGCAGAACATGCGTCCCGTGGACGTGGCACGCAGCGACATCACCGTGCCCACGTGCAGGTTCACATGCAGCGGCAGGCTCGCGTGCTCGTAGCGCACGATGGTCGGGCCCTGCGGGCCGGCAATGCACAGCGCGACGCTGCAATTGAGCGAGTGCGCGAGCGCGGCCGCGCGTGGCACGGCCTCGCGCAGCGCGGGTTGCTGCGCGAGATGCAGCAGGCCCAGGCGCAGCGCGAGCGGGCCGGGCTCGTAGCGCCCCGAGAGCGCGTCGCGCTTGATGAGCCCGAGGCGCGTGAGGCTCACGAGATAGGCATGCGCCTGGCTCGACGGGATGTCGCCGCTCGCAGCGAGGTCGGTGGCGCCCAGCGGCGCGCGTGCGTCGGCGAGCGCGCGCAGCAGGCGGCCGCCCACCTCCACGCTCTGGATGCCGCGCTGCGTGCGGCCCGGCGCCGCGTCATGCTCCGGCGCGGCCGTGGCGCTATCGTTGCGACGTCTCATTGGCGCTTTTCTCTGGCTGAAAAAGGGTCCATGTTAACTGAATGGCGCCGCGCGATGGCGGCGGGCGCAATGCCGTCATGGCGCCTTCTCGCTTACCTTCATGACATGTAGCGTAGTGCGCCGAGAAATTAGCGTATAACGATAGAATTCGCTATTGACAAATAAAAGCGGGAGGACCATGATGGCTCCACCCCGGCACAACAGCGGTCAGTTCAATTTAAAACGGGGCGAGACAACGAGGCTGGCGCTTCATGCGCCCGGCCCCTGCGCGCTTCGCCCCGCCCTGGCTTCAAGAGCCCCTCAATACGGAGACTCAACATGGCAAAGGCGTTCGCATCCCAGGCCGACCTCGAAGAAAAGAAGGTCACCTTCACGCAGCTCTCGGAAAACGCATACGCGTACACCACCGAAGGCGACCCGAACTCGGGCGTCATCATCGGCGACGACGGCGTGCTGATCGTCGACACCACGGCCACGCCCGCCATGGCGGAGGATCTCATCGCGAAGATCCGCTCGGTGACCGACAAGCCCATCAAGTATGTCGTGCTCTCGCACTATCACGCGGTGCGCGTGCTGGGCGCATCGGCGTACTTCAAGGAAGGCGCGCAGCAGATCATCGCGAGCCGCGGCACGTACGAGATGATCGTCGAGCGCGGCGAAGCCGACATGAAGTCGGAAATCGAGCGCTTCCCGCGCCTTTTCGCCGGCGTCGAAACGGTGCCGGGCCTCACGTGGCCCACGCTCGTGTTCGAGAAGGAAATCACGCTGTACCTCGGCAAGCTCGAAGTGAAGATCGCGCATCTGGGCTCGGGCCACACGAAGGGCGACACCGTGGTGTGGCTGCCGCAGCAGAAGGTGCTGTACTCGGGCGACCTCGTCGAGTTCGACGCGGCCTGCTACTGCGGCGACGCCCAGCTCGCCGAATGGCCCGCCACGCTCGAAGCGCTGCGCTCGCTCAACGCCGAAAAGCTCGTGCCGGGCCGTGGCCCCGCGCTGCTGAATCCCGCGGAAGTGAACAAGGGCCTCGACTACACGAAGGACTTCGTGACCACGCTGCTCGCGCAAGGCCGCGCCGCCGTGGAGAAGAAGCTCGACCTGAAGGGCGCGATGGCGCTCACGCGCGAGGCGATGGACCCGAAGTTCGGCCACGTGTTCATCTACGAGCATTGCCTGCCTTTCGACGTGACGCGCGCCTATGACGAAGCGAGCGGCATCACGCATCCGCGCATCTGGACGGCGCAGCGCGACAAGGAAATGTGGGACGCGTTGCAGGATTGATGTGACGGTTGACAGGCTGGAGACGCAGCCTTGCCTGGGATCGCAGTCAGCGCCGGAGCGCCGGCTGCGATCGGCAGCGGCAGGGGACCGGAGTGAGCACTCGAGCGCGCACTCCGGCCGACAGGAGACAAAACGATGATCGACTATCAAACGCTGACCTTCGACTACGCGCGATGCAGCGAACAAACCCCGGACGCCGCCACGCAGGTGCGTCCGGTCGTGGTGGTCGGCGCGGGCCCAGTGGGCCTCGCGACGGCCATCGACCTCGCGCAGCAAGGTGTGCAGGTGGTGCTCGTGGACGACGACTGCACGCTTTCCACCGGCTCGCGCGCCATCTGCTTTTCCAAGCGCTCACTCGACATTTTCGACCGCCTCGGCTGCGGCGAGCGCATGGTCGAAAAGGGCGTGAGCTGGAACGTGGGCAAGGTGTTCCGTAAGGACGAGCTCGTCTACACGTTCAATCTGTTACCTGAAAGCGGTCATCATCGTCCTGCTTTCGTGAATCTTCAGCAGTACTACGTGGAAGGCTTTCTGCTCGAACGCGCGCAGGAACTGCCCAACCTCGAAATCCGCTGGAAAAACAAGGTGACGGGCGTCGCGCAGCACGGCACGCCGGGTTCGAATGACGCGCATGTCGCGCTCGAAATCGAAACGCCCGACGGCCCCTATACGCTGCTCGCGCGCTACGCGGTGGCCGCCGACGGTTCGCGCAGCCCGCTGCGCAAGATGCTCGGCCTCGACAGCCACGGCCGCACGTTCAAGGACCGCTTCCTCATCGCCGACGTGAAGATGGAAGCCGAATTCCCCACCGAGCGCTGGTTCTGGTTCGATCCGCCGTTCCACCCCAACCAGTCGGTGCTGCTGCATCGCCAGCCCGACAACGTCTGGCGCATCGACTTCCAGCTTGGCTGGGACGCCGACCCGGTGCTCGAAAAAACGCCCGAGCGCGTGATTCCGCGCGTGCGTGCGCTGCTTGGCCCCGACGTCAAGTTCGAGCTGGAGTGGGTGAGCATCTACACGTTCTCGTGCCTGCGCATGGACAGTTTCCGCCAGGGCAACGTGCTGTTCGCGGGCGACTCGGCGCACCTCGTTTCGCCGTTCGGTGCGCGCGGCGCGAACAGCGGCTTCCAGGACAGCGAAAACCTTGCATGGAAGCTCGCGATGGTGCTGGAGAACCACGCACCCGACGCGCTGCTCAATAGCTACGCCAGCGAGCGCGAATACGCGGCCGACGAGAATATCCGCAACTCCACGCGCTCGACCGACTTCATCACGCCCAAGAGCGCGGTGAGCCGCGTGTTCCGCGACGCCGTGCTCACGCTCGCCCGCGAGCATGCGTTCGCGCGGCAACTGGTGAACAGCGGCCGGCTTTCCGTGCCGGCGGTGCTGCGTGAATCGACCTTGAACACGCCCGACGAGGACACGTTCAGCGGCCAGATGGAACCGGGCGCTTCGTGTGCGGACGCGCCGGTGCTCGATGCGGCAGGCCACGAGACCTGGCTGCTCCCGCACCTGGGCGACCGGTTCGGGGGGCTCCTGTTCAGCCGCGCGGGTTCGGCCATCGACACCGCGACGCTCGACACGTTGCAAGCGCTCTCGCGCGCTCCGGTGCCGCTCAAGTTCATCGTGATGCTCGACGGCGATGCCGCGGTGCCCGCGGGGCTGCCCGCCTCCACCGTGGTGCTGCGCGACGCGCAAGGGCTTGCGGCGCAACGTTATGGCGCGCAGGACGGGGCGTTCTATCTGATCCGTCCGGACCAGCACGTGTGCGCACGCTGGCGGCGGGCCGACACCGCTCGTGTGGAGAGCGCGCTCAAGCGGACGCTGTGCGTGCAGGGCACGGCATAACGCCTATAGAAGATCGAAGGAGACAACCATGCTCAACACTCAACCCAATCTGGCGCGGCCCGACGACTTTTACGAAGCGCTGATCGACATGCATCGCGACCTCGACGAAGCGCAGAGCCAGTCGGCCAACGCGCAGTTGATCCTGCTGCTCGCGAATCACGTGGGCGAGCACGAAACGCTGATGCAAGCGCTTCGCTTTGCGCGCGCGGGCGTGAGTGCGCCCGTGAGCAACGGCGCAACAGGAAAGCTTGCGGCGTGAAAGCACGATGATGCGGCGGGGGGCGCAATGCTCGCCGCCGCAATGTGCCGCATGTTGTGCAGTAAAGGTCGCTTTTACAGCGCTTCGCGAACACGCAAGCGTTTGCGCGTGCAAAACGCGCGATACATCCCGGAGTGCGCACTCGCCGCATCCGCTTTCGGCAGGCTTTCCACGCATGCCGTCTATGCAAACCGATTCAAGAACCCAGCGGAAAAAGCCGTAAACGCGGCACATAGGACTCACTTCGCTGACGCATGGGCAAACAGGACTCTTGCGCGCGATGAATACGTTTTTCCGGGGATAGAACTTGAATCGCAGTCAAACATGGTCGCGTACAGCGGCGCCTGGCGAGATCATTTATTCGGAAGGCTTTGCCGGCGAGCGGCTGATCTTCGTGATCGCCGACGGCAAGGTCGAAATTTCCACACGCTGCGACGACAAGAAAGTCGTGATGGCCACGCTGGGTCGTGGCGAGTTTTTCGGCGAGACCGCGTTGCTCGGCGCCGAGCCGCGCCCGAACACGGCCAAGGCGCTCAGCTTCTGCCAGTTGACGGTCGTGCCCGCGAGCATCATCGAAGACGAGCTCGAACGCGTTTCGCCGCTGCTGCGCCATGTCGTGCGCACGCTCACGCGGCGCGTCAAGGCGAAGGACGATCTGCTCGCCACCTATACCCATGCCGACTTCATGCCGGGCGTGCTTTCGTACGCGCACGTGCTCGCGTTGATCGCGGGCGCGAATGATCGCGCCGATCGCGCCGACGGCGACACGTGGTCGAGACAAGGCGCCGCGGCCGCGGAGGTGAGCGTGCCGCTTGCCGACGTGGTCCACAAGTGCCGCGCGGTGGCGGGCCATTCGCGCCCGCATGTGATGGCGATGCTGCGCCGCATGGAGAAGCTCAATCTCATCGCCGTGCAAAGCGGGCAGGCCACGCATCTGGGCAGCGGCACGGCAGCCGCCGAGGGCGCATTGAGCCGTCAGGTGGTGACGTTCGACCCCGTGCGCATCGTGGAGCGCGCGGCGCAGGTGGCCGACGCCGATCTCGACGTGTCGATCAACAGCGAACTCGAACTGATCGAACTGGCCGATCTGGAAACGCTGATCGGCGTGGAGCGCAAGGTCATTCTCAACAAGCTCTCGCACGCCGAGATCGCCGATGAGGTGTTCGCGTTCCGCAAATCGAAGGTGCTCAATTTCGTCGAGCAAAAGGGCGTGGCGTATTTCTCGAAGCGCACGAACCGCGGCACGGGCGAAATCAAGGCGCTCGACGACCTGCTGTTCGTCGATCAACGCACGCTGTTCGACGCCGTGAGCACGCTCGATACCTACGATCTCGCGAAACTGCTCGCCTCGATCGAGGACCAGGCCGTGTCCGAGCGCCTGCTTTCGGTGATGGCCGACGCGCGCAAGAACGAGGTGTCGTGGGTCATGCGCCGCGACATCAAGATCGACCCCGTGGAGGTCGAGGACATCGAGCAGCGCCTGCTCGAAGCCGTGCGTTCGCTCAAGTCGCCCGGCGCGCGTTAAGCCCCTCGATTCCTCATCCGGAGCAACACATGGATTTGCTTACCCTGATCGGCATCGCAGTCGGGGCGTTGGCGCTCGTGGCCGGTTTTTCGCTCGAAGGCGGCCACTTCGTCACGCTGCTTCAGCCCGAGGCGCTCGCCATCGTGCTGGGCGGCACGCTCGGCGCCGTGATGATCCAGAACACCTGGGCGCGCTTTTTCGACGCCATCAAGCATTTGCGCACGGCCTTCGTGAAAGCGCCGCGCGTGGATGAGGCGAGTCTCGCCGCCGTGCTGGAGTGGGGCGACCAGGCCAAGCTCAACGGCCTGCTCGCGTTCGAGTCGATGGACCTGCAAGGCATTCATCCGTTCGCGCGGCGCGGGCTGGAACTGCTGGCGAGCGGCGTGTCGACGGCCGTGCTCGAAGACGCGCTCAATCGCGAACTCGAAGCCTGCGGGCGCACGCACATGGCGGCGGCGCGCGTGTGGCAGCAGGCCGGCGGCTATTCGCCCACGTTCGGCATTCTCGGCTCGGTGCTCGGCCTCATTCAAGTCACGGGGCATTTGATCGAGCCCGCGCAACTCGGGCCCGGCATTGCGGTGGCGTTCGTCGCCACGCTGTACGGCCTGGCTTTCGCGAACCTCGTTTTTCTGCCGCTTTACGGCAAGATGCGCGCGCACATCGAAAGCGAACTGCGCCTGCGCAAACTCTATCTGGACGGCCTGCTCGCCATTTCCCGCAAGGAGTCGCCGCACATGATCGCCACGCGTCTTGCCGGTGAGGTGGGCGGCAATGCGAGCGGCGTCGCTGGCGGGCTGCACGACGAAACCGGCGCATGGGCGCTGGATAAAACGCACGCGGCCTGACCCGCGCGACGGCCACTCAGCATGCACATGCCTTCCGATAAAGACCTGCCGCTCACGGCCCGCCTCGATCACGGCGAGGACGAAGGCGGCGAAGCGCACTCCGGCCGCTGGCTCATTTCCTATGCGGACCTCATCACCACCTTGATGGTGCTGTTCCTCGCGCTCTACGCCATGCAGCTCGCGAAGAATAAGGAATCCGAAATTCGATCGGCGACGCAGGGTGCGCCTGCGGCAGCGGTGAAGCCGCCCGCCACCGATCAGGCCTTGCTCGCCTCGCTCGAAGCGCTGCGCCAACGCGGCGAGATCACGATCGTGCCGGTGGCGCACGGCGTGGAGATCGGCATCAACGCGAAGATTCTCTTCAACGCGGGCGACGCCGCGCTGCTGCCGGAATCGCTCGGCGTGCTGGGCCGGATCGCCGACGTGCTGCGCGCGGTGCCCGCGGGCAACATTCTCGTGGAAGGACATACCGACAGCACGCCCATCTCGAACGCGAAATATGCGTCGAACTGGGAGCTTTCCTCGGCGCGCGCGGGCGCGGTGGTGCGCTACCTCGTCGAGCGGGGCATCGAGCCGCACCGCCTGGCCGCCATCGGCCGCGCCGACAACTATCCGCTCGTGGCCGGCAACGACCCCGCGAGCCGCGCGATGAACCGCCGCGTGACGCTGATCGTGCAGCGTTGAGCGTCACGCAATCAATCCGGACGCCGAAGTAACGGCGTTCGTCACACCTGCATCGAAGGCACGTCTTTCATGCAGCGCAACGCGAACATCGAGCGGCTGTGCCGAATGCTCGAAATGCGATAGAGCTTTTCACGCAGGAAGCGTTCGTAGCCCGCCGTGCCGTCCACGGCCACCTTGATCCAGTAGTCGTACTCGCCGGAGACCAGATAGGCTTCCAGCACTTCGGGCAGCGCCGCGAGCTCCGCGCCGAAGCGCGCGAGCGCGTCGTCTTCGTGGCGGTCGAGCGTGACTTCCAGAATCACGATGTCGGCGTAGCCGAGTTTGCGCTGGTTCACGAGCGCGACATAGCCTTCGATATAGCCGTCGGCTTCGAGCTGGCGCGTGCGGTTCCAGCACGCCGTGGTCGACATGCCCACCTGCTCGGCGAGTTCGGCGTTGGAAAGGCGCGCGTTTTCCTGGAGCGCGCGCAGGATCTTGCGATCCTGGTTGTCGAGCGTTTTGGCAGGGCGTTCACGAGGGCTCATGGTGAAAAAGAATCCTGTACAGGGAAATGCTATTTTAGCGGAACAAGCTTCCGTAAAACGACGCTATTGACCCGAAAACAGGAAGCCTATACAGGCTGTTCCCCGGTATATTTTCCACATGCCTTCTTGCCTGGCACGACCCACGCGGCCACCTCCCCGCAGTGGGGAGCGCCGCCGCAGCCACAAGCCGCGGTGGTCCGTCAGGGCCGATTTTCCGTTGCACCCTGCGGCGGCTACCGGGCGTTGCGCGCGTTTATCACGTCGTCAGCAGCGTCCGGTCGGGCAAAAGGCATTTGAAAACCGCGCTTTGGCGCGGTTTTTTGTTGCCCGTTTGCGATTCTCCGAGCGCCGTTCGTCACCCGTTTTCGCCAGAACCATCCGAAATGTCGATCCAGCTGTATCTGTCTTTTCTCGCCGCCGCGCTCGTTCTCGTCTATACCCCCGGTCCCGTCAACGTGCTCACGATGAGCCAGGCGCTCCACGCCGGCTGGCGCGGTGCGCTGCCTTGCGTCTGGGGCGGCACGCTTGCCGTCCTGCTTCAACTCGTGCTGACTGCGTTGTGCCTCAATTCGCTGCTGCTCATTAGTGAGCATTCACTTACGGTTTTGCGATGGCTGGGCGCGGCCTATCTCGTCTGGCTCGGCTGCAAGCAATGGCGCAGCCGCTCGCTCGCGGGCGCGGAAGCTCCGCCGGAGGCGGACGGCGCGACGGGCCGCGCCTTGTTCTGGCGCGGCTTTGCGACCTCGGGGCTCAATCCGAAGACCTTGCTGTTCTTTCCGTCGTTTTTTCCGCAGTTCATGAGCGCCGACGCGCCGTGGAGCGCCAACCGTCAGTACCTGCTGCTGGCGGCGACGTTCGCCGTGCTGTTCGCGGGCGGCGTGGCGTCGATGGCGCTGTTCTCGCACCGGCTGCGCCACGTGTTGCAGCGGCCGCGGCGCATGCGCGCCGTGAATCGGCTGATGGGCAGCCTGCTTGTGGGAATGGGCGCGATGATGGCCGGTTTGCGCTAGGCGCCGGCCGTGCGGGTCAGGGCGTAGTGGCGGTCGTGCCGGTGGCCGGTGCGGCGCTCGCGCCCGCCGTGCCCGAGGGGCTGGCCGTTGCCGTGGTTTCGGCGTGATTTCCGGCGGAAGCCGAAGCGAGGGTTTGCGCGGCGGTAGTGGCGCTTGCCGGCGTCGCAACCGGTGCGGAGGCAGCCGCGGGCGCCGCCGCATTGTGAGTGCTCACACTCGTTGCAGACGCCGCTGGCTGGGCGCTTGCCGGCGTCACCGGCACGCCCATGATGGCGGCGGCGGCCGCCGTGGCGTGGTCGGCTGGCGCCGCGGCCGATGTGGCCGACGCGGGTGCGGGTGTCGCAGTGACCGGCGCGGCCGCAGTCACCGAAGCCGCCGGATGCGCCGTTACCACGGGCGTGGCGGGCAACGCGGCGTTGTGCAGCACGGCCGCACCCGTGGCAGCGGCCGCCGCAGCGGCGGCCGGCGCGGCCGAGCCGACCGTGATCGCGGCGGGCGCGGCGCTGGCCGTTGCCGTGACCGGCTCGGCGGGCGGCGGCAGCGGCGTGATCTTGATCGCGCCGCTGCCCGGCACGGGCTCGCTGCGCGCGGCGGTGCTCAGATAGCGCCCCACCAGATCGAAGAAGCGCGAGTAAAACGGCCCCGACTGGATCGTCTCGCTCGAAATCTTCACCATCTCGTCGCTGTTCGAGCGGATAGGCAGCGAAACCGACCCCAGAATCGAGAGCCCCACGCTCGCCGAGGTATCGCTCTTCTTGAGCGCATAGCCGTTCTGCACGGCGTTCACGTACACCATGCTGGTATTGCTCGCGTCCCCCGGCGTGCAAACCACGTGCACCTCCACGACGATGTGCTGATCCATCGTCGGCTGGAAGTTCTTGGTGGCGTCGACGGTGTCGTTGCGCGACATCGTCGTCATATAGCCCTGGCTCAGCAGCGCGCGGCGCGACGCCTCGCAGGCGTCGGTGCTCGCGTAGTTGAAGCTGCGCGAGAACTGGCTCGGCGCGTTGCTCAGCAGCTGGTCGTCCTGAAAGCTGTTGGGCTTGGCCGAGGAGCAGGCGCCAAGCGCGGCGGTCAGCGCGAGCGCCACTGCGGCAAGGGCGGCTTTACCGGGCGGGACGGGCAATAGAGAGACGGTTCTGGAAAAACGGGACATGTTCGGGGCAAACAGGGCGGCAATGCGGCATTGCATCGGACGGCAAGCATTGTAGTTCGGTTCCCTGGGGCACGACCGAATGCTCGTTTTTTTCGGAGATTTCGAAAGGCGCCCGAAGGCGGACCGACGGGCGCGCGCCGCGCCGCGACCAAAAAAAACGGGCTTCCGCCCAACGCGAAAGCCCGTGTCAACCCGGCGCACGGGGCAGCGAGCGGAGAAGATGACTCGCTGGCGTGCGCCGCAGCCGGGTACCGCCGGCTGTTCCTGTGCGCGATGCGCTAAATCGATGCGTCCACACGGCGCCGCGCCCGCAACGCGGCGGCGGGATGGACGCCAGGTCGGCTTACTTCGTGCCGACCGTCGTGAGCGGCTGCCACTTGCCGTTCACGACCTTGTAGACCGTCACGCCGCCGTACTTGAGGTCGCCATACTGGTCATAGGCCAGCTCGTTCGTGGTCACGCCCTTCATGTTGGTCGCCTTGAGCGAGGCGAGATAGATGTGCGGATCGGTCGAGTTCGCCTTCTTCATCGCGGCGATCACGGCGCGCGTGCCGTCATACGCGTACGGCGAGTACAGCTCGACCGGCTTGTTGAAGCGCTTGGTGTAGCGCTCGACATAGCTCTTGCCGCCCGGCATCTGTTCGAGCGGGCTGCCGCCCGACGAAGCCAGCGCGCCATCGGCCGCCGGACCGGCGATCTTGATGAGCTCGTCCGAATGCATCATGTCGGGGCCGATCAGTGTGGCCTTGATCGCGAGCGTCTTCATCTGCTTGAGCATCGGCGCGGCCTGGGTGTCGGCGCCGCCGTAGAAGATCGCGTCGGCGTCGGCCGCCTTGATGTGTGTGAGGATCGAGCGGAAGTCCACGGCCTTGTCGTTCGTGAATTCCTGCGCGACCACCGTGCCGCCCGCCGCCTTCACGGCCTTGGCGAACTCCTCGGCCACACCCTGGCCGTAGGCCGTGCGGTCGTCGATCACGGCGAAACGCTTGAGCTTCAGGTCACGCACGACGTACTCGCCGAGCACGCTGCCTTGCTGCGCGTCGGAGGTGACGAGGCGGAACGTGGTGGGCAGGCCCTGGCGCGTGTAGGTGGGCGCCGTGGCCGTGGCAATTTCAGGAATGCCGGCCTTCGCGTAGATCGGCGCGGCCGGAATGCTGGTGCCCGAGTTGAAGTGGCCGATCACGGCCGCAACACCGTCGTCCACGAGCTTCTGCGCGACGGTCGTGCCGGTGCGCGGGTCGGCCTGGTCGTCGTAGGCGTCGATCACGAAGTGCACCGGCTTGCCGCCGATGGTCGGGTTCGTGGCGTTCTCGTCGTCGATCGCCATCTGCACGCCGCTGCGGAAGTCCGCGCCGTAGTGGGCCTGGCCGCCCGTGAGCGGGGCGGCGAAGCCGATCTTCACGTCGGTGGCCTGGGCGAGCGCGCCGGCGCTCCACAGGGCCGCGACGGCGGCAAGGACAGCGGGGGCGCGCAGGCGCAGGGGGTGTTTGCTCGGGTTCATCCTGGGTCTCTCCTCAACGTTCTACGTTTTTCATGGGCGCAGCCGGGCCCGCACCGCGTTGGGAACGCGCGGCGTGCCTTGTTGCGCAGGGGGTGAAGCAAAACAGTCCGGCCGCCGGGCGGCGGTTCGCCCCCCGATACCGTTGCGCACGCAACAGCCTCGGGACGGCCCGGTGGATACGTTAAAATTGCTTGGTTTTCAGTTGCTTACAGCAACCTATACAGTCTCCAGACGAGGACACGGCACAGTGGGAAGGGCTGGCGGATCCGTCCGACCAGTCTAAATATCCAGAACTTGGTGGATTGTATCCAATTCTGGCAGGCAAAAATATTGACGACAATACTTTTTCGTCGGTCGGCGTTCGTCCGCCCGGCGCCCGCAAATTCATGACGACAGTGCAGGCCAAGGAAGACCAGCGATCGCTGCCTCAGACGATCCGCGACCAGTTGCGTGACGAGATCCTGCGCGGCGTGCTGCCGCCCGGCGCGCAACTGCGCCAGGAGAGCCTCGCGGAGCGCTTCGGCGCGAGCCGTATTCCCGTGCGCGAGGCGCTGCGCCAGCTTGAAGCCGAAGGGCTCGTGAGCTACCAGCTCAATCGCGGCGCGGTGGTGATCGCCATGTCCACGCAGGAGATCTGCGAGCTGCTCGACATTCGCGCGGCGCTGGAGACTTATGCGGCGAAGCTCGCGGTGCCGAACATGGTGGCCGGCGACATCGACGTGATGAAGCGCATTCTCGCGGCGTACGACGCCGCTACCTCGCCCGCCGAATGGGCCGAGTGCAACCGCCAGTTCCACCTCGCGCTGTGCGCGCCCGCGAACAACTCGCGGCTGCGCAAGATGATCGAGGAGTATTGCCTCAGTACGACGAACCGGTATCCGCATCTGCGCATGTCGCTCGATACGGAGAAGAACGAGGTGCAAAGCGACCACTACGCGATCGTCGATGCCTGCAAGCGGCGCGATGTGGAGGAAGTGGTGGCGCTGATCGAGCGGCATATTCTCGATACCAAGCGCGAAGTGATGGCCGCGGCGCGGCTGGCGGGCCTGGATAGCTGAGCGCCGGAGGGCGCGCGTTGCGCTCCGTGCGCCGGACCCAATGAAAAACGGCGGGCGCCCCGTAAGGGACGCCCGCCGTTTTGCATGCAGCGGGACGGATGCGGCGTTTCGCTTACACGGCCATTTCCGGCGGGGCCTGGCGGAAGCAGCGCGTGATCCAGCCGAGGTAGGCGAGGCCGAGCACGAACCAGATCACGCCGAGCACGATGGCGGTCTTTTCCAGACTGCACAGCAGCCAGATATCGGTCACGGCGCCGATCAGCGGGAACACGAGGCCGCCGAGGAAACCGAAGCCACGCGTGCCGGCCGCGCCGCCGAAATACTGGCGAATCACGCACAGGTTCACCGAAGTGAACGCGAGGAACGCGCCGAAGTTGATGAACGAGGTGGAGGTGGCCACATCGAGCTTCAGGGCGATCAAACCGATTACGCCGGCAATCGCGATGTTGAGCGCGGGCGTGCGAAAACGCGGGTGAATGTAGCCGAAGATCAACTTGGGCAGCACTTCGTCGCGGCCCATGGCGTAGAGCAGACGGCCCACGCTCGCCTGCGCCGAGATGCCCGAGGCGAACTGCGCGAGGATCAGGCCTGCGAGGAAGATCGTCACGAAGATGTCGCCGCCCACCTTGCGCGCGATTTCGAACGCGGCCGAGTCCGGGTCCTTGAACACGGCGCCCGGATGCGCGAGTTGCAGCGTGTACGCGGCGATCACGAAGATCGCGCCGCCCACCAGCGCGATCAGCACGATGGCGCGCGGAATGGTCTTCTCCGGCTCGATGGTTTCTTCGGTGAGCGTGGAAACGGCGTCGAAGCCGAGGTACGAGTACGCGGCGATCGCAGCGCCCGCCATCGTGGCCGAAAGCGGCACGTGCGGCTGGAAGAACGGCTGCGCCGTGATGAGACCGCCGGGACCCGCCGCCGCGGAGGCGTAGTGCAAACACAGGACTACGAACATCGCGGCGATGCCGAGCTGCACGATCATCAGCACGATGTTGAAACGCGCGGCGAGTTCGATGCCGATGATGTTCAGGCCGCTCGTGAGCACGATGAACGCGACGATCCAGATCCACGTGGGCACGCTCGGGAACGCGGCGCCGAGATAAGCCGCGCCGATCAGCCAGATCACCATCGGCAGGAAGAAGTAGTCGAGCAGCGTGGCCCAGCCGATCATGAAGCCCAGATGCGAATTGAAGCTTTTGCGCGTGTACGTGTAGGCCGAACCTGCCACCGGGAAGAGGCGCGCGAGCTTGCCGTAGCTGAACGCCGTGAACACGATCGCGACGAGCGCGATGAGGTAGGCGAGGGCGGCGGTGTCCTGGCTCGCGCCGGCGAGCACGCCATAGGTGCCGTAGACGATCAGCGGCGCCATGTAGGCGAGGCCGAACAGGAGCACGGAGGGCAGGCCGAGCGTGCGCTTCAGGTGAGGGACGTGAGCGCCGCGTTCATGCGACGGCGAGGCTGGCTTCATGGTGCAGGTGTCTCCAGGGTGCTGCGGATAGGGCGTGCGCGGGCCGGCATGGCCACGCCGTGAGGCGAAGCCATGTCATCCCATGCGGATGCTTGTCGTGCGCGCCTTTTGGGCAAGACGCCGGCCTAAGACGGGCAAAAACGCGGACTTAACGCGCGCGCGGGCGAATATTGAGCGAGCGGCGGCCTTGTGCGTCGTTCTCGTCCGCGAGATTCAGCGCAACGCGTGCGTCGTGCAGATAGCTGTAGTGCTCGCGGCTTTGCGCGAGCAGCGCGCGGTCCACCTTCGCATGCAGTACCGCGTCTTCGTTTTTCAATTCGCAGATCACGTCGCCGAACGGGCTCACGAGCGCCGTTTCGCCGGGGAACGTGAGGTTGTCGTCACCGTCGCCGGTGCGGTTCACGAGCGCCGCGAACATCTGGTTCTCCATCGCGCGCGCGACAATGGCGCGTCGATGCACCGGGCCGAACGGGTCCATGTTGCCGTTCGTCACGACCAGCATTTCCGCGCCGAGCGAGGCCACCGCGCGCGCCGTTTCGGGAAACTCGATGTCGTAGCAAATCAGCAGACCCACGGTCGTGCCCTTGAATTCGCACACTTCGAAGCGATCGCCCGGCGTGAACACGCCCACGTCCGTCGCCCACAGATGCGTTTTGCGGTAGCGCAGTGCGATTTCGCCGCGCTCGTCGATCAGCACGGTCGTGTTGTAGAAGCGCTCGCCTTCGCGTTCGGCAAGACCGACCGCCACGCCGATGTTCGCGGCGCGCGCGGCGTCGCGCACGCGGCTGAGCGAGGGGCCGTCGAGCGTTTCGGCCACGTCGCGCACGTTTTCGCGCGTGGGAAAGCCGGTGAGCGTGGCTTCGGGAAAGACGATGAGATCGCTGCCTTCGCGGCGCGCGGCCACGGCGTCGAGAACGCGGGCCAGATTGGGAGCGACTGCGCCATCCACGAGCGGGATCTGCGCGAGTTCGAGTTGCATGCTTGTCTCCAGTGTTGCCTGCGATGTCGCCAGCGAAGTTGCCAAAATCGTCGGGCCCGCGCGGCCTGGTTTGTGAGTCAGGCTTATGTAGTACGTAAAGCGCCGCGCGAGCGTCAGGAGCGGCTATTATCTCCACGTTATTTTTGTCCAGGAATTACCCACCAGGGGTACCCTGATCGGAGGACTCATGGAAAGCGACTGGCAGGACCGCGCGTTCCATCACCATATCGCCACGCTGATCGACGCCCTCGACGGCCCCGATTTCTGGACCCGCATGACGCGTGTGATCGAGCGTTTCGTCGCGTTCGACAACTGGTGTGCGCTCCTCTTCACGCGCGAGCGCGCGCCGCTTGTCTGCGCGGAGTCGCCGATGCCCGACGGCACCGTGGATCTCTTGTTCCGCGCGTATCTGGAGGCGATGTACCAGCTCGATCCCTTCTACATCAACGCCTGCGAAAAGCCGCGCGCGGGGCTCGTCACGCTCGCCGAAGTCGCGCCCGATAACTTCCGCATGACGGACTATTACCAGCGCTATTTCAAGAGCAACATCATCGGCGACGAGGTGCAGTTCAACCTGCCCGTCGACAACGAGCGCACGCTGATCTTCTCACTGGGCGCAAAGCACCATTACACGGAGCGCGATATTGCGCAGTTCGCGATGTTCGCGCCGTGGGTGGTCGCGCTCATGAAGCAGCGGCTCGCGTACGAGCATTTTGCGCAAGGGGCGGCGGAGGCCGCTGCGGTGGACCGGGTCGAGGTGCAAAGCGCGGCGTCGCACGGCCAGCTCAGCGAGGCGGGTTTCGCGAGCCGCATCGAGGCGGTCACGCAGCAAAGCGGGCGCGTGGCGCTCACCGCGCGCGAGATCGAAGTGGTGCGCCTGAGCCTGAGCGGCTTTTCCACGCGCGCGATTGCGGAGCGGCTCGACATTTCGTTCGAGACCGTGCGGGCTCACAAGAAGCACATCTATGCGAAGCTCGGCGTGAGCTCGCAGTCGGAACTGTTCGCGCTGTTCTACGAACCGCTTGGGCGCGCGGGCGCGTAAGCGCCGCGCGTGCATCACGCGTTCGTCTCGATCATCGCGTTCGTCATGTGCGCGCTCAGGCGCGGCGCGCCTCAGAAGTCGACGAGCGCGAAGTCTTCCTTGCCCACGTCGCACAGCGGGCAGCGCCAGTCGTCGGGCACGTCGGCCCAGCGGGTGCCGGGCGCGAGGCCGTCGTCGGGGGCGCCTGCCGCCTCGTCGTAGACCCAGCCGCAGATCACGCAGACCCATTGCTTGAAGCCGTCGTCGGCTGCGGCCGCGGCCGCAGCGCCGTTGGCCGAGGTTTCCTGCGCCGCGTTTTCGCGCGGCGTGTCGAGCGTGACGACGAGCGGCGCGGCAGTGCTCTCGCGCGCGGCGAGTTTCGCGTGCAGCGTTTCGAGCAGCGCGGTGGCTTCTTCAGCGGTGAGGTCGATCCAGTACGGATCGCCCGCGCCGTCGTTCAGACGTTCGGGCGAGAACTGGATTTCGAGGGCGACGCCTTTCTTGTACATAAGCGAAAACGATGTGCGTAACGGTCTAAACGCGCGGTTCGAACGCGCGGTCCCGGACGCGCTGCGTTCAGAGGAAGTAGCGGAACAGCAGCGAGGCCGCGATGCCGGCGGCGCCAATCAGCGCGAGCAACTGCAAGAGCGTGATGGACTTGCTGGACTTGGCGTTCGGTGCGGCGGGACGGGTGGTGGTGTTCATGGTGTGAAGTCGCGGCGACGTGAGTTGTGTTCTCGATTGCGCCCCGCATTGCCGGGAATTCACCTGGCGGCGGCGGAGCGCGGCGGGGGAGTTTCGCACGATTTGACACGCGCGGGGGCATTTTGGCGGCGCCTGCGCGCACGCGCCGCAGGATTCGCCCTGCATGCGCCTTTGCGTGTTCGTGCCCTTGTGCCCCAAGCCCACGGCAACCTGCGTCGCACTGCGGACCTGATTATCGCCGCTAATCGGCTGCCGATTCCTGAGCGCGCGGAGATGGATTATTTCGCGTGAGTTGAGAGAAGAACGGCGCAAAACGAAGCGCGCGAGCCCTCAGGTATGCAGCCAGCGCCGCTCGACATACGAGAACAGCCAGCAGATCGGCACCGCGCACGCCATGCCGATGGCGACCTCGGCCACGCGAAAGAGCGCGACGTCCCACACGGGCCCGTTCATGGGCACGAGCAGCACGATGGTCGTGGTGATCGCGCCCAGGCGCGCGGCGGTGCTCACGCGCAGGCACCAGCAACCGATGATCACCACGCTCACGGCCACGAGGTAGGCCGTGAGATTGCCCGGGCCGAGCGCGGCCGTGGCGAGTCCCACCACGCCGCCCGCGATGGCGCCGATGAACTGGTCGCGGGACTGCGCGACGGTATCGGCGTAATCGTGCTGGGTGACCGCAATGGCCGTGATCGCGGCCCAGAACGCCTGTTCCGTATGGAGTGCGCGGCCAATGCTGTACGCGAGGCCCGCGCCGCACACGGCGCGCAGCGCCATTAACGCACCCTGCGCTGCCCGGCTCTTGAGCGGCAGGCGTTTGAGCGCGCCCAGCGCCGATTGCTGGAGCGACGTGAGATAGGCGTAAAGGTTGTCTTGCGGGTCGTGCATTGCGCGGCGTGGGTCGTAAGGAGAACGTGAGGAGTGGCTGGAGCGCCGCCAAGCATATCAAGCCGCGTCGACTGTGTGCGAGTCGTCGGGCAGGCAATGCGCGCGCAACCGCTTCGCTGCGTGGCCCAGGTCGCGCTCGCTCGCGCGGCGCGCGCCTGCGGCATCGTGACGCTTGAGCCGCCGCACGAGGCTCGCGTGTGCATCGTTGAGCGTGTGCGCGAATTCGGCGTCTTCGAACAGCAGGTTCGAGATCGGCCCGACCTGGAGCCACACCGTTTCGATCAGATCGACGAGCAGCGGCGAACCGCCCGCGCGATAGAGCGTGAGATGGAAGTCCTCGTTCGCGTCCAGATAGCGGGCGCGCTTGTTTTGCGCGAGCGCTTCGGCCATCTGCATGCACAGGGAGTCGAGCTGCCCGATCTCGCTCGCGGTGAGCCGCGTGGCGGCGAGAAACGCGGCTTCTCCTTCCAGCATCACGCGCACGTTGAGCACGTCGTCGAACTGCGCGCGCGTGAGTTGCGGAACCATCACGCCGCGATTGGGCAGGTTCGCCAGCGCCGACTCGCCGGCAAGGCGCACGAGCGCCGCGCGCACCGGCATCTCGCCCACGCCCAGTTGGTCGGCCAGCGCGTGGATGCGCAGGCGCTCGCCCGGCACGAAGCGCCCGAGGCTCAGCCAGCGCCGCAGCGTGGCGTAAGTCTCGTCCTGGAGCGATTGGTGCGCTCGCGTCTTCATTGCGCGTCGGGCGCGGTGAGTTCGCTCACGCAGGCGTCGAAGGCAGCGAGCAGGCGGTCCACATCGGCCTCGGTCGTCTCCGGGCACGCGAGCATCATGTTGTGGAACGGCGTGATGAGCACGCCGCGATTGAGCAGATACAGATGCAGGAGCGGTTCGAGTTCGTCGTCCATGGCCGCGCGCGCTTCGCTGCCGTTGCGCGGCGGCGTGGCGCAGAACTGGAACTCCGTGCGCGCGCCCACGCGCGTCACGCACCACGGCAAGGCATGGCGCGCGATCGTTGCGGCGAGGCCCTTGGCGAGGCGCTCGGCCATCGCGACCATGTGTGCGTAGGCGGCTTCGGTCATCACCTCGTCGAGCGTCGCGCGCATCGCGCTCATGGAAAGCGCGTTGGCCGTGAGCGTCGTGCCGATGCCCGAATGGCCCGGTGGCGCGTCGTGCTTCGCCTGCTGCGCGCGCGCCGCGAATTCAGCCGAGAAGCCGTAGACCGCGCAGGGCACGCCGCCGCCCACCGGCTTGCCGAGCACGAAGAGATCGGGCTCGATACCGTGTTCGCGCGCATAGCCGCGCGGGCCGCTGCTGATGGTGTGCGTTTCGTCGATCAACAGCAGCGTGCCGTGGCGTTTCATGAGCGCCTGGGCTGCGCGCCAGAAGCCGGGATCGGGCAGCACCATGCCGACGTTGGTCATCGCGGGCTCGGCGAGCACGCATGCGACGTCGTTGCCGGCGAGCGCTCGGGCGAGCGCTTCGAGATCGTTGAATTCCACCACGCGCGTGGTCGACAACAGGTCGTGCACCTGGCCCAGCAGGCTCGCGCGCTGCGTTGGCCGGCCGTCGACGAGATCGACGAACACGTCGTCCACCGTGCCGTGGTAGCAGCCGTTGAACACGAGTATCGTGCGCCGCCCCGTGGCAGCGCGCGCCCAGCGCACGGCGAAGCGGTTCGCGTCGCTCGCGGTCATCGCGAATTGCCAGAAGGGCAGGCCGAAGCGCTGTGCGAGCGCTTTGCCCACGGCCACGGCGTCCTCGCCCGGCAGCATGGTCGTGAAGCCGCGTTGCGCCTGGGCCGCGAGCGCACGCGCCACGGCGTGCGGCGCATGGCCGAACATCGCGCCCGTGTCGCCGAGGCAGAAGTCGGCGTAGCGGTGGCCGTCCACGTCGGTGAAACTCGCGCCGCGCGCGGCGTCCACGTAAAGCGAGAAAGGCGTGGGCCAGTCGTTCATCCAGTGCAGCGGCACACCGAACAGCAGATGTTGCGCGGCTTGCGCGGACAGCGCCTGCGACTTCGGGCGCGCGGCGACGAAGGCTTCGCGCTCGCGTGCGAGAACGTGCTGCGCGTGATTCCCATTCACGCCTTGCCGGCTTTGCATGCGGGTCTCCTTGAGATTTGATCAAATCTTCGCATGTGAGAATTTGAAAGTAAATTTGATCCAATTGTCAGGGATGCCATTACGGTGCGCTATTCGCAAGCTCTTGCAGGGCGGAAATGGAGCGCATGGATGTTTGCCCTTCCCGCGCAAATTTACGACGGTGATAGATTCGGCGGTTGCTGGCGCAACTCTCTTTCAATGTCCTTAATCCTATGCAACAAAGTTCTGAAACGGTCACCGCGGACTTGCCTGACGGGTGCCGTGAGCGACTCCGTGAACAGTTCGTCATGCTGAACGAACTGGTATCGGGCGGCGGCCGAAATGCATTCCTTACCTTGAGCAGCAATACGCGCGCGGAAATCGAATCGCTCTATCTGAAACTGGCCAACGGTCTCGTCGCACGCACTTGCGAAGAAGTGCAGAAAAAATCGATCTGCGCCTCACCGATCATCGCGCGTTGCTCATGCGGGCGTGACGGCGCGGCGCCCGGCCTTTGCACTGAGCCGGTTGCACCGTAAGGCGCGACAAAAAAAGCGCGATGCCTCGAGGCATCGCGCTTCGTTCCGGGTTGCGATACGGCCGGTACCGGCAACCGGCCACCGCCTTACTTCCTGTCGATCGAAATCCGTCCCGGTCCGGTCACGGCGAGCGCGAGCAGACCGCCTGCAATGCTCACGTTCTTGTAGAAGTTGATCATGTTGGCCATCTGGTCGGCGCCGGTCATGGTCCAGAAGTGATGGCCGATGAACGCCGTGGCAACGGTGTAGATCGCGAGCAGCACGGCGAGCGGCCGCGTGAAGAACCCCACCAGAAGCAGAATGCCGACCACGAACTCCATGATCACGGCGATGGCGGCCGAGAGCATTGGCACGGGCGCGCCCACGTGCGCCATGTAGTCGACGGTGCCGGAAAAGCCGGTGATCTTGGACCAGCCGAACAGGATGAACAGGGAAGTCAGCAGAATGCGCGAGACCAGCAGCACGACGTCGTTGCCGGGTCCGAAGAGGTTGTATCGCATGGTTCACTCCGAGAAATTTTTAAGTCGTTCACTACAAACGGATTCGCGCTCGCCGGGCGGCGGCCCGCTTTCCAGCGGCGGGCCGCCGCGCTCAGGTCCGCGCCTGGCAGGTGTCAGGCGTCAGGCCCAGAGTTCCGACACTTCGATATTACGCAGATCGAACACAAGTACCTCGGCATCGTGTCCGTCCGTGAAGGTCAGCTCGCGCTCGGAGCGAATGCGCGCGCCATCGCCTTCGCCAAGCTCCACGCCGTTGAGCTTCACACTGCCGCGCGCCACGTGAACATAAGCATGGCGCTCCGCGCCGATCTCGACCTTCGCCGTTTCCGCGCCGTCGAGCTTGCCGGCATACACGCGGGCGTCCTGACGCAGCAGCAGTGAGTCTTGCGCGCCGTCCGGCGAGAGGATCAGGCGGAACTTGCCGCGCTTTTCGGCATCGGCAATGTTCTTCTGCTGGTAGCGCGGCTGCGCACCCTTCTCGTTCGGGGCAATCCAGATTTGCAGGAAGTGCACCCCTTCGTCGGCCGAGTGGTTGAACTCGCTGTGCGCCACGCCCGTGCCGGCGCTCATCAGCTGCACGTCGCCGGGGACGATCACCGAGCCCGTACCCATCGAGTCCTTGTGCTCCAGCGCGCCTTCCAGCACGTACGAGAAGATTTCCATGTCGCGGTGCGGATGCTTGCCGAAGCCACGCGCCGGCGCCACACGGTCGTCATTGATCACGAGCAGGTCCGAGAAGCCGATCTGCTTCGGATCGTAGTAGTTTGCGAACGAAAACGTGTGACGCGAGCTGAGCCAGCCATGTTCGCCGCGGCCGCGTTCGTCTGCTTTGCGAAGTTCGATCATTTTCGTTTCTCCGTGTGAATCTTTCGATTCGGTGTCTGGTTGCGATGGAATGAAGTTTAGGTCAATCCAGATGACGTGAATCGCCGTAAAATACGACTCACTGTCACATAAAAGTGGACAATTCGAATGCAACTCGACGACATGCGGATCTTCGTGAACACCGTGGATGCGGGCAATTTCACGGCGGCGGGCCACCGGCTGCGGCTTTCCAAGCAGTTCGTGAGCCGGCGCGTGGCGGCGCTGGAGGCCGATCTCGGCGCGCGCCTGCTCGTGCGCAACACGCGCAAGCTGGCGGTGACCGACCTGGGGCAGGACTTCTACGAGCGCGCCAAACGCATTCTCGCGGACGTGGCCGAAGCCGAGCAGGCCATGTCGGACCGGCGCAGCGAGCCGCGCGGCCTGCTGAAAGTGAGCGCGCCGATGTCGTTCGGCATGGCGCATCTCTCGACGCTCGTGGCCGAATTTCTGCGCGAGCATCCGGACGTCCGCTTCGACATGGATCTGAGCGACCGCACCGTCGATGTGATCGGCGAGGGTTTCGACATGGCGCTGCGCATCGGCCGCCTCGCCGATTCCACGCTGGTCGCGCAAAAGCTCATCGACGTGCGCATGATCGCGTGTTGCAGCCCCGGCTACCGGCGCCGCCGCCGCGAACCGCAAACGCCCGCGGAGCTCGCGCAGCACGACTGCCTGCCTTACGGCCAGCAGGGCCGCGCGCCGTGGGAATTCATCGTCGACGGCGTGCGCACGCCGTTCGAGGTGCACGGGCCGCTGCGCGCCAACAACGGCGAGGTAATTCGCGACGCGGCCATTGCCGGGCTCGGCATCTGCTATCTGCCGGACTTCATCGTAGGCGGGTCGGTGGACGCGGGACTGCTCGTCGAAGTGCTGGAGCCGTTCATGCCGCCGTCCAATGCGCTGCACGCGCTGTATCCGCAGCATCGTGAAGCTTCCGTGACGATTCGCGCATTCACGCAATACTTGCGCGAGCGGCTTATCGCGCGTGCGGCAACTGCGCGCGGCGGGGCGCTTTGACGCAGCAAGCCCGCAGCTCTTGCAGAACGGCCGTTGCGCCTGCATCTAACACGAGGAACCTGGTGCGATCACAGCCGATGCCGAGGCCTTCGGACAGCTCGGATGCACCATGAAAGGGCGGCCAGGTGAGGCGCAATGTCGCAGTTTCGTTGTATGCTCACCGCCCCGGGGGTTGCTCCGGGGGCGTGAATCAGGCGCCCAACCCCGTGCCGGCGGGCTTCGAGGCAGACTATCGGAGCCGATAGGCAGGGTTAATACCAGCGATCAAAGCAACCAATTTTTCAAACGGGCGCGGTTCCCGTAACCTTCGTCCATACCTTTTCCCAACCCAGACCGAGGAAACAACGCATGTCTCTCATCAACACGCAAGTCAAGCCGTTCAAGGCAACCGCATACCACAACGGTAAGTTCGTTCCGGTCTCTGAAGAAAACCTCAAGGGTAAGTGGTCGGTTGTCGTGTTCTACCCGGCCGACTTCACTTTCGTGTGCCCGACGGAACTCGGCGACCTGGCTGACCAGTACGCTGAATTCCAGAAGCTGGGCGTTGAAGTCTACGGCGTGTCGACCGACACGCACTTCACGCACAAGGCATGGCACGACACGTCGGACACGATCGCCAAGATCCAGTACCCGCTGGTTGGCGACCCGACGGGCGCAATCACGCGCAACTTCGACGTCATGATCGAAGAAGAAGGCCTGGCACTGCGCGGCACGTTCGTGATCAACCCGGAAGGCGAGATCAAGCTGTGCGAAATCCACGACAACGGCATCGGCCGTGACGCCAAGGAACTGCTGCGCAAGGTGCAAGCCGCTCAGTACGTGGCATCGCACCCGGGTGAAGTGTGCCCCGCCAAGTGGACGCCGGGCGCAGAAACGCTCAAGCCGTCGCTCGACCTGGTCGGCAAGATCTAAGCGTCGCAGTTCCAATGCGATCGCCTTGATCGCATGACGCCCAAGTCTCACTAGCTGTATCCCCGGGCCGCGCCCACGCGGCTGCGGCCCGGGACCCCTGTTCGCCGCGTTACGCCAAAAGCGGAACGGCGAAATTGCCAGGCAATACTTAGAATTCCCCCGCTTCTTCTTTAGCCGGAAAAAACGCCATGCTCGACGCCAACCTCAAAGATCAACTCAAAAGCTACCTCGAAAAAGTCACGCAGTCGATCGAGATCGTTGCGTACCTGAATGACGGCGAGAAGTCGCAAGAACTGCAACAGCTGTTGCAGGACATCGCATCGCTCTCGGGCCGCATCTCCTACGAAGAACGCCGTGGCGCCGCTGCCGGCGACGCGCGTACCCCTTCGTTCGAGATCAAGCGCGCGAACTCCGACGTGAAGGTGACGTTCGCGGGCATTCCGATGGGCCACGAATTCACGTCGCTCGTGCTGGCATTGCTCCAGGTGGGCGGCCACCCGGTCAAGCTCGAGAACGAAACGATCGAACAGGTGAAGGCGCTCGACGGCGTGTTCTCGTTCGAAGTCTATATGTCGCTGTCGTGCCAGAACTGCCCGGAAGTCGTGCAGTCGATCAACGCGATGGCGTCGCTCAACCCGAATGTGCAGATCGTCACGGTTGACGGCGCGCTGTTCCAGGACGAAGTCGAGAAGCGCCAGATCATGGCTGTGCCGACCATCTACCTGAACGGCGAAGTGTTCGGCCAGGGCCGCATGGGTGTGGAAGAGATTCTCGCGAAGCTCGACACCGGCGCATCGGCGCGTGCCGCCGAGAAGCTGAACCAGAAGGACATTTTCGACATGCTCATCGTTGGTGGCGGCCCCGCCGGCGCGGCTGCGGCGATTTACGCGGCGCGCAAGGGCATTCGCACCGGCGTGCTCGCCGAGCGTTTTGGCGGCCAGGTGCTCGACACGATGTCGATCGAGAACTTCGTGTCGGTCACGGAAACGGAAGGGCCGAAGTTCGCGGCGGCGCTGGAGCAACACGTGCGCGCCTATGACGTCGACATCATGAACCTGCAACGCGCCGAAGCGCTCGTGCCCACCGGCAAGGGCTTCGAAGTGCGTACGCAGAGCGGCGCGACGCTGCGCGCGAAGAGCGTTGTGCTCGCAACGGGTGCGCGCTGGCGCAATGTCGATGTGCCGGGCGAGCAGCAGTACAAGAACAAGGGCGTGGCCTACTGCCCGCACTGCGACGGTCCGCTCTTCAAGGGCAAGCGCGTGGCGGTGATCGGCGGCGGCAACTCGGGCGTCGAAGCGGCGATCGACCTGGCCGGTATCGTGAGCCACGTCACGCTGCTCGAATTCGGCGCGCAACTGCGTGCGGACGAAGTGCTGCAACGCAAGTTGCGCAGCCTGCCGAACGTCACGGTGCACGTGAACGCGCAAACCACGGAAATCTCCGGCGACGGCCAGAAGGTCACGGGTCTTGCGTTCCTCGAGCGCACGTCGGGCGACAAGCATCATCTCGAACTCGAAGGCGTGTTCGTGCAGATCGGGCTCGTGCCGAACACCGAATTCATCAAGGGCACGGTGGCGCTCTCGAAGCACGGCGAGATCGAAGTGGATGCGAAGGGCCAGACGTCGGTGCCGGGCGTGTTCGCCGCCGGTGACGTGACGACCGTGCCGTTCAAGCAGATCGTGATCGCCGTGGGCGAAGGCGCGAAGGCCTCGCTGGCCGCATTCGATTACCTGATCCGCTCGTCGGTGGAGCAGGAAGAGGATGCGAAGGCGGCGGCAGCGCTCGCCTGAGCGAAGGTTTAGGGTAGTCTCTCTTTACGCCGGCTCACGCCGGCGTTTTTTATTGCTGCGCGAGAACGCTCAATCCTGCACGAGCGGGCTGCCGTACGGGAAGTCGGCGGCCGGCTCCGAATGCTTCTGGCGATGCGCGTTGCGCAGCGGCTTGAGCACGAAAACGGCGAGCAGCGCGGAGATCGCGGCCATGCCCGAAGCGAGCATGAACACCGCGTGCCAGCTTCCGGTTGCCGCCGTGATCACGCTCGTGAACGGCACGAGCAGCGCGGCCGTGCCCTTCGCGGTGTAGAGCAACCCGGCGTTGGTCGCGGCGAACTTCGGGCCGAACGTGTCGCCGCAGGTGGCGGGAAAGAGGCTGTAGATCTCGCCCCACGCGAAGAACACGATACCGGTGAGCACGACGAAGGCCGTGGGGCTGTGGCCGTATTGCGAGAGCAGCACGATGCCGACCGCCTCGATGGCGAACGCGACGAACATCGTATTCTCCCGGCCGATGCGGTCCGACACCCAGCCGAAGAACGGCCGCGTGAGACCGTTGAGCACGCGGTCGATGGTGAGCGCGAACGTGAGCGCGGGCAGCGTGAGGCCGAGCAGCGAAACGGGCGAGTCGTGCAGTCCGAAGTCCTTCGCGATCGGGCCGAGCTGCGCGGTCGCCATCAGGCCACCGGCGGCCATCATCACGAACATCGCGTACATCACCCAGAAGATGGGCGAGCTGACCACCTCGCGCGGGCCTGCGTTGTAGACGGCGCTGGCGTTTTGCGCGACCTGTTTCGCCGCGTGTCCCAGTTGACCGATCGCGCGTTTGGCCGCGGCAACGCCGTGCGAAGCGGGCGCGCTGAGCGCGAAGCCGAGCACGAGCACGACGATCCCTTGCCCCAGGCCGAACCAGAGAAAGGTGGACTCGTAGCCGCTGTTCTTGATCATGTTGGCGATGGGCACGACGGTCGCCGCCGACCCCGCGCCGAAGCCCGCCGCCGTGATCCCGGCCGCGAGGCCGCGGCGGTTCGGAAACCACTTGAGCGCGTTGCCGACGCAGGTGCCGTACACGGCCCCCGCACCCAGGCCGCCGACGGCCGCCGCGATATAGAGCAGCGGCAGCGACGCGGCGACGGAGTTGAGCACCCACGCGAGCGCGCACAACAGCCCGCCGCTCACCACGACGGGACGCGGCCCGTACTTGTCGACGAGCCAGCCCTCCACGGGCACGAGCCAGGTTTCGGTGACGACGAAAATCGTGAACGCGACCTGGATCGCGGGGCGCCCCCAGTGGTACTTCTCGTTGATCGGATTGACGAACAGCGTCCAGCCGTACTGCATGTTGGCGATCATCGCCATGCAGATCACGCCGAACACGAGCTGCACCCACGGCGACGCGAATCGCGACGCCCCTCCTTGCCGATGCTCCATGTGTGTCTCCGGTTTTTTCGAATGAATGGCCTTCTGCGAGGGGCTTTTTGCCCGAAGGTTGTTGCCCGACTCGCGGTCCGCAAATCCTGTCGTTTAGCTGACAGTCGTTTACACAATATGTGATATATCAATGGAGTCAAGTCAAAGCCACCTCAGTGTTTCCACTAGGGCGATGCATTGATGAGTATGGCTTTTGAAAGCTTCATGTCGATGCTGCGCGCACCCGAAAAAAAACCCGCCGGTCAGACCTGGCGGGTGGAGGCATGCGCGAGATAGCGGAAATCGCGGCATGTGATGCCGTTATAGATGAAAGCTTTTGGTAATGTAAGGGGAAATTTTTCGAAAGCCTTTCATTTTTGTTTTTATGAAAGGTTGACGGGGATCTTTGCTGGCCAGGCGGCGGCCGGGCACGAAACGAGGTCATGCAGCGCTCCCGCGCGCGTGCCAAACTGGCTGCCGGTGGACGACCGGTGGCTCGACGCCGTCGAGCGAGGAGACGCATCATGCAGCGCGACGCATTCATCCGCAGCCTGGCCGACGAAGGCTTTCCCGAACCCGTGGTCGTGACGCGGGAAGCCGGCGTCATGGAAGTTCATACGCATCCGTTCGAAGCGAAGGCGCTGATCGTCGAGGGCGAAATGCACATACGCGTGGGCGACGAAGAACGGCGCTACGAGGCCGGCGACGTGTTTCATCTTGCCGCCAACCTGCCGCACGCCGAGCGCTACGGGCCGCAGGGCGTGCAGTATCTCGTGGGGAGGAAGTGAACTCGCGCAGCGCCTATGCCGCCAGGGGGCGCAGATCCGATAGATCGGTGTTGCGCGCGGCTTCCTCGAGATCGTAGTCGCTCTGGAGTGTCATCCAGAACTGCGGCGTGGTGCCGAACACGATCGACAAACGCAGTGCGGAGTCCGCTGTCACGCTGCGCGCGCCATGGACGATTTCGTTGATGCGCCGCGGAGGCACTTTCATCGCGCGGGCGAGTGCGTTCTGGCTCATCTCCATGGGCGTGAGGAATTCCTCTTGTAGCACTTCGCCGGGATGGACGTTCCGGAGTTTTTTCATAGTCCGCACCTCAGTGGTAGTCGACGATTTCCACGTCATGGGCGTGGCCGCCGTGCCACTCGAAACATATCCGCCACTGGTCGTTAATACGGATACTGTGTTGGCCGGCGCGCTCACCCTTTAGCGCTTCGAGCCGGTTGGCCGGCGGAATGCGCAAATCCGCGAGATCTTGCGCAGCGTTCAGCATGCGCAGCTTACGGCGCGCCACCTGCTGAATTTCCGCCGGCAACCGGCGCGACCGCGCACCGGACCAGATCAGTGCCGTTTCCCTGTCGTAGAAGTTCTGGATCGCCATGCCAAAGCATAACGCCATGCGTCATATGACGCATGGCGTTATAGTGGGCGATACACTGCCCGCCGTCAAGCCAACGACGAATAACGCCCCGCGTCCTCACCCCCGCGACGCGATCTCCTTCTTCCAGCCCGCGATGATCTTTCCGGCCAGCGCGTTGTAGTCGCCGTCGAAGTGGTGGTCGCCGCTCGTCTTGACGACGTCGATGCCGGTGTTCGCGAGCGCCGGGCACAGCGTGTCCTTTTCGCCCGAACCGTACACGCATTGCACGATCGAAGGCGGCACCTTCGCGAGTTCCGGGCGCACCTGCAACGCCTTGTCGCTGGCGGGCATGCCGAGCCAGCCGGTCACGCGAATCTGGAAGTCGGCGTCCGGTGCGAAGCCGAGCAGCGACATGTACGACACCTTCGCGCGCAGCGCGTCGGGCAGCCGGTTGTAGGCGAACGGCATCACGTCCGCGCCGAACGAGTAACCCACGAGCGCAATGTGCTGCGCATGCCAGCGCGAGCCATAGGTCTTGAGCACGCGCGCGAGATCGTGGCTCGTTTGCGCGGGCGTCTTTTCGCTCCAGAAGTAGCGCAGCGCGTCCCAGCCGATCACCGAAACGCCCTGCTTTTGGAGCGCTTCCGCAATCGTCTTGTCGAGATCGCGCCAGCCGCCGTCGCCGGAGATCACCACCGCGAGCATGTCGGTGGGGTGTGCCGCGGGCAGTTCGACGAGCGGCAGGTCCGACACGTCCTCTTCGCTTTCGGTCGCGACGCGCAGATGACTCGATGCGAGCGCAACGATCTTGTCGGCATCGGCGGTCGTCGGGGCGAACGTGTGCAAGGCGGCAGTGCTTGCGTTTGCCGCGTTGGTTGTGTTGGTTGCGCGCACATCTTTCGCCGTCACGCCTTGCTCCAGGAAGCCGGGCAGGCCCTTGCCGCGCGAAAGCGTGGGGTCGCCGGGGCACGGGGCGAAGCGCGCGTCGAGCGTGGCGGCCGGATCGAGCGATACGGCGCCCGCCATCGTGTTCGCGGGCGCCTGCGAGAGCATGCGCTGGGCGATGAGCGCGCCTTCGCTGCTGCCGATGGCGATCGGCGCGTAATACTCGCTTGACCCCAGTTGGCGTTCGAGCTGATGGCTCAGCGCTTCAGCGTCGCTGTAGAGCTTGTGGCAGGTTTCGTTCTTCACCGCTGCGAGGTTCGTCGCGTAGCGCTCCCTATCCACGCCCACGACGAGCGCGCCATGCTGCGCGAGCGCGTCGGCGCGCGTCTGGTCGGCGGCGCTCCAGTGCTTGTCCGCGGAGAACAGCACGGTGAAACCGCGCATCGCGCCGCTCGGCTTCGTCACCGCGACTTCGCCGTAACGGCCGCCGGGAACGTGCATCGTCGCGCCGGAAGCCGGCGTCGAGGCGGGCATGGAAGCCGCGTTGGCGTGGGCCGCGCAAAACGCGAGCGCAACGGCGCCCGCTGCCGTGCCTGCAATGCGCGGCAGCCTGGGAATACGGAATGTCATGAGCGCCAGCCTCCTGCCAGCAGCGATAGATCGGCGAGGGTGATGAACACGCTGATCGAGCCCGAAGCGGCCAGATAGCGCGGTTCCCAGCGCGGAGCGAACTTGTTCTTGAAGCCGCGCAGGCCCCGGAAATTGTAGAAGCGGCCGCCGAAGCGCCAGATGAAGCCCGCGAGCCGGTGCCACGACGAAGCGAGCGGCGACGGTCCCATGCCCGAGAGCGGCGCCATGCCGAGCGAGAGCGACTGGTAGCCCGCGTCCTTCAGATGCAGCGCGAGCTGCGTGAACAGATACTCCATCGCATAGGGCGAGGCGCCCGGCAGATGGCGCATCACGCCCACTGTCGCGTCGGTGTTCAGATCCGTTGTCATGAAGGTGACGAAGGCGAGCGGTTCGCCGTTCTGGCGGATGAGCAGCACCGACTGCGCGGCGAGATAGTCGTCGTCGAACGCGGCCACCGAGAAGCTCTTTTCGCGTGCTTCGCGGTCTTCGAGCCAGGCGTCGGAGATGGCGCGCAGCACCGGCAGGCTCGCGCTCATTTGCGCGGGCTCGATATGCTCGATCGAAAAGCCGTCGCGCTCGCCGCGCTTGAGCGCGTAGCGCAGATGCGCGCGCTGCGGTCCCTTCAGGTCGAACTCCTGCAACATCACGCGCGCTTCCTCGCCGAGCTTCATGAGCGTGAGCCCCGCGTCGAGATAGAGCGGCAGCGCGTCGGCGCGTACCTGGTAGAACGCCGCGCGTCCGCCGTGCGCATGGGCGAGCGTGACGAATTCGCGGATCAGCGCGGGCCACTCTTCGCGCGGGCCGACCGGATCGTGCAGCGCGGCCCACGTGCGCCCGCGCTTCGCATACATCAGGAAGGCTTTGCGCGACGCTGAGAAGAGGAAGCTCTTGTCGCCCATCAGCGCGAGGCCCGCGTCGCTACGTTCCTGCGCGCGCACGATGAGCGCGGCCTGTTCGAGGTCTTCGCTCGCGGGCATGACGAAGCGGCCCGCGGCGGGGCGCAGCAGTTGCCACAGCGCGAGCGCGGCGGCGAACACGCCCGCGCCGAGCGTGGCGCGCAGCGCGCGCGGAGCGCGGCTGTGGAAGGCGAATTGCCACCACAGATGCTGCGAATACTGCACATCGCGGAACGCGAACAGCAGCATCCACACGGCGAGCGCGATCACGCAGCCGACCGAGGCGAGCCAGGCGGGCGTGAAGCGTTCGGCAAAGAGCGACGAGTGGCGGTTGAAGCGCTTGCGCGTGGCGATGAGCAGCACGATCAGCACGCAGAGCACGCCTGCTTCGACGAAGGCGAGGCCCTTGGCGAGCGAGAGCGCGAGGTTGGCCACGGCGATCACGAGCGCGAGCCACCACGCGGCGTCCAGCCGCCGCAGCAGGCCGCGCGCGACGAACAGCAGCAGCACGCCGAACAGGCTCCCCATCAACTGCGAGCTTTCGAGCACCCAGAGCGGCAGGAAGGTTTGCAGCAGCGCGATGCGCTTGGAGAACGCGGGTGTCGCGCCCGAGATCACGAGCATGCTGCCCGTGACGAATGTGACGATGGCGAGAAAGAGCGGCGCGAGCTGCGAAACGCCGTCCGCGCCGCGCTTTGCGAAGCGCGCGCCGAGCGGCGTCTTGAGCGCGCGGCCTTCGAACACGGCGAGCACGGCCGCCGCGAGCGCGAGCGGCGCGCCGAAGTAGATCGCGCGATAGGCGAGCAGCGCGGCCAGCACCTTCGAGGTGGGCACGCTCGGGCCGAGCGCGTAGACCATGGCGGCTTCGAACACGCCGATGCCGCCCGGCGTATGGCCGATCAGGCCGAGCAGCATGGCGGCGCTGTAGACGGTCAGGAAATCGGTGAAGCCGATCTGCGCGTGCGGCATCACCGACCAGAGCGCGAGGCCCGCGCCGACCACGTCGAGTGCGGCGAGCAGCAACTGCGCGACGAGGTCGCGCCGCGCGGGCAGCGAAAAGCGCAGCCAGGCGCGCCCGAACGGCTCGATCTCGCGCGCGCTGGCGGGGCACAGCGCGACAAGGACGGCACCGCAGCCAAGCAGCGCGCCGCCGATCACGCGCAGCGCGTCGGGCGGCAGGTGCAGCAGGCCGGCGAGCGTGCCGGCGGCGCCGACCATGCCGAGCGCGGTCATGAACACGAGCGCGAGGGCGAGCGTGACGCTCGTGAAGACGGTCATGCGGCCGACCTGCGCGGCGGTGACGCCCGCGCCGCCGTACACGCGGCAGCGCACGGCGCCGCCCGTGAGCGCGCCGAAGCCGGTGACGTTGCCGAGCGCCGAGCCGGCGATCGCGCCCGCCCACAGTGCGCCGCGCGAGACGCGCACGCCGAGGTAGCGCAGGCCCACGGCGTCGCGCCCGACGAGCGCGAGGAAGCTCACGGCCGTGGCGGCGAGCGCGCCGCTCCACTGCGCGGGCGTGAGCGTCCAGAGCTGGCGGATCACCGAGTGGTAGTCGACCGAGCTGGAGAGATGCTGGAATACGAGCAGCAGCAGCGCGCAGATGCCGAGTGCGAGCACCGGCGCGACGAAGCGCTGCGGGCGCCACGCGCCGGCACGGCGGCGCAGTGCCCCGAGGGCACGCGCCGCGCGCGAAGAATGCGATTGAGACATGGATCGGCCTGGTGACTCTCTGCGGTGTCGCCGTAGCTGTTACAGCTTCCCCGGCGGTGACATCGCGTCTATTCGTTATGTACTTTCGAAGCGGCTGCGCACACCTGGCGCGCCGATCCCGGAATTCGAGCCAAAACGTAAACGTTTGGTAAAGGGCTGGTAAAACTCAGGAAACGCATAGGACTCGCCAGCGGTTGACGCCCCAAGGCAAGAATCTGTTATTGGGTACGGATGGGTGCGCATGCGCGCGGCGGGTTTGCGGGGAGGAAGTTCGCGGATTCCAGCGGCGGAAAATGTTCCGACGATTGATGTTTGCAAAGCGGATTGTAAAGCACCATTCGCTGAGGCATTGAAACGCGAGTCCGCCGCGGCGTCCCGAATCATGGTCGTTGCAGCAACGCCGCCCGCAAGCGCCCGCGCGCTACAAGCCTTATAGAACGGACGATTGCCGCCGATGCTGCGCGCATTGTTTCACTCCGGGAGCGAAAGCTCGGGGGCGGCTGAATGCGGTTTCAGAAATCGCTGTTACTAATTCGAGACACCTCGTTTAATCCTTTTACAAGCCTCGAACGGAGAGTTAGTCTGCTTTGGTCAAGAGTTGTTTTACTGCGCCAGGAGAATGACGTGAAAAGACTCGCCTTGACTTCCCTTTCGCTCGCCGCGCTCGGGGCTGCCGGCCTGGCTCAGGCACAGACCAGCGTGACGCTCTACGGCACCATCGACACCTCGATCACGTACGTCAACCACGCCAACGACAACAAGAACCTCTGGACGCTCGGCAACAGCAGCTATGGCAATCTCTCCGGCTCGCGCTGGGGTTTGAAGGGTGCCGAAGACCTCGGCGGCGGCCTCAAGGCGATCTTCCAGTTGGAAAACGGCTTCAACCCGTCCACGGGTTCGCTCGGGCAGGGCGGCAAGCTGTTCGGTCGCCAGGCCTATGTGGGGCTGACCGCCGAGCAGTACGGCTCGCTCACGCTCGGCCGGCAGTATGACCCGCTCATCGACCTCGTGCAGGGCATCACGGCCGACAACTATTTCGGTTCCGTGTTCGCGACGGCGGGCGACGTCGACAACTACGACAACAGCTTCCGCGTGAACAACGCCGTCAAGTACACCACGCCCGTGTGGAGCGGCTTGCAGGTGGCGGCGATGTACTCGTTTGGCGGGGTGGCGGGCTCGACGGGCGCGGAGCAGTCGTATTCGGCGGCGATCAACTACACCAACGGTCCGCTCGCGCTGGCGGGCGGTTACTTCTACGCGACCAACAGCCAGGCCACGAACGCCATTCGTACCGACGGCTGGTCGAGCACCTCGGACGGCACGTTCGACGGCCCGATCAACTCCGGCTATACCACGGCGCACTCGCTGGCGATCGCGCGCGCGGCGGCGCAGTACCAGCTCGGCCAGTTCACGTTTGGTCTGGGCTACAGCAATGCGCGCTACGCGCCCGACGGCAGTTCGGTGTTCCGCGATACGCAGAAGTACAACACCGGGCAGGGCTTCATGAACTACCAGTTGAGCCCGGCGCTGCTGCTCGGCCTGGGTTACAGCTACACGCACGCCAACGGCGATACGACGGCGAGCTACCACCAGGTCTCGCTCGGCGCGGACTACAGCTTGTCGAAGCGTACCGACCTCTACATGACGGCGGCGTGGCAGCACGCGAGCGGCGACACCGGCGACGGCGCAGGCGGCTCGATGCCGGCCGAGGCCTCGATCGGTTCGTATGGCTACGCGGGCACCTCGAACCAGACGATCGTCAACCTCGGGTTGCGGCACAAGTTCTGAATCTGTGCGGGCTCCGTACAACGCCGGATGCGCCAGTTGGTGCATCCGGCGTTTTGCCGTTTACGGACCGGCAAGCGCCGGTTTCCTGCCTGACCTTATGTCTGGCTTGCGCGCCGCAGCGTGAGCAATGCAAGCCAGGCGCCCATGCGCTCGATGCCGCGCCGCACGCCCGCATACGGCGGACGCCACGCGCTGGTGACGCTCACGCGAGCCGGCACGGCGGCCTCTGTGCTGAGCCAGATGCGCTCGCCGCGTTCGAGCCGCAGCGTCTCCCCCGGCTGTAGCCAGTGGTCGTACGGCGAGCACGCACGGGTGACCCAGACGTGAGCGGCATGGATGCGCAGCGTGGCCGACGCGTTCACACGCCATGTGAGCGTGCGCATGGGCGGCACGGCGAAATGGATCGATTGCGTGGGCAACGGGTCGTCGAAGCGGCTGGCTTCGTCGGCGAAATGAGCGAGCGTGGCGCGGGCGGCCTGTGAAACGGCTTGTGAAGCGGACTGTGAAGCGTCATCCATCGTTTTCTCCAGTTTTTGGAGCCGACGAACGGAGCGCTATTACCCAGAAATGCAAAAAGCCCCGTCGATGCCGGCGGGGCTTTTGATTTGCGTGACGACAGACTGCTAGTACGCACACCATCCCCGAGGATCGCCCGTATGGGTTTTCCACGGATGATTCATCGCGTTGGCGACGATGAGGAGGGTGTAGGAGGTGTGCATGGGTCGAGTGTGCGGGGCTCCGGCTTGCGCTGTCAACCGGAAATGATTTGAAGTGCCGCCGACGTATGCTTTGTGTTGCGCACAAGGCGCACTCGCAACATTGCATCACGCGATCGTGCCCTTCGACGCTATTGCCACTTGCCGACAGCACCGGTTTCTCACTAGCATTGGTTGTTTTCAAGGCAGACCAGCCCGTAGTTCCATCGGCGTGTTGTGCGGGAACGACTATATCTGATATATCACATACAGAATATTGCTTTTTGTCGCGACGCAACATATGATTGAGTCATTCGATGACTCAATCTTGCGGAGCTTCAAATGGATTTCGTTTCTCTCACACTCTTCGGGGCGGCAGTCGTGGCTCTGGGCGCCGCCGCTACGGTCCTGATCGCCAGGTGGCTGCCGCAGTCGGCTATTGAGCAGGCTGCGCGGCATGGCCGGTACGCAGGTTTGGGCGAGGCGCCGCGCGTTGCGACGGCGCGGCGCGCGAAACCTGGTGCACAATTCGGTCCGCGAATCCGGCCGCAGGTCGGAAAAGAGGCAATCAATGTCGTCAGAACACACTGAAGAAGCGGTAGCAACCCGGGACGCGGCGCCCCTGAAGCTGGCGCTGCAACCCATCAACGCAACGCTGAGCCTGCGCGATCAGGCTTATGCGATGCTGCGCCAGGCCATTGCCGACGCCGACATTTACCAGTCGCGCGAGGAAATCCGGCTCGACGAGCGCGTGCTGAGCGAGACGCTCGGCGTGAGCCGTACGCCGGTGCGCGAGGCCATGACGCTGCTGGAACAGGAAGGTTTTCTGCGCATGGTGCCGCGCCGCGGCATCTATATCGTGCGCAAGAGCAAGCGCGAGATCGTCGAAATGATCCAGATGTGGGGGGCGCTGGAAAGCATGGCAGCGCGTCTCGCCACGATCCACGCCACCGACGAGGAAATCGCGCGGCTGCGTCACATGTTCGACGACTTCCGCGACAGCACGCCCGCAGAGCATATCGCCGAGTATTCGGACGCCAACATCGCGTTTCACCAGGCGATTGTCGAGCTCTCCAGGTCTCAGATCATCCTCGACACGATCAAGAACATCTTCGTGCATGTGCGCGCCATCCGCCGCATGACGATCTCGCAGAGCGACCGCGCCTCGCGCTCGATCGTCGACCATCTGCGCATTATCGAAGCGCTGGAAAAGCGCGATACCGAACTGGCCGAAAAGCTCGTACGCCAGCATTCGCTCGATCTCGCGGTCTACGTCGAAAAGAACTGCGACTTCCTCGACTGAGGCGGGCGGCAACCGCCCGAACCACAGCAAAACGGGAGACCTTCGGGTCTCCCGTTTCGCGTTTACCGGCCTACGGCCGGTGGCCGAAGCCCTCGCAGCGTCCGACTTTATGCGCATCAACCCCTGGCATCCCTGACAAATTAGCCGGCCGAAACCGGCAACCGTTGCCGCCATCCTTCACACGGAATCTGGCATATCAGACCCGCTGCACGCTCGGTGTTTTCCCTTGTGTGCACCGCATCAAAGCCTGCGAAATCACAGCAAAGCCACGCCGCGTAAGGCTTTGGCGCATTTCTAAAGGCATTCCTGATGGGCAAATCCCCTCTTGCCTCGCTGTGATATATCACATACCGTATTGTTCAAGGACGCAGATGACTCGCCTCTGCCCACGCAACCCCACCGATTTCTGAAAACTCGCCCGGCCACGACGATTAAACAAGGAGACATGACATGGGCAAGGCATTGAACGGCGTGCGTATCCTCGATTTCACGCACGTGCAGTCGGGACCCACCTGCACGCAACTGCTCGCCTGGTTTGGCGCGGATGTGATCAAGGTAGAACGCGTAGGCGGCGGCGATATCACGCGCGAGCAGTTGCGTGACCTGCCGGACGCGGACAGCCTCTACTTCACGATGCTCAACGGCAACAAGCGTTCGCTCACGCTCGACACGAAGAACCCGCAAGGCAAGCGCGTGCTGGAGCGGCTCATTCGCGACTGCGACGTGCTCGTGGAGAACTTCGCGCCCGGCGCGCTGGAGCGCATGGGTTTTAGCTGGGAGCATATCCAGACGCTGAACCCGCGCATGATCGTCGCTTCTGTGAAGGGCTTCGGCGCGGGGCCCTATGAGGACTGCAAGGTCTACGAGAACGTGGCGCAGTGCGTGGGCGGTGCGGCTTCCACGACGGGCTTCGACGACGGGCCGCCCGTGGTTTCCGGCGCGCAGATCGGCGACAGCGGCACGGGCCTGCATCTCGCGCTCGGCATCGTCACGGCGCTCTATCAGCGCACGCATACGGGGCGCGGCCAGAAGGTGCTCGCGGCCATGCAGGACGGCGTGCTCAACCTGTGCCGCGTGAAACTGCGCGATCAGCAGCGCCTCGAACGCACCGGCGTCATGAAGGAGTACCCGCAGTACCCGAACGACGGTTTCGGCGAAGCCGTGCCGCGCGCCGGGAATGCGTCCGGCGGCGGCCAGCCGGGCTGGATCCTCAAGTGCAAGGGTTGGGAGACCGATCCGAACGCCTATATCTACTTCATCGCGCAGGCCCCCGTGTGGGACCGCATCTGCAAGCTGATCGGGCGCGAGGAGTGGATCGACGATCCGGACTATGCGACGCCGAACGCGCGCCTGCCGCGCCTGAAGGCAATCTTCGGCGAGATCGAGCACTGGACCATGCATCGCACGAAGTTCGAGGCGATGGCCGTGCTCAACCGTTACGACATTCCGTGCGGCCCGATTCTCTCGATGAAGGAGATCGCCGGCGACGAGTCGCTGCGCGCGAGCGGCACGATCGTCGAGGTCGAGCACCCGGTGCGCGGCAAGTACCTCACGGTCGGCAACCCGATCAAGCTCTCCGACAGCCCGACCGACGTCACGCGCTCGCCGCTGCTCGGCGAGCACACGGACGAGGTGCTCGCGGAATTCGGCTACACGAAAGACGAGATTCAATCGCTGCGTGCTTCTGGCGCCGTCTGACACGAAAGGAGCGAAGCATGGAAACGTGGATGCGTTTAATGGCGAGCGACGGCAGCATTGTGTTCGGTCGCGTCGAGAACGGTTACCTGCACGAGTACGAAGGACTGGATCAGCCCGTTCCGACTGGCGCGGTGTTGTCGCTGCGCGCGCTCACGCCGCTTGCGCCCTGTGCGCCCGGCAAGGTCGTGGCGCTCTGGAACAACTTTCACGCGCTCGCCGCGAAGCTGGAAAAGCCGGTGCCCGCGCACCCGCTTTTTCTCATCAAGCCGGCGGCTTCGGTGATCGGTTCGTCGGAATCGATTCGGCGTCCTGCCCACTATGCGGGAAAAATCGTGTTCGAAGGCGAGCTTGGCATCGTGATCGGCAAGCGCTGCCGCGACGTGAGCGTGGCAGAGGCCGAGGCCTCGATCTTCGGCTACACGGTCGTCAACGACGTCACGGCGGCGGGCCTCATCACCGAGAATCCGCACTTCCCGCAATGGTGCCGCGCCAAAGGTTTCGATACGTTCTGTTGTCTGGGCCCGGCGATCGTTTCGGGCTTCGACTGGCGGCGCGCGCGCGTTGTCACGCAACTCGACGGCGTGGAGCGGCAGAATTATCCGCTCGACGACATGGTGTTTTCGCCGGCGCAGCAGGTGAGCCTCATTTCGCAGGATCTGACGCTCGAACCCGGCGATGTGATTGCGTGCGGCACCTCGCTCGGCGTAGGCTCGATCGTTGATGGCGCAACCGTCGAGGTCACGATCGAAGGCATTGGCACGTTGAGCAATACGCTGGCCGCCGCACGCGGCGAAACGCAGCCGCTAGCCGCCGTAGAGGGCGCGGCATGAGCGAGTGAACCGGAAACGCGCGCGGCTCGCATGCCGCGCGTGAGGAGGAGAGATGCCGGACCTACTGGCTGGCGACCTGGCATGGCTGGGCGCCGGCGCGCTGTTCGCATGGCTCGGCTGTGCATTTGCACAACTGGCCGCGCTCGCGCCGGTGCGCTCGCGCCGCTCGCACGCCGCGCCGCGTTGTGCGCAGCGTGCTGGGGCGCCGCACAAGCGTCGCTTCGGTTTCGCAATTTCGTTCGCATTGCTACTTACCGTGCCGCCGGGTGTGCTGGCGGCCGGCTGCTCGCACGCAACCCAGGCGGCGGTGGCCGTCGAAGCCGGCGTGCTGGCCGGGCTTTACGTTGCGGGTCGGCGCGATCTCACGCGGCGGGCGCGCACGGCCGCGCTGGCGGGCGGCGCGTTGGGCGCGGCGGCGCTGACCTGCGGCTTCGCGAGCTGCCTGCTCGAGCCCGGTCGCGCGCCTTTCGAACGTGCCGTGCTGTTCATCGCAGTGGCGACAGGCGCGCTGCTGGTTGGCGGCGCGTTGAGCCTTCTTGGCCGCGGCCCGGTGCGCAGGCGCGTGCCGTTCGGGCGCGGCGATCGTGCGATTCATCTCCTGGCGCTGCTGCTCGGCGTCGCGCTCGGCTATGGCTTCGTGAGCGCGCGCGCCTCAGCCGATTTCGAGCTCTCCGTGCTGGTGGCCGCGAGCGTTCTGGCTGCGGCTCTGGGCGCCCGGTTGATGAGCGGCGCCCGCAAGCCTCGGCCCGTGCGCACGGGTGCGCAGCCTCGTGAATCGCTTGAGCCCTTTGGCGCGACGTTCAACGCGAGCTTCGCGGGCGTGCCGGACGAATTACTGGTCGCGGCCTGCGGCAGCGGTGCGTTCGAGCCCGCGTGGCTCGCGCCGGGCGACGCGTCACCCGGCGGGGCGGGGCGCTCGGGCCAGCACGCGTCGCAGGACTTGCCGCGTCGGCGGCGCAGCCGGCATGGCGCGTTGCGGCAGCGGCAAGGGCCGCACTGAGATCGCGCTGAGTCCGCACCGAGGCCGCACGCCGATGCGCTGTGCCCGCCATTCGAGGGCGCGAGTCCTGCGCGAAACGGACGAACGATTAGCTATCCTTGAAGGTAAGGCGCGTATCCATAGCACCTTACTTATGGAGGCTCGCTTCTGACACCCGTGTAATGTTCTCGATGAGCGGCGCGCCTTCCTCCATGAGGAAGCGCTTGAACGCGAGCGCGACGGGGGGCAGCCGCTTGTTTTTGCGGTGCACGACGTACCAGTTGAGCATGACCGGGAAGCCTTCGACATCGAGCACCGTGAGGTGGCCGACCTGCAATTCGAGGCTGATGGTGTGCGCCGAAAGAAACGCGATGCCCATGCCCGCAATCACGGCCTGCTTGATCGTCTCCGTGCTCTGGATCTCCATGGCGATCTTGAGGTTCGTGATCTTGCCCGCGAAGCCTTCTTCCATTGAATTCCACGTGTCCGAGCCGCGCTCGCGCACGATGAACGCCTCGTTGGCGAGCGTGCTGAGCTTGATGCCGCGTTTGTTCGCGAGCGGATGCGTGGGCGCGGCGACGATCACGTAAGGGTGCGGCGCGAACGGCTCGTTGATGGCGTCGGTCGCGTGGGGCGGCCGCACCATGACGGCGAGATCGGTCTGGTTGCTGGCGAGCTGGTGGAGCAACTGCTCGCGGTTGTGCACGGAGAGATTGAGCGAGACGCCCTTGTAGCGGCGCGTGAATTCGGCCAGCAGGCGCGGAAAGAAGTAGTCGCCCGCGCTGATCACGGCGACGTTGAGCTTGCCGCCCGAGACGCCCTTCAGCTGGCTCATCGCCTCGTCGACTTCATGGAACTGCTGGATGATCGCGCGGCTGTAGTGAAGCATCTCCGTGCCCGCGGGCGTGAGATAGATCTTCTTGCCGAGCTGCTCGAAGAGCGGCAAGCCCGCGTGGTCTTCGAGCTGCCGAACCTGCGTGGAGACGGCCGGCTGTGTGAGATGCAGCTCCTCCGCGGCCCGCGAAAAACTGAGGTGACGCGCCACGGTCTCGAAGACCTTGAGCTGGCGCAGCGTGGCGTTTCGCATCGTCATGGCCGAACCATAAAGGATACTGAATCCACATAATAACAAACTTTAATTGTGAGTAATTCAGCAATCACCCTAGCATGAGTTGAAAGGAGTCCGAATGCCGCGTGGAATGCCCGAAACGATGTCCGGGTTAACGCTCGGAAATACGATTTCATAAGGGGTAACGCGTAGAAAAACCCTTGTTTAACGATGATTTAAGGGATGTGACGTATGAGTCGGGTGAACGGGGATTGGCGAATTTCCATTCGCATTTTTCATTCATCCGGCGAATAAAAGACAGAGTGCAGCGCAGCAAAATTTAAAGACCATAAGTTGATATTTATGCAGACCGGCAATCAGGCAGGCTGCAATGAATAGATAGCGGAGACAAGCGAGATGAATGCAATCAGTCAGAGGAGCGAGGGCGGTCCGTTCTGGACGAACCGCTGGTTTCAACTGGTGGTGGGCATGCTATGCATGGCGCTCGTTGCCAACCTGCAATACGCATGGACGCTGTTCGTCGCACCGATGAACGCGCGGCACCACTGGGGCCAGGCCGAGATTCAACTGGCGTTCTCGATCTTCATTCTGACCGAAACCTGGCTCGTGCCGGTGGAAGGCTGGCTCGTCGACAAGTTCGGTCCGCGTCCGGTCGTGGCGGGCGGCGCGGTTTGCGCGGGTCTTGCCTGGGTGATGAACGCGTACATCACGACGCTGCCGATGCTCTATGTCTCGGCGGTGATCGCGGGCATTGGTGCGGGCGGCGTGTACGGCACCTGCGTGGGCAACGCGCTCAAGTGGTTCCCGGACCGCCGCGGCCTCGCCGCCGGCCTCACGGCCGCGGGCTTCGGCGCTGGTGCCGCCGTCACGGTGATTCCGATTGCGAACATGATCACGCGCTCGGGCTATGAGCACACGTTCTTTTTCTTCGGCATCCTCCAGGGCGTGTCGATTCTCGTGCTCTCGTTCCTGCTCGTGAAGCCCGTGCCGCGCGCCGTCGCCGCGGCTGGCCGCCGTCTCGTCTCGCGCGTCGACTACACGCCGGGGCAGATGGTCAAGCAGCCGGTATTCTGGGTGATCTACGTCTGCTTCGTCGCGGTGGCCGCCGGCGGCCTGATGGCAACGGCGCAAATCGGGCCGATCGCGAAGGACTGGGGTCTCGCCACCATTCCGATGACGGTGTTCGGCGCGACGCTGCCGCTCCTCACGCTCACGCTCTCGATCGACAACATCTGCAACGGCTTCACGCGTCCGCTGTGCGGCTTCATTTCCGACAAGATCGGCCGTGAAAACGCCATGTTCATCATCTTCGTGGGCGAAGGGCTCGCGCTGCTCGGCATGATGCAGTTCGGCACGAACCCGTATGCGTTCATGACGTTCGCCGCGCTCATCTTCCTGTTCTGGGGTGAGATCTTCTCGATCTTCCCGGCGATCTGCGCGGACACCTTCGGCAGCAAGTACGCCGCATCGAACGCCGGCACGCTGTACACCGCCAAGGGCACCGCTGCCCTGCTCGTACCGGTAGCGTCCGTACTCTCGGCCACGGGCGGCTGGAGCGCCGTGTTCATCGCGGCGGCGGTCATCACGATCGCGGCGGGCGTGAGCGCCAAGTTCATTGTCGCGCCCATGCGCAAGCGCTTGATCGAGCAGAGCGTCGAGGAGAGCAACGAGCCTTCCGTCACGCTCGCCACCAGCACGGGCCCGGGCTTGCAGCCGTGGTCCAACCCGCGCGGCGAATGAGGCGCGCGAGCCCGCCATGTCGATGAACGTATCCCTCCAGCAACTCAAGGTGTTCGTCGCAGTGGCGCGGGCGCGCAGCTTCACGCGCGCCGCGCGCGAGTTCGGTCTCACGCAGTCGGCGGTGAGCCGCTGCGTGCGCGAACTGGAAGAAGCGGTCGAGCTGAAGCTGTTCGATCGCACCACGCGCCAGGTCGAACTCACGCTTGCGGGCAGCGGCTTCGAGCGGCGCATCGGGCGCCTGCTCGACGAGATCGAGATGGCGCTCAGCGAAGGCCGCGACGCGCACCAGGCGCATAGCGGCGTGGTGCTCGTGGCGAGCAATCCGGTGCTTTCGTCCACCTGGGTGCCCGCCGCGCTCGCGCGCTGCGCGGCGGCTTTTCCGTCACTCACGCTGCAATTGCAGGACTTGCCGCAAGCGGCCGTGCTTCAGGCGGTCGAGCAGGGCGAGGCCGACTTCGGCGTGATCGCCGAAACCGTGCCGTTCGCGAGCGGCAATCTCGACGTGCAGCCGCTTTCGGCCACGCCGCTTTGCGCGCTGTTGCCCGCGCACCATCCGCTGGCGCTACAGGGGGCGCTGCGATGGGACGATCTCGCGCGCGAGCCGCTTGTCACGCTCAATCGCGACGCGGGTTGCAGGGGCGCGGTGATGCGCGCGCTGGACGGCTTGCGGCCCGAGGGGAGGCCGCTGCAAGAGTTCGCGCACGTCGCGGGCGTGGCGCGCATGGCGCAGCTCGGCATGGGCATCGGCGTGCTGCCGGTGTGCGTGGACGGCGCGCACGCCGCGTGTCACTGGCCCGCGCCTGCGGGCCCGCTCGTCACGCGCTTGCTGCATCCGGTCGTCAACGTCACGACGATGCTCGTGCGGCGTCGTCATCGCTCGCTGCGGCCGAGCGCTCAGGCAGCGTGGTCGCAGTTCATGCCGGACGGCTCGGTCGCGCACGACACGGCACCGGAGTCTTCACTCGATGGCTCGTCCGCGCGCAACACGCATGGCGCGCCCATGCGCGTCACCTTGCGCGATGGCTCCGCGCCCACGCTCCAGACCACGCACACCCACGCGCGCATTGAATAGCGCGCGCTGCGCACATCATCGTTTCATCGCCAGAAAAGCAAAACGGATCGCCCTCGCGCGATCCGTTTTGTCTTCCATCCATTCAGGGCGGCCTGCGCGCCGCCCTTAGTCCTGCCGCCCTTCGCCCTGCATTACGCCGGTTGCATCGCCATGCGTTCACGCTGCTTCACCAGCGCGAGCACCGTGTCGATCGTCGGGGTGGGCTCGCCCACCAGCGCGCCCATTTCCTGCACGACGGTGAGCAGCGGATCGATCTCCATCGGCCGACCGGTTTCGAGGTCGACGAGCATCGAGGTCTTGTGCGCGCCCACTGCGCCCGCGCCGTCGATGCGACGCTCCACATCCACGCGGAAGTTCACGCCGAACCGCTCGGCAATGCGCTTGCCTTCCAGCATCATCGTGCGCGCAACGGCGCGCGTGGCCGGGTCGCCGGTGATGACGTCGAGCGTGGCGTGCGTGAGCGCGCTGATCGGGTTGAAGCAGAGATTGCCCCACAGTTTCAGCCAGATTTCGTCGCGGATATTCTCGCGGATCGGCGCGTCGAACCCGGCCGCCTGCATGATTTCGTGCAGCGCGACGATGCGCGGCGTGCGCTCGCCCGAAGGCTCGCCAATGGGAAACTTTTTGCCGTACACGTGGCGGATCACGCCGGGCGCGTCGATTTCGGCGGCCGGATAGAGCACGCAGCCAATCGCGCGCTCCGGCGTGAGGCGGGTCCATTGCGAGCCGTCCGGGTCGATGCTTTCGAGCCGCGTGCCCGCGAACTTGCCGCCGTGCTGGTAGAAGTACCAGTAGGGAATGCCGTTGGTGCCCGTGACGATGGCGGTGTGCTTGCCGATGAGCGGCTGCATCGCGTCGATCACGCCCGCCACCGAATGCGCCTTGAGCGTGACGATGATGACATCCTGCACGCCCAGCTCGCGCGGGTCGGACGTGCAGCGGACCTTCGCCACATACTCCTCACCGTCCATCAAGAGGCGCGCGCCGTTCTCGCGCATGGCGGCCAGATGCGGGCCGCGTGCGATGAAGCTCACGTCGGCGCCCGCGCGCGCGAGTTGCACGCCCATCATGCCTCCGATAGCGCCCGCTCCATAGATGCAGATCTTCATGTTGAAACCCCAATGACGTTGAAAACCGCGTGTCCCTGGCGGCGCGTTTCATGATCGTGTGCGAGCGTTGGGGAAAAGCAGCCCGCTCGCCGCGGCGCCGGACGATGGTTTGAGCATAGGGGGTGCTGTCGATTAACGACAGTTAAAGTTTCTCGTGAAAATCATCAAGAGAAGCTTATGGATTCGACCCGCAGTGCAGCACTTTTTGCAGCACGATCAAGCGCGCCGCACGAGCAGAAAACTCACGCCGATCAGGCCGAGAAATGCGCCACAGGTGCGATTGAACCAGCGGCGCACCGTGGCGCGCGTGAGCCAGCGGCCAAGGTACATGCCCGCGAGCGAATAGAGCGCGATGGCCACGCATTCGAGCACGAGAAAGCTCGCGCCGAGCACGCCGAACTGCGGCGCGATGGGTCTTGCGACATCGACGAATTGCGGCAGGAACGCCGTGAACACGAGAATCGCCTTGGGGTTGCCCGCCGCCACAAGGCACTCGCGCCACGCAATGCGCGCAAGCGAGGCGTCGGCGTCGAGCGTCATGCCCACCGGGTTGGCGTCGCTGCGCCAGAGCTGCACGGCGAGCCATACGAGGTACGCGGCGCCCGCGAGTTTGATGACGAAGAACACGGCTTCGGACGCGCGCAGCACGACGGCGAGGCCCGTGGCCGCGAGCGCGATCATCGCGGCAAACGAGACCAGCCGTCCGGTGCCGCCGAGGAACGCGCGCAAAAAGCCGTGACGCGCGGCCACATTGATGGACAACAGGTTGTTCGGCCCCGGCGCCATGTTCAGCGCGAAGCAGGCGGGCAGGAAAAAGAGCCAGGCGGTGAAGGACATGATGACGCTCGAAGGTTTGCGCCGCGCAACGGCGCTCGATGAATCCGCGGTGAATCGCGTCATTCTAGCGCGACTGGCGCGCGCCGCCTGGCGCGCCCATCTGTGGCGTTTTCTAGTGAAATATCGGCAACGCGAGAAAGAGCTTGATGACGATGGCGTTGGCAATGTCGATGAAGAAGGCGGCCACCATCGGCACGACGAGAAACGCGAGATGCGAATGGCCGAAGCGCGCCGTCACGGCCTGCATGTTCGCAATCGCCGTGGGCGTCGCGCCAAGGCCGAAGCCACAGTGCCCCGCCGAGAGCACGACGGCGTCGTAGTTCGATCCCATCACGCGAAACGTGACGAAAATCGCATAGACCACCATGAGCACGGTTTGCGCAGCGAGGATCGTGAACACGGGCAGTGCGAGCGAGGCGAGGTCCCACAGGCGCAGCGTCATGAGCGCCATGGCGAGAAAGAGCGCGAGGCTCACGTTGCCGATGAGCGCGACGGCGTGCTCGGCCACGGGGCGTCCCGCGAAGGCAAGCCCATTGGCGAGCAGCACGGCCACGAACAGCACGCACACGAACGTGGGCAGCTCGAACGCGGTCCCGGCGATGAGTTCTGAGAGCGCGTCGCCCACCGCGAGGCTGATGGCGATGAGCGTGAGCGTGTTGATGAACGCGCCCGGCGTGGTCGGCTGCTCGGCCTTGGGTTCTTCGAACGCGTAAGGGTCGGGGGCGCTTTGCGGGACTGCCGTGCCCGAGGTATCGCCCCGCGCGCCGAGGCGCTTCATGAGATGCTGCGCGACCGGGCCGCCGAGTATGCCGCCCATGATGAGACCGAACGTGGCGCACGCAATGGCCGCCTCGGTGGCCGACTGCAAGCCGTGATGCTCGGTGAACACCGCGCCCCATGCCGCGCCCGTGCCGTGCCCGCCCGCGAGCGACACCGACCCGCCCAGCAAGCCGAACAGCGGATCGACCCCGAACGCCAGCGAGAGCGCGATCCCCAGCACGTTTTGCAGCACGAGCAGGCCGACCACCAGGGCGAGAAAGCGCACGAGCACCGGGCCGCCGTGCTTCAGGTTGGCGATGTTCGCGTTCAGGCCGATGGTGGCGAAAAACGCGAGCATGAGCGGCGCTTGCAGCGAGGTGTCGAAGACCACGTCGACGTGCGCGTAGCTGTGCAGGCCGAACACGATCAGCGCCGCGACGATGCCGCCCGCCACGGGCTCCGGAATCGTCCACTTGCGCAGCAGCGGCACGGCGGCGACGAGCCACTGGCCGACCAGCAGCACGAGCGAAGCGACAACGAGCGTTCCATAGACTTTGACGTTCATGACCGAGGTCTCATTCGAGGTCTCGCAGGGCGGCAGCGGAACGCGTTGGGCTGCCGGGGGCTGCGCCTGCAATAGCGGGGACGCATCTCCGCGTCACGGTACACCAGGCGCGCGGGCGTTGCGCTCATGGTGCGCAATCGGGTGCCTGATGATGTGCCTTCGGGCGCAATCGTTCGCCGCCGCCGGCCACGTGGCTTGCACGAAACGGGGCCGCACGCTTAAATACGCAGGCTGCGGCCACGGCGCGCAAGGCCGCCGCGTATGCAGAACGAATTTCCCCGTATTCCCCGCGATGCACGTTGCCGCGAGGCAGGTGCGAGACCGTACAAGAACCGGAGAAGGTCATGAATGGGAGCACCGTTGCTGAACGCGAGGCGGCCGGGCGTGCCGCGCGCGAGCGCTCGAAACGTTCGAGCCACAAGGAAGTGGGCGAGATCCGGCGCGACCCGCTCGAACTGCTGCGCCTGAGCAGCGAAGGCCGCGTGCCCAACCTCGTGCAGTTGCGCTACGGTCGCATGATCGTCTCGCCCTTCACGTTCTTTCGCGGCAGCGCGATTCTCCAGGCGCACGATCTCGCGGGCGTGCCGAACACCGGCATGACGATGGAGATCTGCGGCGACGCACATCTGCTGAACTTCGGCGCCTTCGCCACGCCCGAGCGCCAGCTCGTGTTCGATCTGAACGACTTCGACGAGGTGGCGCCCGGTCCGTGGGAGTGGGACCTCAAGCGCCTCGTGGCGAGCTTCGTCGTGGCGGCGCGGCACATGCGGTATTCGCGCGGCGTGGCCGAAGAACTCGTGATGACCGCCGTGACGCACTATCGCGACCGGCTGCGCCAGTATGCGGAGTACGGCGCGCTCGATCTCTGGTACGACAAGATCACCTTCGACCGCATGGTCGAGACGGCGCTCACGCCCGAAGGCCGGCGGCTGATCCGGCGCGGCATGGAAAAGGCCGCCAACCGCACGCACGAAAACCTGCTCGAAAAGCTCGCCGAGCGCCACAGCGACCACTGGACGATCCGCGACGCGCCGCCCGCGCTCTTTCACGTTCACGGCGTGAACACGCTGTTCGAACCCGAGGACGACTGGTTCACGCTCGGCGACTGGCGCACGCTGATCGAGCCGATGTACGCGGCCTATGCGAAAACGCTCGCGCCCGACCGGCGCGAACTGCTCGACCACTTCGCCATCCAGGATCTCGTGTTCAAGGTGGTGGGCGTGGGCAGCGTGGGCACGCGCTGCCTCGTGATGCTGCTCGTCGACCATCACGAGAAGCCGCTGTTCCTTCAGGTGAAAGAGGCACGGCGTTCAGTTATTTCGCAGTACTTCAAGTCGCAATCGCCGAAACACGAGGGCGAACGGGTCGTGCGTGGCCAGCGGCTGCTGCAAGCCGCGAGCGATATCTTTCTTGGCTGGACCACGGGCCCTTCCGGCCGCAACTTCTACGTGCGGCAGTTGCGCGACATGAAACTCTCGGTCGATCTCCAGTTGCTCGACAGCACGCTGCTTATCGGCTACGCGCGCCTTTGCGGTTGGGCGCTCGCGCGCGCGCATGCAAAGTCGGGCAGCGCGGCCATCGAAATTTCCTCGTATATCGGCCGCAACGACCAGTTCGGGGAGGCCTTGACGAGCTACGCGTTCGCCTATGCCGACCAGGTGGAGCGCGACTACGACGTGTTCGTGAAGGCGGCGCGCAGCGGCGCGATCATGGCGCGTAGCGACGAGGACATGGCGGCGGACTTCCGCGTGTGACGCGTGGTGACGGGGGGCGACGGATGGTGACGAGCGCGAGGCGCGGCCAATGCGCCGCGCCGAACGCGCTATGCTTGCGCTTTTGTTTCGCCGCGCATGAGCGAGCTACGCCTGCGCGGCACGCGACCTTATGCGTCTACGTCACATCGAAGTCTTTCACGCGATCATGCGCACCGGCTCGCTTTCGAAGGCTGCCGAGCTGCTGTGCGTTTCGCAGCCGGCGGTCAGCAAGGTGCTCGCGCACGCGGAGCGCAGCGCGGGCCTGAAGCTTTTCAGCCGTGCGCACGGCCGCCTGCAACCCACGCGCGAGGCCGAGCTGCTGTTCGCCGAAACGCAGAAGCTTCAGTCGAACCTGGACGGCATTCGCGACCTCGCGCGCAATCTCGCGCTGCGCCCGCAAGGGCTGCTGCGTATCGGCTGTCTGCCGAGCCTCGGCATGAGCCTGATGCCGCCCGCCGTGCAGGCGTTTCGCGCGAGCTATCCCGAGGTCTCGCTGAAGATCCAGACGCGCCACACCACCGAACTCCTCAACGCATTGCTCACGCGCGAGCTCGATCTCGCCGTCGCGCTCAATCCGCCTGCGCGGCCCGGCATCGCCGCGCACGAACTGGCGCGCACCGCCGTGGTCTGCGTCGCGCCGCCCGACGAGCCCTCGCCCGAACATGAGGCGCTTGCGCTGCGCGATTTCGTCGACGGCGAATGGATCAGCATCGGCAACGTCGACCCGCTTGGCGAGGCGATCGGCAACCTGCTGGAGGCCGAGGGCGTGGACGACCGTCTCGCGGCCGTCGAAGCGCAAACGTGGCACGTGGCGCGCGCGCTCGCGGCGCGTGGCATCGGCCGCGTGCTGCTCGACGAGATCACCGCGTGCAGCGCGGGCGAGCCGGTTGCGATACGGCGCGTGGAACCCGCGCTCACGATCGGCGTGTTCGCCATGTGGCGCGAAGGCGGCATGGACTCGCAGGCGGGCACTGCGTTCGTCGACGTGCTGCGCGGCTGCCTCGCCAAAACGTGCCAGCCGTGAGCGCGTCGGGCATCGGATCCGGCGCGGGCCGCCGGTACAATCGGGCGTAGGGGAGGCTTCGCCGCGTGCGTGCTTCATGCAATCGGGAAACGGGATGGAGACTGTGTTGAAGTGCTTTGGCATCGCGAGACGTTCGCGTCATCATGCGCGCGCCGCGAGGGCCGCGCGTTCGTTGTCGGTCACGTTGTGCGGCGCGCTTGCCTGCGCCTGCATCCTGGCGGGCGCGGCCCACGCGCAGGAGCTCGAAAGCCCCACGCTGCGCAAGATCCGCGACACCGGCACGATCGTGATCGGCGTGCGCGAAGCGGCGGTGCCGTTCTCGTACATGGCGGGCGGCGCGCACGCCACGGGCTACTCGTACGAGATCGCGCAGCGCATCGCCGGGGCCGTGCGCGACTCGCTCCAGCTTCCTGCATTGCGGGTGCGAGAGCTCGTCGTCACGCCGCAAAACCGCATCACGCTCGTGCAGAACGGCACCGTCGATCTCGAATGCAGCACCGCGACGCACACGCGTGAGCGCGAGAGCGACGTGACGTTCTCGGACAGTATTTTTGTGTTCGGCGTGCGCATGCTCGTGAAGCGCGGTTCGCCGGTGCGCGGCTTCGACGATCTCGCGGGCCGCACCGTGGTCACGACGGCGGGCACGTCGGAGGAACGCATGCTGCGGCGCTGGAACGTCGAGCACGCGATGAACATGCACATCGTCGTGGCCAAAACGCACGGCGATTCGGTCGAAGCCGTGCGCTCGGGCCGCGCCGCGGCCTTCGTGATGGACGAGCCGCTTCTGCACGCCGCGCTCGCCACCGGCTACGTGGCGAGCGAAACGCCGGGCTCGGCCGTCGCGCAAAGCGCGCGCAACATGAACGGCGCGCAGGCGTTCGCGATCGTCGGCGACGCGGCGCGGCCCGCGGTGTACGGCTGCATGTTCCGGCGCGGCGACGTGGCCTTCAAGCGCATTGCCGACGACACCATCGCGAAGATGGAGCGCTCGGGCGAAGCGCGTGCGCTCTACCGGCGCTGGTTTGAAATGCCGATCCCGCCGGCGGGCGTGAACCTGGACTATCCGATGTCGGCGCAGATGAAGGCGCTTTTTGCAAACCCCAACGACCAGCCGCTCGATTGAAAGCGCTCGAAAACGCTCGAAAGCGATCAAGCGGCGCAACGCATGGAGAGACGTAACGATGAGTGAAACGCAAGAACGCGCAGTGACACCCGACGCAAACACGCCCGCTCGCAAGATCGCGCTCGTCACGGGCGCGGGCAGCGGCATCGGCCGGGCGTGCGCGCGCAGACTGCTCGCGAACGGCTTTGCCGTGGTGCTGACGGGCCGTCGCGCCGAGCCGCTCGAAGCGCTTGCGCAGGAAGCCCGCACGCGCGGCGAAGAGGCGCTGGCCGTGCCTTGCGACGTGACCGACGCGGCAGCCGTCGAGGGGCTCTTCGAGACGATCCGCGCGCGTTACGGCCGGCTCGACCTGCTCTTCAACAACGCGGGCCGCAACGCGCCGGGCGTGGACATCGACGAGCTTTCGGTCGACGACTGGCGCGCCGTGGTCGATACCAACCTGACGGGCGTGTTCCTGTGCACGCGCGCGGCGTTCGGGCTGATGAAGCGGCAAACGCCGCGCGGCGGCCGCATCATCAACAACGGCTCGATTTCGGCGCACGCGCCGCGGCCTTCCAGCATCGCCTATACGGCGACGAAGCACGCCATCACGGGGCTGACCAAATCGGTGTCGCTCGACGGGCGGCGCTACGACATCGCGTGCGGGCAGATCGACATCGGCAACGCGGCGACGGAGATGGCCGAGCGCATGGCGCGCGGCGTGCCGCAGGCGAACGGCGAGATCGCCATCGAGCCGCTGATGGACGTCGAACTCGTGGCCGACGCGCTTCTGCACATGGCGCAACTGCCGCTGGAAGCGAACGTGCCGTTCATGACGATCATGGCGACGAAGATGCCGTTCGTGGGGCGCGGCTGAACGGGGCGGCCCGGGCGCAAGACCGGGCACTGGACGGGACACAGCGGCGGGGGCGCGCAGACGCTGGCGCACGCGAGCGCGCCGCCTCCCGTATACTGGCCGCTGAACCATCACGACGCCCGAGCGCCCATGCCTGCACACCCGCGTCCGGACGACGATCCGCGCCCCCAGCCGCCCGAATGCCCCAATAACGACGACTGCTGCCATAGTGGCTGCGACCCCTGCATCTTCGACCTGTACGACGAGGAGTACGGCCGGTATCGCACCGCGCTGGCTGCGTGGGAAGCGCGCGAAGCCGAGCGGCAGACGCAGGTGGCGGCCAAGCCGGCCGCCGGTGCCGCCGGTTCGGCCGAACCGCCGCACGGCAAGGCCTCACGCCAGTCGCACTGACCGGGCCGAATCGTACTGAATTGCACCGAAGCGCGCCGAAGCGTATTGCCCCTCCGCCATGACCGAATCCGCTCTCGTACCCAACGCCCCTGTTCTCGACGCCGCCGCGCTCGACGCGCTGCAAGCTTTCGTTGAGCGTCACCCGCGCCTCTTCGTTCTGACCGGCGCGGGCATCAGCACGGACTCGGGCATTCCCGGCTATCGCGACGAGAACGGCGCCTGGAAGCGCTCGCCGCCGATCACGTTGCAGGAGTTCCTCGGCTCCGAGGGCATGCGGCGGCGCTACTGGGCGCGCAGCCTGATCGGCTGGCCCACGGTGGGGCTTGCGCAGCCCAACGGCGCGCATCGTGCGCTCGCGCGCCTGGGCGCGGCGGGCTACGCGCGCACGCTCGTCACGCAGAACGTGGACGGACTGCACCAGCGCGCGGGCAGCCACGACGTGATCGAGTTGCACGGCAGCATCGCGCACGTGCATTGCCTCGACTGCGGCGCGCAGTATTCGCGCGAGTCGATCCAGCCGGAACTCGTCGCGCGCAACCCCGCCGTTGCGGCGGCAAGCGCGGAGCCCGCCGCCGACGGCGACGCCCATCTCGACTTCGACGGCGCCAACGCCTTCCATGTGCCCGCGTGCGCGGCGTGCGGCGGCATGCTCAAGCCATCGGTGGTGTTTTTCGGCGAGAACGTGCCGCGCGAGCGCGTGGCGGCCGCTTCGAACGCGCTCGATGAAGCCGACGCCGTGCTCGTGGTCGGCTCCTCGTTGATGGTGTATTCGGGCTATCGCTTCTGCGCCTGGGCGCAGCAGCGCGGCAAGTCCGTGGCCGCCATCAACATGGGCAAGACGCGCGCCGACCCGTTGCTCGCGCTGAAGCTGGAAGCACCATGCGCGGCCGTGCTCGACGCGCTCGACGCCCGGCTATGCGCCTGATCTCCCGCTCGCCATTCGCCATTCAACGGAACCGACGCCATGCTGAACACGCTAGCCGACCTCGAAGCGCACTACGGCACGCCGCACGAGCGCGCGTTGCGCAAGGAAATCGATCACGTCAACGCGGACTACCGTCGCTTTATCGAAAGCTCGCCGTTCGTCGTGCTGGCCACGGGTAGCGCCGACGGGCTCGACTGCTCGCCGCGCGGCGACGCGCCGGGTTTCGTGCGCATTCTCGACGAGCGCACGCTCGCGCTGCCCGACCGGCCCGGCAACAACCGCGTGGACAGCCTGCGCAACGTGGTGGCCTCGTCCCAGGTGGGCCTGCTGTTCATTGTGCCCGGCGTGGGCGAGATGCTGCGCGTGAACGGACGCGGCCGTGTAAGCACCGAAGCGTCGCTGCTCGCGAGCTTCGCCGTGGACGGCAAGCCGCCGCGCTCGGTGCTCGTGATCGACGTGCAAAGCGTGTACTTCCATTGCTCGAAGGCCATCGTGCGCTCGAAGCTGTGGGACCCGTCGCGCCATGTCGAGCGCTCGCAACTGCCCAGCGCGGGCGACATGCTACGCCGCGTGAACGAGGAGCAATATGGCGAGACGTTCGACAGCGAGACTTACGAAGCCGGTCTCGCCGAACGCATCAAGCACACCCTGTACTGACCGAACGTTGAAAGAACGCTAGACGATGAACGACCCGCAAGCCGCCCAGCGCCTCAGCGCGCCCGCCGCCGAGCGCAATGCCGCGCCGATCCTCGACGTGCTGCGCGGCGCGTTGCCCGCGCATGGCACCGTGCTCGAAATCGCGAGCGGCACCGGCCAGCATGCCGTACACTTCGCGGCCGCGTTGCCGGACATCACCTGGCAGCCGAGCGACGCCGACGCGCGCTCGCGCGCCTCGATTTCCGCATGGCGCGCCCACACGGGCCTCGCGAACCTGCGCGAGCCGCTCGATCTCGACGTGCGCCGCGAGCCCTGGCCGATCGGCGCGGTGGACGCCATCGTCTGCATCAACATGATTCACATTGCGCCGTGGGAAGCGGCAAAGGCGCTCATGAAAGGCGCGGGCGCGCGCGTTGCTTCAGGGGGAGCGCTCGTGCTCTACGGGCCGTACCGGCGCGAAGGCGCGCACACGGCGCCGAGCAACGAGGCCTTCGACGCCGACTTGCGCGCGCGCGACGCCGCATGGGGCGTGCGCGACATGGAAGACGTGGAGGCGCTGGCGTTGGCGCAGGGCTTCGTATGCGAGGCGCGCGTGCCGATGCCGGCCAACAATTTCAGCCTGGTGTTCCGCAAACGCTAACGCAGGCGGGGGTACGTCAGCCGCGCGTGCGCGCGTTCGCGCAGCGCCCGGACGTTTCCCTTATGCTTGCACGGTTGGCGCCTTTTGCGGCGCCGTCTATGAATGAAGTGGAGAATCAACATGAGCAAACAGCCAATCGGCGTTGTGGGTCTGGCCGTGATGGGTAGCAATCTGGCGCTCAACATCGAGAGCCGCGGTCATGCGGTTTCGGTGTTCAATCGCAGCCGCGCGAGAACCGACGAGCTGATCGCTGAGTATCCGGATCGCAAGCTCGTGCCGGCTTACACGCTCGAAGAGTTCGTGGATTCGCTCGAAAAGCCGCGCCGCATTCTCATGATGGTGAAGGCCGGCGCGCCCACCGACGACACCATTGCCGCGCTCAAGCCGCTGCTGGAAAAGGGCGACATCCTGATCGACGGCGGCAATACGCACTTCACCGACACGATCCGCCGCAACCAGGAACTCGCCAAGTCGGGCCTGCACTTCATCGGCACGGGTGTGTCGGGCGGCGAAGAAGGCGCGTTGAAGGGCCCGTCGATCATGCCGGGCGGCCAGCGCGATGCTTACGATCTGGTTGCGCCGATCCTCACCGAAATCGCCGCGAAGGCGCCGGACGGCGAGCCGTGCGTGGCCTACATGGGCCCGGACGGCGCGGGTCACTTCGTGAAGATGGTGCACAACGGCATTGAATACGGCGACATGCAACTGATCGCCGAAAGCTATGCGGTGCTCAAGCAGGTGCTCGGCCTCTCGAACGAGGAACTGGGCCAGGTCTACACCGAGTGGAACGAAGGCGAGCTCGACAGCTACCTCATCGAAATCACCTCGAAGATCTTCGCCAAGAAGGACGAGGAAACGGGCAAGGATCTCGTCGACGTGATTCTCGACCGAGCCGCGCAAAAGGGCACCGGCAAGTGGACGAGCCAGAACGCGCTGGATCTCGGCGCGCCGCTGCCGCTCATCACGGAAGCCGTGTTCGCGCGCGTGCTCTCGTCGCTCAAGACGCAGCGCGTGGCCGCGAGCGAGGTGCTTGCGGGCCCCGACGCGAAGCCGTTCTCGGGCGACCGGAAGGCGTTCATCGAGTCGGTGCGCCGCGCGCTGTACTTCTCGAAGGTCATTTCGTACGCGCAAGGCTTCGCGCAACTGCGCGCCGCCTCCGACGAGTACAAGTGGGATCTGCAATACGGCACGATCGCCAAGATCTTCCGCGCGGGCTGCATCATCCGTGCGCGCTTCCTCCAGAAGATCATGGACGCCTATGCGAAGAACCCGCAGCTCGACAACCTGCTGCTCGATCCCTATTTCCGTGACATCGCGGCCAATTATCAGTCGGCGCTGCGCGACGTGGTGATCCAGGCGGTGAGCGCGGGCGTGCCGGTGCCGGCGTTCTCGTCGGCGGTTGCTTACTTCGACGGCTACCGCTCGGAGCGTGTGCCCGCCAATCTGGTGCAGGCGCAGCGCGACTTCTTCGGCGCTCACACGTTCGAGCGCATCGACAAGCCGGGCAGCTTCCACGCCGACTGGTCGTAAGGAAATCGCAAGTCAAAAGGCCGCACTGTCGTTACGGTCTTTGTTGGAATCGAAAGGTGAGTCCCGTGGACTCACCTTTTTTTGTTGCTGGATTTGCAACGGTGTTTTTATGAATTAGGGTTTTCCCTATAGGCGTCGGGCTACTACACTGTAATCAATCGCTGACGAACACCGTGTTCCGAAGCGGAAATAAAACAGATGGAGGTCCGATCATGAACAAGCTTATCCCCGCAGTTGTTGTTGCCGCCGCTCTTGCCATCCCGGCAATCTCGTTTGCCCAGTCGAGCCAGCAAGGCCTGACCCGCGCCCAGGTGCGTGCGGAACTGGTCGAACTCGAGCACGCCGGTTACAACCCGTCGGCTGACCATGTGAACTACCCGGAAAACCTGCAAGCCGCGCAAGCCCGCGTGACCCAGGAAAAGCTGGCCGCAGGCGACACCAGCGGCTACGGCGCACCGGCCGTGGGTACGTCGCAGTCGGGCGCAGCAGTGCAACCTGCACACCTCGCGCCGCACCAGCAGGTTTATTTCGGTCACTAAGCGGTGACCGGCCGGGGCCGCCACAAGTGGCTCCGGCGCCCCAACCCCTGTAGTTGATGTTGCAGTTCGTTGTTGCAGCAAATCCTCGTAGTTTGAAGGTGTTGTGAGTTCTCGCAGTCGGTAGTGAGCTGTTGCACCAGGCCGTTGCAGTACGCAGTGTGTAGTTGTCGTGGAAGTTGCAGCACGCAGTACGCAGTGAGTTATTGCAGTTGAAGTTGCAGGAGCCGTACCCGCAGCACGCAGTGAGTTATTGCAGTTGAAGTTGCAGGAGCCGTACCGCAGCACGCAGTGAGTCGTTGCAGTCGAGAAGTTGCAGTGAGCGTTGTGAGTTGTTGCAGTACGCAGTAGAAGCACGCAGAGAGCAGTAGATGGATGTAGTTGGCTGGCGCAGTGAGAGGTGCAGCCTTGCAGTAGCAGTACGCATCAAGTTGTTGTTGCAGGCAGTAACGCAGTAGGCAGTCCAGCACGGGCCGGTTCTCCACCGGCCCGTACTTATTTGTGCGCCGCGTTCGCGCTTTCAGCGGCCACGCAGATGAGGCACGCCCTCGCTCGTCGCGACCTTGAGCTGATGCAGCGACCTGTGCGCCTTGTTCAGTTGCGCCTGGGCGGCAATGCGCTGCGCCTCCAGTTGCGCCACTTCCTTGCGCACCTGATGCTGGCGGCCCGTCACGGTCTGTTCCTGATCCGCGTGCCGTTGCAGGTCCACGCGCAGCCGTTCGGCCTGCGCTTCCGATTCCTCGATCAGCCGTGTGAGCTCCGCATTCTGCGCGATGAGCTGTGCGCGGCGCGCTTCGCCGTCGGCAAGGCGCGTGGCTTGCTCCTGCATGAGATGAAACGCCGAGCCGGCCGCGTCGAGGTCGTTGGCCTTGAGCGCGCGCCAGAGGATGCTTTCCTGATGGAGCGCGACGTAGTAGCCGAGCGTGGGCGGGTGGAAAAACAGGCTTACGCTATAGGCGAAGCAGCGGTAGACGCGAAACGTCATCAGTTCCTCACCGGCTGCGAGCGCTTCGAACGCGGCGCCGTCGGCGATCTGCACCGGGCGGCCGTTCAGGTGCGCGGGCATGACCGGCACCGCATGCAGCGTGGACACCGGGCGCGGGCCGCCATCGGCCGGCATGGCAGCACTTGCGGACGGTTCCGTGCGAGACTCGATGTCGACCACGGACTCGGTGGCCGCATGGGCGGCGTTGGCGGGATCGGCATCGGCGGTGGCGGCGTCGCGCGAGAGCGCGCGTTGTGCGGCCGCGTCGTGCGCCACGGCGAGCAGGCGCGACGGACCGCCGGACAATGCGGCGCTACGGCGGTTCAAAATGGATTTCACGGCGGTTCCCCCAGATTGGCGCGCCAAAGCCCACACGGTCCGCGCGAGACGGCGTGGACCTTTGCGCAGGCGCGCAGGCAAAAAGGGGCGGGCGATGCGAGGCGGGCGCCGTCCGCTCCGGGTTGGCTTCCTAGTGCAGCAGGCGGGGCCGGCGCGCGATGTCGTCGAAGAGCGCACGGCCGGGTTCGAGCGCGAACAGCCAGGTTTCGTCATAGCCGCTCAGCGTGTCGAGCGCATCGCGCAAACGCTCGATCACCACGGCGGGAATTTCCACGCTTGCCCGCGTCGCGCCCGAAAGGCGTGCGATGCTGGCATGCTGCACCAGTTCGTCCGCGGCTTCGGCCACATCGGCCGCGAAGATGAGATGGTTGTTCAACAATTCGACGAGGCCGGGCGACGCCGCGACGTCTTCGACATTGAGCTGCAACGAAAGGAAGGTGGCTTTGTTCATTCTCGGATCCCTCAGGGCCATGGGACTGAAGCGAGAGGCCTTTCATCTGATTATCGGGTCACGCGTGAACCAGTATAGGCGTTGCCCCGCGCAAACGTAGGCGGGGCGCGCATGACGCCGAAAAAAGGCCGACGGGGCATGAACGATATAATGGGGGCCGTTCGCCAATTCCGGCTTAATCCGCGGAATGTGGCGCGCAAGCGAACGCCTGCGGCCCGCCGCGCATCCAATATGCGTATTTCCGACGTACGCGAGGACCAAGCGAGGAACAGCAACATGAATCGACAACGGCGAAATCCGGGCGCATATGCGGCGCTGGCCGCCCTCACGCTCGTCTGTAGCGCCTGTAGCACCCCCTTCGCGCCTTGGGCCGAGTCCACGCCGGCGCACACCGTGTCGTCGAGCGGCGTGCCCGCAGGCTACTACCGCGTCAATCCCGGCGACACGCTCTCGCGCATCGCCTCGGCCTACGGCCAGCGCCCGCAGGACATCGCGAGCTGGAACCAGCTCTCCAGCGCCAACGCCCAGGTGTTGCCGGGCCAGGTGCTGCGCGTCGCGCCGCCGCCAAGCTATGCCACGGCCGCCCCGCAGGCGCCGGGCGGCGCGCCCGCGGCCGCCGGCGTGGCGACGCCCGCGCCGGTCGCGCCTTCCATCGCGCTCGCCTGGCCGGCGCGCGGGCCGATCCTCCAGCGCTTCGTGCCCGGCAAATCCACGGGCATCGTGATCGGCGGCACGGCTGGAGAGCAGGTCAAGGCCGCCGCCGCCGGGCGCGTGGTCTATGCGGGCACGGGCATCGAGGCCTATGGTCCGCTCGTCATCATCAAGCACAACGACCAGGTCGTGACGGCCTACGGCCACAACGGCAAGCTGCTCGTGAAGGAAGACGACGCGGTCACGCAAGGCCAGCCGATCGCGGAAATGGGCACGGACGAGCGCGGCGTTGCCGGTGTTCAGTTCGAAGTCCGTAGCGACGGCAAGCCCGTCGACCCGCTGCCGCTGCTTGCGCGTTAATCAACGCACCAACCAGAGCGCCAGGGGCGACGGCGGTTTTTTCCGCAGCCGTCGCGCCCCGCTTGCCGCCGGCCGGGCGTCCGCTCCGGCATTGCGCTGCCCCGCCGTTTGAAAATACACTCGATGGTTCTCACGCCGCGCGGCGCGCGCCGACAAGGTGCGCCCATTCGTCCCGCGCGAGCGCCAACCACGAGGATTTCATCGCAATGATCGACCTGCGTAGCGACACCGTCACCCGTCCGAGCGAAGCCATGCTCGCCGCCATGACCCGCGCCGAAACCGGCGACGACGTGTGGGGCGACGACCCGACCGTGCTGCGCCTGCAAGCGCGCGTGGCCGAGGAGTCGGGCAAGGAGGCGGGGCTTTTCTTCCCGAGCGGCACGCAAAGCAACCTCGCCGCGTTGATGGCGCATTGCGCGCGCGGCGACGAGTACATCGTCGGCCAGGCGGCACATACCTACAAGTACGAGGGCGGCGGCGCCGCGGTGCTCGGCAGCATCCAGCCGCAGCCGCTCGACAACGCCGAAGACGGCACGCTCCCGCTCGAGCGCATCGCCGCGGCGATCAAACCGCTCGACGACCACTTCGCGCGCACGCGCCTGCTCGCGCTCGAAAACACCATCGGCGGCAAGGTGCTGCCGGCGCAATACGTTGCCCAGGCCACGCAGCTTGCGCATGAGCGCGGTCTCTCCACGCACCTCGACGGCGCGCGCGCGTACAACGCGGTCGTCGCCTCGAACCAGTCTTTGAGCACGGTGACGGCGGGCTTCGATTCGGTCTCGATCTGTTTTTCGAAGGGGTTGGGCACGCCGGTGGGGTCGGTGCTCGTGGGCAGCCGCGCGCTCATCGACGTCGCGCATCGCTGGCGCAAGGTGCTCGGCGGCGGCATGCGCCAGTCGGGCGTGCTCGCGGCCGCGTGCCTTTACGCGCTCGATCACAACGTTGCGCGCCTCGCCGACGACCACGCGAACGCCGCGCGCCTCGCCGCCGGTCTCGCGCAGATCGATCAGGTGAAAGTGATGTCGCAGGCCACGAACATGGTGTTCGTGCAGTTCCCGCAGGAGCATTGCGCGCCGCTGGAGGCGTACCTGAAAGAGCGCGGCATCCTCACGCAGATGCTCTACGCTTCGCGTTTCGTCACGCACCTCGACGTGACCGCCGCCGATATCGATACGTTCGTGGCGGCCGTGAAGGGGTACTTCGCGCGTTAAGCGTTAGCAGTCAGGCGCAAGAAGGGCGGCAGCGCGCTGCCGCCCGCGCTTCACCCGCGCCGCACCGCCCGGTGCGACGGCGCGAACAGCCGCAGCCCGCTCGCAATGGCCGCCGCGCCCGCAAAGGCGCAGCCAAGGCCCAGCGCGAGCGCCGGGCCGCGCTGACCCACGATCCCGAAGCACAACGCCACCAGCGCCGCCCCCGTGGTCTGCCCGAGCAGACGCGAGACGGCGATGGTGCCGCTCGCACCGCCGCTGCGCTCGGGCGGCGCGCTCGCCATGATCGCCCGCAGGTTGGGCGACTGGAAAAAGCCGAAGCCCGCGCCGCAAATCGCCATGCGCACGGTGATGTCCACAATCGACGGGTGCGCGGGCAGCAGCGCGAGCGAAGCCATGCCCGCCGAGAGAATGGCGAGGCCGATCGCACCGAGCAGGCCTGGCGGATAGCGGTCGGAGAGCCGTCCCGCGATGGGCGCGGCGGCGGCCACGACCACGGGCCAGGGCGTCATCAGGAAGCCGGTTTCCACCTGGCTGCGCATCAGCACGGTTTCGAAATAGAACGGCAGCGAAACGAACGCCAGGCCCTGGGCCGCGAACGAGCACACGGCGGTGAGCGACGAAAGCGCGAACACCGGCCGGCGGAACAGGTCCACGGGCAACATGGGTGCGGGATGCCCGGCCTCGCGCAGGATCAGCAGCGCGCCGAACACGAGCGCCACCACGGCCGCAATGCCCACTTCGAAGCCCGGCGCGCGCTGCGCGGCTTCGCCGAGCGCGAAGATCAGCGCCGCGAACGTCACCACGTTGAGCAGCGCCGCGAGCGGGTCGAAGGCGTGCTTGCCGCGCGCCGTCTGCGGCAGCGCGGGCAGGGCGAACACGAGCGCCACCACGCCGAGCGGCACGTTGATCGCAAAGAGCCACGGCCAGGTGCCCGCCGAGAGGATCAGCGAGGCCATGGTCGGACCCACGGCGAACGACACGCCCACGATCAGCGCGTTCGTGCCGAGGCCGCGCCCGAGCCGGTGCGGCGGGTAGAGAAAGCGGATCAGCGCCGTGTTCACGCTCATGATGGCGCTCGCGCCCAGCCCCTGTAGCACGCGCGCACCCGCGAGCGCGGTGAGCGTGGGCGCGAGCGAGCAGGCGAGCGAGGCGACCGTGAAGATCGCAAGCCCGCTGATATAGACGCGCCGGTGGCCGATGATGTCGCCGAGCGCGGCCAGCGGCAGCAGGGTCGCGACCATCGCGAGCTGGTACGCGTTGATGATCCAGACCGAGGCGGCGGGGGCCGCGTGCAGGTCGGTGGCGATGGCGGGCAGCGCGGTGTTGGCGATGGCGGTGTCGAGCGTCGCGAGCGCGACGGCGAGCATCACCGCGCCCATGGCGCGGCGGTTCTTCGCCGTCATGGGCGCGTCGGCGTGGCCGATTTCGTGGGCCTCGCGCTGCGCGGAAGATGTTTCGGACAAGACGGTCTCGGGCGGGTAGGACGATGAAGGCCGCGGCGCGGGCCGCGCGGGCGAATTCTGCGATTGTTGCAGAGCCTGCCCGGTTTTGCAGGAGACGCTTCAAAGCGTGGGGAGTCTGTAAGGCGGCAGTGAGCTTCCGACGGCGCGTATGCGCGGTCATATCGCAACTAACCGCCAAGTCCGGCACGCGTCCGCGTGCCGCCGCGCTGCGCGCGCGGAACCGTCCGCATGGCAAGGGATCGAGGCGGGCTGTGGGTTCCCGGCGCTGCGCGGGCGCGCCCGGCGTGCTCCTGACGCGCCGCCGCACGTCATTTAGAAATGCACTACTCTGCAAACTGATCTGCGCTCGCCGGCCAGCGGTGATGGTGCTTCGCGTCGCGACGCCGAGGTGCCGCCGCCGCGCCTCGCCTCCCGCGACGCAGCCCCAGGAACAACCGCGCGCTTGGCACTGGTTGTTGGCGCGCCGCCATTTCCAGCGCTCTGCGTGGGACCGCACCAGGCGCTAACGCGCCCGGTGCGATCGACAGGAGTTCGTAAATGACAGCCGTTGGCCTCGAGTTCGATCAATTGCAAAGCAGCGTCGAGGCGCTGCGTCGCTCTCTCTCCAACCGTCTGATGTACGGCGTCGGCAAGGACGCCGTGACCGCGCGGCCGCAAGACTGGCTGCACGCCGCGGCGCTGGCCGTGCGCGACCGGCTCGTCGAGCGCTGGATGATCACCACGCGCCGCCAGTACGACCAGGACGTCAAACGCGTCTATTACCTTTCGATGGAGTTCCTCATCGGCCGCACGTTCTCGAACGCGCTGATCGCGCTCGGCATTCGCGAGCAGATGAAAGAGGCGCTCGCAAGCGTGGGCGTGGACATGGACGCCGTGGTCGACTACGAGCCCGACGCCGCGCTCGGCAACGGCGGCCTGGGCCGCCTCGCGGCGTGCTTTCTCGACTCGATGGCGACGCTCGGCATTCCCGGCTTCGGCTATGGCATTCGCTACGACTACGGCATGTTCCGCCAGCAGATCATGAACGGCGAGCAGGTCGAGGCGCCCGACTACTGGCTGCGCTACGGCAACCCGTGGGAGTTTCCGCGGCCCGAGGTCCAGTATCCCGTGCACTTCGGCGGGCGCACCATGCAGCGCGACGGCCATGTCGAGTGGGTCGACACGCAGCACGTGAACGCCATGGCCTACGACACTGTGATTCCCGGCTACGCCACGAGCGCGACCAATACGTTGCGCTTGTGGTCCGCGCGCGCGGACGAAGAACTCGATCTTTCCGCGTTCAACCAGGGTGACTATCAGCGCGCGGTGGAGGCACGCAATATTTCGGAGAACGTATCGCGCCTGCTGTACCCCGACGACTCGACGATGGCCGGTCGCGAACTGCGCCTGCGCCAGGAGTATTTTTTCGTCTCGGCGACGATGCAGGACCTGATTCGCCGCTACCTGCGCACGCACAGCACCTTCGGGCGATTCTCGGACAAGGTCGCGGTGCACCTGAACGACACGCACCCGGTGCTGGCCATTCCCGAGTTGATCCGCCTGCTCGTGGACGTGCATCACCTGCCCTGGGACGAGGCGATGGGTCACGTGCGCCGCGTGTTCTCGTACACGAACCACACGCTCATGCCCGAAGCGCTCGAAACCTGGGACGTCGAACTCCTGGCGCGTCTGTTGCCGCGCCACCTCGAAATCATCTTCGACATCAACGCGGCGTTCCTGCGCGAAGCGAGCGACCGTGGCGAGCACGACCTCGACCTGATCCGCCGCATCTCGCTCGTGGACGAATACGGCCAGCGCCGCGTGCGCATGGCGTATCTGGCGATCGTGGCGAGCCACAAGGTCAACGGCGTGTCGAAGTTGCACTCGCAACTGATGACGCGCGACATCTTCGCGGACTTCGCGCGCCTCTTTCCCGAGCGCTTCACGAACGTGACCAACGGCATCACGCCGCGCCGCTGGCTTGCGCAGGCGAGCCCGCCGCTCGCGCAACTCGTGGACGAAGCGATCGGGCCGCGCTGGCGCAGCGATCTATTCGAACTGGGCGCGCTGCGCAAGCTGCGCGGCGACCCGGCATTCGAAGCCGCGTTTCACGCGGCCAAGCGCAGCAACAAGGTGCGCCTCGCGCAGCGCGCGCTGGAGCGCACGGGCGTCGTGTTCAATCCCGACGCCCTGTTCGACATGCAGGTCAAGCGCATTCACGAGTACAAGCGCCAGTTGCTCAACGTGCTGCACGTCATCACGCGCTACAACCGCATTCTGGAAGCGCCCGGGCGCGACTGGGTGCCGCGCGTCGTGCTGTTCGCGGGCAAGGCCGCTTCGGCCTACCGCATGGCGAAGATGATCATCCACCTCATCAACGACGTGGCCGCGAAGATCAACCACGACCCCGTGGTGGGCGACCGGCTCAAGGTGGTGTTCGTGCCGAACTATGGCGTGAGCGTGGCCGAGGTGCTGATTCCCGCGGCGGATCTTTCCGAGCAGATTTCCACGGCGGGCACCGAGGCTTCGGGCACGGGCAACATGAAGCTCGCGCTCAACGGCGCGCTCACGATGGGCACGCTCGATGGCGCGAACATCGAGATCGGCGAGGCCGTGGGTCAGGACAACATCTTCATCTTCGGCCACACGTCCGACCAGGTGGATGCGCTGCGCGCCTCCGGCTACCGGCCGCGCCAGGTCTACGAGGAAAACGCCGAACTGCGCCGCGCGCTCGACCAGATCCGCACGGGCTTCTTCTCGCCGGGCGATACGGCGCGCTACACGGACATCTTCCACACGCTCGTGGACTGGGGCGACCACTACCTCGTGCTGGCCGACTACTCGGCCTTCGTCGCGGCTCAGGAGGCCGCCGACCAGCGGTTCGTGGACGTGCCCGCATGGACCGCGAGCGCGATCGAGAACGTGGCGGGCATGGGGAAATTCTCGTCGGACCGCGCCATCGCGGAGTACGCCCGCGATATCTGGCACGTGAAGTCGATCGAGATGGAGTGAGGCAAAAGCCGCCGCGGCGGCGTGGTGAGCTTCAGTGGCTTCAGTGGCTTCAGTGGCTTCAGTGGCTTCAGGGCGCGGCCGGCCGCGCCTTGCCGCTTTCCGCCTGCGCGCCTTGCGCGGCCTTGGCGGCGCGCACCGCCTGCTCCACGCGATCGAGGAACGCGCGGTCGCCGCTCGTGACCGCTTCGCGCAATTCGCCGCCCGTCACGACATAGAGCCGGTGGATCGTCTCCTGCCAGATCCACGCGAGCCAGCCCACCACGATCACCATCACGCCGCACGCAAGACCCGTCGCCGAGCCCAACGCGCCGCCCACGGCGGCGCCGGCCGCGCCGAGCAGGCTGATCGCGATCGGCACCACGCGGCTGCGCCGCCCCGTGACGATGCGCACGTCCTCGATGTCGCGCAGGGGAAAGACCTGGCCCGCGGCGGTGAGCGCGCTGCGCGTGACCGAGACGGCGGCTTCGTTGAAAGGGAGTTCCATCGGTTCGATAGCTGCGAGGTGAGAGAGCGCAGCGTACCAGAAGCGGGGCCAGGGTGGGGCGACGGCGGTCATCACGTCGCAGGGCGGGCGCGCACGCAAAAAAAGCGGGGCATCCCAAAGGGATGCCCCGTCCGGTAAAGCACAGCGGGAGGCGTGAGCCGCCCGCTGCCGCTGTTGCGTAGCGTGTGCTGCTTAGAACTTGTGACGGATTGCGACGCGCACCGCGACTTGATCCTGCGAACCCGTGCCCGACGTCGGGAAGATGTTCGAGGTCGAATCGCCGATCTGTGCCTGCACGTTGGTCGTGCCGACGCGGCCCGAAGCGTCCTGGTACACGGTGAGGAAGTACACGTCGGTGCGCTTGCTCAGTGCGTAGTCAACGGCTGCGTTGATCTGGTTCCAGTGAGCCGAAGCGCTGCCCGAAGCGCGCGAGTACGTGTAGCCGAGCGCGCCCGAGAGAGCCGGCGTGAAGGCGTACTTGCCGCCTGCTTCATATGCGTTGTAGAGCGTCGACGAACCGGCGATCGGCGAGATCAGCGTGTTGGTCCACAGGGCCCACAGCGTTGCCGGACCGACGATGTAGCGGCCACCGACGCCGAACGAGCGCAGGTCGTGGATCGTCAGCGCCGTTGCCGGCAGGTTCGAGATCGAGGTCGACATCGACGGCGTGGCTGCGCCCGGGTACGTGATGTTCGTGTACGCGGCGCCGAGGCTGAACGGGCCGTAGCCGTAGTTCGCGCCGAAGCTGTATGCGCGCGACGAAGCCGTCGACGTGCCCGTCGGCGAGCCGGCGAACGAGGTCGAGTTCGAGAAGCCGTACAGCGCGCCGAACGTGAGGCCCGAGAAGTTCACGCTCTGGAACTTCACCGAGTTGTTGATGCGGCTCGACGTGAGCTGGTCGACGTCGTTGAAGTGGTAAGCGTAGTTACCCGCGACGGTGTTGCCGCCGGTCGAGTAGTTCGCGCCCAGCACGTCCGTGCTGAACGAGTACTGGCGGCCGAACGTCAGCGAACCGATGTTCGACTGCGTCAGACCGACGAAGGCTTGACGGCCGAACATCGCGCCGCCCTGGCCTGCCGTGCCGTTGCCGCTGTTGAAGCCGTTTTCGAGCACGAAGATCGCCTTCAGGCCGCCGCCCAGGTCTTCCGTGCCGCGCAGGCCCCAACGGCTGCCCTGTGCAACGCCGTCGCCGTATTGCCACAGGCTGCTGCTGCCGCCCGTCGAGTTCTTGACGTTGCTGTTGTAGCTGATACCGGCGTCGATCAAGCCGTACAGGGTGACGCTGCTTTGTGCGTGTGCCACGCCCGCGATAGACGCAAGAATAGCGGTGGTCAGAATTTTCTTTTTCAACTGTTTCTCCGGGTAAAGGAAAGATGACTACCCCCGCCTCTAACGGGCAGGTGGATACGACCGGCTGCAATTTAAGGGTCGATAACGAAAGGAATGTGACAGTAAGGCTATGTAGGGAAATTGTCGCCATTGTGTTGTGTGAATGCGACACCCGGGTTGCGCGCCCTTCGGATTTCCCGCGATGCCCGCCGCTATTGGGCTTGCGGCCGAATATGGAGGGTTATTCGGCTTGGCGGATTGGAAAAAACGGCCTTATAAAATTTTTTTCTAAGCTTCTTCTTGTTTACCGCGATTATCGATCTTTTGATTCCGGCTTCAAGCTCGGATTGATTAACACCAGCAACGCATTAACGGCCGATCAATGCGCGATTTACATGGCTTATTGGCGTTCATTCCTGAAATCGAAAATTAGTTACCCAAAATAAATGAAATGGGGAGAAGATCCATGAAAAAGGGCTCGCGCTGGCGGCGCGAGCCCTTTTCAATGCGATGGCATTACAGGGAGAGCAGCGAACCGGTGCGAATGGGCTTTTCACCGGCAATGCGCGCGACTTCCATGCCGGCCGTCGCGAGGCGCGCGCTATGGCGCGCGTATACCACGCCGCTCACGCCGGCGTGCAGCGTGGTCACGGTGTCGGCGATCGGATCGACGATGTCCGCAATGGCCGCGCCGCGTTCCACCCACGTGCCGCATTCCACGCGGAACACGAGCACGCCGCTTTGGGGCGCGACGATCGGCTCCGTGCCCGCGAGCGGCGTGGCCGGGTAGGCGAGCGGCGGCAGCGGCGCGGCCGTGCCTTCGATCACGCCGCGCCCGATCAGATACTCGATGATGGCCTGGGCGTCATGCTCGGCGAATTCGTGCGACACGTCGCGCTGGCTGCGCAATTCGACCGTCACCGAAATCGAGCCGTGCGAAATGGGGTAGTGCGCGCCGAAGCGCTCGCGCAGCTCCGACCAGCAGAAGCTGTGGATCTCGTCGAACGGGTTGCCGATCGAGTTGAGCGCGAGCAGCGACGCCTTGGCGTCGAGGTAGCGCGCGAGCGGCTCGACCTCGGGCCAGAGCTCCGGGTTCGTGTAGATGTGCATGGCGGCCTCCCAGTCGCAATGCAGGTCGAGCACGATATCGGCGTCGTACGAGAGGCGTTGCAGCGCGAGGCGCATCGAGTCGAGCTCGGTTTTCGGCTGTTGCGCGGCCAGCGCCTCGCCCATGGCGGCGCGGATTGCGGTGCGGTTCGCGGCCTCGTCGGGGCCGAGTTTCGCCTCGATGTCGGGCAGCACGAGCGCCGTGAGTTCGTGGAAATTGCGGTTGAAGTTCTGCGCCGTGTTCGATTCGAAGCGGCCGATCAGATGCCCGAGCCAATGCTGGTTCAAGCCCACCGGATTGGGCACCGGCACCACGACGACTTCGCCGCGCATGCGGCCCGCGGCTTCCAGTTCCGCGAGCTTGCGCCGCAACGCCCACGAGACGAGCATGCCCGGCAGTTCGTCGGCGTGCAGCGACGACTGGATATAGACCTTCTGGTTGCCGCCGGGTTTGCCGTAGTGAAAGCTGGCGATTTGCCTGGCGGTGCCGAGGGCGGGCGCGATCAACGGATGGTTTCGGGTTTGCATGATGGATGCGCGAGGCGCGGGGGACCGCGAATGGCGGTCAGGTTGACGAGAGGCCCGTGAGTGGCGCTAAGCGGGCGATATGCCGATCTTAGCGGATTCGCCGTTGGCCCGGAACCCGCGTGCCCGCGCATGCCGTGGGTGCCGTGCGCGCAATCAAAACGATTCGGAATCCGGATTAAATCGCAAGAAAAAAAGCCCGGACCGAAGTCCGGGCTTGCGTACCGCGGTGCTTAGCCGCCGTAGACGTCGAAGTCGAAGTACTTGGCTTCGATCTTCTTGTACGTGCCGTCCTTGATCATGTCGGCGATCGCCTGGTCGATCTTCGCCTTCAGGTCGGCGTCTTCCTTGCGCAGGCCGATGGCCGCTGCGCCCGTCGGGATTTCCTTGCCCGCGAACTGGAAGCCCGCGCCGCGCGGGGTCTTCAGGAAGCCGAGGTCGGCTTGCACTTCGTCTTGCAGCGCGGCGTCCAGACGGCCCGAGATCAGGTCGGCGTAGACCTGGTCCTGGTTCTGGTAAGGCACGACGTTCACGCCCTTCGGCGCCCAGTTTTCCTTGGCGTAGGTTTCCTGGATCGTGCCTTGTTCGACGCCAACCGACTTGCCCTTGAGCGAATCGGCCGTCGGCTGGAAGGTCGAGCCCTTCTTGGCCACGAGGCGCGTCGGCGTGTTGAACAGCTTCGCCGAGAAGGCGATCTGCTGTTCACGCTGCGGGGTGATCGTCATCGAGGAGAGCACGCCGTCGAACTTCTTCGCCTTCAGGCCCGGGATCATGCCGTCGAAGTCCTGCTCGACCCACACGCACTTGGCGTTCAGGCGCTTGCAGATCTCGTTGCCAAGGTCGATATCGAAGCCGACCAGCTTGCCATCGGGTGCTTTGGATTCGAACGGTGCGTAGCTGGCGTCAACGCCGAAACGCACGGTGGACCAGTCCTTCGCATGAGCGACGCCGGCCGAGACGGCGAGCAGGGCGACCGTGAGGGTGGCAAGCAGTTTCTTCACTATGGGTACTCCTCGAGATGGTTCAGGGCGCGCCGCGTGCGGTTGTGCCACCGCAGCGCATTGTCCGGCGCGGCTCGCACCGGGATTTTTTTTGGACCCGCCGGCCTGCGGCCAGCGAAGCGCGGCAAGCTTACCAGGTCAAAATTGCTGCGTCGCTAGTGTAATACCGGATGGCGGGAAAGGGCGCGGATAAGTGTACGCCCGTGCGCTTGTGCGACGCGGCGCAAAGCCTTGTCCGGCAAGGCTTGCGGGGAAGCGAGCCGGGCCCGCCGCGGGGCTCGCCGGCGCGTCGTGCGATGCTCCGCCGCAACAGTCGGAGGAATGCGAAATCCCGCCGGCGCGGCACCGGCAGGGGGCTGAAGGGTGGTTGAAATCGAATTGATGGCGCGCTGTTGGCTACGCGTAAAAACGAGGGCAATTGCGGCGCGCCTTCGCTGCCGCAATGCAGCAGCAAAGGCGGCGAGAGCGGACGTTCAGACCACGCGCACGCCCGCGCGCCAGGTCGCGCGCGGCACCGGCAGCGAGTCGAGCATCGTCACGCGCACGAAGTCGGCGCGCAGGCCCGGCTCGATCGCGCCGCGATCGGTCAGGCCCGACTTGTGAGCGGGCTCCCACGAGACCGTGGCGAGCGCACGCGGCAGCGTCCAGTCGGCCTGGGTCACGAGGTCGAACGCGGCGGTCAGGAGGCTCGACGGCACGTAGTCGGACGAGAGGATGTCGAGCAGGCCGGCCTGCGCGAGTTCCAGTGCGGAGACGTTGCCCGAGTGCGAGCCGCCGCGCACCACGTTCGGCGCGCCCATGATCGTGGCGATGCCGCGCTTTTTCGCTTCCTCGGCGGCCACGCGCGTGGTCGGGAATTCGGCCAGCACGATGCCTTCGGCGGCGGCCTGCTCCACGTGTTCCACGAGGGTGTCGTCGTGGCTCGCGAGCGGGATGCCGCGCGCGCGGCAGCGCTGCACGATTTCAAGGCGGTGCGCGTCGGCGTAACGCTCCTGTTCGGTGGCCATTTCGGCGAGCATGGCGTTCGTCTGCTCGTCGGTCCATTTGCCGTGGCGCTCCTGGAAGCGCCGCCACTGCGCGCGGTCGTGCCACTGGCGCTGGCCCGGCGTGTGGTCCATCACCGAGGCGAGGCGCAGCAGCGGATGGTCGCTCAGCGTGTCGAACAATTCGATCACGTCTTCGGTGGCGATTTCGCAGCGCAGGTGCAGGAAGTGGTCAGCGCGCAGCAGCTTGCGTTCGGAAAAGCGCTTGAGCGCGGCGGCGCTGGCAAGCTGCACGTCGCGCCCGCGCACGCCCACGGCGAGACGCGTGCCGATGGCGAGCGCGTCGAATACCGTGGTGATGCCGGCCGCCGCGATCTGCGCGTCGTGAATGACGAAGGCGGCGTCGGTGTTCCAGTGCACGCCGGGGCGCGGCGCAAGATGCTTTTCCAGGTTGTCGGTGTGCAGTTCGACGAGGCCCGGCAACAGGAAGTCGCCTTCCCAGTCCTCGGCCTCGGGCGCGGTGGTCGAGCCGCGCGAAATGTCGCGGATATTGCCGTCTTCCACGCTTAGCGTGCCGGTGAAAACGTCGTCTCGCGTTACGATGCGAGCGTTTTTGATCAACATCGTCAGGCTCCCTAATCAGAAATCGCAGATATCGGTTTGCGCCATTCTGGCGGTATTCAGGCCGCGGCGGTGAGCGGCGCTTGCGCGCGCGGCGCGGTGAGTTCGAGGACACGCGTGGCGACGCGCTCGCGCGTGTCCTCGTCGTGGAACACGCCGACGATCGCAGCGCCCCGTTCGCGCGCCTCGCCGATCAGGCTCGCCACGACTTCGCGGTTTTCCGCGTCGAGCGAAGCAGTGGGCTCGTCGAGCAGCAGCACGCGATGCTGCGCGATCAGGCCCCGCGCGATGTTGACGCGCTGCTGCTCGCCGCCCGAGAACGTGGCCGGCGCGAGCGGCCAGAGGCGGCGCGGCACATTCAGGCGCGCGAGCAGCGTTTGCGCGCGCTCGCGGGCTTCGTCTTCCTCCACGCCGCGTGACACGAGCGGCGCGGCCACGATGTCGAGCGCGCTCACGCGCGGAATCACGCGCAGAAACTGGCTCACGTAGCCCATCACGTTGCGGCGCAGTCGCAGGATGTCGTGGGGCGCCGCGCCCGTGATTTCCAGGTGGCCAAGCGGCGCGCCTTCGTCGCGGATCGCGATCGAGCCGCCGCTCGCGAGATAGTTGCCGTACAGGCAGCGCAGGAACGTGCTCTTGCCCGCGCCCGAGGGCCCGACCAGCACGATGCATTCGCCGCGCTCCACATCGAGCGAAACGCCCGCGAGCGCTTCGATGCCGATGCCGCCCTGGCCGTGCAGCGTGAAGGTCTTGCGCACGTCCTCGGCGCGCAGCATGAGCGCGGGGCGCTCGATGAAGGCGCGCGTGCCTTTCGTGACGGGGGCGGCCGGTGTTGAGGTGAAAGTCATGTCGATCATCCTAGACCGGCAGCACGGATGCCACCAGCGTCTGCGTATAGGGATGTTGCGGGTCGTCCAGCACCTGGTCGGTCAGGCCCGATTCGACCACCGTGCCGCCTTGCATCACCATCAGGCGATGCGCGAGCAAGCGCGCCACGCCGATGTCGTGCGTGACGATCAGCACCGAAAGATGCAGCGTGGTCGTGAGCGTGCGCAACAGGTCGAGCAGGCGCGCCTGCACGGACACGTCGAGGCCTGCCGTGGGCTCGTCCATGAATACGAGGCGCGGCCCGGTCACGAGATTGCGCGCGATTTGCAGACGTTGCTGCATGCCGCCCGAAAACGCGGAGGGCAGCTCGTCGATGCGTAGGGCGTCCAGCTCCACGCGCTGCATCCATTGCTGCGCCGTGTTGCGGATCTGCCCGTAGTGGCGTGCGCCCACGGCCATGAGCGGCTCGCCGATATTGGCCCCGGCCGACACGCCCGCGCGCAGCCCGTCGCGCGGATTCTGCTGCACGAAGCCCCATTCGGTGCGTGCAAGCAGGCGCCGGCGCGGCTCGGAAAGCGTGCGCAGGTCGAGCGTTTCGCCGTTCGCGCTCGTGTAGTGCAAGTCGCCCGAATCGGCTTCGGTGCGCAGCGCGAGCGTGTTGAGCAGCGTGGTCTTGCCCGAGCCCGATTCGCCGACGATGCACAGCACCTCGCCGGGGTACAGGTCGAAACTCACGTCGCGGCAGCCGTTGCGGCCGCCAAACTGCTTCGTGAGCGATCTTGCGCTAAGCAGCGGCGTCATGCGTTTTCTCCGGCTTGGTTCGTTGCGCGCGCATCGACGTCGTTTTCGCTTGCGTCGTCGCTTGCATCGTCGTCTGCGCGGCGCTCGTGGCAGTAGTCGCTATCCGAGCAGACGAACATGCGCTTGCCCGCGTCGTCGACGATCATCTCGTCGAGGAAGCTCTCGCGCGAGCCGCACAGCGCGCACGCGTGCTCCCAGCGCTGCACTTCGAACGGGTGATCGTCGAAGTCGAGGCTCTTGACCGGCGTGTACGGGGGGATCGCGTAAATGCGGCGCTCGCGGCCCGCGCCGAACAATTGCAGCGCGGCGTTCATGTGGAGTTTCGGATTGTCGAACTTCGGAATCGGCGAAGGCGAGGTGAGGTAGCGCCCGTTCACCGTGACCGGATAATCGTAGGTCGTGGCGATGCTGCCGTGCTGCACGATGTCCTCGTAAAGCTTCACGCTGATCAGGCCGTAATCGGCGAGCGCGTGCAGCTTCCTGCATTCGGCCACGCGCGGCTCGAGACGGAACAGCGGCTCGGGCATCGGCACCTGATACACGAGGATCTGCTTGTCGGTGAGCGGCGTTTCGGGAATGCGGTGGCGCGTCTGGATGATCGACGCTTGCGTTGTGTGGCGCGTGGTGGCCACACCCGTGGTGCGTGCGAAAAAGCGGCGGATGTTCACGGCGTTCGTGGTGTCGTCCGAGCCCTGGTCGATCACCTTGAGCGTGTCGTTCGCGCCGATGATGGCCGCCGTCACCTGAATGCCGCCCGTGCCCCAGCCATACGGCAGCGGCATTTCACGCGAGGCGAACGGCACCTGGTAGCCGGGCACGGCCACGGCCTTGAGCAGCGCGCGGCGCAGCATGCGCTTGGTCTGCTCGTCCAGATAAGCGAAGTTGTAGCCGGACGCGGCCTGCGTTTCGTGCGAGGCGACGTGCGAGGTGAGATGCGAGGTGAGACGGGAAGCGGCCGGCGAAGCGGCAGCGGCCGCGCTGGCCTGCAAGGTATCGGGCGCGTTCATGCGGCCTCCTGGTTCGGCTCGCCGGCGTCTTGCTCATGCTGCGCGCGCAAGCGCCGCACGAGTTCCAGCTCGGCCTGGAAGTCCACGTAGTGCGGCAGTTTCAGATGCTGCACGAAACCCGAGGCTTCCACGTTGTCGCTGTGCGAGAGCATGAATTCGATGTCCTGAGTGGGCGAGGCGATCGTCTCGCCCAGTTCTTCGGCGCGCAGCGCGCGGTCCACCAGCGCCATCGCCATGGCTTTGCGCTCCGCATGGCCGAACGTTAGCCCGTAGCCCTGCGTGAACTTCGGCGGCACGTCTTTCGCGCCCGCGAACTGGTTGATCATCTGGCACTCGGTCAACTCGATTTCGCCGATCTCGACGGCCTCATCGAATTCGTCCAGCACCATTTCTACGCACACCGAACCAAAGCGGATCTCGCCCGCGAACGGGTGCGAATGGGCATAGCCGCGCTGCGTGGCATAGCCCATTGCGAGCAGGAAGCCTTCGTCGCCGCGCGCGAGGTTTTGCAGGCGCAGCGTGCGATCGGCCGGGAACGCCAGCGGTTCGCGTGAGAGGTCGCCGGGCTCGCGCGCCCCGGACGCGGGCGTTTCCTGCTCGATCAGGCCTTCCTTGTCGAGCAGCGAGAGCACGCGCGGCATCGGTTCCTCGGGCGGCGTGGCGAGCGGTGCATGCGTTGCACTGTGTTCGCCGTCGGTGCCATCGTTGCCATCGGCGAGCAGCGCGAAATCGAGCAGGCGCTGCGTGTAATCGTAGGTCGCGCCGAGCACCTGGCCGCCGGGCACATCCTTGAAGGTCGCGGAAATGCGGCGCTCCACCACCATGTTTTCCGTTTCGACGGGCTCCGTATAGCCAAAACGCGGCAGCGTGGTGCGGTAGGCGCGCAGCAGAAAGATCGCTTCGACGAGATCGCCCGCAGCCTGCTTGATCGCGAGGGCGGCGAGTTCTTCGTCGTAGACCGAGCCTTCGGCCATCACGCGCGCCACGGCGAGGCGCATCTGCTCGCGGATCTGCGCGACGCTCAGCTCCGGCACGCCCGTGTCGCCACGGCGCGCTTCGTCGAGCAGACGCCACGACGCTTCGATCGCGCGCTCTCCCCCTTTGACGGCGACGTACATCAGTGCATCTCCACGAGAGTCGTGCGCGGCAGGCCCATCAAACGGCTGCCGCACACGAGATAGAAGTCGATGCCGCACGGGAAGTGCGGCGCAAAAGCGGCGCGTTCGCGCCAGAAGCGCTCGGGCAGGCCGACCGGCGCGATGCTGCAAGTCGTTTCGATGCCGGGGCCGCGCAGCGAGAGCGGCGCGCCGCCCGTGAACGCGCTCACGCGCACGAACACCATGGCCGCCTGTTCCGGCGACTCGGGTGTGCCGCTCGCGAAGGCTTCGAGCGGCGGCAGCTCCGCGGCGTCGTGCACGTAAGCGAACGCGGCCGTGCGAGGTTCCGGTGCAAGCGGCGCGCCCGCGTGAAAGCGCAGTGCGGCGGCAAGCGCCGCGTCGGGCTGCGCGAGCCAGACCGGTGTGGCGTAGTCGGCCAGCGCGAGCAGCGAGGCGAAGGCGGCGAGACCGGCGCGCGTGGTGGAGGCCTCGGCGGCGGCGCCCGGCAGCGGCGTTTCGATCAAGCCGATCGTGCCGGGGCGCGCGAGCGCGTCTAGCAGCGTGCGGAACACGGCCTGCGTGTCATGGACGGGATCGCCGAAGCCGGGCGCGAGCGCCGCGAGCAAATCGGGCGTCATGGCGCCGTTGTTGGCATTGCGTTGGTCGCTCATGCGTCACCTCGAACCATCGTGAAGAACTCGACCCGCGTGCCGGCCGCTTTGGCGCGGCGCGTGTCGCGTTGGGCGGCCAGGCGCGCGGCCAGCGGCTCGATCAACTGCGCATGCAGCCGCTCGTGGCGGGCGGGCAACTGGAGCAGGGCGTCGGCGAGCGCGGCCAGCTCGGCGCGGCGCTTGTCGCGGCCCAGATGGCAGGCCACGCCGACCGGGCCGGGCAGGCTTGCATCGGCGCGCCCGGCGGCTTCCGAGGCGGGTGCGGCTTCGGCGCCGACGGCACCCGAGGCGCGCAGGCGCAGCGTGGCGCGCGTGACGGTGGCCTCGCCCAGATTGAAGGTGTCGCCGGTGCCGCCAATGCGCCCGCGCACCATGGCAAGGCCGGTTTGCGGCGGGCGCAGCCAGTCGAAGGCGGGCGCGGGGACGCCTGCGAGCGCCGCGCCCAGCGCCGCTTCGAGCTCGGCGCGCGGCGTGTGCGCGAGAACCGCCATCCATGCGCGCCGTGCGGCGGGGGAGGACGAGGTGGAGGAAGCGTTCATCGGAGTTCCTGTGTCGTGAACGAGGGGAGAGCGGACATGGCAACTGGTTCTGTGAAGCGGGTCAATTGAACCATCTATTCATCTAAACGTCTAGACGTTTAATGGTACAGTTGTTTCACGCGGGTGGATTCGAGGTTTTCATATTTCCATCACGCCCTGCGCACTACAATGCACAAAACGCTATTGGAACCGAGAGGAATGACAGCACCATGACATCGAACGACGAGGCGCCGGCCAGCCTGCTCGAACGCGGCGCGGGCGTGGCGGTGTGGCGGCAGATCGAGCAGATCCTCGCGGCCGAGATCGCGGCGAAGGGCTTCGGCGAGGACGGCCGCCTGCCGAGCGAGGGCGAACTCGCGCGCCGTTTCGACGTGAACCGCCATACCGTGCGGCGCGCGATGCTGGGCCTTGCGGCGCTCGGCCTCGTGAGCGTGGAGCAGGGGCGCGGCACCTTCGTGCAACCCGGCGCGATCGACTACACCATCGGCAAGCGCACGCGCTTCACCGAAAACCTGAAGCGCCATCAGCATTCGGCGGCGGGCAAGCTGCTCGCCTCGTCGCGCGTGAAGGCGGACCCCGCGGTCGCCAAGGCGCTCGGCCTGCGCGCGGGTGCGCTCGTGTACCGGCTTGAAACGCTGCACGAGTCGGACGGCGTGCCGCTCACCTACGCGCGCAGCTGGTATCCGGCCGCACGCTTCGCCGACCTGCCCGCCGTCATGGAGCGCGTGGACAGCACCTCCAAGGCGCTCGCCGAATTCGGCGTGAAGGATTATCTGCGCAAGTGGAGCCGTATCGGCAGCGTGCTGCCCGAGGCCGAGGTGGCGAGGCGCCTGAACATCAACCGGCAGCAGCCGGTGCTGTGGGTGGAAAACGTCGACGTCGATCTCGACGGCGTGCCGATCAAGTACGGCGTCACCCACTTCGCGGCCGATCGCGTGCAGCTCATGGTGGAGCACGACCTATGAGCGTGCCGCAGCAGGACTGGAGCGAAGCCACGCGCTTCGCGCTTTACTATGCGCCGCCGCGCGGGTCGGTCTGGTGGCAGGCGGGCTGCGCCTGGCTTGGCCGCGATCCGGAAACGGGCGAGACGCTCGCGCCGCCGCGGATCGCGGGACTCGCGCAACCGCTCGCCGGCCTGAGCGTCGCGCCCCGCCGATATGGCTGGCACGGCACGATCGTGCCGCCGTTTCGCCTCGCACGAGGCGTGAGCCCCGAAGCGCTGTGCGCGGCCGCCCAGCAGTGGGCGCAAGAGCAGGCGCGCTTCGAAGCCAACGTCGAGGCGGCGACGCTCGGCCGCTTCGTCGCGCTGCGTCCGGCCGACGAAGCCGGCGAAACCGCGCTGCGCGAACTCGCGGCGAGCGCCCTGCGCGCACTCGGCTCGCTGCGCGCCCCACAAACGCCCGCCGAGCTTGCGAAGCGCCTGGACGCGCCGCTCACGCCGCGTCAGCGCGCCTATGTCGAAGAATGGGGCTACCCGTACGTGTTCGAAGAATTCCGCTTTCACATGACGCTATCCGATTCGCTGAACGACGTGCAAACGTGCGCGCAACTCGTCGAGGCCTGGAACACGCAGATGCGCGATGCGCGCGCGCTGCCCGTGGAGGGCGCGGCCCTCTTCGTCGAGCCGCAACCGGGCGCGCCGTTCGCGCTGTGGCGCCGTCTTGCGTTCGCGCAGGTGCGCGCATGAAGGGCGGCCTGATCTATGTAATGGGGCCTTCGGGTGCGGGCAAGGACACGCTGCTGCGCTACGCGCGCGAGCGTCTCGCCGGGGAAAGCGTGGTGTTCGCGCATCGCTACATCACGCGCGAGGACAGCGGCGGCGAGAACCACATCGCGCTCAACGAGGCCGAATTCGAAGCGCGCTCGCAGCGCGGCCTCTTCGCGCTGCAATGGCGCAGCCACGCGCTGCGCTACGGCGTGGGCGTGGAGATCGACCAGTGGATGGCGTTGGGCTGCACCGTGGTGGTGAATGGCTCGCGCGCCTACGCGGGCGAGGCATTCGAGCGCTATGCGCGCATGACGCTCGTGCATGTCGAGGCCGCACAGCACGTGCTCGCCGCGCGCCTCGCCTCGCGGGCGCGCGAAACGCCCGAGCAGGTGGCGGCGCGCCTCGCGCGGCGCGCGCCCTTCGAAGTGCCGCAGGGCGCGGCGTTCTCGCGCATCGACAACTCGGGGCGGCTGGAGGAGGCGGGCGAGGCGTTCGTCGAACTCGTGAGGCAGGTGGCTGCGGGCTAGCGCCAACGCAGGGCGGTGCGCGTACGACTTCGCCGCAACCTCGCCTTAACAGCCGCTTAAGGGCTCGCGCAGGCAGGGGGGATTTTTGGTCGAGGGCGGTTGCCATGAGAAGATGAAGGCGACTCGCGAACTCATAGAGAATGCCCTTGGACCGTTTCCAGGAGATGCAGATTTTCACGCGCATCGTCGACCGCCGCAGCTTCACGCAGGCGGCCGAGGATCTGAACCTGCCGCGCGCCACGGTCACCAACTCCATCAAGCGGCTCGAAGCACGCCTCGGCGTGCGCCTGCTCGAACGCACCACACGCCAGGTGAAGCCGACGCTCGACGGCGAAGCCTATTACCAGCGCTGCACGCGCCTGCTCGCCGACCTCGAGGAAACCGAGGAGGCCTTTCGCGACCCCGATCCGCAGGGGCGCCTGCGCGTGAACATGCAGGGCACGCTCACGCAGTATTTCGTGATGCCGCGCCTGCCCGACTTTCTCGCGCGTTATCCGCGCATCGACCTCTTCATCGGCTCGGGCGATCATTTCGTCGACCTCGTGCGCGAGGGCGTGGACTGCGTGCTGCGCGCGGGCGAACTGGCCGACTCCTCGATGATCGCGCGTCGCGTGGCGCTGCTGGAGCAGGTGACTTGCGCGAGCCCCGCCTATCTCGAACGGCACGGCGACCCGGCGACGATCGAGGCGCTCGACGGCGCGGCTGCGGGCGTTGCGGACCATGAGAACAATGGAGCAAGCGTGTCCGGGTCAGGGCATCGCGCCGTGAATTATGTCTCGTCGGCCACGGGCCGCGCGCTGCCGCTCGAATTCACGACGCCGGAGGGCGTGGCCCGTGTGACGCTGCCGGGGCCGGTGGCCGTCAACGGCGCGGAGCTTTATACGGCGGGTGCGCTGGCGGGGCTGGGCATCGTGCAGGTGCCGCGCTACCGCGTGCGCGAGCATCTCGCGAGCGGCGAGCTGTGCGTCGTGCTGCCGGCGCATCCGCCGCCGCCCTTGCCGGTTTCGGTGCTGTATCCGCAGAACCGCCAGTTGTCGCTGCGCGTGCGCGCTTTCGCCGACTGGCTCGTGCAGGTGTTCGCCGACGTCGCCTGAGCGCTCAGGTGCGCCGCGCGACCATGCCCGACACGCGCGCGGCCGCTTGCTGAAGCGGTTCGAGAAAGGTCTTCACCATCTGCTTGGCCGAGGTGCGCTGCGCGTTGCCGCTGATGTTCATCGCGGCGATCACGCGGCCGTGGCGGTTGCGAATGGGCGCGGAGATCGAGATGAGGCCGCCTTCCAGTTCCTGATCGACGATGGCCCAGCCTTGCTGGCGCACCTGTGCGATGATCTTCTTGAGCTCGCCGATATCGGTGACGGTGCGCGGCGTGTGCGCGTAGAGCGGCGTGGAGCCGAGCGTTTCCTCGAGCGCGCCTTCGTCGAGCGAGGCGAGGAGCACGCGCCCCATCGAGGTGCAGTACGCGGGCAGGCGGCTGCCGATCGAGAGGTTGATCGTCATGATCTTGTGCGTGGGCACGCGCAGCACGTAGACGATCTCCGTGCGATCGAGCACGGCCGCCGAGCAGCTCTCGTGCACTTCCTGCGAGAGCTCCTCCATCACCGGTTCGGCGAGGTTCCAGAACGGCATCGACGTGAGGTAGGCGAAGCCGAGATCGAGAATGCGCGGCGTGAGGCGAAAAAGCCGGCCCTCGGCTTCGACGTAGCCGAGCGTCTGGAGCGTGAGCAGGATGCGGCGCGCGCCCGCGCGCGTGAGGCCGGTTGCGGCGGCGACGTCGGTCAGGGTCTGCTCGGGATGCTCGGCGTTGAACGCGCGGATCACCGAAAGCCCGCGCGCGAACGACTGCACATAGGAGTCGCCCGGCTTTTCGGGGATCTCCGGCGGTTCGGCGGAACGGTCGGGCGAGGCATTGGAAGCAGAATTCATGGGCGTGGCGGTCGGTGTGGCTGCGGCGCTTGGAGAACCTGTCAAGATAGCGCAAGCGACCGGTTTCGCCAACACGCGGCGCGCCGGGGGCGGGGCAACGGGGACGAGCGGGACGGACGTTTCCCGCGACGATCGACCGGTCTGTTGCTGCTTGCGACAAATGCGCGCATTATGCCCATTCGATTCCGTTTATTTGACTTCCATCAATTTATTCTCGCTAAATATATAGGCGGAAAATCTGAATGAATTGATTCCAATCCGGATCGCCGTGTCATTCATTTGCGAATAAAAAACGGCACAGGGATTCGAATGAATCGAAACACTTTCTGAAGATTTCGCAATTGACCCAATCACGCCTTCGTGCCCTTTGAGCGCGCGTGCGCGCAGGTCCCGCCGGGCCGGAATCAGCGCCCCACAGGGCGCCCGCAAAACCGAAAGGTTCTAGAAAGATAATTGCGGCTTTACGCCGCGCTTGCCTGAGCGAGATTTGACCCGCTCGCGAATCCTTAGCAAAGATCAAATTTCGCGATTACTCCTTTCCGTAAAATCGCGCTGCATACGATACGGGTGCATTTTGCGTGGCGATTTTGCGATGCAAATGTGTTGGGTGTTACGCGTTTTGGTGGACAACGGAAGAACAGGCAAACATGAAAGACAGAAAAGCCTTTAAAAGGTGGTTAATCCCCCTCGGCAGCGGGCTGCTCGTTTCTCTTGCGGGGTGCAGCGGCAATTTCGCCGTGCTCGACCCGAAGGGCAGCGTGGGCGCGGCCGAGAAGTCGCTCATCCTCACGGCCACGTGGGCCATGCTGCTGGTCGTGGTGCCCGTCATCATCCTGACGCTGCTGTTCGCGTGGCGTTACCGGGCTTCCAACCGCAACGCGACCTACGCGCCGAAGTGGGCTCACTCCACGGCGATCGAAGTGGTGGTCTGGGCCATTCCGGCCGCGATCATTCTGTTCCTCGCCATCCTCACGTGGCGCACCTCGCACGAACTCGATCCGTACAAGCCGCTGGAGTCGAGCGTGAAGCCCATCAACGTCGAAGTGGTCGCGCTCGACTGGAAGTGGCTCTTCATCTACCCGGACCTCGGCATCGCTTCGGTGAACCAGCTCGCCGTGCCGGTGGGCACGCCGGTCAACTTCCGCATCACGTCGGACTCGGTGATGAACTCGTTCTTCATCCCGCAACTGGGCACCCAGGTCTACGCCATGGCGGGCATGCAAACGCGCCTGCACCTGATCGCCGACGAAGCCGGCGATTTCGACGGCCTCTCGTCGAACTACAGCGGCAAGGGCTTCTCGGACATGAAGTTCCGCACGCTCGCCACGAGCCAGCAGGACTTCGACGCCTGGGTGCAGAAGGTGAAGACGTCGTCCACCCAGCTTTCGATGGACGAGTACGCATCGGTTTCGAAGCCGCAGGAGAAGGCGCCGGTCCAGTACTTCTCGACAGTCGACCCGAAGCTCTTCAACAACATCATCGCGAAGTACAACAACGGGCACGTGACGAATTTTGACCCGTCCTGCGTGACCAAGGGGTAAGCAGCATGTTCGGAAAACTCACATTAGAGGCGATCCCGTTCGATCAGCCCATCATCATGGGCGCGGCAGCGTTCATGGCGCTGCTCGTCCTCGGCGTGCTCGGTCTCGTGACCGTGACCGGCAAATGGAAGTACATCTGGACCGAGTGGCTCACGAGCGTGGACCACAAGCGCATTGGCGTGATGTACATGATCGTGGCGGTGCTCATGCTCGTGCGCGGCTTCGCCGACGCGGTCATGATGCGTATCCAGCAGGCCATGGCGTTCAATTCGCCGGGCTATCTGCCACCGCACCACTTCGACCAGATCTTCACGGCGCACGGCGTCATCATGATCTTCTTCATGGCGATGGCGCTCATGGTCGGCTTCTTCAACCTCGTGGTGCCTCTCCAGATCGGCGCGCGCGACGTGGCGTTCCCGTTCCTGAACTCGCTCTCGTTCTGGATGACGGCGATCAGCGCGATTCTCATCAACCTGTCGCTCGTGATCGGTGAATTCGCAAAGGTGGGCTGGCTTGCGTATCCGCCGCTCTCCGAGTTGCAGTTCAGTCCGGACGTGGGGGTGGACTATTACATCTGGGCGGTCCAGCTCTCGGGCGTCGGCACCTTGATTACAGGCGTGAACTTCTTCGTCACGATCATCAAGATGCGCGCGCCGGGCATGACGCTCATGAAGATGCCCGTGTTCACGTGGACGGCGCTGTGCTCGAACGTGCTGATCATGGCCACGTTCCCGATCCTCACGATCGCCGTGGCGCTGCTCGGCCTCGACCGTTACGTCGGCACGCACTTCTTCACGAATGAACTCGGCGGCAACGCCATGCTGTACCTGAACCTGATCTGGGCGTGGGGCCACCCCGAGGTGTACATCCTCGTGCTGCCTGCGTTCGGCATCTATTCGGAAGTGATGGCCACGTTCTGCAAGAAGCCGCTGTTCGGCTACAAGACGATGGTCTACGCCTCGTGCGCGATCATGGTGCTGGCGTTCCTCGTGTGGGCCCACCACTTCTTCACGATGGGCTCGGGCGCCGACGTCAACGCGTTCTTCGGTATCGCGACGATGGTCATCGCCATTCCGACCGGCGTGAAGATCTTCAACTGGCTGTTCACGATGTATCGCGGCCGTGTCCACTTCACCGCACCGGTGCTCTGGACCGTGGGCTTCATGGTGACGTTCTCGATCGCGGGCATGACCGGCGTGATGCTGGCTATTCCGGGCGCGGACTTCGTGCTGCACAACTCGCTGTTCCTGATTGCTCACTTCCACAACGCCATTATCGGCGGCGTGGTGTTCGGCTACCTCGCGGGCCTGCAATACTGGTTCCCGAAGGTGTTTGGCCTGAAGCCCAGCGAAAAGCTCGGCAAGGCGTCGTTCTGGTGCTGGTTCGTCGGCTTCTACGTGGCCTTCGTGCCGCTCTACGTGCTCGGCTTCATGGGCGCAACGCGCCGCACCAACCACTATGACGTGCCCGAATGGCATCCGTACTTCGTGATCGCCGCAGTGGGCGCCGTGATCATCGCGCTCGGCATCGTGTTCCAGGTGCTGCTGTGGGTGATGGCCTTCGTGGACCGCAACAAGGCGGCCTGCAAGGACGTGACGGGCGACCCGTGGGACGGCCGTACGCTCGAATGGGCAACTTCGTCGCCGCCGGCAGTCTATAACTTCGCGGTCATTCCGCACGTGGACGACATCGACGCCTTCGCGCACATGAAGGAAACGGGCCGTGCTCCGGGACTCGCCGCGAAATACACCGACATCCATATGCCGTCCAACACGGCGGCGGGGTTCATCATCGGCATGTTCAGCCTCGTGCTGGGTTTTGCGGCCGTGTGGCACATCACGTGGCTTGCCGTGCTCGGTTTCGTCGGCGTCGTGCTGACGGTGATCATCAAGAGCTTCGGCAACAACGACGGTTATTACATCCCGGCCGCGAAGGTTCGCGAGATCGAGGAAAAGCGCTTTGGCGCCGGCGCTGCCGTGGCCAAGCGTGATCTGGTCGCCGAGGAGGCAATCTGATGTTACAGAAAACCAATGCGGCAACCCTTGCCGAACTCGATCATCACGATCACCCGGAGTCGCACTCGGTATTCGGCTTCTGGGTCTACCTGATGACCGACTGCCTGCTGTTCGCGGCGCTGTTCGCCACGTTCGGCGTGCTCGGCCACCAGTTCGCGGGCGGCCCGACGGGCAAGGACCTGTTCGATATTCCGGGCGTCGCGCTCGAAACCGCGGTGCTGCTGCTCTCGAGCATCACCTACGGCTTCGCGATGCTCGGCGCGCACCAGCGCAAGAACAGTGTCGTGCTCGGCTGGCTGGCTGTCACCTTCGTTCTGGGTGCGTCGTTCCTCGTGCTCGAACTGCGCGAGTTCTCGCACCTGATCGCTGACGGCGCCGGTCCGCAGCGCAGCGCGTTCCTCTCGTCGTTCTTCACGCTCGTCGCCACGCACGGCCTGCACGTGTTCTTCGGCCTGCTGTGGATGCTCGTGATGATGATCCAGGTGATTCGCGCGCCGCAACTGGGCGAGCAGGAAGTCCGCCGCCTCACGTGCCTGAGCCTGTTCTGGCACTTTCTGGACGTCGTGTGGATCTGCGTGTTTTCTTTTGTCTATCTGGGGAGCGTGCTCTAAATGGCTCAAGCACATACTCATGCTCAGTCCCACGGCAGCCTTGGCAGCTATGTGGCGGGCTTCATCCTCGCGGTGCTGCTGACCGCAGGCGCGTTTGGCGTCGTGCTGCACGGCACGCTCGACGCCACCACGGCCATCATCGTGATCGCGGTGCTCGCGTTCGTGCAGGTGGTCGTGCACCTGGTGTTCTTCCTGCACCTGAACGTCTCGCCGGGGCAGGGCTGGAACGTGCTCTCGCTCGCGTACACGGTGCTGGCCGCCGCGTTCCTGATCTTCGGCACGATCTGGGTCATGCATAACGTCGGCATGCTCATGATGTCGCGTTAAGCGCTTTCCCTGGCGTTTGAAGGCCGCACGGACTCGTGTTCCGTGCGGCTTTTTCGTTTCTGGCGCCAGTTTCGCGTGCTTGACACCCGTCCCGCGCGACGCCTATCATGGGCGCCAAATGTTCGATTATCGATCATAGGTTCGACAGTCGAACAAAACGCACGAGGACGTGCGCGTTCGATCGCCCTTTTTTCGCCCGCGCAGTCCGTCAAGCTCAATCATCTGGAGACTCACATGACGGAAGCATTCATCTGCGACGCGATTCGCACGCCGATCGGCCGCTACGCGGGCGCCCTTGCCCAGGTTCGCGCCGACGACCTCGGGGCCGTGCCCCTCAAGGCGCTGATGGAGCGCAACAAGGACGTGGACTGGACGGCGATCGACGACGTCATCTACGGCTGCGCAAACCAGGCCGGCGAAGACAACCGCAACGTCGCACGCATGTCGTCGCTGCTGGCGGGCCTGCCGCAGGCCGTGCCGGGCTCGACCGTGAACCGTCTGTGCGGCTCCGGCATGGACGCCGTGGGCATCGCCGCGCGCGCGCTCAAGTCCGGCGAAACCGGGCTGATGATCGCGGGTGGCGTGGAAAGCATGAGCCGCGCGCCGTTCGTCATGGGCAAGTCCGCTAGCGCCTTTGCGCGCGACGCCGCGATTTACGACACGACCATCGGCTGGCGCTTCGTCAATCCGCTCATGAAGCAGCAGTATGGCGTCGATTCGATGCCGGAAACGGCCGAGAACGTCGCCGTGGACTATAACGTGAGCCGCGCTGATCAGGACGCGTTCGCGGTGCGCAGCCAGCAGAAGGCGGCACGCGCACAAGCGGACGGCACGCTCGCGCAGGAAATCGTTTCGGTCACGATCGCGCAGAAGAAGGGCGATCCGATTGTCGTTTCGCGCGACGAGCATCCGCGTGAAACCAGCCTCGAAGCGCTCGCGCGCCTCAAGGGCGTGGTGCGCGCCGACGGTTCGGTCACGGCCGGCAATGCTTCGGGTGTGAACGACGGCGCTTGCGCCCTGCTGCTCGCCAATGCGGAAAACGCCAAGCGCTTCGGGCTGACGCCGCGTGCGCGTGTGCTCGGTATGGCGACGGCCGGTGTTGCGCCGCGCGTGATGGGTTTCGGACCTGCGCCGGCAACGCAAAAGCTGCTCGCGCAACTGAACATGACGATCGACCAGTTCGACGTTATCGAGCTTAACGAAGCGTTTGCTTCTCAAGGTCTTGCCGTGCTGCGTGCGCTCGGTGTCGCCGACGACGATCCTCGCGTCAATCCGAATGGCGGCGCGATTGCGCTGGGCCACCCGCTCGGAATGAGCGGCGCACGCCTCGTGACCACCGCCATGTATCAGTTGCATCGCACGCAAGGTCGCTTCGCGCTTTGCACGATGTGTATCGGGGTGGGGCAGGGCATTGCGATTGCTATCGAGCGGGTTTGAGCGCCGCTTGCGCTAGTTTCGCTTCGATAGAGGAAGCCGCGAATCGTTTGATTCGCGGCTTTTTTTTGCGTTTGTTTTGCGTCTCTTGGGCGGGCACGTCCTGAAGCGCGCCTGATTGCGCTTACCCCAGGCGCGTAGCCCTGCCGTTATCCCGTTTTCCCGTTAGCCCGGAACACCCATGTGGGGTTGCGCCTGCAACGACGCGCGGTCCGCCGCGCGATCCACGCCCTTGTCGCGGTCCGCGGCAACGTGGCTGTTCGTGTTGCTCAATCCTTTCTCGCTCATGTGGCTGGCTGACTTCCCGTCAGCGTGAAGCCCGTGGCCGCGTGCGTGCAGTCCCGCGCGGTCAGCCGCCCGCTCATGGCCCTTGTCCCGGTCCGCCGATACGTGGCTGTTCGTGTTGCTGAAGCCCACGCTGCTCATGTGACCCAGCGATTGGCCGTCGGAATGGCCCAAGCCCGCGTGTCCGGCTCCCATGCCCGCGCCCATCCCGGCGCCGCCACCGTTGCCACCGCCATTGCCGCCGCCGCTACCCCCGCCGCCGCCGTGTGCATAAACCGGCGCCGTCGCGTACGCCAGCAAACACGCTGCCGCCACAATCATCGTTCGTGCTGCTTTCATTGTTGTCTCCCCAAAAGAGTCGCCTTCGATGCGTCGATTGTATGAGGGCCGTCATCGGCTCGATATGGCACAGGTGTAATCGTGTGTAAGTGCTGTATCTGCTGTTGCGGAAAGTCCTCGTGCGTCGCCGCCGGCGGGCGGGAATCCATGAGGAGTTCTGACTTTCACCGTGCTTGCGTTTTGCTATCAAGGTTGAAATACATATAATTCTCAATACACCTTCGCCGCCTTTTGAAAATCATTGGCGAGTGTATTTCGCACGCACGCTCATATCGTTAATGCTTGATTCGTCATCGATATAGCACTGAGAAGCACGGGACATTTCCATGCAAAAATCCGCCGGCGAAAACGCCGCGAACGGGCAGGCGGCACCACGCCGAGTGACGTTGGCGCCGTCACGTCGCCAGGCCTCGCACAACGGCCGTCGAACGCGTGGTACTGACAGCGTGCGCCCCTCACCGCAAAGGGACGCATGAAATCAGTATTTCGTGCAACGCAACAAACTCGCGATTTGTTTCAATTCAATATCGAACGCGAATTTGCGGCCCAGCAAATCCCACTGAAATTCGCGTGATTCACCCTGAATAACTTGATCGGACTCCGGCCAGTTAGCGCCCTGTTTTTAAAAGCCGCGCGTAGAATCGGTCGCACTTCGGCGTGACAGGCACGATACGCCGATGCCATGCATCAAAAGCAAATTCGAAACTCTAGACCGGGAGAATGTGAATGAGGAAGGCAGCGATTCTGGCAGCGGCATGGGTGGTGGGCGTTGGCATTTCGCAGGCGGCGCTGGCGCAAAACGACCAGGCCGCTTCGGCGCCGCAAGCACAATCGGCGCTTGCAAGCGCCGCACAGGATATCGTCGCCAACGCGCAACCGGTGCATATTCAGGCGAAGATCGTCGGCATCGATCGCGCCGCGCGCGTGGTCACGCTGCGCGGTCCGCGCGGCAACGACGTCGATATCGCGCTCAGCCAGCAGGTCGGCAACTTCGACCAGCTCAACGTGGGCGACACCGTGGACGTGCTCTACAAGAACGCGTTGCTCGTCACGGCCGACAAGGTCACGGGCAAGGACAAGGGCATTCGCAAGCGTGTCGATACCAATGTGTATCTGCCGGCGTCGTCGGGTTATGACGCCGCGCGCCAGGTCGAAGTGCAGGCGACCGTGCAGCACATCAACGCGAAGAAGCGTGAAGTCACGCTGCGCGGCGCGTATCAGACCGTTACGCTCCAGGCCACGCCGGACGTCGATCTGAAGCATCTGAAGGTCGGCGACACGATTCACGCCGTGTTCGTTTCCGCTTATGCAACGCAGGTGACGCCGGTTGGCGCCACGCAGTAAGCGCGCACAAAAAAGCCGGCGCGTCGCAACGAAGTCGCGAGGCGCCGGCTCACAGCGTTTCCCGAACGGGCGCCTTTTCAGGCGCCCGTCGTTCGTCTGGCTTACATGCCTGCCATGCACATGTACTTGATGACGACGTAGTCATCCACGCCGTAGTGCGAACCTTCGCGGCCGAGGCCCGACTGCTTCACGCCGCCGAACGGTGCGACTTCGTTCGAGATCAGGCCGGTGTTGATGCCCACCATGCCGTATTCGAGCGCTTCCGCCACGCGCCACACGCGGCCGATATCGCGGCTGTAGAAGTAGGCGGCGAGACCGAATTCGGTATCGTTCGCCATCCTGATCACTTCCTCATCCGACGAGAAGCGGAACAGCGGCGCGAGCGGGCCGAACGTTTCGTCGCGCGCGACCTTCATCGCGGGCGTGACGCCGGTCAGAACGGTCGGCTCGAAAAAGCCGTGGCCGAGCGCGTGGCGCTTGCCGCCCGTGATCACCTGCGCGCCCTTCGCGAGCGCGTCTTCGATATGCGATTCCACCTTCAGCACGGCCGCTTCGTTGATGAGCGGGCCTTGCGTCACGCCCGACTCGGTGCCGAGACCGACCTTGAGCTTTTCGACCGCATCGCGCAGCTTCGCGGCGAACGCGTCGTACACGGCGTCGTGCACGTAGAAGCGGTTCGTGCACACGCAGGTCTGACCGCTGTTGCGATACTTCGAAGCGATCGCGCCGGCTACGGCTGCGTCGAGATCGGCGTCTTCGAACACGATGAACGGTGCGTTGCCGCCCAGTTCCAGCGACACCTTCTTGACCGTCGATGCGCACTGGCTCATGAGCAGGCGGCCCACCGGCGTCGAGCCCGTGAACGAGAGCTTGCGCACGGTCGGGTTGCCCGTGAGTTCGCCGCCAATCGCCTTCGGGTCGCCGGTCACGACGCTGAAGATGCCGCGCGGCACGCCCGCGCGCTCGGCCAGCACGGCCAGCGCGAGCGCCGAGAACGGCGTGGCTTCGGCAGGCTTGAGCACGATCGGGCAGCCGGCCGCGAGTGCGGGGCCGACCTTGCGGGTGATCATCGCGGCCGGGAAATTCCACGGCGTGATCGCGGCGCACACGCCCACGGGTTCCTTCGTCACGACAATGCGCTTGTCATTGGCGACGGTCGGAATCGTGTCGCCGTAAATGCGCTTGCCTTCTTCCGCGAACCATTCGAGGAACGACGCCGCGTAGCCGATCTCGCCCTTGGCTTCCGCGAGCGGCTTGCCTTGCTCGGTGGTGAGGATGAGCGCGAGGTCGTCGGCGTTTTCCATCATCAGGTCGTGCCACTTGCGCAGGATGACGCTGCGCTCCTTCGCGGTCCTGGCGCGCCATGCGGGCCATGCGGCGTTCGCGGCGGCGATCGCGCGACGCGTTTCGGCCGCGCCCATGCGCGGCACCGTGCCGATCAGCGCGCCGGTGGCGGGGTTGTTCACTTCGAGCGTGGCGCCGTCTTCAGCGCCTTGCCATTCGCCGTTGATATAGGCGTTGTGTTGCAGCAGCGATGCGTCTTTCAGGTTCATGCTGGAACTCCGGACTCAATTCGAATCGTTTAGAACGACGAACGGCACAGCGGCAAGCGCCGGTGTGCCGTTTCGAGGATGGCTCGCTGCACGCGAGCCAGTCTGTGTGAAGGCTTACGCCGGCACGCCCACTGCTTCCTTGATCGACTCTTCGAGAATCGCGAGCGCTTCGTCGAACACGTTGTCCTGAATCGTGAGCGGGAACAGGAAGCGCACGACGTTCGAGTACACGCCGCACACGAGCAGCAGCAGGCCGCGATTCAGGGCTGCCGTTTGCACGCGCTTGGTGAAGTCGGCGTCGGCATCGCTCGTGCCCGGCTTGCAGAACTCAACGGCGTTCATCGCGCCGGGGCCGCGCACGTCGGCGATTTGCGGCACGTCGGCCTTGAGCGCGTTGAGCTTGGCCTTGAGCTTGTCGCCGAGCTTCGTGCCGCGCTCGCACAGCTTTTCTTCTTCGATGATCTCGATCACCGCGTGCGCCGAAGCGACGGCCAGCGGGTTGCCGGCGTACGTGCCGCCGAGACCGCCAGGCGCTGCCGCGTCCATCACTTCCGCGCGGCCCACCACGCCCGAGAGGGGCATGCCGCCCGCCAGGCTCTTGGCGATCGTCATGAGGTCGGGCGTGACGTCGTAGTGTTCCATCGCGAACAGCTTGCCGGTGCGCGCGAAGCCCGTTTGCACTTCGTCGGCGATCAGCAGGATGCCGTGCGTGTCGCAGATCTTGCGCAGGCCGCGCACGAAGTCAGCCGGCGCCTGGTAGAAGCCGCCTTCGCCCTGAACCGGTTCGAAGATGATCGCGGCAACGCGCTTCGGATCGATGTCGGCCTTGAACAGCATCTCGATGTGCTTGAGCGAATCAGCCGTGCTGATGCCGTGCACCGAGTTGGGGTACGGCGCGTGGTACACGTCGGCCGGGAACGGGCCGAACGCGAGCTTGTACGGGGCAACCTTGCCCGTGAGCGCCATGCCCATCATCGTGCGGCCGTGGAAGCCGCCCGCGAAGGCAATCACGCCCGGACGGCCCGTGTGGGCGCGAGCGATCTTGACGGCGTTTTCAACGGCTTCGGCGCCCGTTGTGAAGAAGGCGGCCTTCTTCGCGAAGCTGCCCGGCGCGCGCTGGGCGACCTTCTCGGCCAGCGAGACATACGACTCGTAGGGGACGATCTGGTAGGCCGTGTGCGTGAACTGGTCGAGCTGCGCCTTGATGGCGGCGACGATCTTCGGATGGCGGTGGCCCGTGTTGCACACGGCGATACCGGCCGCGAAGTCGATGAAGCGGCGGCCTTCCACGTCCCACAGCTCGGCGTTCTCGGCGCGCTCGGCGTAGAAGTCGCACATCACGCCCACGCCACGCGGGGTAATGGCGTTCTTGCGGCTTTGCAGATCGGCGTTCTTGCTCACGTTCATCTCCTTCGGAATCAGTGTCAGTTCTGAGGTTGGCAGGCGGACCAGACATCAGGTCCATGCCGCGACTATACTCACGTTTGGCTCTAAATTTCAGAGCCATTCAGTGCAATCTTTAGGAGCCAATTTCGATGCGCGCGAGTGTCCTGTCCGACTGGCTGGCCCAACGGCTCGATCGCGGAAGCGCCCAGCCGGTCTACCGTCAACTGCACAAGCTGCTCCAGCAGGCGATCCTCTCCCGGGAGCTGCCGGCGGGCGCACGGGTGCCGTCGTCGCGGCTGCTGGCGGCGGAGCTTGGCATTGCGCGCAATACCGTGACGCAGGTCTACGAACAATTGGTGCTCGAAGGCTATGTGACGTCGGCAACGGGGCGCGGCACCTTCGTGGCCGATACGTCGCCTGACGAGATCGTCGGGGCAGCGGAAATTGGCTCCATGGAAACGGTGAAAAAGGCGAGTAATTCAGGAGCCGTCGCCGTCGAAAATGCGATCGCAACTAACAGCCCAAGTTTGGGCGGTACGGGAGTGCACGCTATCGCGGCGGGCGGCCCGGCAGTGGGCGCAGTTGGCGCCCAGCCGCCGCGCGCGGCGGCTCGGGCGCTCTCCACCCGCGGCGCGCGCCTGGTTGCCGGCGCGGGCGTTTCCAAGCGCCAGGGCGGCGCGTTCATGCCCGGCGTGCCCGACGTCTCGCGCTTCCCCGCGCGCATCTGGACGCGCCTGCACAACAAGTACTGGCGCAGCCTGCGTCCGGACCTGCTGACCTACGCGCCTGGCGGCGGCCTCGCGCTCCTGCGCCACGTGCTCGCCGACTATCTGCGCACCTCGCGCTCGGTGCGCTGCTCGCCCGAACAGATCATCATCACGACGGGCATCCACCAGTCGGTGGACCTGGCCGTGCGCCTGCTCTCCGACCCCGGCGACACCATCTGGACCGAAGACCCGTGCTACTGGGGCGTGCGCAGCGTGCTGCACGTTTCGGGCCTCAGCGCGCGGCCCATCGCCGTGGACAGCGAAGGTCTCAATCCCTCGCCCGCCGACTTTGCCGCGCCGCCGCCCAAGCTCATGCTCGTCACGCCCTCGCATCAGTACCCGCTTGGCATGGTGATGAGCCTCGCGCGCCGCCGCATGCTGCTGGAGTACGCGCGCCAGCATCAGTGCTGGATCATCGAGGACGATTACGACAGCGAGTTCCGTTACGGCAGCCGCCCGCTCGCGTCGTTGCAGGGGCTCGATACGGCGGGGCAGGTGATCTACGTGGGGAGCTTCGGCAAGACGTTGTTTCCCGGCTTGCGCGTGGGCTATCTCGTCGCGCCGCAAGCACTCGCGGAAAGCTTCGCGACCGCGAGCGCCGAGCTGTATCGCGAGGGGCAGTTGATCCAGCAGGCCGTGCTCGCCGAATTCATCGCCGAGGGGCATTTCACGTCGCATATCCGCAAGATGCGCGCGCTCTACGGCCAGCGCCGCCAGGTGCTGCTCGACGCTGTGTCGCGCCGCTACGGCGACGCCTTGCCCGCCATGGGCGGCGACGCGGGCCTGCACGTCGTCATGCAGTTGCCCGAGGGCAGCGACGACCGCGCCGTGGCCGAAGCCGCGCTCGCGCGCAATATCGTCGTGCGGCCGCTTTCGGGGTACTACTCGGCGCGCGAGCGCGCGGCCTCGGGTTTGCTGATCGGCTACGCGTGCGTGCCCGACGAGGAGATCGCGCCGGCGTTCGAGACGCTGGCCGAAGCGATCGATACGACCTTGCCCGCGTTCGCGTGAGCGCTTCTATGCCTAGAGCCGGATCAGCACCGCGCCGCACGTGACGAGCGCACACGCCACCATGCGCCGCGCCGTGAGCTTCTCGTTCATGAACAGCCAGCCGATCAGCACGGCGAAGATCGACGAGAGCTCGCGCAACGCGGAAACCATCGCGATAGGCAGAAAGCGGAACGCTTCGATCACGAGGCAATACGCCGTGAGCGCGAGCACGCCCGCGAGCATGCCGCGTGCGACCTCGGCCTTTGACGTGAACATCCGCGCCACGCCGCCGCGCAGCTTGCAGACCACGAAAAACTGCGGCACGTTCCAGAGCAGATACACCCACATGATGTAGCTGAGCGCGTTGCCGGCGAGGCGCGCGCCGAGGCCGTCGATGATCGAGTACATCGCGATGAAGAGGCCCGTGAGCAGCGCATAGGGCACGCTCTCGCCGGAAAAGCGCATGCCGCGCCGGAATGCGAGCGACATGATGCCGAGCGAGACGAGCGTGACGCCCGCGGCCGCGAGCCCATGCAGTTCCTCATGCGCGAACACGAGCGCGCCCACGAACACGAGCAGCGGCGAGAGCCCGCGCGCGATGGGGTAGATCTGCCCGAAGTCGCCGCTGCGATAAGCGCGAATCAGCGTGAAGCAGTACGCGAACTCCAGCACCGCCGAAGCCGCGATATACGGCCAGCTTGCCTGCGCGGGCAGCGGCAGCACGCACACGCCGATCGCGCTCACGACGATGTACGGAACCGAGAACATGCCGAGCAGCCAGAGCCGGTCGCCCGAAAGATGGAGGAAGGCGTTCCAGCTCGCGTGCATGAGTGCCGAGAGCAGGACCAGCAGGACGACGAAACTGGCCATTGGGATTGCGAATCGAATCGACTTGTTGGAGGCGCGGGCCGTTGCGGCCGCAATCGTGTGATTATTCCAGCGAACGCGCACGTCCGCCAGAAAGAAAGTAAAACGGGCGCGAGCCCGTATTGTGATTCTGTGGAGGCTCGCGCGGGCTTTGGGGGAGTGCGTCAGATCACGCGTGCGCGCAGTCGCGCGGAAATCAGGTCGATGACCGTGACCACGGCGATCACCATGATGAGCACGGCGCAGGTTTGCGGATAGTCGAACGAACGAATTTCCTCATACAACACCACGCCGATGCCGCCCGCGCCCACCATGCCCACCACCATCGCCGAGCGCACGTTCGACTCGAACCGGTAGAGCGCGTACGAGATCCACAGCGGCATGACCTGGGGCAGCACGCCATAAATGATCTCGTCGAGCGGCGAGGCGCCCGTGGCGCGCACGCCTTCCACGGGGCGCGGGTCGATGGCCTCCACGGCTTCGGCGAAGAGTTTCGCGAGCACACCCGTGGTGTGGACCCACAACGCCAGCACGCCCGCGAACGGTCCGAGCCCCACGGCCACGATGAACAGCATCGCGAACACCATCTCGTTGATGGCGCGGCAGGCGTCCATCAACCGGCGCACCGGCTGGAGGACCCAGTTGGGTGCGAGATTGTGCGCCGACATCAGGCCGAACGGCACCGCGCAGACGATGGCGAGCGCCGTGCCCCACAGCGCCACGGCCAGCGTCACCCACATTTCGCCCACGTAGGTGCGCCATTCCGTGAAGTCGGGCGGAAAGAAGCCGCGCGCGAACGTGCCCATGTTCGCCGAGTCGGCGAAGAGGTCGAGCGGGCGCATGTCGGCGCCGCGCCACGCCACGCCGAGCAGCGCGAACACGATGGCCCAGAGCACGAGCGAGGACCAGCTGCGCTTGCCCGTGGGTCTCGCCGCCGGGCTGGGAGCCGCAGCGGCGGTGGCGGATTGCGCCTCGGTGCCGTGCGCCGCGACGCGTGAGCTGTCGAAATCCATCGCGCCCATTACTGCTTCGCGGGTGCGGCGAGTGCGCCGATCTTCGCGTCGATGGCCGCGATCTGGCTCTTGCGGTCGTCGTCGGAGAGATGCGTGTCGGCGGCGATCTTTTCCTTCTGCTGGAACAGCGCGACCTGGCGGATCGGCTGCAACTGCGCGTCGCTGGCGGGCGCGAAGCCGGCATAGCCCGTGATGTCGGCCATGATCTTCTTCTCGCGCGGGTCGGTCTTGGCGTAATGGTAGAAGAAGTCGCGCAGCTTCTGCTTGGTGGCTTCAGGCAGGTCCTTGCGGTACACGAGCGGATCGGACGGAATGATCGGCGAGGTCCACAGCACGCGCACCTGCGCGAAGCGATCCGGGTGCTTCTGCTGGAGCGTGGCGAGTTCGATGGTGTTGTTGGTGGCGATGTCCACCTTGTTGTTGACCACGGCGAGCAGGTTCGCTTCATGGCTCGACGGCAGCACCGTCTTGAAGTTCGAGCCGTTCACCGAAACGCCGTGCTGCGCGAACAGGTAGTAGCCCGGAATGAGCGTGCCCGAGGTGGAATTGGGGTCGCCCCAGCCGAGCGTGAGATCCTTAGTATTCTTGAATACATCGTCGATCGTCTTCACGCGGCTGTTCACGTTGGTGATGAGCACCGACTTGTAGCCCGCGTCGCCGTTCGCGTAAAGCACTTTCGCGAAGATCTCGCCGTTCGAGCGGTCCACGGCTTCCATGGCCGAAGCATTGCCGAAGTAGCCGATCTGCACCTTGTTGAAGCGCATTGCCTCGATGATGCCCGAGTAGTCGGTGGCGAAGAACGCCTTCACGGAGAGGCCGGTCTGCTTGTTCAGGTCGTCGATGAACGGCTGCCAGCGCTGCTTGAGTACCGCCGACGAATCCGTCGAAATGATGCCGAAATTGAGGTCTTCCGCATGGGCGGCCGCGCTGCCGAGCGAGGCAAACGCGACGGCGCCGGCGGCGCACCAGGAGAGCATGGAGCGGAGCAGTTTCATGGGAGCGGTCCGTGGAGAGAGGAACGTCAAGGGTTGAGAATGCGTGGCCGGGTCAGGCCGCGCGGGGTTGTGCGCCAAAGCGCTGTACGGCGGACGGCGCCGCATCGGGTTCGAGCAATTCGCGCGCGGCGCTGCCATAAAGCTGTTGCAGCAACGCGGGCGTGAGCGCCGCAGAAGGACCGTCGTACACGACGCGCCCTTCGCGCAACGCAACGGTGCGCGGGCAATACTGCATGGCGATATCCACCTGATGCAGCGAGACCACCACCGTGAGACTGTGATCGCGGTTGAGCATGCGCAGCATGTCCATCACGCGGCGCGATGATTCGGGGTCGAGCGAAGCAATCGGCTCGTCGGCGAGAATGAGGCGCGCGCGTTGCACGAGCGCGCGTGCAAGCGCCGCGCGCTGCTGCTGGCCACCCGAGAGATTCGAGGCGCGTTCCGCAGCCTTGTGCGCGATGCCCACTTCGCCGAGGGCGGCCAGCATGAGTTCGCGCTCCGCGCGCGGAAAGCGGCCCGTGAGCCTGCGCCACAGCGGCAAACGCGAAAGCGCGCCGATCAGCACATTGGTTTCCACGGTGAGCCGATGCACGAGATTGAATTGCTGGAACACGAAGCCGATGTCGCGGCGAATGCGGCGCACCTCGCGCACGATGCGACCGTCCTGCTGGATCGGGCGGCCGAGAATGTCGATGCGCGACGGCTGCGGATCGGAGGCCGTGAAGCCTGCGATCTGGCGCAGCAAGGTCGATTTGCCCGAGCCCGATGCGCCGATCAGCGCGACCATTTCGCCCTCGCCGATGCGCAGGTTGATTTCGTCGAGCGCCTTGCGGCCGCTCTCGAAACTTTTCGATAGGCGTTCGATGCGTATGGCTTCCATAACAATCCGTCGCGGGTGAAGTCGAGGGCTCATTCTAGGAAGCGACTGTGACGGTTGAGTGAAGGTGTCGCGACGTCTAGACGACTACACGTCTTATATTTTTTGGTCGGAGGAATTGAGGCGCACGATGTGACAGACACATGACGGAAAACATCTGTCATGCTTAATGTCAGAGGAAGCGGCTATATTGTCGGCAGTGCGTGTGGTGTCCCTGGTTTCGCTGACTTATTGCTGACACACGCGCCGAAACTCATGCTGTTGTAGACAATGCGGCCGCACACAACGGTCCCGATCCGAACAAGTAACGAAACCCGGCGCCATGCAGGCACTGAGCTTTCTACCCGACAGTTTTGCGGAATTCGAGGACCTCAAGACGATCCTCGATGCGGGCGCACGCTGGTTCGACATTCGCAGCGAAGGCGAAGTCGAGGTGCGCGGCCGCACGTTCGCGCTCTATGTGGCGTCCATCGGCTCGCGCGATCCGGCGGCGCCCGCCATTGGCTTCTTCGGCGGCATTCACGGGCTGGAGCGCATCGGCTCGCAGCTCGTGCTCGACTATATGCGTGCGCTGGTGGGGCGGCTCGCGTGGGACGAGTTATTGATGAGCCAGCTCGAATCCGTGCGCATCGTGTTCGTGCCCATCCTCAATCCCGGCGGCATGTGGCTGGCCACCCGCGCGAATCCGAACGGCGTGGACCTCATGCGCAACGCGCCGCAGGACGCCGACGAACACGTGCCCTTTCTTGCGGGCGGCCAGCGCGTGGGCTCATGGCTGCCGTGGTATCGCGGCAGGCGCGGGGCGCCCATGGAGATCGAGGCGAAGGCGCTTCTGAAGATCGTCGACGAAGAACTCACGCGCCGTCCGCTGTCATTCGCGCTCGACTGCCATTCGGGCTACGGCTGGAGCGACAGCATCTGGTTTCCGTATGCGCGCACGCGCCGCCTCATGCGTCATTTGCCCGAGATGTACGTGCTCAAGACGATGTTCGAGCGCGCGCATCCCCATCACGGCTACACGTTCGAGCCGCAGAGCCATCAATACCTGCTGCACGGCGACTTGTGGGACTGCGCATACGACCATGCGCCCGCGAGCAACATCTTTTTGCCGCTCACGCTCGAACTCGGCTCGTGGCTGTGGATCAAGAAGAACCCGCGCCAGATCTTCTCGCGCCAGGGCATGTTCAATCCGCTGATGGCGCATCGCACGGCGCGCGTCTTGCGGCGCCACGCGAACCTGTTCGAATTCCTCACGCGCGCGGCGTATTCCGCGCCGCGCTGGCTGCCCGAGGGCGTGACGCGCGAGCAGGTGTTGCAAAGCGCGATTAGCCACTGGTATCAAGGGTCCGGTGGATGAGCGGCCCCTGGCTCCTGCTGCGCGGCCTCACGCGCGAGTCGCGCCACTGGGGCGCGTTCGCCGCGCTGCTCGCCGCACGCGAGGGCGCGCTGGCCATCGACCTGCCCGGCAACGGCGCGGCCGCGCACGTACGCTCGCCGCTTGCCGTCGACGCCTACGTGGACGCGTTGCGCGACGAAGCGCGGCGGCGCGGTGCACGCGCGCCATACCGCGTGCTGGCGATGTCGCTGGGCGGCATGGTGGCGACGGCATGGGCGCTGCGCTATCCCGATGAGATCGCGCGTCTCGTGCTCGTGAACACGAGCATGCGGCCGTACAGCCGCGTGCATGAACGGCTGCGGCCCTCGGCGTGGCCCGCGCTCGCGCGCGCGGCGCGCCATTGGGACGGCCGCGACGCCGATGGCATGGCCGAAGCGCTGATCCACGGCCTCACGTGCGCGCGGCGCGACACGCTCGCCGCCGACCTCGACGCCTGGCGCGCGATTCGCGCGAGCGCGCCCGTGAGCCGCGCGAACGCGATGCGCCAACTGGCCGCCGCGGCGCGCTTCAAGGCGCGCGGCATACCGCGCTGCGCGGTGCTCGTGGTGTCGTCGCGCGGCGACCGGCTCGTGAATCCCGTTTGCTCGGCGCGGCTCGCGCAGGCGTGGGGCGCGCCGCACGTGGCGCACCCGTGGGCCGGGCACGACCTGCCGCACGACGATCCGCACTGGCTGGCCGATGCGCTCCACGCCGGCGACGTCACCGCCCACGCGGCCGCCGGGCGCGCCTGAGCGCGCGCAACCCGCATCGTCCTCGCGGCGATTGCCCCATAATGTGGGGATTAATCCGGCACTTTCAGGACGATTCCCCGACATGAACGACAAACCCGCCATCGGCGCCGCCGTGCCGCGCCTCACGAGCCTTTCGCACGGCGGCGGCTGCGGCTGCAAGATCGCGCCGGGCGTGCTTTCGGCATTGCTCGCGCGCAGCACGCCGCTCACCACCGTGTTTCCGAACCTGCTGGTCGGCACCGAGACCGCCGACGACGCCGCCGTCTACAAGCTCAACGACGAGCAGGCCATTGTCGCGACCACGGACTTCTTCATGCCGATCGTCGACGACCCGTACGACTTCGGCCGCATCGCCGCGACCAACGCGCTCTCGGACGTCTACGCGATGGGCGGCAAGCCGATCCTCGCGCTCGCGCTGGTGGGCATGCCCATCAACGTGCTGCCGCACGACGTGATCGCGCAGGTGCTGCGCGGCGGCGAGGACGTATGCGCGGCGGCGGGCATTCCGGTGGCGGGCGGGCATTCGATCGACTCCGTGGAGCCCATCTACGGCCTCGCGGCGCTGGGCGTGGTGCATCCGGAGCGCGTGAAGCGCAACGCGTCGGCGCGCGCGGGCGACGTGCTCGTGCTCGGCAAGCCGCTTGGCGTGGGTGTGCTCTCGGCCGCGCTCAAGAAGGAGATCCTCGGCGACGCGGGCTACAAGGCGATGGTGAGCGCCGCCACGATGCTCAACAAGCCGGGCGCCACGCTCGCGGAATTGCCGGGCGTGCACGCCATGACCGACGTGACCGGCTTCGGCCTGCTTGGCCACACGCTCGAAATCGCGCGCGGCGCGAATCTCACGGCGCGCGTGCAGTATGCGGACCTGCCGTGGCTGCCGGGCGTTCAGAAGTTCGTGGAAGAGGGCGTGTTCACGGGCGCGTCGGGCCGCAACTGGGCCTCGTATGGCGAGTCCGTCACGCTCGCGCCCGGCCTGCCCGAAAGCGCGCGCACGCTGCTCACCGACCCGCAAACCTCGGGCGGTCTGCTCGTGGCGTGCGCACCGGAGAGCGTGGACGACGTGCTGGCGATCTTCCGCGCGGACGGATTCAGCGACGCACGCGTGATCGGCGAGTTGAGCGAAGGCCCGGCACGCGTCGAGGCGCTATGAGCGGAGAATCGCCGAAAGCCATCTTCTACGCGCTCGCTGCGAACTTCGGCATTGCGGTCTGCAAGTTCGCAGCCGCCGGGTTCACGGGTTCGGGATCGATGTTCGCGGAGGCGATTCACTCCACGGCCGACTGCGGTAATCAACTGCTGCTGTTGCTCGGCCTGCGCCAGTCGCGCGAGCCCCCCACGCCCTTGCACCCCATGGGCACGGGCCGCGCGATCAACTTCTATTCGCTGCTCGTGGCGCTGCTGCTCTTTTTCGTGGGTGGCGCGTTTTCGGTGTACGAGGGCGTGCACCGGTTGATTGCTCGCGAGCCGCTGCAATACGTGTATGTCGCGCTGGTCGTGCTCGGCATTTCCGTGGCGCTCGAAGCGTTTTCGCTTTACGGCGCGATGCGCGAGATCCGCAAGGGCTCGCCGAAAAAGTCGCTGTGGCGCTGGGCGCGCGAGACGCGCGATTCGGATTTGCTCGTCGTGGCGGGCGAGGACATCGCCGCGCTCGCGGGCCTCGCCATCGCATTCTCCGCGGTGCTGCTCACCGTCATCACCGGCAATCCGGTCTGGGACGCGTGCGGCTCGATCGGCGTGGGCGTGCTGCTCATGCTGATCGCGTGGTTCATCGCACGAGAAGTGAAGTCGATGATCGTGGGCGAGTCGGCAAGCCCTGAAATGCGCCGCGATATCGAACTGTTCCTGCGCGCGCGGCCGGAGATTCGCAGCATCATCAGCCTCATTACCCTGCAATGGGGTAAAGAGGTGATGGTCGCGGTGCAGTGCGAAATGCTCGACTACGAGCATAGCCGCACGATGGTCGAAGCGATCAACGAAATCGAAGCCGCTTTGCAGGCGCGCTTTCCGCTGGTGCGCTGGGTGTTTTTCGAGCCGGATTTCGTGAACCGGTAATGCATGAGGCCGGCGGTCGCGAGACCGCCGGGCCTTTTTGCTTCAATGCCGGAACGGCGCCCACACAGGCGTGGTGTTGTCCCAGTCGTCGAGTTCGGACGGTACGGTCGGCTTCATATCGGACTCCTACGTTTATCGTCTTGCCATCGATATCAATGCGCTGCCGAGCTTATTCGCCGGCTTGCGCGACGTGTGCGGCGTTATTGGCGCGGCTTTCCTGAAGCGCGATGCGTTGCGCTTGCGTGCGACCAATCAGGCTTTGCTCGGGGTAGCTCGTCTTGTTCAGCGAGGGCAGCGTGCCGTCGCGATACGCGGCGACGAGTTCGGCCTTCACTTCGGCGCGCGTTTTCGGCGCGGCGCTGGACGATTGTGCGAAAGCCGAGGCGCTTGCGGCGAGCGAAAGAACCAGCGTGGCTGTAAGGGCGGTTGCGAGAGTGCGTTTCATGATCTGCTCCTGTGTACGGTTGCCACGTAGGTTGCGGCGACAGGAGCAAATGTAGTTGCGCAGCCGTTTGCGATAAACGGTCTTATTGCGAAAGCAATTGTCGAAAATCCGGAACAATCGCCGCGCCGCGCCCGCGAAAGCCTTTGCGGACGCGGCTTTGAGGGCGCGCGCTATGCGGCCCGGCCTATGCGGCCCATTCCGAAATCACCGGCGTTTCGAGCGCCGGCGCGTTTTCGCGCTCTTCGATCGTGCGCATCGTGCACGTCTTGTCGAGCGAGGCGCGGCCGCTCAGGAGCGGGCAGCGGTCGAACACTTCGGCAATCCAGTCCACGAACACGCGCACTTTGGGTGACAGATGACGGCTGTGCGGGTAGACGGCCGAAATCGGCATCGGCAGCGGCTTGTAATCGGGCAGCACCTCGACGAGCGCGCCCGAGCGCAGATGCGGCAGCACCATGTAGCGCGGCCCCTGAATCAGGCCAAAGCCTTCGATGCCGCAGGTCACGTAGGCGTCCGCATCATTGACCGAGACCATGCTCTTGAGCTTGATCTCCACTTCCTTGCCGTCGACGAGAAATGCCCAGTCGATCACACGCCCCGTGCGCGACGAGAAGTAATTCACGGCGCGATGCTCGGCCAGTTCTTCGAGCGTTTGCGGCGTGCCGTGGCGCTCCAGATACGAGGGCGCCGCGCACGACACGCCTTCGAAAATCCCGATGCGCCGCGCGACGAGCGACGAATCCTGAAGCGCACCCACACGCACCACGCAATCCACGCCTTCCTGGAGCAGATCGACGGGACGGTCGCTCAAGCCGAGTTGCAGGTCGATGTCGGGATAGCGCTGGTGGAATTCGCACAGCGACGGAATCACGATGAGCCGCCCGATCGAGCCGGGCATGTCGATGCGCAGTTTGCCGTGCGGCTTGCGGTTGCGATCCTGGAATGTGGTTTCGGTTTCCTCCACGTCCGCGAGAATGCGCACGCAGCGCTCGTAATACGCCGCGCCGTCGGGCGTGAGCGAGAGGCGCCGCGTCGTGCGGTGCATGAGGCGCACGCCGAGAAACGCTTCGAGATTCTGGATGATCGTCGTGACCGAAGCACGCGGCATGTCGAGCGTTTCGGCGGCTCGCGTGAAGCTGTTCGTATCGACGACGCGGGTGAACACCTGCATGGCCTGAAGGCGGTCCATTGCCACTCTCCAAAAAGCTTCGGCCGCACGGCGCGCGGCGTTTGAAGCAAACGCCCGCGCACAAAGAGGAGACAGATTGTTCAGGTGCGCCGAATTGTGTTGCCGGATTATAGGCATTTATTTGCAAGTCTGCCGAACCCACAATTCGCTCCATTCGAATCTACTCTCGCGCATTGCGCCGATTTGACATGGATGCCTTTAAACGCCCGACGTCGTGGATCTCCGCCGTGGAAATGCCGTTTGCCGATGCGCCCGCGGCCGTGCCCACGGCCGCGCCGGCCAGAACCGGCACGGCGCGCACGCTGGTCACGACCGATGTGACGATCGAAGGCTACGCCCAGCCGATTGCGTTGCGCGTGTACCGCCCCGAGGGCGCAAACGGCCTGCCGGTGCTGCTGTATTTCCACGGCGGCGGTTTCGTGCGAGGGTCGATTGAAGAAGCGGAAACGGCGGGGCGTTTTCTCGCAGAACGCTTACCTGCGCTGGTCGTGAGCGTGGGTTATTCGCTCGCGCCGCAGTTTCCGTTTCCCGCCGCGCCCGAAGACGCGCACCGCGCGGCGCTCTGGGCGCTCACGCGGGCCCGCGCGTTTGGCGGCACGCCGAAACGGCTGATTGCGGCGGGCCATGACGCGGGCGGCCAGATCGCCAACGTGCTCGCCTTCATGGGACGCGATCGCGGCGATGTGCGGCTCGCCGCGCAGGCGCTGTTCGCGCCGATGCTGGACCCGAGCCTCACGCGTCTTGGCGATGCGGCGCGCCTCGGCTCCGACATCACCGCGAGCGAGTGCGCGGCCTGTTATCGCGCGTACCTGCCCGAAGCGTCGCAACGCCTGCATCCGTATGCGGCGCCGCTCGAATCGCTGCGCCTCGCCGGTCTGCCGCCCACGCTCATCGTGACCGCGCAGAACGACGTGCTGCACATCGAGGCAGAGAAGTACGCGAGCCGCCTGATCGACGCTGGCGTGCGCACGCAGGTGGTGCGTTACCCGAGCGTCTCGCACGCGAATCTCGCCGCGCATCCGGCCGCCTTGAGCGAAGCCGTCCGGTTTTTCCAATGCTGCTTCGACGCGGGCACGGTGTAGCGGGCAACGCGCACAAGCAGGGGAAGCGCTGAAGCCGCGGTGCTGCCGAACCAGTCAAGAACAACCAACCATTATTTCTGGAGTCCGACATGTCACTTTTTTCGCAATCCCGTTCGCGCATGGCGCTCGCGGTAGTCGGCGTGCTGGTCATCGCGGGGCTGGGCACGCTCGGCGCGATCCGCCTCGACTCGCACCCCGCGGTGGCCGCTGAAGCGCCGCCCGCGCCGGAAGTCGATGTCGCCGCCGTGGTCAATCGCACGATTACCGACTGGCAGAGTTATTCCGGCCGCATGGCCGCGGTCGAGAAAGTGGAGATACGTCCGCAGGTTTCGGGCACGATCGTCTCGGTGAACTTCCGCGACGGCGCGCTCGTGAACAAGGGCGATACGCTGTTCGTGATCGATCCGCGCCCGTACCAGGCCGCCGTCGATCAGGCTGCCGCGCAGCTTGCCGCCGCGCAGGCGCGCACGGGCTACGCGCAAAGCGACTGGGAGCGCGCGCAGCGCCTCATTGGCGACAACGCCATCGCCAAGCGTGACTACGACGAGAAGCAGAACGCCTCGCGTGAGGCGAGCGCGAATCTCAAGGCCGCGCAGGCCGCGCTCGAAGCCGCGCAGATCAACCTGGGCTACACGCGCATCGTCGCGCCGGTGGCGGGGCGCGTGTCGCGCGCCGAGATCACCGTGGGCAACGTCGTGTCGGCCGGGGCGAGCGCCGCGCCGCTCACCACGCTCGTGTCCGTTTCGCCCATCTACGCCGAGTTCGACGCCGACGAGCAAACCTATCTCGACTACATCAGCCGCATGAAGGATGGCTCGAAGGTGCCGGTCGAACTGGGTCTTGCGAACGAAACGGGTTACTCGCGCCAGGGCACGATCGAGTCGGTGGATAACCGCCTCGACACCTCGTCGGGCACGATCCGCGTGCGTGCGCGCTTCGACAACGCCGACGGCGCGCTCGTGCCGGGCCTCTACGCACGCATCAAGGTGGGCGGCAGCGCCCCGCACCCGGCGCTGCTGGTCGACGACGCCGCCATCGGCACCGATCAGGACAAGAAGTTCGTGTACGTCGTGGACGGCGGCGGCAAGGTCTCGTACCGCAACGTGCAGACGGGCGGCCAGCAGGGCAACCTGCGCGTGATTCTCGGCGGCCTGAAGGCGGGCGATCACGTGGTCGTGAACGGCACGCAGCGTGTGCGCCCCGGCGAGGCGGTGCGCTCGCATATGGTGCCGATGAACGGCGACCCCGACGCCGATGCGGCGAACGCGGCGGCGAATGCAGCGGCGAAGACAGCAGAAAACCCGGCGGCAAACCCCGCCGCGAAGGCAGCGAAGACGACGTCCTGACGAACGGCGGGCGCACCTGGCATCACGGTGCGTCCCCCAGACGATAAGGAACCCTAATCGCTTAAGAGCCTCAAGAACACGAGCAACCCATGAACATATCGAAATTCTTCATCGACCGGCCGATCTTCGCGGGCGTGCTGTCCGTGCTGATCCTGCTGGCCGGCGTGATCGCGCTGTTCCAGTTGCCGATCTCCGAGTACCCCGAAGTCGTGCCGCCTTCGGTGGTCGTGCACGCGCAGTATCCGGGTGCGAATCCCAAGGTGATCGCCGAAGCGGTGGCCGCGCCGCTCGAAGAGCAGATCAACGGCGTGGAGAACATGCTGTACATGCAGTCGCAGGCCAATAGCGACGGCAATCTCACGCTCACGGTCACGTTCCGCCTCGGCACCGATCCGGACAAGGCCACGCAGCTCGTGCAGAACCGCGTGAACCAGGCGCTGCCGCGCCTGCCGGAAGACGTGCAGCGCCTGGGCATCACGACCATCAAGAGCTCGCCCACGCTCACGATGGTGGTGCACTTGATCTCGCCGAACAACCAGTACGACATGACGTACCTGCGCAACTACGCGCTGCTCAACGTGAAGGATCGTCTTTCGAATATCCAGGGCGTGGGCGAGGTGCAACTGTGGGGTTCGGGCGACTATGCCATGCGTATCTGGCTCGATCCGCAGAAGGTGGCGCAGCGCGATCTCACCGCCAACGACGTGGTCAATGCGATTCGCGAGCAGAACGTGCAGGTGGCGGCCGGTGTGATCGGCGCGTCGCCCAGCGTGCCGGGCACGCCGTTCCAGCTCAACGTGAACGCGCGCGGCCGTCTGCGTACCGAAAGCGAGTTCGGCAACATCATCATCAAGACGAACCCCGATGGCGGCGTGACGTATCTGCGCGACATCGCGCGCATCGAGCTCGCGGCTTCGGAATACGGCCTGCGCTCGCTCCTGGACAACAAGCCCGCCGTGGCGCTCGCCATCAACCAGGCGCCGGGCGCGAACTCGCTCGCGATTTCCGACCAGGTGCGCGCGGCGATGAAGGACCTCAAGCAGGACATGCCGGCGGGCGTGGACTACCGCATCGTCTACGACCCCACGCAGTTCGTGCGCTCCAGTATCGAGGCCGTCGTGCATACGCTGCTGGAAGCCATCGCGCTCGTGGTGATCGTGGTGATCGTGTTCCTGCAAACGTGGCGCGCCTCGATCATTCCCTTGATCGCGGTGCCGGTGTCGATCGTCGGGACGTTCTCGCTCTTGCTTGCGTTCGGTTTCTCGATCAACGCGCTATCGCTGTTCGGCATGGTGCTCGCCATCGGCATCGTGGTGGACGACGCGATCGTGGTGGTGGAGAACGTGGAGCGCAATATCGAAAGCGGGTTATCCGCGCGCGACGCGACTTATAAGGCGATGCAGGAGGTGAGCGGGCCGATTATCGCCATTGCGCTCACGCTCGTGGCCGTGTTCGTGCCGCTCGCGTTCATGAGCGGTCTCACGGGCCAGTTCTACAAGCAGTTCGCCATGACCATCGCCATTTCCACGGTGATCTCGGCGTTCAACTCGCTCACGCTTTCGCCCGCGCTTTCGGCGCTGCTGCTGCGCGGCCACGGTGCGAAGGAAGACTGGCTCACGCGCGTGATGAACCGCGTGCTCGGCGGCTTCTTCCGGCGCTTTAACCAGGTGTTCCATCGCGGCTCGGAAAGCTATGGCCGCGGCGTGAACGGCGTGCTGCGCCACAAGGGCGCGATGCTCGCGGTGTATGTGGTGCTGATCGGCGCGACGGTACTGATGGCGCGCCTGGTGCCGGGCGGCTTCGTGCCCGCGCAGGACAAGGAGTATCTGATCGCGTTCGCGCAACTGCCCAACGGCGCTTCGCTCGACCGTACCGAAAACGTGATTCGCGACATGAGCGCCATTGCGCTCAAGCAGCCCGGCGTGGAAAGCGCCGTGGCGTTCCCGGGCCTTTCGGTGAACGGCTTCACCAACAGTTCGAGCGCGGGCATCGTGTTCGTCACGCTCAAGCCGTTCAAGGACCGTAAGGGCAAGGCGCTTTCGGCCGGCGCGATCGCGGGTGCGCTGAACCAGCAGTACGCGGGCATCAAGGACTCGTTCGTCGCCGTGTTCCCGCCGCCGCCGGTGCTCGGCCTCGGCACGCTCGGCGGTTTCAAGCTGCAACTGGAGGATCATGGCGCACTGGGTTATGAGGCGCTCAACCGCGCAACGCAGGACTTCGTCAAGCGCGCGTCGCAAACGCCGGAGCTGGGCCCGACGTTCACGAACTATCAGATCAACGTTCCGCAACTGAATGTCGATCTCGACCGCACGAAGGCCAAGCAGCTTGGCGTGCCGGTCACGGATGTGTTCGACACGATGCAGATTTATCTCGGCTCGCTCTACGTGAACGACTTCAACCGCTTCGGGCGCGTGTACCAGGTGCGCGTGCAGGCCGATGCGCCGTTCCGCCAGAAGGCCGACGACATTCTGCAACTGAAGACGCGCAACGCCGCGGGCGAAATGGTGCCGCTCTCGTCGCTCGTCACGGTCACGCCCACGTACGGCCCCGAAATGGTGGTGCGCTACAACGGCTACACCGCGGCCGACATCAACGGCGGCCCGGCGCCCGGTTACTCGTCGGGTCAGGCGCAGGCGGCGGCCGAGCGCATCGCGGCCGAAGTGCTGCCGCGCGGCGTGAAGTTCGAATGGACCGACCTCACGTACCAGCAGGTGCTGGCGGGCAATGCGGGCGTGTGGGTGTTCCCGATCAGCGTGCTGCTCGTGTTCCTCGTGCTCGCCGCACTGTACGAGAGCTTGACGCTGCCGCTCGCGGTGATCCTGATCGTGCCGATGAGCGTGTTGTGCGCGCTGACCGGTGTGTGGCTCACGCAGGGCGACAACAACATCTTCACGCAGATCGGCCTGATGGTGCTCGTGGGCCTCGCTTCGAAGAACGCCATTCTGATCGTGGAGTTCGCGCGTGAGCTGGAGCACGACGGCCACACGCCGCTTTCCGCCGCCATCGAGGCAAGCCGCCTGCGTTTGCGCCCGATCCTGATGACGTCCATCGCGTTCATCATGGGCGTGGTGCCGCTCGTGATCTCCAGCGGCGCAGGTTCGGAAATGCGTCATGCCATGGGCGTGGCCGTGTTCTTCGGCATGCTGGGCGTGACCGCCTTCGGCCTGTTGCTCACGCCGGTGTTCTATGTGGTGCTGCGCACGCTCGCGGGCGGCAAGATTCATGTGGCGCAGAAGGACAATGCGCACAAGCCGCAGTCGATGGTGGACGCCTGAGGCGCCAAGGGAGAATGATTAATATGACTAACGAATCCATCTTGCGCCAGAGCGCGAGCGAGACGCCGGGAGGCTGGCGTCTCGCACGGATCGCGGCGAGCGTGGCGCTGTTCGCGTGGCTTGCAGCGTGCTCGGTCGAGCCGACCTACAAGGCGCCCGACGCGGGCGTGCCCGCCGCGTACAAGGAAACGCCGCAGCAGACGCAGAGCGCGAACCCGCACGACGTGGGCACGTGGACGCCCGCGCAGCCCGCCGACGACGCCCATCGCGGCGAATGGTGGACGGTGTTCGGCGATCCGACGCTCGACAAGCTCGAGCAGCAGGCCTTCGACGCGAACCAGGACCTCAAGGCGGCAGCCGCGCGCGTGCAGCAGGCGCGCGCCGTGACCCAGGCTGCGCGCGCCTCGTGGTTCCCGTCGATCGACGCGGGCTTCGGCCCGACCTACGAGCGCGCCTCGCCGGCTTCGCAGTATCAGCCGCAGAACTACAACGTGCCCGCGCAAACGCTGTGGCGCGCGCAGGCCACGGCGAGCTACGAGGTCGATCTGTTCGGCCGCGTGAGTTCGAACGTGCACGCCACGCAGGCAGATGCGCAGCAGAGCGAAGCGCTGTTCCGTTCGGTGCAACTCGCCTTGCAGGCCGATGTCGCGCAGAACTACTTCCAGTTGCGCCAGTTCGACTCCGACGTCGATCTGTACCGCCGCACGGTGACGCTGCGCGCAGACGCGCTCAAGCTCGTCGAGCGGCGTTTCAAGGAGGGCGACATCAGCGCGCTCGACGTCGCGCAGGCGCGCAATGAACTGGCGAGCGCGCGCGCCGACGCCGTAGGCGTCGCACGCCAGCGCGCGGCCTCGGAGCACAGTCTCGCGATCCTGCTGGGCAAGGCGCCCGCCGACTTCACGTTCCCGGAAACGCCGCTTGCGCCGGTGCTCGTGCAGGTGCCGCCGGGCCTGCCTTCCACGCTGCTGGAGCGCCGCCCCGACATTGCCGCCGCCGAGCGCGCGATGGCGGCCGCGAACGCGCGCGTGGGCCTTGCGAAGTCGGCGTTCTTCCCGAAGCTCGACATCACGGGGGCGTTCGGCTATGAGTCGGCTACGCTTGGCGACCTGTTCATGTGGTCGAGCCGGGCCTTCCTGCTCGGGCCGCTCGCGGGCACGGCGCTCACGCTGCCGCTGTTCGACGGCGGCCGCCGCAAGGCCAATCTCGCTCAGGCGCGCGCGAAGTACGACGAGGACGTGGCGCAGTATCGCCAGCAGGTGCTCGTGGCGTTCCGCGAGGTCGAGGACAATCTCTCCGACCTGCACCTGCTCGACGACCAGATCCGCGAACAGAACGACGCGGTGGGCGCTTCGCAGCAGTCGGCGCACCTTTCGCGCACGCAGTACGAGGAAGGCGAGGTGAGCTACCTGAACGTGATCGACAGCGAGCGCACGGTGCTCGTGTCGCAGTTGCAGGCGAGCCACCTGCAAGGCTCGCAGGCCGTGGCGACCGTGAACCTGATCCGCGCGCTGGGCGGGGGCTGGGGCGACGCGAAGCCCGGCGACGCCACGCCGGGAGACCCGGCACCGCCGCCGGCGCCGCTCGCCGCGCGCTGAGCCGAGCGCCGAGAGCCGGGTCAATCCGCAAAACCGAAGCACGTTCGCCGCCCGCGTATATATCGCGGGCGGCGATTTCCTTTGCGCAATCCGTTCGTAGACCCCGCGCCGCCGCGCCCCTATCATCGCTTGGACCCATCTGGAGCAAACGCGATGGGCGGCGCGCGTCCCGCGCGCGGGCGTTCTTTCCGTTGGCCTCATCGCGTCGCTCCTCACTGAACGAAGTGCAACTTCCATTCGAGGACCGCGATGAAACGTGCCGTGCGCGCCGTGTGGCGCCATTCCCTTCTCCAACGTTTCGGCGTGCTGACGGCGGTGGCCGTGACGCTCGCGGCGGCAACGCTCAATGCGCACGCGGACACGCCCACGCTCAAGATCGGCATTGCCACCACGCCGCAAACGCCCGCGCTCCAGGAAGCCGCGCGCGAGGCGAAGGCCCAGGGCGTGGACGTAAAGATCATCGAATTCACCGACTGGAATACGCCCAACGCCGCGCTCGCGAACAAGGACATCGACGTCAACTACTTCCAGCACACGCCGTTTCTGGAAAACGCCGAGAAGCAGGGCGGCTACAAGTTCGTCGCCATCGCGCCGGGCACGATCATGAAGATCGGCCTGTATTCGAAGAAGGTAAAACGTTTCGAAGACCTGAAGGATGGCGCGACCGTCGCCATCGCCAACGATCCGGTGAACGGCGGGCGCGGTCTCCTGCTGCTGCAACGCGCGGGCCTCATCAAGCTCAAGCCGGGCGTCGATTATCGCGCGACGACGCTCGACATCGTGTCCAACCCCAAGCATCTCAAGATCGTGCAGCTCGAAGCGTCGCAACTCGCGCGCTCGCTCGACGACGTCGATCTCGCGCAGGGCTACCCGAGCTTCATCAAGCTCGCGGGCACCACCGATCCCAATAGCGCGCTGCTTTTCGACGGCGTGGAGAACAAGGCGTTCGCGATCCAGTTCGTCGTGCGCCCCGAAAGCGTGAACGATCCGCGCATCCGCAAGTTCATCGACATCTATCAGCATTCGCCGGCCGTGCGCAAGGAACTCGACAAGGCCTTCGGCAATCTTTACGCGGTCGCGTGGTAACGGGTGACGCGCACGCGATTCACGCACGAGGAGCAGCGATGATGAAATGGTTCGGGACGGCGCGCTTCATCGAGGCGGGCCCGGCGGCGGGCGATGCGGCGCGCAACGCGCAGGACTCGCAGCCCGCCGTGGTGTTCGGGCAGGTCGGCAAGGTCTATGCGAGTGCACAGTCGAAAGCTGCGCACGCGGCGCTTTCCGGCGTCGATCTTCAGGTGGCGCGCGGCGAGGTGTTCGGCATCATCGGGCGTAGCGGCGCGGGCAAGTCCACGCTGCTGCGGCTCGTGAACGGGCTGGAAAAGCCCACGACCGGCAGCGTGCGCGTGAACGGCGTGGACGTGGGCGCGCTCGACGAGCGCGGGCTCGTCACGCTGCGGCGGCGTATCGGCATGGTGTTCCAGCACTTCAACCTGCTTTCCGCGAAAACGGTGTACGACAACATCGCGCTGCCGCTCAAGATCGCGGGCGTGCCGAAGGCGACCATCGAAACGCGCGTGAACACGCTGCTCGACCTCGTGGGCTTGAGCGAGCGCCGCGATGCGTGGCCCGCGCGACTCTCGGGCGGTCAGAAGCAGCGCGTGGGCATTGCGCGCGCGCTCGTGCACGAGCCCGATATCCTGCTCTGCGACGAGGCGACCTCGGCGCTCGACCCCGAAACCACGCGCGCCATTCTCGCGTTGCTGCGCGACATCAACCGGCGCCTGGGCGTCACCATCGTGCTCATCACGCACGAGATGGAAGTGATCCGCGACGTGTGCGACACGGTTGCCGTGATCGAGCGTGGCGAAGTGGTCGAGCAGGGGCCCGTGTGGCGCGTGTTCGGCAATCCTCAGCACGAGGCGACGCGTGCGCTCTTGCATACGCCGGGCCACGAGCTTCCCGACGACCTGGCCGCGCGACTGCGCGCGACACCGCAAGCCGGTGCGCACGCGTTGTTCGACGTGCGCTTCACCGGCGAGTCCGACGAGGAGCCCGAGATCGCCACGCTGGCGCAGGCGTTCGGCGCACAGGGCGTGCGCTTCGTGCACGGCGGCATCGAACGCATCCAGGGGCGTGCGCAAGGGCGGCTCATCGTGTCGGCGCCGGTGGCGAGCGCCGACGAGGCGGCCACGCTGGCCGTTCAGGCGCGCCGTTACGCGAGCCGCGTGGAGGTGCTGGGCTATGTCTGATGTGTGGATTTCCGAACTGCTCGAAGGCATTCGCGACACGGTGCTGATGGTCGGCGTATCGGCGATCTTCGCACTCCTGATCGGTATTCCGCTCGCGCTGCTGCTGGTCACGACCGCGCGCGGCGGCATTTTCGAGCGGCCCGCGCTCAACACGACGCTCGGTGCGCTCGTCAACGCGTTCCGCTCCACGCCTTTCATCATTTTGCTGGTTGCGCTGCTGCCGCTCACGCGTTTTCTGGTCGGCACGACCATCGGCGTGTGGGCGGCCGTGGTGCCGCTTTCCATCGCCGCGATTCCGTTCTTCGCGCGTGTGGCCGAAGTGAGCCTGCGCGAAGTGGATCGCGGTCTGATCGAAGCCGCCCAGGCCATGGGCGCGCAGCGCCGGCACATCGTCTGGCACGTGTTGTTGCCCGAGGCGCTGCCCGGTATGCTGGGTGGCTTCACCATCACCGTGGTGGCGATGATCGGCTCCTCGGCCATGGCGGGCGCCGTCGGAGCGGGCGGCCTGGGCGATCTCGCGATACGCTACGGCTACCAGCGCTTCGACACGACGGTCATGGTGACCGTGATCGTCTTGCTGATCGCAATCGTGGCGGCCGTGCAATTCGTGGGCGACCTGCTCGTGCGGCGTCTCTTGCGGCGAACCTGACGGGCGCAACCGTTCGACATGACGCGCGCAGTCCATCGCTGCGCGCTTCGCTTTTTGGGCATCACTTTCGGGAAAAACGGGTATGAACGAAACACTGCGGCCGCGCGGTCGGGAACAGGAGGAGGCGCGTCTTGCCGCGCTGCTGGAAGCGCTGCGCGCGAGCGCCCCGCAACGCGACCTGGCCGGCGGCCACGCGGCGGCCGAAAAGCAGCGCATCGCCGACGCCGGACTGCTCACCATTGCAGTTCCGCGCGAGTTCGGCGGGCAGTTTGGTGCGGCGTCCGGTGCGCAATCAGGCGACACGGCCAGTGCCGGCCTGTGCTGGAGCGACGTCTACACGATCATCCGCAAGCTCGCGCGCGTCGACAGCGCGCTTGCGCATCTGCTCGGCTTCCAGTGCCTGCAAGTGGCGAGCGTCGAATTGTGGGGCAGCCCGGCGCAGCGCGCGAACTGGCTGCAAGGCACGGTCGAGCACCGCTGGTGGTGGGGCAACGCCGTGAATCCGCTCGACACGCGGCTCGTTGCGCAGTCCGATGGCGCGGGCGGCTGGCGTCTGCACGGCAAGAAGGGATTCTGCTCGGGCACCTACGGCTCGCAGATGATGACCGTGAGCGCGCACGATCCCGCCACCGGCAACCCGGTGTTCGCGGTCGTGCCCACCACGCGCGCGGGCATCACCGTGCACGACGACTGGGACCCGATCGGCCAGCGGCAGACCGATAGCGGCACGGTGTCGTTCGAGAACGTCGAAGTGCGCGCCGCCGAGGTGCTCCAGCGGCCCGACACGCCGCGCGCCACGCTGCGCACGCTCGTTTCGCAAGGGGTGCTCACGAACCTGTTTGTGGGTCTCGCGGAAGGCGCGCTCGAAGAAGCGCGCGCTTATGTGCTCGCGAACGGGCGGCCGTGGATCAACGCGGGCGTGCAGCATGTGGCCGACGACCCGTATTTGCAGCAGCGCTTCGGCGAGATGCGCGTGCAGTCGCTCGCGGCGGCCGTGCTTGCCGACCGCGCAGGCGCGCTGCTCGATGCCGCGTGGCTAGAGGGCGAGGCGCTGGGCGCGGCCACGCGCGCGGAAGTCTCGCTCGCGATTTCGGAGGCGAAGATCGTTGCGCATCGCGCCGCGCTGGAAACCGGCGAGCAGTTGTTCGAAGCGTGCGGCGCGCGCGCCACGGGCGCGGCGCTCGCGCTCGACCGCTTCTGGCGCAACGCGCGCGTGCACACGCTGCACGATCCGCTCGACTACCGCGTGCGCGACGTGGGCCGCCACACGCTCTTGCAGGAACTGCCGCAGCCGACGCTGTACACTTGAGGGCCCGATCGCGGCGTGTTGCGCCGCGTCACGTCAACCGTTGACGTCAACCCTTGAGGATCGAACCGTTGGAGTTCCGACTACCGACCACGGCGACGGCGCCGTTTTGCCCTTCCGAAGTGCAGGGCAGCATCGAGGTTTCGCCGCGCGCGCCATTCTGGAAGAAGTTCTGGCAGTTCGCGGGCCCCGGCCTGCTGGTGTCGATCGGCTATATGGACCCCGGCAACTGGGCCACCGACATCGAGGCGGGCTCGCGCTACGGTTACAGCCTGCTGTTCGTGGTCGTGCTCTCCAGCCTCGCGGCCATCGCGTTGCAATGCCTCTCCATGCGCCTGGGCATCGTCACGCAGCGCGATCTCGCGGAGCTTTCGCGCGAGCGCTACTCGAAACCCGTGGCGCTCGGCCAGTGGGCGCTCGCCGAGCTTTCGATCATCGCCTGCGATCTCGCCGAGGTGCTGGGCGGCGCGCTCGCATTCCACCTGTTGCTGGGCTGCTCGCTGATGGTGGGCGTGGTGCTCACCGCGTTCGACACACTCATCGTGCTCGGCCTGAAGGGCAAGAACTTCCGCTCGCTCGAAGCGATCATGGCCGGGCTCATCGCCACCATCGGCCTGGGCTACGTGATCCAGCTCGCGCTCGTGAAGCCGCACTGGCCCGCCGTGTTCGCGGGCGCGGTGCCGTCGTGGCACGCCATTGCCTCGGCGGAGCCGCTTTATCTCGCGATCGGCATTCTCGGCGCGACGGTCATGCCGCATAACCTCTACCTGCATTCGTCGATCGTGCAGACGCGCGCCGTCAAGCGCGACCGCCAGAGCCTCGCGCAAGCCATCAGCCTTTCGCGCCTGGACACGATCGTCTCGCTCCTGCTCGCGCTGCTCATCAACGCGGCCATCCTGATCCTGGCCGCGGCGGCGTTCCACGCCAACGGGCACACCCAGGTCACCGATATCGAAGAAGCCTACAAGCTGCTCGCGCCGATCGTCGGCACGGGCCTGGCGGCGGTGCTGTTCGCGGTGACGCTGCTCGCCTCCGGGCAGAGCTCGACGTTTACGGGCACCGTGGCGGGCCAGGTCATCATGGAAGGCTTCCTGCGCATGAAGATTCCGTGCTACCAGCGGCGGCTCATCACGCGCGTGCTCGCGCTGATCCCGGCGGTGGCGGGCGTGGCGCTGCTGGGTAACGGCGCGGTGGGCAAGCTGCTGGTGGCAAGCCAGGTGGTGCTGAGCCTGCAACTGCCGTTCGCGCTTTGGCCGCTCATTCGCATGACGAACGATCGTGCACTGATGGGCGAGTTCGTGAACCGGCTGCCCACACGGCTGATCGCGTGGTTCCTGTTCGTGGTGATCTCGGCTGCGAACCTGTGGCTCGTCTGGCAGACGTTCGCCGGGAACTAGAAGAGGGAGGGGTGCTGGCGCGCGCCCTGACGTGGCGGCAAGTAGAATGCGCTTCGCCGTCCGGTGCGCTCAGGCACCGGACGGTTTCGCGTCTTGGTCTCGAGTCCGGTTGATCCGGATCTGGCTCTCCTACGCTTATGCAGCCTCGGCAATGCCATCCGACGTTACCACTGCCGGAAGGTCGCTCTCGGTCTGCTCGGCGCCCCGTCGCGCTGCAGCCGCCTTTTTCGTCTTGCCGGCTCGCGATGGAGGCTGGCATGCGCCGCACACGACGTTGTGCTGAAGGTCGTGGCGATGCGCGACGAATTTACCGCCGCAACGGCAGCAAGGCGTCAACTGCAGAATATCGGCATCAAAAAAGCGCACCAAGGTCCACGCACGCGTGAGGTCGAGCACCGGCTCGGCCCCGCTGTGGCGGCAGTGTTCCAGATACAGCCGGAACCCCTTGGTGAGCGCGTCGAGATGCGAGCAACGCGCTTCATTCTTCAGGAACAGGTACGTGTTATAGAACAGCGAGGCGTGGATGTTGGCCAGCCACGTCATGTACCAGTCCGCCGAAAACGGCAACATACCCTTGGGCGGCGACACGCCGCGAATCTCGCGATACAGGCGGATCATGCGGTCACGCGAGAGCGTGAGTTCGCTTTCCAGCACCTGCATGCGCGCGCCCAGCTCGATCAACGCGATCGCGCGGAACACTTCCTGGGCGTCTTCGGTGAGGCTGCGCCGCGTTGTCATGGACGTCACCCTCAGGCGAATTGGCCGGCCGGCTGTCCTGCAAGCAGGATGGCCGCGTGAGTGGCCGCCACGTCGGCATGTTTGGATGTCTGCGTGAGCGCGGACAACATCGCATGATCGTCGAAGCGGAAAAAACAGAGAAGCTGGTCGGAAGAGGCCAACCTGACGATCTGCGCGAGCGACAGTCCGCCAAGCAGATCGGCCAATTCCGACGACAGTCCCAGTCGGAACATGCCGACCGGCTTGTCCTCGCGCAGCATGCGCTGTGCGAGCATCAGATACGACAAATTAATTTCGCGGATAGAATCCAGCGTCTCGCTGCTGCGGTCCATTTCTCTAGTTTCCGAAGCCCCGAATTTAACCCCCCGGCTTTTTCGCCGTGTATCTTTTCTGGTCTTGTGGCCGGCCCTAGCTCATTGGCTGGGCCTGACTCTTTGATACAGGTTGTTACATCTCGTAACAACCTTGGAGGGAATTGTATGAGGGCTTATCTCAGAAATCAATCCCTCGGATCAAAAAATAATCAACTGTTGTAAATTATTTTCGGTAATTTTTTCTGCTATTTGAAGCCGTGCTTGCGGCAATCTGCCGCAACGCCCGCCCAGCCCCGGCAATTCGGTCTGAAGGCCTTGGTGCTTGGGCTCTCGGTCCCGGCATCCGGTGCATGCGCAACGAATGTGCGGGCGCCGTGCAGGGGGGCTTGCAGGAATAAACGTTTTGAAAGGAATTACGTTGACAGGTAAAAAATACGTGTCTGGGGATTAATTCAGATGAGGATTAATATGTAACAGCCGATTCGACCCCAAAACAATTGTAACAGCCGAATGTGTAACTAAGGTGTAACCAGCGCGAGTGCGTGCTATCGCGGGATATGCTCAGTGAGTAAAGCCGGGATTTGCACGAGGAAATATTTATTAAACGGACGCATCAAAGCGTCTTTGGTTACAAATTGGGCTCCGGCGAGAAAGCCGGTAAAGAAGAGACGAAAGCGGTGCGGTGGCTCAGATGAATCGGCGAGGTATCCGTTCATTCAGGTGAGCAGCGGCACCGCTTCGATGAGAGCGGCGCCCAGCAGCAGGCCGACCAGCGCGCCGACGAGCCGTGGATGCCATTTGTCGAGGTGGATCGCGCTGACGAGGGCGCCCACCAGGATGGCCCCGAGCAGGGCGAAGGCGACCAGCAGGTAGGCGATCTCGAAATCATTGTCGATGATCATGGCGCCTCCTTAAAGACGATCTGGCGAAAGCCCATATGCCAGTTATATCACAACATGATATAACTGGCATAATGAAAGCATCATTCCGGGGTGAACCGCGAGGGAGAAAGCTCATGGCCTCGTTTAAACGCATTCTGCTGTGCTACGACGCGACGCGCGAAGGACGGCGCGCGTTGCGCGAGGGCGCCGACCTCGCGCGCGAGTGCCACGCCCAGACGCACCTGCTCGCGGTGCTCGACCAGGCGCCGCTGCAATGGGGCACGGATATCGCCTCGGCGGTGCCGTTCGAGGCCGCCGAGGAGGCGGCGCGCGAAATCCTGCGCGACGGGGTGGCGTGCCTCCAGGAAAAGGGGCTCGCGGCGACCGGGCACTTCGTGGTGGGTCGGCCTATCGACGTGATTGCGAGCTACTGCGCCGAGCTCATGCCCGACCTGATCGTGCTGGGCCACCACCGGCGCGGGCCGTTCAAGCGTTGGTGGGACGGGCGCGACGACCGCCTGCTGCTCGACCGGGTGTCGTGCAGCGTGCTCGTCGTAACGGCGCCCGAGCCTCAGGCGGCAGCGGCCGCCGCCTGAGGCGAAGGCTCGCGTGCGTGTCAGGCGCTGCTCTGGCCGAGAATCGGCGTGCGCTTGACCTCGGAGATGTAGAGCAGGATCAGCGAGACCCAGACAATGCCGTAGAGCAGCATGAAGCAGCTCGAACGGATCTTGAGCCAGTCGAGCAGCATGCCGAACAGGATCGGCAGCAGAAAGCCGCCGAGGCCGCCCGCCAGGCCGACAATGCCGGTCACGACGCCCATGTTGGTGGGAAAGTCGTCGGCCACGTACTTGAACGTCGAGGCCATGCCGAACGCGAACACCGCGCCCAGCACGAAGGCCACCGCGACGAAGCCGAACAGCGGCATGTTGATGTGGAGCGCCGCCTGACCATCGATCGTGTGGATCACGAAGTCCGTGGGCGGGTACGAGAGGATGAACAGGCAGATCCACGCCACCCACAGGCCCCACCAGGTGACCGTATGCGCGCCCAGCTTGTCGGCGAGTACGCCGCCGACCGCCCGCAGGATCGAGCCTGGCAGCGAGAAGCCCGCGGCGAAGGCCGAAGCCATGACGAGCGACATGCCGTACTCGGCCTTCAGGTATTGCGGAATCCACAGCGAGAGGGCGGTGAAGCCGCCGAAGGTGATCGAGTAATACTGGCACAGGCGCCACACGCGCGGGTCGGCCAGCACCTTGAATGTGTCCAGCAGCGAGCCGCCCGACTTGCCCGCGCCGGGGTCGCGCGCCGAGCCTAACCAGAAAATGACGGCGGTCACGAGCAGGGCGACGGCGTAGACGCGCGGCACGAAGCGCCATCCGTAGAGATTTTCGAGCTGCGGCGTGACGAACAGGTTGACGGCCGCGCCCACCGTGCCCGCGCCGAAGAAACCCATGGCGAAGCCGCGCTGGCTGGGCGGGAAAAAGCGCGCGACGTAAGGCGTGCCCACCGCGAACGACGCGCCCACGCAGCCGAGAAAGAGGCCGATGAGCAGGAACTGCCACAGCTCGCTCGCGTAGCTGACGATATACACGGGCACCGCGCACACCACGAGCAGCGTGGTCATGACGATGCGCCCGCCGAAGCGGTCGGTCCACGCGCCGAGCGGCAAACGCATGATCGCGCCGGTGAGCACGGGCGTGGCGGTAAGCAGGCCGAACTCGGTGCTGTTGAGCTGGAGTTCCTCGCGCAACTGCACGCCGAGCACGCCGAACATCATCCACACCACGAAACATACGAGAAACGCGAGCGTGCTCACGAGCAGGACGGACCAGGCCTTCGCGCCGACCTTCTCCGGTTGCGCGGCGCCCGTCACGGGGCGCGCCGATTCGCTACGCAGATTCATGTTGCCTCCATCGCGTGGGGGTGCACGTCGACGTCACTGGACGAGGGGACTCGTTGCGGCTTCCAGTGCCGCGTTTTCGAGCGTCGCTTCGGATGCGAGTATCGATACGTACTGCTGAATGGCCTTGTGGCGCACGCGCTCGCTGAGAAAGCGCGCGATGTCGCTGGACACCTCGCTATACGCTACGGGGTCGCCCGGCACGCGCCGGTCCACGCGCACGAGATGAAAGCCGTAGCGCGTGCGCACGAGGCGCGGCACGATGCCGATGTCGGTGGCGTCGAACAGCGCCGCTTCGAACTCGGGCACGGTGTCGCCGCGCGCGAGCTGGCCGAGGCTGCCGCCCACGCCCGCCGAAGGGCAGTTCGAGAACTGCCGCGCCAGCGCCTCGAAGGTGTCGGGCGTTTGCTGGAGTTCGCGCAGCGTTTCCTCCGCCTTCTGGCGCAGCAGCGCGAGCGGCACACGCTCGGTGATGGCGAAGAGAATGTGGCTCGCGTACACCAGTTCGTTGCGAACGAAACGTTTGGCGTGTTGCGCGTAGTAGCGTTCGCAGTCCTCGGGCGTGGGCTCGGGCACGCGCAGTTCGCGCGCCAGCAGCGTGTCGAGCACGGCGTCGTCGAGCTCGGCGTCCGGCGCGATCAGGCCGAGCGCCGTGGCGCGCTGGCGCAACAGCTCGTGCACGACGAGCGCGCGCCGTGCGGCGAGCGCGGGGTCAGGGTCGTCGGTGTGATTGCCGCGCTCGGTCTCGATCGCCGCGAGGCCGATCTCGACGTCGTTTACACGCGCGGGCTGGTCGAGGGCAAGGTCATGCGGGGCCGCGTTCGTCATCGATTGCGCTCCTGGTTCCGGTGGAGGGAGGATTAGCGCTTGCGCACGAGCTGGTACGGGCGGATCAGATAGAAAACCGAAGCGATGCCGCTCCAGATATGGACCATGCGCGTGAACGGCGAAACGAGGAAGATGGTGAAGCCCAGCGCGATGTGCGTCTGGTACACGAGCGGCACGCCGTCGAGCAGGCCCGCGATGTTGGGCCGGAAGGTCACCACGCCTTTCACGTAGTCAGTGAGCTGTTCGAACATCATGCCGTCCATGTGGCGCGCGGAGAGCACCACGGTGGCGAGCCCGAGCGCGAGCTGCGCCCACAGCATGAACACGATGACGATATCCGACGTCTTGCTGTTCACGCGGATACGCGTGTCGCCCAGCCGCCGCGCGATCAGGATCGTGAGGCCGACAATCGCGAAGCTGCCCGCCACGCCGCCCGCCACCATCGCGAGCAACTGGTGCACGGTGGCGGAGATGAAAGGCGCGACCAGCCAGTGCGGTGCGAGAAAGCCGACGAAGTGGCCCATCACCACGACCAGAATGCCCCAGTGGAACAGGTTGCTGCCAAGGCGCAGCGAGCCGCGCCGCAGCAATTGCGACGAGTCGCTCTTCCACGTGTACTGCTCGCGGTCGAAGCGCACGAGCGAGCCGAACAGCAAGACGGCCAGGCAGATATACGGATAGATGCCGAACAGAAACTGATGGAGGTAGTTGCCCATGACGGCTCCTTGCTTGCTTTTTTGCCAACGGCGTTCGAACGGTGTATCCGGATCGCGTGTTGCAGGTGGCGGCTGTCTAGCGCGGCGCGCGGCGCGGGTGAAACTCCACAGGCGCAACCGCAGGCCGTTCCGCGCCCATGAATTGCACCGGTTCGTCGGCCCAGGCCGCGTCGAGCGCTTGCAGGTGGTCCTTGTCGTGCGGCTTGCCCGCGTCGTCGTCGTGCGCGGCGTCGGGCAGGTCGGCGCCGCCCGCGCCCGCGAGCGGCAGCAGCGCGCCGATCACGTACGCGTAATGGCTGTTGCGGCGGCTCAGCTCGGCCGTGATCGACTGGAGAATCGCCGTGGTTTCGGCCAGCAGTGCGCGCGCCTCGTTCGGCTCCAGAATCGAGAGGTATTCGAGGAACACGGGCAGATAGTCGGGCAACTGGCCCGGCTGGAGCAGCATGCCGTGCTTCTCGTAGGTCTGAACGAGGTCGATCATCGCCTGGCCGCGATCGCGCGATTCGCCGTGCACGTGCTCGAACAGATGCAGCGAAGTCGCGCGGCCGCGATCGAACAAGGCAACGTAGTTCTCTTGCAGCGCGAGCAGATCGCGCGAGCCGAGATAGTCGATGAAGCGTTCGAGCCTCTCGCGCGCCTCGGCGCCGAACGCACGCTCGCTGCGCACGATCGCGCGCAGTTCATGCACCGCTTCGACGAGCGGCACATCGGGATACTCGAGCAGCGACGCAACGAGCCGGTAGGTCATGGGCTGGGGACGAGCCGCGAACATGGTCAGATCTCCTGAATGGGAATCTGGCGATGTCCGCTTTTCGGCGCGAACAGGCTTGCCTCCGATTTGCCGTCCGAACAGCCGTTGCCGAACGAGAAGCCGCACGACGAGCGCAGGTCGAAGGCGTTCTCCGCGTACTCGCGGTGCGTGGTGGGAATCACGAAACGGTCCTCGTAGTTCGCGATCGCGAGATAGCGATACATCTCTTCCACCTGGGCCAGCGAGAGCCCGACCTGCGTGAGCACCTGCGGAGCGTCCACGCGGTCCACGTTGCGCGCGCGCATGAAAGCGCGCATGGCGAGCATGCGTTCCAGCGCGAGCTGCACGGGCTTTTCGTCGCCGGCCGTGAGCAGGTTCGCGAGGTAGCGAAGCGGAATGCGCAGCGAGTGCACGTCGGGCAGCCACCCGTTCATGCCCAGCTCGCCGCTGTTGGCGGCCGAATTGATGGGCGAGAGCGGCGGCACGTACCAGACCATCGGCAGCGTGCGGTACTCGGGGTGCAGCGGGAAGGCAATGCGCCAGTCGATCGCCATCTTGTAGACGGGCGAGCGTTGTGCGCCGTCGATCCACGCTTGCGGAACGCCGTCGCGCGCGGCCTGCTCGATCACGGCCGGGTCGAACGGGTCGAGGAACACGTCGAGCTGCGCCTGGTAGAGGTCCTTCTCGTCGGCCACGCTTGCTGCGTCGCGAATGCGGTCGGCATCGTAGAGCAGCACGCCGAGATAACGGATGCGCCCGACGCATGTTTCCGAGCACACCGTGGGTTGCCCCGCCTCGATACGCGGATAGCAGAAGATGCACTTTTCTGCCTTGCCGCTATGCCAGTTGAAGTAGATCTTCTTGTACGGGCAGCCCGAAACGCACATGCGCCAGCCGCGGCACTTGTCCTGATCGATCAGCACGATGCCGTCTTCCTCGCGCTTGTAGATCGAACCGGAAGGGCAGGCGGCCACGCAGGCGGGGTTCAGGCAGTGCTCGCACAGGCGCGGCAGATACATCATGAAGGTGTTCTCGAACTGCCCGTAGATATCCTTCTGCACGTTCTCGAAGTTATAGTCCTTCGAACGCTTTTCGAACTCGCCGCCCAGAATCTCTTCCCAGTTCGGCCCCCACTCGATCTTCTCCATGCGCTGGCCGCTGATGAGCGAGCGCGGCCGTGCAACGGGCGTGGCCTTCGTGTTGCCCGCTTCCTGCAAATGCGCGTAATCGAAGGTGAAAGGCTCGTAGTAGTCGTCGATTTCGGGCAGATGCGGGTTGGCGAAAATTTGCGCGAGCAGCCGCCACTTGCCGCCCAGGCGCGGCTCGATCTGGCCGTCGGCCTTGCGTACCCAGCCGCCGCGCCAGCGCTCCTGGTTCTCCCATTCCTTCGGGTAGCCGATGCCGGGCTTGGTTTCCACATTGTTGAACCACGCGTATTCCATGCCTTCGCGGCTCGTCCACACGTTCTTGCAGGTCACCGAACACGTATGGCAGCCAATGCACTTGTCGAGGTTCAGGACCATCGCGATCTGCGCACGCACTTTCATGAGCCTTCTCCTTCGCGAACGGCCGCGCTGACGGCGGCAGGCAGGGGGCCAACGGGTGTTTCCTCGGCGTCGAGCCAGTCGACGTTCTTCATCTTGCGCACGATGAGGAACTCATCGCGGTTCGAGCCGACCGTGCCGTAGTAGTTGAAGCCATAAGCGAGTTGCGCGTAGCCGCCGATCATGTGCGTGGGCTTGAGCGAAATGCGCGTGACCGAGTTGTGAATGCCGCCGCGTGTGCCCGTTATTTCGGACCCCGGCGTATTCACGATTTTTTCCTGGGCGTGGTACATCATGACCATGCCGCGCGGAATGCGCTGGCTCACCACGGCGCGCGCGCAGAGTGCGCCGTTCGCGTTGAAGCATTCGATCCAGTCGTTGTCGACCACGCCGATCTGTGCCGCGTCCTTCTCCGAGATCCACACGATCGGGCCGCCGCGCGAAAGCGTGAGCATCAGCAGATTGTCGGTGTAGGTGCTGTGAATGCCCCACTTCTGGTGCGGCGTGATGAAGTTCAGCGCCAGCTCGGGATTGCCGTTCGAGCGCGAACCGGCCATCTTCTCGTAGCTGCCGGTGTCGATAGGCGGCTTGTAGACGCACAGCGCCTCGCCGAACGCGCGCATCCACGCGTGGTCCTGGTAGAGCTGCTGGCGGCCGCTCAACGTGCGCCAGGGGATCAGCTCGTGCACGTTCGTGTAGCCCGCGTTGTACGACACGTGTTCCGACTCGATGCCGCTCCACGTGGGCGACGAAATGATCTTGCGCGGCTGCGCCTGGATATCGCGGAAGCGGATCTTTTCGTCGGCGCGCGCGTCGGCGAGATGCGCGTGTTCGATGCCCGTGAACTTCGAGAGCGCTTCCCACGCCTTCTTCGCGACCGCGCCGTTGGTTTCGGGTGCGAGCGAGAGGATCGTTTCGGCGGCATCGATCGCGGTCTCGATGCGCGGGCGGCCCTTCGCGTCGCCGGCGTCTTCCGCCTGATCGCGATAGTTCAGCGCGCCGAGTTCGTGGACTTCGTCCTCGGTATTCCAGCTAATGCCCTTGCCGCCGTTGCCGAGCTTGTCCATGAGCGGCCCAAGCGAGGTGAAACGGTGATACGTCTCGGGGTAATTGCGCTCGAGCGTCACCACGCCCGGCATGGTCTTGCCCGGAACCGGCTCGCATTCGCCGCGCTTCCAGTCGTCCACGCCGAAGGGCTGGGCGAGTTCGCCCGCCGCGTCGTGCGCAATGGGCGCGAGCACCACGTCGCGCTCCACGCCGAGATGGCCCACGCTCAATTCGGAAAAGCGCTTCGCGATGGCCTTGAAAATGTCCCAGTCGCTGCGCGCTTGCCACGCGGGGTCCACGGCGGCGGAAAGCGGGTGAATGAACGGGTGCATGTCGGACGTGTTCATGTCGTCCTTCTCGTACCACGTGGCCGTGGGCAGCACGATGTCCGAGTACATGCACGTCGTCGACATGCGGAAGTCGAGCGTGCAGAGCAGGTCGAGCTTGCCTTGCGGCGCCTCTTCGTGCCAGACGACTTCCTCGGGACGCGGTACACCGTCTTTCACCACTTCCTCGCCTTGCACACCGTTCGTTGTGCCGAGCAGATGCTTGAGGAAGTACTCATGCCCCTTGCCCGACGAGCCGAGCAGGTTCGAGCGCCACACGAACAGATTGCGCGGGAATACGGCGGGATTATCGGGGTCTTCGCAGGCGAGCTTGAGGCTGCCGTCCTTCACGCGTCGCGCCACTTCGGCACCGGCTTTCGCGGGGTCTTCGAGCGAGCGGCCCAGTTCCAGCGGATTGCTCGCGAGCTGCGGGGCCGAAGGCAGCCAGCCCATGCGCTCGGCGCGCACGTTGTAGTCGATCGGCGCGCCGTGAAAGTCGGCCTTGTTCGCGAGCGGCGAAAGCAGATCCGTTGGGTTCATCGGATCGTAGCGCCACTGGTCGGTGTGCGCGTAGAAGAACGACGTGGCGTTCATCTGGCGCGGCGGCCGGCTCCAGTCGAGCGCGAAAGCAAGCGCGGTCCAGCCCGTTTGCGGACGCAATTTTTCCTGGCCCACGTAATGCGACCAGCCGCCGCCGGACTTGCCGATGCAGCCGCACATCACGAGCATGTTGATGATGGCGCGGTACGCCATGTCCATGTGGAACCAGTGATTGATGCCCGCGCCGATGATGACCATCGAGCGGCCTTCGGTCTTGTCGGCGTTCTCGGCGAACTGGCGCGCGACGTTGATGACGTCCGCGCGCTTCACGCCCGTGATCGCTTCCTGCCACGCGGGCGTGTAGGGCACGTCGTCGTCGTAGCTGTGCGCGATGTCCTTGCCGCCCAGGCCCTGGTCGAGCCCGTAGTTCGCCACGAAAAGATCGTAGACGGTGGCCACGAGCCGCTCGCCGGCGGCCGTCGCGACACGCCGCACGCCAATGCGACGGTTCAGCACCGGCCCGTGCGAGGTGTGCGGGAAATGTGGATGCGCGACGTTGCCGAAGTAGGGGAACAGCACGTCCACCACATCGTCGTGCTTTTCGACGAGCGAGAGCGCGGGCTTGAGCGGCGCGCCGTTGACGCCTTCCTCGCGCAGATTCCACTTGCCGCGATCGGCGCCTTCCTGCTGGCCCCAGCGAAAGCCGACCGAGCCGAGCGGCACCGCGAATTCATTCGTCGCGCTGTCGATCACTACGGTCTTCCACTCGGGGTTGTTGTCCTGCGCGAGCGCGCCGTCGAAGTCGGAGGCGCGCAGATAGCGGTCGGGCACGTACTGGCCGTCGCGCTCGACGAGCGTGACGAGGCAGGACATGTCGGTGAATCGGCTGCAATAGTCGGCGAAATAAGCGCTTTTGCCCGCGAGGTGATACTCCTTGAGGATCACATGGCCCATGGCGAGCGCGAGCGCCGCGTCGGTGCCCTGCTTGGGATGCAGCCAGATGTCGCCGAACTTCGCGCCTTCGGCGTAGTCGGGGAAGATCGAAACGATCTTCGCGCCGCGATAGCGCGCTTCCACCATGAAGTGCGCATCGGGCGTGCGCGTTTGCGGCACGTTCGACCCCCACATCACGATGAACGAGGAGTTGTACCAGTCGGCGGACTCGGGCACGTCGGTCTGCTCGCCCCACGTTTGCGGCGAAGCGGGAGGCAGGTCGCAGTACCAGTCGTAGAACGAGAGGCACACGCCGCCGATGAGCGAGAGATAGCGCGAGCCGGCCGCATACGACACCATCGACATGGCGGGAATGGGCGAGAAGCCGATCACGCGGTCTGGACCGTGGCGTTTGATGGTATGCACGTTTGCCGCGGCGGCGATTTCGAGCACTTCGCTCCAGTCCGCGCGCACGAAGCCGCCCAGACCGCGTCGCGTTTGATAACTTTTGCGCGCGGCATCGTCGTCGACAATGGCCGCCCACGCGGCAACGGGGTCGAGCGTGCGGCGCTTTTCGCGCCACAACTTCACGAGCGCGCTGCGCACGAGCGGGTACTTGAGCCGATTGGCGCTGTACAGGTACCACGAATAGGACGCGCCGCGCGAGCAGCCGCGCGGTTCGTGGTTGGGCATGTCGGGGCGCGTGCGCGGGTAGTCGGTCTGCTGCGTTTCCCACGCGACAATACCGCCCTTCACGTAGATCTTCCACGAGCACGAGCCCGTGCAATTCACGCCGTGCGTGGAGCGCACGATCTTGTCGTGCTGCCAGCGCGTGCGGTACGCCTCCTCCCATTTTCGGTCTTCGTCTGTGACGGCGCCGTGACCATCGGCGAATTGCGTGCGTGCCGCCGTGAAGTAACGCAGACGATCCAGAAAATGGCTCATGTCATCTCCAGCTTGTACGTCGGGGACTACCGTAATTTAGGAGAAGGATTGAGAAGATGTAAAGGGGATGAATGAAATCTATTTCGACGTATATGAATGGATATAACGAATTCCAGAAATCATTGACAGGAAGTTGGCAAAATGTCGGATATGCAATATGCACAATAACGATGAATATGTTTGAAAACGAATGGTGTTTCAAATTTTTCATCAAGTGCAAGAAAGTTGTGGGATTTCTGGGGAAAACGCAGTGAATCGTGAGGCTGTGTGTTTCCGGGATTTAAATATGGAGTTCGAAGCATGTGGTAAATCGGCATCAAACGTGGAGGTTGTCATCGGGAAATGAGGCGCGTTATACGCCAGGGCAAGAATTGGATTGGGATGAATGGGGCGATTGTTGCGTGCGCATGAATCCAGAATCTTTATTCCAGTTTCATTTCATGACGTGGACATATTCCCGAGATCGGCCGGCTGCCAACGGCTGAGGCCAACTTCACGCGCGCCCCCGCTTTGCCCGACAATACCGGCATCAGCCGTCATGCAAACCACTGGAGTGACTTCGATGCCGCGCTTTGCCGCCAATCTCTCGATGATGTACAACGAGCACGCGTTTCTCGACCGCTTCGCCGCCGCGGCGCGCGACGGCTTCGAAGCCGTGGAGTATCTGTTTCCGTATGAACATCCGGCCGCGCAAATCAAGGCGCGGCTCGACGGCGCGTCGCTCGTCCAGGCGCTCTTCAACGCGCCGCCGGGAAACTGGGCGGCGGGCGAGCGCGGCATCGCTTCGCTGCCGGGGCGCGAGGACGAGTTTCGCCGCAGCATCGACACCGCGCTCGACTATGCGCGCGTCCTTGGCAACCGCAAGATTCACGTGATGGCGGGACTCGTCGCGCATGAGGCGTCGCGCGCGGCGCAGCGCGATCTGTACCTGGAGCGTCTTGGCTACGCGGCACGCGTGGCTGCGGCCGACGGCATCGACGTGCTGATCGAGCCGATCAATACACGCGACATGCCCGGCTACCTGCTCAACCGTCAGGACGACGCGCACGCGATCTGCGCGGAAGTGGGCGCGCCGAATTTGCGCGTGCAGTTCGATTGCTACCACTGCCAGATCGTCGAGGGCGATCTCGCCGTGAAACTCGCGCGCGACATGGCGGGCATCGGTCACATTCAGATCGCGGGCGTGCCCGAGCGCCACGAACCCGACAGCGGCGAGCTCAATTACCCGTGGTTGCTCGCGCGCATCGACGAACTGGGCTACGACGGCTGGATCGGCTGCGAATACCGGCCGCGCGCCGATACGTCTGCGGGCCTTGGCTGGATTCGGCCGTGGCTGGCGGCACGCGCTTGAAGTTGCGAGGAAAGCGACCGCCTGCGCATCAGCGCATGGCGTCGCGCAACGCCTGCGCCGTTTGCGGGTCGGCGGGGAAGAACGCTTCGATCGCGAGCTCGGAGAGCGTGATGTCGACGGGCGTGCCGAATACGGTGGTCGTGCTGTAGAACGCCAGCTCGCCTAGCGCCGTGCGCACGCGCAGCGGCACGGCGATGTGATGCGTGAGCGGCTCGATGCTCGCGGCCGCCACGCCGGGCGGCGTCGGGTAGGCCGCGAGTTCTTCGTGCAGGGCGGCAAGCGCGGGGTCGCCGCTCGCATCGATCTGGCGTTGCAGGCGCGTGAGCAGATGCGCGCGCCACGCGTGCCAGTTGACGATGCGCGGCGCGATGCCTGCGGGATGCAGCGAAAGCCGCAGCGCGTTGATCGGCGCGTCGAGCAGGGCGGGCGACGCATCGCCGATAAGGGGGGCGAGCGCGCCGTTCGCGGCGACGATGTTCCAGTGGCGGTCCACCGCCACGGCGGGATAGGGCTCGTGCCCGCGCAGCACGAGATCGACGGCCTCGCGCGCGGCGGCAAGCTGCGGGTCGTCCAGGGCGCGCTCGCGGTAGAGCGGCGCATAGCCCGCCGCCATGAGCAGCGCGTTGCGCTCGCGCAGCGGCACGTCGAGCTGCTCCGCGAGATGCATGACCATTTCGCGGCTCGGCAGCGCGCGGCCCGATTCGACGAAGCTCAGATGGCGGGTCGAAATCTCCGCTTCCGTGGCGAGCAGCAACTGGCTCATGCGGCGGCGCATGCGCCAGTCGCGCAGCATCTCGCCGACGCTGCGGCGCGCGGCGCCGGCCGCGGTGGCCGGCAGTGTGGAGGCGAGCGTGTTCATGCCGCCGATTCTAGCGAAACGCGCGCGCAAGACCATTACGTCTGAGGTAAAGTCCGCGCCGCGCGCGGCCGTTATCGAATATATGAAAACCTCCGTAACAAGCCCCTGCGGCATTTATGGAGGACGTATACGCTGGACCGTGCGATCGCCTAGAATGAAAAGTCTCACGTACTGTGGCTGTGGCGTCGCGCAGAGGAGACCGCCATGAGGGAAACCGTTGCTGCTTACCTGCTCGGACCAGCCGTGATGGTGCTGGTGTGCGCGGCCATGTGGGCCGTGTCGCGCCGCAGCAGGGGCTTGCTCGAGGAGCGCTTCACGCGCTGGCTCGACGCCCATCGTCCGCACGGCATGCGTCACAAGCATTGAGCGTGCCAGAGCGGCGACGGCGTGCGCGCAGGCTCCTCGCCGGATCGCTCGCGCAACGGTTTCGCCGCCCGGCTCGCTGCTCCCATTCCATAGCATTCCGAATCAATTTCCGAGTGGTCCCGAGTGGCATTCGCACGTAGCCGTTGGCGCTATCGTGCGCGGCCCGCGTTCGTCCATCGGGGTTTGCCTGCTGTCTCCGTTTCATGTTGTGGGAAGGTTGGGGGAACTGAGCGCAAGCGCCACGGTCATTCCGATATTGCATACCGGAGCCCTTCATGACCCGTCCCGCCGATTCCCTCATCATCTTCATCGCCCGTGTCGCCCTTGCCATCCTGTTCCTTTGGGGTGGGGCCATGAAGCTGCTGGGGTATGCGGGGTTCGTCGGCTACCTTCATTCGAAGGGCGTGCCCTATGCCTCGTATGCGGCGATCGTGGCGACGGTCATCGAACTGCTCGGCGGCATTGCGCTCGTGCTGGGCATGCGCACGCGCGCTGTGGCCTTCCTGCTTGCCGTGTACGCTGTCGTTACGGCGATATTCGGACATGACTTCTGGAACATGACGCAAGCCGCGTTGCAACAGGACGCAGTGGTGCACTTCTGGAAGAACGTGGCGATCGCGGGTGGTTTCCTGCTGCTCACCGTAACGGGCGCGGGACGTGCTTCTGTCGATGGCTTGCGCGCGCCGCGCGGCGGCCTGCGCGGCTAGGCGCCCACGGCAGCGGGCAAAACGGCACAACCACCGGGCAACCGGACGACCAGGGAGCAGGCCTTGATACAGAACTTCGATTACAACGTGGCGGGCAAGCCGGAGCAATTCTGCGCGAGCCTCGCCGAAGACGGCACGCGGCGCGTGTTCATCAGTTATGCGGATACGGCCAAGACGCTCGTGATCCTCGACGCCACCGGCCTGCTCGGCGCACTCAAGGCCGAGCTGGAGGAGCCGGACCAGCTCATCGCGCACGCCATTCGCAAGGCGCAGAACGAAGGGCTGATCGAACGCGCGATCGACTCCGGCGCGATTCAGGAGGCGTCGCTGTAGCCGCCTTGCAGGGCGTCAGCGCGACTCGTTCAGGCGCGGCGCCGCAGCCGGGCGCGCCCCCGCGTGCGCCGCAGCGGTCCTCACGAACCACGCCAGCCCCGCCGCCGTGAGCAGGAGCGCCGTCGAGATCGCGGCCTCCGCTCGCAGGCCGGCCACCACCTGCGCCGCGAACGCGCCGCCCGCGAGCGCGCCGAACGCCGCCACACCCACCGCACCGCCCGCCTGACGCGCCGTATTGAGCAGCGCCGAGGCCGTGCCCGCGCGCGCCGGTTCGACCGAGGAGAGCACCGCTGTCGTCATCGCCGGGACGGCCAGCCCCATGCCCGAGGGAATCAGCAGGAAGGCGAGGAGCACGAAGGCGAGCGGCGTCGCGGCGTCCACCGTCGTTAGCAACGCGTAACCGGCCCCGGCGAGGAGCGCGCCGACGACCATCGGCCGGCGCGTGCCGTAATGCGCCACCACATGCCCGCTCACGATGTTCGACAGCAGGAAGCCGCCGGTCAGCGGCACGAACGCGAGCCCCGCCTGCAACGGCGTCTCGCCGCGCGCGTGTTGCAGGTAGAGCGCGAGCACGAACACGGTGCCGTAATAGGTGAGATTCACGCAGATGCCGAACAGCACCGCCGCGCTGAACGTGCGGTTGCGCAGCATGGCGAGCGGCAGCATCGGATCGCGCACGCGCGCTTCGAGCGAAACGAAGGCGAAGCCCGCGGCGAACGCGAGCGCGAAGCCGCCCGCCACCGCCCAGTGCATGAAGCCGAGCGGACGCCATTCGATCACCGCGCCCGTGAACGCCGTGAGCGCCACCACGGCGAGCACCTGGCCGCGCACGTCGAGGCTGCGCGCGGCCGCCGCTACCCCTGCCGTGGCCGCCGCGCCGGGTTCACGTGCATGGCGGCGCGGCGCCGGAATCCAGGCGAGCGTGGCCGCGAGGCCGGCCGCGCACAGCGGCAGGTTCACGAGAAAAATGCTGCGCCAGCCGAAAGCCGCGATCAGCAGGCCGCCCGCCACCGGCCCGGCGGCGATCGAAATGGCGCCCGCGGCGGTCCAGAAGCCCACGGCGCGTGCCCGCAGCGCCCGGTCATGGCGGCACGCCTCGTTGAGCAGCGCAAGCGAGTTCGGCAGCATGGCCGCCGCGCCCGCGCCTTGCAGCGCGCGGGCGGCGACCAGCATCGCCGCATTGGCGGCAAGGCCGCACGCGAGCGAGGCGAGCGCGAACACCACGAGCCCGGCGGCATAGAGGCGGCGCGCGCCGTAACGCTCGCCGAGCACGCCGCCCGAGAGCATCAGCACCGCGAAGGCGAGCGTGTAGGCGTCGACGATCCATTGCAGGCCCGCGACCCTCGTGTGGAGGTCGGTAGCGATGCGCGCGAGCGCGATATTGACGATGGTGACGTCGAGCTGCGTGACCACGAAGCCCACGCTGACTGTCGCGACGATGCGCGTGAGGGCGGGCGTGAAGTGGACGGGGGCGGGGGTGGGGTGTGAGGTATTCATGCACCCATCGTAGGGCGCATGCCGGCTGCGACGTTTCGGCCTGGGGTGAATCGTCGAAGCCGCCGGAAAAATGGCGCCGGAACGGCGGGGCCGTCCCGTGCGCCTTCAGTGCGCACTGAAGGCGCACGGAGTACGTGCTTACTCGTCGCGCTGCGGGTCTTTGAAGAACAGCGTCGTGATCGCGCCGAGCACGCAGATCGCGGCGACGTAGTACGCGGGCGCGAGCGGCGCGGACTTCATCATGAGCGCGACGACGATCGGCGTGAGGCCGCCGAACACGGCATACGCCACGTTGTACGAGAACGAGATGCCCGAGAAGCGCACCACGGGCGGGAACGCGTTCACCATCACATAAGGCACCGCGCCGATAGTCCCGACCAGCAGCCCGGCCACCGCGTAGAGCGGCATGAGCAGCGAGCTGTCCACGGCGATCTGGCGGAACAGCGTGTAGTACGAGATGGCCAGCGCAATGCCGCCAATGGCGAGCACGCGGCGCGCGCCGAAGCGGTCCGCGAGCGCGCCCGCGGTGACGCAACCGACCGTGAGGAAGAGCGTCGCCACGCAGTTGGCGAGCAGCGACGTGGTGGCGTCGAGATGGAACTGCTTTTGCAGGAGCGGCGGCGTCATCAGGATCACGACGACGATGGCGGCCGACAGCATCCACGTGAGCAGCATCGAGACGATCACGGCGCGGCCGTGGTCGCGCAGCACGGCCTTGAGCGGAATTTCGTCGGCGAGCGACTTGCGCGCCTGCATCTCCGCGAATACCGGCGTTTCGTGCAGCCACTGGCGCAGGTACACCGAGAACATGCCGAACAGCCCGCCGATCAGGAACGGAATGCGCCAGGCATACGCGGCGATGTCGCCCGGCGCGTAGTGATGGTTGACCGCCGCGGCGATCAGCGAGCCGAGCAGGATGCCGAACGTGAGGCCCGCCGTGAGCGTGCCGCACGCATAGCCGATGTGGCGGCGCGGCACGTGCTCGGAGACGAACACCCACGCGCCCGGCACCTCGCCGCCCACGGCCGCGCCTTGCAGCACGCGCAGCGTGAGGAGCAGCACCGGCGCGAGCACGCCGATCGTCGCATAGGTGGGCAGGCAGCCCATGGCGAGCGTGGGCAGCGCCATCAGCAGCACGGAGAGCGTGAACATGCGCTTGCGGCCGAGCAGGTCGCCGAAGTGCGCCATGACGATGCCGCCGAGCGGGCGCGCGAGGTAGCCCGCCGCGAAGATGCCGAACGTCTGGAGCTGACGCAGCCAGTCGGGAATCGTTGCGGGGAAGAACAACTGGCCGATGGCCGGCGCGAAGAACACGAAGATGATGAAGTCGTAGAACTCCAGGGCCCCGCCGAGCGCCGCGAGCGCCAGCGTCTTGTAGTCGCTGCGTGTGAGCGCGCGCGTGGCGGCTGGCGCGCGCACGTCGATGTCTGTTGCTTGCATTTCCGAAAAACCAGGGTGTTTGTTATGTACGACGTTGTAAGGAACGCGTGTGGACGTCCGTGATGGCCGAATTTGCCTGGTGCGCGCGTGGCGCGGGGGCGGCGGTCGTCGGAAAGTGGGCGCGAGGGTGGGGCACGGCAACAGCGCGTCCGTACGGGTGGGCGGACGCGCCGACGAGTTCAGGCCAGCGCGCAATTCTACAGGAAGCTTGCAGGGGGCCAGGCACGCCGGGGTAGGCGGCCGTCAGGGCGTGTGCCGATCGTTGTCGGAAATCAGCCGGGTGAGGGCGAGTCTGGGTGCAATTCGGACTCGTCCGATGGGCAGCCTTTGCACATATCCACAGAATTGCCCGGCTTGATTTTCGATCCATGAGAGGACTTCATCATGCGTATCGCGATTTTTCAGCGCGACGCTGTACACCGCCAGCAAATCGAGCGGGTTCTGACGCAATGCGGCCACGCGTGCATGCCGTTCAGCGAGCCGCTCATGCTTGCCCGGACGCTCGCCGCATCGACCGTGGACATGCTCGTGCTCGACTGGCAGGGTTCGCGGCTGGCGGGCTCGGAACTGGTGAAAACGTTGCGCGCCGTGAACGGCAGCCAGATTCCGGTGCTGTTCGTTTCGGAGGACATGTCGGACGAGAGCGTGGTGCGCGCGTTCTCGGTCGGCGCCGACGACTATGTGTGCCTGCCGGTTTGTCCTTCCGTGCTGCGCGCGCGCGTGAACGCGCTCCTGCGCCGCGCGTTCCCCGACCGCTACGACAACACCACGATCCACGCCGGGCCGTACCACTTCGACATGCGGCGCCAGGCGGTCAGCGTACACGGCAAGCCCGTGCTGCTGTCCAGCACGCAATACCGGCTTGCTTCGCTGTTTTTCGCGAACATCGGGCGGGTGCTCTCGCGCGACCACATTTATGCGATGGTGTGGGGCCGCGAGTTGCACACGCTCACGCGCACGATCGACAGCCATGTGTCGCGCCTGCGCCTGTTGCTCGAGATCGACGAGCCGAACGGTTTCCGGCTGCAACCGGTATACAAGAGCGGCTACCGGCTGCTGCGCCTGCAAGACGAGGCAGCGGCGCTCGCAAGCGAAGGCGAGGAACTGGAGCCGGCCTGATCCGGGTTCAGGCAAGCGCGGCTCGCGCAGCTTGAGGCACACAACAAGCAAACAAAAAGGGCGGCGGCACGTCAAGCGTGCCGCCGCCCTTTTGCGTAATGTGTGCCGGGGCGGTGCAGGGCGCGTCAGCGCGCGAGGCCGAGCCCTTGCAGGATCGCGTTGCCTTCCGAAGTGAGGCGGATACGCGATGCGCCGGCGTCGTCCATGACCGGCTCGACGAGGCCCGCTTCCTGTAGCATCGGAATCTCGGGTTTCGCTTGCGCGTCGATCGGCGCGTGCAGCAGCAACAGGAGCGTGGCGAGCTCGTGGTGGCTCAGCAGCCGGCGCAGCAGCGTGCGGCGTGCGGGCTTCGCTGCCGGCGTAGCGGCGCTCGTTGCCTGGTTCTGCGGTTCTTGCTGGTTCACGGGACCTCCTGCTGCGTTCGTTTCTTTTCGGTCAGCGCATGATGCTGACGAAGACTTAAGCGATTCTTAAAACCGCCCGCCAAAATGTGTCACGGCGCTACAGCGCGTAACGTCACGTAAGAAGATGTAATCGAACCAGGCGCGCCGCGCCGCGCTGAAAGCCCGGCGTCAAAATTTCAGGGCGCGCAGGTTTTGCTCGCCCCCTCGATCCACAGGTTCGAGGCGTGGCGCTTGCCCGCGTAATAGCGGTAGGTGGTCGTGCCGTTGTCGGCGCGGATCTTGATCACGTTCGAGTCGCCGAACTCGAGCATCTGGCCTTGCGGCAGCGGCGAGGTCGAGAAGCTGGCGCCGTGGTGCGTCGCTTCCACGGTCAGGCAGGAGATCACGTCCTGAACCGACCGGTTAGTCGTGGAATCGATGACCGGCTGGCCTGCATCCGGATTGCTCTGGAACCACGCGCACGCGCCGAGGCTGAGCGAGAGGGCAAGGGGTACGGCGAGCTTCTTCATATTTCTCTGATCTCGTACGAAGGCTACGGGAAGCCGATCATTATATCGGGAGCATCTCGCGTGCCACGTCCCCGACGTCAAACTGTCACGCGCCAGGCATAGGTGTTGCGGCAGTGCGACGTGCGTGCGCCGCCCGTCATACCGGCACGCAAGAACTTACGGAGCGAGATAGACTATCTTAGGGGTGCCGTCTCGAAGTCTGACGTGACGTCAGGAGAATACGCATGAACCGCCCGTCGGTACGCTTTCCTCTCCGCGCCACTGGCGCTGGCTCACTCTTGCGGTGGGTCAAGTGGGGATTCGTCGTCGCGTTTCTGGCCGCCCTCATCATCGTCGCGCGCATTGTCCAGATCGAGATCGACACGTCGCGCCTCCAGGCGCGCTACCTCTCCGAACTCACGCGCGACATCGGCTACACCGTCGAGAGCGGACCGAGCCACAGCATCCGTTTTCCCACCACGAACGGCCCGTATGACGTGCGGCTCGGTTACGCGCAATTGCCCGTATTCGAGAGCCGGCTTGCCCAACGCGGTTTCACGATCGCCGCCCAGGCGCGCGATTCGGATCGCATGATCGCCGTGGCCGACCAGGGGCTTTTCCTGCCTTACGAAGAAAAGGATCAGGCCGGCATCGTGCTGCGCGATTCGACCGGCGCGATGCTGTTCCATACGCGCTATCCGCAGCGCGCCTACGAGAATTTCGACGCCGTGCCGGCGGTCGTGCGCAATTCGCTGCTTTTCATCGAAGACAAATACCTGCTCGCCGAAGACCAGCCGAACCGCAACCCCGCCATCGACTGGGGCCGCTTTAGCCGCGCGCTCGTCGACCAGGGCGTGCGCATCGTCGACCGCCATCAGCAGACGCCGGGCGGCAGCACACTCGCCACGCAAATCGAGAAGTTCCGCCACTCCGCGGGCGGGCGCACCGCCACGCCGCCGGAGAAGCTGCGCCAGATCGCGTCGGCCTCGGTGCGCGCCTATCTGGACGGCCCGCAGACCATGCCCGCGCGCCAGCAGATTCTCGTGCACTACCTGAACTCGGTGCCGCTTTCGGCCAAGCCGGGTGTGGGCGAAGTCAACGGTCTCGGTGACGGGCTCGCCGCCTGGTACGGGCGCGACTTCCGCGAAGTCAACCGCATCCTGCGCGCGCCGATTTCGGAGGGCACGCTCGACGAGCAGGCGCTCGCATTCCGCCAGGTGCTCTCGCTGCTGATCGCGCAGCGCGCGCCTTCGTACTTCCTGCAAAAGAACAACGAGGCGCTGGCGAAGCTCACCGACAGCTACGTGCGCCTGCTCGGCGCGGGCGGCGTGATTCCTCCCGCGCTGCGCGACGCCGCGCTCTCCGCGCAACTCACGCTCGACCGCTCGAAGCCGCAACCGCGTGCGCCGGTTTCGTATGTTGAGCGCAAGGCGGTGCTGACGTTGCGCACGCAACTCATGCAGGCGCTCGGTCTGAAGACGCTCTACGACCTCGATCGTCTCGATCTCTCCGCCACGGCGACGCTGAACGACAGCGTGCAGCAGGCCGTGAGCGACCGTCTTGCCGACGCCGCGACGAAGGACGGCGCGCGCCAGGCGGGCCTCGTGGGCTTCGAAATGCTGCGCCCCGCCGACGACCCGTCGAAGATCGCCTACAGCTTCACGCTGTTCGAGCGCAGCGACGGCGAGAACCTCGTGCGCGTGCAGACGGATAGCGTGAACGAGCCGTTCGACATCAACTCGGGCGCGCGGCTGAACCTCGGCTCGACGGCCAAGCTGCGCACGCTCGTGACGTATCTCCAGATCGTGACCGCGCTGCACGACAAGTACGCCGACGAGGACGCGAAGACGCTGCGCGCCGCGCTGCCGCAGGTCGATCCGAGCGATGCGCTCACGCGCTGGGCGATCGACTATCTCTCGAAGACATCGGACCGCTCGCTGCCCTCGATGCTCGAAGCGGCCGTGGAGCGCAAGTATTCGGCCAGCCCTGGCGAGACCTTCTATACGGGCGGCGGCGCGCAGAGCTTCAACAATTTCGAGTCGAGCGACAACGCGCAGATCCTCACCGTGCACCGCGCGTTCCAGCACTCGGTGAACCTCGTGTTCGTGCGGCTCATGCGCGATATCGTGCACTACGAAATGATCCAGACTTCGGGCCCGCCCGCGCAGTGGCTCGACGACCCCGCCGTGCGCAGCCGCTTCCTCACGCAGTTCGCCGACGGAGAAAGCCAGGTCTACATGAAGCGCTTCTATACGCGCTACGCAGGCAAGAGCAACGACGACGCGCTGGCGACCCTGTTGCAGCACACGCGCAAGGGTCCGGCGCGCATCGCCACCGTGTTGCGCAGTGTGAACCCTGGCGGCACGCAGCCGTGGTTCAACGCACAGATGCGCGCGCAACTGAAGAACACGAAATTCCAGTGGCTCGACGACGAAGACCTCGCGCACTATTACGACAAGTACGCGATCGACAAATTCGACCTCAATGATCGCGGCTATATCGCGGGCATTCATCCGCTCGAACTGTGGCTCCTGAATTATTTGCGCGCGCACCCGGATGCGACGCTCGCACAAGTTCAGCAGGAGAGCCACGATACGCGCCTTTACACCTACAAGTGGCTGTTCAAGACGAAGTACCACGCCACGCAGAACCGGCGCATTCGCCACATGATCGAGTTGCGCGCGTACGACGCAATCGGCAAGTCATGGCGCGCGCTCGGCTATCCGTTCGACAGCATCACGCCTTCGTATGGCGCGGCGATCGGCGCATCGGGCGACCGGCCGGCGGCGTTGGCGCAGCTCATCGGCCTGATCTCCAGCAACGGCGAAAAGCTGCCGACGCATAGTTTCGACTCGCTCGAATTCGCGCGCGGCACGCCGTACGAAACCCGCTTCGTGCACGCGGCCACGCCGCCGCAGCCGCTGGTCTCGCCGGAGATTTCACAGGTGGTGCGCGAGTTGCTGACATCCGTGGTGGAGGGCGGCACGGCCAAGCGGCTCGCTGAAGGCTTGACGCTGCCCGACGGCAAGACGCTGCCCGTGTACGGCAAGACCGGCACCGGCGACCAGCGCTTCAATGTGTATGCGCCGGGCGCGCGGCTCATCGAGTCGCGCAAGGTGAACCGCAGCGCGACCTTCGTGTTCGTGATCGGCGACCGCTTCTACGGCACGCTCACGGCCTGGGTGCATGAGCCGTATGCGGCGCGCTACACGTTCACGAGCGCGTTGTCGGTGCAGTTGCTCAAATCGCTCGCGCCGGTGTTGCAGCCGTTGCTCGAAACGAAGTCGAAACCCGACGGCGGCGGCAAGCTCGATGCCGTGCATGCCGCCCAGCAGATGACGCTCATCGATACGCAAACGGGGGAAATGCGCCGCGTGGTGTGGAACGGCAAGACGCTCGACTTACCCGCGAAATAATATTCGGAATGCAAAGTAAAACGCGCGCTCGCGGCAAGCGTGGCGCGCGTGAGTTTGCCCGCTGCACGAAACGCGAGGCCGGCGCATGCGCGCTTGCCTCGCGTTTTCCTTTACAGCGTCAATACCCGCTCGGCGGCGGCGGGGGCGACCCTGGTGGGGGCGGCGGCAAAAAGCGCTGCTGCGGCGCGCTCTGGAATTGCTGGGGTTGCGTCATCACCATGTTGCCGGGCGCGGGAATGCGGTTGCCCGATGCATACATGCATTGCAGATAAGCGTAGTCGTAACGGCGTTGCACGTCCCACGACGACCCCTGTGCATTGCCCATGCCGACCGCGCTGCCCGCGAGCAGGCCCGCGCCCGCGCCGATGGCCGCGCCCTGGCCGCCGCCGAATGCCGCGCCCGCGGCGGCGCCAAGCGCCGTGCCGACCACGGCGCTGCCTACGCCGGAGGCCGTGGCCGCCTGGTTGGTGGAGACGCCGCCCACTTGCTGGAAGGCGAACTGGCGGCAGTTGAAGTCGTCGGCGCGGAACTGGTCGAAGGTCTTGCCCGTGCCCGGCAGCGCCATCACGCTCGGCCCGGTGGGGACCACGGCGCACGCGCTCAGCAGCCCTGCCGCGGCGAGTAGCGTGAGATAGGTGTATTTCATGTGCGGCTCGATATCGTCAAGGTGTTCAGTTCGAGGGCGCCGGCTGGGCGGGAACCGCGCGCCAGCCCGACGTGCATTGCTTCACATATGGATAGTAGGTTTTCGTGGCGTCGCAGTAGAACCAGGTGTCGCTGTTTTCCTGCTGGTTGTCCGCCATATCGGGGCCTTGCGGGTCCATTGCGGGCACGCCGCCTTGCGGGTCTCCCTGCTCGATATAGTCGGGCGCCTGCGGCGCGGGCGGCGCGACGATGACGGGCGGCGGCCCGTAGTAGTAGGGCGCGGGCGCAACCGGGTAGTAGTAGGGTACGCCGCCGCTGACGAACACGCCGACATGCGCCGCGTGCGCCGCGCCCGTCGCGCCGGCGAGCGCGGTCGCAACGGCGCCGAGTAACAGTTTGGACCTTCTCACACAGGATCTCCGGAAACGGGCGGGCAGGGGCAACGGCGCAGGCCCGCCAATTATGAAACGCTATGACATTGGCGTGATCAATGCAATTACGCGCGTTGCACCGATTTTTCGAGTTGTTACAGGTTTTGCCGTGATCGAGGCGCCAAAGGCCGCCCGCGTTGTGAACGGCGCGCAACGGCTCGCTTCGCGGTCCCTGTTTGCGCAAACGCGCGCCGCCTGCCTGTAACAATTGGATAGCGAAGTCCCCGCTGTCTGCTGACCTGGCTATGCGGGTCCGCACGACGCGTCATACCCAAACATATCAAAAAGCAATTTCGACTTTCTGCATGTAGGCCGTCCGTCAGCTTGACATAGACTCTTGACGCTTGACGGTCAGAGCGCGACGTCGTGCGCTTCCATAAATAATAAGGACTACGACATGAAGAAAAATCTTACTTGTCTTATCGCGGGATCGCTGCTCGCGGCGTCGCCGGCCTGGGCGTCGCTAGGCGGTGCGCCGACCTACGCGGGCGTGCGCAGCGCGCCCGAGGCTCGTCTCATGGCTGCGGGCAAGACCGCGACCGCTCCCTACACCGTCAATACCACGACGCTCGCGAACGGCACGACGATCCGCGAATACCTCGACGCGAAGGGCGTTGTTTTCGCGGTGTCGTGGCGCGGCCCTCGCATCGGATCGCTCGAAACGCTGCTCGGCGGATATTTCCCGGCCTGGCAGAAAGGACTCGCCAGCGCACAGGCCGCACGCGGCGGCGGCTATGGACCCGTCGCGGTGCGTGAGGACGATCTCGTCGTCGAGTCGGGCGGTCATATGGGCGCGCTGACCGGCCGCGCGTGGCTACCGAAGGCGCTGCCGCAGGGCGTCACAGCCGACCAGATCCAGTAATGCAACGGGGAACGCAATGAAACGAATCGCAGTGATTTCGGCGCTCATGCTGAGCGTCGCGCTGGCCGCATGCGGCGGTGGCGGGGACAGCGGCGCACCGGCGACAACGGGTGCGGGCACAACCGGCGGCAAGAACGCAGCCGGGCAGGCCGATGGCAGCTCCGGGGCCGCGGCATCCGCGCCTTCGGGGGCCTCGGCAGCGGGTAACGGCAGCGGCGCTTCAGGATCGGATAACGCATCGGGCGCGGCATCGGCGGGTGGCGCATCGGGAAGCACCGCATCGGGAAGTACGCCATCGGGCGGCTCCGGCACGGGCGATTCCGGCTCGGGCGCGCCCGACGCCGCCGCTTCCGGCACCGCCACCGACCCTGGCGGCGCAACCGCCGATCCGGGCAACACGGTTCCCGTGCTGGTTTCCTCGGCAACGGGCGTGCGCAACTTCCCGCTCGTGAGCGTGACGATCTGCCAGCCGAACAGCAGCGCGCGCACCAACTGCGCCACGATCGACAACGTGTTGCTCGACACCGGGTCGTTCGGCCTGCGCCTCTTTGCGTCGACCATCCCGCCCGCGACCCTGGCCGCGCTTCCGGTGCAAACCGATGCCGCTGGCGGGAACCGCGTAGGCGTGTGTGCGGCGTTCGGCTCCGGTCATACGTGGGGCAGCCTGCGCAACGCCGACGTCAAGCTCTCGCAGGAAATCGCGGCCGCCGTGCCGATCCAGGTGATGAGCGACCCGGCCATTGTTTCCGCGACGCCGGACGCCTGCGTGTGGAACACGGCGCTGAGCTCGCCGGCCGTGCTGGGCGCGAACGGCATTCTCGGCATCGGCACGGCGCGCTACGACTGCGGCCCCGCATGCGCCGCTTCGCCGCTCGCGGGCTACTACTATGCCGATGCCAATCCGGCCAAACCCGTTGCGATACCGCTCGCCCGCCAGATCATCAATCCCGTCGCGCTGTTTCCGCTCGACAACAACGGCGTGATCGTCGAAATGCCCGCGGTCGCGTCGCGCGGCGCGAGTTCGGTAAGCGGCACGCTCACGTTCGGCGTCGATACCCAGGCGAACAACGCACTGAGCGGCGTAGGCGCCACGGTGCTGGCGACGGACAGCTACGGCAATTTCGTCGCGAAGTACAGCGGCACGAGCCCGGTGCCGGGGTTCATCGATTCGGGGTCGAACGTGATATTTTTTGACGACACCTCGATCATGCAGTTCAACGGATTCTTCGCGCCGCCGGGCGAATGGACGCGCAACGTCGTGCTGAACGACGCCACGGGCGCAAGCGAAAGCGTGACGGTGAATATTGGCAACGCGATCGCGCTGCTTGCCTCGCCCAACTTCGCCTTCAACAACCTCACCGCCTACATGGCGCAGACGGTCGATCTCGGCTTCCCGTTCTTTCTGGGCCGCAAGGTCTACTACGGCATCGAGGGTTCGCGTTCGGCAGGCGGCGGGACCGGTCCCTATGTGGCCTACATGACCCGCTAACCGCACGGCTCATCCCCAGCACTGAAAGCGCACTGAAAAGTGCGCTTTTTTCTTTATGAAGGACTGGAAACATACCGCTTAATGAGTTTCGAATATTAATTATGCAAAATGATATTTATATTACGAATCGTTCATTGAATGAGAGGCTGCAATGCGGCGCCCGCATCCGTGGACAAATCAACCATTCGTGCGCTTTTCCGGGGGCGAAGAAAACGTTTGCCCTGGAAGAACCCCTGGTCAAGTTGACTGTGGAAGCGCCGTTATAGCACCGGTAAGAGAGGGCACGTTCGCGTGTGAGAAGCACACAAAATAATCTGAGAGAAACCGACCGCACAGTGCGGGAGGCTCGCCGGAATCCGAAGCGATTCGAAAGCAAAACCAAAGCGAGGGAAGACCATGGAACAATCGACGCCGGACCGGCAGCTCGAATTTCTCGAATTGAGCGCGGTCAATGCCGCTTTGCATCGCGTGCAGGCCGTAATCGAATTCGATCTTCAAGGCAACATTCTCCACGCCAACGACAATTTTCTCGCCACGCTCGGCTATACGCTCGAGGAAGTGCGCGGCAAGCATCACCGCATTTTTTGTGATCCTGACTATGCTCGAACCGAGGCCTACCGCCAGTTCTGGGAACGCCTGGGCCGCGGCGAGTACGATCGCGGCGAGTACCGGCGTTTTGGGCGCGGCGGCCGGGAAATCTGGATCAACGCCTCGTACAACCCGGTGATCGGCGACGACGGGCGGCCTTACAAGGTCATCAAGTTCGCCACGGACATCACCGCGGTCAAGCAGCAGCATGCCGAATACGAGGGGCGCTTGCGCGCCATCGACAAGGCACAGGCCGTAATCGAGTTCGACACGGGCGGCATCGTGCTCCATGCGAACCAGAATTTCCTCGACACGCTCGGCTACCGCCTGGAGGAAATTCTCGGCAAGCATCACCGCTTGTTCTGCGAAGAGGCGTACGCGGGCAGCCCCGATTATCGCGAGTTCTGGGCCAAGCTCAATCGCGGCGAATTCGACTCGGGGCGCTACAAGCGCATTGCCAAGGGCGGGCGCGTGGTGTGGATCCAGGCGACCTACAACCCGATCTTCGACGTGAACGGCCGCCTCTACAAGGTCATCAAGTTCGCCAACGACGTGAGCGCCCAGGTCGAACTGGAAGAGAGCGTGAAGCTGCGCGCGCAGGACGATCAGCGCAAGGTCGAGAAACTGCTCGCGGTCGTGAGCCGCGCGGCGGCCGGCGACCTGACGGGCGCGGTCGAGGTGAGCGGCGAGCAGCCGATCGACCAGCTTGCCGCCGGGATCAAGGGGATGATGACCGATCTTGCGGGCGTGATCGGCAAGGTGGTCGAATCGGCCGGCACGTTCAAGGGCTCGTCGCAGGATATCGCGGCGCGCGCGGACACCGTGGCGAGCGGCGCGCAGTTGCTCGGCGCGACCGTGGAGGAAATGAACGCGTCGATCGAGGAGCTGACCGCGTCGATCAATTCGATTGCCGACAATTCGCGCGGCGCCGATCAGCTTGCCAAGGACACCCAGCAGGAAGCCGAACGCGGCGCGAAAGCCGTGACCCGTTCGATCGAGGCGATGGAGCTCATCAACCGCTCGTCGGAGGACATTGCCGAGATCATCAAGGTGATCGGCGAGATCGCGAGCCAGACCAATCTGCTCGCGTTCAACGCCGCGATCGAGGCGGCGCGCGCGGGCGAGCACGGCTTGGGCTTCTCCGTGGTCGCCGACGAGGTGCGCAAGCTGGCGGAACGTTCCTCGCAGGCCACCAAGGAAATCTCGAAGCTCATCAACGAGTCGGTCAAGCGCGTGGCGCAGGGCAGCGAGATTTCGAAGCAGGCGGGCGAGGCGTTCGAGAAGATCGTGGCCGGCGTGAGCCGCACGACGCAAGCCATTTCGGAAATCTCCTGCGGCGCCGACGAGCAACTCATCGCCGCGCGTGAAGTGAGCGCCGCGATCCAGCAGGTGGCGGAGGAAACCGAGAAGTCGGCGGGCGCGTGCGACACGATCGCGCGCGCGGCGGCCTCGCTCAGGGGCGGCGCGGAAGGGCTCGACACTACGGTGGCGCGCTTCGTGGTGTGAAGCCCGGAGGTGGCAGTGGATATCGATCAGGATGCCGAACCGGCGGTGCGCCGCGCGCTGTTCGAGCAGGTGCGCCGTCATACGGGCATTGCGATGAACGAGCGCAAGTGGACCATGCTCAAGGGCCGCTTGCGCCGCCGCATCATGACGCTCGGCCTGCCCGACTATGGCGACTACCTGCGCGTGCTCGACACGAGCGCGGACGAGGTGCGTGACTTTATCGATCTGGTCACGACGAACGAAACGTCGTTCTTTCGCACGCCGCGCATCTGGGAGTATCTGGCGCGCGAATTCCTGCCGCGGTGGAGCGCGGCGCGGCCCGGCGAGAGCTTGCGCATCTGGTCGGCGGCGGCTTCGAGCGGCGAGGAAGCATGGACGACGGCCATGCTCTGCGAGGAGCGCCGCGCGCAGCATCCCGCGTTGCGCTACGCGATTGTCGGCACCGATATCTCGGACGGCATTCTCGCGAACGCGCGCGCCGGTCACTACGGCGGCCGCAGCATGGAGGGCTTGCGCCAGCAGCGGCCAGAACTCGTGCAGAAGTATTTTCGCAGCGACGCCACCGGCATTACCGTCAACGACACCCTGCGTGCGCAGGTGACGTTCCGCCGGCACAACCTCTACGACGCGCCGCGCGATCTCGGCGCGTTCGACCTGGTGTTGTTGCGCAACGTGCTGATCTATTTCGATCTCGAAGGCCAGAAGGCGGTGCTCGCAAACGTGCGTCGCGCGATGCGGCCGGGCGCGGTGCTGATCGTGGGCGAGTCCGAGTCGCTCAGCCGCGTCGCGACCGGATTCGCCTTCGAGCAGCCGCTCATCTATCGCAACGAGGAGCGTGAGCATGAGCAACCCGCATGACGTGCAGGTGAGAATGTGCGAGATCGCCGTGAGCAGCGGCGAAGATGCGAAGATCCTGCGCGCGACGCTGGGCTCGTGCGTAGGCATTGGCTTGCTGTGGCGCTCGCGCGGAACCTACGGGCTCGCGCATTGCCTCTTGCCCGAGCCGATGGGCGTCGCGCGCGGCGCGGCGCCTGCCGCTCCACAAGCGGGCAACGGCGCGAAATACGTGATCGAAGCGTTGCCGAAGCTGCTGGCCATGATGCACGCGGATGGCGCCGCCGAGGGGGAAATCGAGGCCGTGCTCGCGGGCGGCGCGAACATGATGCACCATCGCACGACGATACACGAACCCATCGGAGAACTGAACGTGCGCATGGCGCGCCAGATGCTCGCCAATACGCGCCTGAAAGTCGTGCACGTCGACGTGGGCGGCGAGTGCGGACGCCAGTTGACCATCGACTGCGAGCAGCATCACTACGCCGTGCGCCATTTCTCGCGCACCGCCTTGCCGCAGCCGCCGTCGTCGGCGCCTTCGACCTCGCCTTCGACCTCGCCTTCGATTGGATACGGAGTCACGCGATGAGTCTACGTTCGCTTGCAGCGGGGCCGAATATCGAGCTTTACGGCTCGTTTTATCTCGCGGGCGCCGAATTGGCCTTGCCGGTTGCGGCGTTGCAGGAAGTGGTCAACCATCCCGAGACGCTCACGCCGGTGCCGCTCGCGCCGCCGTACCTGCTCGGGCTGTTCAACCTGCGCGGCACGCTGATTCCCGTGGTCGATCTGCGGCAGTTGCTGAACTTGCACGCGCAAAGCACGAGCGCGACGCGCAAGGTGGCCATCGTCGAGACCGGCGGCGTGCGCGTGGGGCTCCAGTTCGATGCCACGGGCGAGATCCTGCGCGTGCCGCGCGATCAGGTCATCGCGCTCGCCACGCCCGAGGGCGGCACGCCCGCCGCGATCGGCGCGGTGCTCAAGCTCGACGGCGGCGAACGCATTTTGCAAGTGTTGGCGCCCGCCGTGCTGCTCGGCTTGCGCGACGTGCCGCATCTCGCGCAAACGGCGCCGCGTGTGAGCGAACGGCGCGCGCACCAGGGGCAGCGGCGCCAGAACGTGTCGTTCAAGGTGGGGGGCACGGCGCTCGCGCTGCCGATGGACGCGATTCAGGAAATTATTCGCGTGCCGCCGTTGCAGCATTCGCCGCTCGCCGACGAGGTGTGCATCGGCATGCTGAATCTGCGTGGCGCGACCATTCCGGTGCTCGATTTCGGCGCGTTCCTCGGCTTCGCGCGCGAGCGCGCCGATGATGCGCGCGTGGACGAACGGCGCATCGTCGTGCTTCATCGCAACGATCTGCACTTTGGCTTGCTGGTGGACGAAGTCGCGAGCATCGTGGCGTACCACGACGAGGAACTGCTCGCCATGCCGACCTACGGCGGCAACGCGCAACGCGCGCTGTTCGCGGGCTATCTGGCCGCAGAAGGACGCGCGGGCGTGCTGCTCATGAACGCGACCGCGCTATTCGACAACGAACGCATCGTTGCGCTGGCCGTTGGGCATCGCGATCTGTACCGCAACGCGCTGGCGCAGGCCGCGCAAAAGCGCGGCGCGGGCACGCGGCAAACGCTCGTCACGTTTCGCATCGGCCAGTTGATCGGCGTGCGCATTGCGCAATTGCGCGAGGTGATCGACTATCGAGACGATATCGTGAGCACGCCGGGGCTGCCCGAATTCGTGCGCGGCGTGCTCAACCTGCGCAGCGTGCTCGTGACCGTGATCGACGTGCGCGCGATGTACGGCATGCCGCCCTATGAGGATCTCTCGCGCGCGAAAGTGCTTATCGTCGAATACGAGCGGGAAAAGTACGGACTGCTTGTCGATGCGGTGGAGGACATCGTCACGCTCAATGGCGCGGCGCAGCTTGACATGCCGTCGGCCTTCACGCGCGGCGAGAACACGCGCGTGCATAACGACATGCACGAAGCCGTGGAACTGCCGGGGAAGGGCACGCTGATGCTGCTCGATCCCGCTTGCCTTTGCGCTCGCGTGGCGCAAGCGGCGGCGGCGGTCTGAAGAGGCGGGCGCGGCGCGTTATGCCGCGGGAGTCTTGCGCGCCGCGCGCTCGCGCTCCAGCCGGTGCAGCGCCTCGCCCACGTCCTGGCTGAACTGCGCGAGCGCGGCGAGCTCCAGGTTGGGCGGCTGGAGAGCCGACCAGAGGGCGTCCACGAGCCGGTCGGCGGTGGCGTCGATATCGGTGCGGCGGTTGGCGAGCGTCGCATCCCACAGCACGTGCTCCATCGGCCCGAACACCAGGGAACGCAACAGGCGCAGCGGCAGGTCGGTGCGGATCTGGCCGTTCTCCTGGCCGCGCGCGAGCACACGCATGAGCGGCGCCGTGTAGCGGCGCTGCATCTCGGTGAGCGCCTCGCTCAGGTCGTGGTGGCGCGTACGGCCTTCCGAGAGCACCAGCTCGCAAATGCCGGTGCCGCTTTCCAGCATCAACTGCAAATGCATGCGCACGATGAAAGCAAACTGCTGGCGCACGGTGCCGTCGCGCGGCAGTCCGCCTTCGATCGCCGCGATCGATTCGTCATACCAGTCGCCGATCACGCGCGCACACAACTCCCGTTTGCCCCGAAAGTAGCTGAACACAGTCGCCTCGGACACCCCGAGCCGCTGGGCGATCTCGGCCGTGGTGGCGCGTGCGTAGCCCTTTTCGGAGAACACATCGCGCCCCGCCTGGAGGATTTCGCGCACGCGCTGCTGCGACTTGCGGCCCGCCGGCTGGCGGCGCGACGCGGGCAGGACGGCTTTCTGGGCGTCGACTTGCATGTTGAGTTCGATTCAGTTTACGTCTGGGATGAAATCCATTATCGGTGAAATAATCGCGTGCAGACAAGGAAATTTCGTCTTTTCAAGAAGTTGAGCGACGCTCAAAAATACCTATTGACGTTAACGTAAATGTGGCGTGAAATGTGCGTCCATGGGGCGAGATAGGCCCGTACCGACGAATCCGAGGAGACTTTCATGAGCAACGTACCCGGTTTGCAGTTCCCGCTTGGCGAAGAAGTCGAAATGCTGCGCGACAGCATTGCAGGCTTCGCGGCGAAGGAAATCGCGCCGCGCGCGGGGGAAATCGACCGCACCGACCAGTTCCCGATGGACCTCTGGCGCAAGTTCGGCGACCTGGGCGTGCTCGGCATGACCGTCTCGGAGGAGTACGGCGGCGCGAACATGGGCTACACCGCCCACATGGTCGCGATGGAGGAAATCTCGCGCGCATCGGCCTCGGTCGGCCTCTCGTACGGCGCACATTCGAACCTGTGCGTGAACCAGATCCACCGCAACGGCACCGAGGCGCAAAAGCGCAAGTACCTGCCCAAGCTCGTCTCGGGCGAACATATCGGCGCGCTCGCCATGAGCGAGCCGAATGCGGGCTCGGACGTCGTGAGCATGAAGCTGCGCGCGGAAAAGAAGGGCGACCGCTACGTGCTCAACGGCACGAAGATGTGGATCACCAACGGCCCGGACTGCGACACGCTGGTCGTGTACGCGAAAACCGACCCCGAAGCGGGCTCGCGCGGCATGACGGCGTTCATCGTCGAAAAGGGCATGAAGGGCTTTTCGGTTGCCCAGAAGCTCGACAAGCTCGGCATGCGCGGCTCGCATACGGGCGAACTCGTGTTCCAGGACGTGGAAGTGCCTGAGGAAAATATCCTCGGCCAGCTCAACGGCGGCGTGAAGGTGCTGATGAGCGGTCTCGACTACGAGCGCGCGGTGCTCGCGGGCGGCCCCACGGGCATCATGGCCGCGGTCATGGACGCCGTCGTGCCGTACATCCACGACCGCAAGCAGTTCGGTCAGGCTATCGGCGAATTCCAGCTCATTCAGGGCAAGGTCGCCGACCTCTACACCACGTACCAGGCGTGCCGCGCGTATCTCTATGCCGTGGGCCGCCAGCTCGACACGCTCGGCAAGGACCACGTGCGCCAGGTGCGCAAGGACTGCGCGGGCGTGATTCTCTACACGGCCGAAAAGGCGACGTGGATGGCGGGCGAGGCGATCCAGATCCTGGGCGGCAACGGCTATATCAACGAGTATCCGGTGGGGCGTCTCTGGCGCGACGCGAAGCTCTACGAAATCGGCGCGGGCACGAGCGAGATTCGCCGCATGCTGATCGGCCGCGAGCTGTTCGCGGAAACGATGTAATCCTGAATGATTGAGGGAGGACAGGATGCCGGTTATCGAATCGAAGCTCAATCCGCGCTCGGAAGACTTCAAGGCCAATACGGCGGCGCTTGAGGCGGTGGTTGCGGACCTGCGTGAGAAGATCCAGAAGCTATCGTTTGGCGGCGGCGAGGCCGCGCGCGACAAGCACCTCGCGCGCGGCAAGCTGCTGCCGCGCGACCGCATCGCGCAACTGCTCGATCCGGGCACGCCGTTTCTGGAGTTCTCGCAACTCGCGGCCTACGGCATGTACAACGACGACGCGCCGGGCGCGGGCATCATCACGGGCATTGGCCGCATTGCGGGCCAGGAGTGCGTGATCGTCTGCAACGACGCCACGGTCAAGGGCGGCACGTATTATCCGGTGACCGTGAAGAAGCACGTGCGCGCACAGGAAATCGCGCAGGAAAACAATCTGCCTTGCGTGTATCTCGTCGACTCGGGCGGCGCGAACCTGCCTAACCAGGACGAAGTCTTTCCCGACCGCGATCACTTCGGCCGCATTTTCTTCAACCAGGCGAATCTTTCCTCGCAGGGCATTCCGCAAATCGCGGTGGTGATGGGCTCGTGCACGGCCGGCGGCGCGTATGTGCCGGCCATGAGCGACGAGTCGATCATCGTGAAGAACCAGGGCACGATTTTTCTCGGCGGCCCGCCGCTCGTGAAAGCTGCGACGGGCGAGGAAGTGAGCGCCGAGGACCTGGGCGGCGGCGACGTGCACACGCGTCTGTCCGGCGTGGTCGATCATCTCGCGCAGAACGACCCGCACGCGCTGGCGATCGCCCGTTCGATCGTCGGCAATCTGAACCGCACGAAAACGCCCCCCGTGGTGCTGCGCGAGCCGCTGCCGCCGCGCTACGACGCAAAGAGCCTGTACGGCGTGATTCCCGTGGACACGCGCAAGCCCTTCGACGTGCGCGAGGTGATCGCGCGCATCGTGGACGACTCCGCCTTCGACGAATTCAAGGCGCGCTACGGCACCACGCTCGTGACCGGCTTCGCGCACATCTGGGGCCACCCGGTGGGCATCGTCGCGAACAACGGTATCTTGTTCTCCGAATCGGCGTTGAAGGGCACGCACTTTATCGAGCTGTGCTGCCAGCGCAAGATCCCGCTCGTATTCCTGCAAAACATCACGGGCTTCATGGTGGGCCGCAAGTACGAGAACGAAGGCATTGCGCGCAATGGCGCGAAGATGGTGACGGCGGTGGCCACGGCGAAGGTGCCGAAGTTTACGGTCATCATCGGCGGCTCGTTCGGCGCGGGCAATTACGGCATGTGCGGCCGCGCGTATTCGCCGCGCTTTCTCTGGATGTGGCCGAACGCGCGCATTTCGGTGATGGGCGGCGAGCAGGCCGCATCCGTGCTCGCCACGGTGCGCCGCGACGGCATCGAGGCGAAGGGCGGCACGTGGAGCGCCGACGAAGAAGAGGCGTTCAAGCAGCCGATTCGCGACCAATACGAACTTCAGGGCCATCCGTATTACGCCAGCGCGCGCCTGTGGGACGACGGCGTGATCGACCCGGCGCAAACGCGCGACGTGCTCGGTCTCGGCCTGTCGGCGACGATGAACGCGCCGATCGAGGACACGCGCTTCGGCGTGTTCCGCATGTGATGCATTGAGGACCAGACGATGCAATACGAAACGCTCACCGTGGAAGTCGCCGGGCATGTGGCGACCGTCACGCTCAATCGCCCCGACGTGCGCAACGCGTTCAACGAGACGATGATCGCCGAGGTAACGGCGGCCTTCACCGCGCTCGGCACGCGCGACGATGCGCGCGCGATCGTGCTCGCCGGCAACGGCAAGGCTTTTTGCGCGGGCGCCGACCTGAACTGGATGCGCAAGATGGCGGGCTATTCCGACGAGGAGAATCGCGCGGACGCGCTGCGCCTCGCGCACATGCTCTCGGCCGTGTATCGCTGCGCGAAGCCCGTGGTCGCGCGCGTGCATGGCGACGCCTACGCGGGCGGCATGGGGCTCGTGTGCGCCGCCGACATCGTGGTGGCGGTGGAAACCGCGAACTTCTGCCTGTCCGAAGCGCGCCTCGGCCTCATGCCCGCCACGATCGCGCCGTATGTGATCCGCGCGCTCGGCGAACAGGCGTCGCGACGTTACTTCGTCACGGCCGAGGCCTTCGACTGCGCGACGGCGCTGCGGCTCGGTCTCGTGAGCGAGGCCGTGAGCGCCGACGCGCTCGACGTCACCGTGCAGCGCATCGCCGCCACGCTGTGCGCGAACAGCCCGAACGCCGTGCGCGAATGCAAGCAGCTCGTGCAGGACGTGGCGGGCGAAACGATAGACGACGCATTGATCGAAGACACCGCTGTTCGCATCGCGCGGATTCGCGCGAGCGAAGAGGGCCGCGACGGCGTGTCGTCGTTCCTTGAAAAGCGCACGCCGCGCTGGCGCGCCGAATAAGGCCGCCGCAGCGATATAGCGAGGACATCACATGTTCAACAAGATCCTGATCGCCAACCGGGGCGAAATTGCATGCCGGGTCGCGGCCACCTGCCGCCGGCTCGGCGTGAAGAGTGTGGCTGTGTATTCGGACGCCGACGCCAACGCCAAGCACGTCGCCGCCTGCGACGAAGCCGTGCATATCGGCGAGGCGGCCGCCGCGCAAAGTTATCTGCGCATCGAGCGCATCATCGAGGCTGCGCTCGCCACGGGCGCACAGGCCATTCACCCCGGCTACGGCTTTCTTTCGGAGAACGAAGACTTCGCCGATGCCTGTGAAGCGGCCGGTATCGTGTTTATCGGGCCGCCGGTCGACGCCATCGCGGCGATGGGTTCGAAGGCGGCAGCCAAGGCGCTGATGCACGCGGCGGCCGTGCCGCTCGTGCCGGGCTACCACGGCGACGACCAGGACGCGGCGCTGTTGCAGCGCGAAGCCGACGCGATGGGCTACCCCGTGCTGCTCAAGGCGAGCGCGGGCGGCGGCGGCAAGGGCATGCGCGTGGTCGAGCGCAGTGAGGATTTCGCGGCCGCACTCGCCTCGTGCAAGCGCGAGGCGGCCAGCAGCTTCGGCAACGACCGCGTGCTGATCGAGAAGTACCTCACGCGGCCGCGCCACGTGGAAGTGCAGGTGTTCGCCGACAAGCACGGCGGCGCGGTCTACCTGTTCGACCGCGACTGCTCGGTGCAGCGCCGTCACCAGAAGGTGCTGGAAGAAGCGCCCGCGCCGGGGCTCGAAGACCACGTGCGCCGTGCCATGGGCGAGGCGGCGGTGGCCGCCGCGCGCGCGGTGCAATACGTGGGCGCGGGCACCGTCGAATTCATCATGACGGGCGCGGACTTCTACTTCATGGAGATGAACACGCGCCTTCAGGTCGAACACCCGGTGACGGAAATGGTCACGGGCCTCGATCTCGTCGAGTGGCAGTTGCGCGTGGCCGCGGGTGAGCCGCTGCCCCTCGAACAGTCGCAGCTTGCGATCACGGGGCACGCGCTCGAAGCACGCATCTACGCGGAGAATCCGGCGCGCGGCTTCCTGCCCTCCACGGGCACGCTCAAGCATCTGCGCATGCCTGAGGGTGTCGAGTTCAGCCTTGGCGACGCGGGCCGGCGCGCGGGCGTGCGCATCGACAGCGGCGTGCGCGAGGGCGACACCATCACGCCGTTCTACGATCCCATGATCGCGAAGCTGATCGTGCACGGCGCGACGCGCGAAGAAGCGCTCGCGCGCATGGAGCGCGCGCTCGAAGGATGCGAGGTGGTCGGGCCGCATACGAACGTTGAGTTCCTGCACCGGCTCGTGACCTGCGAGCCGTTTGCGAGCGCCGATCTCGATACGGGCCTGATCGAGCGACATCACGACGCGCTGTTCGCGCCGAAGCACAAGCCGGTGCGCGAAGCCCTGGCGCTGGCTTGCGCGGCGTTGCTCGGCCGCGAAGGCGGCAAGGGTACAGGTGCGTCGCCGTGGCAGTCGCTTGCGCACTGGCGGTTGAACAGCGGCTTCGCGCAGTCGCTCGCGTGGCGCGACGTGGAAAGCGACACCGCGTTCGCGGTCGCGCACACGCACGACGGCGGCAACGAGACGCTGGCCTGCGCCGGACGCACGGAGCGCTACTCGTGGTGGCGCGGCCAGGGTGCGGACGCGTACGGCGCGACCATTGGCGACACGCGGGTGACCGGCCGGGTGTTCATCGACGGCGACGTGTTCCATGTATTTTGCCTTGGCAGCACGCTGGCATTCGAATGGCAGAACCTGCTCGCACACGCCGCCGACGCGGAACATGGCGAAGGCCGTCTGACTGCGCCCATGCCCGGCAAGGTGATCGCCGTGCTGGTGGAGCCGGGTGCGGTGGTGGAGAAGGGCGCGCCGCTCATCGTCATGGAGGCGATGAAGATGGAGCACACGATCGGCGCGCCGACGGCCGGCAAGGTCACCGAAGTGCTGTACGGCGTGGGCGACCAGGTGGCGGACGGCGCACAGTTGCTGGTGCTCGAAGCGGCTTGATCCGCCTGGCGCGCTTGTATCGCTTCGATTGCTTGTATCGCTTGTATCGCGCGGCCCAATGAGTTCTCACCGGCCTCCCTGTGGCCGGCGAACGATGTGAGAGTCGTACCCTGTGGCGCTCCGTTTCGGCGGAGCGCTTTTTTTTCGTGACTCAGCGCGCCTTTGCGTGCGCGGCCATCAAGGCCTGATGGCGTGCTTCGGTCGCGTCGTCGGCGGGAAACATGCTTTCGAGGCGCAACTCCTGCGCGGCGACATGTTGCGGCGTGCCGATGCTCGTCACCATTGAAAAATAGCGAAGCACCTGGCCTTCGTGAACGAAGCCAAGCGGGATGACGGGCATCGTTGGCGTAGCGCCCGGCCCGTGGTGGACTCTCCAGTCGCGCGGCACGCCGGGGTAGGCAAGCAGTTCGTCGAGCAGCGAGCGGGTGCCGTCGTCGATCACGCCGCCGACCGATTCGCGATACACGCGTTGCAGCAGGCTACGCGCCACGCTTTCCCAGTCGGCGAGGAAAGGGCGCATGCCCTGCGGATCGAACATGAGGTGCAGCATGTTGCGCCTGCCCTCGCGCGCGGCCATGTCGACGAAGTGGCCGAACAAGCGCGGCGCCGCATCGTTGGTCATCAGCACGTTCCAGTGGCGGTCCATCACGATCGCGGGAAATGGTTCGTGCTGGCGGATCACGCGTTCGAGCGCGCGCACGACGCTGTGCATTTCCTGCGCGTTCCACGGCACTTCCGAATACACAGGCGCGTAGCCCGCGGCGAGCAATAGCGCGTTGCGCTCGCGCAGCGGCACGTCGAGCGCCTGGGCGAGCGTGAGCAGCGTATCGCGGCCCGGCACGCTGCGCCCGCTTTCGATGAAGCTGATCTGCCGCTGCGAAATCCCGGCTTCGAGCGACAGGTCGAGCTGACTCACGCTACGCACGTCGCGCCAGTAGCGCAACAAGCTGCCGAGCTCGCCTGGCGGCACCTTTGGGTCGGGACGGGTGGCGTTCATCGGTTTTTCCTCGTTGAGGCGCGTGACGATAGCGGATTCAGGCCGCGCGTGCGCGCCAGGCGAATGTCTCGAACTGGGCTTCGAGCGCCGGATGCGTCACGCTGCCGGTGTAGTTCGTGATTGGCCGCGATGTTCGGAATCATGCCGAACGTCTGTTGCAGTTGCCGGAGCACGGGTTGCGACTGGGCCGGTGCGGATTCGATCGTGTGAGCGGGATAGGCGGACATGCTGACTCCTGGGCGTTGAGCGCCGCTCGCCTGGCGACGCGACAGGCCAACCCTAGGCGCGAGCGCGCGGGCCGGCAATTACATGCCATGTAATCACGGCGCGGCGTCGAATCGCGCACGCGACGAAGAAACAGTGCCATCATGTAGCCAGGCGATTTGGCAGACGTTTAGGCGAAACCTGCAACCCTGCCGACGGTCTGAATTCCCACGTACCACATGGGGACGATGCGGGGTACGAACGCAAATCCCAATGCCAATTCCCATGCCCATGCCGATCCCGATCGCTCCCTGATCGCACCGCCCCTCTACCCGACAGGTGAGGTCATCATGCTTGGTGTTCGTAAAGCTGTGTTCCCGGTGGCGGGAATCGATACGAATTTTCTGCCGGCAACCAAGGCTAGCCCTAAGGAAATGCTGCCGGTCATCGACAAGCCGCTCATTCAATATGCTGTTGAAGAAGCCATAGCCGCGGGCATTACCGAACTGATCTTCGTCACGGGCCGAGGCAAGCGCGTGATCGAAGATCATTTCGACAAGTCCTACGAGGTCGAGCACGTGCTCAAGGCAAGAGGCAAGCAAAGTCTTGTCGAGCTTGTGCAGGGCATCAAGCCGCCCGAGGTCGAATGCGTCTATGTGCGGCAGGCCGAGCCGCTCGGGCTTGGCCATGCCGTGCTGTGCGCGGAGAAACTGATTGGCGACGAGCCGTTTGCCGTGGTGCTCGCCGACGATCTGCTCGACGGACAGCCGCCGGTTCTCGCGCAAATGGTGCATATCTTCAGCCACTACGATTCGTCGGTTCTGGCTGTTGAGGAATTCGAATCATATGACGCGTTGAGCCACGGCGTGATCGACGGACGGCGCTGGGACGAGAGAGTCATCAGCGTGAGCCGCATCATCGAAAAGCCGTCGCCCGAGCTCGCTCCCTCCAGCTTCGGCGTGGCGGGGCGCTACGTGCTCATGCCGAGCATCTTCCATTATTTGCGCGAGCTGAAGCCCGACGCGAATGGCGAGATTCAACTGACGCCCGCGATTCATTGCATGCGCAAGGAGGAGCAGGTGCTGGCCTATGAGTTCGTGGGCAAGCGCTACGACTGCGGCACCAAGCTCGGTTATGTGCAGGCGACGGTGGACTTCGCGCTGCGCCATGCCGAACTGCGAGACACATTCGACGCGTGGCTGCGCGAGCGCGTGGCGGGTGCGCAACTGGGCGTCTGGGCGTGCGGTGCGTTGCTCGACCAACCGGAGCAAGCAACGCGCGGGCTCGCGCATTAACGCGCGTGATTGAGGTGAACGATTGATGTGAACGGGTCGAAGCGTCGTTGAAACCGCGCAGCGCATTCGCACCAGGATACAGTACGGCGACGACTCGACCTCTGCACAGGAGACTATCGCGATGCCCGCAACCGTACTGCCGTTCCTGATGTTCCAGGGCGACGGCGCCGAAGCGCTGGAGTTCTATCTTTCCGTTTTCCCAGGCGCTGCGATCGAGCAGATCGAGCGCTACGGCGAAGGCGGCAACGCCCCGGCAGGGTCCATCAAGCTCGCGCGCTTTCGCATCGGCGAGCAAACGGTGATGTGCACCGACAGTCCCGTGAAACACGCCTTCACGTTCACGCCATCGTTCTCGTTTTTCGTAGAATGCGACTCGCAGGACGACGTCAGGCGACTCGGCGAGATCCTGAAGCAGGGCGGAGCCGAATTGATGCCGGTCGGCAATTACGGCTTTAGCACGCTTTTCACGTGGGTGAGCGACCGCTTCGGCGTGTCGTGGCAACTCAACTACGCATAGACGGCCCCCTGATTCTCCCCTTTTTTCGTGGCGGCGCAGGAAAGGAATGGTAAGAATAGGCGCAAGATTCCGGGTGCCGCGCTGCTTTAAAATTCCGGCATGAATCCCAGCGTCCTCATCGTCGACGACGATCCCGTCGTGCGCGACCTGCTGAGCCGCTTCCTGCGCTCGCACAATTTCGATACGGCCGTGCTGCACGACGGCGTCCACCTCCAGCGCCGCCTGGAGCGTGAACGACCGTCCATCGTGGTGCTCGACATCATGATGCCGGAGACCGACGGTCTCGAGGCCATCGCCGCCTTGCGCGCGGCGGGCGACGACATTCCCGTGATTTTCGTCACCGCGCGCGGTTCGGTGAGCGACCGCATTCGCGGGCTTTCGCTGGGTGCGGACGATTATTTGCCCAAGCCCTTCGACCCGCACGAGCTGCTCGTACGCATCCAGAACATCCTGCGGCGGCGCGGGCCCTCGACGGCGAGCGCGCCCGAGGCGCGCCGGCGCTACCGGTTCGGCGAATTCGAACTCGACTTCACGATGCGCACGCTGTCGTGCGGCGACACGAATATCGCCCTGCGCGAAAGCGAATTCGCGCTGCTGAAGGTGTTCGCCACGCATCCCTACAAGGTGCTTTCACGCACGCTGATTCACGACCTCGTCCATCGCGACGAGCGGGCCTTCCACGAGCGCAGCCTCGACGTGCCGATCTGGCGGCTGCGCCGCGTGATCGAGGCCGACCCGTCGAACCCGCTGCATATCCAGACGGTGCGCGGCAAGGGCTATGTGTTCGTGCCGGACCCGGCCACCTACACGGAGGCGCACGGCGCGCCAGTGCAGTGAGGAGTCCGCTGAATACGCTGTTCGGGCGCATGGCGCTGCTCTCGGCGGCCGTCTTGATGGCCGTGCAACTGGGCTGGTTCGTGCTGCTCGCGCGGCAGCCCCCGCATCATGAAGTGGATGGCTTCGCGCGCGGCATCCTGCTCGCGCTGCGCGCGGCCAGCGAGGACCACACGGACCCGGCGGACAGCGTGGGCCTGCCGCCCGCCGTGCATCTCGGCAAGTCGCTCGAACCGCCCAGGGACGGCGACCTGAGCGAAGTGCTGCGCGTGCGCCGCGTGCCCGCGTGGAACCTGCCTAAGGACGTGCATCTGCACGAGCCCACGCGCCGGCCGCTCGTCGAATTGACGCACCATCTGCGTGAACACTTGCCGCCCGGCACGCAGTTCGCCGTCGACGACGCGCGACCGCCGCAGCTCTGGGTGCGCTTTCCGGGCAGCGCCTCGTGGGTCGTCGTGCCCGTCGACATTCCGCCGCCGCCGCGTTTCGTCATCGAGGCGATCTCGATGCTCGTCGCGGCGCTCACGCTCTCGTTTCTTGCGGCATGGCAGATCCAGAAGCCACTCGCGAGCCTTGCGCAGGCGGCGCGGCGCTTCGGCACCGGCGAGCGCATCGCGCCGCTCGTGGGCGAAGGCCCGCGCGAGTTGCGCGAGGTGAGCGCGTCGTTCAACGACATGATGCGCTGCGTGAACGAGGCCGAGGACGATCGCGTGGTCATGCTGAGCGGCATCGCGCACGATTTGCGCACACCGCTCACGCGGCTCAAACTGCGCGCGAGCCTCATGGACGACGAGACTGAACGCAAGGGCATGTTGCGCGACGTCGATTCGCTCGCGCATATCGTCCAGCAGTTTCTGGAATTCGCGCAGCAGGCGCCCGACGCGGACCGCCTGATCGAAGTCGATGCCTTCTTGCAGCGCCAGTTCGGCAATCCCGACGAAATCGAAGACGGCGGCGGCCCGCTGTTCGTGCTCGATCTGCGCGCGGGTTCGCCATTCAGGCTGCCGCAGGTGGCGCTGGACCGGCTCGTGACGAACCTGGTCGAAAACGCGCTCGAATATGGCGCGCCGCCGGTCGAGATCGCGACCGCCATCGAAGATGGCGCGTGTGTGATCCGCGTGCGCGATCATGGCGCGGGCATCGAAGCGGACCGCATCGCCGCCGCCATGCGGCCGTTCGTGCGACTGAACGCGGCGCGCGGCGGCGAAGGCCATTGCGGGCTTGGCCTTGCCATCGTCGCCCGGCTTGCGCGCGACAACGGCGGCGTCTGTGATGTCGAGAATCATCCTGAAGGCGGCCTGATCGTGCGCCTGACCTTTCCTGCCACGCACGCCTGATACGCGCTGACGCAAAAAAAGCGCGCCTGGCCTTTGCAGGCTGGCGCGCAAATTGGCCAGGAAGCCAACGGGCCAACGCTTAGAGAAACGTGCGCTTGCAGACCTGATCGTGTTCAGGCCGTCGTGCTCACGAACAGGCCGCTCGCGGCGCCGTGTCCTTGCTGTTGCAGGTTGCTCGCGAGCGTCGTGAGGAACTGCTGTAGCTCGGTGTTCGTGTCGCTCGTCGAACTGCTCGACGATCCGCCCATGGCCGTCAACAGATTCTGGAAGTCCGAGGTCAGCTCGCTGTCCGTGCTGCTGCCGCTGGACGTGCTGCTCGTCGTGCTCGAATCGGAGGACGTGCTGCTCGAAGACGACGTGAGCGACTGCGCGAGGTTCGAGATCGCCGATGCCAGATCGTTGCCGTAACCGCCCGCCGAAGGCGGCATGGGCGGCGGAGGCGGCGGCATCATCGCTGCTGTGTTGTCCGTGCTGCTTGCGTCGGTCGTGTCGCTCGAATCGCTCGATGATGAGGATGACGAAGTGCTGGCGGTGCTTGCCGTCGTGGCTGCGGTGGCTGCCGTGGACGTGGCCGCCGACACCGTGCCGCTATCGCTGCTGTCGGTCGTGCCCGTTGCCGCGAAACCGCTTTGCTGCGCGGCCGCCTGGAACAGCGCACCGAGGAATTGCTGAAGCGCGGCGGCCAGCGTATCGCTCGACGTGGATGACGTGCTCGACGTCGAATCGCTGCTGCTCGCTGTAGAGTCCGTGCCGGTGGTGCTCGTTGCGGTGCTCGTGCTGCTGTCCGTGCTCAGGCCGAGCGACGAGAGCGCAGAGGCAATAGCGGCGGCCAGCGGGTTGACGCTGTCCTGGTTCGATGAGGAATCCGACGCCAGCGGCGTGGACATCAGGTTGCTGCCCGAATTCTGGCTGTTCGCCTGGTAAGCCGCCCAGGTGGAATAAAGTGAATTCGAATTGGATAACGCGCTTATCGACATGTAAAAACCCCCCGGTGAATGTGCGATATGGTCGATTTCCGACCGAGGCGGCTGGTCGGACCCCTCAGTCGGCGCAATCCTATGCCGTCTCCCGCACCGGGTGGTGGCTTTGTAATTGGCGGAAAGGGTTCAGGCAAGAATCGGAGAGAAAATGGTCCGAATCCTTTCCATTGCTTTTCTTTCCTTTCCTCAACTTGCCTCGTCGCGCACCGGCGGCGCGAAACGCAGCGCCACTGCAATACGGTTCCACGCATTGATGTTCGCCACGGCGGCGGTAAGGAACGCCATCTGTTCGCCGGGGAATTGCTGCGCCACCTGTTGATAGAGGGCATCGCTCACGCCTTCGTGGAGCTTCGCACTCAGCGCTTCCGTGTAAGCCAGCGCCGCGCGTTCGCGCTCGCTGAAGAACGCCGGCGCCTCGTGCCACGCGGCCACGAGATCGAGCTTCGTGCGCGGCACGGCCTTGTCGCGTGCGATGTTGAGGTGATACTGGATGCAGAACGCACAGCCGTTGATTTGCGACGCGCGAATTTTCAGCAGTTCGGTAAGCGGCTTTTCGAGCCCGGAGGCGTCGACGGCCTGGCTCATGGCGGAGAGCGCGGCGACGACGGGCGCTGCGTCGCGCACGAACGTTTCATAGGCAATGCGGGGGGAAGTGCTGGACATGGCTGGACCTCGCGAGGTTTGGGCGGTAATATCAGAGCACGAACATCATATTCGAACTCTGACAATATGCGCAAGACGGCGAAGCAAGACACGACCGGCAGTGGGGATGATCGCGCGCCGGTCATCCCTGACGTTGGCGAAGGCAAGCGCGGCGAGGCCGGTTACTTCGGCTATCTGCTGCGTCAGGCGGGCGCGGCGCACCGCCTGCGCATGGAGCGCGCGCTTGCCGACCTCGGCATCACGCCGCCGCAATTCGTGGTGCTGACCCTGCTGGCGGCATACCCCGGCATCTCGGGCGCTGATCTCGCGCGGCTCGCGGCGCTCACGCCGCAAACCGTGAGCGTGATCGTCGCGAATCTCGAACGCGGCGGCGCGATCGAGCGGCGGCCGCACGCGGTGCACGGACGCATTCAGCAGATCGACGTCACGCAGGAGGGCCAGGCGCTCCTCAAGCAGTGCCGCGCGCGCGTGAAGAAGCTCGAAGCGCGTATGGCCGAAGGCTTCACGCCTGAAGAGGAGCAGGTGATACGCCGCTGGCTCGTGAGCGTGGCGCGCGAGGGCGGCGAGGCTTGAGTCTCGCGTGGGTCCTTACTGCGATGCACTTGTTGCTTTCGCGAGGCTGCACGAATGGTCGAGCAGGCCTTCCGCCGTGCCCGTGCCGCCTTCCACGTCCAGGCCGCTGTTGACGATGAGCCAGCCGTCGCGCTGCGCGTCGGGGCCTGCGCCCGTCACGAGTATCGTCTGCACGGCCATGCTCTGCTTCGGGTCCAGATCGCGCTGGACCACGCGAAACGGATTGTTGCGCTCGGAGAGGCTCGTCACGCGCGTCACGCGGTAGCGTGAGCCGTCGAGCGTGGTCCAGCGCCAGATGCCCGGCGCGATCGTGCCGTACGGCGCGAGCGCCTGGGTGATATCGGTGCGCATGCAATCGACGTGAATGTGTAGCTGATTTTGCGTGCGTTGCTGCGAGGAGTTGATTTCGAGGCCGAGCTGGTTGCCCGCGAGCGGCACGCCGAGCTTCGCCTCCACATGGCGTCCTGCCGCCCACGCGCCGACCCAGTATTCGGGCGCGCCGCCGTAGAGAATATCGGGGCTCTCGATGCCCGCCACGCGGTCGGTCGGAATCACGAGATATTGCGCGCGGCCCGCAATGTCCTTGAGCACGGCATAGCGCTTCTGGAAGTCGACGGTGGTGCAGGGGCCGGGCTGGCCCTTGTCGCGCATGTTGGGCACGCACTGACCGCCCACGACTTTCCACAGGCCGCCGGAGTCGACTGCGGAGAGGCGCACGCAGGCGCCGGTGGTGGCGAGCGCAACGAGCGCCGCGGCGGCTACGGTGAGCCGGGACAACCGCATGAGAGGAGAAAGACGCAAGGTGTGCATCGGTGCGAGGGGTTCGGGTTCGTTCGTGTGTGCTGTCGGGTGCGCCGGGGCACGGCGCTCGCCGCAGTGTAGCGCAAGGCGCGTGACAGTCTCGTGCGCCCGATGCCCGCGCGTTACTTGCGTCGCGGATGAAACGTGACGGGTTGCGCGCCGGAAGCTTCGTCGGAGGTCGGCGACGGTCCGCAGGTTCCGCACGTGCCACAACCGTCGCCGCAATCGCCGGTCGCGCCTTTGGGCTGCACGAAGCGTCCGAGCCGCTGCGCGAGCGCGCCGCGTTGCGGGCGCAGCAGCGCGGCGGCGAGCGCGGCCTGCGCGCGCGTGGCCGTTTTGGGCGCGAGCTTGCGTGCCGTGTAGAGTAGGCTCGCGGCAACGAGCAGCGCGATTACCGCATATTGCGCAACGAGTCCGGCGCTCATACGAAGTGCCTCGCGATCTGATAGGTGACGAAGGACGCCGCGTAAGCCACGACGAACATGTAGCCGAACGAGACCACGACCGCGCGCCACGAGCGCGTTTCGCGGCGGATCACGGCGAGCGTGGACATGCATTGCGGCGCGAACGCGAACCACACCATCAGCGAGAGTGCGCTCGCCAGCGAGAAGTTATGCGCGAGCGTCTGGCCCAGCGTGACGATATCGCCGTCGCCGCCGGCCACCGCGTAGACGGTGGCGAGCGCGGCCACCGCCGTTTCGCGCGCGGCGAACGCGGGGATCAGCGAAAGGCTCATCTGCCAGTTGAAGCCGAGCGGCGCGAACGGCCATTGCAGCGCACGGCCCAGATAGCCGGCGATCGAGTAGTCGATGGCGGGCAGCGTCGCGCCTTCGGGCGGCGAGGGGAACGTGGAGATGAACCACATCAGCACCGTGAGCGCGAGGATGATGCCCGTGAGGCGTTTGAGGAAGATCGCGCCGCGCTCCCACAGGCCGATGGCGACGTCGCGTGCGCGCGGCAGCCGGTATGAGGGCAGTTCCATGAGCAGGGCGTGCTCGCGGCGGTCGCGGCGCAGTTTCTTCATGACCCAGCCCACCATCATCGCGCCCGCGATGCCCGCCGCATAGAGCGCGAACAGCACGAGCCCTTGCAGGTTGAACACGCCGAAGATCAGGCGGTGCGGAATGAACGCGCCGATCAGCAGCGCATAAACCGGCAACCGCGCCGAGCAGGTCATGAGCGGCGCGACGAGAATTGTGGCGAGCCGGTCGCGCGGGTCGGAGATGCTGCGCGTGCCCATCACGCCGGGAATCGCGCACGCGAAGCTGGAGAGCAGCGGAATGAACGAGCGCCCCGTGAGGCCCACGGCCACCATCATGCGGTCGAGCAGAAAGGCCGCGCGCGGCAGATAGCCCGACTCCTCCAGCACGAGGATGAAGAAGAACAGCACCAGAATTTCGGGCAAAAAGCCCAGCACCGTGCCCACGCCGCCGAACAGCGCGTCGGTCACGAGGCTGCGCAGCGGCCCGTCGGGCAGCGCCGCGCCCGCCAGCGCGCCGAGCCAGGAGAAGCCGTCGCCGATGGCGTCGGTGAGCGGCTTGCCGAGCGAGTACACCGCCTGGAACACGAGAAACATCACGAACGCGAGAATCAGCGGGCCGAGCACGGGATGCAGCGCGAAGCGATCGATGGCGTCGTCGCGCACGTCGGTGGCGCGCGGCATCGTCACCGCGCCCGCGAGGATTTCGCGCACGGTGGCGTGCAGATCGTCGCCGGCGGCAGCGGGCGTGGCGGGCGTGGCGGCCGTGTGCGGCGCTGGCGCGCCCGTGCGGTCGATCAGTTCGATCAGCGCCTGCGCGCCGTTGCGCCGCACGGCCACGGTTTCGACCACGGGCATGCCGAGCCGCCGCGCGAGTTCGGCCACGTTCACTTCGATGCCGCGGCGCTTCGCGGCGTCCATCATGTTGAGCGCGAGCACGATCGGGCGGCCCATGCGCTGCACTTCGAGCACGAAGCGCAGGTGCAGGCGCAGATTCGTCGCGTCGGCCACGCAGACGATCAGGTCCGGCGCGGCTTCGCCCGGATAGCGGCCGAGCAGCACGTCATGCGTGACGCGTTCGTCGGGGCTCGTCGATGCGAGACTGTAGGCGCCCGGCAGATCGAGCAGTTGCACCTTGCGGCCCGAGGGCGTGGCGAAACGGCCTTCCTTGCGCTCGACGGTCACGCCCGCATAGTTGGCCACCTTCTGGCGCGCGCCGGTCAGCAGATTGAAGAGGGCAGTCTTGCCGCAATTGGGATTGCCGACGAGTGCAACGCGCAGCGGTGTAACGGGGGCCTGGCTCATCGGGCGGACTCCTCGCTTGCGGGCAGCGTCACGCTCACGCGCTGCGCTTCCGCGCGGCGCAGGGCGAAGCGGGTCGAGCCGATCTGCACGAGCAGCGGGTCGGCGCCCCAGGGGGCGCGCGCCACCACGCGCACGGGCTCGCCGGGCACGAAGCCGAGATCGCGCAGGCGCTGCGCGATCGGGTCGGGCGCATGGATATCCTCGACGCGCTCCACGAGGGCGGTCGCTCCTTTGGACAGATCGGTCAGACGCATGGGGACTTGCCTGCTTACAACAAATGAGAACTGTTCTCATTGTAGCGGCAGCACGGCGCGTGTGGCGACAAATGCGCCATCGGCGAGATGGCGCGGGGCGCAAAGCGGCCGTCCATGCGGGGATGCGGTCGCAAGTGCGCGCATTTGTCGCGGAGAAGCCTGTGATGCAAACGTCGCTCGATCCAGGCGCTACGGAAACATGCGGCACGATCGGCCGGTCTCGAAAGTCCTGTTGATAAGTAATGCGTATCAATAGGTGTCGAGCCGGTCGACCATTCGGAGCGTATTTGAGCGGCCGCGCGTCGAGGCGCTCACGTTGCGCAACCGGCTCAGATCGTCGGCCCCGGCAAGCTGCCGAGGATTTGCTCGAAGGCCAGTCCGATGGCGAGCAGCCTGCGGTCGCTGCCAAGCGGCCCGTCGAGTTCGAGCCCGACGGGCAGGCGCGCGGCGGTGAGGCCCGCGGGCAGCGCGAGGCCCGGAATACCGGCGTTGCTGGCCGGGTCGGTGTTGCGCAGGTAGGCCTCCATCTCGTCGATCGGCGACCCGCCGTCGATCGAGACGCGCGACGACCCGTTCAACTCGTCGAGCGGCGCGGCGGCGAGCCGCGTGGTGGGAAAGAGCAGCGCGTCGAGCCCGTTTGCCGAGAAGGTTTGCGCGTAGAGCTGCTGAAGGCGCGGGCGCCACACCGTCATCGCGCTCTGGTAGTCGCCGCCGCGCGCGTCGGCGAGCACGGCGTCGTAGGCCGCGCGCACGTCGGGGCTTGCGATGCGCGCCGCGACCTCGGCCACGCTGCGCGCGGGCGCGTGGTTCGCAGCGAGCCACGCCGCGAGGTCATCGATCGGCTCATGCAGCGCGATTGCGTAGCTCACCCGGTCGTTGAGCGCGAGCAGCTCGCCCATCTCGACGGGCACGATGCAGACACCGGCCGCTTCGAGCTTCGCGAGCGCCTCGCGCGCCACGTCTTCGAGCGCGGTTTCGAGCCCTTCCCAAAGCGGCGCGGGCAGGCCGATGCGCAGGTTGGTCACGGCCGCCTGCGCGAGCGGCCCGTGTCCCGTGATCACCGCGTCGAGCATCGCCACGTCCGCGACGGTGCGCGCCATCGGGCCGACGGTGTCGCGCGTATGGCTGATCGGCACGACGGCCAGCGGGTCGTGATAGCGGCGCTGCGTGGCGCCGTCGCCCACGCTCGGGCGCAAGCCGACGATGCCGCACAGCGCGGCGGGAATGCGCGTGGAGCCGCCCGTGTCGGTGCCGAGTCCCGCGGGCGCGATGCGCGCGGCGATGGCCGCCGCCGTGCCGCCCGAGGAGCCGCCGGGAATGCGCTCGGGGTCGTACGGGTTGCGCACCGGGCCCGCGTGCGGCGCGAGATTCGTGCTCGTGATGCCGAACGCGAGTTCGTGCATGTTGGCCTTGCCGAGCAGGATCGCGCCGGCGTCGACGAGCCGCTGCACCGAAGGCGCATGGCGCGCGGGCAGGAAGCCTTCGAGCGCGGGCGTGCCCGCCGAGGTTTGCAGCGCGCGCGTATTGATGTTGTCCTTCACGACCACGGGCAGGCCCGCGAGCGGCAGATGCGCGCGCTCGTTGGGCCCGAGCGCGTCGATGCGCTGCGCGGCCGCGAGCGCGCCTTCCACGTCGAGCACGGTGAGCGCGTTGAGATTCGCGAGCGCCTGGGCGCGGGCGATCAGCGTGGCGACATAGTCGGCGGCCTTGAGCTGCCCCGAGCGGATCGCCTCGACAGCCTGGCTTGCGCTCAGTTCGAGTTGCCGGTCGACAGTCCATGCGGTCAAGCTCATGCAAACGTCCTCCTGGTGCGTCCGCCCGGTCGTGAAAATCGTACGGAGAGCGGACTATTTCTTGATGAAGCGTAGCGCGAAGCGCGCGAGCGCGGGCACCAGCGTTGGGCGCAGCAGGCGCGGATCGTAGCCGCTCATGCGCTCGTCGTTTTCCTTCAGGCACAGCTCGATCATCTCGTGCGGCTTGAGCGCGTCGCCCAGCACCTCGCGGTTCGCGGGCAGGAAGTTCGAGTCGTGCGCGACGCCGTTGGCGTCGATGCCGCGCGCGATCGCAAGGCGCTCCCACACCAGCATGAACCAGATGCCGGCCACGCGCACCGAGTGCCACGGCCTGCGCCACCACGGCATGGTCTTGCGATACCAGGCCACCCAGTTCACGAAGAAGAGGATGTGGCGCGCCTCTTCCTGGATCACGGGCTCGAAGGTTTCGACGAGGTCCGCCGGAAAGAAGCCCGAGCGCTGTGCCGAGCGAAAGAGGCCGAACGCGAAGAAGCTGTCGATGCACTCGCTGTAGCCCGTGAACATCCACGCCCACTCGGCCTTTTTGGGCGGCGGGTATGCGGGTTCAGGCGCAAGTTCGATGCCGTAGGCGCGCACGAGGTGCGAGAGCACGACCTTGTGGCGCGCTTCCTCGGCGGCGTCCATTTCGATCGCTTCGCGCAGCAGCGGATGGTTCACGGTTTGCGCGTAGGTCTGCACGCGGATCGACGCGCGGCCTTCGGTCTGCACCGCGATGTCCCAGATCGGCAGGGACGTGAGACGCCTGAGCGCGTCGGGTTCGAGCCTCGGCCAGTCGAGCACGGCGGGGCGGTAGGGATCGTGGGTGTCGAGCAGCATCCGGCAGAACATCCTGCGGTGTTCATCCGATCCGATCGTGATGGGCCCTGCCGTGTCGTGAGTCCAGCGCCGCAGCGCTGCGTCCTGGTCAGAGACGAAGGCCGCGCCTTCGTCCGGATGCGTCAGGGTTTCGGACATGGAGCATCAAAATGAAGGAGGGTATGACTCCTATTCTGTCACATTCGTAAGGAAGCAGGCGGCGTCACGCGCAGCGGCGCTGGTCGTCGATCCACATGCGTGCCCATCGGCACGCGTAGGCGAGTGCATGTCTTTCATCGAAAAAGTAGTCGAGGGCGTCGAACGAATGCTGGGCGCCCGGCTGTGTGCCGATGATGAGATTGGCTGCGAACAGCCCGTTGGGGAGCTGCTGCGCGCTGGGGGCTACGACGTAGCCTTTGTAGCGTAATGGTGTGTGCATGGCCGCGCTTCCTGCTGCATTCCGACGTCTCCGGCCGCCTCTCGACGATGGGCGTCGAGGCGAACTCCGGATGCGGCTCCAATGTGGACTGGCGCACGGCGGGCGTCTGTGGGATGGCGCACGCGGTGCGCGCCGTGCAACGCCTGCAATGTGGGTTAGGGAACGTTCGCGCCCGCGCGCGGGCGGCAGCGCGCATGCGGGGTGGGGTGGCGGCCTGCCGGGTTTCCGGCGAGTACGCGGTGCGCCGGTACTGACCGGCGCAGCGAGGATCAGACCGCGAGGCTCAGGCGCTTTTCGCTGCGCGGCGCGTTGGCCGCATGCGCGCCGTGCCCGGTGTTCGCAAGCGGCGCCGCATGCTGGCCGCCGAACGCGAGCGCGAATTGCGCCGCCTGCCGGCCCACTGTGGCGAGCTGCTCGGCGACCTTGGCGTCGGAGCACTGATGCGCGCTCTCGAAGCGCGTTTCGAGCGTGTTGATGCCCGCGCCGAACGGCGTGGGCCAGCCGCGCAAGGCATGCACGATCGAGCGCAGCGAGGTCAGCACCGAACCTGCGGCCTGCCAGCCGTAGGCCGTGACGATGCAGCCCACGGCACGGCCGTCCAGATACGGGCGATCGTCGGCGCGGAGTTCTTCGAGCGTATCTAGCGCGTTCTTCACGAGGCCGGAAACGCCGCCGTGATAGCCGGGCGTTGCGATGATCATGGCGTCGGCGGCGCGCACGGCTTCGATCAGTTCGAGCTGTGCGTCGGTGCGCGTGGGATCTTCGGGGGCGTAGTGCGGCAGCGTGTGCAGGAACGTGCCGCCGAACAGCTGCGTGCGTGCGCCCGCTTCTTCGGCGCCGCGCAGCGCGAAACTGAGCGCGCGTTCGGTCGACGAGGCGGCGCGCGTGGTGCCGCCGATGCCGACCACGAGCGGGCGGCGTTGCGAGTCGGAAATGCTCAAGAGGTGCTCCCGGAATTGCGGTGGAACGCGCCTCGCGCGTCCTCGATAAACGAAGCCTGGAACCGCCATCTTAGAGAGCGCGCCGCGCGCCGCGAAACGACTTTTTGTTCTAACCATATACCGGGGACGCCTTGTTACGTGGCGCGGCGCGGGCCGATATGCATATGCGTAACCATTGGTTGGCCCCCCGACGGGCCGTGGCTAAGATGAACCTGTCTCCTCCATGACATCTCCTTGACATGGGATTCGGCCCCGCACACTCCGGTGACGGGGCTATTTTTTTTCCGGAGACGGGAAGCGCAGGCGAGGCGGCGAAGGGCGCCGCTCGAACTGGCTTGTGTGCGACTTGGGCGTGGCTTGCGTGTGCCTTGCGTGTGGCCCGAGCGGCGCTTACTGGGCGCGCAGCGGCGTTTGCGTGCGCTTGAGCGGCGCGCGGTAGCTCACCGTGAGGATATTGCCGTCCGGGCCGATTTGCGGCGGGATGGCGGGTGTGCGGTCGTTGCCGGGCGCCGTGCGCACCGGCGCGCCGGGCGTGACCGGCAGCGTGGGCGCGGGCGCGCGCATGGCGGGTTCGGCGATCTTGCGCGGTGTGAGCCGGTCGGCGGACGCGAGCTTGTGCTTCGTGCCGCGATGCGGCTGCGCCTTCTTTGCGGTGGTGTTCGCGTGGGCGCCCGGACTGCGGGCCTCGGGCGGATTCCAGATCTCGATGTAGTGTTCCCCGGCGAGCGCGGTGGACGCGAGGACGCACAGCAAGGTCCCCGTGATGAAGAATCGCACGTCGTGTTCTCCGTTTCGATGTACAGGCCCGGACCGCGCCATGCTGCGGGGCGCGAGGCCGGCTGGCACGCCTGAACGGCGGCGTAGCCCGGTGCGGCGACCGGGCGGCACGGATGGCCGGCTGCACGCACTGTACATTCATACAGGCGCTTATGCAAACGTTTCACGACCTGCGGCGGGTGATCTGTTGCGCGGGCGCGCCGCCCAGGGTTGCCCTACGTCGGGCCCTTATGCATCGAGCGCGACGCGGCCTTCCACGGCCTTCGCGTGCGGGCCCGGGCCGTGTGCGCCAAGCCAGCGCCCGTAGCTGCGCGGCGAGAACGCGAGCGTGAGCGCGATCATCGCGCTGATCGAGACGGCGAGCATGACCCACGCGCCGGTGAAGCCGCCGGTGAGGTCGCGCACGCGCCCGGCCACGATGGGCGCGATCGCAGCGATCACGAAGCCCAGCCCCTGCACAAAGGCGACAAGGCGCGCGGCCACGCGATGGTCCGCCGAATGGTCGAGCGCCGTGACGAGCGAGACCGAAAACGTGCCGCCAAGTCCCGCGCCCGCCGCCGCGACCCACAGGAGCGGCGCGGCTTCGGGCCAGGCGGCGAGACCGACCACGCCCGCGAGCTGCGCGCAAAGACCCAGCACGAGCCACGGCCGCCGGTCGGTGAACGCCGCCGCCGCGAGCGGCAGGAGCAGGGCGGCGGCGGCCTGGAACACGGTCATCGCGGCGAGCAGCGAGCCGCTTGCCGCGACGCTCGCGCCGTGCTGCTGGTAGTAGGCGGGTAGCCACGCAACAAGGCTCGTATAGCCGCCGTTGACGAGTCCGAAATGCAAGCCGAGCGTCCACGCCCGGCGCTTGCGCCAGACCGGCACGGCTGGGCGCTGGCTGGCGGGTGCGTTCGGCGCGGTCGGTAAGGCGGCTTCTGCCGGCGTGGCGCGCCGCGCGCCGTTGAATCCCCCGTTCAAGGCGCCCCACACCGCGAGCGCGCCGAGCGCGGGCAACGCCCACACGGCGAGCCCCGCATGCCACGAGCCGCCGATGCGCGCGACCCACGGGCTCAGGCTCGCGCCAAGGCCGCCGCCGCCCATGATCGATGCCGAGAACAGTCCCATCGCGAGCGGCACGCGCGCGGCGAAGCGTTGCTTCATGACTGCGGGCAGCAGCGCCTGGATGGCCGCGACGCCTGCGCCCGCCGCGGTGGCCGTGAGCATGAGCGCGCCGCCGCTCGTAGCGAACAGGCGGGCCGCGCAGGCAACGGCGATTGCAGCAAGGCCGAGCGCCACGCCGCGCGTCTCGCCAAGGCGGCGCACGAGCATGCCAGTGCCGAACGCGCCGAGACCCATCGCGACGACGGGCAGGCTGGTGAGGAGCGATGCGCCATAGAAGCTGAGGCCGGTGGCGTCGCGAATGGTCGTCATGAGCGGGCTGATCGACGTGAGCAGCGGCCGCAGATTCAGGCCGATCGCGACGATGGCCGCGTACCACGCGAGCTCGCCGGCCGTCTCGCTGGCGGGGTTCGGAGGGCGGGGAGTCGAGGTATTGGGGCTCAATTCGGTCAACCTTTTCATGCTCGTATGGTTGACCATTATACAAAATAATTGTCAACAATCTGGCTAATGCCGCTATGGCGGACATGAGGGGCCGGGTATGTGCGCGCCTTTATTTCGTCTCGCCGGGCGGCTCGCTACAATGCGAGCCTGACCCAGCTAGCGCGCCTTCTCATGGCTCAATCCTCCCGTCTCGCCCCGCCTCGCGACACCGACGAACCGTCCGACGTCGAAGCGCATGTCTATGCATCGATTTCCACCGCGCTGCTGGAGGGCAAGCTCGCGCCGGGCCAGCAGCTCGTCGAGCGCGAACTGGCGGCGGCGTTCGGCTGCACGCGCGGTGCGCTGCGCAAGGTGCTGGCGCGGCTAGGCTTCGAGGGCAAGCTCGTGCTAGAGCCCAATCGCGGCGCGTTCGTGCCGTCGCCCTCGGAGGACGACATACGCGCGGTGTATCGCGCGCGCCAGGTGGCGGAGGCGGGGGTGATGGTGAGCCTGTGCGGCGCGCTCGACGCCACGATGCGGCGCAAGTTCGCGGCTCACGTGCGCAGCGAGAAGAAGGCGTTGCGCGAAGGACGCGTGGACGAGGCGGTGCGCCTCGCGGGACGGTTCCATTTGCTGCTCACCGAGCAGGCGGGCGGCGCCGCGCTCGTGGAGGCGCTCGCGCAACTGGTTGCGAAAACGGAGCTCTACAAGGCGTTGTTCGATCCGTCGAAGGCTTCGATGTGCGCGCCTGACGAGCACGCGCAGATCATCGATGCACTGGAGGCGGGCGACCTGCCGGCGGCGCTCGCCACGATGCGCGCGCATCTCGCCGAACTGGAGGAGCGGGTGGTGCGGCAGGCGCGCGCTCGCGCGGGCCGCGATCTCAAGGCGGTGTTCGCGGATCTCGCGAACGGCTGAACCGGGGCTTTAGCTTCGCTCGACGCGCCGGCGCAATTCCTTCGAGGCCGCGAGCGGAATGCGCGCGTCGTCCCACGTGGCGAGCCATTCTATTTCTTTCGACGCGAACACCTGGCCGTGATTGCGCAGCGCGTACTGCAACGAATCGATGACGTGATTGCGGATGATTTCGGGCGTTTGCGGGTCGTCGAGGACGATGCGCAAGGCTTCGAGCGTGGCCATTGCGTGGCTCCGGCGAATGTGGCGATCATGCGGTTATCGCACGACAAAAAAGCGCCTGCCACGCGAGCAAAAATACGAGCCAAGCGGATCAGTGCGGCGTGCGCCTGAAGATTTCGTATTCGTCGGCAATGGCCCTTGCGACCGCGGGCCGCTCGCGCACGCGCTGCGCATAGGTGGCGAGCGTCGGCCATTGCGAGACATCGATGCCCACATACGGCGCCCAGTTCAGCACGGTCACGAGATACGCGTCCGCCACGCTGTACGCGTCGAGCAGATACGCGTGCCTTTCGAGGTGCCGCGCGAGCAGATCGAAGCGGCGCGCGACCTTGGCGCGTGCGTACGCTTTGACGGCCTCGTCGGTTTCCTTGCCGAGCAGCGGCACGAACACCGCCTTGTGCAACTCGGTGCCGATGAAGCCGAGCCATTGGTGCAGGCGCGCGCGCTCGCGCGTGCCGGGCGGCGGCGCGAGATGCGCCTCGGGAAAGCGGTCGGCCACATACGGCAGCACGGCGGTGTTTTCCGTGAGCGTCCATCCATCGCCCTCGCGCAGCACGGGGACCTGGCCGAGCGCGTTCACCGCGAAGAAGTCGCCGCCGTCGGCCAACTGCTTCGTGAGCGTATCGACCTGGATGTAGCGAGCCTTTGCGTTCGCCTCGTAGAGCGCGATGCGCGTGGCGAGCGAGCACGCCAGCGGCGCGAAATAAAGATCGAGCGAGCCATCCATTGTCATCCTCCGTGTCCGGGTTTTCTGATTTTTGTACTATAGTGAACAAAAATCAGCGTTCCAATATTTCTATGCAATCCAGTACAAAAAAGGATAGCCGCCCGCGTGGGCGCCCGCGCGCCTACGATCCGCAAGAGGCGCTGGCCCGCGCGCGCGACACGTTCTGGCGCAACGGTTATACGGGCACGTCGCTCGACGACCTGAGCGAGGCGACCGGCATGAACCGGCCAAGCCTGTATGGCGCGTTCGGCGACAAGCACGCGCTGTATCTGCAAACCGTGGAGCGTTACGTGGAGGCGGGGCGCAACGCGATGGACGCCGCGCTCGACGGCGCGCTGCCGCTGCGCGACGCGTTGCTGCGCGTGTTCGACGGCGCGCTCGGCTGGTATCTGCCGCCCGGCGACACGGCGCGCGGCTGCCTGCTCATCGGCACGGCGGCGGTGGAGGCCGTGAACGACGAGGCCGTGCGGGAGCGTCTCGCCACGGGGCTGCGCACGTTCGACAAGGCGTTCGAGCGGCGCTTGCGCCTGGCTGTCGCGCAGGGCGAACTGCCTGCGCATGCGAACGCGGCGATGCTGGCGCGTCTGAGCTCCGCGTTGTTGCACAGCATGGCGCTGCGCGCGCGCGCCGGCGATTCGCGGGCTTCGCTGCGCGCGATGGCGGTGGCGGGCATTGCGCTGATTTGCGGCGAAGCGCCGCCTGAGACGAAACCGCGCGCGAAGCCACGGCGCGCGAAGTGAGGCACGACGCCATGTAAAACGCGCTCCACGGCTGAGCGGGTCACATCGCGCCTATCCCTTGTTACACTGACGCAGTCGCGCAAGGCATGCTTGCGCACTCGAAGAGGGGAACGCGATGGTGCGCTATCGGCACTACAAGGGTGGCATTTACGAACTGGTGTGCGAGGCGACGCTCGAGTCGGACCCCTCGGTCACGATGATTGTGTATCGCGCGGCGAACGGCACGATCTGGACCCGGCCTTCAACGGTGTTCTTCGAACTCGTGGAGCACGAAGGCGCGCTCGTGCCGCGTTTCGCGCCCGTCAACTGAATCCCTCTCCACCGTTTTTTCCACGCTTTAGAGGTCTTGCCGAAGATGCGTTTACTGATTGCGATCATCCTGCCCTGGCTGCTGTTCTTCACCATCGGGCGGCCCATTGCGGGCATCGTCTGCCTGATTCTGCAAGTCACGCTGATCGGCTGGATTCCGGCCGCGATCTGGGCCGTCTATTCGCTGAGCCAGTACAAAACCGACCGCAAAATCGAAGAGGCCATGGGCCGCCGCGGCTAAAGCGCGCGGACGTGCCGAAGTGTGTGTTTTACGGTTACAGACGTAACCCCGGCTCACAATTCAATAAGAACTTAACGCCAATTCTTCTTTCTTACATATAGAAAGGAGAGTTTGCAATGTTCAGGATCATTCTCGCGGCGGGCGCCTTCGCGCTCCTTGCCGGGTGTGCGGTCGCCCCCGGCTACGACTACGGCTATGGCGGTTATGGTCAGCCGTACTCCACCGGTTATTACGGCGGCTACGATCCCGCCTACGCGCCGGCCTATGGGGCGGTGAACATCGGCATCTGGGGCGGAGGCGGCGGCCGCGATTACCACGGCGGCGGCTGGCATGGAGGCGGAGGCGGAGGCGGCTGGCACGGCGGCCCGGGCGGACCCGGCGGTCCTGGCGGTCCTGGCGGCCACGGCGGCGGGTACGGTGGAGGTCATGGCGGCGGTCACGGCGGCCCGTGGGGCCCGCCTGGCGGCGGACATGGCGGTGGACCCGGCGGGGGCCATGGCGGCGGCGGGCATGGTGGTGGTGGCGGCGGAGGCCACGGCGGCGGAGGTCGCGGCGGCCGCTGATGTGAGCGGCCCGCTCGCGCCGCCTGGGCGGCGCGAGCCACATCACAAATTCGAAGCCTGAAAACGGATCAGGCCCGCCTCTCATACGAGGGCGGGCCTGATGCTGTGCGCGGGAACCCGGCGTCGATGCCGGGGTGAGGCGCGAAACTTACTGGCTCGACTGCGAAGTGCCGCTCGTCGACGGGCCGTAGCCCGTGGCGCCGCGCTGTGCTTCGACCTTCGCTTCGGCAGCCTGAATGTTTTCCGGGTAGTGCATCCAGTCGTTCGGATCGTAGCCGGCGGCGCGCAGTTGGGCGAGCTCGGCGCGAACCTGGGCGCGCGTCACGGGTTGTTGCTGGGTTTGAACCTGCGCGAACGAAACGGCCGGTACGGCGATGATGGCGGCCAGCACGGCTGCCTTGAGAATCGACTTCATGACATTGACCTCCGGTATCTTTTGTAAGGAGCCATCGCTTTGGCGTGGCCCATGTCGACAATTTATGTGGTTCCGGGGTCAGGGTAAATACTTAGATCGCGAATTCAGTGTTCTCTTTGCGACAACAATCGAATGAGATTCGTCTGAAGTATTGCGGCATGTACCGGGAGTGAGCCAGGACGCCACCGCGCAGTCCGGCCCTAAATCGACAATGGATTATTGCGAAATCTGTAATTCCAATTCGCTCGAATCAGCCTGTATCCGGCTGGGCCGCTTGCCTAGAATCCACTCACAGCCAGCCGTTGCGGCGAGTCGCAGCGAGCGGGCCGAGCACAAAAGGATGTGCACCGTCATTGCGCATTCAAATTGAATAATTCCGGAGGTTGTCACCATGAAGTCGCTTCTCAAGGCTGTTGCCCTTACCGTTGCTCTGGCCGCCCCGCTGGCCGCGTTCGCCCAGGCCGACCAGGGCCTGACCCGCGCGCAGGTGCGCGAGCAACTCGTCGAATTCCAGCAAACGAGCCGCAACCAGGCTGCCGGCGGCGCGCAAGTGGCTGCGCCCGTGACCCAGGGCGACAGCTCGTTCGGCGGCGTGAACAGCACGTCGTCGGCGGCCGGTGGCCGCTATGTGTCCGAAGCGGCTCGCACCGGCCCGCAATCGGTGTACTTCGGCGGCCAGTAAGCCTCTGAGGTCGTAAAACGCAGAACGGCCCGCGACGTCACAGTCGCGGGCCGTTTTACATGTCTTCCGCGTTCGGCACGTCGAGCAGGAGATCCGTGCGCGCGACGGCCACGCAGGTCAGCACATAGCCCTCGGCTTTTTCCTCGCGGCTCAATCCCGGCCATTCGATCGTAAAGCTCACTTCGCCGCTCACCACGCGGCACAGGCAGGCGCGGCAGGTGCCGTTGCGGCACATGCGCGGCAAACGGATGCCTTCGAAGGCCGCCGCTTCGAGCAAGGTCAGCTCGGGCGGCGCTTCGAAGCTGCGCCCGAGCGGCTCGACCCGAACGCGCGGCACGCGCGGCTCCCCGCTGTGTTCCTCCAAGCGCTCGCTCATGAAATCGATACTCCGAGCAGCCGCCCCGCGCCCGCCGTGAACGCGGCGGCGACAAGACCGATAACGATTTGCCGGAGCGCCGAAAACGTCGCACTGCGCCCGTTGAAGAGCGACGTGAACACGCCGACGAGTGCGAGCCCGAACGCGCTCAAGGCGACCGACTGCACGATCGCCGACACGCCGGTCGCCCACAGGAACGCCGCCGTGGGAAACGCCGCGCCGAGCGAGAACAGGCAGAACGACACCGCGGCGGCCGACCACGGATTGCCGCCCAGCTCCTTCGGGTCGATGCCGAGTTCCTCGCGCGCGAGCGTGTCGAGCGCCTCGTTCTTGTCGCGCATGATCTGCGCGGCGATGCGGCGCGCTTCCTCGGCGTCGATGCCCTTGGCCTGGTAGATGAGCGCGAGTTCGTGGCGTTCGGCGTCAGGCGTGTGTTCGAGCTCGTCGGCTTCTTTCGCGAGCTGCGTGCGCGCGAGTTCGCGCGCGTTGGTGACCGAAAGCCACTCGCCGAGCGCCATCGAACACGCGCCCGCCACGAGGCCGGCCAGCCCGGTGAGCAGGATCGTGCGATTGGCGCTGCCCGCGCCCGCCACGCCCATGATGAGGCAGAAGTTCGAGACGAGCCCGTCGTTCGCGCCGAGCACGGCCGCTCGCAGGTCGTTGCCCGAGGTCGCGCTCTTGTGCCACGACTCGGCCGCGGCGATCTGCTCGCCGCGCCGCGTGTCGGCCTCGCGCTTCTTCGCGACGATGGCCTGCACGATGGCCGCATGCTGCTGCTCCTGCGCGGAGAGCGTTTCCGCGCCGGGCTCGCGCGCGTAGCGGTCGCGGTCGGCGTATTCGGCGGCGGCGACGGTGGGCAGCACGAGCGAAGGCCCGAAGGTACGCGTGAGCGTTTGCAGCAGGCGCGTTTTCGCGCTGCGGTGGTGCGGCCGCGCCTCGACGCCGTTGGCCGCGAGCTTGTCGCGCCACACGAGCGCGTGCTCGCGCTCGGAGGCGGCGAGTTCGGCGAAGATGCGGCGGCGTTCTTCGTCCTTTTCGACGGCCGATAGCGTGTCGTAGACAGCGGCGCTGTCGAGTTCGTCGGCGAGATTGCGCCGGAAGCGTTTGATTTCCTGGGCGGAGGCCATGGCGCGCATGGGCTTGAGGCAATCCTCGAAGCTTACCCTGGCCCCGCGCCGCCAGGCGCGCTCAGCGGCGCTGGCGCAGGTGCCGGTAGACCGTGTTGCGCGCGAGACCCAGCTCGCGCGCCGCCGCCGAAACGTTGCCGCTATGGCGCGCGAGCGTGTCTTCGATGAGGCGCGATTGCCATTCGGCGAGGCGCGCCGGTTCGCGTTCCCGATCCTCGCAAGGCCCCTCCGCCGGGGCGCTTGCCGGTCGGCTCGCAGCGAGCGCGGCGTCCGGTTCGCCTGCGGGATCACAGTCGTGCATGAGGTCTTCGGGCAGATGCTCGATGTCGATGGCGTCCTCGCCCTCGGCCATGATCGCCGCCGTGCGCAGCACGCTCGCAAGCTGGCGCAGATTGCCGGGCCAGCGGCAACGCGCCAAGCATGCCTCCACGGCCGGCGTGAGGCGCGTGGGCGCGCCCGGCGCCTCGCGCCGCACGATCTCGAGCATGCGAGCGACGAGCGCGCCGAGATCGGTGCGTTCGGCCAGCGCGGGCAGCGTGACGACGAGGCCGTTGATGCGGTAGTAGAGGTCCTCGCGGAACGTGCCTTCGGCGATCATCGCGCGCAGGTCGCGGTGCGTCGCGCAGACGATGCGCAGGTCCACCGGCACCGCGCGCGTGCCGCCGAGCGGCACGACGGCGCGCTCCTGGAGCACGCGGATGAGGCGCACCTGCTGCGCGAGCGGCATGTCGCCGATCTCGTCGAGAAAGAGCGTGCCGCCATGCGCCTGCACGATCTTGCCCGCGCTGCCGCGACGCCTCGCGCCCGTGAACGCGCCATCCTCGTAGCCGAAGAGTTCGGCTTCGATCAGCGTATCGGGCAGCGCCGCGCAATTGAGCGCGACGAACGGCCCGTCACGGCGCGGCGAATCGTGATGCAGCGCCCGCGCGAGCCATTCCTTGCCGGTGCCGGTGCGGCCGAGCACGAGCACGGGAATGTCGCGGCCGCGCACGCGCGCCACACGTTGCAGGGCGCTGGCGAGGCGCGCGTCGCCGGTGTCGAGTTCGGCGAGCGTGAGCGGCGCTTGCGCATCGGCGGCGGCGCTCGCTCGTGGCGCAGCCGGAGCGGCCGGCGCGCGGGAGGCTTCGGAAGGCGTGGTGCGCGCGAGCGCCGCCGCGCCGGGCGAGGCGCGCGCGATCACCCGCACGCCGCTTGGCAGCGTGAGCGTGAGCGCCTCGCCGGGCGCGCGCATGAGCTGCTGCATGAACGCCGCAAACGGCTGGCCGAACAGCGCGGCGAACTCGCGCTGCTGGAGTTGCGCGAGCGGCGCGCCGAACTGGAACAACGCGCTGCGGTTCGCGCAGAGCAGCGTGCCGTCGGCCGCGAAGGCGGCCAATCCTTCGTACAACGTACCGATGAACTCCGCGCGCGCATGAAACTGGAGCCGGATGGCCTCGGCGAATTCGGTGCCGAACAGATGGTTCTCGATCATCTGCGCCGACATGCGCACGAGTGCCAGCGTGTGCTTGTGAAAGCCGCGCGACTCGCCGCTCACGTCGAGCGCGCCGAGCGTGCGGCCGTAGGGATCGGCGATCGGCGCGCACGAGCAGGTGAGGATGTGATTGGCGCGCAGAAAGTGCTCGCCGGCGTGCACCGTGGTCGGCTGGGCGTCCACGAGCGCCGTGCCGATCGCGTTCGTGCCGCGATGCTGCTCGGCCCACGAGACGCCCGGGCGCAGCGCCACGCGCTGCGCTTTCTCGACGAAGTCGGTGTCGCCGAGGCTGTGCAGGATCACGCCATTGCGGTCGGTGAGCAGCACCATGCTCTGCGTGTCGACGATCTGCGCGTGCAGCGCGTCCATCACGGGGCGCGCCTGATGACAGAGCGCGCGATTCGAGTCGATGAGATCGCGCAGATCCGTGGCGGCGAGCGCATCGAATTCCGGTGCCTCGGTGGCGCGCAGCCCGAGTGCGCGCGAGCGCGCGTGAGCCTGCGCGATCGAGTCCGCGCGGGCCGCGTCGTGCGGCGTGACGGTGCGTCGGGTCACTCGTGTCTCCAGTCGTTATGGGCGAACTGCGGGCCTATTACCGCCCTGCCGGGCAGCCTCGCTGCGGCGCAACACGGCGGCAACGCGTGCGTCGCCTCCGGCGCGGTTCATGGTACAGGATACGCGGAGGCTGCCAATCCGGGTTGAAGCCGGGTTGAAGCCGGGTTTGATGCAGGAACGCGCGGTTGACGATTTCCCGCACGAAGCCGCATCTGCGCCTTGAGTTTCTCCGCGCGGGTGCCAGGATGAAGATGAGGGCGCACGTGCGTCGCGCCCCCCGGCGGTGGTGGCCGGGTCCGGCTGGCGGACCCGGCCCGTGCGCCGCCCGCTCCGTTACGGAGTACGTCATGGTGCATGGCGAATTGAGGATCGTGCTGGCGGTGCTCGCCACGTTCGTTGCGCTCTTTGGCCTGGCCTATGCCATCGATGGATTGATCTTCGACGAGAACAACGTCGTGCTTTCCGGACTGGCGACCGTGGCCCTCGGGATCGTCGCGTTCGTGGTGATGCTGACCCTGCACCCCAAAGACCTCGAGGACTTCGAACAGCACCGGCATCGCGAATCCTGAAGCGCCGTCGCGGCGCGTGTGTTGCGATGCGTCATCCGGCGCGGCGCGCAGGCGCGGGGCCGGGGAGACGTCTGTTTGCGCGCGCAACCGCAAGCGCGCATGCTGCACCCGCGAAAAAGACCCCCTATCGCTATTTCACGCGTGTGACAACGTGGAACTTGCGGGCCGCAGGAAGTCGTCTAAAGTGAATCAAATCAACTGCGGCAAACGCGTTGCACGCAGCGGTTGATGTTGTTCCGCGCACGCCTTGCCGGAGCGTCCCCCCGCACCATGTCGGGGCAGACTGGACCCGTGCAGCGCGGCCTGTTCACCCTCAACCTAAGGCGGCTCCCATGCAGATCATGTTTCCGAATGAGGCGCCCGAGTACTCGGGCCGCGAACTGACGTTGGTGTTTCCGGCGTTGATCGATGGCGAGAGGGTGGAATGTACGATCACGGCGGCGGCACTCGAAGATCACTTCGGCGCCGCCTCGCCTCGCGCCGAAGACGTGCTGAACGCGTTCGACCATCATCGCGACCGCATCGAAGCCTGCGCGCGCCGCCTGCTCTCCGAAACGCGGGCGCAATGTCTCGTGCTGCGTAGCGGCTACGTGCGCTTCGTGCAGGCGCACGCCAGCGTGTCGTAAGCGTTCGAGCGCTCGCGACGCGCGGGCGCTTTCCCCTTCAATGGCAGTGCAGCGAGCCGCGCCCCTGGGCGCGGTTTTCGTTTGTGTCCGCGCCGCGCTCAGATCATGCGGCGCAGCGTGTTGTCGCGCAGCACGAGATGGTGCCCGATCGCGGCGAGCGCATGCAGCCCGATTACCCAGTAGAACAGGTTGCCAGTCAGCTCGTGCGCCTCCTTGATGAACTTGCGCGCGGCCGGGTCCGGGCCGACGAGCGTGATCTGGAGATCGATCCCCGCGAGCGTGACCGGATGGCCGCCTGTGTTGATCATCAGAATGCCGAGCAGCGGCTGGACAAAGATAAACAGATAAAGCGCGAGATGGACGAGGCGCGAGAGAAACGAGAGCAGCGGGTTCGAGTCGATGTCCGCGGGCGCGCCGCGCCAGAGTCGCCACAAGAGCCGCGGCACCGCGAGCGTGAGCACGAGCGTGCCGGCCCAGAAGTGGACGTTGCTCCAGAACACGCGGCTGTCGCTGCCCTTGGGGCCGCGCACCTCGATGGCGAGATAGGCGAGCGCGATGAGCACGAAAATGGCCCAGTGAAAGAAGATCGCGGGCTTCGTATAGCGTTCTGATGCGGCGGGATAGGTTGCCACGGGGCGACTCCTTGGTGCGGGGCGACTGGAGAGTGTTTCCTTATGATAAGGATGACGCCCGCGGCGGTGCAGATAGACGGCCGTGAAGTTTGATTTGTCGCCGTAGTCGGGACGCCGCAATGACCGCAATTACCATGAAGCGCCCGCAGACGTTATTCAGCGTGCATTAGCCGGCGCCGTATGCGAGGCGACGTCGCCCGACGGAGCGCTCGATTGGCGCTCCATCGGATCAACCCGCCTCAATCCGTCACGCGTTGCCGAGATAGAAATACCGGAACAGGAACACGGCCGCGATGATCCACACGATCAGCTTCACGTCGCGCACGCGGCCCGTGAGCAGCTTCAGGCCCGCGTACGAGATGAAGCCGAACGCCACGCCATTGGCGATCGAGTAGGTGAACGGCATGGCGAGCGCCGTGAGGGCGGCCGGCACGACTTCGGTGGCGTCGTCCCAGGGCAGGTCGGCGAGTTCGCGCAGCATCAGGCATGACACGTAGAGCAGCGCGGGCGCCGTGGCGTAGCCCGGCACCACGCCCGCGAGCGGCGCGACGAACAGGCACGCGAGGAACAGCACGGCCACGGTGAGCGCGGTCATGCCGGTGCGGCCGCCCGCCTGCACGCCCGAGGCGCTTTCGATATACGCCGTGGTCGACGAGGTGCCGAGCACCGAGCCCGCGAGAATCGCCGTGCTGTCGGCGAGCAGCGCGCGGTTCAGGCGGTGCATCTTGCCGTGCACGAGCAGCCCCGCGCGGTTGGCCACGCCCATCAGCGTGCCGGTTGCGTCGAACAGCTCCACGAGGAAGAACACGAGCACCACGTTGAGCACGCCCGTGGAGAGCGCCGCCTTGATGTCGAGTTGCGCGAACGTCGGCACGATCGAAGGCGGCGGGGAGAAGATGCCGTGGAACTGGTTGCCGCCGAAGAAGAACGACAGCACCGTGACGCCCACGATGCCGATCAGGATCGCGCCGCGCACCTTGAGCACGTCGAGCGTGACGATCGCGAAGAAGCCGATGATCGCGAGGATCGTATGCGGATCGTGCAGATTGCCAAGCTCGACGAGCGTGGCCGGGCTGCCGACCACGACGCCCGACGTCTTGAGCGAGATGATCGCGAGAAAGAGGCCGATACCCGCTGTGATCGACACCCGGATCGAATGCGGAATGCCGTTGACGATGGCTTCGCGCACGCGCAGCAGCGTGACGATGAAGAACAGGCACCCGGAGATGAACACGGCGCCGAGCGCGGCCTGCCATGTGAAGCCCATGCCCTTCACGACCGTATAGGCGAAATACGCGTTCAGGCCCATGCCGGGCGCGAGCGCGATGGGGTAGTTCGCGTACAGGCCCATGATGATTGAGGCGAGCGCCGCGACGAGGCAGGTGGCGACGAACACACTTTCCTTCGGCATGCCGGCGTCGCCGAGAATGGCCGGATTCACGAAGATGATGTAAGCCATCGTGAGGAAAGTGGTGAAACCGGCGAGCAGTTCGGTGCGCAGGTTGGTGCCTGCTTCTTCGAAACCGAAATAGCGTGAGATGGCGTCCATGAAGATCGGGCCCTTGAGAGTCGAGCGGGTTGTTCGTTGCTTGTTTGTGTGGTTCTTGTGTGCAGCCGGCGTTGGCAGGCCCGCGACGCGGCGTGCGCGCATGCCGTAGCGTGTGGCTACGGGCGCGATTGTAAACAATTGTCCGACCAGCGCAGAAATGCCGTCATGAACGTGGAACGGGTACAACAGCGCGCGCTGCGGCGACAAGCGGGAGACGAGCGCACTGGGCGCGCTCGTGGCGGGAAACAATGCGCACAACTGCAAACACGCGCCGGGCGTTGCGATTCCCGGCGTCGCGGGTTACAGCCGTGCAGCGATCAAGCGATCACCGGGATTACTGGGTCGTTTGACCGGCGGGAGCCAGCGTTCCGGCGTGCTGCGCACGCCGCTGCGCCACGATGGCGCCCGCGCGCTGGGCGTTTTCGGGGTAGTCGATCCAGTCGAGCGGGTCATAGCCGGCCTGACGCCATTCGACCAGATCCGCACGGACCTGGGCTCGAGTCAGAGGCTGCGAGGGATCGTACGGTTGGGCCAGCGCCGCAGCCGACGCGAAACAGCATGCCCCGGCAAGCATGCCGAGCGCTACACGCGGAAGGGGGGTCATGGCAAGGCCTTTCGTCTAAGCGATATCCCTAAAAATTATAGGCGCTATCTCAATAACTGAAAGGCGGATCGAAACCTGCTTTAGTGCGTGCGAGCGCGCAGGTGCGCCGCGCGATAGTCGGTCGGGCGCTGGCCGGTCCATTTGCGAAACGCCCGGTGAAATGCGCTCGGCTCCGCGAAGCCGACGGCCGCCGCGACGTCCGCGACTGAAAGCGCCGGGTCCCGCAGCGCTTCGATCGCCAGGTCGCACCGCAACCCGTCCTTGATCGACTGGCAGCTATGGCCCTCCTGGCGCAGCCGCCGCCGCAGCGTGGCGGGGGCCACGTTCAGGCGTTGCGCGATGGCGTCGGCGTCGGGCCACGCCGTGGCGGGCAGCGCGCGCAGCGTGCGGCGCACGCGCGCCGCAAATGCGCCCGGATTGCGGTACTTCACCACGAAGTTGCCCGGCGCGTTGCGCAAAAAGGTGCGCGCCGAGCCGGCGGTCTGGATCACGGGCAGGTCGAGAAACGCGGGCGCGAGCTCGAACCAGGTGGCCGGCTGGTCGAAAGCCATGTCGTCGCAGAACATCAACTGGTACTCGTGTGCGGCGCTCGGCGGCGGGCAGCGAAAACGCGCGGCGAATAGCGGAATGCGCCGCCCCACGAGCCAGCACACGAGCCCGTAGACGAGGATGAACCAGGTGGCGTAGGCGAACATCGTCGGCGTGGGCTTGCCCGCGCGGTGCACGAGCGTCACGCGCACGCGCGTGGCGTCGACGTCGATTTCGGCCGCCAGGTCGTCGAGCACGAGGCGCATGAAATGGACCGCGCGCTGCAACGCCTGGCGGCCCGTGTGCGCGCCGAGCGCCGAGTGCGTCATGGCGATGAAGCTGCCGCTTTTCATCGCGTGCGAGTCCTGGCCGAAAAACTCGTCGTCGAGCGCGCGCGCGATGCCCGACCACAGGTGGCCGTATTGCGCCGCGCTCACGCGGGCGCGCGGCGCGAGCAGCGTGGCCGGCGCGATGCCGGCGGCCTCGGCGAGCGACGCGGCGTCGAGGCCGCCCGCGCGCGCGAGCGCCAGCGTCTCGTTGACGAGGCTCATCGAGATCGTGCCTTTTTCGCTCAGTGTTTCGGTTTTCTCAGCCTGCACAGATCCGCTTCCCGTGGGGTTGTCGAAGCCAGTATGGTAAATCCGATCAGTGAGATTGAGCGTGGCGGGCATCGAATGCGGCTGCCGCCATGCCTAAACTTTTCGCAAGCCTTGCAGCCGGGGCCGCACCGCGCCACAGTGGATGGCAAGCGCAAGAGACACAGGAAGGGGACACATATGGACGAGTTCTACACCGACGACCAGCGCATGATTCGCGACGCCGCGCGCGACTTCGCGAGCGAGCAGCTTGCGCCGAACGCGGCGCAATGGGACCGCGACGGCAAGCTGCCTGACGAGGTCGTCAAGCAACTGGGCGAGCTGGGCTTTCTCGGCATGATCGTGCCGCCGGAGCAGGGCGGCTCGTACACCGACTACGTGGCCTACGCGCTCGCCATGGAGGAGATCGCGGCGGGCTGCGCTTCGTGCGCCACGCTCGTGAGCGTGCACAACTCGGTGGGCTGCGGACCGATCCTGCAATTCGGCACCGACGCGCAAAAGGACCGCTGGCTCGGCAAGCTCGCAAGCGGCGAGATGATCGGCGCGTTTTGCCTGACCGAGCCGCAGGCGGGCTCCGAGGCGAACAACCTGCGCACGCGCGCCGAACTGCGCGACGGCAAGTGGGTGCTCAACGGCAGCAAGCAGTTCGTGACCAACGGCGCGCGCGCGAGCGTGGCCATCGTGTTCGCGGTGACCGATCCCGACGCGGGCAAGCGCGGCATCTCGGCCTTTATCGTGCCGACCGACACGCCGGGGTTCAACGTCGGCCCGCACGAGAAGAAGATGGGCATTCGCGCTTCGGACACCTGCCCGATCTCGCTCGTCGATTGCGCGATTCCCGAAGCGAACCTGCTCGGCCAGCGCGGCGAGGGACTGAAGATCGCGCTCGCGAACCTGGAAGGCGGGCGCATCGGCATCGCGGCGCAGGCGCTCGGCATCGCGCGCGCGGCATTCGAAGCGGCGCGCGCCTACGCGCACGAACGCGTGCAGTTCGGCGAGCCCATCATCAAGCATCAGAGCGTGGCGAACATGCTGGCCGACATGCACACGCGCATCAATGCGGCGCGCCATCTCGTGCATCACGCCGCGCGGCTGCGCTCGCTCGGCAAGCCGTGTCTTTCCGAGGCGTCGCAGGCGAAGCTCTATGCTTCGGAAATGGCCGAGGAAGTGTGCTCGCGCGCCATCCAGATTCATGGCGGCTATGGCTTCCTGAACGATTACCCGGTGGAGCGTCACTACCGCGACGCGCGCATCACGCAGATTTACGAAGGCACGAGCGAAGTGCAGCGGATGGTGATCGCGCGGCAGCTTTGAGAAGCCGTGAGGATGACCAGATAAATACAATCTATGGAGACGACGATGACCGGGTTCACCCCTTCCGCGCAGGCCTTCATCGACGCACGCGATCTGCTGCTGCGTCACCGCACCGACTACGCGCGCGCCTACGATGAATTCACCTGGCCGAAGCTCGACACCTTCAATTGGGCGCTCGATTACTTCGACGTGATGGCGCGCGGCAACGACAATCCGGCGCTCTGGATCGTCGACGATCTCGCGAACGGCGGCACGCGCTATTCGTTCGCGCAGATGTCCGAGCGTTCCTCGCGCATGGCGAACTTCCTGCGCGAGCAGGGCGTCGCGCGCGGCGACCGTCTGCTGCTCATGCTGCCCAATCGCGTCGAACTGTGGGACGTAATGCTCGCGGCGATGAAGCTCGGCGCGGTGGTGCTGCCCGCCACGACGCAGCTTTCGCCCGACGACGTGCGGGAGCGCGTGGAAACGGGCGGTGCGCGCTACGTCGTGGTCGACGCCGCCGAACTCGGCAAGTTCGACGCGCTCGATGCCGACGTGAAGCGCATCGCGGTGGGCGGCCCACAGGCAGGCTGGATCGATCTCTCCCGCGCCTACGAAACGAACCCCGCCTTCACGCCCGACGGCCCCACGCGCGCCACCGACCCGATGTTGCTCTATTTCACCTCGGGCACGACCTCCAAACCCAAGCTCGTCGAGCACACGCACCAAAGCTACCCGGTAGGCCACCTTTCGACGATGTACTGGATCGGCCTCATGCCGGGCGACATCCACTGGAACATCAGCTCGCCGGGCTGGGCCAAGCACGCGTGGAGCTGCTTTTTCGCGCCGTGGAATGCGCAGGCCTGCGTGTTCGTCTACAACTACGCGCGCTTCGTGCCGAAAGACACACTCGCCGCGCTCGTGCAGTGCGGCGTGACCACGCTGTGCGCGCCGCCCACGGTGTGGCGCATGCTCGTGCAGGAGCCGCTCGCCTCGCATGCGGTGAAGCTGCGCGAGATCGTCGGTGCGGGCGAGCCGCTCAATCCCGAGATCATCGAGCGCGTGCGCAACGCCTGGGACATCACGATCCGCGACGGTTACGGGCAAACGGAAACGACCTGCCAGATCGGCAACTCGCCGGGACAGCCCGTGGTGGCGGGCGCGATGGGTCGTCCGCTGCCGGGCTACCGCGTGGCGCTCGTCGACCCCGATGACCAGCCCGTGAGCGAAGGCGAAATCGCGCTGCCGCTCGGGCCGAATGCGTCGGAGCGCCCGCTTGGCCTGATGACCGGCTACGCGAACAACGCGAAGGCGACCGAGCACGCCATGCGCAACGGCTACTACCACACCTCCGACGTGGCGCTGCGCCGCGACGACGGCTACTACGTGTACGTGGGCCGCGCCGACGACGTGTTCAAGTCGTCGGACTACCGCCTGAGTCCGTTCGAACTGGAAAGCGTGCTGATCGAGCACGAGGCGATTGCCGAGGCGGCCGTCGTGCCGAGCCCGGACGAGCTGCGTCTCTCGGTGCCGAAAGCGTTCGTGATCGTGCGCCAGGGCTACGAGGCCGGTCCCGATCTTGCGCGCGAGGTGTTCCGCTTCTCGCGCGAAAAGCTCGCGCCGTACAAGCGCATTCGCCGCCTGCAATTCAGCGATCTGCCGAAAACCATCTCGGGCAAGATCCGCCGCGTCGAGCTGCGCCGCCGCGAAATGGAGCGCAGCGCCGAGCCCGCGCGCCAGCCCGACGAGTACTGGGAAGAGGATTTCCCCGAACTGCGCTGATATCCACACGGAGTCCGAAATGATCGAATTCGAATACGCGCATGATGGCGCGGTGGTCCTGCTCACGCTTTCGCGCCCGCCTGCCAACGCCTTTACGATCGACGGCCTGCGCCAGCTTCAGCAGGTGATCGAGGCGTTCAACCGCGAGCCGCAGGTGCGCGCCGTCGTTATCACCGGCAGCGGGCCGAAGTTTTTCAGCGCGGGCGCCGACCTCAATGCGTTCGCGGGCGGTGAGCGCGAGGTCGCGCGCACGGCGGCGAGCGCGTTCGGCGCGGCCTTCGAAGCCGTGCAGCAGGCGCGGCCCGTGGTGATCGCCGCCATCAACGGCTATGCGATGGGCGGCGGCCTGGAGTGCGCGCTCGCCTGCGATATCCGCATTGCCGAGGAACACGCGCAGCTCGCGCTGCCCGAGCCCGCCGTGGGGCTGCTGCCTTGCGGCTGCGGCACGCAAACCTTGCCGTGGCTCGTGGGCGAAGGCTGGGCCAAGCGCATCATTCTCACCGGCGAGCGCGTCAATGCGCAAACGGCGCTGCGCATCGGTCTCGTGGAGGAAGTCGTCGCGACGGGCGGCGCACGCGAGGCCGCGCTCGCCATGGCGGGGCGCGTGGCCTCCCTGAGCCCGCAGGCGGTGAGCGCCAGCAAGTCGCTGATCCATCAGGCGCGCAACGGCGTGCCGCGTGGCGCGGCGCTCGCGGTCGAGCGCGAAAGCTTCGTCGATTTGTTCGATTCGCCGAACCAGCGCGAGGGCGTCAACGCGTTCCTGGAGAAACGCAAGCCGCGCTGGCACATTGAAATGGAGAACTAAGCAATGAATGCAACACCCGCTTGCGCCCAGCGTGAACACGCAACTGCGCAGGAAACCGCGCAGGAAGTGCTGTTTCGCGTGGTCAACCGCGTGGCGATCGTCACGCTCAATCGCCCTGCGGCGCTCAATGCGCTTTCGCACGCCATGGTGCGCGAGCTGGCCGTGCTGCTGGAGCGCGTGCGCTCGGACGACTCCATTGTCGCACTCGTGCTGGAAGGCGCGGGCCCGAAGGGCTTTTGCGCGGGCGGCGACGTGCGCGCGCTTTATCAACTCGCGCGCGCGAACGAGCGCGACGGTGCGCACGGCTGGCAGCAATTCTTCGTCGATGAATATCGGCTCGACTACGCGCTCCACACGTTCGCCAAGCCGCTCGTCGCGCTGCTCGACGGCGTGACGATGGGCGGCGGCATGGGGCTTGGCCAGGCGGCGGCGCTGCGCGTCGCGACCACGCGCACGAAGATCGCGATGCCGGAAACGCGTATCGGCCTGCTGCCCGACGTGGGCGCTACGCACTTCCTCTCGAAGATGCCGCCGGAGATGGCGCTTTACGTGGGCCTGACCGGCGCGATGCTCACCGGCGCCGACGCGGTTCACTGCCATCTCGCCGACGCCTGCGTGCCCGGCGAATGGCTCGACGGTTACGAAGCGCGCCTCGCGGCCGCGCAATGGAAGGATGAAGCGGGCCATGTGCTGGCAGCGCTGCGCGAGGTGTTCGTCGCGCCGTGCCACGAGGCGGATGAAGGCAAGCTTGCCGGATTCACGCCGCTCATCGCGCGCCACTTCGAGCGCCGCGCGAATGTCGGGCAGATCGTGGCTTCGCTGCATGCGGACCTCGAACGCGAGCACACGGAAAGCGAGCGCGCCTGGCTCGAAGCCACGCTTGAAGCACTCACGCACTATTCGCCGACGATGCTCGAAGTCACGCGCGAAGCGCTGCTGCGTGGCCGCCAGATGACGCTTGCCGAGTGCTTCCGCATGGAGCTTGGCATCGTGGGCCGCTCGATCGAAGAGGGCGACTTCTGCGAAGGCGTGCGCGCGCATCTCGTCGACAAGGACCGCAAGCCGCGTTGGGCGCCCGCAACGCTGCCCGAGGTGCGGGCCGAGCGCGTGCAGCATTTCCTTGCGTCGCCGTGGCGCGCCGAGGCGCATCCGCTGGCGGATCTCGGCGCCTGATCGTCCGTTGGCGTTTCAGTCCGAGGCTTCGCGCGCGGTCGGTTCGCGCAGCGCGGCGAGCCGCCGCTCGCGCTCGCCCGGTGCGGCGGGCACGCCGCGCGAAGGACGCTGCGCGCGCGCCAGCAGGCGCAGCGTGGAGACCGACCCGGCCACGGCGAGCAGCAACGGAATCGCGAGATCGTGGTTGACGTGCGTGAACTCCAGAATCAGCACGGTCGCGGTGATGGGCATCTGCATCGAGGCGGCGAGAAACGCACCCGCGCCGATGATCGCGAACGTGCCCGCCGAAAGGCCGGGCCACACGTGGTTCGCGAGGCCCGCGATCACGATGGCGAGCAGCGCGCCGTTCGCGAGCCCCGGCGTGAGCAGACCGCCCTTCGCGCCCGCGCGCAGCGTGGTCGTCGTGATGAGCACGCGCAGCACGAGCAGTACGGCCGCGAGCCCGATGCCGAGATCGTTGTCGAAGCTCAGGCCCGCCGGGCCCTTGCCGTTGCCGAGCAACTGCGGAAACCAGATGGCCAGCACGCCGATACCCGCGAAATTGATCACGGCGTAGAGCGGCAGCCGCCAGTCCTTGGGCGAGGCGTCGCGCGCGCGGCTCGTCACGCGCGAGAAGCCGTGCGCCGCCGCGCCGAAGATCGGCCCGCACAGCACCGACCACACCACGAGCTGCGCGTTGATGGCGTAGGCGGGCACGTGGTATTGCTGCTCGTCGCCGAGGCCGATCCACGCGACCACGGCCGCGATGGCCGAGGTGGCGATCGCCGGCACCGCCACCGACCAGCCGAAGGTGCCGAGCAGCACTTCGAGCACGAACATCGCGCCGCCCAGCGGCACGTTGTAGACCGCCGCGAGCCCCGCGCCCGCGCCGCACGCGATCATCACGCGGCGTTCGGCGGCCGTGAGGCCCGTGCGCCGCGAGAGCCAGCTCGCGATCGCGGCGCCGATCTCGCGCGGGGCGACTTCGCGCCCGAGCGGCGAACCCATCGCCACGGTCACGATCTGTAGCAGCGCGTGCACGGTGGTCGAAAAGAGAGGAATGCGCGGGCCGCCCGGCTTGATCGCCGCACTGATGCTCACGAGCGGACGGGCGTAGCGATAGAGCGCCCACCAGCCGCCGCCGCCGATCAACCCGCACACCACCAGCACCGCCACGCGCCGCCACGGTGCGGTATCCGTCACGCCTTGCAGGAAACTTTCCTTGCCGATGATGTGCCCCGCGCCGTAGCCATACGCGACGTGCTGGATGGCGTGCAGCAGCAGCGCGAGCAGCATGCCGCCCAGACCCGCGCCGATGCCGGTGAGCACGGTCACGACCGCGAGCGTGACGAGCGGGCTGCGCGCCGGCGGACGCTCGGCGCTGGCGCGCGGGCGTGGAGTGAGGGGGGGCGTGAGGGACGACACGGCGTGACGGAAAGCCTGGAAATGATGGGGCGAAGGGCTGGCGCCCATTGTAGCGAGGGCGTTCGGGCGGCGCGTCCAGCGCGTCATCGGGCGTGCGCGCCGCGCGAACCGGAACGAACGCAAAAATGAAAACGAAAACGAAAACGCCCGCCGCGAGCCACGCGGCGGGCGTTTTCCAGCGACGCTGCGAGGCTTACAGGTAGCTGCAAACGTAGTCGAGCGTCTCGACCACGTCGATGTCGAAGCGGCTGTTGCCCGGCACCGAGAACGACTCGCCGGCGCTGTAGGTCTTCCATTCGTCGCTGCCCGCAAGGCGGATGCGGCACTGGCCGGCCTGCACTTCCATCAGCTCGGGCGCGTCGGTGCCGAAATTCAGCGTGCCCGGCAGGATCACGCCGAGCGTCTTGCGGGTGCCGTCGGCGAACAGCACGGTGTGCGAGACGCACTTGCCGTCGAAGTAGACGTTGGCGCGTTTGATTACGGAAACCTGGTCGAATTGCGATGCTGCCGTCATGGCGGTCTTCCTCAGTCGTCGTGAATGGATACGGGCGCGCGAACGAGGCGTCGTCCGCAGCGAGCCCGCCATCATACCGGCTGTCATCCCGCGCAGTCAGTCCTGTCAGTCAGTCCTGTCAAAAGCCCCGTCAGTCAGCCCCGTCAGTCAGCCCCGTCAAAAGCCCGCCTCGCGCCACACGGCGCTCACGATTTGCGTATTGAATGTTTACACAAATATAACCTTTCATTACAATCGCTATGGCGAATGAGAATGATGTGCATTCGTAAATACGATAAATCGCCGGATTCTTTGTAGCGTACGGGGCGCGTGACGCTCGCCGCAACGATAGAACGCCCGTCACCGACCAACTCGCAACCCATGCCCGCCCAATTTCCGACGCGGATGCGCGCAATCGCCTCCGTCGCAGCCCTCTATTGCTCCGGTTTCTTCGCCTCGACCCTCGCGCACGCGCAGACCGCGCCCGCCGCACCTGTGGCTGCATCGGCCGCCGCCCCTGACGCCGCCGCCACGGCCGCCACGGCCGCGGAAAGCACGTTGCCTGCCGTGAAGGTCATTTCGGCGCCGTCCGAGATGCAGACGAAGGCGCTCAGCTCGTACAAGTTCACCGCGCCCCTCATCGACACGCCGCGCTCGGTCACGGTGATCCCGGAGGAAGTGCTCAAGGAAAAGAACGTCACGACGTTCCAGGACGCGCTGCGCACGGTGCCCGGCATTACCTTCCTGGGCGGCGACGCGGCGGCGAATCCCTCGGCGGACCGCCCCGTGATTCGCGGTTTCGAGTCGCGCAACTCGATCTTCGTGGACGGCATGCGCGACTCGGGCGTGCAGAACCGCGAAACCTTCGACGTGGAGAACATCAGCGTCATCAAGGGCCCCGACTCGGTGTACGCCGGGCGCGGGTCGGTGGGCGGCAGCATCGACATCACGACCAAGGCGCCGCAGGCCGACAACTTCATCAACGGCAGCGTGGGTCTCGGCACCGACAGCTACAAGCGCGCCACCATCGACTGGAACCAGAAGCTCAACGACACCACGGCGTTCCGCCTGAACGCCATGGGCCACGACGCCGACCAGGCCGGCCGCACCGACGTGTACAGCAAGCGCTGGGGCGTGGCGCCCTCGATCGCGTTCGGCCTGAACACGCCGACCACGGTCACGGTGAGCTACTACCACCTGAACAGCTACGACATGCCCGACTTCAGCGTGCCGTTCCGCTCGACGGGCGGCACGCCGGTTTCGACGAGCCGCGGCCAGTTCTTCGGCCTGAACACGCGCGACTATCGCTACGGCCAGACCGACACCGGCGAAGTGAAGGTGGAGCACCGCATCAACGACGCGTGGAAGATCAAGAACACGACGATGTTCGGGCGCTCGACGCTCGACTACGTGGCGACCAATCCGCAGTTGACGAGCGCGACCTCGAACATCCTCAGCCTCCAGGCCAAGAGCGGTAAGTACGCGACCAACAGCGTGGCGAACCAGACCGAGGCGAACGGCAAGTTCGATCTCTACGGCATGCGCCACACGCTTACGGCAGGCGTGGAATTCAGCCACGAGCAGGACCGCTACGAGGGCTATCTCGTGAGCGATTCGGCGGGCAACAACATCCGCTCGGGCGGCCCGTGCACGGTGGCGTACAACTGCACGTCGCTCTACGGCGGCTGGAACCCGAACAACCCGTGGACGGGCAGCATCGTGCTCAACGGCGACAAGAGCTTCCCGGGGCCCGCCACGCACACGCAAACGAACATCGCCTCGGCCTATCTGTTCGACAGCGTGCAGCTTTCCGAGCGCTGGATCTTCAACGCGGGCCTGCGCTTCGACCGCTATGACGTGAGCGCGCAGCAAGCGGGCGTGGCCGATCTGTCGAACATCTCGAACCTCTTCAGCTACCAGTTCGGCCTCGTGTTCAAGCCGATCCCGAACGTGAGCCTCTATGCGTCGTACGGCACCTCGGCGAACCCGCCGGGCTCGAACTCGGGTCTGGGCGGCGGCACCGACCAGATCACGGTGACCAACCAGGATCTCGCCCCCGAGCGCGCGCGCAACATCGAAGTGGGCGCGAAGTGGGACGTGCTCGACCAGCGCCTCTCGCTCACCACGGCGTTGTTCCAGACCGACAAGACCAACGCGCGCGTGAGCGACGGCCTGGGCGGCACGATCAACGCGGGCTCGCAGCGCGTGCGCGGCTTCGAATTCGGTTTCGCGGGCAACGTGACGAGCAAGTGGTCCGTGTTCGGCGGCTATTCGTATCTCGACGCCATCACGACCAATGCCGGCCCGGCGAGCCCCACGCTCTCCGGCCTGCCGATGGTGATGGTGCCCAAGCACAACTTCACGCTGTGGACGAGCTACGACGTGTTGCCGAAGCTGACGCTGGGTGCGGGCGCAACGGTGTCGAGCCTGACCTACGCATCGGTGGCGGCGACTTCGCGCAAGTGGACGCCGGGCTACGCGCGCTTCGATGCTTCGGCGACGTGGCGCGTGTCGAAGAAAGTGGATGTTCAGCTCAACGTGAACAACATCTTCGACAAGGAGTACTACCAGTCTGCGTACCCGATCTACGCGACCTGGGCGCCGGGCCGCTCGGCGGTCGTGACGGTGAACTTCTATCAGTAATGTCTGAACGCAAGGTATGAAAGAAAAGGGGCGCTTCGAAAGAAGCGCCCATTTTTCATTGCCCGCGCATCAACGCGAACTTACTCGGGCTTCACCGCCACCGAGGCCTCGGCCGTGAGCAGCATGAACGTGAAGCTCTCTTGCAGATAAAGGCGCACGCTCAGTTCGTCGTGCGAGGAATAGCCGATCGACACGTCCTGACCGATATGGAACGCGAAGTCGCCGCCGCGCGTGCTCACGATCGCACCGCCTTCGATGGCCGGCGCCCAGATGATCTCGCCATTCACGAGACGGCGAATGTGCTCAAGGATCGGGTAGCCCTGATCGCTCGCTTCGCTCACGGCCGTGTATGCGTCGGAGCCGAGCAGGACCGCATAGGGGCCGTCCACGCCTTGCAGGCGCAACTGTTCGAGCGCCTTGGCGATGATCTCCGGATATTCGGCGATGTCGGCCGGCAGCGGCAGCACGGGGTTCGACGTGCCTTCGCGAATGCCCGTGATCTGCGCGGCCGTATAGCCGTCGAAAATCGCGCGGTCTTCCGCGAACGCCAGGCGCGTGGCCGCGTCTTTGGCCGGCTGCCAGTCGGAGTCTTCGGCGCCGCGCTCGACGTCGTCGATGGCTTCGCGCGACAGCTCGAACGGCACGCGCAACTCGACGAGCGCCTTCACTTCGCGCTGGCGCGCGCGGATGCCTTCCAGCGGCGCCTCGATGCCGTTCTGGTGGCCCGTGCCGATGGCCGCGAGCGCCGCGCCGCCGGGGCCCTCGACGTCCACGACGCGGCGGCCCGCGAGCGAGCGCTTGAAGGTGCGCGCGACTTCTTCTTCGATTTGCGACCACGCGGCCGTGGAAATGGGCGCCAGCTCGCGATGGAGGTTATTCATACCGGGGTGCTCCTTTGAGGGATCCGATGGCGAGCGAGCCGTCCGCGGAGGACGCGGCGGCAGGCTCGGTGTCTGTTTCTGATGGGGTGGCGGCGTCGACTTCGATCGTGGACGCGGTGCCCGGCTCGACGTCGGCGAGCGCTTCGAGCAGCGGTTGCGAGGGCACGAAGAACAGGCCGCCGGTGACGGCGCGGCTGAAGTCGAGCAGACGGTCGTAGTTGCCAGGCGGCGAGCCGACGAACATGTTTTCGAGCATCTGTTCGATCGGCGCGGGCGTGCGTGCGTAGCCGATGAAGTAGGTCCCGAATTCGGCCGAACCGGGCCGGCCGAACGGCATGTTGTCGCGCAGGATCTTGATCTCGTTGCCGGCGTCGTCTTCGAGCGTCGTGAGCGAGCTGTGCGACCAGCTCGGTTTCACGCCGTCTTCCAGTTCGATGTCCTGGAGCTTGGTGCGGCCGATGATGTGCTCCTGCGCCTCCACGGAAAGCGCGTTCCAGCCTTTCATGTCGTGCAGGTACTTCTGCACGAGCACGTAGCTGCCGCCGCAGAATTCGGGGTCTTCGGCCTCGCCGATCACGGTGAAGTGAACCGCTTCGTTGCCCGTGGGATTCTCGGTGCCGTCCACGAAGCCGATCATCGCGCGCATGTCGAAGTTGCGAAAGCCGTGCACTTCGTCCACGGTCTTGACCGCGCCTTCGAGGCGGTTCATGAGCTGCGTGGCGAGTTCGAAGCACAGGTCGGTTTCGTCGGCGCGGATGTGCAGCAAAATGTCGCCGGGCGTGGCGACGGCTTTGCGCTCGCCCGCGCCGAATTCGCGGAACGGGTGCAGCGCGGCCGGGCGCGGCTCGCCGAACAGCTTGTCCCACGCGTCGGACGAAAAGCCCACCACGCACGAGAGATTGCCGGCCGGCACGCGCTTGCCCACGGCGCGCACGAGATTGGCGACATCGGCGCACCAGGCGCGCACGGTGGCGCGGCTCGCGGCGTCGTCGTTGACGGTGGCAACGATGAAGAAGGCGTTGCGCGTGACGGCGCTGGAGACGGACTGCGGTTCCTGCGTGAGTGAGGCCGGCGTCATGATTTTGGGTATCGCTAGGGAGTCGGGGGATTTTGCTACGCCCGCATAGTTTAGCCAAAGTCGCGGAAAGGGGCGGTTTGCAGGCGAGCGGGGTGCCGTGCGACGATAGTCGGCGTCATGTCGACAGGAGACTCGCCATGTGGGACCACACCGAGCATGAAGGCTTCGAGATCTGGGTGCTGCCGATTCCGGCGTTCGGGCCGCGCTCGCCCGAGCCGCTGTTCCACTACAGCGGCTATATCTGCCGCCACGGCGCCGACGCCCATGTCGAAGGGCGCAGCGTGCGCTTTCACGACATGATGCGCAACTACACGGGCTCCGACGCCGCTCTCGACGCCGCCTACGCGGACGCGCGCAAGCGCATCGACCGCTTCCACGCCACCGGAAGCTGGGCCGAAAGCACGGCCTGAAACGCCCCTCGCGAGCGTGTCCCTAGCGGCCCGCCTGGACGATCAGCTTGACGGGCCGCCCTTCGCAGCCTACCGCGCCCGGCAGCGTGAGCGTGCGCCAGCCGGGCGGCTGGCCGGGGGCGGCGAGGTCGGTGGCGTCGGCGTCGGGGTAGGTCGCGATCGCGTTGAACGGCCAGGAGCCGCGCCGCAGCCGCTCGTGGATCAACGAGCCGACCCAGACCGGCGTGGGCTCGTGGCCGTTCGCAATGCCCGCAAGGGCCGCGCTGCCATTTGCGCCATTCGCACCATTCGCGCCATTCGCACCGCTGCCGCCACGCGGCGCGAGCGCGTAGCCCGAAGGCCAGAAGCGCAGCACGTCGCGGCGGCTGCCGGGTGCTCCGGTCTCGCCCGTGAGGCGCGCGCGGGAGAACACGAGCGGCGAAGGCAGGCCGTTGTTCAGCTTCGGCAGGAGCGGCAGCGACATCACATCCACATGCGGGGCGACGAGCGAGAGCACGCTGCGCAGCGAGAACTGCGGGCCTTCGCTCCAGCCCGCGTCGCGCAGCGCGGCGCGCAGGTCGTCGGCGTTCGCGGCCCACTGGATCGTCATCGGCTCGCGCCGCGTGCCTTTCATGTCGAAGCGGTAGCAGGCAAACGTCTTCCAGAAGCCATCGCTCCACTGGAGCTGCGAGATGACCACGGGCGGCCGCGAGGCCACCGTGGCGCTGGCCGGCGGCGCCGGGGTGCGCCCCGGCGGCACCGTTTGCAGCAGAATCGAGACGACCAGCACGATGAGCACGACGGGCGGCATGTACGCGCGCTGCGGCGGGCGCTGCGGGTAGCGCCACAGCGAGGTGAGCACGACCGCCGCCACCCAGATCGAGGCGAAGGCCGCGCCGCCGATGGCGTCGGAGAACAGGAAGCGGTCGAAGTAGAGCCCCGCGAACGCCACGGAAACGATGATCGCGTTGCCGAGCGCGGCCACGAGCGCGGCCTCCAGCATGCTCGCGCGGCGCACGAGCAGGAACATCACGAAGCCGTAGACGATCACCATCGTTGCCACGCGGTCGCTCGGGAACACGTAAGCCTCGACGCTCTCGCCGTCCGGCGCCGAATGATGGATCACGAAGCGCAGGATCACGATGAGCAGTTGCGACACGCTCGCCGCGAGCATCCAGTAGGCAATGGTGCGCCAGCGCCGCTCGAACGCCATCCACACGGCCGCGGTCGCGATGAGCGCCGCGAGCGTCCAGCCGCTGCCGAGCGTTTCCACGCGCGCGAGCGCTTCGTCGGCCCATGTGGAGCGGATCGACTGGAGGAACTGGCGCACCGACTGGTCGAGCTGCACGAGCGGCGCGCCGCGCAGCACGTTGTCGAGCACATAGGAGAACACGGCCGCGCACACGGGCACGAGGCCCGTGATGACGATGATCGCGCCAAGCGCGGGCTGCGCCGGGTCGAGCAGACGGGCGAGGCGGCGCGAGGCGCGCCCCGGATGTTGCGCCGCCCACTCGGCGGCGCTGCGCCGCGATGCGCTGGCCCAGTTGTCGATGTGCAGGAGCAGCATGCGCACGAAACGCCAGATCAGCCAGACCGCGAGCGCGACGATGCCGAGGATGACGACGAGCCGGAACGACACCGCGCCCGCAAGCTGGAGCGAGGCGCCGAACACCACGCCCGGCACGATATGCGCGGGCGCCCAGATGAGCGCGGAGATCACGTTCATCATGAAAAAGCGCATGGGCGCCATGCCGGCCATGCCCGCGACGATGGGCACCACGGCGCGCAGCGGCGCGATGAAGCGCGCGAGGATCACGCTGCGCGTGCCGTGGCTCACGAAATACGCCTGTGCGCGCTCGAGAATGCCGGGGTGGCGGCTGAACGGCCACATCTGGGTGAGCGAGCCGCGGTAGCGATGGCCGATCCAGAAGCTCACGCCGTCGCCGGCCACGGCGCCCGCGATGGCGCAGACAAAGAGCCAGCCGAGATTGATCGTGCCCGTGGCCGCGAACGCGCCTGCGATGAACATCGCCGTGCTGCCCGGAATGAACGTGCCGATGAAGGCGAGCGATTCGAGGAACGCGGCGACCACGACAAAGGCGAGCGTCCACGTGGCATGCGCGGCGAGCAGGTGCAGCAAATGATCGTAGGCGTGCTCCATCAGCGGGACGGGTTCGTTCGGGGCGCTCGCGCGAGGGGGAACGGCTGTCGGCCTGTGCGTTGCCGGAAACGGCGCGCATGGCCTCACGCGCAATATAACCGGGCGCGCGCAAGTGCGCGCGGCGGGGCGTCACGGCGTGCCGGGAGCGGGAAATGCGGCGCGCATCGGCGCCGTTTGGGGGAGGCGGGCCGCGTCGCGCGGCGGCGACGCGGCTGGCGGGGGCGCGGCGAGTTAGCCGAGCGCGCCCGCGAGTTCGGGCACGACCGTGAACAGGTCGCCCACGAGGCCGTAGTCGGCCACGCTGAAGATCGGCGCTTCTTCGTCCTTGTTGATCGCGACGATGACCTTCGAGTCTTTCATGCCCGCCAGATGCTGGATCGCGCCGGAAATGCCAACGGCAACGTAAAGCCCCGGAGCGACGATCTTGCCGGTTTGGCCGACCTGATAGTCGTTGGGCACGTAGCCCGCGTCCACGGCCGCGCGTGAGGCGCCCAGGGCTGCGTTGAGCTTGTCCGCGAGCGGTTCCAGAACCTTGGTGTAGTTCTCGCCGCTGCCAAGGCCGCGACCGCCTGAGACGATGATCGACGCGCTCGTGAGTTCCGGGCGATCGAGCTTCGTGACTTCGCGGCTGACGAACTGCGACAGGCCGCTGTCCGCTGCGGCTTCGAGCTTTTCGATGGCGGCGTTGCCACCTTCGGCTGCGACGGCGTCGAACGCGGTCGTGCGGACGGTGATGACCTTGACCGGATCGTTGGACTGGACCGTTGCAATTGCATTACCAGCGTAGATCGGACGTTCGAACGTGTCGGACGCGACCACAGCGGTGATGTCGCTGATCTGTGCAACGTCGAGTTTCGCGGCGATACGCGGCGTGACGTTCTTGCCCGCCGCCGTGGTCGGCGCGAGGATGTGCGAGTATTGCTTCGCAATGCTGATGACCGTCGCTTCGACGTTTTCAGCGAGACCCTGTTCGAGTTGCGGCGCGTCGGCCAGCAGCACCTTCGCAACGCCAGCAATCTTCGCTGCGGCATCGGCTGCGGCCTGCGCGTTGTGACCAGCAACCAGCACGTGAACATCGCCACCCATCTTCTGCGCGGCAGCCACAGTGTTCAGCGTCGCGGCTTTGACGCTCGCGTTGTCGTGTTCGGCAATAACCAGAATCGTCATTTTCAAATCGCTCCCTTACAGCACCTTGGCTTCGGTTTTCAGCTTGTCGATCAGCGCCGCAACGTCGGGCACCTTCACGCCCGCGCTGCGCTTGGCCGGTTCCGCGACCTTCAGCGTTTTCAGGCGCGGCGTAACGTCAACGCCCAGGTCTTCCGGCTTGACCGTTTCAAGCGGCTTCTTCTTCGCCTTCATGATGTTCGGCAGCGTGACGTAGCGCGGTTCGTTCAGGCGCAGGTCGGTCGTGACGACTGCGGGCAGCGTGAGTGCGAGCGTTTCCGCGCCGCCATCCACTTCACGCGACACGGTGGCCTTGCCATCGGCAACAACAACCTTCGAAGCAAACGTGGCTTGCGGCAGGTTCGCCAGGGCGGCGAGCATCTGCCCGGTCTGGTTCGAATCGTCGTCGATCGCCTGCTTGCCCAGGATGATGAGCGATGGCTGTTCCTTATCGACCAGCGCCTTCAAAAGCTTCGCCACGGCCAGCGGTTGCAGATCCTCGTTCGACTCGACCAGCACGGCGCGATCCGCACCGATAGCGAGCGCCGTGCGCAGCGTTTCCTGCGCCTGCGAAGGACCGCAAGAAACCGCGATCACCTCGGTGGCGACACCCGCTTCCTTCAACCGCACCGCTTCTTCAACGGCAATTTCATCGAACGGATTCATCGAGAACTTCACGTTGGCGATATCCACGCCCGTGCCGTCCGACTTCACGCGAACCTTCACGTTGTAATCCACCACGCGCTTGACAGGTACAAGAATCTTCACTGCATCCCTCCATCCACATTGAATTAGATAACGCCTTTGTCCTTCAACTCGGCCAGTTTCTGCGCTGAATAGCCGAGCGCTTCCTGCAAGACTTCCCGCGTGCCTTCGCCCAGTTGCGGCGGCGCGCGGCGCACGGGCATGCGCTCACCGTCGAAGCGCCACGGCGGCGCGAGCACCGGCGTCGTGCCGCTTTCGGTATGCGGGTGCGGTTGCTGCGTGACAAGCCCGCCTTGCGTGGCGCGCGGCGAGAGCAGCGCTTCGCGCAGCCCCGCCACCTCGCCGCACGGAATGCCCGCGCCCGCCAGGCGTTCCAGCAGCAGCTTGCGAGGCCGGCTCGCCAGCTCGCGCGTGAGTTCGGGCACGAGCGTCTCGCGGTTCTGCCCGCGCAGGATATTGGTCTTGTAGCGCGCGTCGTCGGCGAGGTCGTGGCGCTCGATCACTTCGCGGCAAAAGCGCTCGAACTGCGCATTGTTGCCGACGGTGATGACGATCGGACCATCGGCCGCATCGAACACGCCATACGGCACGATCGACGGATGCGCGTTGCCGAAGCGCGGCGGGTCTTCGCCGATCAGCAACGCTTCGAGCCCGTAGTACGCGGTGATCATGAGGCCGCAGTCGAACAGCGCCATTTCGATGTGGCGTCCGCGGCCCGTGCGCTCGCGCTCGTAGAGCGCCGCGAGCATGGCCTGCGCCGAATACATGCCGGTGAAAAGATCGACGGCCGCCACGCCGAATTTGAGCGGCGGCTGGTCGGCCTCGCCGTTCATCGCCATGAGGCCCGTTTCGCCCTGCACCACGAGATCGTAGCCGGGGCGCTTCGCTTCGGGGCCGGTGCGGTCGTAGCCCGAAATCGAGCAATAGATGAGGCGCGGATTTTCCGCGCTCAACTGGGCATAGCCGAGCCCGAGTTTTTCCGCGCCGCCGAACTTGAAATTCTGAACGACGATGTCGCTCGTTTTCGCCAGATCGCGTACGATCTGCTGGGCTTCGGGCGTTTGCAGATCGAGCGTGATCGAGCGCTTGTTGCGGTTCACGCTGTTGAAGTACGCGGTCTCGGTCTTGCCGACGCGCACGCCCCAGTCGCGCGTGTCGTCGCCGCGGTCGGGATGCTCGATCTTGATGACCTCCGCGCCGAGGTCGCCGAGCACCATCGCGCTCCACGGTCCGGCCAGCACGCGTGAAAGATCGAGGACGCGTACGCCTGACAGCGGCAGGCTTGGGTTGTCGCTTTGCATGAGCATGTCTCCTGGTTCGTTTTGGAGGGAAGGGTGCGCCTTCGCCTCCTCATACTGGCTCAGGCCGCTACGCGCGCCAACGCAATATAGCGTGCGAGATGATGATCCTCATCTCCCAGTTGATGATCGATCATCACGAGTCGTTTCGCATAGTGCGCGAGCGGCAATTCCCACGTCATGCCAATGCCGCCATGCAACTGGATCGCCTCTTCGGCCACGCGTGCGCCGGTGCGCCCGATCGTGTACTTGGCGGCCGAAAGCGCGCGCTCGCGCTGCGCGCGTGGCGCATCGACGGCCGCCGCCGCGTTGATGACCGCCGAGCGCGCCTGCTCGATTTCGAGCAGTACGTCCGCCATGCGATGCTGCAACGCCTGGAAGCTGCCGATCGGCGTGCCGAACTGCTTGCGCGTGCGCAGGTATTCGAGCGTGAAGTCGCGCGCGACATCCATCGCGCCCAGCGCTTCGGCCGCGAGCGCCACGAGGCCGTAGCCGCGCGCGTGTTCCAGCGTCGCGAAGCCGCCGCCCTGTGCGCCAACGAGCGCGTCGGCATTCACCGCCACGTTATCGAGCGTCACTTCCGCCGCGCGGCCGCCGTCGATCTTGCCGTAGCCGCGCACGCTCACGCCCGCTGCGTCGCGCGGCACGAGAAAGAGCGAGATGCCGGCTTCCTCGAATTCGTTGCCTGCGGTGCGAGCCGAAACGAGCAGTGCGTCCGCGTGTTCCCCGTGTTGCACGACGCCCTTCGCGCCTTGCAGCACCCAGCCGTCGCCGTGCTTTTCGGCGCGCGTCGTTACGCGCGCCTCTTCGTAGTGCGAGCCCGGCTCGTCGTGCGCGAGGGCGGCCACGAGCGAGCCGTCGATCAACGATGCGATGCGCGCACGCTGCGCTTCGCTGCCCGCATGCGCGAGCGCGCGGCCCACGATCAGCGTGTCGAGAAACGGCTCGACCACGAGGCCGCGCCCGAGCGCTTCGAACACGACGGCCACATCGAAACCCGCGCCGCCGAAGCCGCCGTCGGCCTCGTCGAACAGCGCGCCGATCACGCCGAGTTCGGCGAAACGTTGCCACATGTCGGCGCTGAAGCCTTCAGTGGAGCGCGCGATGGCATCGCGCGCGGCAAAGCCATATTGCTCGGCGATAAAGCGGTTCAGCGTATCCGCAAGCATGCGGCGGTCTTCAGTGTGCTGGAAATTCATGACGCGCCTCTCAAAGACCGAGAATCATCTTGGAGATGATGTTCTTCTGGATTTCGTTGGAGCCGCCGAAGATCGACAGCTTGCGGTTGTTGAAGTACTGCGCGGCGGCGCTGGCGGCTTCGTCCGGGCCGACGGCTTCGCCCGCGTAACCCTCTTCCAGCGCTTCTTCGACGAATGGCGCCGCATACGGACCCATCGCACGGCGCAGCAGCGAGGAAATCTCCTGGCGGATCTCGGTGCCGCGAATCTTCAGCATGGAGCTTTCGGCACCCGGCACGCCGCCGCCCGCCACGGCGGCGATCACACGCAGGTTGGTCGTCTTCATGTTTTCCAGATCGATTTCGACCTTCGCTAGACGCGCGGCGAACTGCGGGTCTTGCGCGAGCGGCTGGCCGTTGCGCGTGATTTTCTGCGCGGCGCGCTTCAGGCGCGCGAGCGCGGCCACGGAAAAGCCCACGCCCGCGATGTTCGTGCGCTCATACGTGAGCAGATATTTCGCGTAGGTCCAGCCCTTGTTCTCTTCGCCCACGAGATTCACGGCCGGCACGCGCACGTCGGTGAAGAACACTTCGTTGACTTCGTGTTCACCGTCGAGCGTGACGATCGGGCGCACTTCGATCCCCGGCGTATTCATGTCGATCAGCAGGAAGCTGATGCCCTCCTGCTTGCGCACGTCGGTGGCGGTGCGCACGAGGCAGAAGATCATGTTCGCGTAGTGGCCGAGCGTGGTCCACGTCTTCTGGCCGTTCACCACGTAGTGGTCGCCGTCGCTGTCCTTCTTGAGGACGGCGGTCGTGCGCACCGAAGCGAGGTCCGAGCCCGCGCCGGGTTCCGAATAGCCCTGGCACCACCAGTCCGCGCCGTCGAGAATGCGCGGCAGCCAATAGCGCTTTTGCGCTTCGCTGCCGTACTTGATGAGCACGGGGCCGAGCATGTTCACGCCGAACGGCACGATGCGCGGCGCGCCCGCAATCGCGCATTCGTTCTCGAAGATGAACTTCTGCACGGGGTTCCAGCCGGGGCCGCCGTATTCCTGCGGCCAGTGATTCGCAAGCCAGCCCTTTTCGTTGAGGATGGCGTGCCATTGCGCCATGTCCTCGCGCGTGAGGTGCTTGCCGTTGCGCACCTTGTCGGCGAGGCGCTGCGGAAGGCGCTCCTTGAGGAAGTCCAGCACTTCGCTGCGAAATGCCTCTTCTTCGGCGGTGAATTTCAGGTCCATGTGTCGTTGCTCCTTATTGCACCCTTATTGCATTTCAGGCCGATTGATTGAGGCTCGCGAAATTCTCACCACGCTCGACGAGTTCGACGAGCAGCGGCGAGGGGCGCCAGAACAGCGGATCTTCCTTCGCATACTCGCGAATATCGGCGAGCACGTTGGCGAGGCCCACCGTATCGGCGTACTTCATCGGGCCGCCGCGATAGCGCGGGAAGCCATAGCCGTAAAGCAGCGTCACGTCCACGTCCAGCGGGCGCAGCGCGATCTTCTCGTGCACGACGTTCGCGCCTTCGTTGACCATCGCGGCCATGTAGCGGCGCATGATGGCTTCGTCGCTGAAGCTGCGCGGCTCGATACCGGCGCGCTCGCGCTCGGTGCGGATGATCGATTCGACTTCCGGGTCGGGCGTGCCGGTGCGCGCGCCGTCGGGGTAGAGGTAGAAGCCGCGGCCCGTTTTCTGGCCGAACCAGCCGCGCTCGCAAATGCGGTCGGCGATCTGCACGTAGCGCGCTTTCGGGTCGCGCGTGGCGGCGCGACGCTTGCGCGTGGCCCAGCCGATGTCGCCGCCCGCGAGATCGACCACCTGGTAAGGGCCCATCGGGAAGCCGAAGTTGCGCACGGCCTTGTCGATCTGGTACGGCGAGGCGCCGTCTTCCATCAGATGATCGGCGGCCGTGCGGAACACGGCGAGAATGCGGTTGCCGATGAAGCCGTCGCACACGCCCGCGCGCACGGGCACCTTGCGCAGCTTCTTCGCCAGCTCGAACGCCGTGGCCACGACGTCGGCGCTCACCGCCTTCGGCACCACGATTTCGAGCAGCTTCATGATGTTGGCGGGCGAGAAGAAGTGCAGGCCCACCACGTCTTGCGCTCGCTTGATGCTGCCCGCAATGGCGTCGATGTCGAGATACGAGGTGTTGGTCGCGAGCACGGCGCCGGGCTTGCACACGCGGTCGAGTTCGGCGAACACCGCCTGCTTCACGGCCATGTCCTCGAACACGGCTTCGATCACGAGATCGGTGGTCGCGAGCGCGTCGTACGAGGTGCTGCCGCTAAAGCGCGCGAGAATCTGCTCCTTGGCCTCGGGCTTCATGCGGCCCTTGGCGATCAGGCCGTCATAGACCTTTTCCACATGTGCGCGGCCGCGCGCAAGCGAGGCGTCGTCGCGCTCGATCATCGTCACGGGCAGACCCGCGTCGAGCACGGCCACGGCAATGCCCGCGCCCATCGTGCCGCCGCCGATCACGCCCACGGTTTCGATCGCACGCGGCTTCGCGCTCTTCGTTTCAGGGGCTTTCTGCACTTCGCGCTCGGCGAAGAACGCGTGCACGAGGCCCGCGCGCTGCGGGCTTTCGAGGCACTCCAGGAACTGCTTGCGCTCGAAGCGCAGGCCTTCCTCGAAGGAGAGGTCGAGCGCGGCCTGCACGCAGTCGACGATCTTCAACGGCGAGAACAGGCCGCGCGACTTCTTCCCGGTGTCGGCGCGCGCGGCGTCGATGGCGGCTTGCGCTTGCGTGCGGTCGGCGAGCGCCTGGGCGTCGCGCGTGCGGCGCACGTGAGCGTGGCTCGCGAGCAGTTCCTGTGCGTAGGCGAGGCCTTCGGCGAGGATGTCGTCGCTCGCGCCCACGCGATCGACGAGGCCGAGCTTGAGCGCTTCCTGCGCGCTCGCATGGCGCCCGCTCAGCATGAGCGAGAGCGCGGCTTCCGCGCCGATCAGGCGCGGCGCGCGCTGCGTGCCGCCCGCGCCGGGCAGCAGGCCCAGTTGCACCTCGGGCAGGCCGAGCTTCGCGCCCGCCACGGCGAGGCGATAGTGCGCGCTGAGCGCCACTTCGAGGCCGCCGCCGAGCGCCGCGCCGTGAATGGCGGCGATCACCGGCTTGTGGCAGGCCTCGATGCGGTTCAGGACGTCGGGCAGCGCGGGCGGCTGCGGCGGCTTGCCGAACTCGCGAATGTCCGCGCCGGCGATGAAGTTGCGCCCCGCGCCGACGATCAGCACGGCCTGCACGGCGTCGTTCGCCTCGGCGTGCTCGATGGCGGCGGCGAGGCCGCGGCGCACATCGACGCCCAGCGCGTTGACGGGCGGATTGTCGACCGTGACGAGCAGCACCTTGCCGCGCAGTTCGTGGGTGACGGGGGACGCGTTGACGCTTTCGGATGCCATGAGGATGCTGTCTCCAGAATGAGGGCCGGACTGGCGGGGCAGGCGGCAGGTGTTCTATGTTGGCGTCGATTCTCAGCGCGTCAGGGGGAATTGACAATCCCATGGCTCGTTGACAGACTGTCAAAGTATTTTTGACAATGGACTGGCCATGGACGTCAATGCGTTGACCCTGCTCGTCGAGATCCTCGACGCGGGCAACCTGAGCGAGGCGGCGCGCCGGCTCAAGATGAGCCGCGCGAACGTGAGCTATCACCTCAATCACCTGGAGAAGTCGATCGGCCTGCAACTCGTGCGCCGCACCACGCGCCGCGTCGAGCCGACCGAGATCGGCCTGAAGCTCTACGAGCACGGCCGGGCGATCCAGAATGCGCTGCTCGCCGCGCGCGAGTCGGTGTCCACGCTCGGGCAAAGCCTGCAAGGGCGCGTGCGGCTTTCGGTGCCGAGCGGCTACGGGCAACTCGTGATGTCGGACTGGCTCATCCAGTTCAAGCGCCTGTACCCCGGCATCGTGCTCGACGTGATGTTCGAAAATCGCGTGGAAGACCTGCTGCGCGACGAAGTGGATATCGCCGTGCGCGTGATGCACGAGCCGCCGCAAAATCTCGTGGCGCGCGACATGGGGCCCGTGAAGTACATTGCGTGCGCGTGCACGGAGTGGGCCGGGAAGCACGGCATGCCGCAAACGCTGGAAGACCTCGCGCGCGCGCCTGTGATTACGGCAACGGTGGTGGGGCGGCAACTGCGGCTTGCGGGATATCTGGGCGAAGAACGCCACGAGGTGTTGCTGGAGCCCTCGATTATTTCGGAAAACTTTCTATTTCTGCGTCAGTCGATACTCGCGGGGCTGGGCGTGGGCATCGTGCCCGACTACGTGATGCACGACGACATTCGCCAGGGCGCGGCCGTCACGTCGCTCGACGCGTGGCGCCTGAGCATCTTCGGCACGCATATGTACATGCTTTATATGCCGAACCGCCACCACACGCGCGCGGCATCCACCTTCATCGACTACGTGCTGGGCGAGGCTCGCAAGACCGGGCGCGGCGCCGCCGCGTGAAGCGCTTTCACGCGGCGTACTGGTTGCGCACACAACGCATTACCGGTTACTGGTTCGTGAGCGTGTTGCTGAGTTCCACGGCCGGCTGCGAGGTGTTGCCGCCCTGCGCGACGAGCAGGTGAATCTGTCCCGGCGCGAGTTGCGAGAGCGTGCCGCCGATCGGTACGGTCGTGATGAGCCAGTCCGCGTTATTCGCGAGGTTGAAAGTGTCGGACTGGAAGATCGGCGTCTTGCTGCCCGCAACGGTGACGATCGCCACATAGGTGCCGCCGCTCAGGTAATTCGAGTCCTGCCCGCTGGCGGGCACGGCATTCTTGAACGCCACGCCGGCCATCGTGGGCGATACGTTGGCGATATTGGTGCCGGCCGCGACGATGTAGATGTCGAGGTTCTGCGCATTGACGGTGGCGTTGAAGGCGCGCACGCGTGCGTCGTTCGAGAGCAGGCCCTTGTCGAACGGATCGTCGATCAGACCGATGTCGCCGCCCGTGAGCGCGGGCAGCGCGAGCACGGTGTACTCGTGACCCTTCGCGACATCGGGAAAGTTGCCGCTCGCAATCGCCGTGGTCGAGCCGGTGTTCGCATAGGCCACGTTGGTGTTGCCGGTGTTGATGTTGGCGAAGTTGGTCACCTGCTTGTAGCCGATATTGCTCTGCAACGGACTGCCGTTCACGAGGAAATCGACGCTGGGGCCGCCCGGCAGGGCATGCACGAAATGGATCAAGGGGTTTTGCAGGCCGAGTTCCTTGCCTACGTCGTTGCCGCCGCCTCCACACGCGCTCAGCAAGGCCGCCGCGCTCGCAAAGGCGACCAGGGTGCGAATTGTCTTCATCGTTTGCCTCTCCGGTTTCGTTCTGGCTGTTCGGGCGCGCGGCGATCACCGCGACCGCGCGTTGTTACGTTGTTATTGCTCCCGTTGCTTCAGTGGTGTCCGCTCGCAAGGCGTGACAGCCTCGCGGCGCTCCATTCGGGCGAGCATGTTCAGCAATCGGTGTGCCGCGCGTGTCGAGCGGCGCGGCATTGGCGTGGCGTGGGCGTGGATAACGGGCGGGAGAGACCAGGCGGGATGCGGGAGCGGGGAGAATCGAGGCGCGTGAAAGCCGCCACCTTTACACCGTTCGATGGCAGCTTTTACGTGAGAAGGGAATATCCGTACTGCCGATCAGTGTTGCCGGCTAGTTACGCATCGCGCGCGGGCTTCTCGTCCGGGTGCGCGCCTTGCGCACTATCGTTGCTCGCGCAAGCGCCGGTTTCCGGCGGCCTGCCGCGCGTGACCGGCGAAATCCGCACGCGCTGCTGAATGCCCGCCTTCGTGAGCATATGCGCGCTGATGGGCGCGGTGAGGAACAGGAACGCCGGAATCAGCAGTTCGTGCAGGCTCGCGAAATTGTTGTGCGTGCTGAAGTAGACCACGGAGGCGAGCACGACGCCGCCCACGCCGAGCGTGGTCGATTTGGTCGGGCCGTGCAGGCGCATGTAGAAGTCGGGCAGGCGCGCGAGGCCGATCGCGCCGATCAGCGTGAATGCGCTGCCGAGCAGCAGCAGCACGCAGACAATCGCTTCGATGACGGTTTGCATGGCGGGGCCCGGCTAGTTGAGTTCGATGATGTCGCCGCGTTGCAGATACTTCGTGAGCGCGACGGTGGCGACGAACCCCATCACCGCGATCAGCAACGCGATTTCGAAGAACACGGTGGAGCGCAGCATGATGCCGTAGACGACGATCAGCGCAATGGCGTTGATGTTGAGCGTGTCGAGCGCGACGAGCCGGTCGGGCAGCGACGGCCCGCGCACGAGGCGCACGAGCGTGAGCAGGAACGCGAGCCCGAGGATCGCGAAGGACACCGGAATGACGATGGCTAGCATGCGAAGATCTCCATCAGCGGGGCTTCGTAACGGGACTTGATCAAAGCCACGAGCGCGGCTTCGTCTTCGAGATCGAGCACGTGCACGGCGAGGCGCGTGCGGTCGTCGGAAAGCTCGGCGCACAGCGTGCCGGGGCTCAGCGAAACGATGCTGATGAGCGCCGAAAGCGCGATTTCGTGCGTGCTGTCGAGCGGCACTTCGATGAAGGCGGGCCGCAGGCGCCGGGTCGGGCCGAGCACGAGCAGCGCGACTTCGAGGTTCGCCACGACGATGTCGTAGAGCACGTGCGCGAGGAGCCGCACGAGCAGCCAGGGCCTGCCGAAACGCACGGGCGCAAGCCACAGTCCTTCGCCCACGGCGAAGGCGATGACGGTGCCGAGCACGAGGCCGAGCAGCAGATTGCCCGGCGAAATGTCGTTCATCAGCAGCACCCAGCAGACGAGCAGCACGGCCGTGAGCCAGGGGTGGGGAAAGAGCCTTTTCAGCATGTCAGCTCCCCTGCGCGGGCACGATCGCGTGGACGTAGGCTTCGCGATCGAGCAGTTGCGCGGCGGTGGCGTCGAGATACTGCTTGAGCGGACCCGCCAGCAGCGTGGCGGCCACCACGCCCGCGAGCAGCAACGCGCAGGCCGCGAGTTTCGCGCGGCTGCCGCGCGGCGCGGCGACCGGCGTATGCGCAAAGGCGTGCGAGGCGGGAATCGCCCAAAGCAGGCGCGTGCCGGTGCGGCTCAACGCGACGATGGAGAGCAGCCCCGAGATCAGCACGGCGGGCCAGAGCACGACCGCTTGCGAGAGCGGCGCGGCTGCGAGCACCATCGCCTTGCCGAGAAAGCCCGAAAGCGGCGGCAGGCCTGCCGCGCCCACGGCGGCCGCGAGATAGAGCACGCCGGCGGTGTTCGAAGGCCACGGCCCGGACGACGGCTTGACGCTTGCCGGTGCGGCTAGAGCGGCAACGGCGACGGCAACGGGCTCGCCGTCGGCCTCGGGCGTGATGGCGGGCGCGCTGGCGTCGTCGAGCGATTCGAGCGAGGCGGGCTCGCGGGCTTCGGGCAGAGCCGGCACCGCCACCGGTTCCGTTGATTCGGACTCCAGTGTATCGGCGAGCAGGAACAGGGCGCCCGTGCACAGCGTCGTGCTGATGAGGTAGTAGAGCAGCGCGCTCCATGCGAGCACGGTCTGGAAAGTCACGGCCGCGATCAGCAGCCCCACCGAGACGAGCACGAGAAAGCCCGTGGTGGTCTTGAGGCTCGACACGGCGAGCGCGCCGAGCGCGCCATAGATGATCGTCGCGATGGCGAGCCACCACGCCCAATCGTGCATGAACGCGTCGAGCACGCCGCCGGGGCCGCCGAACACGAGCGCGTCGCAGCGCAGCATCGCGTAGATGCCCACCTTCGTCATGATCGCGAACAGCGCGGCCACCGGCCCGATGGCGCTGCGATACGCCTGTGGCAGCCAGAACGACATCGGAAACACGGCGGCCTTCAGGCCGAAAACGAGCATGAGCGTCGCGCCCGCATATTGTGCGAGCGGCAGCGAGGCGGGGTCCAGATGCGCGAGCCGCTCGCCCATGTCGGCCATGTTGAGCGTGCCCGTGAGGCCGTACAGCACGCCTATCGCGATCAGAAAGAACGATGAGCCCACGAGGTTCAGCAGCAGATAATGCAGTCCGTTGCGCACGCGTCGCCGCCCGCCGCCATGCAGCAACAACGCGTAAGAGGCGATCAGCAGCAGTTCGAAGAACACGAACAGATTGAAGAGATCGCCCGCGAGAAACGCGCCGTTCAAGCCCATCAGCTCGAACTGCACGAGCGCGCGATAGTAGCGCCCGCGCCGCACGTCCGCGCTGGTCGTGCCGAGCAGGCAGCAGCACGCGAGCAGCGCGGTGAGCACGAGCATGAGCGCGCCGAGCCGGTCGAGTTGCAGCACGATGCCGAAGGGCGCGGGCCACGCGCCGAGGGCATAGCTCGCAATTTCGCCCTGTGCCGCATGCTCGGCGAGCGCCACGGAGATCGGCAGCAGGGCCAGCGTAGCGATCACGTTGATCGCGCGTTGCAGGCGCTTGGCGCGCAGCGGCAGCGCGACGATGGCGCCGGCCGCGAAGAGCGGAATCAGGATCGGGAGGATGAGAGCGTGATTCATTCGCCGAGTGCCTTTTTGCCGTCCACGTGGTCGGTGCCGTCTATCGCGAGCGCGCGCAGCGCGAGCACGACCGTGAAGGCCGTCATCGCAAAGCCGATCACGATGGCGGTGAGCACGAGCGCCTGCGGCACCGGGTCGGCGTACTGCGCGCCCGCCGCGATCACGGGCGGCTTGCCGGTGGAGAGCCGTCCCATGCCAAGCAGAAAGAGGTTGATGGCGTACGAGAACAGTGTGATGCCGAGGATCACGGGCAGCACGCGCGCGCACAGCATGAGGTAGATGCCGCATGCGCAAAGCACGCCGAGCGTAATGGCGAAGGCGGCTTCCATCAGCTTTTCTCCACGGATTGCATGTCCTTGTCGCGCACGCCCAGGTGCGAGACGATCGTGAGCGTCGTGCCCACCACGGCGCCGAACACGCCGAGGTCGAACAGCATGGCCGTGCTCAGTTCGATCTCGCCGATCAGCGGTACATGCAGGTGGCCGAACGCGCTCGTGAGAAACGGCTGGCCGAGCACGATGGCGCCCAGACCCGTTGCGCCCGCAACGAGAATGCCGAAGCCCGCGAGCGCGCGGTAGTTGATGCGAATGCGCGACTCCGTCCACAGCACGCCGCTCGCCACGTATTGCAGCAGCAGCGCGATCGACACCACGAGTGAAGCCACGAAGCCGCCGCCCGGCAGGTTATGGCCGCGCAGGAAGATGAACATGGCGACGAGCACGGTGAGCGGCAGCATGAGGCGCGCGAGAATGGAGAGCAGCAGTGGATGCGATTGCGACGACCACGGCAGGCCGCCCGGCCCCGTGTCGGGCGATTTCAGGCGCAGGCCGCGCAGCAGCGCCTTTACCGCGAGCCCCGCGACCACCAGCACGCTGATCTCGACCATCGTGTCGAAGCCGCGGAAGTCCACGAGGATCACGTTCACGACGTTATGGCCGCCGCTGCCCGGCAGCGCGTTCGCGAGAAAGTACGCGCCGACGCCGGCCACCGGCGCGCGCGTCATGACCGCGTACGCCACGCTGCCGATCAGCGCGCCGCCCGCGAGCGCGAGCACGGCGTTGCGCGCCCGTGTGGGCACCGGCTGCACCGCGCGCTGCACCACGGGCAGGAAGTAAATGGCGAGCACGAGCAGCAGCACCGTCACCACTTCCACGGAGATTTGCGTGAGCGCGAGATCGGGCGCGGAAAAGCGCACGAACGCGAGCGTGACGAGCAGGCCGCAGGTGCTCAGCAGCACGAGCGCGTAGAGCGTGTTGGCGCGCACGAGCACGACGCCCACGGCGAACAGCGCCACCAGCGCAAGCCCGATCAGCGTGAGCGAGTCGGGCGGCACCGAGCGGTACGCGCCGTCGAGCGACGTGAGTGCGACGAGCGCCGCGCCCGGCACGATCAGCATGGCCGCGATCATCCACGAAAGATAGGACGGTAGCGAGCGCGTTTCGAAGAGATTGACCACGGCGCCGGCCGCTTTCTCCAGTTGCTGGACGAAGCGGTCGAAGCCCTCGCTCGCGTTCATTTCGGAGAGCCGCGAGCGATGATGGCGAAAGGCGTCGCGGCGGAAGAAGAACAGCAGCGCGCCGCCCACGAACGACAGACCGCTCATGACGAGCGGCACGTGGATGCCGTGCCACAAGCTCAGGCTGTACGTGGGCACAACACCGCCGAGCGCGAACCACGCCGCCGATTCGAGCATCCCGCCGATGGTTTGCTGCGGCACGAGCCCAACCAGCAGACAAATCACCACCAGAATCTCGACGGGCAGCTTCATGAAGCGCGGCGGCTCGTGCGGCGGATAGTGCGGCAGGTCGTGCGGCGTTTCGCCGTCGAAGAACACGCCCCACACGAAGCGCAGCGAGTACGCCACCGAAAGCCCGGCGGCCACCACGGCGAGCGCGGGAATGATCCAGTTGAAGTCGCCGAGCAGGTCTTGCGCGAGCGTTTCGCCGAAGAACATTTCCTTCGAGAGAAAGCCGTTGAGCAGCGGCACGCCCGCCATGGCGAGCGAGGCCACGCTCGCGAGCACGGCGGTATGCGGCATGAAGCGGCGCAGCCCGCGCAGGCGGCCCAGGTCGCGCGCGCCGGTTTCATGGTCGATGATGCCAGCGGCCATGAAGAGCGAAGCCTTGAACACCGCGTGATTGAAGGTGTGAAAGAGCGCGGCGACGGTGGAGAGCTGCGTGTCGAGGCCGAACAGCAGCACGATCAGCCCGAGATGGCTGATGGTTGAATACGCGAGCAGCCCCTTGAGATCGCGCTGCACGAGCGCCATGGCGGCGCCGCCCGTGAGCGTGACGAGGCCGATCAGGCTCGTCACGTAGAAGAACCAGCCGGTGCCTTCCAGCACGGGGTAAAAGCGTGCAATGAGGAAGATGCCCGCCTTCACCATGGTCGCCGAATGCAGGTAGGCCGAAACCGGCGTGGGCGCCGACATCGCATGCGGCAGCCAGAAGTGAAACGGGAACTGCGCCGACTTCGTGCACGCGGCAAAGAGGATGAGCAGCAGAATGGCGGGGTAGAGCGGATTGCGCTGCACCTCGCCCGCATGCGCGAGCACGACGTTCAGGTCGTAGCTGCCGCATACGCGGCCGAGCAGCAGCACGGCGGCAAGCAGTGCGAGACCGCCCGCGCCCGTGATGGTGAGCGCCATGCGCGCGCCGCGCCGCGCCTCCGGGCGCGAAGGCCAGAAGCCGATCAGCAGGAACGACACGATGCTCGTGAGTTCCCAGAAGATCACGAGCAGCAGCAGGTTGTTCGACAGCACGACGCCCAGCATCGCGCCCATGAAGAGCAGCAGCAGCGCGTAGAGGCGCGGCAGCGATTCGCTGCCCGCGAGGTAGTAGCGCGCGTAGATGAAAACGAGCAGGCCGATCGCGAGCACGAGCAGCGCGAACATGAACGAAAGGCCGTCGAGGCGCAGCGAAAACGACAGGCCGAGCTGCGGAATCCAGTCGGCGTGCCATTGCAGCACGCCGTAGGTGGGCATGCCCACGCGTTCGCTTGTCAGCAGCCCGAGGCCGAGGAGCGCGGCGGCAAACGCAACCCAGGTGCCGGCGGCCGGCGCGCGCCGGCCCGCGAACGCGATGAGCGCCGCGGCGACGAACGGTATTACGACGAGCCAGCCCATTGCCATTCGACACACTCCGGGAATCCGCCGGGCGGCGGGTTTGCGTTGCGGGGTGCTGCACGGAATGCGAGGCCGGGGAGCCGGCGCGCCGCAGTTCACGATCATAGCCGCAAACGGGGCCGGAGTTCATTCATGTGGCATGAAGGCGTCGTGCGCCACGCCATGCCAGGCTTTGCGCAAGGTGGCGGCGCGTCAGGCCATCTGGCTGAGGGTCTTGCGAAAGCGCATGAGCGAGAGGGCGAACAGCACGCTGCCGATCACGGCAAGCCAGAGGAACGGCCGCCAGACCACGTCGATGCCCGCGCCGCGAAAGAGAATGGCCTGGCCCAGTTCGACGAAGTGCGTGGTGGGCGCGGCGAGCATGACGTTCTGCACGAACTGGGGCATGGACTCGCGCGGCGTGTTGCCGCCCGAGAGCATTTGCAGCGGCAGCAGCACGAGCACGAGCAGCATGCCGAATTGCGGCATGCTGCGCGCGAGCGTGGCCATGAAGATGCCCATCGCGGTGGTGGCGAAGAGGTGGAGCGCCGCGCCCGTGAGAAACAGCGCGACCGAGCCTTCGATGGGCACGTGCAGCGCGCCGCGCACGATGAAGGTGAGCGAGAACGCGGCGGCCACGAGCACCACGAGCCCCATCGACCAGACCTTGGCGAGCATGATCTCGGTGGGCGTGACGGGCATGACGAGCAGGTGCTCGATGGTGCCGTGCTCGCGCTCGCGGATGAGCGCCGCGCCCGTGAGGATGATGGAGAGCATCGTCACGTTGTTGATGATCTCCATGAGCGAGCCGAACCACGCCTGCGTGAGGTTCGGGTTGAAGCGCATGCGCACGGCGAGATCGACCGGCGACTCCGTGGACGCACGGTAGCGGTTCGCGAAGGTGCTCACTTCGTCGCCGATCATCTGCTGGATGTAGCTGCTGCCCGTGAACGCCTGGGTCATGCGCGTGGCGTCCACGTTCAGTTGCACTTCGGCGGCGCGGCCCGCGAGCACGTCGCGCTGGAGATTGGGCGGAATGCTCAGCACGAAGGTGTAGCGGCCTGCGTCCATGCCCGCGTCGGCTTCGGCGGGCGTGACGTGCTTCGGCACGAGGAAATGCGGCGGGAAGAACGCTTCGATGATGCGCTGCGAAAGCGGCGAGACGTCGTTGTCGATCACGGCGATGGGCGCCATGTGCAGCGATTCGGGCCGCGAGGTCGCCGAAGAATAGATCATCGCCGTGAACGAGAAGACGATGAGCAGCAGCAGCATGGGGTCGCGCGCGAGGCTCCAGAGCTCTTTCACGCCGAGGCGGTAGATGTTGGCGAGATGGCGGCCCATGTCAGGACTCCTGCTTCTTGAGCAGCGCGACGGTCACGCCGATCACGACAGGCGTGGCGAGCGCGAGCGGCCAGAACGACTGCCAGAGGTCGTGGAAATCCAGCGCCTTGTTGAACACGCCGCGGCTGATCGTGAGCATGTAGGTGGCCGGATAGAGCTGGCCGATCACGCGCCCCGCGCCCTCCAGCGAGGAAACCGGCGTGAGCAGCCCCGCGAACTGCACGGAGGGCACCATGGTGCCGATCATCGTGAAGAAGAGCGCCGCGATCTGGCTTTTCGTGAACGTGGAGGCGAGCAGGCCGATGGCTGTCGCGCACAGGCTGTAGAGCACGGCCGCGCCGAGCAGTGCGGGAAAGCTGCCCTTGACCGGCACGCCGAACACGGTCACCGCGACGAGCGTCATCAGCAGGAAGTTCAGCAGCGCGAGCAGCACATAAGGCGCCTGCTTGCCGAGCAGGAATTCGAGGCGCGTAACCGGCGTCACGTAGAGGTTGATGATCGAGCCCAGTTCCTTTTCGCGCACCACGGCGAGCGCGGTGAGCATGGCGGGCATCATGAGCAGCAGCACCGGAATCACGGCCGGCACCATGGCGGGCAGGCTGCGCACGTCGGGGTTGTAGCGAAAGCGCGTTTCGACGGAGACCGCGGCGTGCGCGCTCGTGCCGAGGCGCTGCGTGGCCTGTTGCAGCAGCCAGCCCTGGTGCATGCCGAGCACGTAGCCGCGCACGGTTTCCGCGCGCTGCGGGTTCGCGCCGTCGATCCACACGCCGATCTGCACGGGGCGCCCGCGCGCCACGTCGCGCGCGAAACCCGGCGGAATCTCCAGCGCGACCGCAAGCTCGCCGCTGCGCAACCGCTGGTCCATGTCCGCATAGTTCGCGAGGGGCGGCCGTTCGACGAAGTAGCGCGAGCCCGCGAGATTCAGTTCGTAGTTCTGGGAAAGCGTGGTCTGGTCGTGGTCGAGCACGGCGAAGCGCAGGTCCTCCACGTCCATGCTGATGCCGAAGCCCATGACGAACAGCAGCAGCAGCGAGCCCGCGAGCGCGAGCGTGGCGCGCACGGGGTCGCGGCGCAGTTCCAGCGCTTCGCGCCACATATAGCTGAATGCGCGCTGGAAGCTGAAGCCGCGTTGTTGCGCGTGCGCGGCGCTTGCGTGGGTGTCGGCGTTTGCGGTGGCGTTTTCGCCAAGCGCCGCAAGCTCGCCGGTTGCGCTGGCTTCGGTGCCCGCGCCCGCATCGACGAGATACGCGATGAACGCTTCTTCAAGCGTCGCCGCGCCGCGCTTTTGCGTGATGGCCTCGGGCGTGTCGCTCACGAGCACGCGGCCCGCGTGCATGAGCGAGATGCGGTCGCAGCGGCCGGCCTCGTTCATGAAGTGCGTGGAGATGAAGATCGTGACGTGATCTTCGCGCGCGAGGGCGATGAGCAGACGCCAGAAGTTGTCGCGCGCCACCGGGTCCACGCCCGAAGTCGGTTCGTCGAGGATCAGCAGTTCCGGCTTGTGCACCATCGCCACTGCCAGGGAAAGGCGCTGGCGCACGCCGAGCGGCAGGCTTTCGGGCAACGTGTCGAGCGCCTCGGCCAGATCGAAGCGGTCGACCATTTCGTTCACGCGCGCTTCGATCTGATCTTCGGGGACGTGAAAGAGCCGCGCATGCAGCACGAGGTTCTGCCGCACAGTCAGCTCGCCATAGAGCGAGAACGCCTGCGACATGTAGCCCACACGGCGGCGCGTGTCGAGGTCGCGCGGGTTCACCTCGTGGCCGAAGAGCCAGGCCTTGCCTTCGCTCGCGGGCAGCAGGCCCGTGAGCATCTTCATGGTGGTGGACTTGCCGCAGCCGTTCGAACCCAGAAAGCCGAATATCTCGCCGCGCCGGATGCGAAAGCTCACATGATCGACGGCGACGAAGTCGCCGAAGCGCATGGTCAGGTCTTTCGCTTCGATGGCGATTTCCGCGTGCGCGTCGGCTTGCAGCGGCACGATCCTGACCAGCTCGTGGCCGCGCTTCTTCGCTTCGGGCAGCAACGCGATGAACGCCTCCTCGAGCGATTCGGTGGTTGTGCGCGCAAGCAGTTCGGCGGGCGTGCCGGTCGCGAGAATCGCCCCGTCGTCCATTGCGATCAGCCAGTCGAAGCGCTGTGCCTCGTCCATATACGCGGTCGCGACGATCACGCTCATCGAAGGGCGCTCCTTGCGGATGCCGTTGATGAGGTCCCAGAACTGCGCGCGCGCGAGCGGGTCGACGCCCGTGGTGGGCTCGTCGAGTATCAGCAGGTCGGGGTCGTGGATCAGCGCGCAGCACAGGCCGAGCTTCTGTTTCATGCCGCCGGAAAGCTTGCCCGCGGGCCGCGCGAGAAAAGGATCGAGGCCGGTGCTGCGCGTGAGCGCGTCGATGCGGCGGCGGCGCTCGCTTTCGTCGTGACCGAACAGGCGGCCGAAGAATTGCAGGTTCTCTTCGACTGAAAGCGTCGGGTAGAGATTCTTGCCGAGGCCTTGCGGCATGTAGGCGATGCGCGGGCACACCTCGTCGCGGTGCTGCTTGCCGGCCATGTCGCCGCCGAGCACCCACACCGTGCCTTCCTGCACGGCGCGCGCGCCGGCCACGAGCGAGAGCAGGCTCGACTTGCCCACGCCGTCCGGGCCGATCAAGCCGACCATGAGTCCGGCGGGCACGTCTTGCGTCACGTCGCGCAGCGCGACGGTTTTGCCGTAGCGCAGGCTGACGTGTTCGATGCGAACGGCGGGCTCGCTCATCAGGGCACCCGCACCTGGAGGTTGGCGGGCCAGTCTGCGTCGGCGTCGAGCTTGACCCACGCCACGCCCGGCAGGCCGGTTTTCACGTACTTGAGGTGCTGTTGCAGCAGTTCGGGGTCGATCTGCGCCTTCACGCGGAACATGAGCTTTTCGCGCTCGCTCTGCGTTTCCACGGTCTTGGGGGTGAACTGCGCCGTGGACGAAACGAAGGTGATGCGCGCGGGAATCACGTATTGCGGCACGGCGTCGAGCACGATGTGCACGTCCTGGCCGAGCGCCACGCGACCCGCCGCGCTGGTGGGCAGGAAGAAGGTCATGTAGACGTCGGCGAGATCGACCATGTTGAGCACGCGGCCGCCCGCGCCGAGCACTTCGCCCGGCTGCGCCACGCGAAACTGCACGCGGCCCGCGCGCGGCGCGCGCAGATCGCTGTCGGCGATATCCGCCTGAACGCGGTCGATGGTGGCCTGCGCGGCCGCGATGGCCGAGGCCGCGCCCGTTTGCTGCGCGCGCGCGGCGGTCACGGCCGCGGCTGCCGCGGTGACTTGCGCCTTTGCGGCGGCAACCGCGGCCTGGGCGCTGCGCACGCGGGCGCGGTCGTCGTCGAGCTCCTGCATCGACGAGGCGCCTTCCTTCGAGAGCTTTTCGGAGCGCGCGAGACGTCGCCGCGCGGCGTCGAGTTCGCTTTCGCGCTGCGTGACGCCCGCTTCGGCGGCACGCTGGTCGCTTTCGCGCAGCGCAACCTGCGCCTTCGCGCTCGCCTCGGTGTTCACGGCTTGCTGATGCTGCGCCACAGCTTCGTTTCGTTGCGCCTGCAACGTGTCGATCTGCATGTGTGCGAGCACCTGGCCCGCGGTGACGAAATCGCCTTCGCGCACGAGCACGTCCTGCACGCGGCCCGCGAGCTTGGTGGCGACGTCGATCTCGGTCGCCTCGATGCGGCCGTTGCCGCTCACGAAACCGGCGCCCGGACCACGGTCGGAAAGCATGCGCCAGCCGAAATAGCCGCCCGCCGCGAGCGCGATCACGATGACGACGGGGATCAGTTTGCGGGCTGAAATCTGCATGACGGGGACCTCGATCAGGATGGATTCTGTACGCCGGCGGCGGGCGCGGCGGGGTTGACGGGAGTGGCCGAAGGCGTGGCGACATCGTTCCTGAAGCCGCTGCCGCCCAACGCCGAATAGAGCGCGACGCGGCTGGAAAGCAGCGCGCGGCGCGTTTCCACGAGCTGCTGCTGCGCGGCGAGCAGGTCGCGCTGCGCGTCGAGCACTTCGAGGAACGGCGAGGCGCCATGGTCGTAGCGCATTTGCGCGAGGCGCGCGCGCTCGGCCTGGGCCTTTTCGGTCGCGCGCAGCGCATCGACCTGTTCGGCCAGCCACTGGCGCGCGGCGATGGCGTCGGCCACGTCGCGGAATGCCGATTGCACGGCCAGTTCATACGACGTCACGGCCTGGTCGCGCTGCGCCTTCGTGGCGTCGAGATTCGCCTCGCGGCGGCCCATGTCGAAGATGGGCAGCGAGACGGTCGGCCCGAAGCTCCACGCGCGGCTCGGCCCTGTAAAGAGACTGTCGAGCTGCGCGCTGGCGGTGCCGAACGAGCCTGTCAACGTGATCTTCGGGAAGAACTCGGCGCGCGCCGCGCCGATGTTGGCGTTGGCCGCGCGTAGCTGGAATTCGGCGGCGACGATGTCGGGGCGGTTCACGAGCAGGTCGGAGGGCAGGCCTGGCGGGAGGTCGGCCATCACGGCGTTGTCGTCGAGCCGGATGTCTTCGTGCGGCAGTTCGACCGGCTTGCCCACGAGCACCTGCAACGCGTTCACGCGCGTGGCGCGCTGCTGCTGAAGCTGTGCGCCAAGGGCGACGGCCTGACGCCACAATGTTTCGACCTGCTTGAGATCGAGCCTGGACGTCGAGCCCACTTCGTAGCGGCGCTTGAAGATGCGGTAAGACTTTTCGCGGCTCGCGATGGTCTCGTTCATGAGCATGATGCGCTCGTCGAGTTCGCGCAGGCTCAGGTAGCTGTTGGCGACCTGCTCGATCACGGTGAGCGTGACGGCCTGGCGCGCCGCGTCGCTCGCGAGATAGTTTTGCAGCGCCGCTTCCTTGAGGTTCGCTACGCGGCCCCAGAAGTCCAGTTCCCAGCTTGCGAGGCCCACGCCCACCTGAAACTGGTTTCCGGTGACGGACCGCCCCACGCCCGAGAGGTCTGCGGGCACGCGTGCGCGCGCCAGATCGGCCTCCACGCCGATGGTCGGAAACTGGTCGGCGCGGCGAATGCCGTACATGGCGCGCGCTTCGTCCACGCGCTGGATTGCGAGCCGGAGATCGCGGTTGTAGTCGAGCGCGTCGGCAATGAGCGTTTGCAGCGTGGGATCGGTGAAATAGTCCTGCCAGCCGATCAAGGCCGCGTTGGCGGTATGTTCGCCGCCGGTGGCGGGGTTGCCGCTCGCGTCGGGGAAGGTTGCCGGCACGGGCATGGGCGGCGGCTCATAGGGCGGCGCGAGCGAAACGCAGCCCGCCAGCAGGGCGACGAGCACCGCCAGAGGCAGTCGACGCGCGGTGAGGGCGGCGAAGTCGGGGCGGTGGATCATGGCAAAGCTCTCCTCTTGGCGGGCGTGGTGTAAAACGGCTGCCGCAACGACGGGCGTTTCGCTCGATGTGTGCGGCGTGCGGGCGCGCAAGCGCAAAAAAAGCCGCAAAAGAAAGGCCGCGTGCGGACGCCGGCGCGTTAGCGCGCGCTGCACGAAGCAGGGCGGCCGCTGGCCGGCTCAGCCATATGTGTGACGGAGTCGGGTGCGACAAGTGCCGTGGACTGCGGCGCAGTGACGCCCTCAGTCGAGAAAGCGCGGGATGGATGACCGGCATCCAGGCGCGCGGCGCAAGCGGATTGCGGGGGTATGTGGCGCGAGGACGCAGCAAGGCGCGCGGCAGGATCGGTTGCGCACGGGAACGGTGCGCGCGTGCGGGGGGCGTGTTGCGTCGTCGTCATCTCGGGTTCGCGGCAGGCGTGCGACGCGCGAACCGCGGAATGCGTCGCGCATCGAATCCGGGCCGGCAGTGCCATGTGATGTCACGATATGGCCCGGTTACCGATCGATCCTGGCACAACCGGAAAAGTCGTGACGGCCAGGTGCGCTGCGCAATGACGAAGCGGTGAAAGATGGTAGGCGTGCGAGGCGTGTGTCTCGCCTCGCAGGTGAGTGACGTGCGGCGCTATGCGCCGCGTAAAACCGTTGCGCACGCAACGCAACCGCCGCAAAGACGTGGCGCTGCGGCCGTCACATCGGCCAGACGAAGGTTTCGTGAGCGCGCGTGGTCTTGCCGATGTCGACAGTGCGCCGTTCGGTGTTGCCGCCGTGGCTCGCGCTCACGACGTAACGGCCGTCGGGAATCGACACGAGCATGAACGGGCCGCGCGTGCGCGTGGAAAGGAGCGGCGTGCCGTGCATGTCGGCGATTTTCACGGGCACGTTCGCGAGGTATTCGTTGCCGTCAGCCGATTGCCGCGCGAATTCCAGCGAGAGCGGGTACTGGTGCATCGCCGCCTTGAACGCCCCCGACTGGTCGCTGCCGATGCCGCCGGACACATACGCGATGTCGCCCTTGTGCTGGGCGGGCGGCAGGACGCCGACGCTGCCTGTCGCGCTTGCCGCGCTACTGGCCGGAGTGGCTGGAGTGGCCGCCCACGCGCCGGGCGCGCCGATCATGACGGCGAGCGCGAGTGCCGCGCCGATCCACGGAGTTGAGCGTGCTTTCATTGTCGACCTCCATCGATTCGTTTATCGGGTCCGGCCTGCGCCGCGTTTTCGCGCGCGAGTGCGTTCCGGACGAATCCAGCGTAGGCAGCGCGGCTTAAAAGTCCCTTAAAGCAGCGGGATTTCGTGTTTTCGCTGCCCATGCAAAAAGGCCGTTGCCTGCGTGGAGCGGGCAACGGCCTTGCGTGCTGCGACAGCGATTACAACGCTACTGCGCGCCGTTACTGCGGGATCATGCCGGTAAGCACGTAAGCCTGGATCAGCGTCACCAGGCCCACGACAGCCGCGAAGAACAGGCTGTGGCGCACGGTGAAGCGGAACAGCGCCGACTCTTTGCCGACGAGTCCGGTTGCCGCGCATGCCACGGCGATCGATTGCGGCGAGATCATCTTGCCGCTTACGCCGCCGGAGGTGTTGGCCGCGACGAGCAGCGTGTCCGACACGTTGATCTGGTGCGCCGTGGTGTGCTGCAACGAGCAGAACAGCGCGTTCGACGACGTATCGGAGCCCGTGAGGAACACGCCGAGCCAGCCAAGGAACGGCGAGAAGAACGGGAACGCGGCGCCGGTGCCTGCAAGCGCGAGGGCGAGCGTCGACGACATGCCCGAGTAATTCGCCACGAACGCGAAGGCGAGCACGAGGCCAATCGAGAGCACGGGGCGGCGCAGTTCGCCGAGCGTTTCGAAGAACGCGGTCACGGCGGCGCGCGGCTTCATGCGCAGCAGGATCGCGGAAATGATCGCGGTGATCATGATCGCGGTGCCCACGGCGGAAAGCCAGTCGAGCTTGAACACGGCCTCATATGGCTTGGGCGAGGCGACGATCGGCGCGGTGCGCACGACGAGCTGGTCGAGGCCCGGCACGTGCAGGCTCAGGATGGTGCCCGCGAGCGGCCCCTTGGCCGCGAAGAGCGCCTTGAACGGCTTGATGCTCCACACGGTCACGATGGCCGTGAGCAGCATGAACGGCGACCATGCGCGCACGGTCTGGCCGATGCTGTACGGCGAAGCCTGGCGGCTCGAAGCGCCCATGCGCGCGCCGCCTGAACCGCCCGCACCGCCGCCGAAGCCGCCGAGCGTGGCGGCGCCGCCGCTCATTTGCACGTTCGCACCTTGCGCGGCGCGACGCGGCTGCCACACCTTGAGGAACGCGGCGAGCGCGACGAGGCTCACGAGCGCCGAGGTGATGTCCGGCAGTTCGGGCCCGATGTGGTTCGACGTGAAGTACTGCGTCACCGCGAAGCTGCCGCCCGCGACGAGCGCGGCGGGCCACGTTTCCTTCACGCCGCGCTTGCCGTCCATGATGAACACGAGCCAGAACGGCACAAAGAGCGAGAGCAGCGGCAACTGGCGGCCCGCCATCGCGCCGATCAGGAACGGGTCGATGCCCGTCACCTGGCCCGCCACGATGATGGGAATGCCCATCGCGCCGAACGCGACCGGCGCCGTATTGGCGATCAGGCACAGGCCCGCGGCGTAAAGCGGCTCGAAGCCGAGGCCGACCAGCAGCGCCGACGTGATCGCCACCGGCGCGCCGAAGCCCGCCGCGCCTTCCAGGAACGCGCCGAACGAGAAGCCGATGAGCAGCAGTTGCAGGCGCTGGTCGTCGGTGATCGAGAGCACGGAGGCGCGGATGACTTCGAACTGCCCCGTCTTCACGACGATCTTGTAGAGAAACACCGCGGTGACGATGATCCACGCGATGGGCCAGATGCCGTAGGCAAAGCCGAAGCCCGCCGAGACGAGCGCCTGGCGCACGGGCATGCCGTATTCGAAGATCGCCACGGCGAGCGCGAGCAACAGCGTGATCGCGGCGGCTACGTGGCCCTTCATGCGCAGTCCGGCGAGCGCGACGAAGAAGAACAGGATGGGAACGGCGGCCACGAGCGCGGATAGCCACAGACTGCCGAGTGGGGTGTAGATCTGATGCCAGGGTTGCACTACGGTCTCCTCCGATGATGCGGGTAGAAAATTTATGTGAAGCCGTCAGACACGCTTTGCTGGTTATTTCGCATGCCTGATGACTTGAGCGCGATTGCGCTATTGCGGCTGGTTGCGCTCGCGCAGCAGGTCGTGCAGGCTGCGCGGCGCGGGCTTGAGCGGCACGCGGTGCTGTGTCCAGCCCATTTGCTGCGAGGGCGCGAGTCCGCGCAGGCGCGTGACGGCCCAGCGCAGCGCGCGGTACGCGCGCGGGTGCGCGAACGCGCCGCTCCAGAAGCGCCAGATGAACTGCTCGCTGCGGCTGTGATTCGCGCCCTGGCCGCGCAGCGGATGCGCCACGCTTTCCTCGGGGTCGCGGTTCGCTTCGGTGCGCAGGCGCACGAGCAGTTGCGGAATCGGAATGCGCACGGGGCACACTTCGCCGCACGCGCCGCACAGGCTCGAAGCCGTGGGCAGATCGGCGGTGGCGTCGAGCCCGAGCAGATGCGGCGAAATGATCTTGCCGATCGGGCCCGGGTACGTTGTGCCGTAAGCGTGCCCGCCAATGCGCGTGTACACCGGGCAATGGTTCATGCATGCGCCGCAGCGGATGCATTGCAGCGTGGCGCGCAGTTGCTCGTCGGCGTAGGCCTGGCTGCGGCCGTTGTCGAGCAGCACGAGATGCACTTCGCGCGGACCGTCTTTTTCGCCTTCGCGGCGCGGGCTGCTGATCAGGTTGAAATACGTCGTGATCGGCTGGCCCGTGGCCGAGCGCGTGAGCAGGCTCGAAAGCGGCACGATGTGTTCGAGCTTCGCCACCACCTTTTCCATGCCCATGATCGCGACGTGCACGTCGGGCACCGTGGTGGACAGGCGGCCGTTGCCCTCGTTTTCCACGAGCCACAGCGTGCCCGTGTCGGCGGCGGCGAAGTTCACGCCCGAGAGGCCGATCTGCGCGTCCACGAAGGCGCGGCGCAGCGCGCGGCGGCCCGTTTGAATGAGCGTGTCGACGTCTTCGGTAAAGGGTGTGTCCGGAATATGTGCTTCGAACAGATGCCCGATGTCGCCCTTCGTCTTGTGGATGGCGGGCATCACAATGTGCGAGGGCTTTTCGCCCGCGAGCTGGACGATGTACTCGCCCATGTCCGATTCGATGCAGTTGACGCCGCGTTCCGCGAGGTAATGGTTGAGCTCGATTTCCTCGCTCGCCATCGACTTGCCCTTGATCACGCGCGTGGCGGCGTGCCGCTGCGCGATGGCGTGGACGATGCGGTTCGCCTCGTCGGCGGTCTCGGCCCAGTGCACCTGGACGCCGTTGGCGCGCAGCTTCGTTTCCAGTTGTTCGAGCAGTTCGGGCAGGCGGGCGAGCGCGTGCTGGCGCACGGCTTCGCCGAGGTCGCGCAGCGCTTCGAGTTCGTCCGCTTCGGGGAACTGCGCGGCGCGCTTGCCTTGCAGGAAGTCCATCGCGCCGCGAAAGCTCTTGCGCAATTGCGGATCGTCGAGCGCCGTGCGTGCGCGCTGGCGGAATTCGGCCGTCGGCACGAAGTGGAGCGCGCTTTCCTGGGCCGTCGCGCTGGGCGTCTGCGTGGTCGTGCTCATTGGGCGGTTTCCTGCGCTTCGGTGGGCTTGTTCGATGCGTTCGTTGCGTTCGTTGCGTCGTCGTCGTCGGTCACGACGACAACCCACAGCGCACGCGGGCCGTGCGCGCCGTACGCCGTGGTCTGCTGGATATCCGAGGTCTTCGAGGGCCCCGAGATCATCACGAGATTCGTGGGCATGCCGTCGCGCCAGCGCTCCGCGGCCACGGCCGCATGCAGGTCGGCGTGCAGCGTACGCGCGTGGATCAGCGCGACGTGCAGCGGCGGCACGAGCGAAACCGTGCGCGGGGCGTTCGCGTCGGGCACGACCACCAGCGTGCCCGTGGCCGCGAGGCCCGAGCGCGCGACCGTGAAGCCCGCGTCGATCGTGTCGAACAACTCGCTTTTCCATTGCTCGATGGGCTGCGCGTAGCCGCGCGCCTGCACGGCGGCGGGAAGCGCTGCGGCGAGCGCCTGGCCCTCGGTGCTTGCGGGGTCGAGCAGCAGGCGGCGCACGCCCGCGGCTTCGAGCCGCTGCGCGAGATCGGCGGCCCACGTTGCGGCGCTCGCGCGGATCACTTCGGCGTGCGCAGCTTCGAGCATGCGTTCGAACTGCGCGAGGCTTTCGTTCAACGCGAGCGGCGCGTGGGCACGGCGTTCAGCGAAATGCGCGTCGATGCGCGCATCGAGCGCTTCGACCGGCGTGGCGGGCGCGGCGGGGGCATGGCCGCGCAAGCGCCCGAGCATGCGCGCACGCGCGCTCATCGTATCGAGGCTCATGCGGTGTCTCCGCCGGTGCGGCGCCACAGGAACGACGCGAGGTGCTCTACGGCGAGCGGCGCGCCCTTGTGCGCGGCCGCGTGGCCGATGTTGAGGAGGCAGCCGCAATCGGCGGAAACGAGCCGCTCGCAGCCCGTCGCGCAGGCGGAGGCGATCTTGTCGGCGACCATCGCGCCGGAAATGTCGGGGTGCTTGAGCGAGAACGTGCCGCCAAAGCCGCAGCATTCGGACTCGCGCTCGTGCTCGATGCGCGTGACGCCCGGCAGGGCGTCCACGGCTTCCACGCCGTGCACGCGTGTGCCCATCTCGCGCCGCGCGCCGCACGAGGTGTGCAGCACGACGCGTTCTTCGGGTTGCGCAGGACTGCCATACGCGCCGAAATCCACCTTCAGCACGCGCACGAAAAATTCGGTCAGCTCATAGATGCGCTCCGACAGTTCGCTTGCGCGCGCCGCGTTTTGCGCGTCGCCTTCGAACAGGGCGGGCCAGTGGTGACGCATCATGCCCGCGCACGACCCGGAAGGCACGATCACGGGCCAGGGCTTGTCGAACAGGTCGAGCTGCGCGAGCGCGACTTCGCGCGCCTGGCGCGGGTTTCCGCTGCTGTACGCGGGCTGACCGCAGCAGCTCTGGCCGCGCGGGAAGTGGACCGTGAGCCCTTCGCGTTCGAGCAGCTTCACCGCGTCGAGGCCGGCTTGCGGCACGAACAGGTCGACGAGGCAGGTGGCGAACAGATAGACGTCGGTGGGCCGCGCTGGCGTTGCCTGGCCGGTGGAGTAGTGCCGTGGATTCATGTCTCGCTGGATATCGTTGTGCCGCGTGGTGCGCTGGTTTGGGCGCATAATTCCCGGTTCGGGCAAGTGGTTCAAACTGGTTGGACCGCTCGCCGCACATGCCGCACATCACAACGAGACTCGGGGATGGCAATGAGGGACAGGGCGCTCACGCGCGGGCGCGTGGAAACCGTGATGCGGCAGATGGAGACGTCGCTGCTCGACGGCACCTGGCGCGCGGGCGCGAAGCTGCCCTCCGAGCGCGTGCTCGCGCAGCAATACGAGGTGGCGCGCAATACGGTGCGCGAGGCGATCCAGCGGCTCGCCGCGCGCGGCCTCGTGCAGAGCCGGCCGGGCGCGGGCGTGTTCGTCACCGACCAGTTGCGCACGGGCTTCGCGTCGCCCTGGGGGCAGCTCGTGTCCGATCACCCGGCCTTGCGCGACGACATCCTGGAGTTTCGCCGCGTGCTGGAAGGCGCGACCGCGTATTTCGCGGCGCTGCGCGCAAGCGACGACGACCTCGCGCGCATCCGGGCGCTGATGCTGGAACTGGAGCGCACGCGCGAAGTGGACGACAAGGCAGCGGAGGCCGACGCCGACGCGAAGCTGCACGAGGTGATCGCGCAGGCCTCGCACAACGCCATGTTCCTGCACCTGCATACGAGCGTGCTGGGCGTGCTGCGCGAGCACATCACGATCAACGGCACGGGGCTGCGCGTGCAGAACGAGGACGCGCCGGATCTGCTGCTCCAGCAGCATCGCACGCTGTGCGACGCGATCGTCGCGCGGCGTCCCGAGGAGGCGCGCACGGCGATGCAGACGCATATCGACTTCGTGCGCACGCGGGTTGGCGATGAGATCGGCTGGCCGGAAAGTGGTCCGACCAGTGCTGTCAAAACGAGCGCCCCGGTTTGGGGCGGCGGCGCGCAAGGTGCGCCCGCCGGGGCCGCGCGGCGCGGGAAAAGCGCGCAGGGCGGCTCCGGCGCGAGTGCGCAAAAGCGCGGCGCGGGCGCGGGCAAGGCGGCAGGCGCGGCGCGCACGCGCCGCCGCGCGCCGGACGGGCAGGCCTGAGCACAGACCTCAGCGCAGACCTGAGCGCAGACGCCCTTGCCGCCCGGCGCGTGCGAACGCTGCTAAAGTCGTCGGAACCGGTCGCCAGGCGACGAGAGATAACAGCGGGCCATACCGCGGGAGGCAACCATGAACGAGCGCGCCGCGCAGATCGTATCGTTGAGTGCCGTGACGCTGACTGTCAGCGACATCGCGCGCTCCGCGCCCTTCTATGAGGCGCTCGGCTTCGTGCACAAGGCCGGGCCGGCGGTGCCGGGCTTTGCGTCATTCGAACTCGCGGGCGCGGCGGGCGCCTGCTATCTGAACTTGCTGGAGGGACCGCACGGGGCGGTGGGCGGCTGGGGCCGCGTGATTCTCTACGTCGCCGACGTGGACGCGTTCTACGCGCACGCACTGGCGGCCGGGGCGACGCCCGAATTCGCGCCGCGCGACGCGCCCTGGGGCGAGCGCTATTTTCATCTCCTCGACCCCGACGGCCACGAGTTGAGCTTCGCCAGACCGCTCGCGTGAGCGGTTGTGATGCATTTGAAATATTCGTGACACTCGGCGCGCCGATAGTGGCGCGAGGCCGCGTCCGCCTGCGCGAGCTGCAAGGCGCAAGGCGGCGCGACACGGGATGCCAGCTGATCGAACCAGGAGAGAAGTCGCCATGAATGAACTCGACCGCCAGGCGGACGCGCAAGTGCGCGACGCCGAACAACGGGCCGACGAACCGCAGGACGCCGAACAGCGGGAGGCCGAGCTGCATCGCCGCCGCCGTCTCGACGAGGAGCTCATCGACGCCTACGACGAAGAGCTCGAAATGGAGGTGGACGACCGGTTGCAGGAGAGCGGCCTGCATCTCACCGACGAGGCGCGCGCGCTGCGCCGCGTCTATTTCCGCGAGCTGATCCGCTTGCAGGGCGAGCTCGTGAAGTTGCAGGACTGGATCGTGAGCACGGGGCACCGGCTCATCGTGATCTTCGAAGGGCGCGACGCGGCGGGCAAGGGCGGCGTCATCAAGCGCATCACGCAGCGCCTGAACCCGCGCATGTGCCGCGTGGCGGCGCTGCCCGCGCCGAACAACCGCGAGCGCACGCAGTGGTATTTCCAGCGCTATGTGCAGCATTTGCCGGCGGGCGGCGAAATGGTGCTGTTCGACCGGAGCTGGTACAACCGCGCGGGCGTGGAGCGCGTGATGAACTTCTGTACCGACGACGAATATGAGGAATTCTTCCGCTCGGTGCCCGAGTTCGAAAAGATGCTGGTGCGAAGCGGCATCCAGATCGTCAAGTACTGGTTCTCGATCACCGACGACGAGCAGGAAGTGCGCTTCCAGAGCCGTATCGACGACCCGCTCAAGCAGTGGAAGCTCTCGCCGATGGACCTCGAAAGCCGCCGCCGCTGGGAAGCGTATACGCACGTGAAGGAAGTGATGCTGCAACGCTCGCACATTCCCGAAGCGCCGTGGTGGGTGGTGCAGGGCGTGGACAAGAAGCGCGCGCGCCTGAACTGCATTCACCATCTGCTGAGCCAGGTGCCGTATCACGAGATCGAGCACCCGCAGGTGACGCTGCCCGCGCGCGTGCATCATCCCGACTATATTCGCCAGCCGGTGCCGGACGAGATCGTCATTCCGGAGATTTATTGAGCGGGTGGCCGCCTTTGACCTGATTTTGACCTGATCGAGGACAAACGCGGCGATTCTGGGATGCCCGTGGCGCAGTAACATATTTGTTACTATAATCGCCATGGGATACCGGATCGACTTCTACAGCGAACGTGTCGAACGCAGCATCTATGCGCTGCCGAAAATGCTCGCGGTGCGCTTCGTGGCGCTTGCCGAACGTATGGAGCAGCACGGGCCGAACCTTGGAGAGCCGCACACCAAAGCGATGGGTGACGGCTAGTTCGAACTTGGGCTCAAAGGGGCGGAAGGCATCGCGAGGGTGTTCTACTGCGCAATCGTGGATCGTCGTGTCGTGATGCTTCACTGCATTGTGAAAAAGACGCAGCACACGCCGCGCAAGGAACTGGACATTGCGCGTAAGCGGCACGAGGAGGTCAAGAGTGGGAACCTTTAGGGAAATGCGCGAGCGAGTTCTCGCTGATCCCGAGGCGCGGGCGGAATACGACCGGTTGAACCGGGAAGAATTTGCGCTGCTCGACCAGATGCTGGCCGCCCGCCACAAGGCGGGACTCAGCCAGGCGCAGGTGGCCGAGCGCATGGGTACAAAAGCGCCGGCGGTAACGCGGCTCGAACGCGCGCTTGCCTCGGGCGAGCACTCGCCTTCTATCGACACATTGCGCAAATACGCGCAGGCGTGCGGCAAAACGTTGAAGATATCGATCGTCTGAACCCAAACGCCTAATGCAAAAAAGCCGCGCTCCCTCACGGGAGCGCGGCTTTTTTCTCGTCCGTTCGCGCTCAAAACAGGTGCTTGAACACCCAATAAAGCGCCCCGGCCAGCACGATCGAGGCGGGCAGCGTCAGCACCCAGGCCATTACCAGGCTGCGCACCGTGTTCCATTGCAGGCCCGAGCCGTTCGCGGCCATCGTGCCCGCCACGCCCGAGGAGAGCACGTGCGTCGTCGAAACCGGCAGGCCGTACACGTCGGCCGCGCCGATCGTCACCATCGCCACGACCTCGGCGCAGCCGCCCTGGCCATAGCTCAGGTGCTGCTTGCCGATGCGCTCGCCCACTGTCACCACGATGCGCTTCCAGCCCACCATCGTGCCGAGGCCGAGCGCGATCGCGACGGCCACCTTCACCCACGTCGGAATGAACTTCGTCGCGTGGTCGATCTGGCCGCGGAAGTTATCGATGGACTTCGCATCGTCGGCTGAGAAGGCCACCGCCTTTTGCTTGTCGATCAGGCGGATCGCCTCGGAGATCACGTACATGTTGTTGCGCACGTTGTCGACGACCGATTGCGGCACCGCCGCGAGCGAGCCGTAGCCGTGCACCTGGTCGGCCACCTGGTTCGAGAGCGCGGCGAGCGCGGGCACTGTCGTGCTGGAGAGGCTGCGCGAGCCGATGAAGCGCTGCACCTCGGCGCGCGAATCGGCGGGCGCGGCCACGCCGTTCGTGTAGCGCTCCAACGCGCGCGTGGCGTCGTGCGCGACGGCGACGAAGGTCTGCGTTTGCTCGGCCGTCACGGCGCGGTTCAGCGCGTAGGCGGTGGGCACCGTGCCGATCAGGATCAGCATGATGAGGCCCATGCCTTTCTGGCCGTCGTTGGAGCCGTGCGCGAACGAGACGCCCGTGCAGGTGAGGATCAGCAGCGCGCGGATCCAGAACGGCGGCGGCTCCTTGCCCTTCGGCTCCGAATAGAGCGCGGGGACGCGCACGACGGCCTTGAGGATGAGCAGCAGCAGCCCCGCCAGCAGGAAGCCCACGATCGGCGAAAACAGCAGCGACTTGCCCACGCCGAGCGCCTGGCTCCAGTCCACGCCGCTCGTGCCCGTAGCGCCATTCGCGCCGTGCATGAGCTGGTTCATGAGACCCACGCCGATGATCGAGCCGATCAGCGTGTGCGAGCTCGACGAAGGCAGGCCGAAGTACCAGGTCCCCAGATTCCAGATGATCGCGGCGATCAGCAGGGCGAACACCATGGCGAAGCCCGCGCTGCTGCCCACCTGGAGAATCAGCTCGACGGGCAGCAGTTGCAGGATGCCGAAGGCCACCGCGCCGGTGGACGTGAGCACGCCGAGAAAATTCCACGCACCCGACCAGATCACGGCGATGTTGGGCGAAAGCGAGTGCGTATAGATGACGGTCGCAACCGCATTCGCGGTATCGTGGAAGCCGTTCACGAATTCGAAGCCGAGCGCGATCAAGAGCGCGATGCCAAGCAGAAGCCAGGGCAGCGCGGAGCTTTCGCGCACCGGCGAGAGGTCGTCGGCGAGATGCATTCCCACGTACACGGCGCCTGCCGCGATGACAATGAGGAAGGCGAGCAGGCTCGCATTGCGCCCACGCGCCTGGGCGGCGCCCGGTTGGGGTGACAGGGAAAGATCTGGCATGACGGGCACGCTCCTGGGGGATGGAGGGAAGGCAGAGGTTTCGCCTTCGATCGTGAACCGCGCAGGTTTCGGTTTGATGACGGATTTGTGCCAGCCATGCCCTATAAATCGCCGTAGCCCACCCTGCGGCGTGTGAGGCAAACGCTGAATTTCGGTGGCCGGATTCGGGCCTTGCAACGCGGCCCGCCGACTGACGGAGGATTGCGCAGATGCCACGAGGGTTTCTTTCGCCGCATCTTCGGGTGCGTCGATGGGCGCACGCGCAGGCGAAGCGGGCGACGCGCCTGATCGGTCACTATCCGTTCTTCGCGGCGCTCTCGGGCACGCTCGTCGCGACGGTGATGGCGATCCTGACCTACGCGGCGCTCTACGAGGGCCGCGCCGAAGAACTGCGCCACGCGGCCGAGAACTCGCGCAACCTCGTGCAGCTCATCAGCAACGACATCGCGCGCAACATGGAGATTTACGACCTGTCGCTACAGGCCGTGGTCATGGCGGCGCAGCAGCCGCAAACCTGGCTCATGCCCGAGGCGCTGCGCCAGCGCGTGCTGTTCGACCGCGCGACGGCGGCGTCGAACCTGGGCGGCGCCTATGTGATCGACGCCACGGGCCACGTGAGGGCGTCGCAGAACGCGCTCGTGCGAGCCGGGGCGGCGGGTCTTTCGTTCGCCGATCGCGATTACTTCATCGCGCAGCAACGCGACCCGCAGGCAGGCCTCTATTTTTCTCAGCCGTACCGCTCGCGCTTGCGCGGCGGCATACCCAGCATCGGTCTTTCGCGCCGCATCAACGCGCCCGACGGCTCCTTCGCGGGCGTGGCGCTGCTCGGCGTGCGCCTCGATTATTTCCAGCAGCTCCTGGAGCGGATCGACGTCGGGCAGGGCGGACGTCTGTTCATCATGATGCACGACCGCACGCTGCTCGCGAGCAAGCCCGCCTCGCTGCGCGGTGCGGGGGCGAATTATGGCGATCTACCGAATTACGCGATTTTTTCGCACCACGACGCGGGCTCCTTCACGGCCCATTCGGCGCTCGACGGCGTGGAGCGCATCTTCACCTATGCGCATGTGAAAAACGCGCCGCTCATCGTCGTCGTGGCGCCTGCCGTGGCGGACGTGCTCGCGGGCTGGCGGCGGCGCAGCTACATCGCGCTGGTCATGACGACGGTGTTCGGCGGCGCGTGGGTCGCGGTGTCCTGGGTGCTCGCGTTCGCGCTGCGCGACAAGGTCGTGGCCGAGAGCGAGTTGCTGCGCCTCGCCGTGACCGACCCGCTCACGGGACTGGCGAACCGGCGTGCGCTGGACCGGCGCCTCGTGGAGGAATGGCAGCACGCGGTGCGCGACGGCACGCCGCTTTCCGTGCTGTTTTTCGACATCGATAACTTCAAGCTTTTCAACGACACCTACGGACACAGCGCCGGCGACGAGGTGCTGACCTTCACGGCCGGGCGCATCGCGGCCGGTTCGAGGCGCGCGACGGATCTCGCCGCGCGCTTTGGCGGCGAGGAGTTCGCGGTGGTGCTGCCGGGTACGGCGCTCGAGGCCGCAACGCGCATTGCGGAGAAGATCCGCCAACGCATCGAGTCGGCGAATCTCACGCTGAACGGTACGCACCACGGGTGCGTGACGGTCAGCGTGGGGTGCGCGAGCTGCAATCCGCCGGTCGGCGGCAGCGGGGCGAAGCTGCTTGCCGAAGCCGACCGCCTGCTCTACGAGGCCAAGGATGCCGGCCGCAATCAGGTCCGCTCGCAACAATGGACCGACGAGGGCGCGGAGCCGGTGGTGGATTCCGAAGCCGGAACCCGAGGCCGCGACGCGCCCGCGAGCTGACGCAATCCGGCTTGCCGCGCGCCCGCTATGCGCCGCGGGGCGTGCGGTGCCGGTGCATGCCGCTTAGCGTGCCGATTTCGACAGCCGGTGGCCAAGTCCGAGGTTCGAGACGATCTGCCAGGTATAGACGCGCGAATAGTGCACGCCGAACTGGCGGCCGATCAGCTCGCGCACGCGGCTGTTGGTCCATGCGTCGCTCGGGAAGCCATGGTCCCGCGCCGAGCCATGCAGGGCGGTTGCGATCCAGCCCAGCGCGGCCTGGTCGAGCACCGAGGGCCGGCCGCCCACGCTCATCTGCTTGAGCGCGGCGAGACCGCCATCTTCGACAATCGATTTGTAGCGCCTCACCGTCTGGGCGGAAAGGTGAAGTGAGTCGGCGACGCTATTCACGGTCGCGCCTTCCATCAACATCTGGCCGGCGGCCATTCTTCTCGCGACGCTCGGCAGGTTCTCGGTTCGGGTAAGCATGTGTTCACTCGTCGACGAAAGATTCCGGTCATGCGGCATTGCGGATGTGCCGCACCTGTAACCCTCTTCCTGCATGCGGGTCTTCTCGCTTGCCATGAATCCCGCGCCGGGTGCGGTGACGCGAAAGCCATGGCGGACGGCGAAATCGACGCCCGGTGAAGGGCGCGTATAGCGAAACGCCTCGGTGTTCCGCAGCGGATATTAATAATTGTTTTTGTAGGGAATGTGTATAGTCAGCGGAAAAATAGTCTGCTTGACTTGTGGATAATCCTGAACTAATGAGAAAAAACAACCGACTCGGATTGCTCAACAATGATGGCCGCCATTTCGCGCGGATGCTGCAATGCGGTCGTTTCCGCCATCTGTGGCGAATAGCCTGACTTTTTTACTCAATTACTCGGAGCAAGATGCGGCCGGGCATTGCGCATTGTTTCGTATGAGTAATCATGGGTCTTTCGATAGGCGCCAATGTTGCCGAAACAATGCAAATCAAATATCGAAGCGCGCCTTGAGACGTTTGTTAGCGTATCGCCGATAGCATTTCCCGTATTTCGACGTCGCTCTCCATAGTCGGACGTTTTTCGTCGGCCGTGCAATTTCAGGGAGCGAAATGATTTTTTTGTGCAGAATACTTTTCGCAAACATTCCAGGTTGATTTCAATGCGGATTGGATTGGAATGAAACGAATGGCGATTGCCGGATTCGCTTCGCGTTGCGAAATGAAACGGTTCCTTGAATCCTGCCGGGCCGCCATGTGCGTGCGTGCCTTTTGCAAGCGCCGTGCAGCATAGGCGTCGGCCCATTTCCTGGTCGTGGGGATGCATAGAGAAATTGATGAAAGGGTAAGCAGGTTGTTGCGTCGCGCCGCGAGCCGTCGCTCGCTGGTGCCGTATGGAGCGTTTCACGCACTCTTTGAAGGCGACGTGCCGCTGCGTGAGCGCTATGAAAAACTGGAGACGGCCGCGGCGGCGTTGTGCGAGCCGGGCGAAGCCGACTATGCGTCGTTGCTCGCGACCGACTCGGGTCTGCCCGGGCCGGACTTCTACCAGCGCTTGCGGCGTCTGCATGCCGAGCGCTACTACGCGACGCTTGGCGCGGACCGCCATCGCATGCTGAGGCTGGTCGAAAAGCGCCAGCTCGCGAGCGACGAGCGCGAACGCGTGTATGCCCACTATCGACGCTGCGTAGCCGAAGCGGCTTGCGCGGACGGCGTATGAGGCGCGCGCCGCGCGCCTGCGTTGTGTTGTCATCCACGATCCGGAGAAGGAGCCTGTCCATGTCCATGCGTTACCGTACGTCCGCGCCGCTGCTCGGCGCCGTTCTTGTTCTCGCTTTTGGTGCCTCGCCTCTCGTGCCGCTTTATGCGCAAACCGCATCGGAGGCCGCGCCTGCCAGCGCGCCGGGCGGCTTGCTACAGGTCGGGGAGATTTCGGGCACGGCCACGGTGGTGAGTATCGACGCGGCGAACAACGCGGTCACGCTGCGCGGCGATAACGGCAAGCAGGAGACGATCTCGGTCGATCCGGCGGTGGGCAACGTGAGCAAGCTCGCGCCCGGCGACAAGCTGGACATTCTCTACCGGGAGGCAGTGCTGCTGCGCGCCGACAAGGTGAGCACGAAGGGCATACGCTCGCGTGTCGAAACGGTGGCAACCTCGCCGGCTTCGGAGGGTGTGGTGGCCAAGGCGCGCGCCATTCAGGTGGTCGCCACGGTGCAGAAGATCGACCACAAGAACCGCAAGGTGACGTTGCGCGGGCCGCGTCACACGGTGGTGGTGGCCGTGCCCCAGGACGTGCCGATCGGTTCGCTCAAGGTGGGTGACAGCATTCGCGCCGACTATGTGGGCGCGACCGCTGTCCAGGTGACGCGCAACGGCCAGCGCGTGGAGTGAGTCGAGGGCCGGCGAGCGATGAACGCATGATGCCGATGCGCGGCTTGCCGCCGCGCGTCGGCGCTTTGACGCGCTAATCGACGCGATTGCGGTCGCGCACGAGGATCGAGACGTAAATCACCGTGCAAACAATGATGATGGCCACGCCGGTAATGACCTTCCGGTGATCGAAATTAAGGAGGCCGATCACGGCGATGGCGATGCCTGCCGCGGAGCCGAGCGTGCCCATGGCTGCAACGAAGATGCGCACCTTGCTCCATACGCGATGGCGCCGCGCGGGACCGGCGCCTTCTATAAACCGATGCAGTCTGTCGAAAAACATGGTGGCTCTTCCGGGTTGAGTAAAGGACGGAAAGAACTGGAAAGGCGGTCACGCGAACACAATACAGCGAGCACCTAGCCCGAATTCATTATAGCGAGCCCATTATTGCGCGTTCTTTCACTGCCCAACGCGGTCTTCGCGGAATTCTTCACCGTTTTTTGCGCGCGTTTAAGTCTGGCTTAATTTTGCGTCGCCATGATGGGTGCGTCGGGTCGATTCGATAGTTCGATTCGCGGTTGTTCTTCACGTCCCCTGTTGGCCGCCGATGCGTTCGGCGGCTTTTTTTTGCCTGCGATTATCGATCGGGCATTCATTCCCGCGCATCGCCACGCCAACGTAAAACCGGCGCGCCTGTTTCGTGCAGGCGCGCCGGTTCACGTCTTCGACACGGCTTATTTGTGGTTGGTCGCGAGTGCGCCCGCGCTGTTCGCGCCGCCGAAGAGTTGCGTGAGGTATTGCGCGTTGTTGTTCATCGTCGTCATGAGCGTGTTGAGCGCCGTGAACTGGCGATTGAACTTGGTGGTGAGCAGCGCCGCGCGCGCTTCGAGCGTGGTCGACTGCTGCTTGATGTCGTTGAGTTCCTTGTTGAGCGCGTCGGTGCGCCGCTCGATGATGCCGCTCGACTGCACATAAGGCTTGATGGCGGCATCGAGCTTCGCGGGGATGCCGCCGCTGCCGAACAGCGTGGCGATCGCGCGGTTATCCGGCTGGAGCGCCTTGTCGAAGGTCTTGTCGTCGATCTCCAGCTTGCCGGTCTTGTCCAGCTTGATGCCGATCTCGCCCAGCGAATGGCGCACGCCGTCGCCGCCCTTCACGCCGTTCGCGATGACGGCCGGCAGCGCCTCGGAGAGCATGCGCGCGACCGAGTCGCCGAGCAGCGCGCCCGAGTGCGAGCTGGACGAGTCGGTGCCGGCCGTGAACGAGGTGAGCCCGCTCATTGCGTCCACGTAGCTGTTGTAGGCCTTCACGAAGTCGCGGATGGCCGTGCCCGTCGCCGTCATGTCCGGCGCGATGGTGAGCGTCTGCTTCGTTCCGACCGAGGCGCTCTCGAGCTTGATCGTGAGGTCGCTCACCACGCCTTCGAGCGTGTTGCTCGCGCTCGTCACGCGGGTGCCGTCGATATGCAGTTCGGCGTCGCCGGCCGGCACGACTTCGCGCATCTGCGCGGAGCCAAGGCGTGCGTCGAGGCCCGCGTCTGCGCTCACTTCGATCGCATTGGCCGCGCCCGTCTTGGTCGAGCTGAGCACGAGGTGCTGGCCGTCGGTGCCGTTCACGATCGAGGCCGTGACGCCAGGATTGTCCGCCGCGCGGTTGATGGCCGCCGCGATGTCGGAGAGCTTGTTGCTGCCCGCAGCGATCGTCAGGTGCATCGACTTGCCGCCCATCGAGATGTCGAGCGCGCCCGTGCCGAGCGTCGCGCCCGTGTCGAAGCCGTCGGAGGCGAGCTTGTGGGCGGTTGCGAGGTGATCCACCTCGACCGTGTAGCTGCCGGCCACGGCGCTCTTGCCGGCCACGGCGCTCAGGCCTTTGTCCTTTTCGCTGGCGGTGACCGTGAAGCGCTGGAGCGCGGCGCCGTCCTTGAACGGTTCGAGCGCGGTTTGCAGCGAGGCGAGCGACGACTTGAGCGTGCCGAACGCCGAAAGCGTCGTGTTGCTGGCCGTTTGCCTCGCGGCGAGGGCGGCGCTCGGTCCCGCCATCTTCGCGTTGACGAGCGCCTTGACGAGCTGGTTGACGTCGAGCGCGGAGTTGGTCGCCCCGCTGATGATCGATTGCGCGGCGTCGCTCAGGACGCTGTTCGCGCTGGCTGTGGTGTTCGTGATCGTGCTTGCCATGAAAGAAGTCCGTTCGTTCTGGTGCGTCGGATCGACAGGACACGCTTAAAGCGTGGACTTTCTTTCATTACGGCAAGCTTTCATGAAACTTTATGTAAGAATCGAAAAGAAATTGAAAAGTTTGGCCGACATGGCGCCGGCCGCCGCTTTCAGTTGCTTTTCGACGCTTTCACACGTGCTCGGGGAAGCCCGCGCGGCCCTGCGTGAGGTCGCGCAGTTCCTCACGCGCGTTTTCCACGTTGCTGGCGGGCATCTGCACCGTGAGGCGCACGGTCATCGTGTACTGGCTGTCCACGAGCGTGAACTGCGCCTGCTCGATCCAGTGGCGCACGCGTGTTTCGTCGGGGTAGCCCATTTCGACGGTGAGGCGCGCCTGCGCGATGCGCTCGATGCGCGTGGCGCCTTGCAGGGCGCTCGCGATGGCGTCGGTGTAGGCGCGCACGAGGCCGCCCGCGCCGAGCTTCACGCCGCCGTAGTAGCGCACCACGGCGGCGAGCACGCCGTCCAGGTCGTGATGGCGCAGCACTTCGAGGATCGGGCGTCCGGCGGTGCCGGAGGGTTCTCCGTCGTCGGACATGCCCGACTGGCCGCCCGCGAGCAGCGCCCAGCAGACGTGCGTGGCGGCAGGGTGTTCTTCGCGCAGGCGGCGCAGTTCGGCCATGGCCGCTTCGCGGTCGGCGACGGGAATCGCATGCGCGATGAAGCGGCTCTTGCGGATCTCCAGATCCGCGCTGACAGTGTGGGCGAGCGTAAAGGTGGCCAAAACAGTGGGCGACGCGGTGGGCAAAGCGGGGCGGCTCGGCGCGCGGCGCCGCCGGGGGAAACCGTCATGTTAACCGATGCGGGCGGGGCGCCTTCGACGTCCGTCCCCATATCCTCACAAATTACGTAACGGTTTCTTGCGTCAGATGCTAGTGACGCCCAGTCTGCCAGGCCTGATAATGCATCACATGACGGATCTAGCTCTGGCTGGAGCGACGCCGAACTCCTCATTCGGTGATCCGTCATGTTTTCCGCCTTCTCTTCCTCCCCTCGCATTCCCTCGCGGCGCCGTTCCGGCATACGCGAATCCCGGCAGACCGCCGCGGTCCCACGCAAATCAGGGGCAAAAAAATCCCCGGTCGCAAGATCTCACGACCGGGGGTCACAAGGCTCGCCTGTTCTCAAGAGGCGACACCACCTTACGTCCGCAAAATTGACTCGGCAATCGGAAAAAAAACCAGGTTCGGGCCGATCGTTTGCCCGGCACTTACGGGCGCATTCGTTTCGTCGCGCCCAAAAAAATCCCGGCCATCGCTGGCCGGGCAATGAGAATACACCGTGCGCTCCGGGGAACGAAACGCCCAATAACGTTACCCGCGCGACGCGCCACGGGCAACGCTTGCACATTACCTGCGATTACTGACGTCCGGCTTTCGAAGCCTGCCGGAGCCGGGCGCCGCTGCGCCGGACACGCCGTGTGGCGGGCCTTGTCGCCATTTTGATTCGGATTGCTGAGGAAGTTGGCGAAAGGATCGAAAGCGCGCGAAGTAAGACGTGGAAATGCGCCGAGGCCGGTCTCCCCGTGGGGGAGGACCGGCCTCGGTGTTGCCCTGTTTGCCCTGTCGATCACAGGTGGGTCACATGCGGGTCACATGTGAAGCACGCCCGGATCAGTAACGCGGCGGGGGCGGCGGACGACGGTCGTCGTCACGGTAGTGCGGGGGACCCGGATCGTGCGGATGGTGATGCATCCACTCGTCGTGTTCCCAGTAACGGTGGCCGTCGTAGTAACGGTTGTCGTGCCAGCCGATCGAAATACGCGCATCCACCGGCATCATGTGCGGCTCGCCATATTGCGGCGCCGAGTTGGCGCGCAGCCCGTACGGCGAGGATTGCGCGAAGGCGCTCGTCGCGCCCAGCAATGCGCCGCCTGCGATAAGCGCGGCAGCGAGAGCGCGGGCGGGGGTCTTCCAGCTCTTCGTATTCATGTGGTTACCTCCTCTTCGGTTTCGTCGTCACGCGGCATCGGAGTGCCTTGTGTTGCGACCACGGTTCAAAGCTTATCGGCCGTGAGGAAAGGAATACGTGAGCACTTGTAAGCTTTCGTTTCACAGCATCCGTCACACGAAAGAGGCCGATCTGACAGTTGGCCCTTGATGGAGAACGGATTAAACGGGGCGCATGACAGTTGTCCACATGCCCGGGAGGGTCGGGTTGTCAATTGGCGTTACATTCGGGGGCGATCGAGGCGCAATTCGAGGTGCAATTCGAGGCGCATTCAAGGCCGCTGCGTTCATGCCACGTCACGCAACGGCCTTTCGCCGGCCTTACTGCGCCGGTTTCGGCGGCGTTTGCGCGCTGCTCAGGTCGATGGCGCTTTGCGAGCCGACCTGCGTGCGCAACTCATACTTCTGGATCTTGCCCGTGGCCGTGCGCGGCAGCTCGCCGAACCTCACGGCGCGCGGCACCTTGTAGTGCGCGAGGAAGAGGCGGCAGTGCGCCATGATCTCCTCCGCGGTCGCGCTCGCACCGGGCCGCAGCTCGACGAATGCGCAAGGCACTTCGCCCCACTTCGGGTCGGGCATCGCCACGACGGCGGCGAGCGCCACGGCCGGGTGGCGATACAGCGTGTCCTCGACTTCGATGCTGGAGATGTTCTCGCCGCCTGAAATGATGATGTCCTTGCTGCGGTCGGTGATGCGCACATAGCCGTCGGGCGTCATCACGCCGAGGTCGCCCGTGTGGAACCAGCCGCCGCGGAACGCCTCTTCGGTCGCGCGCTCGTTCTTCAGGTAGCCCTTCATGCAGATGTTGCCGCGGAACATGATCTCGCCGAGCGTTTCGCCGTCGGCAGGCACAGGCTCCATGGTCTGGGCGTTGCGCACGCTCACGCCGCTTTGCAGGTGATAGCGCACGCCCTGGCGCGCGGCGAGGCGCGCCTGCTCCTCGTCGGGCAGCGTCTTCCAGCGCTCCTGCACCGCGCACACGGCGGCGGGGCCATACACCTCGGTGAGGCCGTAGACGTGCGTGAGCTCGATGCCGATCACCTTCATCTTCGCGATCACGGCGGGCGGCGGCGGCGCGCCGGCCACCATCGTGCGCACCGTGTGCGAGATGCCCTCGCGATACTCCGCCGGCGCGTCGGCGAGCGCACCCTGCACGATCGGCGCGCCGCAGTAGTGCGTGACGCGCTCGTTGCGAATCAGGTCGAACACGAGCTTCGCGTCGAACTTGCGCAGGCAGACGTTCACGCCCGCGCGCGCGGCGATGGTCCACGCGAAGCACCAGCCGTTGCAGTGAAAGAGCGGCAGCGTCCAGAGGTAGACGGCGTGCTTGGGCAGATCCCATTCGAGGATGTTGCTCACCGCGTTCATGTACGCGCCGCGATGGTGATAGACCACGCCCTTCGGGTCGCCCGTCGTGCCCGAGGTGTAGTTGAGCGCGATGGCGTCCCACTCGTCGCGCGGCGGCGCCCAGGCGAACTCGGGGTCGCCCTGTTCGAGGAAGGTTTCGTAATCGGTTGCGCGCGGGAAGAACTCGGGGTCGGCGGGCGCGACGTCGGCCACGCTGATGATCTTCAGTTGCGGAAATTCCAGCGCCGCGCGCTGCGCGAGCGCCGCGTATTCGGTGTCGACGATCAGCGCCCTGGCCTCGCCGTGACGCAGCATGAACAACATCGTCGCGACATCGAGCCGCGTATTGAGCGTGTTGAGCACCGCGCCGAGCATGGGCACGCCGAAATGCGCCTCGACCATCGCGGGGATGTTGGGCAGCAGCACCGCGACCGTGTCGCCGCGGCCGATGCCCGCCTGGGCGAGCGCGCTCGCGAGCCGCCGCGTGCGCGCATACGTTTCGCGCCAGTTGCGGCGCACGTCGCCGTGGACCATCGCGAGCCGGTCGCCGTAGACCTCGGCGGCGCGGGCGATGAAGTCGATGGGCGTGAGCGGCACATAATTGGCTTCGCGTTGCGCGAGACCTTCTTCGTACGGGTGCAACATGGCGGTGTCTCCAGACGATCGCAGGGCCGTGGCGGCCGGTTATCCATTTATAGGTATGATTCGCGCTACCGTAGCAGGACCGCGTGCGCCAGTCTGTCGCCGGCGCGACAGAGCGGGCCGCCGCGAACGATCCCGAGCGAAACCCTTGATTTAACCCAGGAAAGCGCGATGTCGCAGTCCATTATGCCCCCGCACGGGGCCCGGCCCGAGCACGCTCCGGCCGGCTCTCCCACGACCCTGCGCGACGCGTGGCGCGAGGGCGAGCGTATCGACGCCACGAACGCGCCGCGCCTTGCGGCGCTGTTCGAGCGCTGCGCCTGGTTTCGCGCGCTTGCGCCCGAGCATCGCGAGTGGGTGCTGGCTTCCTCGCATGCGCAAGGCTATGCGGCGGGTGCGATCGTCGCCGCGCGCGAGGCGCCCTCGGACTGGTGGCTCGGCGTGAGCAAGGGGCTCGTGAAGCTCGCGATCTTCAACGCCTCGGGGCGCGGCTGCACGTTTTCGGGCGTGCCGCACGGCGGCTGGTTCGGCGAGGGCAGCGTCATCAAGCGCGAACCGCGCCGCTACGACGTGATCGCGCTGCAACCGTCGCTCGTGATGGCGGTGCCCGCCGACACGTTCCACCGGCTCATGGATTGCAGCCTGCCGTTCAATCGTTTCGTGATCCATCAGCTCAACAACCGCATGGGCGAGTTCATCGCGCTGATCCAGAACAGCCGTCTGCTCGACGTGGACGCGCGCGTTGCGCAGTCGCTCGCGCAGATGTTCAATCCCGATCTCTATCCCGAGTCGGGCCACGCGCTCGACATCTCGCAGGAAGAGATCGGCATGCTGGCGGGCGCGTCGCGGCAGCGGATCAATCAGGCGCTCCAGACGCTCGAGCGCCACGGCCTGGTCGCGCTTTCGTACAACCGCGTGGATGTGCTCGATCTCAACGGCCTGCGCGCGTTCGGCCGCGACCAGATTTGAGGTGCCCGGCCCCTCGGCCGTGCTGCCGTGCAGGACGGGCCAGCAGAAGTCCTTATCAATCTTGCGAGGAATAGAAGAGTCCCTACCGATTGCGCCCGTTTTTTAGCGCCGCTTCGCTGCGTAAACTTTCCCCATCGACTCGCCTGGCGCATGGCCGCGAGTCCTGAATGGAGAGCACAGTGAAGAACGCAATGGTACGCACGGCGCTGGTTTCGATGATGGCGATCGTCCCGGCGATGTCGTTTGCCCAGTCCGTGAGCAACAACAATGGCCCGGTCACGCGCGCGCAGGTCGTGCAGGAGCTGGTCGATCTGGAGTCGGTGGGCTATAACCCGGCATCGGCGAACGATGTCACGTATCCGGAAGACGCGCAAAGAGCCATGCGTCTGCTCGCCGAAAAGCGCGCGAAGGAAGCGCGCCTTGCGCAGGAGCGTCAGCAGCAGGGGCAGGTTGCGCAATCGGGTTATGGCGCGCCGCCTGCGGCGAACGGCGAAGCGGGGGCGCCGGCCGCCGTGTCGGGCGGCAGCAATTAAGCATCGCTTGTGCCGTGTGGTGACGCATGGTGACGTGTGGGCTCGCGCCGCTCAGTGATTGAGAGAACGTGCGAGCCGCACAAAAGGCGCAAGCGACACCAACAGCGCGTTCAAGTGCCCTTGGCCCGTCCATCGGCCACAACCTGAACGCTGTCCGGCGGCACGCCGAGCAACTGTAGCGTGCCGGCCGTCACGCCCGAAAACACCGGCCCTGCAACGGTCCCGCCATAGAACGCCTTGCCCGCCGGGTCGTCGATCATCACCGCCACGATCACGCGCGGCTCGCTCATCGGCGCCATGCCCACGAACAGCGCGCGATAGCGGTTCTTCGCGTATCCCGCGCCGACCTGCTTGCGCGCGGTGCCCGTTTTCCCTCCTATGCGATAGCCGTCCACGTTGGCCGCGCGGCCCGTGCCGCCTTCGCTCGTCGCCATTTCCAGCATCTTGCGCATGGCCGCGGCCGTGGCCGGCGTGGTGACCGCGCGCGGCGCGGCCGCGGCGGCGCCTGTGTTTCCCTGGGCATCGCGCAGCAGCGTGACCGGGTGCAGCATGCCGTCGCCCGCGTAGGCCGTATAGATCTGCGCCATTTGCAGGAGCGATGTCGAAAGACCGTAGCCGTACGCCATCGTCGCCTGCTCGATGGGCCGCCAGCGCGCCCACGGCCGCACACGGCCCGGCGCCACGCCCGGGAACGTGACGCCGGGCTTCTGCCCGAGCCCGTACTCCTGATACTTGTCCCAGATGGTTTGCGCGGGAAGATTCAGCGCCAGCTTCGCAAGCGCGATGTTGCTCGACTTCTGGATGGCCTCGGCCACGGTCATGCGGCCGTGGTTCGAGGTGTCGTGGATCGTCGCCGGGCCGATGCGGTACGTGCCCGGCGACGTGTCGATGATCGAGTTGGCGTTGACCTTGCGCAGGTCCATCGCGAGCGAGACGACCACCGGCTTGATGGTCGAGCCGGGCTCGAACGTGTCGACCACGGCGCGGTTGCGCAACTGCTTGCCCGTTAGCCGCGCGCGATCGTTCGGATCGAACGACGGCCAGTTCGCGAGCGCGAGGATTTCGCCGTTGTGCGCGTCGAGCACCACAACGCTGCCCGCTTCAGCATGGTGCCTGGCGACCGCCGCCTTGAGCTGCGTATAGGCGAGCTGTTGCACGCGGCGGTCGATGGTGAGCTGCACGGTGTCGCCGTTGCGCGGCTGCACGCGCTCGCTCGGCTCCGAGACGACGCGCCCGAGCCGGTCGCGGATCACTTCGCGCTGGCCCGGTGTGCCGCGCAGGCGCGTGTTCGCGGCGAGCTCCACGCCTTCCTGGCCCGCGTCTTCGACGTCGGTGAAGCCGACCACGTGCGCGGCCGATTCGCCTTCCGGGTAGTAGCGCTTGGAGTCGGCGATGAGGGTGATGCCGCCCGTGGCCATTTCGTCGATGTGCGCGGCGCTTTCGGCATCCACCTGACGCTTGAGCAGCACGAAGCTGCGGTTGCCCGCGAGCCGCCGGTCCAGTTCCGCGAGCGGCATGTCGAGCAGGCGCGCGAGCGGCGCGTGCGCGGCGGCGTCGAGCACCTTGGGGTTGGCCCAGACTTCGAAGGTCGCGAGGCTCACGGCGAGCAGGGCGCCGTTGCGATCGACGATGCGCCCGCGCATGGCGTCGAGCTCCAGCGTGCGCTGGTAGCGCTTTTGCCCCTGCTTCACGTAGAAGCCGTGATTGGCGACCTGAACCCAGAACGCGCGTCCGGCGAGCGCCGCGAAGGCCGCGAAGGTGACGAACACGATGAATTTCGAACGCCATGCGGGCAGGCTCGGGGCGAGCATCGGGTGACGGGTCGCGGCCGCGTGCGGGTCGCGCGGCGGTTTCCTGGAGCGGATCATGAGCAAGGCGGGGTGGCTTGGCAGAGTTATATTGTAAACATGATGTAATTGAATTGAAATGATGGGTGCGCGGGACGGCACGTCGATTGGGCGCGCGTTGCGCGTGGTCATGCACCGCGAGCGGTGCCAGGAGGGGAGGTCCGGCCGAGGGGAAGAACGGCCGCAAAGCGAACCGGGCCGCGAATGCGGCCCGGCAGGGATGAAGCGAAGCCGGCGCGCAGCCGGCGAGGGTCCGCTTTTACGAGCCCTTATGCGTGCGCCGGCAACTGGAAGCTCGCAATCGAGTCGCGCAGCACGCTCACCTGATCCTTGAGCGAGTGCGCGGCGGCGGCGGCTTCTTCCACGAGCGCCGCATTCTGCTGCGTCACCTGGTCCATCTCGCCCACGGCGCGGTTGACCTGCTCGATGCCCGCGCTCTGCTCGCGCGAGGCGTGGCTGATCTCTTCGAGGATCTCGTGCACGCGGCGCACCGACTGCACGATCTCGGTCATCGTCGTGCCCGCATTGGTCACGAGTTGCTGGCCTTCGCTCACCGTGCCCGTCGATTTTTCGATCAGCGCCTTGATCTCCTTGGCGGCGGTGGCGGAGCGCTGCGCGAGGCTGCGCACCTCGGCGGCCACCACCGCGAACCCACGGCCCTGCTCGCCCGCGCGTGCCGCTTCCACGGCCGCGTTCAGCGCGAGGATATTGGTCTGGAACGCGATGCCGTCGATCACGCCGATGATGTCGCCGATCTGCTGCGAACTCGTCGTGATGTCGCCCATGGTGCGCACCACGTCGTCCACGACGGCGCTGCCGCGCGTGGCGACGTCGGCGGCCTGGCTCGCGAGCGTAGCGGCGTGCTGCGCGCTGTCCGCGTTCTGGCGGACGTTGGCCGTCATCTGGTCCATGCTCGACGCGGTTTGCACGAGCGCCGCCGCCTGCTGCTCGGTGCGCTGCGACAGGTCGGTGTTGCCCGCCGCGATCTCGTTTGCGCCCACGTTGATGTTCTCCGCGCCGCTGCGCACGCGCGAGACGGTCTGCACGAGCGCACCCTGCATCGTCGCGAGCGCGCGCATGAGGCTGTGCTCGCTCGGACCCTCCACCTGCACGCGCAGCGTGAGGTCGCCCTCGGCGATGCGGTTGGCCGCGTCCACCGCGCCTTCCAGTTCGCCGCCGATGCTCCGGCGCACGCTGCGCACCACGAGCACCATCACGGCCGTGGCCGCCGCGCCCAGCAGGAAGGTCACGCCCAGCCAGCGCAACAGGCTGTCGTAGAACTCGGCGCGCACGTCGTCCATGTACATGCCCGTCACGATGACCCAGTCCCACGGCGCGAAGCGGCGGCCGTAGCTCGTCTTGGGCACGGGCTCGCTGTGGCCGGGCTTGGCCCACAGGTAGTCGAGGAAGCCGCCGTTCGGGCCGCTCGCGGCGTTCACGAGCTCGCTGAACACGTGGGTGCCGGCGGGATCGGTGAAATCGGTGAGCTTCTTGCCGTCGAGCTCGGGCTTGATCGGATGCATGAGCATGACCGACTGCGAGTTGTTGACGCTCAGATAGCCGTCGGCGCCGTAGCGGATCGAACCGATCACGGCGAGCGCCTGCTTCTGCGCGTCGGCTTCGGTGAGGGCGTTACGTTGCGAGAGACCGTAGTAGTAGTTCGTGATGCTCATCGCTTCCTCGACGAGCGAGGTGAGCTGCGCGCGTCGTTCGCGGATCATGGCGTCGCGGCTTTGCCAGGCGCCAAAGGCGACGATGAGCAGCAGGCCGATCCAGAGGATCGCGATCATCGAGCGGAGCTTCTTGTTGAGTGTCATCGTCTGCATGGTCGGTCGGGTATTTCACAGGGGCTGTACGGCTGGCGAAACGTTGCCGCCAGCCTGTGTTTACGGCGTGCGCAAACGTGCGCGAGACCCAGGAGGAACCCTGCCCAGGCAAGTATTCGTCAGACAAAAGCGACGACCACGCGTGGCACTACGGCGGCGCGTATGACGCCGCGCTGAAATGCACGCGAAACCACCGATAAAAGCCACAATTTTCACTGCAACTCCATGATTTGCCACTATTTGCGGTGATCGACTGCGGATAAGAATCGTTTCCGTTATAGTCGCGGCTTCGGCCCCGCCGGCGCCCAGTTTTGAGCGCCTGTTTTTTTCCGAGGCCTTTCTCTCACGGCCCCACAAAGGCCGCTGGCCCCGGGGTCCCGATGGATTTCCCAACGATGCGACGCGCGCGGCGCAGCAGGTGCTGCCGCCTTCGCGACGTCCACTGGAGTGAAGAAGAATGAACGCACGCGAACCCGCTCTGATCCCCGCCGCTGTTGCCACGTCGCGCAGCGCGCGGCTGCGCCAGATGCTGACCAGCAACGAACTCGAATTCCTGATGGAAGCGCACAACGGCCTCTCCGCACGCATTGCGCGCGAAGCGGGCTTCAAGGCGATCTGGGGCTCGGGCCTCTCGATCTCCGCGCAGTTCGGCGTGCGCGACAACAACGAGGCGAGCTGGACCCAGGTGGTCGACAACCTCGAATTCATGGCCGACGCGAGCGACCTGCCCATCCTGCTCGACGGCGACACCGGCTACGGCAACTTCAACAACGTGCGCCGTCTCGTGCGCAAGCTGGAGCAGCGCGGCATTGCGGGCGTCTGCATCGAAGACAAGGTGTTCCCGAAGACCAACAGCTTCATCGGCGGCGAAGCGCAACCGCTCGCCGACATCGACGAATTCTGCGGCAAGATCAAGGCGGGCAAGGACTCGCAGACCGACGAGCACTTCTCGATCGTCGCGCGCGTGGAGGCGCTGATCGCGGGCTGGGGCATGGACGAAGCGCTCAAGCGCGCCGAGGCGTATCGCCAGGCGGGCGCGGACGCGATCCTCATCCACAGCAAGCTCTCGAAAGCTGACGAGATCCTCACGTTCGCGCGCGAATGGGCCGGCCGCGGCCCGCTCGTGATCGTGCCGACCAAGTACTACAGCACGCCGACCGACGTGTTCCGCAAGGCGGGCATCAGCACGGTGATCTGGGCGAACCACCAGATCCGCGCGGCCGTTTCGGCCATGCAGGCCGTGACGAAGACGATCTACGAAACGCAGACGCTCGTCGACGTCGAAGACCGCATTGCTACGGTCAACGAAATTTTCCGCCTGCAAGACGCCGACGAATACTCGGAAGCCGAAGACCGCTACCTTTCCGCGACGTCGCGCGGAGCAGGTTCGGCCATCGTGCTGGCCGCGACCCGTGGTTCGGGCCTCGACGCCTACACCGAAGACAAGCCCAAGGTCATGCTGCCCGTGGCGGGCAAGCCGCTCCTGCGCTGGCTCGTCGACGCGTTCAAGAAGCAGTCGGTCAACGACATTACCGTGGTGGGCGGCTACAAGGCCGAAGCCATCGACACGGCGGGCATCAAGCTCGTGCGCAACGAGCGCTTCGCGCAAACGAACGAACTCGCGTCGCTCGCGTGCGCGGTTGGCGCGCTCGACAACGACACGGTGATCTCGTACGGCGACCTGGTGTTCCGCAGCTACATTCTTCGCGATCTCGTGGAAAGCGCAGCGGACTTCAGCGTGGTGGTGGATTCGTCGCCCGAGTCGGAGAACAGCAGCACGCGCGACTTCGCATGGTGCTCGGCCGCCGACGAGCGCGATCTGTTCGGCAGCAAGGTGTTCCTCGAGCGCGTGGCGAGCGAACCCGCCGCTAACGGCGTGGCGGCGCACGGCCGCTGGATCGGTCTCGTGAACGTGCGGGGCGCGGGCCGAGCGAAGCTCGCGAAGAAGCTCGCGCAACTGCAAACGCGCGCCGACTTCGACACGCTCGACATGCCCGCGCTGCTCAACGCGCTGATCGCGGACGGCGAGAAGATCGAAGTGCAATACGTGCATGGCCACTGGCGCGGTGTGAACGACCTCGAAGACTTCCGCCGCGCGGGGGATTTCGCGCATTCCCAAACGCCGCTGGGCGCGGAGGGCAACGCGTGATCGAAGCCGCACAGTTTGTCGAAGCGGCGCGTGCGCGCGGCTTCGAGTGGTACGCGGGCGTGCCGTGTTCGTACCTCACACCGTTCATCAACTACGTGCTGCAAGACGATTCGCTGCACTACGTGAGCGCGGCGAACGAAGGCGACGCGGTCGCGGTGATCGCGGGCGTGGCGCTCGCGGGCAAGCGCGGCATCACGATGATGCAGAACTCGGGCCTCGGCAACGCCGTAAGCCCGCTCACCTCGCTCACGTGGACGTTCCGCCTGCCGCAACTGCTGATCGTGACGTGGCGCGGCCAGCCGGGCGTGGCCGACGAGCCGCAGCACGCGCTCATGGGCCCGGTCACGCCGCAAATGCTGGAGACGATGGAAATTCCGTGGGAGACGTTCCCCACGGAAGCCGACCAGATCGCCGCGGCGCTCGAACGCGCCGTCAAGCACATGGACGAAACGGGCCGCCCGTATGCGCTCGTGATGCAAAAGGGCAGCGTCGCGCCGTACGAATTGAAGGGCGGCGGCGCGATGCCGGCAAAGCACGCACTGCCCGTTGCGCAGGCAAAGTGGACTGGACGGACTCCTGATCAACTGCCCACGCGCCAGCAGGCGCTCGAACGCGTGATCGCGGCGACGCCCGCAGAGTCGACCGTGGTCGTCGCCTCGACGGGTTTCTGCGGCCGCGAACTCTATGCGCTCGACGACCGCTCGAACCAGCTCTACATGGTCGGCTCGATGGGCTGCGTCACGCCGTTCGCGCTCGGCCTCGCGCTTGCGCGGCCCGACCTGAACGTGGTCGCGCTCGACGGCGACGGCGCGGCGCTCATGCGCATGGGCGTGTTCGCCACGCTCGGCGCCTATGGCCCCGCGAACCTCACGCACGTGCTGCTCGACAACGGCGCGCACGATTCGACGGGTGGCCAGGCCACCGTGTCGTCGCAAGTGTCGTTCGCCAACGTGGCCGCCGCCTGCGGCTACGCCGACGCCGTGGAAGGCGACGATCTCGCCACGCTCGACAGCGTGCTCGCCGCCGCGCGCGAACGCGCAAAGGGCGCTTCGGGTGTCGAAGGCACGCGCTTCGTACGCCTGACGATTCGTCGCGGCACGCCCGATGGCCTGCCGCGCCCCACGATCACGCCGCCCGAAGTGAAGACGCGTCTCATGCGCCACATCGGCGCGCTCGCACAATAAGGATATGTCGATGCTGCTGCTCAATCCCGGCCCGGTCACGCTCACCGAACGCGTGCGCCAGAGCCTGCTTCAGGAAGACCTGTGCCATCGCGAAAGTGAGTTCTTCGACGTGCAGGAAGAGGCGCGCACGCGTCTCGTGGGCGTCTACGAACTCGATCCCGCGCAGTGGCAGGCCGTGCTCATGACGGGTTCCGGCACGGCCGCCGTCGAAAGCATGATCTCGACGCTCGTGCCCGCCGACGGCAAGCTGCTGATCGTCGAAAACGGCGTGTACGGCGAGCGCATCACGGCCATCGCGAAGCAGTACGGCATCGCGCATGAAGTCGTGAAGCACGACTGGATGCAGGCGCCGGACCTCGCGCGCATCACCGCCGCGCTGGATGCCGACAAGTCGATCACGCACGTTGCGATCATCCATCACGAAACCACCACGGGCCGCCTGAACGACCTGCGCGCGCTGGGCGAGGCATGCCGCGCGCGCGGCGTGCAGATGCTCGTGGACGGCGTGAGCAGCTTCGGTTCCGAAGCGATCGACTTCGGCGACACGAGCATCGCGGCGGTGGCCGCGACGGCGAACAAGTGCCTGCACGGCGTGCCCGGCGCGGCCTTCGTGGTGGTGCGCCGCGCGGCGCTGGCACCGGCGCATAGCCGCACGTACTACCTCGACCTCAAGCGTCTCGCCACGTTGCAGGATCAGCGCAACACGCCGTTCACGCCTTCCGTGCACGCGTATTACGCGCTCGTCGAAGCGCTGCGCGAACTCGCCGACGAGGGCGGCTGGCAGGCGCGTCACGCGCGCTATGCGGCGCTCTCCGAGCAGGTGCGCGCGGGGCTCGCCGCGCGCGGCATGGACAGCGTGCTGCCGAAGGACGAATCGTCGGTGGTGCTGCGCGCGTTCCGCTTGCCCGCAGGCGTCGATTATCCGAAGTTGCAAGACGCGCTCAAGGCGCGCGGCTTTGTGATCTACGCGGGGCAGGGCGGCTTGTCGGCGGAACTGTTCCGCATCTCGACGATGGGCGACATTCACGCCGCCGATGTCGAACGCCTGCTGGCCGCGTTCGATGAAGTGACGCGCTAAGGCCTCGAAGCTTCCAGGCTGACGCCAACGAAAAGCCCTTGCAGCGAGCGATCGCTGCAAGGGCTTTCTGCTTTACCTCGCGTTGTTTTCAACCCGTCGATTCAGCCCGTCGCGCGCTCGCGTGTCCGCACCGTGCCGGCCGCCGCTTTCGCCTGCTTGCCCTGCTTCGCGGGCTTGCGCCGTGCGCGCGCCTTCTTGAGCCAGATGAGCACGCCCGTCACGCTGAGCATCGCAACGGCGAGGCCGGTGAAGCTGATGGCGATACGCCCCGGCAGTCCCACGATGCGGCCCGAATGCAGCGGAAACTGCGCCTGGATGAAGATGTCGCCCGCGCTGCCCTGACCGGGAATCTGCTTGCCGAGCACCTGGCCCGTGCGCGCGTTCAGCACGAGCCACGGATTGCCGAGGCCCGCGTCGCCATGATCGTTGCCCGCACCGTAGTAGCCCACGCCGAACACGCCGAACGCGGGCACCGCGAACAGGCCGCCCGGCGGCGCGGTGATGCCTTCGCGGCGGCCGACTTCGGCGGCTTCGCTGACGATGCGCGCGCGCGCCGCCGTGGTTTCGGCGGGCGTGAGCGCCGGGCCGGGCGCGACGCTGCGGAACGGGTCGGGCGTGAGCGTCGAGAACACCGACACCACGGGGCGCACGACCTGCGCGCCCAGGTTCATCGAAATCGACGTGACGGCCACCACGATCAGCAGGCCCCAGAGCCACACGCCGCCCGAGCGATGCAGGTCGAAGGTCAGCGCATAACCGCCGCGCTTCACGCGGAAGGCGAGCGACTTGCGCCAGCTTTTCAGGCTCGGAAACGCGAGCACGATGGCGATGAAGCCGTCGAGCAGCCAGACCATGCCCACCACGCCCATCGTCCATACGCCGAAGTCGATGCCCATCTTCGTCGGCAGGAACAGCGTGTAGTGAAGCTGGTAGAGGAACGGGATCAGGTTCAGGCGCGCGAGCGAGGCCTTGCCCCACATGCGGCGGCCTTGCTCCTCGCCGGTCGCGGGGTCGAGCGCGACCTGGTTGAAGTCGAGCGGGTAGGGTTGTGCGGTGTGCGGGTCGATGCGCGGCGCCACGCGCGCGATCCACGTGTGGCCCGGCTCGACCGACAGCGGCATGAAGGTGACGACCGCGTGCGGTTCTTTGGCTTCGAGGCGCGTTGCGAGTTCGAGGGCGGGCAACGGCGCACCCTCGGTCGCGCTATGGAAGAACGACGGGTTGAGCATCCCGTCGAGTTCATGGTCCCACGCGATCACCGCGCCGGTGAGTCCGGCGACGAACAGGAAGGCGGCGATGCCAAGACCGAACCAGCGGTGCAGACGCACCAGCAGCGGTCTCATGCGACAACCCGGCACGCCGGCCGGCATGCGGGGGCGAACGCGATCTCGATTGGGTTCACGGCGATCTATAAAATACTGCAAATAGGAATCGTTTGCATTTTACGGATCGGTGGCGCAGGGCGCAAGGTTTACGAAAGGCTTCGATTGGGGGACGGAAGACAGTACGCCGCGCGCGGCAGGCGGCGCGGCGTTTGCGGACTGCGGCGCCCGGACTCGCGCCGGGCGCGCGCTCAGACGGGGTCCTTGTCCGGCGGGCCTTCGGGTTGTTGCGGCTCGTCGTTGTGGTGGCCCGGCGAAGGCGGGGTGAGCGGGTCGCGTTCAGGGTCCCGCGTTGGATCGGCGAGTGGATCGGGAAGCGGGGTCGTATGCGAGCAGATCATCGCGAAGTCCTCTTGCGCTGCAACGGCGGGCCAGGTGGCGCGCGTGCCTTTATAGCGTAGTTGATCGATGTCATGCCTGCGGAGTTTCGCGTGTGCCGCAGTCGTCTCCGCCGTCGTCCCGACTCTCATCGCGATTGCCCGCGTTTTTGACGTTAGTCGAGCGCGATCGAGTGGGCCTCGTGGCGCATTATTGCGGTCAGCGAAACGCTGTTTATAGGGGGGCGGCGTTTCTCTCTTTGTGGCCAAACCTTAGACTTGCGGCTTTCTCAAAATTGGGGCGAAGCCAAAGCGCCCCGGTCGTTCTTGCGGAGTGGAGTCATGGGTCTGGCGATTGTCGCGGTGGTGTTCGTAGCGGGTTTAATCGGCATACCGACGCTTTTCACCCATGAAGCGGCGCACGCTCCGGCACAACAAGTGGCCTCGGCGCAAACTCCCGCGCCAGGCGTCAATAATCCGGAAGCCCCGGATACCTCCGATACAGGCAGCAGCGAGGCCGCCGCGACCGAACAGCCGTAAGGCGCCGTGCCTGCGTTCAAATTCCGTTGAGATCGGCCGGCGTGTCGATGTCGCGCAGGATGCCGGGGTCGTCCACGTCAATGCGCATGAGCGGGTGCGAACTGAGCAGCGCACGGGCGCCCGCGTCGCCGTCGAGCGCGACGAGCGCCTCGCGATGCGTGTAGCTGAAGCCCACCGGATGCCCGCGTTGCCCGCGATAGAACGGCGCGACGAGCGATGCGCCATCGTCCAGCGCACGCGCCACCGCTTCGATCGACTCGACCGCGATGCACGGCATGTCGGCGAGCGCGACGATCCAGCTTTCCGCTTCGTGGTCGGTGTCGACGCCGGCGGCGAGGCTCGCGCCCATGCCGCGCGCGGCGTCGGGGGCGAACACCACGTCGCAGCCCGCGTCGTTGAGCACGTGGGCCAACGTTTCCGCGCCGGGACGCACCACGGCAATCACTTTCGGGACGACGCGCAGCAAGCGCTGGGCGGACTCGCGCGCCACGCACGTGCCTTCTGGGAGCGGGGCGAGGAGCTTGTTGCGCAGACCGTTGGGATCGAAGCGCGAACCGGTGCCGGCGGCGAGTAACACGCCGGTGGCGAACGATGCATAGGCCATGGGGTGTCGCGCTCGCGAGGAGGGGAAGCGCTGATTGTGCGGCGCAAGCGCGCGCGAGGCAAGCCCCGCGCGCGCCATTCCTGCGGCGTTTGCAGACCGTTCATGCACCAGCCGGGTGCGCCGGCTGTATGGCCGGCTCCGTCGCGGGCATCAGGCGAACGCGCGCATTGGCGGCATGACCTTGTCGAGCGTGATCGGCAGGTCGCGTACGCGCACGCCGGTGGCGTGATACACGGCGTTGGCAATGGCCGCGGGCACACCGGTGATGCCGATCTCGCCAATGCCACGCACGCCGAGCGGATTGAAGCGCAAATCCGGCTCGCCGACGAACTGCACGTCCAGCTCGCCGATGTCCGCATTCACGGGCACGTGATATTCCGCGAGATTGTTGTTCGCGATGCGGCCCATGCGCGTGTCGAACTGCCCTTCTTCGTGCAGGGCCGTGCCCACGCCCCACACCATGCCGCCCATCAACTGGCTGTGCGCAGTCTTTTCGTTGAGCACGCGCCCCACGTCGTACGCCCCGACGATGCGCGCGACGCGAATCGTGCCGAGATCGGGATCGACGTGCACTTCGGCAAACACCGCGCCAAACGAGTGAAACGCGTACTGCTGCTTTTCCGCGCCCGGCTTCGTCGAGACCTGCGCCTCGATCGGCTTGCCGCCCGCGCGCGCGATGACGGCGGCGGCGGGGTCGCGGCGCGAGTTGTCGGCCCGGCTCACGACCCAGCCGTCCTGCACGGTCACGTCCTCGGGGGCGAGGCCGTAGACAGGCGAGCCGCGATCGGCGCGCGCGAGCGCGATCAGCTTGTCGCGCGCGGCCGTGGCGGCGGCCTGCACCGCAGGCGAGACGCTCGCCGCCGACTGCGAGCCGCCCGAGACCGGCGCGGGCGGCAAGGTCGAGTCGCCGAGCGCGAAGTGGATGCGATCGGGCGGAAAGCCGAGCGCGTCGGCGGCCACCTGGGTCATCACCGTGTAGGTGCCCGTGCCGATGTCCTGGGTGCCCGAGGCCACCATCGCGGTGCCGTCGGGCAGAATGCGCGCCACCGCGCCCGCCTCGCTGCGGTTCGCGGGATAGGTCGCGCTCGCCATGCCGAGCCCCACGAGCAGGTTGCCGTCGCGCATCGCGCGCGGCGTGGCCACGCGCCGCGACCAGTCGAAGCGCTGCGCGGCCGTTTCGTAGCATTGGCGCAGCGCGTTCGAGGACCACGGTTTGCCGTCCTGAGGCTCGCTTTGCGCATAGTTCTTCAGACGCAAGGCGACGGGGTCCATCTTCAGCCGCCACGCCAGTTCGTCCATGGCCGATTCGAGCGCGAACGAGCCCGTCGTTTCGCCCGGCGCCCGCATGAAGGTCGGCGTGCCGACGTTCAGGGGTACGACACGATGGCTCGTGCTGCAATTCGGCGCCGCGTACATCATGCGCGTGACGAGGCCGCACATCTCCAGCCAGTCCTCAAACGTGGAGGTGTGCGCGAGCGTGTCGTGGCGGATGGCCGTGAGCGTGCCGTCCGCCCGCGCAGCCAGCGACACGTGCTGCTCGGTATGCGGGCGCGAGCCCACTGGCCCGAACATCTGCGGCCGCGCGAGCGCGAGCCGCACGGGCCGCCCCGTTTGCTTCGCGGCCATCGCGCACAGGCTCACGTGCGACCACGACGACCCCTTGCAGCCAAACCCGCCGCCGAGAAACGGCGAGATCACGCGCACGTTCTCGGGCGCGATGCCGAACACGGCTGCGACCGCGGTGCGCGCGCCGCTCACGCCCTGGGTGGCGTCGTAGAGCGTGAGGTCGGGGCCGTCCCAGTGCGCCATCGTCGCGTGCGGCTCCATGGGATTGTGGAATTGCGTGGGCGTGGTGTAGACCGCGTCGATGCGCACCGCGCCCTCTTGCAGGCCCGCTTCGACGTTGCCGCGTGTGGATTCGACGGGGCGGCCCATCGGGCTGGGCGGCGCGTGCGCGTCACCCTTCGCGCGGTCGAAGTCAAGCGTGGCCTGCGCGGGCGCGTACGCGATGTCGACGTGGCGCGCGGCGTCGGTGGCGTGTTCCAGCGTGTCGGCCACCACTACCGCGACGGGCTCGTTGCTGTAGCGCACCGCGTTGTCCTGGAGCAGCGTGAGATGGCGGCCGGCTGGCGGCTTGAGCGGTGTGCGTCCGCCGTTGGGCAGGCGCATCGCGTTCTGGTACGTCATGACGAGCAGCACGCCCGGCATGGACTGCGCGCGGCTCGTGTCGATCGACGCGATCGTGCCGCTCGCAATCGTGCTGGTGACGAGCACCGCGTGAGCGAGCCGTGCTTCGGGGAAGTCGCTCGCGTAGAGCGCGCCGCCCGTGACCTTGAGCACGCCGTCGATGCGGTCCATTGGTTGTCCGGTCAGCGTGCTCATGTGAAGTCTCCCGTGCCGCCGGCGGCGAGCAGCGTTGCGCGAACGATCGCGCGCTGCGCGAGCCCGACCTTGAAGCGGTTGCCATCGAGCGGCTTTGCTTGCGCGAGTTCCGCCGCGGCGGCTTCGCGCAGCGCCGCCGCGCTCAGCGTGCGTCCCGTGAGGTGCTGCTCGGCCACGCTCGCACGCCACGGCCGATGGGCGACGCCGCCCAGCGCGATGTGCGCGGTGCGCACGCGATGCCCGTCGAGTTGCAGCGCGCTTGCCACGGAAACGAGCGCGAACGCATAGCTCGCGCGATCGCGCACCTTGAGGTAGTGCGCGTGCTCGCTGAAGATGGGCGGTGGCAAGTCGACCGAAGTAATCAGTTCACCTGATTGAAGCGTCGTATCGAGATCGGGGCGATCGCCGGGCAAGCGATGGAACGCGGAGAACGCGATCGTGCGCGCGCCGCGCGGGCCGCTCACCTGCACCGTGGCGTCGAGCGCCGCGAGCGCGACGCTCATATCGGACGGATTCACGGCCACGCACTGCGCGCTCGCGCCGAGAATGGCGTGCATGCGGTTGAAGCCGCCAATGGCCGCGCAGCCGCTGCCCGGCGCGCGCTTGTTGCACTGGGTGAAGGCGGTGTCGTAGAAGTACGGGCAGCGCGTGCGCTGCATGAGATTGCCGCCCACGGTCGCCATGTTGCGCAGTTGCGGCGAAGCGCCCGCGAGCAACGCCTGCGAAAGCAGCGGATAACGCGTGCGCACGAGCGTGTGATTGGCGGCGTCGCTGTTGCGCACGAGCGCGCCGATCCGCAGGCCGCCGTTGGGGAGGGTTTCGACTTTATCCAGCGCTTCGATGCGCGTGATGTCGACGAGCGTCACCGGATGCGTGAGCCCGCCTTTCATGAGATCGAGCAGATTCGTGCCGCCGCCGATGAACATCGCACCGGGGCGCTGCGCGGCTGCGATCGCGCTGTTCACGTCGGTAGCGCGCTGGTAGGAAATGGCATCCATGGCCGTCTCCCCGCGCTCATGCGCCGGCCGTGTGCGCGTCGCGCACGGCCGCCACGATGTTGACGTAGGCGCCGCAGCGGCAGAGGTTGCCGCTCATGCGCTCGCGTATTTCGGCGTCGCTCAGTTGCGCGGGGCGCGTGCGCACGTCGGGCGTCGCGGCGCTGGCCGCGCCCGCCGCGAATTCGCTGAGGCACGCCGTGGCCGAACACAACTGGCCCGGTGTGCAGAACCCGCACTGGAAGGCGTCGCGCGCGATGAAGGCGCGCTGCACGGGGCTCAACGCACTCGGGCTCGCGAGGCCTTCGACCGTGGTGATGCGCTGGCCTTCGTGCATCACGGCGAGCGTGAGGCAACTGTTGATGCGGCGGCCCTCCACCAGCACCGTGCAGGCGCCGCATTGGCCACGGTCGCAGCCTTTTTTCGTGCCGGTGAGGCCCGCATAGTCGCGCAAGGCGTCGAGCAGTGTCACGCGCGGCTCGATATGGAGCACGTATTCGCGACCGTTGATGTCGAGCCTGACCGCCTGGGCGGGCGCGGGCGACGGCGCTTCGGGTTCGGCGGCGGGCGGTGCGTTCTGCGCGTGCAGATGCGGCGTCGCGCCCAGCGCGGCGGCAGCGGCGGCGGATTGCAGGAAACGGCGGCGCTTGACGTCGGCGGGAGCTTGGGACGCGTCGCCTGATTCGCGCGGCGCATCGAGAGGACGTTCGTTTGACATGGCGTTCGGCGGACTCCAGGGCGAAGACGGAACGTAAAGAACGTAAGTCGGCGCATCGTGTGCAGCAATTCCGATGCCGCGTCATGCGGTTATTCGCGAACCGAGCATGCCCGACCAGAACAGCAAGTTGCACTTTCGGACCACGAAAGTAAAGTGCAAACGTGTGAATTTTGCAGGGCGGATTGTTGGCTGGCGCAACGCTGTCGCAGCGCTGACGCCAGGCCGTCGCGAAGCTGGCGTGGCGGACAGAATCGCGCCCGTGCGCCGTGACGAGCGCGGTCGAAAGCGGCGTGTCAGCCGCGCGCGAAGGAGGGTGAGAGCAGCGCGGTCAAGCGCTCGCGCTACGCGCGGTCTTCCTGGAGGTAACGATGCACGAAGGCGATCGCCATGCTGCCTTCGCCCACCGCCGAGGCCACACGTTTCACGGGGCTCAGACGCACGTCGCCGCACGCGAACACGCCGGGTATGCTCGATTCGAGCAGATACGGGTCGCGCTTGTGCGACCAGCGTCCCGCTTTCACGATATCGTCGCCGGTAAGCACGTAGCCGCGCTTGTCGCAGGCGATCTCGGGCGGCAGCCAGCCCGTTTCCGCGTCGGCGCCGATGAAGACGAAGAGGCCGCCACACTCGCGGCGGCTCACGCTTGCGCTTGCGGTATCGAGCACGTCGATGGCGCTCAGATGCGTGTCGCCGTGCACGCCCACGACTTCGGAATTCAACGCGACGGTAACGTTCGTCTTGCCGGCAAGCTGTTCGACGAGATAGCGCGACATCTTTTTCTCCAGCGAATCGCCGCGCACGACGAGCGTGACGGCGCGCGCATGGTTCGCGAAGTACAGCGCGGCTTGCCCCGACGAGTTGCCGCCGCCGATCAGGTAGACGTCGAGTCCGTGCGTGCCGCTCGCCTCGCTGCGCGCCGAGCCATAATAGATGCCCTTGCCGATGAAGCGGTCGAAGCCTTCGATCGCCAGGCGCCGCCACGTTACGCCCGTTGCGAGGATGAGCGTGTGCGCGCGCACCACGTCGCCGCCGTCCAGATGCACTTCGCGCGTGGCGGTGTCCACGCGCGCAACGGCGCGCGTGACGAGGATTTCCGCGCCGAGCCGCCTTGCCTGTTGCAGCGCGCGGCTGGCGAGTTCGTCGCCGGAAATGCCGCCGGGAAAGCCCAGATAGTTTTCAATGCGCGATGACGTGCCGGCCTGGCCGCCGGGTGCCTCGCGTTCGACCACAATGGTACGGAGTCCTTCAGATGCGCCGTAGACGGCGGCGGCGAGCCCGGCGGGTCCGCCGCCGATGATGAGCGTGTCGTAGGCATCGAGATGCGGCTGCGTTTGCAGGCCGAGCCGTTCGGCCAGCTCGCGCGTGGCGGGTCGGCTCAGCAGCGTGCCGTCGGCGAGGCGTAGCGTGGGGCAGTCCTGCTCCTGCGGACAGGGGCCGCTCCAGCGGCTTTGCAACTCCGGCGCGTCGGGCGTGATCCATTCGCAGCTGATCTGGTTGCGCGCGAGAAATTGGCGCAGGTTCGCGCAGGTCGCGTCCCAGCGCGCGCCGATCAGGGTCACGCGCGTTTTCGGCGGCTCGGCGGAAAGGCCCTGCAAGCCGCCTATGCGTTCGCGCGCGAGCGCGCCCATGCGCGTGGCGACGTCGGACGAGGCGGCGGCGAGCGTGTAATAGTGCTGCGCGTCCACGCGCATCACGCGCGAGGCTTCGGCGGCGCGGTAGGCGCCCGGAAACGGTGAACTGAGCGCGAGCGGCACCTCGCCGAAGATGGTGCCCGGCAGGCGCCAACCCAGCGTGCGCTCGACGCCGTCGAACAGCTTGACGACCTCCATCTTGCCGGACAGCACGGCGTAGAGCGCGCGTTCGCCGCCTTCATGCACGGCATATTCGCCTGGGCTCAGATGCAGATCCGCCGAGGTTTGGGCGAGGCGGTCGAGTTCGGCCTCGGGGAGCGTGGAGAACAGCGGAATCGCGCGGATTTCGTCTTGGGTCAGCATGGCTTCGCAGGGTGGCGGGCAAGCGGGAGACGACGATGAGGCGTGGGCTTTTTGGCCGCTCGGCGCGGCGTTTCATGGAGTATAGGCGGCGCGCGCGTGAGTGCCCGGTGAACCAATCGACTGACGAATGAAATGCGCTCCTCAAAAAAGAGGATCGCTAACGATTCAACCTGCCTGCGTCGTGCGGAGCGCCAGCCCGGACACGGTCTCGCGCAACCACACGAGTGCAGGGTCGGCGTGATTGCGTGGATGCCACGCTGCATGCATCGAGAAGCCGCGCGCTTCGAACGGCAGCTCGAACAGGTCCACGCGATCCTCATCGCGTGCGATGAGCCGCCTCGGCAAGGTGGCGAGGTAGTCGGTGCTCGCGAGCACATCGGGCACGAGCGTGAAGTGCTGCACCGAAAGCGCCACGCGCCGCCGCCGCCCGAGCGCTTCGAGATGCTCGTCCATGAAGCCGAAGAAGCTGCCGCCGCTCGTCGAAACCAGCACGTGTTCGAGCGCGCAATAGCTGTCGAGGTCGAGCGCGGCCGTGCCGCGCGGGTGCGCTTTGCGCTGCGCCACCACGAAGCGCTCGTCATAGAGCTTTCTGGCCTTGAGCGTGGGCGGAACCTGCTGCGCGGAACCGAGCAGCAAATCGATTTCGCCGCGCTCGAAGCGCTGCGCGAGCGAGCCCGATTCGATGGCGATAAACGCGAGTTGCAGGCCCGGCCCGGCAAGGCGCGCCCATTCGATCATCAGCGGCAGGCCCAGCACGGCCACGCACTGGTCGCTCGCGGCGATGACGAAACGCCGCGAGTCGGTGTGCGGATCGAACACGGGCCGGCGGCGCACCACGGCTTCGAGCGTCTTGAGCGCCGCGTGCAGCGGCTGCGTGAGTTCGAGCGCGCGCGCCGTGGGCGTCATGCCGCGACCGGTGGCGGCGGGAATGAGCAGCGGGTCGTCGAACACCTGGCGCAGCCGCGCGAGCTGCGCCGATACGGCCGACTGCGAAAGGTTCAGGCGCGTCGCGGCGCGCGTGACGTTCGACTCGGCGAGCAGGGCGTCGAGCGAGACGAGCAGGTTCAGGTCGACGCCGGAGAGATCGATCACAGTGATAGGTGCAATTCTGGGAATTGATTTCAAGAATACGTCCGGGTCGCCTAGAGTTCAATCCATCGTTCAATCCATCGGATGAACCGCGAAAGCCCTTTCCTCAAGGAGACGCCATGAAAGCCTGGATGCTCGATCAACCCGGCCAGCCGCTCGCGCTGCGCGACGTACCGCAACCCGAACCGCGCCGCGGGGCGCTGGTGGTGGGCGTGGAGGCCGTGCCGCTGCTGAGCTACACGCGCCAGTACGTGCAAGGCAAGCTGCCCTACGGCTACCCGCCGGGGCCGTTCTCGCCGGGCACCAACGGCATTGGCCGCGTGCTTGCGATCGGCGCAGGCGTGTACGGCTACCGCGTGGGGCAGCGCGTGGCGCTGAGCCCTTACTGGATTGCCGACGAGGCCCTGCGCGAGCCCGCCCAGGCGCTGCTGGGGCTTACCGCGATCAGCCCGGACAGTGCGCCGATGCTCGCCGATTTCCCGCACGGCACGCTGCGCGAGGTGGTCGAATTTCCTGCCGCGACGGTGTTTCCGCTCGACGGTCTCGATCACTTGTCGTCGGCGCAACTCGCGGTGCTCGGCAAGCTCGTGGTGCCGTTTGGCGGCCTGCGGCGCGGCCGGCTCGCGGCGGGCGAAGCGGTGGTCGTGAACGGCGCGGCGGGGGCGTTCGGCTCGGCGGCCGTGCTCGGTGCGCTGGCGCTCGGCGCGAGCCGGGTGGTGGCGCTCGGGCGGCGCGCGGCGGCGCTGGCCCCGCTCGCGAAGCTGGGTGGCGCTCGTGTGGCGACGGTCGCGCTCACCGGCGAGGCGGCGCGCGACACCGAGGCGATCCGCGCGGCAGCGAACGGCGCCGTCGATCTCGCCTTCGACATGGTCGGCCACGCCACCGATCCGAACGCCACGCTCGCCGCGCTGCGCAGCCTGCGCCGCAACGGCCGGATGGTGCTCATGGGCAGCATGGAGGTGGATTTGCCGATCAAGTATGGGGAGATGCTCCTCAACAACTGGGAGCTGATGGGCCACTTTATGTACAGCGGCGCGGACTATCGCGCGCTGATCGCACTCGTGCAGTCGGGGCAGGTGCCGCTCGATGCGATCGAAGTGGAGCGCCATGCGTTCGACGCGCTGGAGGCCGCGATCGATGCCGCGGAAAAGGCGCAGGGGCTGACGTGCGTGACGGTGTGCACGTCGTCAAGCTGACGAACGCGCAATAAACAAATCGGCCCGCAAGCGCGACAGACGCTTGCGGGCCGATTACGTTGCGAGCGCAACGAGTGTTAGTCGATGCCGTGGAACACCGCGTCGTCCGGGCCGAGGTAGGCGGGCGGACGCCATACCGCGTCGCGCATCGAATGCTGCACGAGATTCTCCACGCCGAGCAGCACCGCGAAGATCGCCATGCGCACCGGAATGCCGTTGTCGGTCTGGCGGAAGATCGCCAGACGCGGGTCGTGATTCAGATCGGTCGAAAGATCGTTCGCGCCCGGGCGGCTGTCGCGCGGCAGCGGGTGCATCACGAGCGTTTCGGGGCTGCAACATTCGTCCATCAGCGCCTGGTTGATCTGGAATTCGGGCGTGTAGCCTTCGAACGACTCGTCGGCGAAGCGCTCCTTCTGGATGCGCGTGGCGTACACCACGTCCGCGCCGCGCAGGCCTGCGCGCAGGTCGTTCGTTTGCTCGACCACGTGGCCGTTGGTCGAAATCTTGTCGACGATGTAGGCCGGCATTTCGAGCTGCGGCGGCGAAATGAGCGTGAACTTGATGCCGCGATACAGCGCGAGCAGCTTCACGAGCGAGTGCACCGTGCGGCCGTACTTGAGGTCGCCCACGAGCGCGATATGCGCGCCGTCGACGATTTTGCCCAGCCGCGAGAACTCGCGCTGGATCGTGTAGAGGTCGAGCAGCGCCTGGCTCGGGTGCTCGCCGGGGCCGTCGCCGCCGTTGATCACGGGGATGTTCACGGCGCGCGCGAATTCGGCCACCGAGCCTTGATCAGGATGCCGAATCACCATCGCATCCACGTAGCCCGCCATCACGCGGCTCGTGTCGTAGATCGATTCGCCCTTCGCCATCGAAGAAAACGTGAAGCCGGTCGTGTCGCACACCGAACCGCCCAGGCGGCAGAACGCGGAGCCGAAGCTCACGCGGGTACGCGTGCTGGCCTCGAAGAACAGGTTGCCGAGCACCGCGCCTTCGAGCACGCGCGAGATTTTCCGGCGGCGCGCGATGGGCTGCATGATGTCGGCCACGCGGAACAGCTTCTCGACGGAGTCGCGCGAGAACTGATCCACCGAAAGCAGCTGCGGCTTGCCTTCGAATTGCATCTGGCTGGCGAGCGACTGCGAATCTACGCTTTGCGTATAGCCTTCGCGCGGCTCGCCGCCACCGACGATTTCCGACACGAAGCGCTCGACGATCTCCGGCATGGCGCGCGATTCCTGCGACTCCTCGGGGAGCAGCCACGTGTCGAGCGCCCGGCGCGATACGCCGATGCGGCTCGCGAATGCGTCGCGGGTCATGTTCAGACGCCGCATGGCGTCACGGAGAAAGGCTTGTTGCGGAACGCTCATGCTGGCACCCGTGATTTCTGGTTGATGTACGCGGTGCGTATATTAGTTCGGCGGCGCGAGAAGTCAAGCTCTTTTGTCGGGAGCGTGCGCCAGGGGCCGGCCGAACGCGGTGCGACAACGCATCGCAGCACCCTGACACGCGTGGCGCACCGTCGCCGCTTCGCTTGTTCGAGGGAAGGCGCTCCCCGTGAACGATGCCGATATATTGGGATGGCGCTTTCTGAGACGCCACCATAATCGCCGCTTCGAATTTTTTCAGGCTGGCGCGCGCCGGCCTTCCTTGCCGAAGCATGTTCGTGTCACCCCAGCCATCCCGCTCCCGGCGCGTGCCCTTGCAAGGCGCGCGGCGCGCAGGGAGTCAGCCATGAAATTGCCGTGGTCCGGCGCTGCCGAAGACCTGACGAAAGGCGATATCCGCTTCGTGACCCACGGCGCCGCGCGCCGCACGGCGATCGTTTCCGCGTGCGCGGCGGCCGCGCTCGCGCTGGGCGGCGGCGTCGCGATCGGCCACTTCACGGCGTCGCCAGGCGTCGCCGCCGCTGCCGCAGGCCCGAACCAGCATCACTACGTGGTTGGCGAAATCGGCCGCATGGACGCGTCGATCGCCTTGCTCGATCCCCGTATCGCGCGCCTTTCCGCGCAGCTCGCGGAGTTGCGCCAGTTCGACCAGCGCCTGCGCGCGCAACCGCCGCGCGGGGCCGGGGCCACGCCGGCGGCCGCGCCCGCGCATTCGGGCGATGACGGCGAGGCGTCCGGCAACGACGGCGACGGCGAAGGCGGGCCCGCGCTCGCGCCGCGCCGTTGCATGGAGGCGTCCGCCGCGCGGGCCAATGCCCGGAGCGTCAACGGTGAGCTCGATTGCATGAGCGCCACGCTTTCCGCGCTCGAACAAGCTACGGCGGAGCACGAAGTGGCCTGGAACGCATTCCCTGGCCGCCGGCCACTCCAGGGCGGGCGCAACGGTTCGCCGTATGGCAACCGCATCGACCCGTTCACGCACCATTTGAGCTTTCATCCGGGCATGGATCTGGTCGCGCCGACCGGCACGCCCATTCTCGCCGCCGCGGGCGGCCGCGTGATTTTCGCGGGGCCGAAGGCCGGTTACGGCAACGCCGTCGAGATCGACCATGGCAACGGCTTCGTCACGCGTTACGGCCACGCCTCGAAGATCGACGTGGAGGTGGGCCAGATCGTGCTGCCGCGCGAGCATATCGCGGACGTGGGTTCGACCGGGCGCTCGACCGGACCGCATCTGCATTTCGAGGTGCTCGTGGGCGGACAGCCCGTCAACCCCGCCGACTACCTCGCGCTTTTCGCGACTCCCACCGATGGCTGATACGCGCCGCACCGCCCGGGTGCATACGAATGCCGACCTCGCCTACGAATTGCAGCCGGTGCGCTCGCGCGCCTGGCGCGTGGGCGGCGTGATGCTGTGGGCCGCGTGCGCGGCGGCGGCGGGCGCGGGCATCACCGCGTGGCGGCTCGCACCGAAGGAAGCGTTGCGCTGCCCCGTGGTCGCGCCGGACGCCCTGAGCCGCGAACTCGGCGACACGCAACTGCGGCTCGAACAGGAGCGCGCCGCGCGCGCCATGCTCCAGAGCACGGCGGAAGGCGCGCAAGCCACGATCGCGAAGCTGCAATCCGAGCTGCTGTTCCTGCGCGCCCACGGCGCACGTTCGCGTTGACGCGCCGCCTGAGCGACGCGTTCCCACACTGATCGACACTCGTCGACACCACCCACACCACACGGTAGCCTTCCATGTTCAACAACAAAAAGAAGCCGCAGCCCGGCATCGAGCAAACCAAGCTGGCGACGCTGATCGCGCAGGACATCGTGATCACGGGCAACCTCGAATACGCCGACGGCCTGCGCCTCGACGGCCGCGTGCACGGCAATGTGGCCGGCAAGCCCGGCGCGAAAACGCTGCTCGTGCTGAGCGAGCGCGGCGCGATCGAGGGCAATGTGCACGGCTACGACATCGTAGTGAACGGGCGCATCCAGGGCGACGTGATCGCCGATCACTTCGTCGAGCTCCAGGCCAATGCGCACGTGGTCGGCAACATCTACTACCAGCAGTTGCAGATGGACTGCGGGGCTTCGGTGGACGGCAAGCTCACCAAGCGCGATCCCAACGACGCGCCGAACCTGCTGCTCGACTCGCCCGGAATGGAAATCACCGAGATCCTGCCGCGCGAGTGAGCATTCGCCGCGTGCGTACATTGGCTCGCGATCGTGCGATCTCGGGTACACTGCGCGACATGCCACGCAACCCGCTCTATCACGACCTGCCGAATTGCACCGCCGCCACGCGCGCGGTGACGTCGCTCGCGCAGGCCCCGTCGGTGTGGGTGAAAGTCAAAGCCAAAAAACAGCCGCTCATCTGACCGGAGTCTGCTGTTCCGTCAGATGTGCGACGGAACAGCCAGTCGACGGCGTCTCGCCTCTCGCTTCATCCCCGGCTAGCTTCCCTCCCGCGCACCGCTGCACGGACCTTCCATACGGTCGAGTTCAAGGGAAAGTCATGTCTGAGTTTTCGGGTATCTGGATTCCGCTCATTACGCCGTTTCATGCGGGCGCCGTCGATCATGCGGCGCTCGACGCGCTCGTGCGCCACTACGCCGAGGCCGGTGTGGCCGGCTTCGTCGCGCTCGGCACGACCGGCGAGCCCGCCGCGCTCGACGAGCGCGAGCAGGACGCCGTGCTCGCCACGGTGCTGGCGGCGGCCGGTGCTCTGCCCGTCGTGGCGGGCGTGAGCGGCAATCACGCGGGGGCGGTGCGCGAGCGCATCGAGGCGCTCAACGCGCAGCCCGTCGCGGGCGTCCTGGCGGCCGCGCCTTACTACATCCGGCCCTCGCAGGCGGGCGTGATCGGCCATTTCGCCGCGCTCGCGCACGCGAGCCGCAAGCCCTTGATCGTCTATGACATTCCCGCGCGCACGGGCGTGCGCATCGAGCTGCCGAGCCTGCTCGAACTCGCCGGGCACGAGCGCATCGTCGCGGTGAAGGACTGCGGCGGCTCGCTCGACAAGACGCTCGCGCTCATTCTCGACGGCCGTTTGCAGGTGCTGTGCGGCGAGGACATCGAGATGTTCGGCGCCATGTGCGCGGGGGCGAGCGGGGCAATCGCGGCGTCGGCGCATTTGCGGCCGGAGCGTTTCGTGGGTATGGCGCGGGCGTTGCGCGAAGGGCGTCTGGCCGACGCGCGCGCGATCTGGCATACGCTGGTGCCGCTAGTGCGGGCAGCGTTCGAGGAACCGAATCCGGGGCCGGTGAAGGCGGGGCTTGCCGCGTGCGGTTTGATCCGCAACGAGCTGCGCGCGCCGATGACGCGCGTGAGCGGCGAGCTGGAAGAAGCGCTCGCGCGGCTCGTGGTTTGACGCCGGTCAGGCGACGGGTGAGCGACGGATACGCGCCTGGCGCGCGGCAGGAAAGCCGCGCGGTTAGCGCGCCGCGTGCGCGTTTGCCGTGCTGCGCGCCCGGCGGCGGCGCGTGCGCGGGCGTTCGGCCGCGGCGGGCTCGCCGTTGAGCAGGATGCGGCGGCCGGGCACGTGCTGGGCGACGAGGCGGGCGATTTCGAGCGCCGTGCTCTCGGCGGGCACGACCTGGCGGCGTGCGCCGTCGTCGAGCGGCGTCGTCCATTCGACCAGCCGGTAGGCGCGGCCCCAGGGGGGCTGGAGCGGCGTCGAAACCCGGCATGACGCGACTGTCGACGCCGCGCCGTCGCGCAGCAGGGACTGTAGGTGCACCAGCACGTCGTCTTCCACCATGACCTCGCTCCTCGGTTTGCTGCGCAAAAAAACGCCGCCGATGTTCCGGCGGCTCAACAGGGGTTGAGCTTATGGTTGCAGCAAAGAATTAAACCAACCTTAAGAGAGGGCGCCGCAGGGGCGCCGACGCGCGCAATGACGATCGCGGCACGGGCCCGAGGCGGGCGCGCGCCGCGCGGAAAACAGGAAGCGGGGAGGAAGCGGTAGAAGCGGCCAGCCCGTTGCGGCTGGCGCGAAAACATGGGCTGTGTTGGCTGACGCTTGCTGATTAATGCGGTTTTGTGCTGTTTTGCCGCAATGTCGCGCGCACCTTGCGCTCGGCGAACAAGGGCAGATAGTCCTGGATGCGGGCTTCCGCGCGATAGGCGTCGAGGGTGTCGGCGTAAATGCGCGCCACGGTTTCCTCGGGCGTGTTGGTTTCTTCGGCGATGGTATGGACGATCTTGCTGAGGTCAGCTTTCGGCATGACTTGGCTCCGGTCAGCGAAAAAGGGGTGGTTGGCAGGGTTTGAATTCAAGGCTATGCGCGCGCGGGATACCAATTGAATCCGACTATCGCGGTATCTCGCCGGGGGCGCCGCGATCGCGCGATCTGTCCGGGAATGGCCGCCCATTCGCGCGAAAGGCCTGTATTTACAGGCCTTTCAGCAAAAAGCGGCCGCGGCGGGGCGCCATGCCCACACCGTGGCCGCTCGATGGCGTGCGTCCACAGGCCGCACGCGCATGACGTTCGTCGCCCGCGCTTATGCCAACGCTGACGCTGACGCGTCTGCCACCGATTACGCCGCGTTTTCCAGCCCCGGGTAATCGGTGTATCCCGTTTCACCGCGTGCGTAATACGTCGACGGATTCGGCGCGTTGAGCGGCGCGTTCAGTTCGAAGCGGCGCGGCAGATCGGGGTTCGCGATGAACAACTGGCCCCACGCGACCGCGTCGGCTTCGCCGGCCGCGAGTACCGCTTGCGCCGAATCCAGCGTGAACTTTTCGTTCGCGATGTACGGGCCGCCGAATTCGGCCTTCAGTTGCGGCCCGAGGCGGTTGTCGCCGAGCGATTCGCGCGCGAAGAGGAACGCGATCTTGCGCTTGCCGAGCTCGCGCGCCACATAGCCGAACGTGGCCGACGGGTTCGAGTCGCCCATCGTGTGGGCGTCGCCGCGCGGCGCGATGTGCACGCCCACGCGGTTGGCGCCCCAGACGTCGATGCACGCGTCGGTGATTTCGAGCAGCAGGCGCGCACGGTTTTCGATCGGGCCGCCATACGCGTCGGTGCGATGGTTGGTGCTGTCTTGCAGGAACTGGTCGATCAGGTAGCCGTTCGCGCCGTGGATTTCCACGCCGTCGAAGCCCGCTGCCTTCGCGTTGAGCGCGCCCTGGCGGAACGCGGCGATCACGCCGGGGATTTCATCGGTTTCGAGCGCGCGGGGCGTGACATAGGCGCGCTGGGGGCGGACGTGGCTCACGTGACCTTGCGCCGCGATCGCGCTCGGCGCCACGGGCAGGTCGCCGTTCAGGAAGATCGGGTCGGAAATGCGGCCCACGTGCCACAGTTGCAGGAAGATGCGTCCGCCCGCCGCATGCACGGCGTCGGTCACGATCTTCCAGCCTGCCACTTGCTCCTGCGACCAGATGCCCGGCGTTTCGGCATAGCCCAGGCCCTGCGGCGTGACCGAGGTCGCCTCGCTGAGGATAAGGCCGGCCGTTGCGCGCTCGGCGTAGTACTGGGCCATCAGCGCGTTGGGCAGGCGTTCCTCGCCGGCGCGCTGGCGCGTGAGCGGGGCCATGATGATGCGGTTCGGCAGCGTGAGGTCGCCGATCTGGATGGGGTCGAAAAGCGTTGCCATGAGTTCACCTCGTCTGCGGGAGCGGCCCGCGGGCTGAAAAGGGATACGGGAATCGAAACGGACGACGCGGCTTGCCGCGCGCCTCGATCACAACTGCGCGTTCATATGGGCGAGAAACGCCTCGATGACCGGCTCGTTGCGTTTGAAGAACACCCATTGGCCCACGCGTTTGGACGTGACGAGCCCGGCCTTCTGCAACACGGCCAGGTGCGCGGACACCGTGGATTGCGAAAGTTCGCAATGCGCGTCGATCCGGCCCGCGCAGACGCCGTGGTCGAGCGGAAGTTCCTGGTCGGCGAAGTGCGCCTGCGGCTCGCGCAGGCACGTGAGGATCTCGCGGCGCACGGGGTTGGCGAGCGCTTTGCAGATCGCGTCGACGTCGAGTGGGGCGGTGGGCTGGGTTTTCTTCATCGCTGATGCATCGTGACTGTCCGAATCATATATCGGAATTGTACGATATGGGCGATGACACTCATTTCAAGAGGGTTGTTGGCCGTGAGGCGACCGATCGGCCGGTCGGGTGTATTGCGACGAAACGAGTGCCGGATTGACCGGCGTGGCATTGTTATAAGGTTGAAATATCCTCTATTTCTATGCGTATGAATTCAAATTTAAGCGTCAGTGCGTCATTAATTAGTTGATAAATCAATCTAAATATTCAATGGATTACCCTTATGAAGATGCCTGACGGCTTGCCGATAACTCCAAAGTGCGCAGCCGGCCACGTCCGGCCGCCACCACGGGTCAGTCGTCAATCAGGAGTGGGGAATTCATGTCCAGTAGCCGTTTTGCAGAAGCCCGGTACGCCGGTGCGGACGCCGTAGCCAACGTCGCGCGCGCCGCGGCGGCCGTCGAAAGCCCGCTGATGAACGCGCGCAAACGGGCCGACCGGGCCTGCGCGCTGGTCAACTGGATCCTTCTGGCGGGGTCGTTCGGTGTCGGCTGGCGCTTCGACGCGCTCGGCCCGGTGTTCGTCGTCGGCGTGCCGCTCGCGCTCGTCTCGACCGTCCTCGCGCTCGCGCTGCCGGGCCGGCTGGTCACGAGGCTCGGCTCCGCGTTCACCTTCATGGGCGGCGCGGCCTTGCTGATCGACGTAGGCGGCGGCCAAGACGAGTTTCATTTTGTCGTGTTCATCCTGCTCTCGCTGCTGCTGGCCTATCGCGACGTTCGCGTGGTGCTGGCGGCCAGCGTTTTCATCTCGGCGCAGCAGCTCGTCTTCAACGTGCTTCAGGAATGCGGCTGGCCGGTGAAGGTCTTTGCGCAAAGCGGCTTCGACGTGGTGCTGCGGCACTGGGCGTTTCTCTGGCTACAGACTTTGTTCATCGCCGCCATTTCCGCGCGCCAGGAGCGCGACGCGCATATCGCGGGCGAACTCGCCGAGATGTCCGCGGGCATGGGGCAGGCGTCCGGCTTCATCACGCTGTGCGAGCAAACCGGGCAACGCGGGCAAGCGGCGCTGCCGTCGAGCGAAGTGGCCCGCGCGTTTCACGCGACGCTCGCAGCGGTGCGCACGACGCTGCTGCAAGTGCGCGACAGCGTGGGCGAGGTCGGCGCTTCGGTGGCCGGGACCAGCGCGCGCAACGCCGTCCTTTCCGAGCGGACCGAACAGCAGCGCCGCTCGCTCGAAGGCATGGTCGCGGCCATGGAGCAACTCAGGCAGAGCGTGCACGAGAACGCCGATCACGCCACGGCCGCGAGCGCGCTGGCCGGCTCGGCGAGCGAAGTCGCGACGCACGGTCGCACGGCCATCAAGGCGGTGGTCGACACGATGGGCGACATCTATCGTTCGTGCGAGCGCATCACCGACATCATCGGCGTGATCGACGGCATCGCGTTCCAGACCAACATCCTCGCGCTCAACGCGTCGGTCGAAGCCGCGCGCGCGGGCGATCAGGGACGGGGATTCGCCGTGGTGGCGTCGGAGGTCCGCACGCTCGCCCAGCGCAGCGCGGCGGCGGCCAAGGAGATCCGCGCGCTCATCGGCGAATCGGTCGAGCGCGCCCGCACGGGCAACGGTCTCGTGGAGAGCGCCGGCAATACGGTGGGCGAGGTGATGGAGAGCGTCACGCAGCTTTCGGCCATCGTGCACGAGATCGCGGCGGCTACGGGTGCGCAGAGGGCGGGCATCGACCAGATGGGTGAGAACGTCGCCGGGATCGACGCGGCGATACGCGAAAACGCGGCGCATGTCGCCGACACGGTCGAGCAGGTCAGGCGCCAGCATCATCAAACGGCGTTGCTCGCCAGCGCGGTGAAGGTCTTCCGGCTCGATTGAGCGGCGCTTGCGCGGCTTTTGGGGCGCGACCCCGACAGATCATGCCGTCGGTCTATTTTGTTACACCTCTTACGGAGGTCGCTGTGTGGCGTTACAAGGTGCTTTCACTTTGCCCGCTATACTCAGGGCCGTCTTAAAACGTAAGAGCACAACTATGTCGAAGAAAATCATCCAGATGGTTGCCGTTGCTGCATTGACCGCGGCGGCTTCGCTGCCGGCGTTCGCCGGCGATATGAACAACGCACTGGGTGGCGCGCTGGGCGGCGTCGCGGGCGCAGCCGTGGGCGGCGCCGTGGGCGGCAGCACCGGCGCGGTGATCGGTGGCGCGGTGGGCGGCGGCGCCGGCGGCGCGGTCACCTCGAATCGTCGCGAGCGCACGGGCGCCATTATCGGCGGCGCGCTGGGCGGCGGCGCGGGTACGGCGGCGGGCAACGCCATGGGCGGCCGTACGGGCGGCCTGATCGGCGCGGCCGTGGGCGGCGGCGCGGGCTCGGCGCTGGGCGGCAACATCTCGCGCTCGAACTCGTATGCCGACGACTACTCGCGCGGCTATCACGGCAAGCATCACCACAACAAGCACCGTCACTACGACTAAGCACCGCTTGCCAGGCGGAGCGGCCGCGCGCCGCTCCGCCTCGATTCCTTGCGCCGCATCCGGCGCAAACTGCCGGGCATGCCGGACCGCATGGGCCCGCGCGCCAATTCCGCACACGCGAATTCCTTCGCCCTGCGTTCCCGGCCGACCTTGTTCGGCATGCTTCAATCCGCCAGGTGATTTCCCCGCTGCATGCCAGCGACGCAACGCGTCAATCGGGCCGCGGCTTGCGACGCCACGAGCCGTGCGGCAACTCTTTGTCGCGCTCGGCGGCGGCTAGGGCTGCGCGCAGTTGCGTGGGATTCAACGGGATGCAGTAGGCCGGTTTCGCGCGCTCGAAGCGCCAGCTTTCTGCGAGCGGACCCGCGTCGATCGCGTCGAAATCGAGTTGCGCGTGCAACGCGGCCACCAGCGCCTTCGCCTCGCCGTCGTCGCCCGCAACGGGCAGCGCGCGCCGGCCGCCTTCGATCGGCGGCCGCTCGCCGCGGGGCAGGTCGTAGGCGAGGATCGCGTTGAACGCCTTGACCACGCGCGCGCCGCTCAAGCGTTGCGCCACGCGCCCGCTCGTGGTCTCGCGGTGCTCGTCGAACGCGGCAATGGCGCCGTCGCGCGCCGCGTAGTAGTTCATGGTGTCGATGACGACCTTGCCGGCCAGCGCGCTCGCCGGTATCTCGTCGAGCGCGTTGAGCGGCAGCGCGGCGATCACGACATCGCCGAATGTGGCGGCCTCATCGAGCGTGCCGATCCGGCAACCGAGCGCGGCCGCCTGACCCGCGCGTGCTTCGGGGTGACGCGAAGAGAGCATGACTTCATGGCCCGCCTGCGCGAGCAACTCGCCGAGCGCGGCGCCGATCTCGCCCGCACCCAGAATGCCGACAGATAACCGTGGTTCGTTCATGGGAATCCCCCGTGTTTCACAATGGAATCCCGAGCGTAGCGCTGAAACCATCATGCGATAATCGGCCCATTGGGGAAAATACCTGAAACCGGGGGTTTCTAATCGTGGACAAGCCGTGGACAAACTGACCAGCATGACCGTGTTTGTAAAGACCGCGGAATCCGGGTCGTTCACGGCGGCGGCGCGTCTGCTCGCCATGACGCCGCAGATGGCGGGCAAGCATGTCGACGCACTGGAAAAGGAGCTTGGCGTGCGCCTGCTCCATCGCTCCACGCGCAAGCACGCGCTCACGGAGGCGGGCCGCGCCTACTTCGAAGCGTGCCGCCGCGTGCTGGAAGAAGCCGCCGCCGCCGACGCCGTCGCGCTCGCGCAAACCGGTCATCCGCGCGGCACCTTGCGCGTGACGGCGCCCGTCGCCTTCGGCACATATCGCCTCGCGCACGAAATCAAGGCGTTTCTGGCCGAGTTTCCCGACGTGAAGATCGATCTCGTGCTGGGCGACCGGCAGATCGACCTGCTCCAGGACGGTTTCGACGTCGCGTTTCGCATCGGCGCGCTGGCCGATTCGCAACTCGTTGCGCGCCCGCTCGCACCGTACCGGCTCGTGCCGTGCGCCGCGCCCGCCTACCTCGCGGCTTTCGGCACGCCAACGCATCCGCGCGAGCTTGCGCAGCACGTGTGCCTCGATTACGCGTTCGAGAGTTTTCCGGCGCCCTACGCGTGGGCCTTCATGGACGGCGCAACGAAGATCGAGGTCGAGCCGCGCAGCCAGCTGCGCTGCAACGACGGCCGCGCATTGATCGCGGCGGCCGAGGCGGGTCTGGGGATCGTGCTCGCGGGCGAACCGAATGTGGCGCAGTCGGTGGCGGCGGGGCGGCTCGTGCCGATTCTGGAGGGCTACGCCGCGCCCATGCGACCCATGCATCTTCTCTACGTGGATCGCCGCGCGCAGGCGCCCAAGCAGCGCGCGTTCGTGGAATGGGCGTTGGCGCGCTTTGGCGCGGCGGCCCCGGCCGGGCCGAAGAGGAAGTCGCCGACGAAGACGCCGCGTGAGCGGTCGTCGGCGCGCAAGCCGCGCGTGTGAAACACGCACCGGCCGGGCGAGGTTATTTCGCGTTTGTAAACAGGCTGTTGAGCGTCGCGCCGGGCGCCGCGCCCTCGAAGCCGTCGAAGCGTCCCTCGCGCAGCCGCTGCGCCGCGTGCATGAAGCCGCCCCACGCGCTGCGGGCGAGCGCGCCGCCCACGCTCACGCGGCGCACGCCGAGCGCGGCCAGCTCGTCCAGCGTGAAGGCCGACTGTGCGCCGATCAGCACGTTCACGGGCTTGGGCGCGACGGCCGCCACGACGGCCGCGATCTGCTCGCGCGTCTGGATGCCGGGGGCGTAGAGGCAATCGGCGCCCGCCTGGGCGTAGGCCCGCAAGCGGGTGATCGCGTCGTCGAGGTCGGGCACGCCGGCCACGAAGTTTTCCGCGCGGCCGACGAGCAGGGTGTCGCCGCCGCGGTCGTCGATCGCGCGCCGCGCCGCGCGCAGGCGTTCCACGGCAACCTCGACCGGCAGCAGCGGGGCCGCGGCGTCGCCGGTCGAATCCTCGACGGAAAGTCCCGCCACGCCGGTCTCGACCGCGAGGCCCACGCTGCGCTCGACCTGCGCCGGGTTCGTGCCGAAGCCGTTTTCGAAGTCGGCGTTGACGGGCAGGTCGGTGGCGGCCACGATCTCGCGCAGGTGCGCGAGGATCGCTTCGAGCGGCAAGGTGTTGTCGGCATGGCCGCGCGACCATGCGAAGCCCGAACTCGTGGTTGCCAGCGCCTTGAAGCCGAGCCCCTGGAGATAGCGCGCGCTGCCCGCGTCCCACGGGTTGGGCAGCACGAAGCATCCGGCGGCATGCAGCGCGCGAAAGTCGGCGCGTATTTCGGCGATGGTGCGCTGGGATGCTGGCATGGTTCGTCTCCTTGGGGCTCGTGAGTGGTGGTGCAGCGGTGCTGCGGAATCCGGCTTTGAATCCGGCTTTGCAACCGGATTGTGACTGAATTTTCGACCGCGCGATCAGTTGGCGTGTGAATACGCCCGGGGCTGGCATTTAATCAGGATGTCGAATTAAGCGACCGCCTACGTCGAATCCGCCGATGGCCCGCGCATTCCGCCAACGCAAATCGAAGAGAAAGCAGGGCGCTGCCGTTATCATATGCGCTGTTTTCATCTCGACGCCCAACCAACGATGTCCAGAATCACGCCTCCGAAAGCCACGCCGCCCCGCATGTCGGATGTCGCCCGTCTCGCGGGTGTCTCGAAGATGACGGTGTCGCGCGTGATGGCGGGGCGCAGCGCGTCGGAGGCGACGCGCGAGCGCGTGCAGCGCGCGATCGAGGAACTCGGCTATGTGGCGGACGCGGCTGCCGGCGCGCTGTCCTCGGGGCGCTCGTCGTTCGTCGCGGTGCTGGTGCCGTCGCTGTCGAGCTCGAACTTCTCCGATACCGTGGGCGGCCTCACGGCCGTGCTCGAACCGCAAGGCCTCGAACTGCTGATCGGCGACACCGACTATCTGCCCGAACGCGAGGAGCGCCTCGTGCGCCAGATGCTGCGCCATCAGCCGCGCTGCATCGCGCTGACCGGCTCGCAGCACACGGACGCCACGCGCGCGCTGTTGCAGCGCTCGGGCGTGCCCGTGGTCGAGATGTGGGACCTGCCCACGGAGCCGATCGACATGGCCGTGGGCTTTTCCAACGTGAGCGCGTCGCGCGAGATGGTGCGCTACCTTGCGCACAAGGGTTATCAGCGCATCGGTTTTCTTGGCGGCGCAAGCGAACTCGACCGGCGCGGCCTCGACCGTTTCAAGGGCTACCAGGCGGAGATGAAGGCGCTCGGGTTCGACCGCCATCGCGTGGTGCGACTTGGCGAGTCGCCGGTCACGATGAGCCACGGCGGCCCGGCCATGGCCGAACTGCTGGAGCGCTGGCCCGACACGCAGGCCGTGATGTGCGTGAGCGACATGTCGGCGTTCGGCGCGATCATGGAGTGTCAGCGGCGCGGCCTGAACGTGCCGCGCGACATTGCGATTGCGGGCTTCGGCAACTTCGAGATCGCGGCGTGCTGCCATCCGGCCATCACCACGGTTTCGGTGGACGCCTACGGCATCGGCCAGCGCACGGGCGAGGCCATCGTCGCCGCGCTCCTGGCCGAAGACGGCGAGGGGACGCGGCATCCCGCCAAAACGCGCATTCAGTACACGGTCGTGCCGCGCGAGAGCGCATGATGTCACGCTCGATACGGCGGAAGTGATCCGGACTGCCGACGATCAGAGTGCCTTGCCGATGCGCTGCGCCATCTCGACCACGGCGATGGCGAGGCGCTTTTCACGGCGCGCGTCGAGCCGCTCGAGCGGCAGGCTCGTGCTGACCGCCACGCGCTTGCCGAGCGCAGTCACGCCGACGAACGCCGCGAAACACGTGATGCCCGCCGTCACTTCTTCCCGCTCGTGCGCGAGACCCGAGCGGCGTATCGCGGCGAGCGCCGCGAGCAGGTCCGGCTTGCGCGTGATCGTATGGGCCGTGACGGCGGGAAGCTGGCGCGGCAGGATCGCGTTGACTTCGTCGTCGGACAGGCTGGCGAGCAGTGCCTTGCCCAGCGCGCAGCAATGCGCGGGCAGTCGCGAGCCGAGATCGGAGACGAGGCGCACGGGCCGCGCCGGGTCTTCGCGCGCGAGGTAGACGACTTGTGCGCCGTCGAGCACGGCCAGTTGAACGACCTCGTTATGCTGCGCGACAAACACCGTGGCTTCCTGCCGGAACACTTCCTGAAGCCGGTCGTGCCGCACGTAGGCGCTACCCAGCTCGAACAGCGTGAGGCCGACGATATAGCCGTCGGCGCGCTTTTCGATCCAGCGCCGGCGCTCCAGCGAGTCGAGCATCAAATAGAGCGTGCTGCGCGAGAGCCCGGTGGCCTGCGCGATGGCCGCGGCGCGCACCGGGCCCGGCGCCTGGGCGAGCACGTCGAGAATGTCGTGTATGCGCCGCAGCGCGGGAACTTCATACGGTGAGGACATGGCACTGCGCGCGGGGTTGCCGCCGGAAGAGTGATCCAACAGGCTGGAAATACTAACATCATGTTGGACAGTGCGGTGCGCCCATCGATGCGGCCGCGTTCCTTGGTATCGTTGAGCACGCGCCATGATGCGGCGCATGCACACACGAGTCCGGGGGAGTCGCGCAAGATGAGGTATTCGAATCTGGTCGAGCGGTTGCAGGGCCGTCGTACGACGGCATGGGAGATCCATCACGCAGCGGTGCAGGCGGCGGCGCGCGGCGAAGACGTGATCGTGCTGAGCGTGGGCGACCCCGACTTCGCCACGCCCGCGCCCATCGTCGAGCGCGCCGTGGCCGCGCTGCGCGAAGGCGACACGCATTACACGGCCATCATGGGCCGCGAGCCGCTGCGCGAGGCGATCGCGCGCGAGCATGCGCTGCAAAGCGGGCGCACGGTCGGCGCGCAGAACGTGATCCTCAGCGCGGGTGCGCAGAACGGCCTGTTCGCCTCCTCGCTGTGCTTGTGCGAGGCCGGCGACGAGGTGCTCGTGCCCGAGCCGATGTACCTGACCTACGAGGCCGCGATTCGCGCCTCGGGCGCCACGCTCGTGCCGGTGCCCGTCGATCCTGCGAGCGGCTTTCATCTCGACTGCGACGCACTGGAGGCGGCCGTCACGCCGCGCACGCGCGCGATTTTCTTCGCCACGCCGTGCAACCCCACGGGCGCGGTGATGCCGCGCGAACATCTGGAACGCATCGCGCAACTGGCGCGGCGGCACGATCTGTGGGTGCTCTCCGACGAGGTTTATGCCGACCTCACGTTCGAGCGCGAGCACGTGAGCATCGCGGCGCTCGAAGGCATGGCCGAACGCACCGTCACGCTGGGCAGCCTTTCGAAGTCGCATGCCATGCCGGGCTGGCGGCTTGGCTGGGTGATCGCGCCGGAAACGATGATCGCGCACCTCGCGCGGCTCACGCTCTGCATGCTCTACGGCCTGCCCGGCTTCATCCAGGAGGCGGCGCTCACGGCGTTGAACCAGCGCGCGCAGATCGTCTCGGAGATGCGCGAGATCTATCGCCGCCGCCGCGACATCGTCTACGCGCGGCTGGCGAACGTGCCCGGCCTGAAGTGTCTGCTGCCGGAAGCGGGCATGTTCATGATGATCGATATTCGCGGCACGGGTCTCGACACCCAGGCGTTCACCTGGCAGCTTTTCGAGGCGCAGAAGGTTTCCGTGCTCGATGCGAGCGCGTTCGGCGAAACCGCCAATGGCTTCGTGCGGCTCGGCTTCGTTGTGGACGAGCCACGGCTCGTCGAGGCGTGCGAGCGCATCGCGGCGTTCGCCAGGGCGCGCGTGCCCGCGCCGCGCTAGCGTGTTTCGAAGTAGAGGCGGGTAGGCTCGAAGAGGTTAGCGGGCAGTGCCTCTTTCGTGAACCACGCCCAGCGCGCGCACTTGTCGGGTTCGGTGACGACCGGCTCGCCGGATGCGCTGGCCTCCACGAACAGCGTCACATGGCGCACGCGGCCGTTTTCGAGCCAGCCGCTCGCCCAGCCGGCTGCCTGCGCGCGGCTCAGTTCGAGACCGGTTTCCTCGCGCAGTTCGCGCGCGGCGGTGACGAGCGGATCTTCGCCGGGGTCGGCCTTGCCGCCCGGAAAGGCCCACGTGTCACGCCCCCACGCGCTTTTGCGCAGCCCGAGCAACCAGGCTTCGCCATTGCGCACGACGACGCCCACGCCTAGCACGGTCACTGGAGAGTTTGCATCCTGGCTCATGCTTTCCCGAAGTCTTCCGATATTGATACGGATGCCGAAGCAAATTAAAAATCGATCGTGTCCGCGCGCCGCTCAAGCACAAGCGCCGCTGCGCGGGACAGGCGCGGCAGGGTCTAGCGCTCGCCGTCCAGCAGATCGTTGAGCAACTCGTCGAAGGCGGCCTGGGCGTCTTCCAGTTCCTGGAGTGCTGCGTCGAAGGTTTGCAAGGCGAACTGTGACGGCTTGCCTTCGCCTTCGGGCGGAAACTGCGATTGCAGCGAGGTGAACGCCGCCTTGACGCGTAGCGTGGCGGTGAGCACGCGTTCCATTGCGGCGGCTTCTTCGGCTCGTGCCTGTTCTGGGGTCATTGAAAGCTCCGTATTGAGTGAATGCTGTTGATGCTGTTGAGGGGGGCGGCTCAGGGCAGCGGCAGGCCGCCCTCGGCTTTGACTTCGCGCAGCGACAGCGCCGATTCGACCGACGTGACACCGGGCAGGCTGCGCAACTGGTCGCGCATGAAGGTGCCGTAGTCGTCGAGGTCGCGGGCCACTACTTGCAGAATATAGTCCGCCGTGCCGGACACGTTGTGACAGGAAAGAATGCGCTCGATGGCGAGCACCTCGCGCTCGAAGCGGTCGGCGAGCGCGCGGTCGTGCACGGCGAAGCGCACCGAGACGAAGCCCACCACGCCGTAGCCGAGCGCGCGGCGCGAGAGCACGGCGCGATAGCGCTCGATATAGCCCTCCTGCTCCAGGCGCTTGAGGCGCCGCGCGCAGGGCGTCTCACTCAGGCCCACGGTTTCGGCGAGGCGGGCGTTGGGCATGCGCCCGTCGGCTTGCAGCGCGCCGAGTATCGCCCGGTCGAGTTTGTCGAGGTCGCTCATGGCGGTGAGGGGAATGCTCTTGGGAATTTCAGAATCCTAGCGTATTCCGCTAATCAGTGGAGAATGATGTGCGAAAAACGCCAGAAATCGCTCTGCATGGAGCGGCATCATAGAGCCTCTTTCACGCGAGGCCATCATGATTTCCGCCCACCTGCTGTTGATGTTCATCGTCGCCCTGATCATCGTGTGCGCGCTGCCCGGCGCCGACATGGCGCTCGTGATGCAGACCAGCATGAACCGCGGCACGCGCAGCGGTTTTGCGGCGGCGTGCGGGCTCGGCCTTGCGCGCGCCACGCATGTGACGCTTTCCGCCTGCGGTCTCGCGGCCCTGCTGCGCAATGCGCCCTGGCTTTACGAAGTCGTGCGCTACGTGGGGGCGGCGTATCTCACCTGGATCGCCGTGCAGATTTTCCGCGCGCCGGAGTTCGCCATGCCCGAACAGGCGGGCGTGGCCGTGGCGCGGCCGCGCCGCGCCGATTTCGCCAAGGGCCTGCTCACGAACTTGCTGAACCCCAAGGCGCTGCTGTTCTGCTCGGTGCTGCTGCCGCAGTTCATCCGGCCCGAGGCGGGCTCGGTCTGGTTGCAGGTTTCCGTGCTGGGCGTGGTGCTCGTTGCCGTGTGCGCGTTGTTCGACGTGATCTATGTGCTGGGCGCGGCGCGCATCGCCGTGTGGCTGCGCCGGCATCCGCTCGCGCAGACGGTGCAGAAGTGGGCGTTCTCTTCGGCGTTGATCGGTTTCGCGCTGCGGCTGTCGCTCGATTGACAGCCTTCGTGAATGACACGGATGTGACCTCATGCGGCGCTTAAGGCGCCGCATGCTTTTTGGACGCCGGCGCGCTTAGCGGGCGCCCAGATAGTCGAGCTTGCCCAGCTCCACGCCGTTGTGGCGCAGGATGTCGTAGGCGGTCGTGACGTGGAAGAAGAAGTTGGGCAGCACGAAGCCCAGCAGATAGCTCTGGCCCGTGAATTCGATCGGGCCGCTGCGCATCTTGAGCGTGATGGCGCGTTCTTCCGTGCCGTCGATCTGCTCCGGCTTGAACGTCTTCAGATAGTCGATGGTCTTCTGGATGCGTGCGTGCAGTTCGTCGAACGTGACCTCGACGTCCTCGAATTTCGGCGCCTCCACGGCGGCGAGGCGCGCAGCGCAGCCCTTTGCCGTGTCGGTGGCGATGTGGATCTGGCGCAGGAGCGGCAGCATGTCGGGGAAGAGGCGCGCGCCCGTCAGCACTGAAGGGTCGATCTGCTTCTCGGCCGCGTGTGCCTGCGCCTTGCCGATGATGTTTTGAAGATTGGTGAGACCGCGCACCAGCACGGGCACCGATGCTTGATACATGGAAATGGACATGGGGTTTCCTCGTTTCTTCGAATGCGCGCGATGCGCTCCGTGACGGAGCTGACCGGGCGGCCCATTATGCGCTATCGGGTCGCGCGTCGCCATCGGCCGGAGGGCAGAGTGTGAGCGGGGGCGGCTGGATGTTTTGGCGCGCGTGCGAATCGTTTCGTCATCCGTAATAAAAATTCCCTGCGAAACCACGGAGTTGCGGGCGAGCCGTGCGAGGCGTTGCGCGCCGCGCGCATGGCCCGAATCGAGGCCGTGTGAGCGTGTGATCGAGGGGGTGCGCTCAATTGCCCCGACAAATTTCGAATGTGGTCTAATAACTCCGCACCAACCATCCATTCCGCATCGTGCAGCAGGCGCGATGCGCTCAACCATGAACGCAGAAAAGGCAGCAAGAAGCCGCATCGCGCGCCGCATGGCAGAAGGTTTTGCTTGTTGGGGCGGCGTCCCTCGCTCGCGTGCTCATGTGCTGCGCGTGGCGCTGCTGGCGCTGGCCGCGGGCGGCGCGGCGCAGGCCGCGTGCGCGCAGGATCAGCAACTGCTCGATACGCGCGTCACACAGGAGTCGGTGGCGGATACGATTTGCCGCCCGGGGTATGCCGATACCGTGGCGCCGCCGTTCGACGACACCATGGCGCTCAAGGACCGCATGCTCGCGGCGCGCGGCATCGACGCCGACGACGGGGTTCGCTACGCGCTCGACCGGCACGTGCCGATCGTCCTGGGCGGCTCGCCGGACGCCACCGCCAATTTCGACCTGCTGCCGTGGGGCGGCCACGCCGGCGAGCGCCGCAAGTCGCTGCTCACGGTGCGCCTGAAGCGCTGCGTGTGCGCGGGGCGCATGACGCTTGCGCAAGCGCAGGCGGCGATCACCGGCAACTGGGCGCACCAGTACGAAAGCCTGACACGCATGGAATGCGGCGCTCAGGCGGACGAAACGACCTCGGCAAGCAGCGACGACGGCTCCTGAAGCGCGATTTGAAGGCATCTTCCCCTTATTGGGTATGCCCGTTGCGAGTCCGGTCGCGGGTGCGCGTCTGACAGACAATATGCCGCAGCACGCCTTCCATCAAATGCGACTATGCTGACATTCATCAACAAGAAGAGGAGTAACGAAGATGCTTACGTCCACCCTTTTGCTGCTTGCTGTCGCGGCCCTGCTTGGTCAGGTGGCGTGGACCCGCTCGCGCGCTCGCGCGAGCCTGCAACCCGTACGCGTGCGCGCGAATCCGCCCCGCCGGTTCCGCTGAGATTTCGCCGCCTGGAATTTCGCCGCAACTACGCACCGATTCCGACTCTTCCGCTTTCTTTCGCCTGGTAGCAGCCATGCATCTGACCGTCTGGAACGTTCCAGAGACCTGTAGCGAACAGGATGTCCGCAGTTTTTTCGAGCGCGAACTTGGCCATTACGCCAAGGGCGTCACCGTTTATGACGTGGGCACGCCGAACGCGCACGCGGATCTCGAACTCGATTCCGAAGTGCCTTACGTAGCCGACGCCGTCGCGCGCGAGCTTCAAACCCGCCGCCTCGCCGGGGTCGCGCTGAGAGTGAGCGCCACCCCGTTCGACGACGAGCCGCAGCCGCAACGCGGTTAGGCCGCGTCGTAAGGCGTGATGGGCAGCGCCCGCTTGTGGCGGGTCGCGTCGTAAAAGCGAAAGATCGTTTCGTACGCCACGTCGCTCACCGGCTTGCCCTCCAGAAAGTCGTCGATTTCGTCGTAGCCGATTCCGTAGGCGTCTTCGTCCGGATGCAGCGGGCGCAGCGTCTCCAGATCCGCCGTCGGCGTTTTGTCGACGAGCGCCGGGCTCGCGCCCAGCGCTCGCGCGAGCGCGCGCACGCGGCGTTTGTTCAGGCCCGCGAGCGGCAGCACGTCGGCGCCACCGTCGCCGAACTTCGTGAAAAACCCCATCAACGACTCCGCTGCGTGATCCGTGCCGATCACGAGGCCCGAGCGCGCGCCGGCTACGGCGTATTGCGCGATCATCCGCTCGCGCGCCTTGATGTTGCCGTGGACCTTGTCCTGCTCGCTCTCGTCCGCGATGACGAGGCCACCGGCTTTGAGCGAGGCGAGCATCGCGTCGGCGGCGGGCCGCATGTCGACGCTCAGGGTTTCGTCCGGGGCGATGAAAGCGAGCGCCGCGGCGGCGTCCGCTTCGTCGCGCTGCGTGCCGTAGGGCAGGCGCATGGCGACGAAGCGTGCCGTGCCGTGGCCCTGCGCGCGCAGGTTTTCCACGGTCAATTGCGCGAGGCGGCCCGCCGTTGCGGAGTCCACGCCGCCGCTGATGCCGAGCACGAGCGTGCGCAAGCCGCTTGCCAGCAGGCGCTGCGCGAGGAAGCGCACGCGGCGCTCGATCTCGGCTGGCGCGTCGAAGCCGGCTGCGACGTTGAGTTCGGCGATGATTGCCTGCTGGCGGGCGAGGCGCTCTGCGGGTGGGGCGGCGGGATGCTGGGACATGGGCGGTTCCTTTGCGGTGTGCGCGACAAGTGCGCGCATCTTCGGATGTCTGGTCTAATGTCGGGTGGTCGTTGCACCGACGGCGACGCCGCACTGGACGGCGCCCGACCTATCCGACTTCAGACAAGACGCACAATCAGCCGGACTTACGATGAACGACAATTTTTCGCGGCGCATGGGCGCTCGCGTGCACGGCGGCGTCCGGGGAGGCGCCCTGCATCTCTCGCATCTTAAAGTGCTGCGGCTTGCGGCGCCGGTGCGCCGCGCACTGGTAGGCGCGCTGTGCGCATGGTGGGCGGCGAGCGGCGCATGGGCCGCCGACGTCGCGCCGGCTTCCGGTGCGCACGTGGCCTCAGGGGCCGTGCAGCGCGCGCCGGTGCATCCTGCGTCGAAGCCTGCGGCTTCCGGCGCTTCCGCCGCCTTGGGCGCCGCGCCTTCGCATGCGGCTTCGCAGGCGGCCTCGACCGTGGCGGCTTCGGCCGCTTCCGCGCCCGTGCATGCCTCGGTGGCTTCAGCGGCATCGGGCGTTGCGGGCGCTTCTGGCGCTCCGGCCGCGTCGTCCGCTCCGTCCGCTCCGTCCGCCTCAGCCGCGCTGGCCGCCTCCGGGCCTCCCGTGCTCACGCTGCCTGTCCATCCTGCGCTCACGCCCGAAGAGGCCACCGAAGCAACGCGCCGCGCGCTCGAAATGCGCAAGGTCTTCGCTCGCGACGTCAACCGGCGTCTGCGTGTGCCGCCCGCCGAGCAGCGCGCCTACGGCGTGCGCCTGCAAGCCGCGCTCGAAGAAAAGGATCTTGGCGCCCTGGCGGGCGAATTCGTGGTTCTCGTCGATCGCAGCGCGAACGTGCAGGCGCTCTTCATCTACTTCCGCGCGTTGCCCCAAGACCCGTGGCTGATGATCGGCGCCTCGCCGGTCGCGACGGGCCGCCCTGGCGAGTTCGACCACTTCCTCACGCCGCTTGGCGTGTTCGAGCACACGCCGATGAACATGGACTTCCGCGCGGAAGGCACCATGAACCAGAACAACATCCGCGGCTACGGGCGGCGCGACATGCGCATCTACGACCTGGGCTGGGTGGACGGCGAGCGCGGCTGGGGCAAGGGTGGCTATTCGCAGATGCGCTTCCAGATGCACGCCACCGACCCCGACCGTCTCGAGCCGCTGCTCGGCATTCGTCACTCGAAGGGCTGCGTGCGGATTCCGTCCACGCTCAACGCGTTCATCGACCACTACGGGATTCTCGACGCCGAGTACCAGGCGCTGGTCGACTCGGGCAGGTCGCTGTGGGTGCTGCACTCGGATCGCGAGATCACGCCCTGGGCGGGCCGCTTCATCGTGGTGGTCGATTCGGAGCGCAAGACGCGCCCCGCATGGTCGCCCGCGCCCGGCAGCAAGGTGCGCGCGAAAGTGCCGGCCGGCGCCGATACCGCCGATTGAGCACTTGAGCTCTTGAGCGCTTGAACACCTGAGCAGGCGGCGGGCGCGGCGGCCATGCCCCGCCCGCGCGTCGCGCAACGGCTACGCGCGTCGCGCGATCAGCACGCCCGCGAGCGCGACGCCGAAGCCCGCCATCTGCACGGGCGTGAGCGTTTCGCCGAACAGCAGCCAGCTTTCGAGCGCCGCGAGCGGCGGCGCGAGAAAGAGCAGCGCCGTGGCGCGGGCGGCGTCGCCGTGGCGCACCATCCAGACCAGCAGCGTCACGCCCGCGCCCGAAAGCATCGCAATGCCCCATGCGAGCGAGAACCACAAGGTCGGCGACGGGATCCAGCGCGTTTCGCCGAGCGCGAGCGCAAGCACCACGGCGACGATGGCCGCGCCGGCGTTCTGCACGGCGCTCGCACTGCGAATGTCGGCTTGGGCCAGCGAGGTTTTCTGGTAGAGCGTCCCCGCCGTGATCGACCCGACGGCCGCCACCGCGACGATCACCACGAGCAGCGGATTCGCATGGCCATGCGCGGCGGCCTGGGCGAGCGCGCCGCCCGCGGCGTGCGTGACGGCCAGCAGCTTGGGGCTCAGCACGAGCACGACGCCCGCGAGACCGAGCGACATCCCGGTCCAGCGCCGCGGCGGCAGGCGCTCGCCGAATACGCGCGCCGCAATTGCGGCGGTCAGCAGCGGCTGGAGCGCGCCGAGCAGCGCCATCACGCCCGCGCTCAGTCCTTGCGCCACCGCCCAGTAGCCCGCGCCGAGATAGACGCCCTGGAGCAGCGCGCCCGCGAAAAGGTGCTTGGCGATTTCGCCCCCGCGCGGCCAGGGCGCGCGCGCGGCGAGCGCGACGATGGCGAATAGCGCGGCCGTGCCGCCGAAGCGCGCGAGCAGGAACAGATTGGGATCGGCGTAGGGCGCAATGGCGCGGGCGACGACGAAACCCGTCGACCAGAGGGCGACGAAAAGAGCGGGGGCGAACGTGGCGAGCATCGATGTCGAAGGGGGGCGTGCGCAGGCGCTGCGCCCCGAATAGCGCGAAAGGCTCGGAGTATCGCGCGGTGCGAGGGCGGCGGTCTTGTTCAGGACTGCAATGGCCGAGGCAGTGGCGACGCGAGGCGGGGTCGCCGACTCACGATGCGAACGCAACTAACCGCCAAGCCCAGCCATCTCGCGCAAATGCAAGCATCGCCAAGGGATAAAGGTTGGCGAGAGCGAGGCAGGGACAGCGGCGCGAGCGATCTAGCCGGCGAACAACACCGCCGTCACGCCGATCACGCCGCCGCACACCGCGCACGCAAGCAGTAGCGCACGCGTGCGCCGATGTTCGCGGCGCCAGGCTTCGAGCATGGTCGCTTGCGCGGCGTGCCCGCCTGGGTGGCCCTGCGAGAGCGCTGCGTGATGCTCGAAGAAGCGGAACAGCATTTGCGGCACGCGCGGCGCGATTTGCGCGAGATGGGGCAGTTCCTGCGACAGGCGGCGGATCCAGCCGTGGTGACCGAGATCGCGCCGTGCGATGTCGGCGAGCGTGTCGCGTGCGATGCTCCACGCGTCGACGCCGGGATGAATCGAACGCGCGAGCGCCTCGGCCTGGCCAAACGATCGCTGCGCCGCCACAAGGCGCGGCGAAACCTCGCCGCCGAACGGCTGCACCGCGTGCAGCAGATGATGGAACAGTGCGCCTGCGCTGCGCTCATCGGAATCGCTTGCGAAATGCGCTTCGCTGCGCGTGCGCAGCTCCGCCTCGATCTGCTCGGTGCGCGCGTGCGCGGGAACGTGACCCGCCACGTGATGCAGCGTGGCAAGCCGCCCATAGTCCTGTTCGAACAGCGCCGTTGCGCCGTGCACGAAGAATTCGCGCTCGGGCGACGAGAGGCTTGTCATGAGCGAGGCGCCTGCCAGCACGAGGCGGCCTCGCGTCTCGGGCTCGACGCTCACGGCCACGCGCCGCGCGTCGAATGCCGCGTGAAAGAAGCCGTGCTCGAACGCCTGTCGTGTGACCACTTCGACGAGATGCGCCGCCACCTGCGTGACGTTGATGTGGTGCTCGGCCAGGCCGATGAGGTCGGTGGCGGGCACGGTGTCGATATGCTGTACGGCGAGCGTTTGCGGCGTGCAAAGGTCCCAGATCACGTCGGGCACGACGATGCGCGGGTCCTCGCCGAGGTGGTGGCCGCTCTGGCTCAGATTCGCGGCCTGGGCGCGCAGATCGAAGCGGCGTTGCAGGTCCTCGCGCAGCGCCTGCGCGAGCGCGCGCAGTTGCAGCTTGCGCGCGGCGCGCGAGAAGCGCTCCATCCAGCGCGCCACGGCGCACAGGAGCGCGGCGTCGTCATCGACTTCCTGCACCTGCTGCGCGCGCAGCACGCGCAGCGTGATCGTCTGGTGACCGTTCACGGGCAGCGCGAGGCGCGCGACATGGGTTTGCTCGCACCAGCCGTTGTGTGCGGGTTTGGGGTCGATCCACGTGAAGAGCGTTTCGGGCGGCTTGCCGAGCGCGGTGCGCAGCGTCGTTGTGAGGGCTTCGCCCGAGAGCGGATCTTCGAAATGCTCGACGGCGTCGATGGCGTCATGCAAGGTCGCGCCCGCGAGTTCGGGGCGCGTGGCGAGCGTTTGCGCAAAAGCCGCCGCGAGCGGCGCGAGACGCGGCAGCGAACTGTGAAGGCGCGAGGCGAGACGCCGGTCTCCATGCAGGCTCGAAGCGAGCGTGACGAACCAGTGCAGCTTGTGGTGCTCGGGCGCCGCGAGCCAGATCAGCCTGAAGCCATAACGCAGCGCACAAAACAGCAAACGCAATTGACGAAGTCGTGAACGCATGAATTCCAGTGGTCGGCCCAAGGGTTGCTAAACGGGTCGGTAAAGCGCGGTTCGGCAAAAAGCGGTTCGGCAAAGCGGGCGCCGCGCGAGCGCGGTCACCACGAGATTAGCAGGGATGTGCGCGCGATGGCAGGGCGGTATGGTTCGGCGCGCGCGTGTCGCGTGGCTTGGGGCCATGCGTAATACAATACGGCGGCCTTCCGTATCCACACGATTTCCACGCACGACCCGCCCACCGAGATGCTTGCAGAACAACGTCACCAATACATCCTGTCGCAAGTGAACCGGACGGGGGCGCTCTCGGTGGCGGATCTCGTGCGCGAGCTGCGCGTGTCGCGCGAGACGATCCGGCGCGACCTCAATACGCTCGCCGCGCGCGGCCTGCTCGTCACGACCCACGGCGGCGCGCTCTCCAGCGACCGCCGCGAGCCCGATCTCGACGTGCGCGAAGCCGCCAACGCGAGCGCCAAGCTCGCGATCGGCGAGCGTGCGGCGGAGTTCGTGCCCGACGGCGCCTCCGTCATCATCGATTCGGGCAGCACCACGCATGCGCTCGCGCGCGCGCTCACCGACCGTCATCGGCTCACGGTCTATACCAACGACTGGCGCATCGCGCTCCTGCTCGGTCGCCGCAACGAGAACCGCGTGACGCTGCTCGGCGGTGAGCTTTCCGACCACGAGGAAGCGACCTTCGGCCTCGATACCGTGCAGCAGCTCGCCCAGTACCACGCCGACTTCGCGTTCGTCGGCGCGGGCGGCATCACCGCCGACGGCTGGCTCACCGACTACTCGCGCATGGTGGCCGAGGTGCGCAGCCGCATGCTCGCGGCCACGGCCTGCGCGATCATCGTCGCCGACCATTCGAAGTTCGGACGCGTCACGCCCGTGCGCATCAACGGCTTCGAACACGCGCGTTACGTCGTCACCGAGCTTGCGCCTGAAAAGAGCGTGGCGCGCGCCATCGCCGCTCGCGGGCCCGAGCTCGTGATCGCCTGATCGTTCCTTCCGCGCGGCGTTCGCCGCGTTCCCCGCAGACCGTCTGCATGCCGGCTTCCCGCGCACCGGCAGGGGTTCACTTCGTGCCGTGACGTGTCGAATATTGGCGAATTGTGGAATTTTTTGACAAACGCCACAATCGTCATGCCGGTGTCATCAAAACCTGTGATTCTTGCGGGGCCCGTCCAGACGGGCCAGCAGGCGAGGCGGACGGCAATTCCGCGCCTTCGCCGCACCGGCCGGTTCAGGCGAGAAGCGTCGGATTGCAGACAATCTGCAATCCGTCACGCGACGGTGTTACGCCAAGCGGGCAATGGCAGGCGGCGCGCAGTCCGCCGAAGTTCGAAAAGTTCGATCCATTCAATCACAAACGCATCGGGTATCCCCGAGCCACTGGTTTTGCCTTCGGAGAGTGACATGAGCCACACGAAAATCCATCGCGCGGGTTTTGCACGCAAGCTGCTGCCGATGGCGGCCGCCGCGGCGCTGCTGGGCGCAGCAGTGAACGCGCACGCCGCCGACGCCGTTGTGCTGTACACGGCAGACGGCCTCGAAAATCTCTACAAGGACGTGCTGCCGGCCTTCGAAAAGAAGGAAGGCGTGAAGGTGAACATCGTGACGGCGGGCAGCGGCGAAGTGGTGAACCGCGCGAACGTCGAAAAGGACTCGCCGAAGGCCGACGTGATCGTGACGCTGCCGCCGTTCATTCAGCAGGCGCAGCAAAGCGGTCTGCTCCAGCCGTACCAGAGCGTGAACTACAAGAATGTGCCGGCCATCGCGAAGGCGACGGACGGTTCGTGGGCGACGTTCGTGAACAACTACTTCTCGTTCGCGATCAACCCGGAAGTCGTGAAGAACGAGCCCAAGACGTTTGCTGACCTGCTGCACCCGGACTACACGGGCAAGGTCGCCTACTCGAACCCGGCCACGGCCGGCGACGGCATGGCAGTGATCATTCTCACGACCTCGCTGATGGGCGAAGACAAGGCGTTCGACTACCTCAAGAAGCTCGAACAGAGCGCGAAGTTCCACACCAAGGGCACGGGCTACCTCGACGTGCTGCTCTCGCGCAACGAGATTTCGGTGGCCAACGGTGACCTGCAAATGGACCTCGACGACGCAGCCAACGGCGGCCTCTCGCTCAAGCCGATCTTCCTCGCAGCAGACGCAGGCGGCCATCCCACCACGTTCCAGTTGCCGTACGCGATCGGCCTGATCAAGAACGGCCCGAACCAGGCCGAAGGCAAGAAGCTGATCGACTACCTGATGTCGACGGACGTTCAGTCGAAGGTGCCGGACATCTTCGGGATTCCGGGCCGTACGGACGTGGCGCTTACGGGCAAGAACGGCGAAGCGGTCAAGCAGGCCATCAAGGGCGTAAAGCTGATTCCGGTGGACTGGAACCAGGTGATGGCGAAGAAGGCCGACTGGACGACGCGCTGGAAGAACGAAGTGATCGGCTCGTCGGGCAAGCAGCTTGAAGTCGTGAAGCCGAAGTAAATCGGTCAGTCATAGCAACTTGCAGGAGATGAACCCGGTGAATACCGCAAGCCTCGCGCCGGCCGGCATGGCCCGCGCGCTGCCGGATGTGTCCGGACTGACCGATGCCACGGACGCGCCCGGCGCCGCGGGTGTGCAGATCGACCACCTGAGCGTGCGCTTCGGCGCACGCACGGTGCTCGACGATCTGTCGCTCACGATCCGCCGCGGCGAATTGTTGACCGTGCTGGGCCGCAGCGGCTGCGGCAAGACGACCTTGCTGCGTTTCATCGCCGGGTTCATCGAAGCCGATGGACTCGCGGGCTCGCTCACGGTGGCGGGCCGCGACCTGACCCACGTGCCGCCGCATCAGCGCAACCTGGGTCTGTTGTTCCAGAGCTATGCGCTCTTTCCGCATCTCTCGGTGTTCGAGAACGTCGCGTTCGGGCTCAAGGCGCGCCGCGTGCCGTCGCGCGACATCGCGCGGCGCGTGGCCGATGCGCTCAAGCTCGTGCAGCTCGGCGACGCGGGCCATGTCATGCCCGCGCAGCTCTCGGGCGGCATGCAGCAGCGCGTGGCGCTCGCGCGTGCGCTCGTGATCGAGCCGGACGTGCTCCTGCTCGACGAACCGCTGTCGGCGCTCGACGCCAATCTGCGCGCATCGGTGCGCTCCGAACTCAAGGCGCTGCACGAGCGCCTGCCCGATCTCACGATCGTGTGCGTGACGCACGATCAGGACGACGCGCTCGTGCTCTCCGACCGCACGCTGCTCATGCGCGACGGTCACATCGCGCAACTCGGCACGCCGCAGGAACTCTACGACACGCCTAACGACGCCTACGTGGCCCGTTATCTGGGCGCGGCGAACCTGCTTCCGCCGGGCGTCGCGTTCCCGGTGGGCGATGCGCGCCACGACGTGCGCGACAAGCTCGCGTGCCTGCGCCCCGAAAGCCTGCGCATCGTGCCGCTTGGCGAAGGCTCGCTGCACGGCACGATCGAATCGGTCGAATGGTACGGCTCGGTGCTCTCGGTGCCGGTCCTGCTCGACGCGATGCCGAACGAACCGGTGCTCGTCACCATGCAGCGCGGCCACGGCATGACGCCGGCGAAAGGCATGCGTGTGTCCCTGCGTTACGAGGCTGACGATGTCGTCCTTATCAACCCCTGATTCCGCGCTCAAGTTGCCTGGCGCCGACGCGCACGCAGCCGCCGTGCGCCGCCGCGAACGGCGCGCGCAGTGGCACATCGCGTTTCTGCTCGTGTTCGTGCTGGGGCCGCTCGTCGTGTATCCGCTCGTGCGGCTCGTGCTGCTGAGTCTTTCGGACGCGCACGGCTTGAGTTTCCACGCCTACGCGACCTTCTTCGGCAATCCCGATTCGCGCGGCGTGATCGCCACGACGCTGTGGATTCTGTTCCTCAGTGCGGGTCTCGCTTCCGTGCTCGGCGTCGCACTCGCTGCGCTGCTGTTCTTCAAGCCGTTTCCGGGCGCGAGCCTCGTCACGCGCTTTCTCGAACTGTTCGTGGCGTTCCCGTCGTTCCTCGTCGCGTTCACGCTGATCTTCCTGTACGGCTCGCAGGGCTCGGTGAGCATCGGGCTGCAACGGCTCTTTCATTTGCAGGCGCCGCCGCTCGACTTCCTGTTCGGCATTGGCGGCGTGGTGCTCGCGGAGGTGGTGTTCTACGCGCCGTTCGTCGTGCGCCCGACGCTCGCCGCGTTCGCACTGCTCGACATGCGGCTGATCGAAGCCGCACGCAGTCTCGGCGCGAACAGCCGCATGGTCGCCCTGCGCGTGATCCTGCCGCTCGCGTGGCCCGGCATCGCGGCGGGCACGATCCTCTGTTTCCTGCTCACGTTCAACGAGTTCGGCATTCTGCTCGTGCTCGGCAGCGCGCACCTCATCACGCTGCCGGTCGCGATCTACAGCTCGGCCACGGTCGATCTCGATCTGCCGACGGCCGCCGCCGGCGCGGTGGTCATGCTTGCGATGTCGCTTTCCCTGTATGCGCTTTATCGGCGCGTGAATCGCCGCAGTCATGGAGGCGCGCGCAATGTCAACTAATCCCGCGGCGGGTTCGGACCGCATCGCGCTGCCGCCCAAGCATCTTCGTGCGCGGCCCGTGGAGCGCAGCCTCGTTGCGCGCATCGTCAGCGCGGTGCTGCTCGGCTTCGCGGCGCTGCTGTGTTTCTGGTTATTCGTGTTGCCGGTGATCGTCGTCGCGCTTTCGAGCGTGGCGTCGCACTGGTCCGGCACGATCCTGCCCGACGGTTTCAGCACGCGCTGGTTCGAGCGGCTCGGTTCGAGCGATTTCGATGCACTCGCAACGAGTCTCGAAGTCGGCTTCGGCGTGGCGGTGCTCGGCACGGCGCTGGGGTTGTGGCTTGCGCTCGCGCTCGAAGGACGCGACCGGCGCGGCCTGGGTGCAATCGTCGATACGCTTGCGATGGTGCCCAACGGCGTGCCGAGCGTGGTGCTCGGCCTCGCGGTGTTGATCGCTTATCACAAGGCGCCTGTGGATTTGTCGAGCTCGGCTGCGATTGTCGTGTTCGTGCAGCTCGCACTCGTGCTGCCGTTCTGCTATCGATGCGCCTCGGCGGCGCTGCGTCCCGAGTTGACCGTGCTGCGCGAAGCGGCCGCGAGTCTCGGCGCGCCGCCTTCGATGGTGCTGCGCCGCGTGGTGCTGCCGCAGCTCGTGCCGGCCATCCGCGCGAGTCTGGCGCTGGGCTTCGCGCTGTCGCTCGGCGAACTGGGCGCGACGCTCACGGTGTATCCACCAGGCTTCGCAACGGTGCCGATCGTCGTGGTGGGCGCGGTGGAGCGTGGGTACTACCTGCCGGCATCGGCGCTCTCGCTGATCCTGCTGATCGTCTCGCTGGCGGCGCTGCTCCTCATCGCGGCGCGCGTGCCGCGCCGGCGTGCGGACTGAACGGATGGATGCCATGCGGTTCGATGCGCCGCGGGCGCACAACAGACGGGCAGGACCGGACGTGCAAGAGATGAACGACAGCCGCGCGGATGCGGCGGCGGACGCGTCACCCGAGACGACGCCGCTCGCCATGGTGCGCCAGCATTCGCTGACTGCGCTGGTGCGCGACGAGATCGAGCGGCGTATCGCGGCCGGTCAGCTCGCGCCCGGCGACAAGCTCAACGAAGCCGATTGGGCGGCGCGTCTCGCCGTTTCGCGCGGGCCGGTTCGGGAAGCGTTTCGCGCGCTGGAGCAGGCGGGCCTTGTGCGCAACGAGAAACATCGGGGCGTGTTCGTGCGCAGTGTCGGCGTGACGGAGGCGCAGGAGTTGGCCGAGGTTTGCGCCGCGCTGCGCGAAGCGGCTTGCCGGATGCTGGCGGCGCGCATCGACGCGGCTCAGGTCGCGCAATTGCGCGATCAGCTCAATGCAATGCGCGATGCGGTGGTCGCCGAGAACGGCGAAGCCTTCGTGAGCGAGCGCGATGCGTTCCGAACGGTGCTCGTCGAGGCGGCGGGCAATGCCAGGTTGCGCGAGGCCTACGAGAGGGCCGTGCGGGAACTGCGGCTCTCGCCGCGCTGCGCGTTGCCGCTGCATCGCGCAATGGACGCTTCGTATGCGGGGCATCGGACGCTCCTGAACGCGCTCGCGTCGCGTGACGCCGATGAGTCGGCGAGACGCATGCGCCTGTCCTGCGGCGATGATGCACAACAGGAATGATGGGCGGCGGCTCGGGGCGGCCGCCTTTTCCAGGTATGTAACGGGTTTGCAAGGGAGTAGCGAAAGATGGCACTGAGCCTCGCGGATATTCGTGGGTTGTTCGAGACGTACGGCGCGCTGGCCTATAGCGGCGAACCGGTCACGCAACTGGAGCACGCACTGCAAAGCGGCGCCTTGGCGGAGGAAGAGGGCGCGAGCGAAGAGTTGACAGCGGCGGCGTTTCTGCACGACCTGGGCCATCTGCTGAATCGTCAGGGCGAAACGCCGACCGAGCGCGGCATCGACGATCTACACCAGTACTATGCGCTGCCGTTTCTGCGGCCCGTGTTGCCCGATAGCGTGCTGGAACCGATCCGCCTGCACGTCGACGCCAAGCGTTACCTGTGTGCGGTCGATGAAGCGTATTTCGGCCGCCTTTCCGCCGACTCGGTACGAAGCCTCGAATTGCAGGGCGGCATCTTTAATGCAGACGAAGCGCGCGATTTCGCGGCGCGTCCCCACGCCGAAGACGCGGTGCGCCTGCGCCGCTGGGACGATCTCGCCAAGGTGGCGGGCAAGCCGACGCCGGATCTCGATCACTATCTACAGCTCGTCGAACGCGTGATGGAACGTCACGCCTGAGGGGGAGGCGCTTACGCGTTTCTCCGAATTTCGGCGGCGTCAAAAAACCGCTTGCAAGATGTCACTTGCGTGACTAGAATTCCGGTCTTTCGCGCTTTCGATGAAGGCGCGGGGAGACGGGAAGCCCAGGCGAAAGCCTTGTGGCGACTGGGTCTGCGGGCGGTTCGAAGTTAAGCGGCAGGTTAAGCGAAGTAAAAAAACCTGTTGACAGATCGCCCGGCAGTCTTCATAATCTCGTTTCTCTGCTGCTGACGCAGCAACGCAGAAAGAAGCCGGTAGTCAAGCAGTTCTAACGGCAACTTCGCGATCGATCTTTAAAAATTTACAGCCGATAAGTGTGGGCGCTTGATGCGGTGGCGCGGCCTGACCTTGTTCTTCGGAATGAAGTCGGGAGTAGCGAAAGTATCAAGAGTCTCACACTAAAGTAAGTCAGGTTTTTGAATTTATTCAGAACCTGTCAGCTTTGAGTGAGCGACTG
>NZ_QLSU01000005.1 GCF_003268775.1 Paraburkholderia unamae
TAGGCGTCCATGCCGGACACCGTGGCACTGGCCACCGTTTGTTCTGAAGGCGCAAAGACCCGGCGTTCCTGAAGAACCGATTCAATCGCAGACATCGACAACCCCTTGGTGAAGATGAAACGTCAAACTCGTGGACACGCGTGAGCATCTTCAATGCCCGCGCGCGCCGTCTCCGTGCGCCGCCGCCCGCATGCGGGCGCGACGCTATTAGCTTGCGCTGCAAGCCGTCATTGTGGCATTGCAGCATGCATGGACGCCATGCGCTCTGCGCGCGCGCCCACGCCGGCTAGATTAAGCGTAGCAACTTACCGGCCACTTACGCGCGCTGGTGGACCTAACCGCCGGCGGCGCACGATGGCACCCAGGTAAGCAGACATTTAGAATGCTAACTGAACTGCGTACCCGGATTCCAGCTTGAACCGCTATTCCTTTTTTCTCGTCGCCTCGATGCTGCTCGTGGGCAGCAACGTGGGCATCGGCAAGTCGATTGTCGCCTTCATCCCCGTTCCGCTTTTCGCGCTGCTGCGCTTCGTGATCGCCCTCGCGGTGCTCGGCCCGCTGTTGCGCCGCACGAAGATGCAGCGCGTGAAGCGCGGCGAATGGCTCAATCTGTTCCTCCAGGCGCTGTTTGGGACATTCGGGTTTACGCTGCTCATGCTGGGCGGCGTGCATCGCACGAGCGCGGTCGCGGCCGGCGTCATCACGAGCACGATTCCCGCCGTGATCGCCCTCTTCTCGTGGCTCTTCCTGCGCGAGCGCCCCGACGCGCGGGCGCTCGCCTCCATTGCGCTCGCCATCACGGGCATTGCGGTCATCAACCTCGCGCATGTGGGTGCAAGCGGCGACGCGGGCGCGAGTTCGTTCACCGGCAACCTGATGGTGCTCGGCGCGGTGGGCTGCGAGTCGCTCTATGTGATCCTGTCGCGCCGCCTCACGCAAACGCTGGCGCCGCTCGACATCTGTGCCTACACGCATCTGTTCGGCTTCTTGCTGATGCTGCCCGTCGGGCTGCCCGCCGCACTGTCGTTCGATTTTGCGAGCGTGCCCGCGGGCGTCTGGTGGCTCGCACTCTGGTACGGGCTTTCGGCGAGCGTGTTCTCGTTCTGCCTCTGGATGATGGGCATCCGCCATGTGCCCGGCAGCATCGCGGGCGTGTTCACGGCCGTGCTGCCGGTGGCCGCCGCCGTCTACGGCATCGCCTTCCTCGACGAGCGCCCCACGCCCGCGCACGGCATCGCGCTCGCCTGCGTGGTGGCCGGCATCGCGCTCGCGAGCCTCAAGACCCGGCGCGTGCCGCCGGTGGCGTCGTGACGGTTTTGTAATCCGTCTGAAAGCATTGGGCGCGGGCAGCGCTGCCGGAATCCGGGCGGGCCCTTGCGCCGACGCTGTACAATAGCGCCCGCCCGGCCCCTTGCGAGCGCCATCTGGCCCCGCCTGAACGGCCCCGCCCGTATTCGCTACCGTGATTGCCCATGTCCGCCGCACGTCCCCAGCATTCCGCCGCCGCTCCCGGTAAAGCCCGTCGCCGCATGCGTCCGCTGCCCAGCGTCATCTTCATGAGCCGCTGGCTACAGGTGCCGCTCTATCTGGGCCTGATCGTCGCGCAAGCGGTGTACTGCCTGCTGTTCCTCAAGGAAGTGTGGCACCTCGTGAGCCACGCCACCACGCTCGACGAAACCAGCATCATGCTGGCCGTGCTCGGCCTGATCGACGTGGTGATGATCTCGAACCTGCTCATCATGGTGATCGTGGGCGGCTACGAGACCTTCGTCTCGCGCATGAACCTGGAAGGCCACCCCGACGAGCCCGAGTGGCTCGACCACGTGAACGCCGGCGTGCTCAAGGTGAAGCTCGCCATGGCGCTCATCAGCATTTCGTCGATCCACCTGCTCAAGACCTTCATCAATCCCGATGCCGCCTCGACGCATACGGTGATGTGGCAGGTGATCATCCACGTGGCGTTCCTCGTCTCCGCGCTCGTGATGGCGTGGATCGACCGCATCACCACGCACACGCACCCCGAACACTATCAGGACCTCGCCGCGCGCCATCCGGTGCCAGGCGGGCATGCCGCAGCCCCTCGCGCGGTTCCCGAGCACGCCGAATCGGACTGAACGGCGCGCGCGGCCCCAAGATTCAATACGACTCAAAATTCAAAACACCCGTCCCCACAGAAGCTAGCCATGACCGTCATCAAACAGGAAGACCTCATCCAAAGCATTGCGGATTCGCTGCAATACATCAGCTACTACCATCCGCAGGACTATATCGAGGCACTCGGCCGCGCGTACGAGCTCGAAGAGAGCCCGGCCGCGAAGGACGCCATTGCGCAGATCCTCACGAACAGCCGCATGTGCGCCGAAGGGAAGCGCCCGATCTGCCAGGACACCGGCATCGTCACGATCTTCGTGAAGGTCGGCATGGATGTGCGTTGGGACGGCGCCACGATGGGCGTGACCGACATGATCAACGAAGGCGTGCGCCGCGGTTACCTGAACCCGGACAACGTGCTGCGCGCGTCGATCGTGAACCCGCCCGAAGGCGGCCGCAAGAACACCAAGGACAACACGCCGGCCGTGATCCACTACGAGATCGTGCCGGGCGACAAGGTGGACGTTCAGGTTGCAGCCAAGGGCGGCGGCTCGGAAAACAAGTCGAAGTTCGTGATGCTGAACCCGTCCGACTCGATCGTCGACTGGGTGCTCAAGACCGTGCCGACGATGGGCGCGGGCTGGTGCCCGCCGGGCATGCTCGGCATCGGCATCGGCGGCACCGCTGAAAAGGCGATGCTGATGGCGAAGGAATCGCTGATGGAATCCATCGACATCCAGGACATCATCAAGCGCGGCCCGAAGGACTGGATCGAAGAGCTGCGCGTCGAATTGCACGAGAAGGTCAACGCGCTCGGCATCGGCGCGCAGGGCCTGGGCGGTCTCGCCACCGTGCTCGACGTGAAGATCATGGCCACGGCTACGCACGCGGCTTCGAAACCCGTCGCGATGATCCCGAACTGCGCCGCCACGCGCCACGCGCACTTCGTGCTCGACGGTTCGGGCCCGGCCAAGCTCGAAGCGCCTTCGCTCGACGCATGGCCGAAGGTCAACTGGGAACCGAACACGGAAACCAGCAAGCGCATCGATCTGAACACGCTCACGCCGGAAGAAGTCGCTTCGTGGAAGCCGGGCCAGACGCTCCTGCTCTCGGGCAAGATGCTCACGGGCCGCGACGCCGCGCACAAGCGCATTGCCGACATGCTCGCCAAGGGCGAGAAGCTGCCGGTGGACTTCAAGAACCGCGTGATCTACTACGTCGGCCCGGTCGATCCGGTGCGCGACGAAGTGGTCGGCCCGGCAGGCCCCACCACCGCCACCCGCATGGACAAGTTCACGGAGCTGATGCTCTCGCAAACGGGTCTCATCTCGATGGTCGGCAAGGCCGAGCGCGGCCCCGTGGCGATCGAGGCGATCAAGAAGCACAAGGCCGCTTACCTGATGGCCGTGGGCGGCGCGGCTTACCTCGTTTCGAAGGCGATCCGCGGCTCGAAGGTCCTCGCATTCGAAGACCTCGGCATGGAAGCCATCTACGAGTTCGACGTGCAGGACATGCCGGTGACGGTCGCGGTCGATTCGTCGGGCACCTCGGTCCACAAGACCGGCCCCGCCGAATGGCAGGCCAAGATCGGCAAGATTCCGGTCGCAACGGTTTGATGCATGCTTAATGCCTGTTAAAAACCGGGGCCACGCGCCCCGGTTTTTTATTGCGTCACGCAAATCGTACTGAGACTAATTCTCAGCACCCGGTTAATCGCCAATAAATGCCTCAATTGCACCCGGATTAGCCCTTGGCTTTTGCGTATTGAGCGTTTATTGTTGGAAACCAGTCTCCGCCACACCAAGAAAGGAAAGATCATGCAAGGCGACAAGAAAGTCATCGAATATCTGAACGCGCAGCTCAAGAACGAGCTCACGGCTATCAATCAGTATTTCCTGCATGCCCGCATGTACAAGCATTGGGGCCTCGAGAAACTCGGCAAGCACGAATATGACGAATCGATCGGCGAAATGAAGCACGCCGACTGGCTGATCGAACGCATTTTCATGCTCGACGGTCTGCCGAACCTGCAAGACCTGCACAAGCTGCTGATTGGCGAAGAGACCAAGGAAATTCTCGAGTGCGATCTGAAGCTCGAGCAGATTTCGCAGTCCACCTGCAAGGAAGCCATTGTCTATTGCGAATCGGTGCGTGATTTCATTTCGCGTGAAATCTTCGTGAAAATTCTCGACGACACCGAAGAACACATCGACTGGCTCGAAACGCAGCTCGACCTCATCGACAAGGTCGGCATCCAGAATTACCAGCAATCGGCAATGGGTTCGGTAGAATCCTGATCGCACGCCCCTCGCGTGTCGCGCACCCGTCCGCCTTGCGGGTGCGCCTCAACACTCCAGCGCCCAGCCTCTTGAACCTTCCGGCCTCTTCCAGCGCCGCGCCTGTCGGCATCTTCGACTCCGGTCTCGGCGGTCTCTCGGTGCTGCGCGCCGTGCGCGCGCTGCTGCCCGCCGAGCGGCTCGTGTATGTCGCCGACTCGCGCTACGCGCCCTATGGCCAGCGCGACGACGACTTCATTGCCGACCGCACGCTGGCTATCTGCGAATGGCTCGTCGCGCAAGGGGCCAAGGCGCTGGTGGTGGCCTGCAACACGGCCACGGCGCAATCCATCGCGCTCGTGCGCGAGCGGCTCTCCATCCCGCTCGTGGGGGTAGAGCCGGGCATCAAACCGGCGGCGCTCGCTTCGAAGTCGCGCGTGGCCGGCGTACTCGCGACCCAGGTGACGCTGCGCAGCGCGCGCTTTCAGGCGCTCGTGGAGCGTCACGCGGCCGACCTGCGCGTGCTGTGCCAGCCGGGCCATGGCCTCGTCGAGGCCGTGGAGCGCTGCGATATCGGTTCGGCCGAGTTGCTCGCGCTGCTGCGCGCGTACGTCGAGCCCATGCTCGACGCCGGCGCGGACACGCTGGTGCTCGGCTGCACGCACTACCCGTTTCTGGACGCCGCGATCCGCTCGATCGTCGGCGAACGCATGACGCTCATCGACACCAGCGTCGCCATCGCGCGGCAGCTCGAGCGCGTGCTCGATCAGCACGGCCTGCGCGCAAGCGGCGGGGATGCCGGTGCGCACGCGGATGCGATCCGCTTCTGCTCGACGAGCGACGGCGCGCATTTGCGCGAACTGGCCGCCGCCCTGCTCGGCCTCGACGCGGCAGTCGAACGCGTGGCGATTCCGTCACGGCGCACGATCGAACTCGAAGCCAACGCGGCCTGAGCCCTCGGCTCAACGGCCCGCTGACGTTTCAACCCCGTTTTCTCATCCACGGCCTGCCCGAGCGCGTCCCCGCAGCGCGCTCTCAAACGATCGCAGGCGGCCTCCAGCGCCCGCCCCATGCCCACGAGCCTGGGCGCCGCGGCAACCGCTTGTCTGCCCGCCAACCACGTCTCCGGCATCCGGCCCCGGCATCGCCAGCATCTGACCTAAAGCAAAACCCCTGCTAAGCATCCGGTTTTGTTACAAAAATTCCGTCTGGCCGCTTGCCAAACCCATCAAACATAATGATAATAATTCGCATTAACTCTCTCTATTGCGGTCCATCATGATTGTCTGCGTTTGCAAGTCTGTCTCCGATCGGACGATCCGTGCCTCCATCGCGGAAGGTATGGATTCCTTCGACGAGTTGCAATTCGAGCTCGGCGTCGCGACCTGCTGCGGCAAGTGCGAAGAATCCGTTCGCGACGTGATGGCGCAAAGCGGCGTATGCGCGAGCCGCTGCGGGGTGCCGCACGCCCCCGCCGTGGTCCCGCATGTCGTGCCGCTCACGTTTTACGAGCGCAAGGCAGCCTGATGTCATGGCGCGCATCCTGTCACCGATGCGCGCCCGTACCGTCCGCCCGCACAGCCGGGCGCGCCGGACACCTAACCGCCGCCGACAGCAAGCCCGTCTCGCGACCAGCCAGCTACCGCTCGTGAACCTCAAAGGAGGTCGCTATGGAATTGCTGATCGGTTTCGTCACGACGTTGTGTATATCGCTGTTGATCTTTCGCAAATAAAGCTGCCCGACACGTTGCGCAGGACTCGCTGGATCGTCCGCGCGCCGTCGTCCGCATGGCAGCCACGCTAAACATGCAGGCTTTCCAAACCACCGCTGGCACGCTGCCGTCTCCCGCCGTTCGCGTCAATCGCCGTGTCGTCACCGCGAGCGCCATCGTGCTCGCGCTGCACGCCGCGCTCATCGCCGTCGTGCTGATGAAGCGCGAGCCCGTGACGCCCGTTGCGCTACAGTCGCAGACGATTACGGCCGAACTGCTCAAGCCCGATCCCGTGGCCGCACCGGCCGCGATCCAGTCCACGCCCACGCCGCCTCCGCCCAAGCCCGTCCCGCACGTGACGCGCGAAAAGCCGAAGGTTCAGCCCAAGCCCAAGCCGACTCCGCTGCCCGTGGCCGAAGCGCCCTCGCAGCACGCGATCGAATCGGCCGCTCCCGCCACGCCCGCGCCGCCGGCTCCCACGCCGCCCGCGCCCGCGCAGACGGCCGCCGCAGCCACCGACGCGAAGCCGACCATGGCGCTCTCGGCGCCGAAGAACGTTTCGCACCTCGACTGCCGCATCGTGCAGCCCGACTATCCGACGCTTTCGCGCCGCCGTGGCGAGACCGGCACGGCCTTCGTGCATTTCGTCGTGGGCCTCACGGGCAAGATCGAGAACATCGAACTGAAGAAGTCGAGCGGCTATAGCCGCCTCGACGACGCCGCAGTCGACGCCATGCGCCAAAGCTCGTGCAAGCCGTACCTGGAAAACGGCGAAGCCGTGCGCGCGGCCTACACGCAACCATTCGACTTCAGCCTGCACGATTGACCGGCTGAAGCCACACGCCTTCATGAATTGAATAAAGAGGATTGAGAATGCAGAACTACGGTATCGCCCACGTCTGGGCGCAAGGGGATTTCGTGACACGCGGCATCGCGCTCGCGTTGTTGATCATGTCGGTGCTGTCATGGTGCGTGATCGTCGTGAAGGGCTGGAACGTGGCGCGCCTGAAGCGCCTCACGAAGAATGCCGAGCAGCAGTTCTGGCACTCGGACGATCTCGCCGACGGCGTGAAGAAGCTCGGCAGCGGCACGCGCGAAGACAACCCGTTCCTCGCGCTCGCCCTCTCGGGCCAGGAAGCCGCCGATCACCATCACCAGACGCAACCGCATCTGCACGACCGCATGGACGTGTCGGACTGGGTCACGCGCTGCCTGAAAGACACGATGGACGATTCCGTCGCGAAGATGCAAAGCGGCCTCGCCATTCTCGCCTCGATCGGCAGCACGGCGCCGTTCGTCGGCCTGTTCGGCACGGTGTGGGGCATCTATCACGCACTGCTTACGATCGGCGCAACCGGTCAGACCTCGATCGACGCCGTGGCCGGTCCCGTGGGCGAAGCGCTCATCATGACCGCGTTCGGCCTCTTCGTCGCGATTCCCGCGGTGCTCGGCTACAACGCCCTCACCCGCGCCAACAAGGCGATCGTCACGAAGCTCAACCGCTTCGCGCACGGCCTGCACGCGTTCTTCGTGACGGGCGCCCGTCTCACCTCGACCTCGCGCAGCGGCGCGAAGGACGGCAGCACCGGCAACCTGCGTGTCGCCGCGCGCAGCCACTAAAGAGCGGAGGCAAGCAACATGGCGATGAGCCCCTTTGCCAGCGACGACGACGATGGCCTGATGAACGAAATCAACATGACGCCGCTCGTCGACGTCATGTTGGTTCTCCTGATCGTTTTCATGGTGACGATTCCCGTGATCCGTCACGCCGTGAAAATCGACCTGCCGCACGCGAGCAGCCAGAAGGAAGACGCGAAGCCCGCGCAGATCAACGTATCGATCGAAGCGGACGGCACCGTGCTATGGGATGGCGACAAGGTCGACGACGCGGCGCTGAACCAGAAGATCGCCGCCGCGGCGCAAACCACGCCGCAGCCGGAACTGCACCTGAACGCGGACCGCAAGGTGCAATACGAACGCGTGGCCCAGGTGATGTCGGCGGCCCAGAGCGGCGGCCTCACGAAGCTCGGCTTCGTGACCGATCCCGCGCACCACTGAATACCGCCAGCCCAAAACGGCGGCACAAAGTAAAAGGCCTTCATCGTCAGATGAAGGCCTTTTTTCGTGCGCACGCGGCGCATTCGGGCTGTGGCGGCGACTCCCCGACAATCGATCGGTTCACGCCGGCACATGCGACTGCCGTGGGCAACACGGACTGCGCTTTCGGCCCTGAAGGCTCACTATGATAGCGGCCATCAATCCCCACTCAAGACCGGTGCTTGGCGAGGAGGACTTCAATATATTCCTCTCGCCGCTGGCCTTCAAGCGTTGAGCCATTGAATGTAGCGATGGCCGGCAGCGCTTGAATGCCTAAAAACAAATGGCGTTTGAGCCGAAGCTGAACGGCACGCGCAACGGCGGTGCTTCAGGGCAAAGCTTCATACAAGCGCACGCGCGTGCATGTTCGCAAAGCTTCACGCCGTTTCGATCTTGCTTGCGGACTTCGTGCGCAGCAACCCGGCCCGTGCGCCCTGAACATTCGGTGTACTTGTTGTTGTGCTTGATGTCGTGCCCGTGGCCGCGCCCTGCCCGCCCGCGTGCGCCGCGAGCGCGGCGATCTCGCTCCTCAGCGGGCATTCCTGCTGCAAGCTCTTGTCGGCGTCGAGCACTTCCACGAGGTAATCGACGAAGGCCCGCACGGCGGGAACCATGCCCTGGCGCGAGAGAAACACCGCATAAAGCTGCGGCACAGGCAGCGTCCAGCCCGGCATCACCGGCGAAAGCTTGCCCGAGCGGAGCGCGGCGCCGTACATCATCTCCGGCATGGCCGCGATGCCGAGGCCCGCGAGCGCTGCCTCGCGGATCGTCGTGAGGTCCGCGGTGATGAGGCGCGGCTCGTGCTCGTGCGCGTGGCGCGTGCCATCGGGCGCGATCAGCTGGAACACATGGCGGCCGTCGCTCGTGGGCGTGTCGAGCGTTTCGAAGCGCGTGAGGTCGTCGGGCGTGAGCGGCGGCGCATTCTGCGCAAGCAGGCTCGGCGCGCCCACCAGCATCTGCTCGGTGCGCCACAGCGGGCGCACCACGATATTGGCGTTCTCCGGCGGCTCCGAGCGCACGCGCAGCGCGATGTCCACGGAATCTTCGAACAGGTCGATCACGCGGTTCGTCACGCGCATCACCACCCGCACTTCAGGGTAGCGATGCATGAATTCCGGAATGATCTGCGAAAAGATCGTCTGCGACAGCGTGACGGGCACGCTCACGCGCACCGTGCCGCGCGGCGACGAACGCAGCGACTGTACGACGTTCACCGCCGCCTGCGCCTCGGCGAGCATCGCGCGGCAATGCTGGTAGAAGAGTTCGCCCGCCTCGGTGAGCGCGAGCTTGCGCGTGGAGCGCTGCAACAGGCGCACGCCGAGCGAGGCCTCGAGTTCGCTCACCCGCCGCGACAGACGTGACTTCGAGATGCCGAGCACACGTTCGGCGGCCGAGAATCCGCCATGCTCGATCACCTGCGAGAAGTACATCAGGTCGTTGAGGTTATGCGAATCGATTTTCATGTCGTCGTTCCAGCGATGGGACAATCCATTGCGATGAGGCCGTAAAACAGCCCGAATTGGGTACCTATAATAGCTGTTTGTTTCGCATATAACGCAATTCCCACAATTCGAGGTGATATCCATGACCACGACCCGTACGATCGAACGCGTTTATCCCGCGGTTCGCACCACCGAGGGTGGCGGATTCATCGTTCATCGGCCGTTCCCCACCCGCACGCTGATGGACTTCGATCCGTTCCTGCTGCTCGACGAAATGGGCCCGACCGACTACGCGCCGGGCGAAGCCAAGGGCGCGCCCGACCACCCGCATCGCGGCTTCGAAACCGTCACGTACATGCTCGCGGGCCGCTTCGGCCACAAGGACTCGGCGGGCCATTCGGGCACGCTGCGCCCCGGCGACGTGCAGTGGATGACGGCGGGTGCGGGCGTGATCCACAGTGAAATGCCCGACCCCGAATTCACGCGCACGGGCGGCCGCATGCACGGCCTGCAACTGTGGGTGAACCTGCCCGCGCGCGACAAGATGATCGCGCCGCGTTACCAGGAACTGCCCACGGAGCAGATTCCGGTGGGCCGCTCGACGGACGGCAAGGTCACGGTGAAGGTGATTGCGGGCGAGGCGCTGGGCGCGAAGGCCGCGATCGAAACGCGCACGCCCATCCTCTACCAGCACTTCACGATCGCGCCCGGCGCGAGCGTGCAGCAGCCGGTGCCGCCCGAGTATCGCGTGTTCGCCTACGGCCTTTCGGGCACGGGGCTGTACGGTCCGCAAGCGCAGGCGGTCGAGGCGCAGCAGATGGTGACCTTCGCGCGCGACGGCGACACGGTCACGCTCGCCGCGCCCGCCGACGCGAGCGCGCCGCTCGAAGTCCTGCTGATCGGTGGCGTGCCGCTGAACGAGCCGGTCGTACGCTACGGCCCGTTCGTGATGAACACGGAGCCGGAGATCCGCCAGGCCGTGCTCGACTATCAGGCCGGTCGCATGGGGCGCATCGCGCACTAGACGAGCACCGGGCGCGCGAAGCGCACGAGGCGCACGCCACGCGCACACCCAGGTGCACGCCAGGCGCGCGCGGCCGCGGCCGTCGCGCCGCCTCATCACCACAGGCTTGCCCGCTTTCCGTCACAATAAGGTTTCCGGGGGCGCGCGCCGGTCGGCGCACGCCCGTCCCCTTTAACCGTCCCTCCCGCGAGGAGCGCATGGCCGAACCCGCAGTCACCGCACACATTGGCTCGACGAACTACCAGGTCCAGTTCGACGACGGCACACACACCTGGATCGCCGACGAACCCGCCTCACTCGGCGGCGGCGATCGCGGACCGTCGCCCTTCTCGCTGCTGCTCTCGAGCCTCGGCGCCTGCACCTCCATCACGCTGAAGATGTACGCACAGCGCAAGGAGTGGCCGCTCGAAGGCGTACGCGTGAAGCTCTCGATGGAAACCGGCAACGAAGGCACGACGATCGATCGCCAGATCGCGCTCGAAGGCGCGCTCACCGAAGAGCAGCGCGAGCGCCTGCTCCAGATCGCCAACGCCTGCCCGGTCCACAAGGTCCTCACCAACACGATCACGATACGCTCGGGTCTCGTCGTCGCTTGAGCGCCGGCACAAGGACATAGACACAGGAAGGCGCCGCCTTGAATTTCGAACACCTCATCCAGATCAACGACCCGCTGAACCCGCTGGTGGTTGCCATGACGCGCGACCAGCTCTGGGAAGGACTCGTGCTGCGCGCCGAACAGCCGCAACTCTTCGTGATCGGTCTCGATAGCTGCACGATCCTCTCGCGCACCGACAGCACGCTGGAGCGCGAACTGCATTACGGCCACGCCACGGTGCGCGACCGCGTCACGCTCACGGCCAACGAGAGCGTGCGCTACGACATCCTGGCGACGGCCGACTACGTGGGCGGCTCGCTCACGATGACGATCGAGCAACCCGACGCGCTACAGCTCTTTCTGCGCTTCGAGTACCGCACGACGCTGCCGACCGCCGACACCGAGGACGACCGGCAAACCTCCGAGATCGTGAAGTCGGCGTATCGCGAGTCGGACATCGACACCGTGCGTCTGATCCGTCAGTTCGTGCAAGGCAACGGCGACCTGCCGAACGCCGTGCATTGACCGACGCCATGCAGCGGCCCTCGCGCTCGCGGGGCGCCGCTGTGCCTGTCCGCCCCCCCTCTGGCTATCGCTAGTAAATTTCGATAAATTTCGGACAGTTGAAAATAGGAACGATTATCATTTAGAATAACTCCATCGAATCGAGACAAAGACGTCACGTTCATGACCGACTTCAACCGCTCCACCACTCTTAGCGTCCGCCGCACCGGCGGCTCGGCATTGACCAGCGCACGGCCGAAACCCGCAGCGACACATGCGCAGCCGCAATCGCAGCCGCGCAAGAGCGCGGATACGGCAAGCGGCGCGGCGGGCGGCGAGCGAACGCTGGAAAGCGCGGCGCTGCTTCAGGGCCGCAGCCATGTGAGCATCAAGCACAACGGCGAGACGTATCAGTTGCGGGCCACGCGGCTCGGCAAGCTGATCCTGACGAAGTAAGTCTCAGGCAGGACAGAAGCAGGATTCGAACAGGTTTTAACCGGGTATTGTGGGGACCGCCTCCACCGAGAGGCGTTGGGCATTAGCCAGCAACGACGGCTTGCACGCGAGATCTAGACCCCTTCGTGCAGACATCCTTCAAGCTTTAAGCCAGCCGTCGCAGCAAGCCACGCCATTTTTTTGTTCTCATACCTGATCGGGGCGGCGCGCGAAGCGTGAGCCGCCCGAGGCAAAAGCCGCGGCATCTGTCCGCGGCTTTTGTTTTTTGCGCCACCGCCAGGCGTGGCGTAGCGGCCGCGCTTACCCCGCCCCGAGCACCGCGATGCCCTCGCGCGCAACGGCCGCATCCTGATCGGACTTCACGCCCGATACCCCGATCGCGCCGATCACGTCGCCGTCCACGATCACGGGCACGCCGCCTTCGAGCATGCCGGTGAGAGGCGCGCTGAGAAACGCCGTGCGGCCCTGCTTGATGACGTCTTCGTAGACCTTGCTTTCGCGGCGGCCGAGCGCCGCGGTGCGCGCCTTCGCCATGGCGATCTCGGCGGTGATGGGCGCGGCGCCGTCGAGCCGGCGCAGATAGAGCAGATGCCCGCCCTCGTCGACGATGGCGATCGTCACGCTCCACTGGTTGGCGCGTGCGTGCGCCACGGCCGCATCGGCCATCTTCACGACGTCTTCGTCAGTCAGAACTGCGCGGGTTCGCATAACGGTTTCTCCTTGTACGGGCGGGCCGCGCCGGGACCAGCCCGGCGCCAAAGCCACATGACGATGCAAGGAGAGTAGCGCAGAACGCGCCGGAAGACGGTGCGGAAAATGCGCCCGAAACTCAGCGCGTCCAGCCCCAGAACATCAGCCACCATGCGCTGTCCACCACGGCGAGCGCCACGGCGAAGCCCGCGAGCGCGAGCGCGCGCTGCCACAGGCGCGTGCTGTAGCGCCCCGTCACGCGCCAGGCGAGCCACGCGCTCCAGGCGTTGGTGATGACGAGGATCGCAATGCGCACCTCCGTCGCCCAGTCGAGCGGCACGTGCTCGGCGCGCAACAGCGAGAGCGTCGTGGCCGACAGGCCGAGGAACACGCCCGCGCCCGCGAGCGGAATCAGCGACTGCGCGAAGTGATGCAGGCGGCGCATCTGGAAACGTCCGAACACGGCGGTCGAGGCGGCGAGAATCGCGAAGAGCGCCGTGCCGTACACGAGCCCCGTCGCGACGATATAGCCGACGATCATCGTGCCGTCGAGCCACGAGAACACGTCGTTCTGCTCGGGATAATGCGTGAGCAGGAACCACGGCGCGTTGGTGTCGAGCGGCCAGGTGATGTCGCGGTCGATGAGCCAGCCCGCGAGCCACTGCTTGATGCCGATGAACCACGGCGAGCCGGTCCAGTGGAACGCGCCGATCGCCACGCCCAGCAGGCCGTAGAGAATCAGTGCGGTGTCCCAGGCGCTCGCCTGGCTGTCGCCGAGCTCGACCACCTCTTCCGAGGGCGAGCGCCACGACAGCGAGATGGCGTCGCGGTGCCCGCTGCAACGGCCGCACATGTGGCACTGCGCGGCGCCCTTCATGTTGCGCAGCGGCACGAGCGGAGCGCAGTTCACGGGAATCACGCGGTGGCCGCCGTGTTCGCCGTGCTGATAGGAATTGCGCCAGGCGTCTTCGTCGACCTTGTAGCGAAACGGCGCGAGACGCGCCAGAAGCGCAAAAACCCCGTTCACGGGGCAGAGATACTTGCACCAGACGCGCTTCTCGCGCCCGTACAGAAAGCCGATGACCATCGCGCCGAGGGTCGAGCCGCCCAGCACCAGCAGCACCGCCTTGGGGTACTGGTAGACGCTCACCATCTGTCCGTAGATCGTGGTGAGCCCGAAGGCCACGAAGGGCCAGCCGCCCCAGCGCATCCAGCGCGGAATCGCCCAGCCGCGCCCGAACTTGCTCGCGAACTCGGTGAGCGCGCCTTCCGGGCACAACACGCCGCACCACACGCGCCCGAGCATCACCATCGAAAGCAGCACGAACGGCCACCAGATGCCCCAGAACACGAACTGCGCGGCAAGCGTGAGGTTGTTCCACAGGTGCGCCGTGTCGCCGGGCAGCGGCATGACCGCCGGCACGAGAATCAGGAAGGCATAAACGGCGACCACGACCCACTGCACGGCGCGGATCGCCGCGCCGTGACGTTGCATCCATTGGCCCGCCTGGGCGAGCTTGCCAGGGCGCCCCGCTGCCTGCATCGGGCGCTGGGATGCACAACTCATGCTGCCGTCCTCTTCCCGACTGCGGTCGCGCGGCCGGTGGCGCGCCGCACGAGGAACCACACCACGAGCCAGTACGCCGCGTAGGCGATCAGGTTCATGAGGGCCGGATGCGCGCGATAGCCCGTAAGCGTCGCGACGAGCGAGCCGAAGGTGCTCGAGTCGTCGAGGATCGCCGAGGAATTCCACACCTGGTCGATGATCGTCGGCAGGAATTCCTTGTCGATCAGCTTGTCCACGCCGGTCTGGAACAGGCCCGCACCGAGGAACAGCAGCATGATCTCGGTGACGCGGAAGAAGTGCCGCCACGAGAAGTACTTGCCGCCCAGTTGCAGGATGTAGAAGGTGAGGAACGCCAGCCCGAGGCCGATCAGCACGGCGAAATACTGGCTCGCGTCCACGTGGCCCGACTGGCCGAAGCCGAGGCCGTAGAGGAAGATCACCGTTTCGCTGCCTTCGCGCGCGATGGCAAGCGCGACGAGCACGAGCACGCCCCACCAGTTCGAATCGCGCGTGCTCGCTTCGAGCGACTGCTCCATCTCGCGCTTGAGCGTGCGCGCGTGCTGCTTCATCCACAGCACCATCTGCACGATCAGCACGCACGCCACCAGCACCATGCCGGTCTGGAAGTAGTCCTGCGCGTCGCCCGAGAGCACCTCGGTGAAGCCGACCAGCGCCGCGCCGAGGCCGATAGCGGCAAGAATGCCGAGCGCCACGCCGCCCCACAGGTACGGCAAGCCGCGCCGCGCGTCCGCGTCGCCGTTCTTCAGCCACGCATAGAGAATCCCCACGACGAGCAGCGCCTCAACGCTCTCCCGCCATACGATGAACATCACCTGACCCATTCAACACCTCCTGCTGCCGGCCCTACGCGCCGGCGGCCTTACTACTTCGCGACAATTGCCTTCACCCGGCAGCGCTCACTTGGCGACGATCACGCCCTGCGCCTGCTGGTGGAAATCGTCGAAGAACTTGTACTCGCCCGGATCGAGCGGCGCGATCACCACGAACGAGTCCGCGCCCGGCGCCAGCACCTTTTCCTTGCGCAACTGGACGCTCTCGAACTCGGCCGCGCCCTTGCCCGTATTGCGCACCTCGATCTTGATGCGCTTGCCCGCCGGCACCTCGATGCGCGCGGGATTGAGCTTGCCGTCGTTCATTTCGAGCTTGAACGTCGGCAGATCCTCGGCGTGCGCGAGCGTGGCCACGCCAGCAAGCGACACCGCAAAAGACGCGCTGAGCGCGAGCGCCGCAAACTTCCGGATTCCAGTCATTGGTCTTACCTGCTCCTTGCTGCATTTCATGCAGTGGCGCCGCACGAGGCGAGCGCCGCTGCCATTTGCGCTATCCGCTTCGCGGCCCGCTCATTGGGCCGCTAATTTTTCCGCTTAATAGCCGCCCTTCTTGCCGATACCGGCAAACGGGAAGTCGTATTCGAGCGTGATCGGCTTGAACCACGGGCCCACGCCCGTTTCCTTGTCGACGTGACGGCCGAACGCCATGTGGCCGGTCTGCATCGGCGCTTCCACGATCAGCTTGAGGTGATACTTGCCGGGGCCCGCCAGCTTGACGTTGTCGCCATAGTGCGGGCCGTCGTTCGCGACCATCGGCATCAGGTCGCCCTTTTGCACGTAGCTCGAACCCGGCTTGGTCAGTTCGTAATGCACTTGCAGATACGGCATCCAGTCGCCTTCCGCGAAGCCCGTCGGGTTGTTCTTCACCGCGTGGATGTCCGACTCCAGGTGGATATCGGAATCCGACGCCTTGCGCATCATGCCTTCCGGCTCCATCGTGATCGGCTGCAAATAGACTGCGCCGATTTCCATACCGCCCTGGATTTGCTGCTTGCCGATCGGGTATTCAGCCGCATGGGCCGCAAACGCCGCCGTGGCGGCCGCGATGACGGCGGTACCGCGCAAGAGAGAGTGGATCCGCATCGAAACTCCTGGTTTTTATATATGAGGATTACATCCAACTGAGCCGGTCCGCATGCAGCTAAAAACGTTAATGCGAACAATTCTCAATAATAGCGAAGTTTAACACCGATGCAGATGAGGGACAAATTCGGCGGCGCGAAAAACCTTAATGCAACAGGGTTTTAGCAGCGGTTTGTTAACACAGCCTTACGGTGTTTTGGCAGGCCGGTTTCAGCGCCTTCGACACCCGAAAGGCGATCGAAGGCAAGGAGGCAGCGCAACGAGCGGTAATCGCTCAGATCGGATGATCCCCCACGTTCGCCCCGAACACGCGCCGGCGCAGCACGGCAAGCTGGTCGCGCGCCTGTGCGGCCTTCTCGAATTCGAGGTTCTTCGCGTAGTCCATCATCTGCTTCTCGAGCTTCTTGATCTCCTTGGCGATCTGCTTCTCGGACATGTCCTCGAACTTCGCGCGCTCCTGCTCCTCGCGCAGTTCGGCGCGGGCTTCATCGACGTTGTAGACGCCGTCGATGATGTCCTTGATGCGCTTGACCACGCCGCGCGGCACGATGCCGTTCGCCTCGTTGAAGGCCATCTGCCTGGCGCGGCGGCGCTCGGTTTCGTCGATGGCTCTGCGCATCGAGTCGGTGATGCGATCGCCGTAGAGAATCGCCTTGCCGTTCACGTTGCGCGCCGCGCGGCCGATCGTCTGGATCAGCGAGCGCTCGGCGCGCAGGAAGCCTTCCTTGTCGGCGTCGAGAATCGCCACGAGCGAGACTTCCGGAATGTCGAGCCCCTCGCGCAGCAGGTTGATGCCCACGAGCACGTCGAAGGTGCCCAACCGCAGGTCCCGGATGATCTCCACGCGCTCGACCGTGTCGATGTCGCTATGCAGGTAGCGCACTTTCACGCCGTGGTCGGCGAGGAACTCGGTGAGCTGCTCGGCCATGCGCTTGGTGAGGGTCGTCACGAGCACGCGCTCGCCCACTTCGACGCGCGCGTTGATTTCCGAGAGCACGTCGTCCACCTGGGTCGACGCCGGGCGCACCTCGATCGTCGGGTCGACGAGGCCCGTGGGCCGCACCACCTGCTCGGCGATCTGCCCCGTCACCTTCTTTTCATAGTCGGCGGGCGTGGCGGAGACGAACACCACCTGGCGCATCTTGCGCTCGAACTCGTTGAACTTGAGCGGCCGGTTATCGAGCGCCGAAGGCAGCCGGAAGCCGTAATCGACGAGATTTTCCTTGCGCGCGCGGTCGCCGTTGTACATGCCGTTGAACTGGCCGATCAGCACGTGCGACTCGTCAAGGAACATCATGGCGTCGGTGGGCAGGTAATCGACGAGCGTGGGCGGCGGCTCGCCGGGCAGCGCGCCCGAAAAGTGCCGCGAGTAGTTCTCGATGCCCTTGCAAAAGCCCAGTTCCTGAAGCATCTCCAGGTCGAAGCGGGTGCGCTGTTCCAGCCGCTGCGCCTCCACGAGCTTGCCTTCGGTGTGGAAGAACTCCAGCCGCTCGCGCAATTCAGTCTTGATCGTTTCAACGGCGCGCAGCACGGTTTCGCGCGGCGTCACGTAGTGCGACGACGGATACACCGTGAAGCGCGGAATCTTCTGGCGCACGCGGCCCGTGAGCGGGTCGAACAGTTGCAGCGTTTCGACCTCGTCGTCGAACAGTTCCACGCGCACGGCCATTTCGGCGTGCTCGGCCGGGAAGATGTCGATGGTGTCGCCGCGCACGCGGAACGTGCCGCGCTGGAAGTCCTGCTCGTTGCGCGTGTACTGCATCGCGATCAGGCGCGCGATGACGTCGCGCTGGCCGAGCTTGTCGCCGTGACGCAGCGTGAGAATCATCTGGTGGTACTCGGACGGATTGCCGATACCGTAGATCGCCGAAACCGTCGCGACGATCACCACGTCGCGCCGCTCCATCAGGCTCTTGGTGGCGGAAAGCCGCATCTGCTCGATGTGCTCGTTGATCGACGAATCCTTCTCGATGAAGAGATCGCGCTGCGGCACATAGGCTTCCGGCTGGTAATAGTCGTAGTACGAGACGAAATACTCGACGGCGTTGCGCGGAAAGAACTCGCGGAATTCGGCGTAAAGCTGCGCGGCGAGCGTCTTGTTCGGCGCGAACACGATGGCCGGGCGGCCCAGGCGCGCAATGGTGTTCGCCATCGTGTAGGTCTTGCCCGAGCCCGTGACGCCGAGCAGCGTCTGGAACGAGAGCCCGTCCTCCACGCCTTCCACGAGCGTTGCGATGGCCGTCGGCTGGTCGCCGGCCGCCGGGTACGGCTGGTAGAGCTGGAACGGCGAGCCCTCGTACTGGACGAACTTCGACTCGTCGAGCGCGGGCGCGTCGGCGACGATGTGGTCGGACATGGGTGACATCCTGTGCGCGGAGCAAACAACTATTCTATCGCCTCGCCTGATTTTGCCGGTCGGCATGCCAGAGCGGGCCTGGAGCGGGCTTCGGGCCCGCTACGGAGCTAGATGGGGCGCCTCAGGCGGCGCTGCAAGGGCCGGGCGGCGCAACGGATGCCAAATCGGCGGAAATCCGGCTTGAGGATTCGCTACAATAACGCGTTCTGTGGCCGGCACGTGTGGCCCAACCGATCTCCCTTCACTTTTGCCGAACGATCATGTCCCTCTTTTCCGCTGTCGAACTCGCCCCCCGCGACCCGATTCTGGGTCTGAACGAAGCCTATAACGCCGATGCTCGCGCGACCAAGGTGAACCTCGGCGTGGGCGTGTACACCAACGAGGAAGGCAAGATTCCGCTGCTGCGCGCGGTGCGCGAGGCCGAAAAGGCGCGCGTGGAAGCCGGCCTGCCGCGCGGCTATCTGCCGATCGAAGGTCTCGCCGCCTATGACGCCGCCGTGCAAAAGCTGCTGCTCGGCGACGACTCGCCGCTGATCGCGGCCGGCCGCGTCGTCACGGCGCAGGCGCTGGGCGGCACGGGCGCACTGAAGATCGGCGCGGACTTCCTGAAGCGCGTGAACCCGAACGCCAAGGTCGCGATCAGCGACCCGAGCTGGGAAAACCACCGCGCCCTCTTCGAAAGCGCCGGTTTCGACGTCATCGCGTACCCGTACTACGACGCGCAGACCAACGGCGTGAACTTCGAAGGCATGCTGAGCGCGCTGAACGGCTACGCCGCCGGCACGGTTGTCGTGCTGCACGCGTGCTGCCACAACCCGACTGGCGTCGACCTCACGATCGACCAGTGGAAGCAGGTAATCGAAGCCGTGAAGGCACGCGGTCTCGTGCCGTTCCTCGACATCGCGTATCAAGGCTTCGGTGACGGCATCGCGGAAGACGGCGAAGTCGTGCGCCTCTTCGCCGCTTCGGAACTCAACGTGTTCGTGTCGTCGTCGTTCTCGAAGTCGTTCTCGCTGTACGGCGAGCGTGTGGGCGCACTGTCGATCCTCACGACCAGCAAGGAAGAATCGGCGCGCGTGCTCTCGCAACTCAAGCGCGTGATCCGCACGAACTACTCGAACCCGCCGACGCACGGCGGCTCGGTGGTCGCAGCCGTGCTCGGCTCGGCCGACCTGCGCGCGATGTGGGAAGCGGAACTCGGCGAAATGCGCAACCGCATCCGCGCGATGCGCACGGGCCTCGTCGAGCGCCTCACGGCCGCCGGCGTGGACCGCGACTTCAACTTCATCAACGTGCAGCGCGGCATGTTCTCGTACTCGGGCCTGACCGCCGCGCAAGTGGACCGTCTGCGCGAAGAGTTCGGCATCTATGCCGTGAGCACGGGCCGCATCTGCGTGGCCGCGCTGAACACGCGCAACCTCGACGCCGTTGCGAGCGCAGTCGCGCAAGTGCTGAAGTAAGCCCAACGCGCAAGCAAGCATGAAAAAGGCGTCCGTTCGCAAGAACGGACGCCTTTTGTTTTGGCGGGACGATCAACAAACGCTCAACAAGCTCTCAACCGCCGTGGCCGCGCATGTCGCGATGGATGTCGTGCGTGACGAAGCCCGAATCGTTGTCGGGCTTGTCGAGCCAGCCCGGTTGTGCGAGCGAGGCGCGAATGTCCTGCAAGCCGCTTGTCCAGTGCTCGCGCATGGTCGAAATGCCGAACTGGTAGTCCTTGAAGTGCCCCTCGTACTCCTTGTGCCGGTAGATGAGGTGGATCACGTTGTACTTCCTGGAGCACGAAAGCTCGTCCGCCAGCGCGACCCAGGGATCGTTGGCGTGCTCGGGCGCGATGCGATCGAGAACTTCGCGCAAGACGTGACGATAGCGCTGCGAACGTTGCAGGATATCGGTCACGAGACGCGTACGGCTCGAATACTGGATATCCTTCATGCGGCCCTGCACGTCGACAATGTTGTCGGGCACCGGCCCGCGCGCGCTCCAGAGATCGACCTGGAACGCCAGCGTGTCACGTCGCGGCGTGGTCTGGATCACTTCGTAGAGCGGCGTGTTTGACATCAGGCCGCCGTCCCAGTAATACTCGCCGTCGATTTCCACGGCCGCGAAACCCGGCGGCAACGAGCCCGATGCGATGAAATGCTCGGGCCGCAGCCGCGTGGTCGTGTTGTCGAAATACACGAAGTTGCCGCTGCCCACGTTGACCGCCCCCACCGACACCCGCGTTTCGCCTGAATTGATACGGTCGAAGTCGCACAGGCGCTCGAGCGTCGCCTTCAGGGGTTTCGTGTCGTAGTAGCTCGCTTTTTCCGGATGCCCTGAAGCATTGGGCAACGGCGGCGGAAAGCGCGGCACGAAAAATCCCTTCTGCCCCTCCACGATCGCGCCCGCCGCCTGCATGGCCGTAAAGGTCTTGCGCACGGAAGCGTTCGCATTGAAGAGCGCGTGCTCGATGAAAGGCGGCAGCGGCGGGCTGTAGGCAGGCTGGCAGATCGTTTCCCAGAATTCGCGCAAACGCGCCACGCGATGCTCGGGCGCATTGCCCGCAATGAGCGCAGTATTGAGCGCGCCGATGGAAATGCCGGCGATCCAGTTGGGCGAAATGCCGGCCTCGAACAGCCCCTCGTACACGCCCGCCTGATACGCGCCGAGCGCGCCACCGCCCTGGAGCGTAAGCGCGACCGTTTCCCACTGCTGCGATTCGCTGCCGCAGTGGGTCACGTGCGGACGCGCCGCCGCGCCGCCATGCACCGCAGTCTCCTCCCCCACGGCAGCCGACTGGGCCTGCCCCTTCTTGCGTTGCGCCATAACCGCGCCTCCTCCATCCAATGCGTGTTTTATTGCATGAACCAGCCGTGGCTCACAACGAAGGACTGACCCGTGAACGCAGCCGAGGGGAAGGCCGAAAGGAACAACACCGTTTGCGCGACGTCCTCGACGGTCGTGAACACGCCGTCCACCGTGCCGCCCAGCATGACGCGCTTGACGACTTCTTCCTCGCTGATGCCGAGTTCCTTCGCCTGTTCGGGAATCTGCTTTTCCACGAGCGGCGTGCGCACGAAACCCGGACACACCACATGCGAGCGCACGTTGTGCTTGCCGCCTTCCTTCGCGAGCACGCGCGCGAGACCGAGCAGCGCGTGCTTGGCCGCGACGTAGGCCGACTTCAGCGGCGAAGCTTCGTGCGAATGCACCGAGCCCATGTAGATCACGACGCCGCCGCGATCGTCCTTGTACATGTGCTTGAGCGCGGCCTTGGTGGTGAGGAAGGCGCCGTCGACGTGGATAGCCTGCATCTTCTTCCAGTCGGAGAACGCGTAGCTTTCGATCGGATTGACGATCTGGATGCCCGCGTTCGACACGAGGATGTCCACCGAACCCAGTTCGGCCGCCACGCGGTCGATGCCCTGGTTCACCGCGTCTTCATTGGTGACGTCCATGGCCACGCCGATGGCCTTGCCGCCCGCGCCCTTGATTTCCTCGGCTACGGCGTCGGCGCCGCTCTGGTTGAGGTCGGCGATCGCGACGGCGGCGCCCGCCTGCGCGAGCGTGAGCGCGATCTGCTTGCCGATGCCGCTGGCCGCACCGGTGACGACTGCAACCTTGCCATCGAGTTTCGTATTCAGAGAGAGAGACGACATCGGACACCTCCAGGTTGTTGAACAGTGTGAAACCCCGGCTCGCGCGCCGTCAAACCTGACGAATGGCTTATGCCATCCGGCCGGATGTTGCGTCGCGGCCAACGCGGCTATTGTGCATGAAGCGGCTTGCGTGAAGCATCGAGGAGGACAAGCAAAACTGAATTTCGCCGCGCCGTTGCCGCACTGCAAGGCGCCGCGCGTAGCGCATGCCCGCCCGGCGCAAATGGCGAACTCGTGCTAGCTTTGCGAACTCAATACCGCACTGGAGGAGAAGCGTTCATGAACTACCGGCGACTGGGCCGCTCAGGCCTGCAAGTTAGCGAACTGTCCATCGGCTCGTGGGTCACCTACGGCAATCAGGTCGACGCGAAACTCGCGCGCGAATCGCTCGCGGCGGCGCGCGACGCGGGCGTCAACTTCTTCGACAACGCCGAGGTCTACGCGGGCGGCAAGTCGGAAGAGCTGATGGGGCAGGCGCTCAAGGAACTCGCGTGGCCGCGCGTGAGCTATGTCGTTTCGACCAAGTTCTTCTGGGGCTTGAGCGAAGCGCCCAACCAGTATCACACGCTCAACCGCAAGTACCTCATGAACGCCATCGACGGCTCGCTCAAGCGCTTGCAGCTCGATTATGTCGATCTCGTGTTCTGCCACCGCCCGGACCCGAACACGCCGGTCGAGGAAACCGTGTGGGCGATGAGCGACATGATCTCGCGCGGCAAGGCGCTCTACTGGGGCACCTCGGAATGGAGCGCCGACGAGATTCGCGCCGCATGGGAAATCGCGGAACGCCACCATCTTCACAAGCCTGTCATGGAACAGCCGCAGTACAACCTGTTCCACCGCCAGCGCGTGGAAGACGAATACCGGCGGCTTTATGAGGACATCGGCCTTGGCCTCACCACGTGGAGCCCGCTCGCTTCGGGGCTGCTCACCGGCAAATACCGCGGCGGTGTGCCCACCGGCAGCCGCGCGGAACTACAAGGCTACGACTGGCTGCGCAAGAATGTCACGGACCCTGACAAGAACGCGATCGTCGGCAAGCTCGCCGACTTCGCGAAACAGCTCGACTGTTCCGTGGGACAACTCGCGCTTGCGTGGATCCTGAAGAATCCGAACGTGAGCACGGTCATCACCGGCGCCTCGCGCGTGGAGCAGATCGGCGAGAACATGAAGGCGCGCGAAGTGGCGGAAAAGATCACGCCGGACGTGAAGGCGCAGATCGAGGCGATCGTCGGCGACGCTTACGACTGACGCAGCGACTGACGCAACGGCCGGACGAAACGGCTGACGCAGTGGCCGGCAGGCCGTGCGCGCACGGCGGGGGCGGCTTGCGGTGGCGTACAATACGCGACCTCGCGCGACCTCGCGGCGCGCCGCCGCTGCTGTCTTATTGTTTTCATCGCGCTTTCACCGCATTCTCACCGGACCCTGCGTCCCGCCCCATCATGCTGAGCTACCGTCACGCCTTTCACGCCGGCAATCATGCCGACGTCCTCAAGCACGCCGTCGTCGTGCAACTGCTGCATTACCTCGGCAAGAAGGACAAGGCGTACTGGTACATCGACACCCACGCGGGCGCAGGCGCGTATGCACTGCGCGAAGGCTACGCCACGAAGAACGCCGAGTTCAATACCGGCATCGGCAAACTGTGGGGCCGCGACGACCTGCCCTCCGCGCTTGCGGACTATGTCGACGAAGTGGCGGCCCTGAACCCCGACGGCGAATTGCGCTTCTATCCCGGCTCGCCCTATCTCGCGTGGCGGCTCATGCGCGAACAGGACCGCATGCGGCTGTTCGAGCTGCACAGCACGGAAATCGACGTGCTGCGCCACCGCTTTCACGACGCGGGCCGCCGCGTGATGATCTACGCGGGCGACGGCTTCGACGGCATCAAGACGCTGCTGCCCCCGCCGCCGCGCCGCGCGCTCGTGCTGATCGACCCCTCCTTCGAGGACAAGCGCGACTACGCGCGCACGCTCACGTGCGTCGAGGAAAGTCTCAAGCGCTTCGCCACGGGCACCTATGCGGTCTGGTATCCGCAGGTCACGCGGCCCGAGTCGAAGCGCTTCCCGGAGCAGCTCAAGCGGCTACAGGAGAAGAACTGGCTGCACGTCACGCTTTCGGTCAGGAACCCGCCCGAAGACGGCTTCGGCCTGTACGGCAGCGGCATGTTCATCCTGAACCCGCCCTTCACGCTTCAGGCGGCGATGAAAGAAGCGCTGCCGTGGCTCGTGAAAACGCTCGGCGAGGACGCCGGCGCGCAATTTCGCATCGAATCGCGCGGCGACTGAGCCGCGCGCTGCGCTAGCCGGGCCGAGCCCGGCGCGCCCGGCGTCATTACTGCGCGGGCAGCGGTTGCGGGCGTGGCGGCGAAGGCCGATGCGGGGGCCGCGGCGGACGAGGCGGCGGATTCGTCCGCCCGCCCCCGCCGCCGGGCACTTCCACGTACGGCGCGACGATATACGGTTGCGACGAATCCGGCGCAATGCCGGCCGGCTGCACTGCCTGCACCATCGGCTCGTGCGAGAGCGGCGCGTTTTGCAGCACGAGCCCCGACTGGCCGTCGCTGATGCCCCGTTGCGTATCCAGCACGAGCGGCTGCCCCGCGAGCGCGCTGGCGCTCGCCCACGCCATGACGGCGCCAATCAGCCCGGCGCGCGCAACAGAAACAACAGAAAAACGCGGCGCGCGATGCGACGGGTGGGAATTGTGGTCCTGCACCATGTGCTGCCCCCGAAAGAAAGCGACTCCATTGCTATGACGGCTTGTCGCAAAAAGACTTTACCTTACCCCAGTGGCAAGGCTCAGACTCTCTTCCATCGACGGCGCAGAAATGACAAAGCCCCGCCAATGCGGGGCTTGATAGCTGCCGTTTGAACCGGCTTACAACGTAGCCAGCAAATCTGGCTTACAGCGAGTTGTAGCCGTTCGATTCGATCGAACGGATGCGCTGTTCGAGTTGCACGATATCGGACGACGAAGCGAGATACGCTTCGCGGCGGCGACGTTCGGCAGTTTCAAACCAGTTGCTCAGCTTTTCAAGAAGGTACGCAAACATGATGGTGTGCTCCAAGGATTCGGCGATCCCCGGTGGATTTGCATCAGGGATAACCCTAGTAAGGGAATACCCGCATTATAACGGTTGCACCGGGATTGGCTAGTGAATTGCACGAATGCCGTGCATTCCAATCTGGAATGACACCGAGATACGAATCGGCAACATCATGTTTTATCGACACATTTTCAAGCAGATTCACGGGCGTTCGGCGTTAGCTGCCCGCAAAAGCACCAATTCGGTGCGCAAGCGCTGCGAGGTTGCGTCAATTTGCCCACGGCGGTTGCACCTGCAATCAGTGCGAATGGGCGCACTCAGGGCAGTCCAGCGCCGCGGCGTCGGCGAGGCCTTCGATGATCGGGCAGTCGGGCCGGTCGTCGCCCTGGCAGTGCGCGGCCAGATGCGAGAGCGTGTCGCGCATCTGGGTCAGCTCGGCGATACGCTGGTCGAGTTCGGCCACGTGCTCGAGCGCAATCGACTTGACCTCGGCGCTTGCGCGCGAGCGGTCGTGCCAAAGCGCGAGCAGGCGCCGGATGTCGTCGACCAGAAAGCCCAGACGGCGCGCCTGACGGATGAAGCGCAGCGAATGCACTTCCTCCTGACCGTAGACGCGGTAGCCGGCGTCCGTACGCCCCTTGGGCGCCAGCAATCCGACACTTTCGTAGTAGCGAATCATTTTCGCCGTGACGCCCGATTCCTTTGCCGCTTCGCCAATGTTCACGCTGCTCTCCCACTGTTTGATCGTTGATCCGATCGATTCCTTGATCGTACACCTTCCCATGATGGGAAGGTCCAGCGCGACAACCGGCCCCCGCTGGCATAATCCGGCGGCGGCCTCATATCCAGTCGTACCCCGCCTCACTCTCTGAAAAAGGAAGACACGATGATCCAGTTCAACGTCGAAGGCATGAGCTGCCAGCACTGCGTAGGCGCCGTCACGCGCGCGATCCACGAACACGACGCGCAGGCCAAAGTCGAGATCGATCTGGCCTCGGGCCGCGTGAAGGTCGAATCGAACCAGAGCGCCGAAGTCCTGAAGTCCGCGATCGACGAAGCCGGCTACACCGTGGTCGGCACGGCCAGCGCCTGACGGAGCGCGCCATGTTCAAGGTCGCCGTGATTGGCGCGTCGGGTCTGCTCGGGCGCGCCGTCGTTCGCGAACTCGCCGCCGCAACGCCCTGGCAGGTCGTGCCCACCGCGTTCCGCCACGGCGGCCCGCAGCAAACCGTGCTCGACGTGCGCGACGCGCAGGCCGTGAACGCATTCGTCGAGCGCGAGGCGCCCGACGCCATCGTGCTGGCGGCGGCCGAGCGCCGTCCCGATATTTGCGAGCATGACCCGGCGGCCGCGCGCGCGCTCAACGTGGACGCGGTGCGCAGCATCGCCACGGCGGCTCGGCGGCGCGGCGCCTGGGTGCTCTCGATCTCCACCGATTATGTGTTCGACGGCACGCAAGCGCCCTACCGCGCCGACGACACGCCGAACCCGCTCAACGCGTACGGCCACAGCAAGCTCGAAGGCGAGCGCGCCCTCATCGAGGCGAGCGATAACGCGCTCGTGCTGCGTCTGCCCCTGTTGTACGGGCCGATCGTCGGCTGGCACGAGTCGGCGGTCACGAGCCTCGTGCCGGCCATCGTCGCCTCGGCGCAGCCCGGCGCGCAGGCCGCGCCGATGGACGCATGGGCCACGCGCTACCCCACTTTCACGCCCGACGTGGCGTTCGTGATTCGCGAGCTGCTGCTGCGCTGCGCGGACGGTGAACCCGTGCGCGGCGTCGCGCAATGGTCCGGAGACGAGCCGATGACGAAGCACGACATTGCCGTGCAACTCGCGCAGGCGCTCGGCGTCGAGGCGCGGCTCCTCGCGCAGCCCACGCCCACGGACACCACGCCCCGCCCGCGCGACTGCCACCTCGATTCCGGCCGTCTCGAAGCGCTGGGCATGGGCCGCCGCACGCCGTTCGACGTGGCGATTCGCGCGGTACTCGACGCCTTCATGCAGAATCCGCAGAACGGCGAGCCAAACGCGTAGCGGCGGGCCGCGCTTCAGTGAAAATTCCGGCTCTCGGTGGCGAGCCGGCCAAGTAGACGGCTGTGATCCTCCAGCCGTTGCGCGACGAGGTGCACCACCTCGCCCTCGCGCTGCACCACGCCCGCCACCGCCAGCAGCGACGACCCAAGCAACTCCTTGCGTTGCGACTCGACGAGCGCCGCATGCACGATCACGTTGATGGAACCCGTCTCGTCTTCGAGTGAAACGAAGATCGTGCCCTTCGCCGTGCCGGGCCGCTGCCGCACCGTGACGATGCCGCACACGCGCGCGAGCGTGCCGTGCCGGCTATGCGCGAGCTGCGCCGCCGTGCGAAAGCGCTGCTTCGCGAGACCTTGCCGCAGCAGTTCGAGCGGATGCCGGTTCAGCGTGAGGCGCAGGCTCGCATAATCGGCGACGATCTCCGCGCCTTCGGACGCACGCGGCAACGCGAGCGGCGCCTCGGCCACGGGCGCGTCGCGCAGCAGCGCCGGCACCGCATGCTGCGCGGTCACGGCCCACCACGCCTCGCGCCGGTGGCCCGCGATGCTCGCGAGCGCATTCGACGCCGCCAGCGCCTCCAGCTCACGCCGCGTGAGCGCCGCGCGGCGCGCGAGATCGTCGACGTCGGTGAACGGGGCCTCGGCGCGCGCCTGCATCACGCGGCGTGCCGCATCCTCCGAAAAACCTTTGATCAGGCTGAAGCCGAGCCGCACCGCCGGGCCGCGACGCCCATAGCGATGCGCCGGCAAGGCGATGCGAAAGCGCCGCGCGCAGCGCACGTGTGCGAGGTGACGGCCAAGGCGGCGCGCGAGTTCCGGCCGGTAATCCGGTAACGCGGCGCGCAGCCGTTGCGGGCGCAGCGCGGCATCGGCGTGCGCCGTGGCAGCGTCGAGCCGCTCGCCGGGCCGGTGGCGCCGCTCCAGCACCGACTCCCAGTCGCTCAGCGCGATATCGGGCGCTCGCACCTGCACGCCGTGGCGCTTCGCGTCCTGCACGAGCTGCGAAGGCGAATAGAAGCCGAGCGGCTGACTGTTCAGCAGTCCTGCCAGAAATGCCGCGGGCTCGTAGCGCTTGAGCCACGAACTCGTGTAGACGAGCAGCGCGAAACTCGCCGCATGACTCTCCGGAAAGCCATAGTCGCCGAAGCCCTCGATCTGCTTGCAGATGCGATCGGCGAACTCCTGCGAGTAGCCTTTCGCGCGCATGCGCTTCGTGAGATCGGCCTGATACGGCCGCAGGTCGCCGTCGCGCCGCCATGCGGCCATCGCGCGGCGCAGCTTGTCGGCTTCCTCGCCGGTGTAGTCGGCGGCGACCATCGCGAGATGCATCACCTGCTCCTGGAAGATCGGCACGCCGAGCGTGCGCTCCAGCACCGGACGCAACTCCTCCTTCGCGTATTCGACCTTTTCCTCGCCATGCCGGCGTTTCAGGTACGGATGCACCATGTCGCCCTGAATCGGCCCCGGCCGCACGATCGCCACCTGAATCACGAGATCGTAGTATTCGCGCGGCCTCAAACGCGGCAGCATGCTCTGCTGCGCGCGCGACTCGATCTGGAACACGCCGACCGTGTCCGCGTGGCAGCACATCTCGTAGACGGCCTTGTCTTCGCGCGGAACGTCCTGCACGCGAAACTGCGGCAAACCGCGCCGAAGCGCGACGAATTCGAGCGAGCGCCGGATCGCCGAGAGCATGCCGAGCGCGAGCACATCCACTTTCAGGAGGCGCAGCGCGTCGATGTCGTCCTTGTCCCACTCGATCACGTAGCGGTCCTTCATCGCCGCGTTCTCGATCGGCACGAGGCGCGAAAGCTTGTCGCGCGCGATCACGAAACCGCCCACGTGCTGCGAGAGATGGCGCGGAAAGCCGCGCAACTCGCGCGTGAGGCGGATGAGCTGCTGCGTGACGTGCGAGTCGGGCGAGAAACCCGCCTCCTCCAGATGGCGCGCGATCGAATCGGGGCCGTCCCACCACTGATGCGCGCCCGAAAGCTTCTCGACGAGCGTGTTGTCGAGCCCGAGCGCCTTGCCCACATCGCGCAGCGCGCTGCGCGAGCGATAGGTGATGAGCGTCGCGGCCAGCGCGGCGCGGCGCGTGCCGTACTTGCGATAGATGTACTGGATGACTTCCTCGCGGCGCTGATGCTCGAAATCGACGTCGTTATGATATCCCTCGATATCCTCCCGATATCGGGATTTTTAAAATGGGGCAAGCCCGCGAAGCGGGCGCGCCAGTCTCAAGTGTGGTCAACTTCGGAACCGGCCAAAAAGCCGGCTGTACACAGGCTTGACCTGTGTACAGCGAAGTTGTCCACACGGGGTGAACCTACGGTTTTTCGTCAATCACTTAAAAAACGCTTGTGCGTTTTTCTTGTATCTACGTTGCGGGAATCCTATCGTGTACTGATACTACTGATAGCGAGCGAGGCTCCCGTGGCCCACCAGCGGTTCTGGTCGATCAAGTATGTATGGACGGTCGAGTTCCCCAATACGAAATTTCCGCTCGTTTTCTTGAACGGCTCTCCCGGCTTTCTAATTAATCAATGGGTCGCGTTCTTACTGAACGCGGGCATTAAGCAATCACTTTTTGATGAAATGCTTCGGGCCGTCCTCGGACTTTTCGAATACTGCCTCGCGAAGTTCGGCGACCGACCGCTCTCGGAAAGCGAATCCGTCGATCTAGTGATTGGCTTCCTAGCGGCAAAACAGAAAGGCACTGATCGACCAGAAGCGGAAATGGGCCTCGGCCTTGATTGGAGGCCGGTTGGTTATAAGACCGTGCAACGCTACATTTCTGCGTTAAGAGAGTTTGACAAGTTCCAGGTTACGTTTCACGGAGCGTCTCCGTTGCTTCAAGTCGAGGCCCGCCTTTTAAGCAACTGGGAGAAGTACGCCGAATTCCAGCGGCGGACCAAATTTGATCTTCTTCTTCACTTATTCCCGGGGCGGAAGCACGATAAAACGGTAGTCGTTCCAGTTGCTCCAGACGCACATGGCGGCAAGAAGCGGAGAGACTTCCTGTCCCCGAAGTCGTTCCCTCTCGATCGGTTCGTTGATCTCGTGGAGTCGACTCCGAACCCGCGGGACAAGATGCTGTTTTTGCAGCTTTTTGGACTGGGGATGCGAGAGTCCGAGCCACTTCATTTATTTCTCGCTGACGTTATGGGTACGAGTCCGCTCGGTGAAGCTCGTATCCGGCTTGATGATCCCGAGACCGGAGAGTGGCGCTGGGAGGACAGCAAGGGGCATCGCCATCATGCCACTCGCGCTGCCTACCTTGAAAAAGAGTGGAAGAACACCGTCTTCCGTGCCTCGCTCCCAGACCTATATTGCCTGCGCCCCCGCAACAAGTATCGTGGGCACGGTGGAATGCGCGTCGGCTTCAAAGGGATGACATTCCACGATAGCCCTGGAGCTACCACCGAAATGTTTGGCTATGAGGCGCATTGGATCGATCCACGCATCGGAATCTATTTTCGAAAATGCCTCAACGAGTATCTCCGCGAGAACTTCTACGGCAAGCCGAAGAAGTGGCCGTTTCATCCATGGCTCTACATCCAGCTTGACCGAAACACGTTTGGGATGCCGCTGACGATACCGGCGTTGAAGAAGGTGTGGGATCGGGCCATACAGCGTCTTGGCCTTGAGCATCTTTCTCTTGGACCGCATTCGTTGCGTCACCTCGCGGGTTATTACTGCGCGACAGTTTTAAGGCTTTCCAAGGACATGACCCAGGTACTTCTGCGTCACGCCCGGCTGACAAGCACAGAGGATTACTACCACTTGTCGCCCTCTGAGGTACGACGGCAGATTATCAAGGGCGTTTCCGGAGTTGAGCTTCCTGAAACAAGGCTGACTCTCGATGTTCCCGCACATTGGACCTCTTAGCGAAGCCTGGAGCCCACGATGCGAAGTAGCGGTAACGAATCGCCGGCAGGCAGCGACACAAACGGGCTTGCGCATCCTGGATGGCAAAGCTTCATGCGTATTCTCGACGAGACCAGTGCATCCGGAAAAAAGCACCAACGCGCGCAAGTTCAAAGCCTACTTGGCTGGTGCGAAGAACGCGGTATAGGTTCACCCGACGAGATCAGGGCTTCCGACATTCTCGACCCCTGCGCGCCGGATCGCGATGATACTTTCAATGCGTGGCTTTGGGCGCGCATTAGAGAGGGAAGTCTCAAGGAAGGGACCGCGTCTATCTACTGGAACACCGCTTCGCGCGCTTTTTCCCTTGTAGTCAATTCTCTCAAGCTCTCAGCCGATACTGCACTGCCCCTTGCGGAAAATCCCTTCGAACCGCACCAAAACCCGTTTCGATGCTTATTTGGAAGCCCAACTTCGAAGAACCGCCTGCCGGAAACGTTACAAGAAGCGCTATTGAACGTTTTGCTTGATCCTGGCCCAGACGGTGTACCGACCTACGCGTGGATTAAATCATATTTCAAACAGGACTGGTTTTATCCTCAGATCGACGGTAAGACACTCGCGGAGAAAGTCTGGTGTCCCTCTCGCGCCAACGCTCTCGCGCTGCTACTGATGCTTCCTCTACGTGTGAAGCAGGTTAGATGGCTGGATCGCGGCCTGTTCGACACGGAGGTCTGGAGCGTCGACCAACGTTGCTATGTTCCAAATGAGCACCCACTTAAGAATTGGAGATACAAGGACGGAACTTCCCATCTGGAACGATTCGGAAGACCATCTGGCGTGCTGCAGAATCTCTCCGACCTGCTCGTCAAGAGCGCCCAGTTGGGGCTGTTCATCAATACCTCCAAGGTACCGATGTGGTCGCCAGAGAGCAGACGAGGTTACGACATGGCATGGCCATATATCGAGCCAGCACACATTACGCAAGTTGGCAAAGACGTCGCACTCTGGCTGAACCGCCCGTACTCCATCATCTTCGAGCAAATCCGCTGGATGAATCGATACGCTCCTAACCCTCGTCCTGTGAGCTTCGCTGATACGTGGGAGGACCGGAGCCAAGTGAATGAAAGGTACTTCGATCAACTTCCGTGTTTCACCCCTCTTTTCGCCGACTTATCGGCAATGAGAGACGTCGAAGACGCGTCCGGAAACGGGTTTCATATACCAGTCTCAAGGGATCTGATTGGGAAGGCTTTCTCGGCGCTATCTCTTGAGACAGAGCGACGGTACGCGCTCGAAGATCGACATGTTGTGCTCACCAAACCGAGCACCTCGAGCAGAGCGGTTAATGGGCGGCTTCACGCGTATGAGCTCCACGGGCTAAGGGTCGCGGGAATCTCGAGGCTCATCGAATCGGGCGTCCCGGTTAGTGTCGTTCAGGAATATATCTCGGACCACGCGACCGCCGTGATGATGTTCCACTATAAACGGGCTGATCGACAAACGCTCAAGTCAACGATCATCGCTTCACTTCAGCGGAAGCAGAACGTTCATCGCTGGCGCGAACAGCGCGAGAGGCTTTCCACTCGTCCCGAAGTGTGGTCCTGCAATTATCATCAGAAAGAGCATCGCGGAAACGGGTTGCTCGACACGTACATTGGCTGGATCTTCGTCCCTGGCGGCATCTGCCCGGTTTGTGGCGCGCTTTGCGAAGTTGGTCATGTAAACAAGTCATCAGATCCCGACCAGTCAACGGAGCATTATTCTCCGGTTGAGGGAGGTTGCGGTAACTGCAGATTTTTCAGCACTGGGCCTGCGTTTATCGTTGATCAGGCACTCGCAATGAACGAGTTGATGCTCGAACTTCGGATGCACGCCCGCAGCCGTCGGGCACTCGTACAGGCACGTTCGGAGATTTCATGGGACGACGTCCCCGGCCTGAGAGAGGATGAGCGGCGTGAACTTGCCATTGCGAAGGAGCGCTTACAGGACGAGATCGCGGCTATTGACCGACTGTGTGAACCGACGATACTGGAATGGGTCAATCGCTATCGTATGTTCTCTGACTCGATGGAACAACTCAGTTATTCGAACGACACGGGTTCGGCTATCGAAGAAGAATCACTCGCCAAGACCCGTTTAGTGTCCTCTGGCTCGAGCGATGACATTCAGCATGAGATAGAAATCAAACTTGAGGAAGCCGGGGAGTTCGCGCTGGCGCTAAACATCCTGGATGCCGCAACCATTCACGGCGGCCTTGAACACGCATCTTCTCTATCAAAGGACGTTTGCTGTGACTTCATGGAACGAATCCTTCGCGCGGAGGGATCGCGATCGCTTCTAATGGATATCCGTGATCCTCGCGCACGCGCCGAAGCGGCTCACGCTCTAGCGACGATGGCTGAAAGCATGGTCGGAGGACGTGCCGTGCAAGAAGCGATTGACCGCCGCGGCCCTCTTCCTTTCGACCGAAAGCAGCAGCGCGCATTCTTACAACTCGCATCAGAGATCGTTTCCCGATCGCCTTCGCCCGAAGGCTCGCTGGTCCCATCCACTGACCGTTTCATAGAGGGGAACAAGAATTGAGATCGAACGAAACAGCCGAGGCAATTTACATGAGGCTGTTCGAGCAGGTCGGCCCCAAGGCTCGATCGAGCCTTGAACGGATAAAGAAGGCGTGCGACCAAATCGAGCTAGCCAAAGGGACAATGAACTACAGCCGCGTTGCAGCAGTGGCCACGGAACAATTTGGAGGACCTCGGCCCCAAACGATACAGAACAATAGCGAGCTTAAGCTGTATATCGCCGCGCGAATGAGTGAGTATGCGGCGCACTTGTCTAAACGGCATCGCGATCCGCGGCGAAGCAATCCTCAATCGGCTCATCCCCGGCAACCCGACGCTTATCCGGCTGAAGGATTAGACCCGAAGGTCCGACTTTGCATCGACTTGTTACGCGATGACAACACCAGGCTCGTTACGGAGAACAAGAATTTATCGCTCTTGCTAGAACGAGAAACGAAGACACGTCCAGTTTCTCTCACGTCCGCATTTGCACTCGGCCCAACTGAGGATCTCTCGCTACCAATCGAGATTCTCCCCCAAACGTCCGATATGCCTGTGCCACTTCTCTCCGCTTTGCGAACTGTTTTCAAAGGGGAGGTGGCGGCCTTGCGCGTGGAGCGACGGGACAACCTCACGTGTCTTGTCGCCTGCGCGCCTAGCGATTTGAGGGTCCTACTTACACCCGCTCAATGGGAGTCGGCGAAGGAGTGGATCGCGGGACTTGGCGATGATAATTGACGCTCGAGCATCTTCGTGCTCGCTGTAGGGAGCTACATACGATGGACAAAGCTGAACTCAATGCTTCCGCGGTCACACGAGACCTTAGCGTACTCGATAGAGCCGTGGGCTATTGGTCTAAGTCGGAGGTCCTTTTCAACACGAGCCAGAAGGTGGTTATTCTGGATAGCTCATTGAATTCAAGTGACCTTTTGAAACTTTCTGAGGATCTTGGCTCGGAGTATATCAAGCAATCACTAACAGCCCTCGCAACGCGACTTCTCACCGAATTCGGTGAAGATTTCGTCGCCAATGACGAATTGTCCTTCGAGCTCCCCGACATCGAGTTTAAGTTGAAGAGATCGGCGCTTGCCCGATTTGGGCTAAATATCGGTTACCAGGAACGCGGAAAAGCGTGGATCGGTATTGCACGACTCGTATCAAAAATACCTGATTTGGATCTACCTGGAAGAATCGATACCCTATCCGATATATTTTTAAAATTGCATAAATCTCGCGATATTACAGTCAGGTTTCAATATAAATCTCATAATCTATCATTTTTCAATTCCACTGAAGTTAATAGATTTTTAGAGAAGCTTCGCCCTCTCGAAATCGAAAATGCGTTGGAATTTTTGCTGCAAATAGCAAGATTTACATTTGATCATAAGTTCCCACGCAATGAAGTTCTTTCGCGTAACGTCGCGCCCCTCAAACTGCTGGATGAGCTCGGGGTAACTCCACTTCAGACAACTCACGAAATCGCACTTTACAAGGTCTTGCACATAGCTTACGCAGCGGAAGTTCTTCTCGCAGCCCTAGCGCTAAATCGTTCGATACTGCTTTCCTACGATACGATTCCATGTAGGGCTGCCGCTGAAACGCTTGATAAGGTCTTTTCCCTTACAGACTCACCGTTCACGACTTCCGATCGTCGTTTGATTCGGGGTGTCACTTTCACGTCTACGATCCGCTCGCCTTTTGATTTTCCGGAGAACATAGTAGAACGAACAAACTATCTTCTTAAGCGAGGTGTAACAAGCTCAATGGTTCTCTACCGATCGTCCATTGAGGCAATACAGTTATCGAGGAGGGATCTTCCGCCCTGGCCTCTGTCGCTTCTTGACGGCAGGAAATCCGCCCGCGCATTGGTTAGGGCCGAGTTCGAGGTTCCAATCAGCAGTAAGCCCCGCAACGAACCTGAGACGCGGCACAAGCCCAGAAGTCCCGCCGAGTTGAGAGCGTCTGCCGGACGGTTGGGCGGCGAGTGGAACAGATTCACCCAGATCTTCGAGAACTCAAGTGCTTCCGGGGAGCAGCATTTCAATGCGGCAATGCGGACGATCGTGGACTGGGTAGAAGAAAGAGGATTTCGTACCCCCGGCGATATTGAGGCCAACGATCTCCTTAATTCTAACGCACCGCTTTGTGCAGGGAGTTTTTTCTCTCATCTTAAAAATCGGGTTGCATCCCAGAAGATAAGCGAATCGACCGCGTGGTCGTACTGGCATGAAGTGGCGCGTGCTTTCTCAATTGTAGCGAAAGCATTGCTTGTTTCGCCGGACGCGGGACTGCACTTGCCTGCTGATCCGTTCGAGGGAATCAAGAATCCTTTCTCGATAGACAGAGGCCCCAAGAGCCCGCGACCGCGTCTGCCACGTTCGGTCCAAGAGGACATGATTGAGATTCTCCTCGATCCTGATGAGGATGGGGATCCAACTTTTGAGTGGGCGAAGACCGCATGTCCTAACGATACTTTTATTAAGCGAGACAGTTTCAATAGCGAAGCCGAGATAGTGTGGTGTCCAACACGAGCGCGCCTGTTAGCGCTTTTGTTGATCGTTCCGTTGCGTCCCAAGCAAGTGCGATGGTTGGATAGAGGCCTGATGGACGAATGTATCTGGAGTTTTTTGACTCAATCGTATGTGACGAACACGCATCCCTTGTCCGCATGGCGATACGCGGATGGCTCGTCACATCTCCAGCGTTACGGTCGACCGAGTGGCGTCATACAACCCCTCACGGACGGCCTATTGGGGGTCGTTGAGCCTTGCATTTTCGTCTCCACAAACAAGACCCAAATGTGGGCGCCCCGCGACCGCAAGGGCTATGAGCTTCCGTGGCCGTTCCTGTCCGAGGACGAAGCAGGTAGTCTTGGAGTCGAAACAGCTCGATGGATAAGGCTGCCATATGATCTTCTGCGCTCGCAGACGGAATGGATTAATGCGCATTACCCACATCCAACTCCGGTATTTTTCAATGATTCACGTTCTGATGAGGTTGCGGTCAATCAGAAACATTCCGAATTTCTTCCTGCATTCACCCCTCTTTTCCTTGACCTTTCCACGGAATTTTTCCGGAACGACAAAGGCCGAACGAAGCACTACCTTCCCGTTTCGCACGCGAAAATTACAGAATTGTTCGACGCGCTCTGTGCCGAGACTGAAGATCGCCTCGCAGCTAAAGGTGAAACAGTTGAACTCACCCGAAAGACTACGGGTGGCAGAGTCAGTCTGTATGATATTTATAGCGTTCGACTGGCGGGGATTTCCTGGTTGATCGAGATGGGAGTGCCTATTCACATTGTGCAGGAACTGGTCGTCGCCCACCTCACCGCTGTGATGACCGCGCACTACAATCGCCCCGAGTCCCGCGGAGTTACCGAATTAATTATTAAAAATATCTCTGAAAACCAGACTGTGTACGGCTGGGATCGGCACCGCGCCACGCTCGCTCATCAGGAAAAAAAGTGGACATTTAATCGTCAATACGCTCGGCATCGCGACGCGGATCTTCTGCTCCAGTTTTGGGGCTGGAAAATTGTCCCCGGCGGTATCTGCCCCCTTGGTGGAACGGGATGCCATGTTGCCATTCCTAACCTTGACGATTCCGACGCCCGCGCGAAACCACGTTTTTCCGCAATCATCGGAGGATGTGGAAACTGCCGATTCTTCAGTACCGGTCCGGCATTTCTCATACAGCAAGCCCAAGCAATGAACGAAATTATGCTCGAATTGAGAGGTATCGGTAGAACGCGAAACGGCGTCCAAGACGCTTTGCATGAATTGTCGTGGCGAGATACGTCAGATCTGGACACCAATGGCCGAAAGAAGCTCGCGCTTGAGGCCGAATTGCTAAAGGAGCAGATTTCCGCAATCGACAAGAAATCTGAAGTGCTGATTCTCGAGTGGACAAACCGCTACAAGATGTTTGTGGAGTCGGAGAAGTTGGCATCAGGAATGGTAACGGACGATGCGTCGTTTGCTGACTCAGAAGATGAAGAACTGACATTGCTTTCGCTTGGCGAAAGTGAGGAGATCAGGCGTCAGATTGAGGTACGCCTCGAAAGCGGGGGAGACTTTTCGCTTGTCAAGAACATATTGGATAGCGCGATTATGTTAGGCGGGATTGAACGCTGCAGTATTGGCGCGCGTGAATCGTGTGTCAGATTTATGGATCTCGTGTTGAGAACGGAAGGATCGCGCTATCTATTAATTGATATTCCTGATGATCGGACACGTCATAACGCAGCTTATCTGATGGCTTCATTTGCTGAACGCCTCGTTGGCATTAAAGGGATTCAAGATTCATTGGACGGTTCGTCACCACTATGCGTGGAGGATGAAAATCGGAATAGCTTCTTGAGTTGGGTGGATGAGGTACTCGCTGACGCCGCCGGAAAGCGAACCGTTGCCGATCTATCTGGGCCAGACACGCCCGATTGATAGCTGTTCACCGAAAAACGGACCACTACGTTGCTGGAACAGGGAAAGGCTCTTGAGCTTTTAGATTCGCTATCGCGCCCTAAATTTGACGTTGTGGATCGACGATCAAAAAGCAGCCGTCCCGTAAGATCTCACCTTTGGCGGCCTAACCGTGCAAAAAGCTTTGTAGCTTGCCCCCAATTTCTGGCCCGAATGCTATCTAATCGTGTACCCGCGCGTGGCAGCGGTGGCCCACGAAGATTCAAGCGCCATCCTGAACCACGACCGGAGAATCTATTTCATAACGGCTTGCGCAGACGCATATTCGCCGGTACGATACTGTATGAATGTACAGTATTAGGGGGCGGAAATGGCTTTGCCGCTTGCGCAGATCGAAGATATCCACCCGGATCTATGGCGTGCGTCGCAGCTAGCATCGGCACGAGCCCGAACAGTGGCCAGTGGGTACGAGGCGCTTGACGCTGAATTGCCGGGTCACGGCTGGCCCACTGGATCTTTGAGCGAGATTTTGCTACAACAGCCAGGCTGTGGCGAGCTCCGCTTGCTCAAGTCAGCGCTGGGTGCAGCGACGAAGCGGTCAGTTATGCTGCTGCAGCCACCCCACACGCTCCAACCAACCGCCTTTTCATGGTGGGGACTCAATGTCGAAAACATCCGCGTGCTGTCTCCATCCTCGAACGCCGACGCATTGTGGGCCGCCGAGCAAATTCTGCGGGCTGGGACTGTCGGCACCCTGCTTTTCTGGCAGCAGCACATCCGTCCGGAAGCCCTGAGGCGATTGCAGCTGTCTGCGCAGCGGTCGGAAACGCTTTTCTTCCTTTTCCGCCCTATTGCGGCAGCAAGCTCAACATCTCCGGCGCCGCTGCGCATAGCGTTGGAAGCGGTCAAGGGTGGGCTGAATATCTCATTCGTCAAGCGTCGCGGACCTCACCGAGATCAGCCCGTTTTCGTCCCCTTGTCACCTTCACCTGTCCTGTTGAACCGAAATGCACCACTGGATCGGCGTTCATCTGCCGCGCCTGCCCATCGAGAGCTTTTGCCCGACGTGGCACACGCCAGCGCATGACGCTGGCGTCGTGGTGCTGGAAAAGGGCCGCGTACTCGCGTTAGACGCGACGGCGCACGCTCACGGGATAGTTGCAGGCATGCGCCGAGGCGGGGTACTCACCCTCGCACCGAATGCGGACCTGAGGGAGCGCGACGTGGCACGCGAAGAGCAGACAGTCAGGAGTGTTGCGTTTGCTCTTCTTCAGTTCACACCCAATGTCGTCGTAACCGAGGAGCATGTCGTGCTTGCGGACGTCACGGCAAGCTTGCGGCTTTTCGGTGGTTTGCGCTCTTTGCGTCAGCGCATTCGCAGCGCAATTACGGCCTTTGGAGTGACGGGTTCCATATCCGTCGCGCCCACGGCACAGGCCGCCTGGCTTCTTGCACGGGTTGACGGCGGCTTTGCAGTCTCGATTCGAACCTTGTCCCGTCGATTTATGAGTGTCCCGGTGACCGCTGTACCGGCAGCGCGCAAATTTGCGGAGTGGTTCGAGGGACTGGGCTGCACGTCGATCGCTGACGTGATGCGATTGCCGCGCGCAGGATTGAAGAAGCGATGCGGCACAGCCGTTCTCGACGTGCTTGATCGCGCAACGGCAGCAGCCCCTGAAGCACATGAGTGGATAACCATGCCGCCGATCTTCAATGAGCGGATAGAACTCCCTGATCGCATCGAACACGTCGAAGCGACGCTTTTTGCCGCGCGACGACTCACCCTCCAGATGACAGGCTGGTTAGCCTCGCGCAAGCTGGCAATAGCCCGTTTTGTCCTTTCGCTAGAGCATGAGCGCGGGCGCAAAGCGATTCCACCAACCGAGCTTGAGATTGCACTCGGAGAACCCACCTGGCACGAGGAGCATCTCGTTCGTCTCCTGAAGGAGCGGCTTGCACGGGTCGAACTTGCCGCGCCCGTTATCGCGCTGCGGCTCAAAGCGAAGGATGTGCGCGAGGCTGAGGCACCGAGCGATTCGCTATTTCCGGAACCGGGTGGCTCCATCCAGGATCACGCACGACTAATGGAACTGCTGACAGCACGACTGGGAGCAGAAAACGTTTTGCGCCCCAATCCGATAGCGGACTTCCGACCCGAAATCGCTGCTCGATGGGTGCCCATTTCAAGCGACTACGCAAGGGCGGGCCGAGAGTTGCCGCGTGACCTGCCGCGTCCCTCGTGGCTGCTAGACAAGCCCATAGAACTCATCATGCGTGGGCACCGACCGTTTTACGGGACACCACTGCGGATGGTCTCTCCGGGTGAACGGATCGAATGCGGCTGGCAGGACGAAGAAACAGTAACCCGTGATTATTTTGTCGCCGAAGCAGAGAACCATATGCATTACTGGATTTATCGCGAGCGCGTTGGCGTCAGCGATGAACGAGAGCCGCGCTGGTTTCTGCATGGCCTGTTCGGCTAGCCCCGGAGCGAGTGATGTTGGCTTCGCCCTATGGCGCACTGCCCGATTACGCAGAGCTTCAATGCGTCTCAAATTTTTCGTTTCTCCGCGGAGCGTCGCACGCGGACGATCTCTCCGAGCGCGCAGCGCAATTAGGCTATACCGCGATCGCAGTGACCGACGAATGCTCGCTCGCGGGTGTCGTACGCGCGCACGTTGAGGCGAAGAAAGCGGGCATTCCCTTCATCGTCGGCTCCGAGTTTGGATTGACCAATGCTGATGGTTTGCCCGCGCTTCGTTTTACCGCGCTAGCGATGAATCGCGAGGGCTATGGCAACCTGAGCGAACTGATCACGCTCGGCCGCATGCGTGCCGACAAAGGTAGCTATCGTCTGGCGACGCGAGATCTTGACCATCCAGAGCCTCCTCACGCCCATCTAAAGTCGCTCCCCGAATGCATTGCGATCCTCAGCCCGGAATATCCGGCAGACGAGGCGCGCCTTGATGTGCAGATGGAATGGTTCGCCACTACATTCGGTGAGCGTGCATGGGTCGCGCTGACGCTCCACGCTCGCGCGATGGATGACATCCACCGCGGTGTGGTCGAACAGATAGCCGTGCGTCATGGCGTGCCCATCGTTGCAACGGGCGCTCCGGTCATGCATGTGCGCTCACGCAAACCGCTTCAGGACGTCCTCACGGCAATCCGGCTTGGCCGACCCGTTGCTGATTGCGGATATGACCTCGCGCCAAACGCCGAGCAGCACCTTCGAGCCCGCCTGCGCCTCGCGAACCTGTATCCTGCCAGAGCACTCGCTGAAACCGTTGCAATCGCGCGGCGCTGCACATTCTCGCTCGACGAACTGCGGTATGAATATCCCGACGAACTTGTGCCAGACGGCTTCACGCCTGAGGCCTATCTGCGTCAGGAAACATATATCGGCGCACATCGGCGCTGGACCGCAGGCATCCCCAAAAACGTCCAGACGCAGATCGAGCACGAACTCGCACTTATCGCCGACCTGAAATATGAGCCGTACTTCCTCACGGTCTATGACATCGTGCGTTTCGCTCGGAACGAGGGGATCCTTTGCCAGGGCCGAGGCTCTGCCGCCAACTCGGCAGTGTGTTACTGCCTGGGCATAACCGAGGTCGACCCTGCACGATCATCGATGCTCTTCGAGCGCTTCATCAGCAAGGAGAGGGGGGAGCCTCCGGATATCGATATCGACTTTGAGCACCAGCGACGTGACGAAATCGTTCAGTACATCTACCGCAAGTACGGACGCGATCGCGCAGCGCTGACAGCTGCGGTCACCACCTATCGGCCCCGAAGCGCACTGCGTGAAGCCGGCAAGGCGCTGGGCGTCGATCCGGCAATTGTCGATCGTGTTGCGAAGGCCCACCAATGGTTTGACTCAAGTCAGGACCTGCTGATCCGGTTCGCAGAGGCTGGACTTGATCCCGAGGCGCCACTGATTGCGCAGTGGGCGAATTTCGCCGCCCTGCTGCTCGGCTTTCCACGCCACCTGTCGCAGCATAGCGGTGGTTTTGTGATCAGCCGGGGCAAGCTCTCACGCCTCGTTCCAATCGAGAATGCGGCAATGGCAGATCGATCGATCATCCAGTGGGACAAAGATGATATCGAAGCCTTGGGGTTGCTTAAGATCGACGTACTCGCGCTCGGCATGCTGTCAGCCGTGCGTCGCGCGCTGGATCTCATCTCGGAGAAACGCGGCGAAGTCTTTGAGCTTCAGGACATCCCCCCAGAAGACTCCGCCACATACGAAATGATCTGCCGCGCAGATACAGTCGGCGTTTTCCAGATCGAATCGCGGGCGCAGATGAGCATGCTGCCTCGTCTGCAACCGCGTCGGTTCTACGACCTCGTGATCGAGGTGGCAATTGTGCGCCCTGGCCCCGTCCAGGGCGGCATGGTTCATCCATACCTTCGCCGACGTCAGGGCATCGAGCCCGTGACATTTCCAAGCCCACAGATGGAGCAGGCGCTCGCGCGCACGCTCGGCGTGCCGATTTTCCAGGAGCAGGTCATGCAAGTTGCGATGCTCGCCGCCGGCTTCTCCGCCGGCGAGGCGGACCAGCTTCGTCGTGCCATGGCCGCGTGGAGACGCAAGGGGGGACTTGGCGTCTATTACGACCGTATCGTGAACGGCATGCTTGAGCGCGGATACGATAAGGAATTCGCCGAGCAAATCTTCGCGCAGATCCATGGTTTCGGCGAATACGGATTTCCGGAGAGCCACGCTGCGAGCTTCGCACTGCTCGTCTATGCGAGTGCATGGATCAAATGCCGCGAGCCTACGGTTTTCGTATGCGCGTTGCTCAACAGCCAGCCGATGGGTTTCTACTCTCCATCGCAGCTTATTCAGGATGCCAAGCGCCATGGAGTGCAGGTGCTGCCGGTAGATGTGGCGCTGAGCAACTGGGACTCGACGATCGAAGGCGCATCGACCGACGGCCCGTTGCGCCTCGGCATGTCGCTTGTTCGCGGCATGAAGGAGGAAGCGGCCGCGCGCATCGAGATGGCTCGGGCGGTGCGCCCGTTCCTTGATGTATCGGATCTTGCGCGACGGGCCCAGCTCGATCGTCGCGACCTTGAAATCCTCGCGTCTGCGAATGCCCTTCGTTCGCTCGCCGGTGATCGCCGTGCCGCGCTCTGGCAATCAGTTGCAGCGGTTCCTGATCGCGACCTCCTGCGCGGCGCCACTGATGACGATGAAACCCCGGTACTTGCTCCGATGACCGAAGGCGAGGAGATCGTCGTTGACTATCGTTCAACAGGTCTCACATTAGGCCGGCATCCGGTCGCCCTGCTCCGCCCCAAGCTCACGAAGATGCGCCTCGTCGCCTTCCGGACGCTCATGGGTTATCGCAATGGACAACTCGCGCGTGCCTGCGGGATCGTCACCGTCCGGCAGCGGCCCGGCACCGCAAAGGGGGTAATGTTCATGACGCTTGAGGATGAAACCGGAAGCGTAAATATCATCATCTGGCAGTCGGTGCTGGAAAAATTCCGGCGCGAAGCACTTGGCTCGTCACTGCTTGCCGTCTACGGCGTCTGGCAAAAGGAAGGCGAGGTTCGCCACCTCGTTGCAAACCGCCTGGTAGACTGCAGTAAGCTGCTTGGCGAACTCCCTACCATGAGTCGTAACTTCTGCTGATGGAGAGCCAATGAACATCCGTGTTGGCAACACATCTTGGACAGATCCCGCGCTCATCAACAGCAAGCGCTTCTATCCCTCGGCTGCAACAGCGCGGAGGCGCGACTGCGCTTCTATGCCAGCCAGTTCACGCTGGTGGAGGTCGACTCGAGCTACACTCCATGCCCAACGGAAGCAACTCCGTCCTGTGTGTCGAGCGCACACCGCCCGGATTCGTGTTCAACATCAAGGCTTTCCGCCTGTTCACTCGGCACCAGACGCCTCGAGACATGTTCCCGAAGGACATGCAACCGGCACTCCCACAGAACGGCAAGAAAAATCTCTACTACAAGGACAAGCCTTAGGACGTCCGCAAGGAGCTTTGGTGACGGTATTTCGAAGCGATCGCGCCATTGCACGAAGCCGGAAAGCTCGGCGCCGTCCACTTCCAGTTCGCGCCCTGGGTAATTTCAGGTCCCGATGGCCGGGCACACGTCGAGCCTTGTGCCGACATCATCGCCGGGCGACATCTGATGGCAGTCGAATTTCGCAACCGGAGCTGGTTCGACGAGAAACACAGAGACTCGACACTCGCTTTCGAGTGCGAAAGAAGACTTGTGAACGTGATCGTGGACGAGCCGCAAGGCACCGCGAATTCGATCCCCGCAGTTTGGGAGGTAACGAGCCCCGACCTCGCGTTGGTCCGCCTGCACGGCCGCAACCACGAGACGTGGAACATCAAAGGCGCAACTGCTGCAAGTGATCGTTTCAACTACGACTACAGCGACGACAAGCTTCGCGAGTTCTCCATACGCATTAGAGATGCTTGCCGCAACCGTCGCGCAGACGCACGTCGTGTTCAACAACCATTACGAGGACCAAGGTCAGCGAAATGCGCGTACGCTGAAAGGTCTTCTTGGCGACGCCGCAGTGCCGGTCGCGCAATGAACGTGCGGCCAAGACCGGCCCATCGGGATCGCCAAGTCGAGCGACCGCTTTTCGCGACAAAGCCGCCTTTCCTCAAGGACATCAAAGAACGACACGGGTCATCTCGAACGCGTTTGCGGCATCACGGTATCCAGTCCCGCGCAACAGCGTCATCTTGCCCTCTCGCGCTGCGAGCCGCGTAATTTCAGACGCGTCTTTAGTGCTGTCTCCGTCTGTTGCATGACGGCGCCTATCGGTGCGTGAGCGGCGAGCACTTTCAGTAGTTGAAATCGTGGATCGCGCCTTTGTACAACGTCGCCACGGCGTTCCTGACCTTGTCAAGCCAATAGCCGTGGGTCCGCGTTCGTCCCGCAACATGCTGAACCGCGCCGTCTGGATCATCGCGGGCGGCAAGCGAACTTGTCGAGCGAAGCGCGCAACGGCCGTGCGAGGTATAAGAGAAGGCGCGCAGCCGATCAACGGCGCCCCACGCGAACATTTCGCGGCACAGCGCGAAGGAACGACGATAAATGATGTATTGCCGGTGCCCCGCTCAGCATATCTTGCGCGGATCACGCGCGGATCGACGTAGGACCTGTCCAGCCCGCGCCGGTCGATGCGGGCCGCGATCCGCAACAAAGCGCCACTGACGTTGAGGGCGCGCGATGACAAAGCTGTCGTTATCACCGAGCTTTTGCGGTAAGACCGGGGTCCAGAACAGAAGTCGCCCGGTTCCCTCCCGTGCAGCCGTTTGATCAAATTGTCCTCCGAGCAACGTTGGCGCATCGCATTGCTCTCGCCTGGGCCAAGGCAGGAACCGCAAAGTTTCAAACGGCGCGGTTATGACCTTGCTGAGTGTTCCGCTGTTCAACGAGAGCAAGCGGTTCGTTAGCCGGCTATTCCGCCGCCTCAGAGGGCTCATCGCATCGTGCATCCCGCCTTAATGACTGCGGAGATACACCAAACCCACGAACAAAAACTTCCCGCAGATGGCGCCTGTCGCGAAACCCTGTCTCGCGGGCAATCGTCTCCAGCGGATGCCGACCTCGCTCAATCATATTCCGCGCCGCCTCCAAGCGAAGTCGCTCGATGGCTTTGGCGGGCGACTCGCCAGTCTCTGCGAGGAAAATGCGGCCGAACTGCCGAGGGCTCAAGTGTGCGGCCTTTGCGAGATCGTCGACACGCAAAGGCTTTGACAGATTCACTCGCGCATACTCAAGAGCTAAGTGAATCCTGTCCGATTTTGGTGCAAGCGCCAGCATTTCAGAATGCTGCGATTGGCCACCGGACCGACGATGATGCATGACGAGCGCACGCGCGACCGAATTGGCAAAATCCGGACCCTGGTCCTTCTCCACCATACCCAGCGCGAGATCCATCGCCGCCGTCAGTCCAGCTGAAGTCCATATTGGGCCATCGACGATGAAGATCCGGTCTGCCTCCACTTCCGCCTTAGGCCAGCGCTCTTGCATCGCCGCCGCAAACGCCCAATGGGTCGTCGCGCGCCGCCCGTCGAGAAGACCCGCTTCTCCAAGGACAAATCCACCTGTGCAAAGGCCCGCCGTGCGCCGCGAGCGCTCAGACGCTTCGATGACGAATCGGAGTTCTTCAGGATCGGTGGATCGTCCGATCGGATTGACGATTCCACTGACCATCCACGTGTCCGCCACCGCGGTAGAGTCGGCCGGCTGCGTATTCACGGATACGCCTAGTGACGCCTTGGTTTCCCCACCTGCAAGTGAATAATTTGTGACGCTATAAATCTGCTCTCGCGCCACTACGTTGGCAATCTCGAAAACAGTTTGTGTTCCGATGGCCATAACCTGGAAGCCATCAGTCAAAAAGTAACCAATTCGATGCATCATTGTCACCGCGGGCCATGACCGAAAACCTGATTATAAATGTCGTTGGAGAAACACGTGATTCCCCAGGATCATAGGCTCCTATCGTCGATAGATTTTCCAACGAGGAAATAAGAATGACGGCTTCACGCGGAACTGCAGTGGTGAGCGGCGCATTGTCTGTTATTGGTGCCGCCTATGCGGATTACCTTGCAGCCAACGGTCACGATCTCATTCTGATCGATCGGGATCGCGCGAGTCTGAACGCACTCGCAGAGGAGTTGACCACCCAGACCCGCCGCGCAGTTGAGGTCGTAGCCGCCGATCGACGATCTCCCTCCGATGTCGCATTGATCGCCGAAAAGATCGATCAGGATGCCAGCGTCGTTCTGGTTGTCAGTGTCACAGATGAAGGAGTAGACAACGCGTTTTCTGCTGTGCAGGCCGATTCGCTGATCAAGTCCGTTGGACTTGAGTGTGAAGTGTCCTGCGCGGCAGTCAGGAAATTCGCCTCGAGTGGTGGCTCGGCCAACCTCTGCCGTTCAGCCGTCGTCGTGACCAGCTCCGGCAGAATAAATGGCAGTCCAGTCCCGTTTTAGCTCCGCAGAATCGCTTGAACAACCAGTTGAATACGGATGAGCACAACTCCCGAAGTTGATTCCCCGTCTCTCAGTGCGGTAACACGCTTCGCCGACCTACCGAACCGACGCCTAGCGTATCGACGTTTTGGTAGCGGTAAGCCCTTCGTACTTTGCGTACGCTTTAGGGGCACAATGGATTCTTGGGATCCTCTGTTCCTTGACAGTCTCGCCGCAAAAGGGTTCGAAGTCGTCATTTTTGACTACAGTGGACTCGGACAGTCCACCGGCGAGCGTACCTACAACCCCGCCGCACTGGCGCGAGACGCCATCGAATTGATCGGTGCACTCGAGCTTGGTCGCGTAATCATCGGTGGCTGGTCTATCGGTGGCGTAGCTGCACAAATTGTATTGGCGCAAGCTCCGCAAATTGCGAGTCACGCGGTGCTTATCGCGACCACACCACCCGGGCCGCTGGTGAAAACAGGTGAGCCCTTGTTCTACACGCTTGCAAAACGCGAGAACGACTTCGAAGACTTCGTCAGCCTTTTCTTCGAACCCACTTCAGCGAAAAGCCGCGCGGCTGCAGAAGAGGCTTCACGACGTCTCGCCGCCCGCACGTCCGACGTCAGTCCTGAAGTGCCCTATAGCTGGGCCGCGGATCAACTCGGTGAAGGCCCTAGAAATCCCGCTTTCCCAGCACCGCCGGTCCTGCAAGCGCTGCGCGCCGCTTCGATTCCGATTTTACACATTGGCGGCGATCACGACATCGTATTTCCAGTTGAGAACTGGTATGCCTTGAACGCCCAGTTCCCCAGTCTTCACCTGGTCACATTTCCACAGTCGGGACATGGACCTCAACTCCAGTTTCCGCAGGCATCTGCAGCTCACATCGTGGCATTTCTAGCTTACTCGCAAAAGCTCTCCTGCTGACGCCGCGCACAGTTTAGACAGACCCTGAGGCACGATCTTTTCAAGTAGTGGAAAAATCGGACCAATCTGAAATGAAATAAGGATTACTAATGGAAAACCTCATCGACAAGGCCATCGCGACTGCCGGCGGTCTTGACCGATTTCGTAGCTTTCGCCGCGTGTCTGCCCAGCTTCATCACATCGGCGCGCTCTGGAAACTCAAACAGTGCGAAAACGTGTTGACGCACTCGCGTGTCACCGTTGATCTTCACGAACAACGAGTGTCACACGAGCCGTTCGCACCATCGTCAGATCATTCGATCTATACCCCCTCGCTCGTTGAGATTCGACGAGCTGACGACTCGATCGTGGAGACCCTCAATCATCCGCGGGCGTCGTTCGAAGGATACGAGATGGAAACGCCCTGGTCTAATGCGCAGCTCGCGTATTTCGCGGGCTACACCATGTGGACCTATCTGACGTCTCCGTTCCTGTTGCGATATCCAGGCGTGGTGGCGCAGGAGATTGATCCTTGGATTGTCGATGGCCTGCCGTGGCGACGTCTCCGGGTCGAATTCGCACCGAGCATCGCAACGCACAGCACCGTGCAGACGCTTTACTTCGATGCAGATGGACTTCTCCGCCGCCACGACTACGAAGTCGATATCCAGGGACGCAATGCCGCCGCACGTTATCTGAGTGACTACGTCACCGTCCAAGGCATCCGGATGCCGACGCGTCTGCGTATCTACCCTCGCACCCCGGACAACATCGCCCTGCCGGAGCCGTTGATCGTCGGTGTTGATCTTTCTGACTTCCGTTTTGAGTGAGAACCCAAATGATCCAACCAGCCACGTACCGTGCGGCCGTCGCAGTAGGCTCGGGAAAACTCGAATTCGCAGAGCGCCCCGTTCCTGAACCCCGCTACGGACAAGTCCGCATTCGTGTCGAGGCCTGCGGGGTATGTCACTCCGACAGCGCCACCATTGAGCCTGAAAGAGCCGAAAGCGCCAGCGCACTCGTGCCCGGCCATGAGGTTGTAGGACGCATCGAAGCACTCGGCGAAGGTGTCGAGGGTTGGTCGCTCGGCCAACGAGTCGGAGTGGGCTTCCTTGCTGGCGAAGATCGGACGTGCCCATCGTGCCGGCAAGGCGACATCGTAAATTGCGAAAAGCCGGTCATCACTGGCATGACCGTCGACGGCGGCTACGCTGAAATCATGATCGCCGAGGCGCGCGGACTGGTTCGCGTCCCTGACGACCTGGAGGCCGCAGAAGCCGCACCGCTGCTCTGCGCAGGTCTAACTACCTTCAACGCACTTCGTAACGCTGGGGCTCGGGCTGGAGACATCGTTGCTGTCCATGGACTTGGTGGACTCGGCCACCTTGCGGTTCAGTTCGCCAACAGTATGGGCTTTTATACCGTCGCGATTGCGCGTGGTGCCGACAAGGCACCGCTGGCGCGCGACCTTGGCGCACATCGGTACATCGATGCCAAGGCCGAAAGCGTCGCTGAGGTTCTACATAACCTCGGTGGTGCAAAGGTCATCCTCGCTACCGCACCGACCGGCCTTGGCATGTCGGAGATGGTGCCTGGGCTTTCTCCTCGCGGGAAGCTCGTCGTCGTTGCGATCGCCAGCGAACCCATTACGGTGAACGCCATAGATCTCGTGTTCGGTGGCCGCTCGGTAGTTGGCGCGCTGACCGGCACCGTCGCAGACAACGAACAAACGCTTGCGTTCGCGCAACAGCGGAACATCCGTCCGCTGATCGAAACATTTCCGCTGGAGCAGGCGCAATCAGCCTATGACCGCATGATGCGCGGTGACGTTCGCTTCCGCGCGGTCCTTGTAATGAAACCCACACACTGAGGAGCCTCGCATGAATTCTCTCGCGCAAACAATCATCGATGCCCATGGCGGACTCACGCAATGGCGCAAGTTCACGAAAATTCATGCCGACCTCTCGCAAGGCGGTGCGTTGTGGGCACTAAAAGGTAAAGGCGGAATACTCGATCAGACGACTGTCACCGTAGCGACCGATCGCCAATGGGCATCGCACGCGCCGTTCGGCACGCTCGCGGCACGCACGGAATTCACCGGCGATACGATTGCACTTCTCGACGAATCGCAGAACATCGTCGAAACAGCCAACAAGCCACGCTCGTCCTTTGCTGGCCACACGCTCGAAACGCCCTGGAATTCACTGCAGCTCGCATTTTTTGCGGGATGCGCAATGTGGACGTATCTGAACACGCCGTTCGTCCTTGCATGGCCCGGCGTCGAATGTGAAGACGCGGGCGAGTGGAAGGAGCAGGACGAAATCTGGCGCAAGGTGATCGTGCGTTACCCCGATTCGCTAGAGGTATTCAGTAAAGTCCAGGCAATCTATGTCGACGCTGACCATCTTGTCCGACGTCTCGACTATGACGTGGAAATTGCAGGGAACACACCCGGTGCGCACTACGTAACCGACTACACCACGGTTTCTGGAATCCGCATCCCGACCAAGCGGCGCATCTTCCCCCGGCTCCCGGACGGCTCCTCGCTCCCGGACCCACTCGTCGTATCGATCGACCTGAGCAATATCAGTCTCACCTAAAAACTTGACGGGGCGCAGTCTGCGCTCCGGAGGAATATCCGTGAATACCAATCGCTCATCCGGCGTCGAAACTCAATTCGTCGAAGTGTCTGGTCTCCGTTACGCCATGCGCCGTTTCGGCAACAGCAACGGCGGCCTGCCGCTGCTCTGCCTTCAACACTTCACCGGCACGCTTGACAACTGGGATCCGGAAATCGTCGATGCGCTCGCCGAGGATCGAGAAATCATCCTCTTCGAAAACGCTGGGGTTGGCCGTTCGACTGGAACTGTCCCAGCAACGATTGCCGAAATGGCCGCGCACGCAATGAAGTTCATTGATGCGATCGACGTGCCCAAGCTCCACATCCTCGGCTTCTCATTAGGTGGCTTCCTGGCGCAGGAGATCGCAATCGAGATGCCGGACCGCGTGTCACGCATCATTCTTTCGGGTTCCGCCCCCGAAGGCGGCGAGGGGGCAGGCATGGATCGCCCCGAACTTGTCGCGATCTACACCGATGGCGACATGCCGATGAGCGAGAAGCTCAAGCGCCTGTTTTTTCCCTCTACGGCAGATGGTAGGGCGGCGGCGTCCGCCTTTGTCAATCGCCTTGACACCCGCAGCGCAGAGCCCGACCTACCGGCAGGCCCAGACGTAGCAGGGACACAACTACAGGCCATGATCGCGTGGGCAAACTGGAAGGGCGATGTGCGTGGGAAGCTGGCGAAGATCGGCCATCCGGTACTTGTTACCAATGGCGACAACGACATCATGATCCCAACGAAAAACAGCTTTGTTCTCGGAAGAGATCTGCCGAATGCAACGCTCATTGTGTATCCGAACGCGGGCCATGGTGCCCTGTTCCAATACGCATCGACCTATACCGCACACGTACGTGAATTCTTGCGCGGCGAATAGAGCTTGTTCGTCCCACCTCAGTCATCAAGGAATGTTATATGAAAGCCATCGTCTACTCGCAGGCAGGCCTGCCTATCGATGATCCGCAGGCGCTGTACGAAGTGGATTTGCCAAAGCCTGAACCGGGCCCCCGTGACCTTCTCGTAAAAATCGAAGCCATCTCCGTAAACCCGGTAGACAGCAAACTGCGCCAAGGCATGCAGCCACCTGGCGCGCGTATTCTCGGATGGGATGCAGCAGGAACTGTGGAATCGGTTGGAGCGGAGGTCAGGGGTTTCAAGCCTGGCGATGGGGTCTGGTATGCCGGCGACATCACACGCCCGGGAAGCTATGCAGAATTTGGACTCGTGGATGAGCGCATCGCTGGGCATCGCCCCACCAGCATTTCTGCTGCGCAAGCGGCTGCGTTGCCCCTGACAGCCATTACTGCATGGGAATTGTTGTTCGAGCGTCTCAAGGTTGCAGAGCGCGGCGGGCAAGGTGAAAGGCTGCTCGTCATCGGCGCAGGCGGCGGCGTGGGCTCGATCCTAGTGCAGCTGGCGAGCAAATTGACCGAACTCACTGTGATTGGCACGGCATCGAGAACAGCCTCACAGGCCTGGGTACGTGAGCTCGGAGCCAATCATGTCATTGATCACGCAAAGCCACTGCGTCCGCAGCTGGAAGAGCTCGGGATCAAGCAAGTCGATCACGTCATCAGCCTGACGCATACGGACTCATATTACGTGCAGATTGTGGATCTGCTCAAGCCGCAAGGCCAACTCGCGCTGATCGATGATCCCTCTACACTTGACGCGATGCCGCTCAAGCGCAAGTCAATCTCGCTTCACTGGGAGTTCATGTTCACCCGGTCGATGTACCGGACTGCTGACATGGACAAGCAACATCTCCTGCTTGATCGTGTTGCCTCTCTCATCGACCAGGGAACGCTTACGTCAACGCTAGGGCAACACATCGGAATCGTCAACGCTACCAATCTGCGAAAGGCGCACGCACAGATAGAGAGCAACAAGGCCGTCGGCAAGATCGTTTTGGAAGGCTTTTGACAGACGGGAGTAAGTTCCCTCTTCAAATCCGGCTCTGATCGCGTCGCTGTGCCCCTCCAGTTCTAAATACGGATCGCGGCTCGCGAGTGGTTCCTAAACATCACCACATGCCAGCCGCGGCTTCCGTGTCGACTAACCAACGATTTCCTCCCCGACTCAGGAACTATCAATGCAACCTCCGAGCGATTTCGATGGTCGTTCCGGCGAACTACCCGCTCCAGTGACACAACGCTCCGTCAATTCGTCACGTCGAGAGCAGATGTATCCGACGCTCTCCGACGACGAAGTGTCCCGCATCGCGCGGTTCGGAGAAGTCCGGGTATGGCCAGACGGCTCGTCCATGTTCGAGATCGGCGATCCGGGATTCGGAATGTACGTCGTACTCACCGGCGAGATTCGGGTAACGCGCCGGGATGCTTTCGATCGCGCGATTGTCATCAACGAACAGGGGCCTGGCAATTTCGTCGGTGAAGCCGGACAGCTTTCCGGAAGCCGCTGTCTCGTTGATGGTCATGCAATCGGCGAGGTTCGCGCCATACACCTGCAGCCCGCGCAGCTACGCTCGCTACTCATTGCCGAGGCAGAACTCGGCGAGCGAATCATGCGTGCTCTAATCCTCAGGCGCGTAGGCCTCATCGAAAGTGGCAGTGGAATCGTTCTCGTAACTGACGCGCCTACGCAGAAACTAAATGCGCTCCAAAGCTTTCTCTCTCGCAACAATATTCCCCACACGGTAGTCAACGCCGACGTGGATGGGGAAGTATCGCAGTTCCTTCAGAAGTGGTCTCATCATCGCCCCGAATATCCAATCGTTCTTAGCCCGGATGGCGTAATTCTCCACGCTCCCACGGAAGCACAACTTGCGGAAGCCTTGGGTTGGCTGCCCGAGTTCGGAACTGATGAAGTTTTCGACGTCGCTATAGTCGGCGCCGGGCCCGCTGGCCTGGCAACCGCCGTTTATGCCGCGTCCGAAGGACTTCGCGTAGTTGTGCTTGACCCACAAGCTCCAGGCGGACAGGCTGGCGCAAGCGCGCGCATCGAAAACTTCTTCGGATTTCCGACGGGCATTTCGGGGCATTCACTTACGGCACGAGCTTTCGTTCAGGCTCAAAAATTCGGTGCCCGCTTCGCAATCCCCCTAGCGGTTACATCTCTCGACTGCGCTTCGTCGCCGTTTCAGTTGCAGCTCGCAAACAAGACAGCCATCAGATCCCGCAGCGTGGTCATCGCATCTGGCGCCGCATACCGCAGACCGGATATCGATGGGCTCGCACGCTTTGAAGGGCGAGGCGCATACTATTGGGCGTCTCCAGTTGAGGCAAAGATATGTACTGGACAGGACGTCATCGTCGTCGGTGGAGGGAATTCGGCCGGACAAGCAGCTGTCTATCTTGCCTCACATGCGCGGCGCGTTGTCATGCTTGTTCGCGGGCGAAACCTGAACGCCAGCATGTCGCAGTATCTGATTGAACGCATCGCGACGCTCAAGAACATTGAGGTTCATTACAACGCCACCATCACCGCCCTTCACGGGTCCGCAAATCTCGAAACTGTTGAAATTCTCGAGGAATCCGATCGGACGACCCGTGAGATAGGACATGTGTTCCTTTTCATCGGCGCCCACCCAAACACCGAATGGCTCAGTGGATGCGGCGTAGCGGTTGACCCCGGCGGTTTCGTTTTGACTGGGACCGCGGCCTCCACCGGTTCCTCTGAGCACGAAACCAGCGTCAATGGCATATTTTGCGCAGGCGACGTGCGTCGCGGTTCCGCGAAACGCGTAGCAGCGGCCGTTGGCGATGGAGCCTCTGTGGTTGCGCAAATTCATCAATATCTCGAACGTCAGATCCCCTCTCTCTGACAATCACGCCGCCGCTATCTGCACCGTCGAAACGCCGATTATTTGTTGCCGGACTTATTCGCGACTGCTGGCGTGTTTTCGACCTGTTGGCGTCGGGAGGGCCAAGAAATCGTTGAGCAACCCGATGAGGCAAATTTCTTGCCTTGTCGGGCTCGTAGCATGGTCGATCCGCGGCCCTTCAACAGAGGGCGCGCGGCAATCGCCCCATAGCGGACAGTCTCCGGTATGGGAACACACCGCGCCCCCCTCAACTTCTGGCATCGGGCAGACGAAGGCGATAAAGCTCGATGGGCATATTCATTGTGGACTTCCCGTGATTAAAGGCCGGTGCACCATCGATTTGCGGCACAGGGAGGAATATGTTGCCGTGCCCATCGATAAAAGGCGCGTCGACCCAGCGCAGCCGGTTATCTCGAATCACCGTTGAGATGGTTCCGTCCTGCGCTCGGAGCATCAATGAATTATCGGCGAGCGGTGTGTAATAGAGACTGCCGTCTGCGTCCATTGCGGTGCCCCCGACCGGTGGCATATCGGCAAACCATGGCGTCACGTGCTCCGCGAGTAACTGTTCGCTCAGGGATTCATCATCGAGATATCTGGTCTCGATCTGGGACATCGGCCCCGAAAGTGGCCCAAAGTACAGCACTCTGCCGTCGGGACTTAGTTCTAGCGGATCAGCGTTGACCTTCAATGGCTTTCCATCTGCACCTGCAAGCACCTTGCCATTGACAACGATCTTGTCATCCGCTCTGGCATGGGTGAACACCGCGCTGTCGAAATGCCGGTGTACCGATCCGTCTTCGAGGTTCAGCACAAGCAACGCCCCCTCACCGGCATCCGTGAGATAGGCATGCGTACCATTGATCCGGATATCGTCAACGTAGGTGTGTGTGCGGAGCGCACCTTTAGGCAGTATGTAGACTCGTATGATCGCGTCTGTGCGTGGATCGATTCGTACGATCTTGGCGCCGCTCTCAATCGGACTCCCACCAAAATCCGGCGAACCGGTATCAACGATCCACAAGTCTCCGCTAGCGTCTGCGTGGATCGCATTGACGCTGACGAAACGCCTAGATGCATCCGAGCCCGGCTTCCAATCGTTCCACGACGCATCCGGAAACGGCGTCAATTCACCGTGTTCCCCTGCAATGGCAACTGCCGGACCCACGCTCCCGGTCCAGCGGGGTGAACTCACGATGACCCGATTTCTTGAGTCGACAACCACTGCATTCCATGGCATTTTCTCACTTGAACGAACGCTGACAAGTTGCACCACTGAAGCTTCCTTGTGGGCCCTCGTCGAACCATCATCCGCAATTGCTACTTGTGTCGCGAAACTGGCCATCGCGCCCACGATCGCAAGCGCCAGTCGTTTTCTTTTCCGCATTTGACTCTCCTTTTTCCCGGTGCAATAGGCAGTACACGCAATCAATCCAGCACGCCTATTGAAGAATTCTGCTGTACCGAGTGACCTGCGAATAAGTGCCCGCGACAATATTCAGAATCAAAGAGACTTTGAAAGTCCCGCGACGTCAACGTACTCCAGAGAGCGCTCGGTACCCTCGTGTTTGGGAAGAGGACGCACGACAACAGTCTCGACGCACCCGGGGCTGAAATGCACAAGTCAACAGATCCTGCATGTGAGTTCCGGGGACGGCCGCTCCAGCGAGCCTAGTCAAGCGTGGCGAAGAGTAGATTCAGCCCTTCCGCAAGCAGAGGGTGAGCGATAATTGCGTCACGTATTGCGGTGTACGGCAGACCTCCGAGCATGGCCATCTGGACAACCGACGTGACTTCACCTGCCCCGGAGCCAACCATCGTAAAGCCAAGGATGCGCCCAGAATCGGGGGCCACGAGTGCCTTCATGAATCCACGCGTGGTGCCATTGGTGCGGGCGCGGGGAACCGCCATCATCGGCAAACGCGCCACCCGCACAGTGATTCCGAGTGCTTTTGCGTCCGATTCGTTGATGCCCACGCGGCCGAGTTCCGGCTCGGTGAAAAGAGCGTAAGGCACGACGCGCGACGCCGTGCTAGATGAACGCCCTTCGATCCGCGCTTTGAGCACGCGATAGTCATCAAATGAAGCGTGCGTGAACATGGGCGATCCAGCAACCTCGCCAATAGCCCACGTGTTCTTTGCGGTCGTCGCAAGCCTATCGTCGACCTTAATGTAGCCACGCTCATCGAGATCTACTCCAGCGAGATCCAGCCCGAGGTCGTTGGTCACCGGTTGTCGACCGGCTGCGACGAGGAGATGGCTGCCCTCGATCGAACCGCCATCATCGAATTCAATAGTGACCTTCTCGCCGGAAATTCCATCGACGCGGGTGATTGTCGTGGCCAGCGACAGGCGGATTCCATCCTCCTCGAATGCGCTCTGAATCTCGCGGCTGACGTCCTCGTCCTCACGCATTGCGACGCGCGGCATATTGTGGACGAGCGTAACCTGACTGCCAAGACGACGAAATGCTTGAGCCATTTCCAGGCCGATATAGCCGCCCCCGAGCACGATTAGATGCTCCGGCAGACTTTCCAGGTTCAGTGCCTCGATATGGGTCATTGGCCGGGAGCCGCGCAATCCTGGAATGTCCGGAATCACCGCGACGGTTCCCGTGTTGATATATACCTGGTCGCCAGAGAAGAGTTGTTCGGTGCCGTCATTCAGGCGAACGAGAATTCGTCGCGGTGCGACGAACCGGCCTGTTCCGAGCACAAGCTCGAGCCCGGACTGCTCAAACGAGCGACGATTGATGCCAACCATGCCGTCCACAACAGCACGAACGTTCGCATGCACTTTCGTCATGTCCACCCGCAGGTCAGGCTCGGCAGACATTGTGCGCCAGACCTGCATGTTTCGTGCGTTCTGGATCAGCGTCTTACTGGGAATGCACGCGACGTTGATGCATGACCCTCCGATCATTCCCCGCTCAATGAGCGCGACGCGCCTGCCTTTACGCGCCAGATCCATCGCCAGCGACTTGCCACCCTTGCCGCCGCCGAGAAATAAATATTCGAAATGTTTGATATCAGGCATGTACAGCTCCTCAATGAAGAGCGCGAGCTCCGCACCGCTGATAGGACGCTCGCGCTATCTACCTGGAATGGACCGGGTGTCAGTCACCCGTCAACGCGCTCCGTACACCGGCGCCGTAAGCTGGATCAATCTCCTCGAACTGCGCCACAACTCGATCAACGATGTCTTGTGGAACGCCGCCCATCGCGCGCACAATGTTGCCGAAGAGGCGCGTGCGCTGGCCTGCGTCGAACAACCGGAACAGCGCGCGAGGCTGACTGTAGTAATCGTCGTCCTCGCGATGATCATAGTGATCAACGGTGCCCACTGAGAGCGGCGGCTCGCCGGCATCGGGACGTTGAACAAAATCGCCGAAGCGGCTCGGCTCGTAGTTCACGTTGCCACCAAGATTGCCGTCGGTACGCATCGCGCCGTCACGGTGATACGAATGGAACGGGCAGCGCGGCGCGTTCACGGGAATCTGGTGATGGTTCACGCCGAGACGGTAACGCTGCGTATCGCCGTACGAGAACAGGCGGCCCTGCAACAGACGATCGGGCGAGAAGCTGATACCCGGCACCACATTCGCGGGCGTGAACGCGGCCTGCTCCACGTCGGCGAAATAGTTCTCCGGATTGCGGTTCAGCTCGATCGTGCCCACGTCGATCAGCGGGTAATCCTTGTGCGGCCACACCTTCGTGATGTCGAACGGGTTGTACGGTACCTTCGCGGCGTCAGCTTCCGGCATCACCTGCACGCGGAAATGCCACTTCGGAAAATTGCCCTTCTCGATCTCGTTGTAGAGATCACGCTGTGCCGATTCCCGGTCCTGCGCCACCACCTGCGCGGCCTCGGCGTCGGTGTAGTTCTCCACGCCCTGCGCCGACTTGAAGTGGAACTTCACGTAGAAGCGATCGTCGTTCACGTTGATGAACGAGAACGTGTGCGAACCGAAGCCGTGCTGCTGGCGATAGTTCTTTGGAATACCGCGGTCGCTCATGAGGATCGTCACCTGATGGAGCGACTCCGGATGGCGCGACCAGAAGTCCCACGCCGCCACGTTGCTGCGCATGTTGGTGCGCGGATCGCGTTTTTGCGTGTGAATGAAGTCCGGGAACTTGAGCGGATCGCGGATAAAGAACACCGGCGTGTTGTTGCCGACGATGTCCCAGTTGCCTTCTTCCGTGTAGAACTTGATCGAGAAGCCGCGCACGTCGCGCTCGGCGTCGGCGGCGCCGCGCTCGCCCGCAACCGTCGAGAAGCGCATGAAGATCGGCGTCTCCTTGCCTACCTCGCTGAAGACCTTGGCCTTCGTGAATTGCGAAACGTTGTGTGTGATCTTCAGGGTTCCGAATGCTCCCGACCCCTTCGCGTGTACCCTGCGCTCCGGGATGACTTCACGGTCGAAGTGAGCAAGCTTTTCAAGCAGCCACACATCCTGGAGCATCACAGGGCCCCGTGGCCCTGCGGTCTGCGAGTTCTGGTTGTCGACTACCGGAGCGCCGGCAGCATTGGTAAGTGTCTTATCCATCATTGTTTTCCGACTTTGCATTTGTAGGGCCTGCGAACCAGAATTCCCCTGGTGTGCGCGACTGTGCGCGTTATTCCGTAAAATTGAGAGGCTTCCCGAGTCCGAAGCCGATCAAATATTCGAGTGCTTTCGGATCGCCGGGTAAATCGAAATGCCCAACACCAGAGAGCGGGATCCAGACCACCGTCGGCCAGACAGAAGCCACGGCCTCGGATTGGGTACTTGGAATAATTTGATCATCAGTGCCGTGCAGGAGAAGCGCGGGCTGCGAAAGTTCAGCGACTTGTCGCTCAAAGCTGATTTCATCAGGATGCGTTCCAGTCATCGTGAAGAGCTGGTCAAGCCATTGGGCAACTGATGACGCCGGTAGTCCGGCCTTGACCGCGAAACGCCGCGCAAAATGGCCGTAATGCATTGGCGGCGCCAGTGCGGCGAAGCGGTCGACCTTAAGTTGTTGTCCCAGTGCATGCACGACACTGGCGCCACCATATGAATGCCCAACCGCGTAAGAAAACGGTCCGGCAAGCGCCTGAACCGCGGTGAGCGTAGACGCGGCAAGAGGCAGACTCAGATGAGCGCCGCTCGAATATCCGTGTCCGGGCAAGTCCGGCATCCAGACTTCGAAACCCGCGCTTACAAGAGCGCCCGACAGAGCATCCAACTCTGCAGCCTGACTTTGCCAGCCGTGTACAAGCAACGCCGGCTTGCCCTTGCCGCGGCGATGGACCCGAACCTCAACCTCAGGTCCGTCCAACCAATCCATGGGCGCGCGGACTTTAAGCGTGAAAGTGTCGACGTCCGGAGCAACTCGCCCGGGCGCCTTGCGCTTCACAGCCATGAAGAGGCGCCCCAGCTCTTCGAGCAGCGCTTGCGACATGCTGCTTCCAACGAACCGATTTTGACTCACGTCCCCCAATCTCCTCTGCGCGAATGAGATACCCCACGAGACCGTTCCTGGAGACTCCCGAACGGCCCTGCCTGAAATGGTCGCAACTCACGATGCTCGTGCGTGCTCTATGCACCCGCTGTGTGAGCGCGCCTGCCAGCCTTCTTCATGCACAAGCATGCTGCCCAGCCATCCGCTCCGCGCCGATCATGCGGCGCACGGGAGACAAACCACTCGGAGGAAGAAGATCAACAAGCGTTAGTGCCGACCACGTATCGTGGAGCCGGCGTATTGTTGGAAAGTTGGGCTGCCAATGCGCCGCGAGATGTCTCGAACTGGTCCCATGCAGCGATCGCATGCAAGGAGGGAATCGTCACAAGTTCGCCGAGATCGAAACCCTTCAATGCAGCGTCCACCATATCGGAAGCGGACATAACAATTTCCTTGGGAAGGTGTTCCAGCGGAAGCCCGCCGATCTCCCAAAATTCGGTTGCGGTTGCGCCAGGTAACACGGCCTGAACCCGCACCCCTTTGTCGGCCAGCTCGTGATGCAGCGATTGGCTCAGCGCAAGAACAAACGCCTTGCTACCGCCGTAGACGCCATTAAGCAGTTCGGGGGTAATTGCGGCAATAGATGCAATGTTGATGATCGCGCCGTTGCCACGCGCCGCGAACTGCGGGCCGGCCGCGTAAGTCAGACGCGTCAACGCCATCACGTTGAGCTCGATCAGCTTCGTCATAGCATCGGCGTCGCTGTCGAGCAGGGTCTTATGTGTGCCAACGCCAGCATTGTTCACGAGCAGGTTGATGTTCGTGTCTTCTTTGAGCTTCGTCTCGACACGCGCGAGTGCGCTTCGATCACCGAGGTCAGCCACGATAGTCTGGATCGTTCGCCCAGTTTCATTGCCAATGTCTCGTGCAAGCAGGTCTAGCCTGTCGCGATTGCGTGCAACCAGAATGAGGTCGTAGCCGCGTTGGGCGAGACGCGCTGCATAAACAGCGCCGATGCCTGACGATGCGCCCGTGATCAGCGCGGTACCCGGTTGTGCGTGTGGCATGTTTTTTCTCCATGAAGTTTAGATGCGCTGGACCGCAACGGGGCGAACACTGGACATAGAAGACGCAGTGGCCGGATCTGTGTTATCTGATGCGTCGAAGTTTATTGGCCAATGACGGCGCGGATCAACGGGTCGCGAGCATAAAGAGAATTCAGTCTCCCCGAAGATTCAACCGATATTGGAAAAATATGGAGAGACGTCAAACACAAAAATGAACCGTGTTCATGAGAAATCGAAGACCTACGCGTGAGATCTTGTGAGGCCCCGCAGAACTGTCGATGGGTTGAAAAGACGGCGTTTATATTCTATACCTCGAAATCTCTGAATGCTGTATTCGGCTCTAGGCCATTGAGCGTGGTTATCAACATGCGTACCATTTCCCCGGGCATCAACACCCTCTGCCTTTCCAGATTCATACCTCAAACATCGGAGTCTCAAATGAAGAAGTCGCTTGCTTCCATCATGTATGTGACCTATCTCGCGTTCGCCATCCCGGCTCATGCTGCCGAAGAGAATTACTCGCCGCCGGTTGCGACGCATGTCGCGCACCAAGACAGCGCGAAGAGCCAAAAGAAGGCTCAGCGCGCCGCCGATCGCGCCCTTGCCAAACAGGTTCGCACTGCACTGACGAAAACCAAGGGACTGCAAACCATCAACATCACTGTTCTGGCTCGGCATGGTGTCATCAGTTTGTCCGGATATGTACCGGACACCGAACAGGTCCAACTTGCAGGCAATACCGCGACGCAGATCGCAGGCGTGACTTCGGTGACAAACAATCTCGTGCCGGGAGAAGCGGGACACTAAAGGCTGTTGATGTCGGGGGCGTCGCGTGTGTGAGTGTGTACACGCCCCCAAGAAACTTCGCATGCTACCCACTTGGGCCAGATGTTGAGAATGCCGATCTCAAAGAAACTGCTTTCGTAGTTTTTTGAAAATCCGAGCTCGCTTATCGTGAAATTGGCCTTTATCATTCCGGTACCGCGTCCAGAACCCGGAAGCGTCACCAACCTCCACTGACTAAGCGCTCCCGAAGCGCAAAGCACGAGTACTTACCTGCCTCAGACCGACCTAACTCTCACAGCGCAATCAAGCAGCGTGAATCACGCCTCACCTCGGCGAACATCGTCGGTCTCGTCATGGCAAACACCGTTGAGTTTTTCGACTTCGCTGTCTATGCGATGTTCGCAGGATATATCGACCGCGTGTTCTTCCCGTAAGGGACGCTCTTCGACGGCTTGCAGTTTTCACTGGCCGCATTTGCCGCTGGTCATCTATCGCGCCCTCTTGGCGCGCTCACCTTAGGCCGCTGCGCTGAACGTCGCGGACCCGAAAAACGGCGTTAGTTAGAGGGAGCCTTATGACCCGTCGTAGCCTCGCGATTGCGGTAATGCCATCCCTTCGACGCGGTGGGTCTGCCAGCGTCGTTGGTCGTGCTGCTTTGCCGGATGATCCGGGGATCCGCAATTGGTGGGGAACTTGGTGCGGTCGTTGCGACTCCCGGTCGAGCGCGGACCAACAGGTCGCCCCTCGCTATGTGGGCCGGATACCAGGTGGCAGCCCAAGCGGCAGCACAGATTCTTGCCGGAATTTCAGGCATGGCACTTGTGGAATGTCTTGCCGCAGCCGATCTCCATGCGCGGGGCTGGCGATTACCGTTTGCGTTCGCATGCAGACCTTCTACCAGTACAGTTTTATCTGCGACGGTCGATAGAGGAAGTCATGCCGTCGCATGAGTCAGATAAGCGATCAGCTACAAGCGAAACGCGGAGTTGGATCAAGCACTCGCTATGCTCCGTTGGAATGGTCTTTGGCGGCACCGTCCCGACCTATGTTGTAATTTACATCGCGGCTTTTGGGCTTTCAGGAACGTCGCCTTCTTCGTCATCCTCGTTCGCGATGGCATCTGCCATCGGTGCTGCGACCTCGCTGGCGCCGCTGATCGGCGCCGCGCTCGCAGACAAGATTGGCACGGGCATGATGATTGTCATCGCGCGGACAGCCACAGCAATCACCGTCTATCCTGTTTTCGCACTACTTTCGGGACATAACTCCCCGATGATCAGCGTGATCGCCATTTCAACTGTCGCGGCCTTGTCTGCACTAGGCGGCGTCCCGACCCTCGCATTTACCTTCGGAAATTGCCCGCTCAGAACAGGGCGGCGGGTCTCGCCTTCTCGTATGCGAATGGCGTCGCAATATTCGGAGGTACAACCCCGCTGGCTGCGTCCGCCATCGTGCGTGTAGCAGGATTTGCTGCAAAGACGGCCTGGTATATGATCTTTGCATCGGTCGTCGCGCTGAGTGCGCAACAATATCTTCAACGCGCACCCGATCACGAGATGCGATGGCAGAAGGTAACGTCCCTGACCTATCGCGTGCGCGCGGGTAACCCGACAGCTAACGGGTCGCGCCAAGCGATTCGGATATGGGCAGTGAAAAGAAGAAGCTGGTCCCGAAACCAAGCTTGCTCTCTACCCAGATGCGGCCTCCATGGGCTTCGACGATAGAGCGCGCAACGACAAGCCCCATTCCCATGCCCGACGACTTGGTTGTGAAGAATGGCTGGAAGAGCGACGAAAGCGTTTCCTCAGTCATGCCAGTTCCCGAATCTCTCACTTCAAACAGCGCCTCATCCGAACTGGTCCTGCTCGCGGCGACAGTAAGTCGCCGTTCTCCGCCCTCCGCCGAGTCGATCGCATGAACTCCGTTCAACAGCAGATTCGCGAGAACCTGCTGAATCTGGAGAGGATCCGCGAAGATCGAGAGATCTGCGTCCAGGCGTCTGTCGATAAAGACCGCTTTTGATTTTGCCTCCGATGAAATCAAAAAAGTCGCCGCTTCGACGACGCCACTTGCTGATGACAAAACAGAATGAACTGGAACCTTGCCGAGGAAGCCACGGATCTTTTTACAGATTTCCGTCGCATCTCGCGCCCAACGTGCTGAATCCCGGATAGCTTCGGTAGCCTGCCCGATATTTGGTGAGTCGTCTTGAAGCCATCGCAGCGCGGCGTCTGCCGAGGTCCGTGTGGCCGAAAGCGGTTGGCTGATTTCGTGCAGGATTGAGGCCGCTACTTCGCCGAACAGAGAGACGCGCGCTGATCGCGCCATTTCCGCTCGCATTGCTTGCATGCGATCGTTGCTCTCCTTTTGTGCGGTCACGTCAAACCCATAGAAACAGAGACGACGATAACCGTCCTCATGCTTGGGAAGGGAGCATCGCCATACGATCGGCACCCGCTTGCCAGAAAACGTCACCAGCGTGCGTTCGCCTTGACACGCATCACGCCCCTCGAACATGGCCCGATAAACGGCGATGTTGCTAGTGCGATCAGCAGGAAGCAGTTGCTTTGCGCGTTCGAAAAAAGCAGCTTTCGTTCCCGCTTCGAATAGCTCCACAACGGCATCATTGGCCTCGACAAAAGAATGTAGTGCCCTCAAGTCAGCCACGGCCTGTGGATGTGAGCCGAACCACACATCGAGATCCGCTATGCCGCTGTGGCGTAAATCCATGATCGCCTGATAAACACGCGACCAGTCTTCAACCATAATCGGAATGGGTGCCGAAAGGAAGAGCTGATAGTTGGACAGATCGAATTGCAGCGCTCTCCCTTCCTCAAATCGTTCATCATCGTGGGGGAGAGAGAAATTCATCTTGGGCGTCCGGTAAGAAGATATCAGGCTATGGAATGAATTGATATCGGCGCACGTAATTTCCCAGTCGGGAAAACGAATACTCCGCACCAAAGCACAGCTCTCACTATACCTTAGGATGGTGCCTTCCCGCTCGGCCACAAGTTAGGCTGCGCTATATGAAGCCACGCCTAATGAAACCCTCGATTCTGAGGCGGGCGTTTGCGAGAAAAATCGTGCCTCCAAAAAACGTTTGCGTGATTGATGACGAGACCTCAATCCGGCTGTCGACCGCGGCGCTAGTACGCTCGCTTGGTCACGATGCGCACGCCTTTGACTCCGCCGAAACCTTCCTGGCCTCTGAGATCCAGCATCGCGCCGACTGCATCGTATGCGACGTGCAGATGCGCGGAATGTCCGGCACCGCCCTACTCACACTGTTACGCATGGCAGGGGCACGCACGCCCTTCATTTTCGTATCTGGCAACCTAACAGCGCATGAACGTTTGATTGCAGCCCGATACTCCGTGGCGCTCCTCGAAAAGCCGATAGATCCCGATGACCTCGTCGCCCTTGTTGTCGATATATTGAGATAGGTTCACAAAACCATATCATATCTCCAATATCACATCTCATTTTCAATTTTCACATCAAGGTGAACCCAACCTTTGACGGTCGATATATTTATACGAAGGTATAGGCTGACATTGCCATCGGTTCGATGGAATTCAAAAACTCTGCCAAATAGAATGAACGAACCAAATTCAGGTTGATCTTCGGCGGAGTGAGAAAATGGATCGTTTCCTACACGCGATGTCGGTCTTTGTGCACGTCGCCCGCTTGGGTAGCTTCACTTCTGCCGCGGAAGCGCTCGGTGTCGCCACCGGGTCTGTAAGCACAGTGGTCCGTCAGCTCGAATCGTATCTCGACGTCGCTTTGCTGCACCGCTCAACTCGTGCGATGCGCGTTACGGCCGAGGGCGCACACTACTACGAACATTGCGTAAGGGTCCTCGCTGAGATTGACGACATGACCCTAGCACTAAGAAGCACCCGCCATATCGCGCAAGGGCGTCTCTGCGTCGACATTGATCAAGAGGTAGCTTGCGTGCTGCTCCCCGAAATATCCAAATTCAGCGCAGCCTATCCCGATGTTGAATTAAAGATCGCCGTTGGAGGGGAGCCCGATGGATTGATTAGCAACGGAGTCGACTGTGCAATCGTCGTGGGCAACCTTTCTGACTCATCGTTCAAATGTCGCCACGTGGGCGTCGTGCGGACACTGACCGTTGCCAGCCCTGCTTACCTCGCACGACGCGCTATCCCAAACAGCCCAGAGGCGCTTGGAGATCACGATGTCGTGCATTACTCGCCTCGCCGTTTTGGCAATCCCAGACCTCTCCGGTTTGCGGGAGATAGAAGCGATGTGACGGTCAAGGCGTCTGAACGACTCTGCCTGAATGATGCCGTGGCCGTCCTGCAATGCGTGCTTGGCGGCGCGGGACTCGCGCAGATCTCCGAGCCGATTGCGCTACCGCACCTGCGCTCGGGGCGACTAGAAGAAGTGCTCGTCCATCATCGTCCAATGGCATCGCCGATTTCCTGTGTCTATGCAAATCAGCGACATGTTTCGATGGCGCTACACGCGTTCATGGACTGGACCGCCGCTAGCCTCAAATCTCACACGCATCGGCGCAATACTGCGTCGCCCGAGTTTAGCCTTAACAAACCTCAACGGCCGACGTGTCACATAACATCAGCAGATCAGCCGGCCAGCCTATCGTCTTTCGCGGCAGCAACTGAAATTGCAGCCTGACATAACACCGCGAAGTTGTCGCCTCTTTTTAGGAGCACACGGTGCTGGAAACACACGAACACATTGTCCAGCGGGCACTAGTGAGCCTGCTGTTGCCGTCAGCCATCACAGTATCCAACGATGCCTATGAGCGTGAACTCAGGATACATGTGCGTCGGCGCGGGGTTTCGTCACGACTAGTCGACGTCGGGCCAACCCAGACGCCGCCGTGCCGTGTAACTGTACTCGATAGACCCTCTTCTCACGCACTGACGGTGCTTTGGAGTGACGCATGCTCCGGGCATTACGGCGAGCAAACATGGCGGCTTGTTTTCGCAAAGCGGGATGCTCTCTGTGCTTTGACAGGCACCGAAATTTTAAAGGGCGACGAGGTGTTTCGCCCTCGGGTGAAACGGAACTCTTTGCCTGCGAACTGGGATCGAATGATACTCGCTAGCAAAATCAGTTTTTAGGGGAGGTCAATTTATCCTCTTATCAACAATCCATAACATCGATTTTAAAACTTTAGTAAAACGAACGAAAAATACATGAATCGAATCATTTCTGCTTTATCATTTGCTCTGGCACTCGCCGGCTCAATCTCCGTCACCGCGGCATGGGCCGATCCAGCCCTGGAACAGGGAACTCGCGAATTTGTCGATACGTTGACGGCCAAGGGCGGTCCGCCGATTTATACGTTGTCGCCAAGTGATGCGCGTACCGTTCTACTGGGCGCGCAAAGCGCCCCCGTTTCCAAGCTCCCGGCCCATATTGAAGATCGCATCTTTCCTGTAGGACCTACCGGTGACGTGAAGGTCCGCATCATCAAGCCGGCGAAGAAATCCGCTGGTACGTTGCCCGTTGTGATGTACTTTCATGGTGGCGGCTGGGTGTTGGGTGATGCAGCAACGCATGACAGGCTGGTGCGCGAAATCGCTAACGGCTCGGACGCGGCAGTGGTCTTCGTCGACTATGAGCGCTCGCCAGAAGCTCGCTACCCCACCGCCATTGAGCAAGCGTACGCGGCAACTGCTTACGTTGCGCAACACGGAAAAGAGCTGGACGTCGATCCTCAGCGCATGGCACTCGCGGGCGACAGCGTCGGCGGCAACATGGTGGCAGCAGTGAGCATTCTTGCCAAGCAACGCCATGGCCCGAAGTTCCGGTTCCAGGTTTTGTTCTACCCGGTCACCGATGCGAACTTCGAGGACGGGTCGTACCAGGAGTTTTCCCACGGTCCCTGGCTCACCAAGAACGCGATGAAGTGGTTCTGGGACGCATATCTGCCCGATGCGTCCAAGCGCAACGAAATCACGGCGTCTCCGCTGCAGGCAACGATTGCAGATCTTCAGGGTCTGCCGCCCGCACTCGTGATTACTGACGAAAACGACGTCCTGAGAGATGAAGGCGAGGCCTACGCGCACAAGCTCATGCAGGCCGGCGTGGACGTTACTGCGGTGCGTTACCTCGGCAGCATTCACGACTTCGTGATGCTCAACGCGCTGTCAAATACACCAGCCGCGCGCGCAGCGATTGGCCAAGCCAACGCGATGCTGCGCCGAGAACTTCACAAGTAGCGCGAGCGTCACTGCGGCGACGTCAACGTCGCCGCCGCTCGCTCCTCAGCTGGCCATCCTGGCCAGCATCCAACACCAAGGAGAGATTTTCATGACACGATTGACAACGCTTAAGCCTGGCGAGGCTACCGGTGAAGCCGCGACGATATTCAGCCAGATCAAGGCCGCGCTCGGAAAGGTCCCCAACGCATACGCCACCATCGGCACGCACAGCCCGCAAGGACTTTCGGCGATGCTGAACGTCGACGCTGTGATTTCAGCTAGCTCACTTGAGGCTGCGGACGTGGAAGCGATCCGCCTTGCCGTGAGTGCCCTGTCCGGATGCGACTATTGCCTTGCAGCACATACGATGCTTGGCAAAATGGCTGGCCTCACGCCCGATCTCATGAAGAGAATCCGCGCTGGCCAGGCGGTAGAAGACGCTCGTCGCGACGCGCTGCTTGTATTCGTACGGACGGTAGTCACGAGTCGCAATACCGTCCCTGCGAACGTTCTGGAAGCCCTACGTGTAGCCGGCTACAGCGAACGCCAGGTCATAGAGATTATCCTGGTCATTACTTCGATCACCTTTACCAACCTGGTAAACCGCGTCAACGACACAGCGATCGATTTCCCGAAGATCGATTGATCTAAGTGCCATCGCACTATCGTGCCACTCATGGTCTCTCTGCGTATCCCGTCCGAAAACATGACGCTTTTCGTCGTGCAATTGTGCCTGGATTACAGTCCGGCTACATGTTGATTCGTGTACCATCAACTGGCCGTCGAGCTGGCACGTTTCAATCGCTTTCTCAGGACCACACCGTGCTTGCGTAATGTCTCTCGCCCGCGTTCCGCGATCTTCAAAGAATGCGTCTGTGGAGTTTGTGCAATGTCATCCGGTCCAGGAAGGTTGGAATTCGTCTCTACCGTTTATATCGTTGACGATGAAGAAGGTATTCGACGCTCGCTTTCACATCTTCTTCCCTCTGTCGGCCTAAACGTGCAGTCATTTGCGAGCACTGCGGAGTTCCGGTCGGCTCCATTGGCCGATGCTCCCTGTTGTCTATTGCTGGACATCCGGCTACGCGGAGAGAGCGGCCTGGCATTTCAACAACAAGTCACCGATCGACAGGATATTCCTATTATTTTCATTACCGGCTTTGCCGATGTTGATATCTGCAAACGGGCAATGAAAGGCGGTGCGTTCGATTTTCTGGTGAAGCCATTCTCTGACCAGGATGTCATCGATGCTGTCAATGGCGCACTCGTCATCGATCAGAGACGGCGTGAGCGGATGCAGACTCAAACCGTGCTCACACGCGCGTATGAGCAATTGACCCGCCGTGAGCGGGAGGTACTCGCATACGTTGTAAGTGGAGCACTGAACAAGCAAATTGCGGCATGGCTGGGCGTCAGCGTAATTACAGTGAAGTTGCACCGCGCAGCTGTCATGAAAAAAATGAATGCGTCTTCCCTCGCCGATCTCGTGAGAAAAACTGGGGCCCTTGACATCCAGTTGCCCGTCATGCCAGAGAGTTGATCGCCAGGTAGTCAGCAGCGCGGTCGGTATGATTGAGACGTTTCCAGGCACGTCGACAACAATAAAATTATCACAAAAACTGTTTCAACATATTTGCACAAACGGGAACACTTTTCTTTGTTTCAATGATCGGGGAAACGCTTTGGATTTGAACGCTACGAGATCAACCGCCTCCATAGAGACGGTGAGAATGGAGGACGGGATTCGGGAAGAGCGTATCTCCAAGCATCTTGCACTTCGGATCCTCCCCATCTTCATGTTTGCGTATGTGGCAGCGTACGTCGATCGCATCAACGTGAGCTTCGCGAAGCTCCAGATGAGCCTCGATCTGGGTTTCACAGATGCTGTGTTCGGCTTCGGGGCGGGCACCTTTGCGCTGGGCTATGTGGTGTTTGAAGTTCCCAGCAACATGATCCTACAACGGGTTGGCGCCAAGCGGTGGCTGACGCGCATTATCCTGTCGTGGGCAATCGTTTCCGTCTTAACCACATTCATTCAGACACCGAAGCAATTCTATGTCATGCGGTACCTGCTGGGCGTAGCAGAGGCCGGCCTAGTCCCCGGAATTGTTTACTATATTTCACAGTCGTTTCCCCGATTTCATCGCGCGAGAACGCTATCCGCCTTTTACGCCGCGCTACCTCTAGCGGGGTTAATCGGCTCCCCGTTAAGCGGGTTCATCATGGAGTATCTGGACGGTGTGGCTGCACTGCCTGGCTGGAAGTGGATGCTCGTCGCCGAAGCGCTGCCGGCATTCGGTGCCGCGTGGCTTTGCTGGACATATCTGGAGGATGACGTAACGGCAAGTCGCCACCAGACGGACGCAGACAGGGCATATCTGGCCAAAACGCTTGCCGAGGATCGCGCGATTGCGGCCACCACGAATCACAATGAGATGTTCGCAAGCTGGGTCTTCTGGACCTTCGGGCTGATCTATTTTCTTGATGTGTTTGGGATCTACGGCTACACACTCTGGGCACCGACCATCATCAAATCTCTTGGTGTGCATGGCGATTTCATGATTGGCCTTATCGCCGCACTGCCAAATGCGGTAGCGGTCGTCGTGATGGTTGCGGTGGGACGCAATGCAGATCGCCGTCGGGAAAGACGACTGCATACGGCTGCTCTGCTCCTGATCGCCGCCGCTGGCCTCGCACTGTCACTGGTTTGGCGCGACAACCTCTGGCTGACAGTTATGGCACTGTGCATCGCGAATGCGGGGCTGCTTTCCATGCCCCCGGTCTTCTGGGGAATGCCGACCGCCGTCCTTGGACCGAGTACGGCTGCGAGTGGGATTGCATGGATTAGTGCCATCGGAAACATTGGAGGTTTTTTCGGTCCATACGTCGTCGGGATTCTCAAGCAATCGTCAGGCGGCTTTGCGCTTCCTGTCTCGTGCATGATCGCCTGCCTGCTCTCCGGCCTCTGCCTCACGTTGCTGTTGCCGAAGCACCTCGTCAATCGGTAACGAAACAAGCTGCGTCCGCAACGGTCAGGTGCCGCAATCATGGCACCAGCTCCCTGCTATGACTCCACAACGAAGGTGCCCGACTATTCCTCCCGGGGATGTAGCCCAAGGGCATTCGCACTAAGCACGAGTTCAGGAAGAGAGCGCGCTTCCATTTTTCGCATGGCTTGACCACGATGAATCTTTACCGTGATCTCGCTTAATCCCATCTCGGCTGCGATCTGCTTGTTCAATAGTCCACAGACCACGTATTTCATGACCTCTTGTTCACGGGGCGTGAGCGTTTGGTAGCGACGTAGAATATCTGCCGTTCTGCTATGAGATTTACGCATTGCCTCGTTTCTCAACAATGCGCTTTGTATGGCGTCCAGCATGTCCTGGTCACGGAATGGCTTCGCGAGGAAATCAAAAGCGCCGTTTTTCATCGCCTTTACTGACATCGCTATATCGCCGTGAGCCGTTATGAAAATGATTGGCAGCTCGACGTCAGCAGCGATTATCTGCTCCTGTAGGGCAAGCCCGCTTTGCCCTTTGAGTCGAACATCAAGAATCAGGCAGCTCGGCACATCAGGGCGTTCGAAGTCCAAAAACTCTTGCGTTGACGCAAAGAGTTCTACCCTCTGACCGACAGATCGGAACAGCATTGCAAGTGCGGCCCGAATGGAATCGTCGTCGTCAACCACATAAACGATCGTGCTCCCTGCACTGTAATCTGTACGCTGGATCATTTGTCCGCCTCCTCTTGCAGGGGTAGTACGAACTGCATCAAAGCACCTCGTCCTTCATGTGATAGGGCCCAGATTCGACCTCTATGAGTCTCAACAATCGAGCGACAAATCGAAAGCCCCATTCCCATCCCTTCTTTCTTTGTCGTAAAGAACGGCGCAAACAACGACGCGGCATGTTCGTCAGGAATTCCATGGCCCGAGTCCTCAATACTTACCTGAGCCATGCAATCATCCAGCAACTGTGTTGACACGACCAGCCGTCGCTCGCTGCTGGCCACATTGGACATCGCCTGAATCGCGTTCATCAGGAGATTGATAATGACCTGCTGCAGCTGCACGCGATCTCCGCGGACAGGCAACGCTGTCGCGTACGATTGAGACACCTCGATGCTGTGGCTCTGAAGTTCACGACGTACAAGACCGACGGATTGTTCAACCACTGCGTTGAGATCAAGTACGACGGCGTCCGGGTCGCGCCGTTTTGCCATGCTCCTGATCTGTCGAATAATTTCCGTCGCGCGCCTCGCGTCGTGAGTCATCTGCTCTATGCCATAGCGCACCTCTTCGAGATCGGGCACCTCGCGATTCAGCCATCGCAGGCCTGCTTCGCCTGCGGTAACGATTGCGGCCAGCGGCTGCGTAACCTCATGGGCGATGGACGCAGCCAACTCCCCAAGCATTGTGATGCGTGTAACGTGGGCTAGTTCGGCTCTAGATTTCTCCAAGGCGAGTTCGGCGCGACGACGCTCTTCGATATCCGTGTTTACGCCGTACCATCTCAGAATCCGCCCAGCGGCATCTCGCAGCGGCGCCGCGCCAATAATCATGTAGCGATACTCACCGCTAATGAGCTGCACCCTCGCGCTGACCTCGAAACTCGCACCAGTCGCCAGCGCATTTCGCCACTCGATCTCGAAGGCGTCGAAATCTTCCGGATGCAAAATGTCGCGCCATGCAGTCCCGCCATCACCGACGTCCACGCCACAGTCGGTCCATCGCTGATTGCGATAAAAAAGCCGGCCGGCATCGGACGCACTCCAGACCATTGCAGGAATCGCATCGACTATCGAAGCGAGCTCTTCCTTCTGATGCCTCAATTCACTATCAAGAGACTTTGCCTGAGTAATGTCGCTGTCCGTTGAGAGTATCGCAACAGGTTGCCCCCATTTGTCACGCGATACGTTCCAGCGGCTCGATACCACGACGGAGCGTCCATCTCTCGCTCTCCTGGTTAGCTCACCTTTCCAGCCACTACTTTCCAGAGCGCCCTTCATGAGTTCCGCAATTGGAAGCGCAGCGTCGGTCTGTGTCAGCTCATGGATATCCTTTCCCAACACTTCCGTTTCATGCCACCCATACAGGCGCTGCGCACCTTGACTCCAGAATGCAATGCGACCGTCAAGGTCACAGGCGACGATCGCATCATGAGTGAGGTTCAAAAGATCAATCTGCTTTTGCAACGTACCCTTGCTGCTTTGATTGCGCAGCGCGAGAGCTGACACTGTGATGATCGCAAGCACACTGACCACACACCGCGCGAGCGATGCTGGCGAGGTTTGGTCGCTTTGCGCCAGCAGAAACCCAAGTACCGTGAGCGAGACGCATGTCCAAGCCGCAGCGACCGTCAACAACTGTGAAGCCACCGATGCAACCAACAATACAACGACCACATACAGGACGGCGACCGCGACATTAACGGGCGTCATCACGTCGGTCGCAAACACCAAGACTCCTAGCACGATTGCGATGGAATGAATCAACCGCTGCCGTTTCATCACCGCTCGCTCAGTTTCGCTCACGGACTTGACGCGACCATCATCGGCACAGTTGGACTGCGTTTTATTAGCATCGGCTTGCAGTGTGCGCTGACGGCTCCGCTGACGATCATCATCCATAGGCTAACCTGGTAATAGGGCGAATTGGTTCATCAATTCATCAGTGGTCGTCCAAAACGAGTTCGTCCAAACGCTGTTGAATCTTGGCTGGGTCTATCGGCTTGCTGAACACGCAGATCGCGCCGAGTTTTTGGGCCTGTCTAAACGTCGCCTCGGATGGAAACGCCGTTATGAAGATGATGGGTGGGGCGGGACCGCGCTGGAGTAGGATTTCATACATCTCCAGCCCCGTAATGCCCCCCATTTGCACATCTGAAACAATGCAAGCAACGTCCACGACCATGTTGGCGTTCAGAAATGCCTCTCCGGATTCGTAGACCCGCACCTCCCACCCCAACGATCTGAGCAAGCTTCTCATTGCGTTACGCAATGATCGGTCATCGTCGACAATCGAAACAACACCTGAGTTAGGCATACAACACGGTCCTTGACCAATAGTCCATTGGGTATCAAACATGAGCGCGTGCAAGGTCGAGGCCCGAGCGCGATCCTATGCCCCCGACGTGCGTGCGAAAACTATACTTGTGTATAGGCACACCTATGCTGCGAGTCAGGTTTGGGCAATGCGCCAGGCTCAAGAATTCGCGACGAACGTGCTGACGCGCTCCCGTGCTCTCGACGGAACTCGTAGTGGGACAAGGTGCCCTTTTGCGCCCCAGTACGGCTGCCCATACCCGATGCGTCCACTACGGACGCGACACGCGCGTCAGCTTCCGGTCGCTGTTGAAGCTTTCCCTGGATCCAGTCAATGAACGCGCGAATCGACATCGGGACTTGTCGCCTGTCGGCATACAGCACTGAAATGGGCAACGGCGATGGGGCATAGTCATCGAGAATGCTTACAAGTCGGCCCGCCGCGAGATCCTCTGCGACCATCCTCTCGCAAACTTGCGCGATTCCGAAGCCCTCCACGGCATACCTCACAGCTGAGCGCGCATCCGCAACCGATATCTTCTCGGACAACCGGATTCTGGTTTCAGCGCCGTCTAGCGAGTATCGAAACTCGCGGGCAGGGCCGAAGCGACGAGGGCTGTAGTGGATAACCTCGAGGTGCTGAAGATCCTCAGGTTGGGCCGGAAACGGGACCGTAGCCAGGTATGCTGGACTCGCGACCGTTATGGCACGAAACTCCCCCACTCGCCGGCTACGCAGCGACGAATCGGAAAGATTCCCGACCACTACTGCACAATCGACTCCATTCGCAATCAAACCCTCTGCTTCACCGCCAACATCCACCCGCAGCCCGACCTCTGGATAGGCCGATCGGAATGTGGGCATGAGAGGCAGGATACTGTCGGCAACTTCCTGATCAACGTCAACCGCTAGCCGCCCCCGTGCGACCTTTCCGGCTCCGTTGAGGTGCTGCGCCATCTCTTCGATCTCGCCCAGAATTCGCTCACAGTGTTCCTGATACTCACCGCCTTCGGTCGTCGTGCGTACGCAACGCGTCGAGCGCTGGAGCAGGGTCACGCCGAGATGCCCTTCCAGCTGCCGTATGAGCGTACTGGCGGACGCCGCACTGATCCCGAGAGTTTCTGCTGCGGCTGTAAAGCTACCTGTACGTGCGACGTGGCTAAACACCGACATAGCGTGCAAAGTGCGATCCATAGCGTGCTCCGAAATCATGGCGTGAAGAGATGTCGGAAACAGTCTAATAAAGTCACGCGACCCGCAATATCAGATACTCGGAAACACGCCCTATACGATAGTGCTATCTGACGCTGCGCAGTCATTGGCCAATCGCTTCGAAGTTGGCAATGTCGCCGCTTCGTACGGTGCAAATTCCGTGAAAACGCGACGGGTACGCGTTGGCACGAGCATCATGCAGCGCGTGGTGCTCGCCACCGTGTTGGGCGTAATAAGCTGCAAGCCGCGCGGGGTTTCACCGGCTGGCGATGTTTTCAGCACGCCCGCCATTCGGCAATGGACCTCCGAGCAGAAACCGGCACAGGTTCAGATCCGTCTCATAGTCATAGCACAGCACCGGGCCGGAAAGCTCCGGAGCGCCACCGATCCACTCGCGTAGCGCTTCACGCAGAAGCACGAGCGGCATCGCGCGCGTCTCGAACCGGCCCAGTTGCGGAAGAGCGGTTGCGCGCGCGAAGTCACTGCGCAATGCCCAGTCGAAATCAGCGCGCTCGCCGTAAAACTCATAGCCGTTCTCTCCCACGATCGCGAGACCGATCAGTTCGCATCGGGAGAAGTCGGTGAACTCCATGTCGATGAAATAGCGATTACTCCATCCGCTATGCTCGCGCTCATCAGGTAGCGGCCAGCTGCGCGCGCCATGAAAGTTGGTATCTGTCATCGTTCTTTCTTCCTTGCCGCGACGGAATGAGTTTCTGAACGAGCGCTTGCGCGGCTCATCGCCCGCGCATCAAGGTTCTTCGAAGGATGCGCCGTAATCATCCGGCGGCCCGTCGGGTTTCGCGCCGCGCGCACGGTCGGGTGTTCCGGAAACGGGATTGCGCGCGGCAACAGCGAAGCATTGCAGCTGAGCCCGCAATGGCGCTTAGGTTTCTCAGAACGCGTGTCTGGGATCGGCACTTTGACGTGCTCTGTCGAGAGCGGCAAGGCTTTTCAAACCCCTCCCGCGACGATAAAACGTTCGTTACGAATGGTCCGCTTCAGGCCGATGCATCCAAGCCAGGCGAGCCTCCAGTTCTGCAAGTACCGCCGGCGCGCTGATACCTAATATTGGATGGGTGTGGATGAGTTGAGATCGACACACCGTCGGCCAACTGACCTCATCGTCGTCGAGCGCAATCCATGCTGCTGGCTGGCGTCGGCACACGTCGCCCCAGACCTGCATGCCGCGCGGCACGGACCTGAACCACGCCGGATTCATCGCGCGGTGGAAGGTCGCGCCCACCACGCGCATACGTAGTGCCAGCGGCAAGCGTCCGGCCACTTTGCGCACACTACGAAACACTCGCACCCAACTGGTGGATAGCACGATACGCAACTCAGGGTACGGCTCAAGGCACCGGGAGAGAAGTTCCGTATGCTCGAAGAGCGTGTGTCCCGGAGGGCTCGCAACATACGGCCCAGTGCCCGGGCGGCGCCACACATCTTCCGGATGCAGAACCCCGTCAAAATCGAGATAGAGCACGACGCCGCCCCGCACACGCGGCCGGATGTCAAGCTCATCAACCGCGCCAGCCCCGACACAAGGATGCGAGTCCATCAGGATTCTGCAGGCTCTTTCGCGCGCCAGACTCGCCTGCCGCGCGCCGGGCGTGAAGCGATTCCATACGGGACGGAGAACTTGCGCCCTGCTGTCGTCGTGAACTGCGTCACCGAGAACAGCTTGTTATCCCGCTCACTGAATTCCGTGGCCCCGATGCGGATCTCGCTGAGCGGCTCAAGACTCCACTGGTCAACTGGTCGAGAAAGCCGCGTATTAACCACTGCTGCCCCACGTACAGCAGTGTCGCCATCTACGAACTGGTCCAGCGAGCCGGCACCGGATGTCAAATCCATCCAGATTACGCTCGGCATCCTTCGCTCGCCAACCTGCGACACGCGAAGGACCAGCAACTCACCCGGAGTGCACTGCTCCGCTACTGCATAAACGTCGGCCCCGTACACCGCAGATTGGATCGGAAGGACATTCTCAGGTTCAACCACAAACATACGTAAAAATCCCAAAAAGCCACTCTGCGCTTACAAATGAGTCGTAAATGCCGTGGCCAAGACGGCATCATATCGCGACCATCGTAGGATGCAAAGGGTATCGGTCAAACTGGACGACGCAGGACATCTCACCGCAATAGGCGCGACGGTTCGCGCTCACCGACAGGAGTTTGGTGTTTCCCAGGAAGCACTTGCGCACCTGACTGGAATTGACCGCAGCCACATGGGGCGCATTGAGCGCGGTCAGCGCAACCTATCCGTTCTTAATCTGATTCGGATCGCCGACGCACTCGGCATTTCCCCGTCGACGCTTCTCAAGAACGCGGGCTTATAAAGAGCCGCGGCGGCCTCCACGCCAGCGAACAAACAACTGTGTCAGCTCACACGCTGATGCGCCGCGAACCGCGTGATCACGTGGCCACGCTTCAAACAGCGCCCTTGCCCGATCCGTTCGCCGTACCGTTTCATGCCGGACGCACGGTTGCAGCGATGAGCAAAGAAAACTCAAGCACGCTCATTCGCGAATATGCTCAAATTAACGCTTAATCCAAAACTGTTAGGGCGTCGTGCTGTGTCGGCGACTCAAACAAACATGCTAGAGGGCCATCCAAGTGACCACTGAATTTCAGGAATACGTTTCGGTATCCCAAAAGCTGAAGAGCTTTGGAGTTACTCCTCCGAACGGCCTAGCAATACCGCCGGACAACCTTGCCGCGGCGACATCTATCGATGAGCTTCGACAACAAGTTGAAGCCGACACGGTACGAACTCTGCTGAAAGCGAACGAAATCGCCTATGGCGAGATCTTCGACGAAGACCATTAGCCTCCGTATTTGCAACGGTATAGCTTTGAATGGTTCGGCCCGAGCCTGTTTGTGACGGCCGGCCTGCTCTCGACGGATCCCAATCTCTTATCCGTCACTTTGGGAATCATCACAAACTACCTGTATGACGTCTTCAAAGGTGCCAAGCATGGAAAAGCCACGCTGGACGTGATCTTTCAGAAGAAGGATGGCTCCTGCAAGAAAATCCACTATAGCGGACCGCCTGAAGGATTAGGCAATATCGCGGAAATTGTGAAGCATCTCGAGGGGGAGTAACGATCATGACGGGCACCGAGCAGCCAGCGAAGATGAGCTTGGATCAAGTCGTCAAATACTTCAACGCCGGTATCGAGGAGGCCGAAGTCCTTCGCTCCCCCCCGCGCTCGAGCAAGCTCCAATTGGAACAGTGTCTTGCCTTGGATTTGCTGATGTACAACGCGACGCAGGTCAAGCGCGATGCAATTCGCCGGGATAGCGAGAACCACGCGAACCTCTTCTTGGGGTTTGAGTGTGCCATTGGTGCAGTTCGGTCGGAGTTGCAGATGTGGCTTCTGCTGAAGCGCGATATGCCGAATGAGGCGTGGAATCGGCTCGTTGCGGCGCAGATTGCATGCCTAGACGCGACCCGCGCACACACCGGCTTTCGCACTGCGAGCAACGCCTTAAAGACCTAGAGACGCTGGAAACTACGATATTTCCCCCGCAGTCGTTCTTGAGCGCAGGTTTCGTGTCAAATCGATTGGACTGTTCGATCTGCGAAGAGCGCTACTCGAAATGTGAACATCTACGAGGCAAACCTTATATGGGCCCGTTCTGTGAAGTCATTCATCGGAACCCGAGGGCAGACCACGTCGCTCTGGTCAAAGCGCCTGCGGACAAGCGTTGTCGGGTTGTGTCTTTCAAGACAGGTGTTCAACGAGGATGACGCACTTGAAGTGAAGTCTATCCTCCTTACTCTCGACCGTTATCCATACATGGAGCGAACGGCTGAGGTCCTTAGCCCACAGCTGCAGTCAGCAATATCCGGAGCGCCATCCGCCGCGTGAAGGGCTAAGGATGCCTGAGCGAGCGAGGAATGATTTTTCGTCCGAAACTGACCAAAGAGCACGCAGGCATGGCAAATTCGTCGCAACACGAAGTGGACTGCAATAGCGAGCGAAATTCCTCCACTTGCTAAAATCTCCCGAAAATGCCGCGGCGATTTGCTCAGCGCATCGAGCAATGCAATCGATCAAGGTAGCGATAGCAAGTATCGCGAGTCGCGCGCAGCCCCGATGCCGACATTAGCCAGGCGATTTACCGGCTGAAAAACATAAAGAGGAAGCAGACCATGCAACAGCAGGTACGAAGCCTGACGTTGGGGAACGTCGAGCAGATAACAAACGAATTCGTCAATTCGATTTCAGAGATCGGCGAATCCATCCACGGGCTTCGTGGCATAGCACTCTTCACTGCGCTAAAGAGAACAGCGTTGGGACACGGGCCTTACCCCCACGTCACGCTTTTCGAGGCAGCCAACCGGATCATGTCTGACCTTGTGATACTTCGTGGCGTTGCTGGTCTACTTCGTGCCGGAATGTTTGGCATCGACACATATCTTGTCGAGTTTGGTAACGAGAACAAGAACGGCTTTGATATACGGGGCGAGAGTGCACTCGGTCACACGATCATCGGTGAGGCATTCAACGTGGCTCCGTCGTATTTCACCGGGAAGAGGTGGAGTTCGGTTGAAAAGCTGAAGAACGCAGACGCCACGCACCGGCTTCTTCTTGTCAACGACGATGCGGTATCCCCAACGTATGAGCCGATGCCTAAGACGGGACTCCACTACGTGTTCGTAAATATTGAAACGGGAGCAATAAGAGTTCTCTCGTCTAAAGACGAAGCCACTCCGACATGTTGAACGCAATCCGGTGTCGGCTTTATACAACGTCCGAAGGAGAAGGAGCCGTCGCATCGTGCAACGGACGAGTTTTATTAGCCCGATATCAACCTTCACGACCCGGTTTCAGCGATGACACTCATCAGCCCGAACGACTTTCAGAAAACTCACCTCTGCAAGGTGTTGTGCACGACAACCCAACTGCCACGTCTACTCGGCGTGCACAATCGAAACTTCTCGCTGGTTGCTCAAAAGAAATCCACACTGAGCGTATTCGATAAACTCGAGTTTTAGCCCGCTTGAGGTACCAGGATACAGCCTTAGCTCCCACGTGTCCCGTCTGTATTCCGAGATAGGCACATCAAAGAGAATGTTGGCCCGTCGATCCTTGTGAGAAGAACGGTCATCCGACAGATCGACGTTGACGATTCTCCCTTTCCACGTGAAACCGAGCAAAACTCCGTCTGCGATTGCCTGGGCACCGGCACCTTGCGGCGTGTGATGAAAGTGCGCGGCACTAACCACATCAATGCCGAACATCGTCTTCGAGAGATATATGGCTTGCGCGGAACTCAGGTCCGTAACGTGAAAGATTGGGACCACGCCTTGCGTTTTCGCGTCGAGTTCAAAGGCGGCTCGCTTGTAAGGAGTCGCGTTTTTCTCCAGCCACGTGGTAGTCAAAGGGTCAGCTGGACACAGCATGTCACGAAGGAAATTGAACATGCAGAATTACCACTCGATCAGTAAGCCGGTTTTACGAAGAAAGTCGTCGCCTACAAGCATCGGCTTGTAGGCCATGCCCGTTAGCTCATCCGCCGGGCGGATAATCGTGAGGCCAAGCATCTCAGGCCGCTTCTGGGCAATGCCCATTGTCGTGGCGAGCGAGACATCGATGATTTCCATGCTCGGGAGGGTGAGCCAAGCGTGAAGGTTCACGGTGCCGCCATTGTGCCCAATCCGTAACATTTTGGTGATAAACGCATCGTCGAATTTGAACATGCCGTGCGCCGTGCCATCATCAATCCAGCCAAGGGTGTACATCACCGGGCAATCAAGCCAGTCTTGAACGACGGAGCGCATGCGATAGTGAATTGACATGCACTGCGACATTAAATCTTCAATACCCAGCTCTCCCAGTCCGTCTCGCATAACGTAAGGGAAGCGTGCCAGTCGATTTGCGTCAAACCAGCGACGCGTGGTCTCCAGTTCGAATTGGGGTGCGAGCAGCCCAAACTCTTTGGACCGCGTAACTGCTGCTGCAAATTCGTGTGCGTAGCTCAAAAACCGCTCCATTCGCTCGGGACGTAATTTTCATATCGGTCGTTTGCAACGGAACTTTAGAGTTATCAGCAATTAGGAATCCGACTGCCGCTTTTAGTGAACAAACGGAATCCTTAACAGCCGCAATCAGAGGGCAAACCTCACGCGGCAGGTAGACTTACTGTCCTCAGTGTTTCGAGAATGTCACGCCATGTTGGTTGATAGATCTTAAGCAACAAATTCTGCTCTTTCGCGACCTGCGTCGCGAGGTCATCCATCTCTATCGATAGCTGATTCAGCCCATTGAGCTTCGCCGCACTATCAAAAATTCGTCTGGATCCATCGGGAACCGACAGCGTTTTTGCAAACTCGTGATTTCTAGCTAGATAGTCAAGGTGGCGTTGTGTCTCTGCCAAGATGGCGAGCTCGTGAAAATAGCCGCTGGCAAGCCCACCAATCTCTGCATGCCACATCGTTGCCGCGATATCGAAACTGGGCAGCCCATTGACCAGATTACTATCACTATCGGCCTTTACGTGCTTGCAAAGACGAATCGATTTTTTCAGACCTGCCAGCGTCATGGCATCTCGCTGATTCAACTCATCGATATGCTTGAACGGCATGTTCAGGATGGTCTGCTGCTTCTTGCGGTCAAGTATGTAGACCCCACGATCTCGCTCAGAGAACGATTCCTGGTACGCCGCGGTGTTATGCCAGTGAGATGGAACAACGTCGACCGGCCGTCTCAGCGATCCGCCAGAAATCTTGATCGCCTTCGCGCCGCTGACGTCCACGGTTGCCGCAGGAAACTTGTTCTTCAAAATCGCTTCGGAACGAGTGCGCAAAGTATTTAGCGCTGACAACGGCGTGAAGCTGATCGGGCTGTTGTAGTGTCCTGCTCTGCTCTGACGGCCAGCCGCGTCGTACGTGAAAAAGCCAGCGTCCAAGACAAGAAGATCGACGTCACTCACGCCGCGGATATGGATGTTAGCGGCAACAGAACCCTGGATACGAAAATCAACAACGATGTCTTCGTTATTTAACCCGCTCGTGAGCTGTTTTGCGATTCGATCCGCTTCTTCGAGACTTATCCTTGTGTAATTTGCATCGACTTCTTGCATTGAGCCGAGGGTGTACTCCGTGTAGGGCTGCTCTTTTGCCCTGTTCTTATAACCCTCCTGCACAAGGCTCTTCGCCAACACCTCCAATTGGCTATCTTGCGCCACAGCTGTAAGACGATCGATCCCGCTACGCCGGGAATCCAGCCGAGCAATTCGATCCTTGATGGTCCGCGCCATATTAGCTTCCCCTCGTGAGGGTCATGGTTCCGTAGGTGAAGCGGCCGTGACCATTGAAATATTCGCCGGCAGCTGAGCTCAAATCGTGAGTGAATAGGAGCTCAGCAAACCCTCTATGTGCGGAAAGTTGCCCTTCCCCGATGTTCGGTTCGTTTTTGTAGTTATACATAAGCCGAAAGCCATCGGCTTCGTCATACACAATTGCAGCAGTCACGCTGTTCGACACCGACTGGAAAGTTTTAAGCCTGATTCGAACGCGATCCCAACTCTGCACGATGACCACGTCTGCGCTCCATCGAGTGCCGGGCGTGCCGTCTGCTTGAATAGACTGCCCGACACACTGCCATTTCCCGCTAAGATCGGGAACGCGCAGGAGTCGGGCAAGATAGGGAAGCTTCCAGACCTTACGGTCGAAAAGCCAGTAAAGCGCTCCGTATACGACTCCGGCAGTGACCGGCCAGAGAACCACTGATGGGACGTCTTTCAGAATACCCAACGAGTGGGCAAGTTTGACCAGCGCGAGGAAGGCAGTGACAACAACTGACGAGATAGCGGCAGCTAGCCCCCCGATGGTGTGACCGATCTTCGCACGGTTCAGGCCGCCGACAATTGAATACTCGTGTTCCATCTTGCGTCCCCGGTTTCACGCCACTTAGGCGCCCTGAGCCTGATTTATGCAGATGGCATCGATACTTGCGATGCCCGCTTTAAGTCGCGCATTTTTATACGCTTTAAAAGAAACCTTGACGAAAATTCCTGGCTATCTGGATCGAGACATCGAACCGTACTCCTCCGCCTCACAAAATACGGGTGACTTTCCCGCTTCGAAACTTAAACAGCTCCAACTTGGTCGCCAAATAGACTCGGTCAACGCCTTGCACGCAACTCATCGCCATGCAGCTGTTAAAGGCCGAGCCGCGATTTACGACTTGAGGAATAGGCTGTGCACGTGGGTGAAGCCGATACGACCACCCAGATATCCGATAAGTGTCGGCCGTATCGCGGCGACAGACGAGGATAGCGCCATCATGCACCGCCGCGTTAAGATTGATCGCTCGCTCGCGCAGGCTGACGAAATCATCAGTCAGTAGCATACCGACGGATGGGCTTGGATCGCGTAGCATCGCGCTGCACCCATCGGGAAGCCCCACACCAGTACACAGGCAGACGATCACAGGCGCTTGCGGATCGGCGCGACCGCGCAACTCCACAAAAATTCGATCTATTCTATCTAATATCAATTAAATAATCCTCGCACCATGCTCCATCTTCTTCCACTTCGGTCCGTTATGCGACTTGTGTTTGTGCTGGTCGCACTTGCCGTTTTTTTGTTGACCGGAGCCGGCTTCTTCGCAAATCAAGATCTCGTTCACACGGCGACTCTGTTTGCCCGGTGGTCAGCAGGCGGGGCAACGGCAATAGTGCTTCTCGGCTACGCCGCGTGGCGATGGATCCCGCAGATTCAAAATTGGATCTTTCCATATCTTGGCGGTGACTGGGAAGGAACGCTGACCTATGACAGCCCGGGAGGCAAAGCAACGATCCCGATTCAGCTCCTTGTGAAGCACACCCTGGTTGGACTTCGACTACTACTTGAGAGCGCCGAGTCTACGTCCGAGACGTTGGTTGTCCATGCCGAGAGAAACGCTGATTTTGCGCGCTACCGGCTGTATTACGTCTATATGAATCAGCGGAAGGAAGGCGTCGCGGGGAGCGGAGCTCGCTACAGGGGAGTCTCCGTGCTGCGACTCGACGCCGAGAAAATGCGACTCGACGGCGACTATTTCACGGAAACCCACCGTCACGGCACACTTTCGTTAACCTACATTCGCCCCACTGCCTGGTGGAAGATCTGGCGCTGAAGGGTCCTTTCCGCTTAGGCATTACGGAAGCAGTAACGGTGCAAACGCGGCCTTGCCATTCGGCCGCGCACACTGCGCGCCCGGCCCGATCTGAATTTTCCTTCGGGCCGTGCTCTCGTCCCCAACCGATTGCTCGACGCGCTATCCGGCCCGCAGGCGGCCAGATTCCACGGGACGATTGCCCCCGTTGATTGTCCTGATTCTCCTAATTCTATCGGTATATATACCGCCGCGTATCGCCCGAAGCCGCCCGTCGACTGGACATCGCTGACAAATCGGGATGTTTAAGGGTGTGATAAACATCGATGTCGGGCGGCTCGTTGCGCGCGCGGGACAAGAAGCGCGCGACGAGCATGTTCATCTGCACCGGATCGATTTCCGTGATCATCAGGCAGTAGCAGACCACCGAGTTCGCCGCCGAGCCGCGCCCCTGGCACAGAATCTTCTGGCCGCGCGCGTAGCGGACGATGTCGTGCACGGTCAGGAAGTACTTCTCGTACTTCAGCTCCTCGATGAGCGCGAGCTCCTGTTCGATTTGCCCCCGGCGCTTGTCGTTCAGGCCGTCGGGCCAGCGCTCGTCCGCGCCCTGCATCACGAGCTTGCGCAACCACGTCTGAGGCGTCTCGCCAGGCGGCACCAGCTCCTCGGGATATTCATAAGCCAGCTCGCCGAGCGAGAACGTGCAGCGGCGCGCGACGTCGAGCGTCGCGTCGAGCGCCTCGCGCGGATAAATCGTGCCAAGCCGCACGCGCGAGCGCAAATGACGCTCGGCGTTCGGCTCCAGCGCGCGACCGCACACGGCGAGCGGCTTGCCGATGCGGATCGCGCTCAGCGTGTCCTGCAAGGGCTTGCGCGAGCGCGCGTGCATCAGCACGCCGCCCGCCGCCACGAGCGGCAGGCCGCTTTCCTGCGAAACATGGCGCAGCACTTCGATCTGCGTGTCGTCGCCGCCCGTTTGCCAGAGTTCGAGCGCGAGCCACGCGCGCTCCGCCGCGAAACCCGCGAGCCAGTGCGCGGCGCGCAAGGTCTGCGCGAGCGTGGCCGTGCGTTGCGGCACGAGCAGCAGCGCGCAATCGCGCAAATGTTTCAGATGCGCGAAATCCGGCGCGGGATCGGTGAAATCGGCGGGATGCAAGCGATAGCTGCCCTTCGTCGCACGCGAGCGCGCCAGCGTGATCAACTCGCACAGATTGCCGTAGCCTTCGCGGTTCATCGCGAGCGCGACGAGCGTGCAGAACGGCGCGCCCTGCGCATCGACGAGATTGAGTTCGCTGCCGATCAGCAAATGCAGCGACGGCTCGAACGCGCCCAAGGCCGCAGCAGCCGCCTCGCCGCCGTGCCCGCGGGCCTCGCGCACGGCTTCGTCGTGCGCCTTTTTGCGCGCCTCGTCGTACTCGTTGAGCGCGCTCCAGGCCCGCACGACGCCCGCAAACGAGCATTCGTCGGTGATCGCGAGCGCGCGGTAGCCGTGACGGATCGCCTGCTCCACCAGCTCGCCCGGGCGCGACGCGCCGTGCAGGAAGGTGAAGTTGGTGAGGCAGTGCAGCTCCGCATAGTCAGGAAGCTGCGTGCCCGAATAAGGTTGCGCGGGCAACGATGCGCCCGTCCCGCTGTTCGACATGATTCCTGAAACCGGTAAACGACAAACGAGCCGAAAAACGAGCGCTAGCCGAAAAGCCCTTGCAGATACCACTGTCCGCCAATGCGCTCGCGATACAGCCAGAACATGCGGCCCTGGTCGTCGGCGGCGACATAGTAGTCGCGCCCGACGCCCTCGCCGTCCCACCAGCCCGATTCGATGCGCTCGGTGCGCGTGATCGTCTTGAGCGGCCGTCGATAAACGGGCCGGTCACCGCGCATCGCCAGCTTGAGCGGCTTTTCGAGCAGCCACGCGGGGCGCGGCTGCGTGGGCAGCGGCACCTCCGGCAGATCGAAGACGCTCTGCACGGGTGCGTCCGCTCCGGACGCTTCCTGCGGTCTGGCTGCCTTGCGCGGCTTGCGCGCACGCTTCGCGCCGCTCTCGCGATAAGGCCGCGCCGACATCGCCAGCTCCGGCCGGTGATCGTCCTCGGTGAAGAGTTGCAGCACGTTCTGCTCGCCGAGCCGCGCGCCAATGCGCTCGAAGAGTTGCCCGAGCGACGCCTCGGCGGCCTCGGCCATCGGAAAGAGCGTGTCGGTGGGCGCCGCATATTCGCTCACCTGCGAGGCGACGAGCGCAAGACCGATCACGGGTGCGGCGAGCTCGGTCTGGTTCAGGCGCTCGCGCAGCAGCCACAGCAGATGCTCGGCGTCGCGCGAAGGCGCCGCCCAGGCGATCGTGAGGCTCGACGTGCGCGGCGCGTGGCGCGAGGCCAGCTCGTGCTCCAGACGCAGCTCGAAGCCGCTCAGCGCCGCGTGCTGGGCCGCGAGCCAGCCGGCCAGTTGCATCACGAGCCGGCGCGCGGCGAAGAGCAGCGCCTCGGCGCTCTCCACGCGCGCCTGCAATTCGAGCGATGCGTGAAACGACGGGGGCGCTGCGAACCAGACGCGCGGATCGGGCGCCTCGCCGCGCGCCTGTGCGAGCCAGCCGAGCACGCCGTCGCCGAAACGCCGCACGATGCCGTCACGCGGCAGCCGCCGCAAGTCGCCGAGCGTCGCGCAGCCGATCTGCGTGAGCGCGTGGTCGTGCTGCGCGGCGAACGGCGCGAGCGTGACCGGCAGCGCGTCGAGCACGCGTTCGAGCGTCGTTTCCTTGAGCACATGCCAGCGGTGCGAGGCCCGCGTGGCGCGCGCCTGCGCGAGCGTCCACGCGCCCCACGCGGTGGGTGCGCAGGCGATGCGCGCGACGTGTCCGCAACCGGCCACCGTCGTCGCGACCCTGGCGAGCAGCGCGCGCACGCCGCCGAAAAGACGCAAGCCCGAGCCGACTTCGAGCAGCAGCGTATGCGACTGCGCGAGCGAAACCTTGGGCGTATAGGCGAGCAGCGCGAGGGCAAGCGACTCGAACGCACGGGTCTCGTGCGCCGCGTCGGGTTCGAGCAGCACGAGCCCCGGCGCGAGGGCGAGCGCATGCGAGCGCGTGCTGCCGGGCTCGACGCCCGAGCGCAGCGCGTCGAGATCGGCGATCAGGATGCGCGTGTGGTCGGCGAGCGCGTAGCAGCGCGGCGCGGCGCGGCCATCGACATCGCCCGCATCAACCTCAGCATTGGCCTCTGCATCGGCCTCAAACGGAGCCGATGGGAACGACGTTGATGCCGCCGGCGGCATCAGCGGTCTGACGGCCTCCAGCGGCAACAGCGGCAAGGTGACGGCGATCCACAGCATGATTGACCCCGGGCCACGGCATGGCGAGCGAAGCTGCATCCGGCTGGGGCAGCACCGCGTCCTGCAACGGCAATGTAATGACAAGTGGTTGAGCGGGCGGCGGCCCGCGGCGCTTGAAGATATCGACGGAGAGCGCGGCGAGCTGCATCCATTGCCGCCGGTTCAGCGTCGCGTCGGCGGGCGGCGGCACCGGCGAGCAGGTCATGCGCAGCGGCGCCGGCGACGACTGGTTGCGAGCGGCGAGCGGCCGCACGAGAAACGCGAGCGCCTGCGAATCCTGGGCGGCAACCTGCAAGCGGCGCAACGCGTCGGCGCGCGCCTTCGCCTGCCAGAGCAGCACGGCGCCGATGCCCTCCTGCTTGAGCGCCTGCTCGGCCACCCAGGCGGCTTCGTCCTCGGCCGCGCGCACCCAGATCACACGTTCGAGCGCGAGCCCCCACGCCTTGAGCGCGCAGGCGTACGGACGCCACGGCGGCGCGACGAGCAGCACGTGCCGCCCGGCTTGCGCGGTGAGCGCGCGCAGCGCCGGCGCGACAAGCCGCATCTCGCCCACGCCGCCCTGCTCCACGAGCAGCTCGGTCAGGCTGCCCGCGGGCCAGCCGGCGCCGGGAAGCTGGGCGTCGAGCGGCGCGTGGCCGCTCGGCACCGCGCGCTCGCTGGCGTGGGCAAGCTGGTCGCCCTGCCACACGCGGCTTTGCAGCCGGGGGGGCAAGTGCGCGGCGAGCTGCGCAGTGATCTGGAGGGCTGCTGCCATGTCGTGGCCTGGTTGATGGGAACGCTCCGCCCTGCCCGGCAAGCAAATGGGGCATCGGCAGGAAGGAGGTCGATTCGCCTCCACCTGTATATTTATACAGTATTTTATGGGATTAGAGGAAGGCGGGAAATGGGGGAAGGGTCATTTTGCGATCCATTGCAGATCACGCAGACGGGCGAGTCGCGCACACGCTGAGGGTGCGCCGACGTATCTCGCCCGCCGTTTCCCGCCTGTCCAGGATCAGGACACGTGCGCCGACGTTAGATTGAGCGCCACCGCCTGCGCCACTTCGATGCCGTCGATGGCCGCCGAATAGATGCCGCCGGCATACCCGGCGCCTTCGCCGGCCGGATACAGGCCTTCGACGTTCACGCTCTGGTAATCGTCCTTGCGACGAATGCGCAGCGGTGACGACGTGCGCGTCTCGACACCCGTGAGCACCGCATCGTGCATCGCGAAGCCCGCGATCTTCTTGTCGATCTGGGGAAGGGCTTCACGGATGGCTTCGATCACGTAGTCGGGCAGCGCCGTGCTGAGATCGGTGGGGTGCACGCCCGGCTTGTACGACGGCACCACGGAGCCCAGCGATGTCGACGGCCGGCCGGCAATGAAATCACCGACCAGTTGACCCGGTGCCTGGTAATTGCCGCCGCCGAGTTCGAACGCCCGCTCTTCCCACTTGCGCTGGAATGCGATGCCCGCCAGCGGACCGCCCGGATAGTCATCCGGCGTGATGCCGACCACGATGCCCGCATTCGCGTTGCGCTCGGCACGCGAATACTGGCTCATGCCATTGGTGACCACGCGGCCGGGTTCGGAGGTCGCGGCGACCACCGTGCCGCCCGGGCACATGCAGAAGCTGTAGACCGCCCGTCCGTTATTGGCGTGATGGACCACCTTGTAGTCGGCCGCGCCGAGTTCCTTGTGGCCCGCAAACTTGCCGAAGCGGCTGCGGTCGATCAGTCCCTGCGGATGTTCGATGCGAAAGCCCAGCGAAAACGGCTTGGCTTCCATGAACACGCCGCGATCGTGCAGCATCTGGAAAGTGTCGCGGGCGCTATGGCCGACCGCCAGAACGACGTGGTCGCAGCGCAGCGTTTCACCGTTCGAGAGCGTGAGCGAGCGCACCTTGCCCTGATCGATTTCGATGTCTTCGACCCGGGTTTCGAAGCGCACTTCGCCGCCCAGTTCGTGAATGGTGGCACGCATTTTTTCCACCATGCTGACGAGGCGGAACGTGCCGATGTGCGGCCGGCTCAGATACAGGATGTCTTCCGGTGCGCCCGCCTTGACGAATTCCTCGAGCACCTTGCGGCCATAGTGGTGCGGATCCTTGATCTGGCTGTACAGCTTGCCGTCCGAGAACGTCCCGGCCCCGCCCTCGCCGAACTGGACGTTGGATTCCGGGTTGAGCACGGACTTGCGCCACAGCCCAAAGGTGTCCTTGGTGCGCTCGCGCACGGCTTTGCCGCGTTCGAGGATGATGGGGCGGAACCCCATCTGCGCGAGGATCAGCCCCGCGAACAGACCGCACGGCCCCATGCCGATCACCACCGGACGCGGGTGCGTCGCGTGCTCGGGCGCCTTCGCGACGAAGCGGTACGTCATGTCAGGCGTCACCCCGCAATGCGGCTTGCCTGCGATCCGCTTGAGCACGGCTGCCTCGTCCTTGACTTCGACGTCGACGATATAGGTCAGCTTGATGTCCGAACGCTTGCGCGCATCGTGCGCACGGCGGAAGACGGTGTAACGGACGAGTCCGTCCGCCGCTACGCCGAGGTCCGCGAGGCGCTCGCGAACCGCGGCATCAAGATCGCTTTCGGAGTGGTCGAGAGGGAGTTTGACTTCGGATAAACGTAACATGGCTGCCAGGGTGCGATCGCCACGGGAATCGTGGCCGATCCGTATTTTATAAGCTCGACGGCCCGCACCGACGGCTCCACGCAGTGACGGCCCGCAATCTGTCGTAAGCCCAGTGGCGGCACGCTATCCGGTGGTCAATGTTGGGGGTCAAGCAAAGCAGGCGAAAAAGAAAAGGGGTTACAGGCCAATGGCGTGTAACCCCTTGATTCCGTGGTCGGAGCGATAGGATTCGAACCTACGACCCTCTGATCCCAAATCAGATGCGCTACCAGGCTGCGCTACGCTCCGACGAATCAGAGATTGTATCGGTTCTGCGCCTCCCCCGTCAAATCCAGATTACGCAAATCGATCCCGATCCCGTGTTTCCCATACCTTGCCGCAGGTATCCATGGCGGGCAACATGGCAAAAAAGGCCGCGCGGCACGCAGCCGGCCGCGCGCGCACCCATTCCCGTGACATAGGAGACGCCATGCATCTCATTCTCTGGCGCCACGCCGAAGCCGAAGACGTGGCGGCGAGCGACCTCGCCCGCCAGCTCACCACGCGCGGCCGCAAGCAGGCGCAGAACGTCGCCCGCTGGCTGCGCGCGCGCCTGCCCGACGACACGCTGATCCTCGCCAGCCCCGCCGCGCGCACCATCCAGACCGCCGAGGCGCTCACCGACCAGTACCGGGTCGTGCGCGAACTCGCACCGGACGCGAGCGTCGACCAGGTGCTGAGCGCCGTCGGCTGGCCCGAAGGCCTTGCGTCCACGGTCGTCGTGGTCGGCCACCAGCCCACGCTCGGAGAAGTGGCGGCGCACCTGCTCTCGGGCGGCGCCGACCCGCGCGGCTGGGCCGTGAAGAAGGCAGGCGTGCTCTGGCTCGCCAGCCGCGAGCGCAACGGCGGCGATCAGGCCGTCCTGCACGCTGCCATCACGCCCGAGCTCGTCTAACCCCTATCACCTCGTCTAACCCCGTCTAACCTCGCCTGAGCCCCCCCGCCGCCCTCTGCCGGACCGCCCGCATGCGGCCCGGCGCGACCGCCCGCCTTACATGACGTCATTGAATCGTCATTGCGTTGCCATGTAACCGTAACCGGGTCTTACTACATTGGCCGAAAAAGTTCCCTTACCTTTCGACCAGGACGCCCCATGCGAGATCTGCCGACGCCCACCCTGCCGTTCGCCTCGACGCTGTTCGAGTCGAATCGGCGTCTGCCGCGCGCCGAAGAGACGGTCACCCCGCAGCATCGCCTGCAAGTGGCCTGGGCTCGCAGCGACGAGGAACTGCGCGAGGCGCAGCGCCTGCGCTACCGTGTGTTCGCCGAGGAAATGGGCGCACACCTGAGCGGCCCCGCCGGTCTCGACGTCGATGCCTTCGACGCCTATTGCGACCATCTGCTCGTGCGTGACCTCGACACGCTCAAGGTCGTCGGCACCTATCGCGTGCTGCCGCCGCACCAGGCCGCGCGTATCGGCCGCCTCTACGCCGAAAGCGAATTCGACGTCTCGCGTCTCGCGCATCTGCGCCCGAAAATGGTCGAGGTGGGCCGCTCGTGCGTGCACCCCGACTATCGCAGCGGCTCGGTCATCATGTCGCTGTGGGGCGGTCTGGGCGGCTACATGACGCACAACGGCTACGAAACGATGCTCGGCTGCGCGAGCGTCGCCATGGCCGACGGCGGCCACTATGCGGCAAACCTGTATTGCTCGCTCGGCGCGAATGCGCTGACCGCGCCCGAATATCGCGCGTTCCCGCACACCCCGCTGCCCGTCGACGAACTGCGCACCGGCGCCGTCGTCACGCCGCCGCCGCTCATCAAGGGCTATCTGCGCCTTGGCGCGAAGATCTGCGGCGCGCCCGCCTGGGACCCCGATTTCAATACCGCCGACTTCCTCACGCTCTTCCGTCTCTCGGAGATCAACGAGCGTTATGCGCGTCACTTCCTCGGCGAGAGCGGCGCACGCTGACGTCTGCTGAAATCCGCTGAAGTCTCGTCCGCCGCCCGGCGGACAAAAAAAGCCCGGCTCTGAACCGCACAGGTCGAGCCGGGCTTTCTTTCCTGGCGGGGCACGCATGGCGCGCCCCGCCGCGCTTACTCTTCCGTATAAACCACGCGATACGGAATGCCGACCTTGCCCCACTCCGCCGCTTCCTGGACCAGGTTGTAATCGGTCAGCGGATTGTTCTGGACCCAGGCGTTCGGCAGCAGCACCTCATAACCATTGCCCTCCTGCTCCACCGTGATGTGCGGCAGGCCCACGTCGGCACGCCGGCGGCACAGCAGCGCGGCGAGGCGCAGGCAGAACAGCAGCGGCCATTCCACGTCGCGCGTTTGCGAGAGCTTGCCGAGCTTGCCCACGTGGCCGAGCACCAGCGCGGCGAGGCGCGCCTGGTCGGTGCGCGAGAAGCCGGGCATGTCGGCGTTGCTGGCGATGTAGGCCGAATGCTTGTGGTACGCGCTGTGCGAGATCGAGAGCCCGATCTCGTGCAGCGAGGCCGCCCACGCGAGGAACATGCGGTTTTCTTCGCGGCGCTCCTCGTCTGGCTCCTCGAACTGGTCGTAGAACTTCACCGCCAGCTCGCCGATACGGCCCGCCTGCGCGCGATCCACGCCGTAACGGCGCATGAAACCTTCCACCGTGACCGTACGCATGTCTTCGTGCTGCGAGCGGCCCAGCAGGTCGTAGAGCACGCCCAGGCGCAGCGCGCCGTCGGTGGTGTCCACGTAGTCAATGCCGAGCTCGTCGAACACCGCGATCATGATCGAGAGGCCGCCCGCCAGCACCGGCACGCGGTCGGGCTTGAGCGCGACGAGCTTCAGGCGGTTCACGTTCTCCGCCTTGATGAGTGCGCGCTTGAGGCGCTCGAGGCCGCCGCGCGAAATGCCGTGCGTCACGCCCGTATCGTTGAAGCCGTTCGCCTCCACGAGTTCGGCGAGCGCGCGCGCCGTGCCGGAGGAGCCGATCGCCTGGTCCCAGCCGGTCTTGCGGTAGTCGGACGAAATGATCTGGATTTCGCGCGTGGCCGCGAGTTCGGCCTGACGCATGGTGTACTCGTCGACGTTGCCCGAGGGGAAGAACTGCCGGCTATGGCTCACGCAGCCGATATAAAGGCTTTCCATGCGGATCGGCGTGTAGTGCGCGCCGATGATGAACTCGGTCGAGCCGCCGCCGATGTCCACCACGAAGCGCTTGCCGGCGCTCGCCGGCACCGAGTGCGCGGCGCCCGCGTAAATGAGGCGCGCTTCTTCGCGGCCCGCGATCACTTCGATCGGAAAGCCGAGCGCGGCTTCGGCCTCGGTGAGGAATTCGCGCGCGTTCTTGGCCACGCGCAGCGTATTGGTCGCGACCGCCCGCACGTGGTCGGGGTGGAAATCGCGCAGCCGCTCGCCGAAGCGCTTGAGCGCGTCCCAGCCGCGCACCTGCGAGGCGCGATCGAGCAACTTGTCTTTCGAGAGGCCGGCCGCGAGCCGCACCGGTTCGCGCAGCGCATCCACCGGGTAGATCTGGCTGCCGGCGTCGGTTTCTTCGACGCGGCCTACGATCAGACGAAAACTGTTCGAACCGAGATCGACGGCGGCAAGCAGTTGGGGATTGGTGACCATCGAGGGGGCAGGCTCCATGCGTGCATACAAAGACGACCGTGCGGCCATACGGGCTTGCTGCGCCGCAGCCGCACTGTCCAAATGCGTCATTTTAAGCGTAGCCGACTTCACGATGTCGCTCCTCGCATTCGCCATGACCATGGGTACTTTTACCCAGCGTGCATGTTCGCAACGCGACTTGTCGATTTCGTGAAAATGCAGCGTAAAATTTATGACACACCGAATGTCACAATAAAGTCATATTACTGTGAGAATTTCCGAGCGTCCGTTCGAATCATTCCCTGACATTCCGTTTTCACTACCAATGTCCATCCGCTATCCCTTACTTAATCGCGAACTGGGCATTCTGGGATTCAATGAGCGCGTGCTAGCACAGGCGTCCGATCCCGCTGTTCCTTTGCTGGAGCGCCTGCGCTTCATCTGCATCACCAGCAGCAACCTCGACGAATTCTTCGAAGTCCGCATGGCCGGCCTTCAGGAGCAGATGCGCGACAACCCCGGTGCGCTCTCTCCCGACGGCATGTCGCTGCAACACGTGTACGACCTCGTGGTCGAGCGCGCGCAGCGTCTCGTGCATCGTCAGTACCGCATGCTGCACGACACCGTGCTGCCCGCGCTCGAACAGGAAGGCATCTACTTCCACGGCACCGATGCCTGGAACGAAGCGCAGACCGCCTGGGCGCGCAACTACTTCCTCGACGAACTGCTGCCCGTGCTCACGCCCATCGGGCTCGACCCCGCGCACCCGTTCCCGCGCGTGCTCAACAAGAGCCTGAACTTCGTGGTCGAACTCGAAGGCAAGGACGCGTTCGGGCGCCAGGCCGTCATGGGCATCGTACAGGCGCCGCGCGCGCTGCCCCGCCTCGTGCGCATGCCGCAGGAATTGTCGGGCTTCCAGCACGGTTTCGTGCTGCTCGGCTCGCTGCTCCAGCGTTTCGTGGGCGAGTTGTTCCCGAGCCTCGTGGTGCGCAGTTGCAATCAGTTCCGCATCACGCGCAACAGCGAACTCTTCGTCGACGAAGACGAAATCACCAACCTGCGCGTGGCGCTCCAGGGCGAACTGCCCGCGCGCCACCTGGGCAACGCGGTGCGCCTCGAAGTGTCGGCGGAAACGCCCGCGCATCTGGTGCGGCGCCTGCTCGACGAAAGCGGCCTCAATGAAAAGGACTGCTATTTCGTCGATGGCCCCGTGAATCTCGTGCGTCTCATGCAGTTGCCCGAGATGGTCGATCGCCCCGACCTCAAGTTCGTGCCACATGTGCCCGCCATTCCGCGGCGCATCGCCGCGAACAGCAACATGTTCGACGTGATCGATCAGGACGACGTGCTCCTGCATCATCCGTACGAGAGCTTCCAGCCCGTGCTCGAACTGCTGTTGCAGGCCGCGAACGATCCGAACGTGGTGGCGATCAAGCAGACGATCTACCGCACCGGCACCGACTCGCCGCTCATGGACGCGCTCATGCAGGCCGCGCGCAACGGCAAGGAAGTCACGGTGGTCGTGGAGCTGCTCGCGCGCTTCGACGAAGAGACCAACATCAACTGGGCCTCGCAGCTCGAAGCCGTGGGCGCGCACGTGGTGTACGGCGTGGTGGGCCACAAGTGCCACGCCAAGATGATGCTGATCGTGCGCCGCGTGCCCGTGAACGGCCGCATGGTGCTGCGCCGCTACGTGCACCTGGGCACCGGCAACTACCATCCTCGCACGGCGCGCCTCTACACCGACTTCGGCCTCATGACCTCGGAGCCGAAGATGTGCGAGGACGTCCACCACGTGTTCCAGCAGTTGACGGGCATCGGCGGCGAGTTGCAGTTGCACGATCTGTGGCAGTCGCCTTTCACGCTGCACCCCAAGCTCGTCGAGTCGATCCGCGCCGAGGCCGAGGCCGCGCGCGCGGGCAAGAAGGCGCGCATCGTCGCGAAGATGAACGCGCTGCTCGAACCGACAGTGATCGATGAGTTGTACGAAGCGTCGCAGGCGGGTGTAAAGATCGACCTCATCATTCGCGGCGTGTGCTCGCTGCAACCGGGCGTGCCGGGGCTCTCCGAGAACATCACGGTGCGCTCGATCGTCGGGCGTTTCCTCGAACATCATCGCATCTACTACTTCTATGCGGGCGGCAAGGAAGACGTCTATCTGTCGAGCGCCGACTGGATGGACCGCAACCTGTTCCGCCGCGTCGAAGTGGCGTTCCCGATTCACGACCGCCGCCTCAAGCGCCGCGTGATCGCCGAAGGGCTTTCGACCTTCCTCGGCGACAACCAGGCGGCATGGCTCATGCAGAGCGACGGCCACTATCGCCGCCGCCGCGCGGGCAAGGCCGTGCGCAATGCGCAGTTGAGTCTGCTGGCGAAGTTCTGCCCGTGATGACGTAAAAACGGGCCTGGAAACAGGCCCGAAAACGCCGGACACAAAAAAGCCGCTTCATACGAAGCGGCTTTTTTTATTGGCTGCGCCGAACGCTCACACCGGCGCCGGCTGCCTTCTCGTCGTGCGGGCGACGGGAAAGCGCACCGTGAACGTGCTGCCCCGCCCTTCCTCGCTCTTCACTTCGAGCGCCGCGTCGTGGCGCTGCAATACGTGCTTCACGATCGCGAGGCCGAGGCCCGTGCCGCCCGTGTCGCGCGAGCGGCTGCGATCCACGCGGTAAAAACGCTCGGTCAGACGCGGGATGTCGGCGGCCGGAATGCCCAGGCCCGAGTCGGTCACCGCGAACACCGCATTACCATGCTCCACGCGCCAGGACAGGTGCACCGTGCCGCCGTCCGGCGTGTAGCGCACCGCATTGGTCGCGAGGTTGCCGAGCGCGCTCATGATCTCGGTTTCGGAACCCGTCACGCTCAGCCCGTCGTCGAAGTCGGTCGTGACGCGGTGATGGCCGCCCGAAAGGCTTTCGGCGTCCTCGCGCACGTGCCCGAGCACCGCGCGCATGTCGACCATCTGGTCGCCGGGCTGGCGCCCCTCGCCTTCGAGCTTGGCGAGCACGAGCAGGTCCGTGACGATGTGGCGCATGCGCGAAGCCTGCTGCTCCATCAGCTCCAGGTAGCGGATGCGCTCGGCCTCGGAAAGCGGCAACTCGCGCATCGTTTCGAGGAACCCCGAAAGCACCGTGATCGGCGTTTTCAGTTCATGCGAGACGTTGGCCACGAAGTCGCGCCGCATGGCGTCGGTGCGCTCCAGTTCGGTGATGTCCTGCGAAAGCACGAGCTTGCGATTCTCGCCGTACGGAAACACCTGCACCGAGAGCACGTTCTGACGCTTCGCCCCCATGCCGCGCATGATGAGCATTTCCTGGTAATCGTGCGAATTGAGGTAGCGCACGAAGTCGGGCTGACGCACGAGATGCGTGATGTGCTGGCGCAGGTCGCGCTTCGCGTCGAGACCGAAATGAATCTCGGAGATCGCGTTGCACCACTCGATCTGGTCATGGTCGTCGAGCATCGCGACGCCGTTGGGCGACGCCTGGATCGCCTGGATGAAACGGGAGTGCTGCTGCTCGACCTGGCGCACCTGGGCGTGCCAGCGCTTGGCGAGCTTGTGCAGACGGTAATAGATTTCGCCCCAGACGCCGGGAGCGCTCGGCACTTCGCCGTAGACCGGCGCGTCGAGCAAACGCCAGAGGCGCTGCTTGTGGAAGGTGCTGAAAAGCATTTGCGCGAGCAGCGCGAACACGGCCACGCCCAGCGCGACCTTGACGCCGAGGACCGCGCCAATACCGGCGCAGACGAGCGCGAGCAGCACGATCGATACGAGGGAGCGCGCCCAGATGATGTTCATGTTCCAGCGATCGAAGAAAAGTACAGTCGGATGCGGGCACGCAACATCGTGTTGCCATCACGCGAATAACGGCGACGGCGAAGCAGCGGCGCCGCCCGGTCAATCACCCTGCGGCGCTACCGTGAAACCTGCGCTCAGGCGCTCTTCGCGAGACGGTAGCCGCTGCCGCGCACCGTTTCGATCATAGCATCGCACCCCGCCGGCTTGAGCGCGGCGCGCAGACGCTTGATATGCACGTCCACGGTGCGCTCTTCCACGAACACGTGATCGCCCCACACCTGGTCGAGCAACTGCGTGCGGCTGTGCACGCGTTCGGGGTGCGTCATGAAGAAGTGCAGCAGGCGAAACTCAGTCGGGCCGAGGTCGAGCTTGATCTCCGAGCCTTCGGCGGCGGCCGCTACGCGGTGCGTGGCCGGATCGAGCTTCAGGCCGTTGATCGCCACGACGTCCTCGGTGAGCTGCGGCGCGCGGCGGCGCAGGACCGCCTTGATGCGCGCCATCAGTTCCTTGGGCGAGAACGGCTTCGTCACGTAGTCGTCGGCGCCAATCTCGAGGCCAAGCACCTTGTCCTGCTCGTCGCCGCGCGCGGTCAGCATGATGATCGGAATATGCTTCGTGCGCTCGTTGTTGCGCAGGTCGCGCGCGAACGTGACGCCCGACTTGCCCGGCAACATCCAGTCGAGCAGGATGAGATCGGGCAGCACGTCGCTGATCAGGTTTTGCGCCTGCTCCGCGTTGTAGGCGCGGATCGGGCAATGACCTGCGTGCTGCAAGTTCACCGAAATCAGCTCGGAAATGGCGGGCTCGTCTTCGATGACGAGAATGCTGCTAGGCATCGGCACCTCTTGACCTTGTTACCTGTTGAGTTATTTATTAGCTGAGTGCTTCGCGTTCGAGCGCGTCGCGCGACTTGTGGCGCACGTCCGTACCCTTCACGATGTAGATGATGAACTCCGCGATGTTCTTCGCGTGGTCGCCGATCCGCTCGATCGCCTTGGCGATGAACAGATAGTCGAGGCCCACGGAGATCGTGCGCGGATCTTCCATCATGTAGCTCACGAGCTTGCGCACGAAGGCGCGGAATTCCTCGTCGATCGCCTTGTCGTCGCGCACGATCTGCGCGGCAGCCACGGTATCGAGGCGCGCGAACGCGTCGAGCGCACGGCGCAGGATCGACACGGCCATCTCGCCCGAAACCTTGATCTCGGCGATGTTGACGGTGCGCGAGGCGCCGTCTTCCATCAGGCGCTTGGTGCGCTTGGCGATCTTTTCGGCTTCGTCGCCGGCGCGCTCGAGGTTCGTGATGGTCTTCGAAATGGCGAGCACGAGGCGCAGGTCGCGCGCGGCCGGCTGGCGGCGCGCGATGATGTTGCTGCACTCCTCGTCGATCTCGACTTCCATCGTGTTGAGGCGGTCTTCGGCGACGATCACGCGCTCGGCGGCTTCGCCGTCGAACTCGTTCAATGCCTGCATCGCCGTGATGATCTGCGATTCGACGAGGCCGCCCATTTCGAGCACCTTCGACGAAATGAGGTTCAAATCGGCGTCGAACTGGCTGGACAGGTGTTTGTCGGACATGTTTTCCTCCCTGCTGCGGTCAGCCGAAACGGCCGGTGATGTAGTCTTCCGTTTCCTTGCGGACCGGCTTGATGAAGATCTTCTCGGTGTCGCCGAACTCGATCAGCTCGCCGAGATACATGTACGCAGTGTAGTCCGAGCAGCGCGCGGCCTGTTGCATGTTATGGGTGACGATCACCACCGTGTAGTCGCTCTTGAGTTCCGCGATCAGCTCTTCGATGCGGCCCGTCGAAATGGGGTCGAGCGCCGAGCACGGCTCGTCGAGCAGCAGCACTTCGGGACGGATCGCGATGCCGCGCGCGATACACAGACGCTGCTGCTGGCCGCCCGAGAGGCCGTAGCCGCTCTGGCCGAGCTTGTCCTTCACTTCGTTCCAGAGCGCCGCCTTGGTGAGCGCCCATTCCACGCGGTCGTCCATTTCCGGACGCGAGAGCGTTTCGAACATCTTCACGCCGAACGCGATGTTGTCGTAAATCGACATCGGGAACGGGGTCGGCTTCTGGAACACCATGCCGATGCGCGCACGCAGCAGCGAAATGTCGCGCTTCGTGGTGAGCAGGTTCTCGCCGTCCATGAGGATCTCGCCCTCGGCGCGCTGCTCCGGGTAAAGCGCATACATCTTGTTGAAGGTGCGCAGCAGCGTGGACTTGCCGCAGCCCGACGGGCCGATGAACGCGGTCACCTTGCCATCGGGAATCTGCAAGTTGATGTTCTTCAGCGCGTGATACTTGCCGTAGAAGAAGTTCAGATCATTCACTTCGATCTTCGGCTTGCCGAGCGCCTGCGGGCGCGCGTTCTGGGCGGGGTCCGCAGGCTGAAACCCAGCGGAGGGCGCATTGCCGTGCGCAGCGGTGTTGAGGTGACTCTCTGCCATGTTCATCGGGAACTCCGCCCTTACTTATTCGAAAAGACCGTGCGTGCAAGGATATTCAGACCCAGCACACCCAGCGTGATCAGGAAAACACCGGCCCACGCAAGCGACTGCCATTGCGCAAACGGGCTCATCGCAAACTTGAAGATCGTGACCGGCAGGTTCGCGATCGGTTGATTCATGTTCGCGCTGAAGAACTGGTTGGACAGCGCGGTGAAGAGCAGTGGCGCGGTTTCGCCGGCAATACGGGCGATGGCGAGCAGCACGCCCGTCACGATGCCCGCGATCGACGCCTTCAGCGTGATCGACAGCACCATCTTCCACTTCGGCGTGCCGAGCGCGAAGGCTGCTTCACGCAGATTGTTCGGCACGAGCTTGAGCATGTTCTCGGTCGTGCGGATCACGATCGGAATCTGCAACAGCGCCAGCGCGATCGCGCCGGCCCAGCCGCTGAAGTGGCCCATCTTCGCCACGACGAGCGCGTAGACGAACAGACCCACGACGATCGACGGCGCCGACAGCAGAATGTCGTTGATGAAGCGCGTGACGCTCGCGAGCCACCCCTTCTGGCCATACTCAGCGAGATAGATGCCCGCGAGAACACCGATCGGCGTGCCGACGAAGGTTGCGATCACAACGAGCAGCAAGCTGCCGACAATGGCGTTGGCCAGCCCGCCGCCATCGGTGTTCGGCGGCGGCGTGGACTGCGTGAACAGATCGATCGTCAGGCCGCCGATGCCGAGCGAAATCGTCGTGTAGAGAATCCACACGAGCCACAGCAGGCCGAACCCCATCGCCGCGAGCGAAAGCGTGAGCGCGATCGCGTTGGTCAAACGGCGACGGCGTTGCAGCTTGTCGCGCATGCGATCCAGTTCGGGGCCGTAAATCGCCCCCGGAATTTTCATCATCGGCTCGCTCATCGCGCACCCTCCGCTTTTTCAAGGCGCAGCAACATGAGCTTCGAGATCGACAGCACGATGAACGTGATCACGAAGAGGATCAGGCCCAGTTCCATCAGCGCGGCCGTGTGCAGGCCGGGGCTCGCTTCGGCGAACTCGTTGGCGAGCGCCGAGGTGATGCTGTTGCCGGGCGAAAAGAGCGACACGTTGTCGAGCAGGTTCGTATTGCCGATCACGAACGTGACGGCCATCGTTTCACCGAGCGCGCGGCCAAGGCCGAGCATCACGCCGCCGATCACGCCGGTCTTGGTGAACGGCAGCACGATCTTCCACATCACTTCCCACGTGGTGCAGCCGATGCCGTAGGCCGACTCCTTGAGCAGCACGGGCGTGACTTCGAACACGTCGCGCATGACGGAGGCGATGTACGGAATGATCATGATGGCGAGAATCACGCCGGCGCACAGCATGCCGATGCCGATGGGCGCACCCTGGAACAGCGCGCCGATGATCGGCATGCCGCCGAGCAGCGAGCCGAGCGGCTTTTCGAACCACTGCGCGAAGATCGGCGCGAACACGAGCAGACCCCACATGCCGTAGACGATCGACGGAATCGCGGCGAGCAGTTCGATGGCGATGCCGAGCGGCCGGCGCAACCACGCGGGTGACAGCTCGGTGAGAAAGAGTGCGATGCCGAAGCTCACAGGCACGGCGATGATGAGCGCAATGAGCGACGTGGCGATCGTGCCGTAAATGGGCACGAGCGCGCCGAACTGCTCGCTGGGGGGATCCCAGTCAGCAGTCCAGAGGAATGCGAAACCGAACTTCTGGATCGTCGGCAACGAGGCGACGAGCAGCGACACGATGATGCCGCCGAGCAGCAGCAACGTGATGATGGCGGCGAGGCGCGCGAGGCCGCCAAAAATGATGTCCCCTGCCGGGCTGGGCGCTTTTTGCTGCGCGGCATTGCCGGGCGGGTTCGACACGAGCGGGACGTCGGACATGGTGACCTGGGTTCCAGTTGCCGCGAGCACGGGGCTCACGACGTTAAGGCAGCAGTGGGACTACAGATCGCCCGCTTTCCGGCCGTTAAGCCGTAGAGCGGGCGGCACATCTGAGCAGCACAGTTTCAGGCGAGCTACAAGCGAGAGGGCCGCGCGCGTCACGCGGCGGCCCTGTTCACCGTTGCCTGAGCGCTGGCTTATTCGGCGATCGGCTTGCCGCTCGCGTCCTTGACCTTCTCCTTCCACTGCGCCTTGATTTCGCTCACGACCGATTGCGGCAGCGAGATGTAGTCGAGGCTGTCAGCAGCCGGCGTGCCATTCTTGAAGGCCCAGTCGAAGAACTTGAGCGTTTCCTTGCCCTGGTCCGGCTTGTCCTGTGCCGTGTGCAGCAGCACGAAGGTCGCGCCGACGACCGGCCATGCGTCCTTGCCCGGCTCGTTCGTGAGGATCTGGTAGAACGACTTCTTCCAGTCCGCGCCGGCGGCCGCTGCCTTGAACGTTTCGGTATCCGGCTGAACAACCGCGCCCGACTCGTTCTTCATGGCAGTGTAGACCATGTGATTTTGCTTGGCGTAGGCCCACTCGACGTAGCCGATTGCGCCCGGCAGACGCTGCACGAAGGCTGCGACGCCGTCGTTGCCCTTGCCGCCCGTGCCCGTCGGCCATGCCACGGTCGTGCCTTCGCCGACCTTGGTCTTCCACTCGGGGTTGACCTTCGAGAGGTAGTTCGTCCAGATGAAGCTGGTGCCCGAACCGTCGGCGCGGCGAACCACGGCGATGTCGAGGTCAGGCAGCTTGACCTTCGGGTTCAGTGCGACGATGGCCGGATCATTCCACTTCTTGATCTTGCCGAGGTAGATGTCGCCGAGCACCGGGCCCGACAGCGTGATTTCGCCGGCCTTGACGCCCGGCACGTTGATCGCCGGCACAACGCCGCCGACCACCGTCGGGAACTGGAACAGACCTTCCTTGGCCAGATCGTCGTCCTTCAGGGGAGCGTCCGAACCTGCGAAGTCGACGGTCTTGGCTTGAATCTGCTTGATGCCGCCCGACGAGCCGATGCCCTGGTAGTTGACCTTGCCGCCACCCGACTTCTGATAGGCGTCTGCCCATTTCGTGTAGATCGGTGCTGCGAAGGTGCTGCCCGCGCCAGTGATGTCAGCAGCGTGGGCTGCGATCGCGAAGAGCGCGCCAGCAACGCCAGCGAGCGCGGTTTGCATCAATTTCATGAGACCTCCAGGTGTGTGAGCGGATGAACGACACCGCGAAGCTTAGGGGCTCTTTGTGACAGTACCGTGACGATTCATGAAGCCAACGTGACACTGCGATTACTGCCTGAAAGGCACGTGGATATGCGCATCGGGAGGGATGCGGCGCGCGGCGGCGGCCTCGCCTGCAAGGCCCTGCGCAGGCGCAAAGGCCATCTGGCGCGGTTTTGGCGGCCTCTGAGGGGTCCGACGCGGAAAGATTCGAGGAAACCCTCGACAGCGGTTTGGAAACCGCTACGCGATGTTTTAAACGTTTGCCTGATTCCGTCGCGATGACGAAAAAAACGCAAAAAAAGATGCGCACGACGCCGGGTCGCGGCGTCGTGCGCATCGGTTTGTTTCGAGCGTGGTGACCCGGCGGGTCATCACGCGGGTCGTCATGCGATCGAGCGCTTGACCACCCCGGCGATCGCTTCGGCGTAGTGAACGGCGTCGCGCTCTTCGCGCGCCTCGACCATCACGCGCAGGACAGGCTCCGTACCCGAGGCGCGGATCAGCACGCGGCCACGCCCCTTGAGCTCCGCCTCGGCGGATGCGATCGACTGCTGGATCGCGGCGTTGCCCTTCCAGTCGGCGCCCTGCGCGATGCGCACGTTGATGAGCTTCTGCGGGAATAGCTGCACGCCGTCGAGCAAAGCGCCGAGCGTCTGCCCGCTGCGCTTCATCGCCGCGAGCACGAGCAGCGCCGAGACGATGCCGTCGCCGGTCGTGTGACGATCGAGCGAGAGAATGTGGCCCGAACCTTCAGCGCCGAGCTGCCAGCCGCGCTCGCGCAATTGCTCCAGCACGTAGCGGTCGCCCACGTTCGCGCGCACGAACTGCACGCCGAGGCCCTCAAGCGCCTGCTCGACCGCGAGATTGGTCATGAGCGTGCCGACTGCCCCTTCCACCTTGCCGTCGGTCGCGATGCGGTCCTTCACGAGCACGTAGAGCAACTCGTCGCCGTTGTAGAGGCGGCCATGTGCGTCCACGACCTGGAGGCGGTCGGCGTCGCCGTCGAGCGCGATGCCGAGATCGGCGTGATTCGCGCGCACCGCGCGCACGAGTGCGTCCGGCGCGGTCGCGCCCACGCCGTCGTTGATGTTGAAGCCGTTGGGCGACACGCCGATCGGAATGACGTCGGCGCCCAGTTCGTGGAACACGTGCGGCGCGATGTCGTAGCCCGCGCCGTTGGCGCAGTCGATCACGAGCTTCAGGCCGCGCAGGTTGAACGCCTGCGGAAACGTGCTCTTGCAGAACTCGATGTAGCGCCCGCCCGCGTCGTGCAGGCGGCGCGCGCGCCCAAGCTGCTCGGACGGCGCGCACGCGAGCGGCTGCTCGAGTTGCTCCTCGATCTGCGTCTCCACCTCGTCGGGCAGCTTGTTGCCGTCGGCGGAGAAGAACTTGATGCCGTTGTCGTAGTACGGGTTGTGCGACGCGCTGATCACGACGCCCGCGGCGAGCCGCAGCGCGCGCGTGAGGTAGGCGATGCCGGGCGTCGTCATCGGCCCGGCCAGCATCACGTCGATGCCTGCCGCCGACAGTCCCGCTTCCAGCGAGGCCTCAAGCATGTAGCCCGAAATACGCGTGTCCTTGCCGATCAGCACCGACGGCCGGGGGCCCGAGGCCGCTGCCGAGCCCGCGAGCACCTTGCCCGCGGCATAGCCCAGCCGCAACACGAAATCGGGCGTAATCGGCGCCTCGCCGACCTTGCCGCGCACCCCATCAGTTCCGAAATAACGACGTCCCATCTCTCTATCCCTCGGTTTGGTGCTGCCTTTGTCCTGTCTTTGGCCTGGCCCGCGCTGCGTGGCTCAGGCGCGCGGCGCCGTCGCGCCGCCGGTCATGGCGTCGCGCATCGCGCCCCAGACCTTCAGTGCGTCCACGGTAGGCGCGACATCGTGCACGCGGATGATCGCCGCGCCCCGCTGCGCCGCGCACACCGCCGCCGCCACACTCGCGGCGACGCGCTCGGGCGCGGGCCGGTTCACCAGTGCGCCGAGCATCGACTTGCGCGACATGCCGGCAAGGATCGGATACGGCGCGACACCGGGCGCCACGGCCGGCGCGGTTTCAGGCAGATGCGCGAGCAGCGCGTAGTTGTGCTCGACCACCGACTTGCCGAAGCCGAAGCCCGGATCCACGCTGATGCGACGCTTCGCCACACCCGCCGCTTCGAGTTCCGCACACCGCTGCGCGAGAAACTCGCGCACCTCGCGCACAACGTCCACGTAGTCGGGTTCGCCCACCTGCATCGTTTGCGGCTCGCCGAGCATGTGCATCACACACAGACCGCAATCGCTGCCGCGCACGGCCTCGATCGCGCCAGGCATCCGGAAGCCCCAGATGTCGTTGATCAGATCCGCGCCCGCGGCGAGCGCCGCGCGCATGACTTCGGGCTTGTACGTGTCGATCGAAAGCGGCACGTTCGCGCCCTTGAGCTTCTCGATGAGCGGAATCACGCGTTCGAGTTCTTCGTCGAGCGGCACGGGCGGCGCGCCCGGCCGTGTCGATTCGCCGCCGATGTCGATGATGTCCACGCCGTCGAGCATCATCTGCTCGGCGCGGCGCAGCGCGTCGCCGAACGCGAGGTAGCTGCCGCCGTCGGAAAACGAATCGGGTGTGGCGTTGAGGATGCCCATGACGAGCGGACGCTCGAACGTCAGCGTGAAACGGCCGCACGCAAGCGGTTCAGGTGGGAGATTACCCTGCGAAGTGATATTGGGCACGTCAAGAAACGTCAGATGTGTAACGAGATGCGGCGCTGCGGCGGACCGGCCATCCGGCGGCCAGCCGCGCGCCAGAAATGCAAAACGGGCCGATGTGAACTTCACACCGGCCCGCAACTTTACTCGATTCGGATCACGCCGGTGCGGTGGCGCTACCGGGCTTGACCTCAGTGCCCGTGCTCCCGCCCGATGAAGGCGCGTCGCCCGCGGACGGCGTGCTCTTCGGCGAGCGCGGCGGACGGCCGGCCATGATGTCGTTGATCTGATCGGCGTCGATCGTTTCCCACTCCATGAGCGCGGCGGTCATGGCTTCGACCTTGTCGCGGTTCTCATCGAGCAGGCGCTTGGCGAGGTTGTACTGCTCGTCGAGCACGCGGCGGATTTCCGCGTCGACCTTCTGCTGCGTCGCTTCCGAAATCACGCGCGTGAAGCCCTTGCCGAATGCGCCGCCGTCGTTGTCGTCGTCGGCGTAGACCATCGGTCCGAGCGCGTCGGTCATGCCAAAGCGCGTGACCATGGCGCGTGCGGTTTGCGTCGCCTTGTTGAAGTCGTCCGAGGCACCCGTGCTGATCAGGTTCATGAACAACTCTTCCGCCACGCGGCCACCGAACAGAATGGCCAGACGATCCAGCAGATAGTCCTTCGAATACGTTTCGTTGTCATGCTCGGGCAACTGCCACGTGACGCCCAGCGCGCGACCGCGCGGAATGATCGTGACCTTGTGCACCGGATCGGCCTTCGGCAACAGCTTCGCGATCACGGCGTGGCCGGACTCGTGGTAAGCCGTGGCGCGCTTCGCCTCTTCACGGATGACCGCCGACTTGCGCTCCGGCCCCATGAAGATCTTGTCCTTCGCGTCTTCGAAGTCCTGCATCTCGACGATACGCTTGCCGCGGCGCGCCGCGAACAGCGCGGCTTCGTTCACGAGGTTCGCGAGATCGGCGCCCGAGAAGCCCGGCGTGCCGCGCGCGATGACCGCTGCATCCACGTCGTTGGCGATCGGCACCTTGCGCAGGTGCACCTTCATGATCTGCTCGCGGCCGCGAATGTCCGGCAGGCCCACGTAGACCTGGCGGTCGAAACGGCCCGGACGCAGCAGCGCCTTGTCGAGCACGTCGGAACGGTTGGTTGCCGCGATCACGATAACGCCCGAGTTCGCCTCGAAGCCGTCCATCTCGACCAGCATCTGGTTCAACGTTTGTTCGCGTTCGTCGTTACCGCCGCCCATGCCGGCGCCGCGATGACGGCCGACCGCGTCGATTTCGTCGATGAACACGATACACGGCGCATGCTTCTTCGCCTGTTCGAACATGTCGCGCACGCGGGCCGCGCCCACGCCGACGAACATTTCCACGAAATCCGAACCCGAAATGCTGAAGAACGGCACCTTCGCTTCGCCGGCAATGGCACGCGCCAGCAGCGTCTTACCGGTACCCGGAGGGCCGACCAGCAGCACGCCGCGCGGGATGCGCCCGCCCAGCTTCTGGAATTTTTGCGGATCGCGCAGGAAGTCGACGAGTTCCGACACTTCTTCCTTGGCTTCGTCGCAGCCCGCGACGTCGGAGAAGTTGACGGCGTTGTTGTTCTCGTCGATCAGGCGCGCGCGCGATTTACCGAACGAGAACGCCCCGCCTTTGCCGCCCCCCTGCATCTGCCTCATCATGTAGAACCAGAACACGATGATCAGGATGGTTGGCCCGAGGTAGTACAGCGCGGAAACCAGCGCGTTCGGCTCTTCGTCAGCCTTGCCGCTCACCTGCACGCCGTATTTCATCAGGTCGCCGACCATCCAGATGTCGCCCGGGGAGACGATCTGGTATTTCTGGCCATCAGCCGGAGTGACCGTGAGGTTGCGCCCCTGCACCACGACAGTCTTGACCTTGCCGTTCTTCGCGTCGTCCATGAACTGCGAATAGGAAACGCCTTCCTGGACACGGGGCTTGTCGAACTGCTTGAACACGGTAAACAGCACCAGTGCGATAACCAGCCACACCGCTGCCTTCGAAAACATGTTGTTGTTCAAAGCACCACTCCTTCACTCATAGACGGGCGCCTACATTTGCCTTGCTGCACCATCAAAGCATTCTAATCCAGTACAAGGACCCCTGCCATAACGTTTCGCTACCGCAGGAATAGCCTCAGCGCCTTGTCCGGACCGCGTTTTGCGCCCTTTTGCATCTGCTTGACCGTCAGCCCGCACCTTGGAGCATTAATCATGCCCCAATTAGCGGGAACGCTTCAGATGTTTACCCAATATAAACGTTTCAGCCGATTTGTCGCGCGAAGCTTTCGGTTTTCGCGCGGCCACGACCTTGAACTGTTGCTTGAACTTCTCGACGATCTGGCTGTAACCACTGCCGTGGAAGCATTTGACTAAAAGGGCCCCATCGGGTTTCAGATGATTCTCCGAGAACTCGAGCGCGAGATCGCACACGTGCTCGATGCGCGCCGCGTCAGCCAACGCGACCCCCGAGAGATTGGGCGCCATATCTGAAATTACAAGATCGACCGGGCGGCCGCCCACCAATTCTTCCAGTTGCGCGAGCACGTCGTCCTCGCGGAAGTCGCCTTGCAGGAACTGCACGTCGGAGATCGGCTCCATCGGCAGGATATCGAGCGCGATGATCGTGCCGTCGATGCCGCCCTGGCGCTGGTCGTCGCGTTTCGTGCTCTGCGCGAGCTTGTTGCGCGCGTACTGGCTCCAGCTGCCGGGCGCGGCGCCGAGGTCCACGATCACCATGCCGGGACGGATCAGCTTGTCCTGCTCGTCGATTTCCTTGAGCTTGTACGCGGCGCGGGCGCGGTAACCCTCCCGCTGCGCCATTTTCACGTAAGGGTCGTTGATGTGGTCGTGCAGCCACGAGTGGTTGAAGCGATTTTTTGCCATTAAAGATGAACTCTTGCTGCGTGATTCCGCGCTTTTAGCGGATAATACGCGTTTAATTCGTGCGGCCGTCGCGGCTCGCCAGACCGGATGTGTGTTTCTCCGGCGGCGTAAGTGCCCGCGCCCTGCCGTTCTCCACGGTTTTCCGTTGTTCCGACGCGCTTTGCCCGCTGGCGGCCCGCTACCTGCGGACCGCGTTCACGTCTGCCCAGGCCTGGTTCATGCCTGTCGACCCGCGCGGCGCCGTCATTTTAGTCGAGTCTGCCACTTCCCATGCCCGCCCTCTCTCTTTCCGCCGAACAGCGCTCCGAGCTGCGCTCCCAGGCTCACGCGCTCAAACCGGTCGTGCTCATCGGCGCCGAGGGATTGACCGACGCCGTCCTCAAGGAAATCAAGGTTCACCTTGACGCTCACCAGCTTATCAAGGTGCGCGTGTTTGGCGACGAGCGCGAAGAGCGCATCGCGATCTACGAAGAGATCTGCGACCGCCTGAACGCCGCGCCCATCCAGCACATCGGCAAGTTGCTCGTGCTCTGGAAGCCCGAAGAAGCCAAGGCGAAAACCTCCACCGCCCGAGCCGGCGCACGCGGCACCGTGTCGCGCCCCGCTGCCGACGTGCCAAGCGCCCGTGAAGCCGGCAAGCGCGGTGCGTCGCCGCGCGTCGTGAAGGTCGTCAAGGCGAGCGACAATCCCATGCGCAAGCCCAAATCGCAGAAGGTCACCGTCAAGGGCAACGAGCGCGTCACGCAAGGCGGCAACATCAAGCGCGCGAAGAAGCGTCAGACCAGCTCCAAGCGCACGCACCAGAACGCCAAGTAACAAGGAAGCGCGGCCACCGAGCCGCGCTTTTTTTGGCCGGCGCGCTGTCAGCGTGGCGCGGACTCCGCACGCTGCACCAGACCGGCGGCACGCGCCGAAGGCAACAGCCAGACGAGCCATGCGCCAAGCAGGCTCTGCACCAGATAGAAAAGGCTGGACACGCCGTGCAGCAATCCAAAGCGGCTTGCATACGGCGAACTGGCGACATCCATGCCCGCGCTCATGGCCTGCACGCGCAGCGCATTCATGAACGGTTGCAGCGCGAAATAGCCGATCAGCACGCACAGCAGCATGATCGCCAGCACCCAGCGCAGGCGGCGATAGCCTGCCGCGCCACGCCGCGTGAGCAGGTTGGAAAGCCCGAGCAGCAGCACGCCGCACACCACGCCGACAATGCCTTCGAGACGAAACAGCTGGGCGGCGATTCCGCCCGCCACCACCCTGTCGAGCGACGCGAACAGCACCGGCGCGACCATATAGCCGATGGTCAACTGGCTGCCGACCCACAGCATGGCCAGCCACCCGAAGAGCCGGTGCGGAACGAGCGAAACCGGGGTCGCGGAACTTGCGTAACCTGTCGTACTCACGGCAGCGCGCCCCTCAGACGTAGCGAACCTCGATGACCTCGTACTCGCGCACGCCGCTGGGCGCTTGCACTTCAGCGACATCGCCTTCGGACTTGCCGATCAGCGCGCGCGCGATCGGCGAGCTGACCGAAATGAGCCCGTGCTCGAGATCGGCTTCGTCGTCGCCGACGATCTGGTAGGTCACCGTCTTGCCCGACTCGAGGTCTTCGAGATCGATAGTCGAGCCGAACACGATCCGGCCGTCCGCTTCGAGCGTGGCCGGATCGATGATCTGCGCGGCCGCCAGCTTCGACTCGATCTCGGCGATGCGGCCTTCGATGAAGCCCTGCTTTTCCTTCGCGGCGTCGTATTCCGCGTTTTCCGACAGATCGCCTTGCGCGCGCGCTTCCGCGATCGAATTGATGACCGCCGGACGCTCGACGGATTTCAGGTGCTGCAACTCTCCGCGCAATTGATCTGCGCCGCGCCTGGTCAGGGGAATCGTGCTCATAAACAACTCGTACGGGCCATCAGGGCCTCAAGAAGGCCGCGCCACGCGCGCGATGCGCGCCGCGTTGCGGCCATAAAAAAAATTCCGCGGTTAAGTGCATCCCACGAGGGCGGCTGCGCGGTCTGGCGCAGCCTGAAAACCCTGTTGGGACGCCGCTTAACCGCGGCACATTCAGCTTTATTAGCCTGCCTCGTTGGACGTTAGACAGACAATTGAAGCCTTAGTTTAGGCGAGCGTGGAGGCCTTGTAAATCATAGACTTCCAGGTTCTTCAGATAGCGCAGACCCTCGACGGCGGCACGCGCACCCGACATCGTCGTGTAGTACGTGACCTTGTTGGCCTGCGCGCTCATGCGAATCGAGCGCGAATCGGCGATCGCGGCACGCGTTTCGTCGACGGTCGTGAACACGAGCGAAATCTCGCCATTCTTGATCATGTCGACGATGTGCGGACGGCCGTCCTTCACCTTGTTCACGACCTTCACCGGCACGCCGGCCGCCTCGATGGCGGCAGCCGTGCCGCGCGTCGCGACGAGGCCGTAGCCGAGTTCGTGCAGCATGCGCGCGACTTCGACGGCCTTCGGCTTGTCCGCATCCATCACGGTGATGAAGACCGTGCCCGATTCCGGCAAGCGCGAACCCGCGGCCAGCTGCGACTTGAAAAGCGCTTCACCGAAGGTCTTGCCCACGCCCATCACTTCGCCCGTGGAACGCATTTCAGGTCCAAGCACCGGGTCGACGGCCGGGAACTTCACGAACGGGAACACCGCTTCCTTCACGCTGAAGTACGGCGGCACGACTTCCTTCGTCACGCCCTGCTGCGCCAGCTTCTGGCCGACCATCGCGCGCGCCGCGATCTTCGCGAGCGGCAGGCTGGTCGCCTTCGAAACGTACGGCACGGTGCGCGACGCGCGCGGGTTCACTTCCAGCACGTAGATGATGTCCTTCTTCGAACCGTCATCCTGCGGCACCTGCTGGATCGCGAACTGCACGTTCATCAGGCCGACCACGTTCAGGGCCTTGGCCATCGCGCCGGTCTGGCGCTTGAGTTCGGCAACCGTTTCCTGCGAGAGCGAGTACGGCGGCAGCGAGCACGCCGAGTCGCCCGAGTGCACGCCAGCCTGCTCGATGTGCTCCATCACGCCGCCGATGAACACGTCCGTGCCGTCGGAGATGCAGTCGACGTCGCATTCGATCGCGTCGTTCAGGAAGCGGTCGAGCAGCACCGGCGAATCGTTCGACACCTTCACAGCCTCGCGCATGTAGCGTTCGAGGTCGCGCGGCTCGTGGACGATTTCCATGGCGCGGCCTCCCAGCACGTACGACGGACGCACGACGAGCGGGTAACCGATTTCGTCGGCGAGCTTGAGCGCTTCGTCTTCTGCGCGTGCAGTGCGGTTAGGCGGCTGGCGCAGACCGAGGTCTTGCAGCAGCTTCTGGAAACGCTCGCGGTCTTCAGCGGCGTCGATCATGTCGGGCGACGTGCCGACGATGGGCACGCCATTCGCCTCGAGGTCGAGCGCGAGCTTCAGCGGCGTCTGGCCGCCGTACTGCACGATCACGCCAACCGGCTTTTCGAGGTCGACGATTTCGAGCACGTCTTCGAGCGTGAGCGACTCGAAGTACAGACGGTCGGACGTGTCGTAGTCGGTCGAAACCGTTTCCGGGTTGCAGTTGACCATGATCGTTTCGTAGCCGTCTTCGCGCATCGCGAGCGCGGCGTGCACGCAGCAGTAGTCGAACTCGATACCCTGGCCGATCCGGTTCGGGCCGCCGCCCAGCACCATGATCTTCTTGTTGTTCGTCGGGTTGGCCTCGCACTCGTCCTCATAGGTCGAGTACATGTAGGCGGTCTTCGTGGCGAACTCGGCCGCGCAGGTGTCCACGCGCTTGTAGACCGGGCGCACGTTCAGCTCGATACGGCGGCGGCGCACGTCGGCGGCATTCGCGCCGAGCAGCCTGGCGAGACGGCGATCCGAGAAGCCGCTTTGCTTCAGGAAGCGCAGCTCGTCCTTCGAGAGGCTTTCGAGCGTGCGGCCGCGGGCCGCCTCTTCCTTCTTGATGATTTCTTCGATTTGCGCGAGGAACCACGGGTCGATTGCGGTTTCCTCGAAAATCTCTTCGCGCGTCATGCCCACGCGGAACGCGTCGCCCACGTACCAGATACGGTCCGGACCGGCTTCGCCGATCTCGCGGATGATCTCGTCGCGGCTCGTGGTCTTTTCGTCCAGACCGTCCACGCCGACTTCCAGACCGCGCAGCGCCTTCTGGAACGACTCCTGGAACGTGCGGCCGATGGCCATCACTTCGCCGACCGACTTCATCTGCGTGGTGAGGCGCGGGTCGGCTTCGCGGAACTTCTCGAACGCGAAACGCGGGATCTTCGTGACGACGTAGTCGATGGTCGGCTCGAACGAAGCCGGCGTCTGACCGCCCGTGATTTCGTTCTTCAGTTCGTCCAGCGTGTAACCGACGGCCAGCTTGGCCGCGACCTTGGCGATCGGGAAGCCCGTGGCCTTCGACGCCAGCGCCGACGAGCGCGACACGCGCGGGTTCATTTCGATCACGATCATGCGGCCCGTGCGCGGGTCGATCGAGAACTGCACGTTCGAACCGCCCGTGTCCACGCCGATTTCGCGCAGCACCGCCAGCGAGGCGTCGCGCAGGATCTGGTATTCCTTGTCGGTGAGCGTTTGCGCCGGCGCGACCGTGATCGAGTCGCCCGTGTGGATGCCCATCGGGTCCAGGTTTTCGATCGAGCACACGATGATGCAGTTATCCGCCTTGTCGCGGACCACTTCCATCTCGTATTCCTTCCAGCCAAGCAGCGACTCTTCGATCAGCAGTTCGCGCGTAGGCGACAGATCGAGACCGCGCTTGCAGATCTCTTCGAATTCTTCGCGGTTGTACGCGATGCCGCCGCCCGAGCCGCCCAGCGTGAACGACGGACGGATCACGACCGGGTAGCCGCCCGTGCCGGTGGCTTCGGCGATCTCGACTTGCACCTTGAGCGCTTCTTCCATCGAGTGCGCGACGCCCGACTTCGCCGAACCGAGACCGATCTTGGTCATCGCGTCCTTGAACTTCTGGCGGTCTTCGGCCTTGTCGATCGCTTCCGGCGATGCGCCGATCAACTCGACGTTGTACTTCGTCAGCACGCCGTGGTGGTGCAGGTCGAGCGCGCAGTTCAGCGCGGTCTGGCCGCCCATCGTCGGCAGGATCGCGTCCGGGCGCTCCTTCTCGATGATGCGCTCCACCACTTCCCACGTGATCGGCTCGATGTAGGTCACGTCGGCCGTGTTCGGGTCGGTCATGATCGTCGCCGGATTGCTGTTGACGAGGATGACCTTGTAGCCTTCTTCACGCAGCGCCTTGCAAGCCTGTGCGCCCGAGTAGTCGAACTCGCAGGCCTGGCCGATGATGATCGGACCCGCGCCGATGATAAGAATGCTCTTGATGTCTGTCCGCTTGGGCATAACGCTCTCGCTAAATATTCCTGTGTCTTTTACGTCTGGCGGCGACCTGCTTGCCGCCCGGGTGCGCGCGTGGGCCGTGTTCGGCTTCGGCTCGCTGCGCACCCTGCTCTGCTCATTCCTGCCGGCTCGCTGCGCTTAGGCCTTTGCCTTGTCCATCAGCGCCGTGAAGCGATCGAACAGGTAACCGATGTCGTGCGGACCCGGCGACGCTTCCGGGTGGCCCTGGAAGCAGAACGCGGGCTTGTCGGTCAGCTCGAACCCTTGCAGCGTGCCGTCGAACAGCGACACGTGCGTCACGCGCGCGTTTGCGGGCAGCGTGTCGGCGTCCACCGCGAAACCGTGGTTCTGCGACGTGATGACCACGCGGCCGTTGCCGAGATCCTTCACCGGATGGTTCGCGCCATGGTGGCCCGTCTTCATCTTCATGGTTTTGGCGCCCACGGCGAGGCCCATGATCTGGTGACCGAGGCAGATGCCGAAGGTCGGGATGCCGCGCTCGATAAAGGCTTGCGTGGCCTTGATCGCGTAGTCGCACGGCTCCGGGTCGCCGGGGCCGTTCGAGAGGAACACGCCGTCCGGGTTGAGCGCGAGCGCGTCTTCAGCCGTGGACTGCGCCGGCAGCACCGTCACGTCGCAGCCGCGCTCGGCCAGCATGCGCAGGATGTTCTGCTTCACGCCGTAGTCGAACGCGACGACCTTGTACTTCGGCGCCGACTGCGTGCGGTAGCCTTCGCCCAGACGCCATTCCGTGGTGTTCCACTGGTACGGCTTGTCGGTCGAAACGACCTTGGCGAGGTCCATGCCCGCGAGGCCCGGGAACGAGCGCGCAAGTTCGATGGCACGGGCTTCGTCGTCGGAACCGGCGAGGATCGCGCCGTTCTGCGCGCCCTTGTCGCGCAGGATACGCGTGAGCTTGCGCGTGTCGATACCGGCGATGGCGACCACGCCTTCGTCCTTCAGATAGTCGCCGAGCGTACGCTCCATGCGGAAGTTCGAGGCGAGCGTGGGCAGGTCGCGAATGATCAGACCGGCGGCATGGACTTTCGTGGCTTCGACGTCTTCGGCATTGACGCCGACGTTGCCGATATGCGGATACGTGAGGGTGACGATCTGGCGAGCGTAGCTCGGGTCGGTCAGGATTTCCTGATAACCGGTGATGGCCGTGTTGAACACGACTTCACCGATCGTATGACCCGGCGCGCCGATCGAGTAACCACGAAAGACCGTGCCGTCGGCGAGCGCGAGCAGAGCGGGAGAGAATGACGGCAACACGGGAGACTCCTTGGGGGAGCACCCTGTGCCGACCTGTTATCCGACGTTGCGATCTTGCGACCTGGGAGCGGCTGCGGCGTCGGCATTCCAGCCTGATGGGGCGGGAACGCGCGCGCGGCTCGCTCGTTTCGCTGCTTCTCCGTGCGTTTTTTGGCTGTCCCTGGCGCCGGGCCTGAACGTGCGTTTGTGACGCTCGATCGGGCGGCAGCCGGCCAGTCGACGGTGAAGCGCGGGCGGCGGATGAACGGATGGGAGGAGGTAGGCGCTAGGGTGCGGGTTGATAAGCTCAAACCTTGAAATTATAGCGCGAAAGTCACCTTTCCTTCAAATTTCAGGATGACGCCGGCGACGGCGAGCGCCCTCGCACCCCGGTGCACGGCACTTTCCACTATAGCGGGCAGCCGCACGGCGGCAAGCAATGCCTCGCGCAACGCAACCGCATTCCCGCCCTTTTTCGATGCGGCCCACCAATGAAAACGCCGCCACCTGGCGGGGTGACGGCGTCAAGCGCAACAAAATGAACAAAACGGAAAAGTGATCGGAGCGAAATACCATGCGCTGCCCCCGCAACGCACGTTTGAGCACCCTTCGCCAGCCGCTATTTTGTCTTGTGCTTCTGCGTTTGGGTTTCGGCCTTCGCGCGGCTTGCCGCACCCTTGGACGCCTTGCTGGGCGCAGCGCTGACCGTTTTGGCCTTGACCGGTTCGGAAACCTTGACGACCTCGGTGTGCGCGCGACCGTGCTTCTTATCGTATCGCGACTTTGGCCCCGTGTCTGCAACGCGGGTGCCAATTCGCTGCACGCCGCCGCCCGAAACGTTCGTTGCCAGACGCTCAGGCCCCGGTTCGCTCGGCATGGCCTTGTTGACCGGCACGTGCAGCACGAGCACCTGACCCGGCGCGACGAGATCGCGGCGCGTCTTGTTCCAGGCCTTCAACTGCCCAACCGACACGCCATAGCGGCTTGCCACCGTTTCCATCGACTGCTTGCGGCGCACGCGGATCAGCATCTTGCGCGTGTCGGGCACGTCCGGCTCCATGGCCAGCACGGCGCTTTCGGCCACGTCGGCGCTGATGTCCTCGTCGTCGGCGTCGTCGGTGCGCGGCACCACGAGTGTCGAGCCCGCCTTCAGGCGCATGCCCGCCGGAATCTTGTTCACCGACATCAGCGTGTCAGCGTCCACGCCGATCTTCTGCGCGATCGCGGCCGGCGTGGTGCGCGCGTCGGTCGTGTAGACCGTCCACGAGGAAAGCTGGCCCGAGTACGACTTGAGGTTGCGCTCGAAGGCGCTCGCGTTGTCGAACGGCAGGAGGATCTGCGGGTCGGTCGCACCCAGGATGACCGGCTTCTTGAACGACGGGTTGAGCGAGCGGAACTCGTCGGTCGACATGTTCGCGAGCTTGGCGGCGACATCCACGTCGATGTCGTGCGAGGTCGTGACCGTGACGAAATACGGGTGGTTCGGAATGGACGGCAGCGTGAGCCCGTACTGCTGCGGGTTCATCACGATGTTCTTGACCGCTTGCAGCTTCGGCACGTAATTACGTGTTTCGTTCGGCATGCGCAGGCTTTGATAGTCCGTCGGCAGGCCTGCCGCCTCGTTGCGCGCAATGGCGCGCTGCACGTTGCCCTCACCCCAGTTGTAGGCGGCGAGCGCGAGATACCAGTCGCCGAACATGTCGTGCAAGCGCGAGAGATAGTCGAGCGCGGCGCTGGTCGAGGCCAGCACGTCGCGGCGCTCGTCCTGCCACATGTTCTGCTTGAGGTTGTAGGTGCGGCCGGTGCCCGGCACGAACTGCCACATGCCGGCCGCCTTCGCGACCGAGAGCGCCTGCGGGTTGTACGCCGATTCGATGAAGGGCAGCAGCGCGAGCTCGGTGGGCATGTGCCGCGCCTCGAGTTCCTCGACGATGTGGTAGAGGTACTTTTGCGAACGCTCGGTCATGCGCGCGACGTAGTCGGGCCGCTGCGCATACCAGTTGGCGTTCATGTCGACCAGATCGCTCTGGAGGTCGGGCATCTGGAAGCCGCGACGGATGCGCCCCCAAAGGTCGGCATCGGCGCTCGTCAACTGATTGACGGAACCTTGATCGACGTTAATCGTTTCTTTCGCTGCGGAGGTCCTGCGAATGAGGTCGGCGTTGGTTTGGGCGTTGGCTGGGGCTAGTGAACTCGCAGACTGTCCCCCGCCCGCACAGGCGGCGAGCATGAGGACCAGCAGCGCACTGAGTATGAATCGCATGAAAATCTACATCCGCATGGCTGGAATTTGCAGCCGATAGTACGGAACGAGTCCGTTTCCGTCAATCGGAATTGTTTGAAAAAAATCCATGAAATCCATAGCTTGGGTGTGATTCCGGACGATTGGGTTGAGCATGCCCCCTGACCCGGGTGGGTCAGCGGAACCGATTCTTCCATTCGCGCATCATCGTGAAAGCCCCGAGCCGATCCGGCACCGGTTCGTGCAGCGCCTCGGTGAGCGCGGCCTGGACAGCCGCATCACCCGCGCGCAGGAACGGATTGACGGCGCGCTCGTGCGCGATCGTCGTGGGCAGGGTCGGCACGCCGCGCTCGCGCAATGACGCCGCCTCGCGACTCCAGTCGCGCAGTGCGGCGTTTTTGGGATCGCAGGCAAGCGCGAAGCGGATGTTCGACAGCGTGTATTCGTGTGCGCAATGCACGTGGGTCTCGCCCGGCAACGCCGCGAGCGCATCGAGCGACGCGAGCATCTGCGTGGGCGTACCCTCGAAGAGGCGGCCGCAGCCGCAGGCGAACAGCGTGTCGCCGCAAAAAAGATGCGGCGTGCCGGTGGTGTCGGCGGCCTGGAAGTACGCGATGTGGCCGCGCGTGTGGCCCGGCACGTCGATCACCGTGAAGTCGAGCGCGGGGGCATCCAGGTGCACCGTGTCGCCGCCCTTCACGCGCGTGACGAACGGATCGAGCGGGCCGAGCGCCTCGCCGGCGGGACCGTAGACGGGCACGCGCGCGTGCGCGAGCAGGTCCGCCACACCGCCGACATGGTCGTTGTGGTGATGGGTGAGTAAAATAGCGACGAGCCGCCAGCCGCGTTGCGCGAGGTACGCGCGAACCGGCGCGGCGTCGCCCGGATCGACGGCGACGGCATTGAGGCCGTCCGACACGACCCAGATGTAATTGTCTTCAAAGGCCGGAACCGGTACGTACTCGTATACAGCGCAAGCAGCGCTCGTCTCGCACGAACGCGCGTACTCAAGCGGACTCTTCATGGGGCGACGTATTTTTCGACATGTCTGACCGATTGATTATAGACTGGCCCGCCTGGACCGCATCGCCTGCCGGCAGGTATGTGCTCGGTTGGGAACAGAAGCAGCTCGACCGCGTGGTGTCGAACGTATTCGGCTACCATGCGTTGCAGCTCGGCCTGCCCCAACTCGACGCCCTGCGCGAGAACCGCATGTCGTGCCGCGGCCTCGTGCTCGACGCCGCCAGCGCCGCGAGCGCGCCTTATACCGTGCCGGGCGCAGTGCCAATGGGCGTGCCGGGCGCGCCGGAAGGCGTCGGCTTGCCTGCCGCCGTCGGGCCGCAGGCGCCCCACGCCCCCCTGGGCCGCAGCACCGTGTGGTGCGACTATCTCGATCTGCCGTTCGAGGCGCAGAGCGTCGACCTCATCGTGATGCCGCATACGCTCGAATTCACGAGCGACCCGCACCGCCTGCTGCGCGAGGCCGAACGCGTGCTGATGCCTGAAGGGCAACTGCTGATCGTCGGCTTCAACTCGCTTTCGCTGTGGGGCGCTCGCCAGTCGGTGGGCAAGCTGACCGGCCATCCGTTCCTGCCCGCGCGGCAGGACCTGATCGCCTTCACGCGCCTGAAAGACTGGATCAAGCTGCTCGGCTTCGAGCTTGAACGCGGGCGCTTCGGCTGCTATCGTCCGCCGCTCGCGACCGAGCAGTGGCTTGGCCGCTACGGTTTCATGGAAGCCGCGGGCGACCGCTGGTGGCCGATTTTCGGCGCTATCTATATGGTCACGGCGATCAAGCGCGTGCGCGGCATGCGCCTCGTCGGACCGCTGAAGGTCAAAAAGCCGGTGCTGGCGGCGAGTTTGAAGGCGGCCGCCACCACCCCTTCCCCAACACGCAACAAGGACACATGAGCACACCCGATTTCGTCGAAATCTTCACGGACGGCGCCTGCAAGGGCAACCCCGGCCCCGGCGGCTGGGGCGCGCTGCTGCGCTTTGGCGGGCAGGAAAAGGAACTGTTCGGCGGCGAGCAAGGCACGACCAACAACCGCATGGAACTGATGGGCGTGATCGCGGCGCTCGAAGCGCTCAAGCGCCCGTGCAAGGTGATCGTGCACACCGACTCGCAGTACGTGCAAAAAGGCATCAGCGAGTGGATTCACGGCTGGAAGAAGAAGAACTGGATGACGGCCGCCAAAACGCCGGTCAAGAACGACGACCTGTGGAAACGCCTCGATGCGCTCGTCGCCCAGCACGAGATCGAGTGGCGCTGGGTGAAGGGCCACGCCGGCCACCCGGAGAACGAGCGCGCCGACGCGCTCGCGAACCGCGGCGTCGCCACGCTCGCCGCACGCTGAGCCGCCCCGTAGCACCTCGCGTCACCCTATTGAGCCTTACACGACATGCGCCAGATCATTCTCGATACCGAAACCACCGGCCTGAACGCCCGCACGGGCGACCGCATCATCGAAATCGGCTGCGTCGAGCTGGTGAACCGCCGGCTCACCGGCAACAACCTGCACTTCTACATGAACCCGGAACGCGACAGCGATCCGGGGGCGCTCGCGGTGCACGGCCTGACCACGGAGTTCCTCTCCGACAAGCCGAAGTTCGCCGAAGTCGCGGACCAGATCCTCGACTTCGTGACGGGCGCGGACATCATCATCCATAACGCTCCCTTCGACATCGGCTTTCTCGACGCCGAGCTCGCGCTGCTCGGCAAGCCGTCGTTCAAGGAACATTGCGGCGAGGTGATCGACACGCTCGTGCAGGCCAAGCAGATCTTCCCCGGCAAGCGCAACTCCCTCGACGCGCTGTGCGACCGCTTCGGCATCAGCAACGCGCACCGCACGCTGCACGGCGCGTTGCTCGACTCGGAACTGCTCGCCGAGGTCTATCTCGCGATGACGCGCGGCCAGGAGAGCCTCGTCATCGACATGCTGGGCGAGCACGCCGCGCCGGGCGAAGCCGCCGCGCCGCGCGTGCGGCTCGAGTCGATCGAATTGCCGGTAATCGCGGCCAGCGACGATGAGCTGAGCGCACACAATGCGCTGCTCGACGACCTCGACAAGGCGGTCAAGGGCACGGCGGTCTGGCGCACCCAACCCGCCCCTGCCGAAGAAAAAACGGCCGATGCGCAAAATGCTTAAAAAAGGGCTTTACAAGATCGAAAATGCCCGGCATAATTTGAATCTCTTCGGGTGGTTAGCTCAGCGGTAGAGCACTGCCTTCACACGGCAGGGGTCACTGGTTCGATCCCAGTACTACCCACCAGAATTCCTGGTGTTGGTAACGACAAACACCGAAGAATAAAAAGCCTCGTTGCGCAAGCAACGAGGCTTTTTGCTTTGTGGCTCTGCCTCGCAGCGCGCAACAGGCCGCACCTCTCTCTCCTGCCTCCTTCCCACTGAGGAAATCCCTGGCCTACCCGCCCGGGGTGGTTGCCCCGCGTGACCAGGCTCCTAAGGTAACGCCAGACACAGGCAATACCGAAAGCGCGATGGAAAACCCCGCGCACGGACAAGGAGACATCATGAAAACACCGGGCGTCATCGCTTCCCCCATCCATCTCGAAATCACCGACTTCCCGTCCTGATTCCACTGCGCCGGCCGGCGCGCGCAAACGTCTCGCGCAGACCTGGCCATATCCCGCGTTGCACACATCAGTCCGGCGCCAGCCGACACCACGAGATCGCCCATGTCCACTTCCTCTTCCTGGCAGCCGAAGTCCGCCTGGACCGTCACGGCCCTGCTCACGATACTCGCCACGATCAACTTTCTCGACAAGATCGTCCTCGGCATGGTCGCCGTGCCGCTCATGGCCGACATGCATCTCTCGCCGGCCCAGTTCGGCTTCGTCGCGGGCAGCTTTTTCTGGCTTTTCTCGACCTCGACGGTGCTCGTCGGCTTTCTTTCGAACCGTGTGCAAACGCGCTGGATCCTGCTCGCCATGGCCGTCAGCTGGTCGGTCTTGCAGATTCCGCAGGCGTTCACCACGAGCACGCTCGCGCTGCTGCTTTGCCGCGTGATACTCGGCGCGGCCGAAGGCCCGTCGTTCCCGACCTCGGTCCACGCCCTCTTCAAGTGGTTTCCCGATCACAAGCGCAGCGTGCCCGTCGCCGTCATCAACCAGGGCGCCGTGGTCGGCATGGTGCTGGCCGGGCTCCTGATTCCCGCGATCACCCAGCGCTGGGGCTGGCGCATCAACTTCTTCGTGCTCGCCGCGGTAGGCGTGGTCTGGTGCGCGCTGTGGCTCCTCTTCGGCCGTGAAGGCACGCTCGACACCGTGCGACGCACGAGTGCCGACTCCACCGCGCCGGTAACGGCCGGGGGGCCACGCCTGCCCTACCGCAAGATCCTCACCGACGCGTCCATTCTCTCGGTGTTCCTGCTCGGCTTCGTCGCCTACTGGCTGCTCGGTCAGACCATCACGTGGCTGCCCACCTACCTCGAAAAGGGACTCGGCTTCGACGGCATCACGGCGGGCCGCCTCTTCGCGCTCGTCATCGCGTTCGCCGCCCCCATCAACATCGGCTTGAGCGCGCTCTCGCAGCGCATGCTTCGGCTCGGCGCGACCACGCGCGATGCCCGTGCGCGGCTCACGAGCATCGTCATGATCGCGGGCGCGCTGCTCTTCTTCGTGCTGGCCGCGATCGATCTCACGCCCATGCAGAAGGTACTCTGCTATGCCCTTGCAGCCGCGCTGTCCACGTTCTGCCTGACGCTGGGCCCCGCCATGATCGCCGAGATGGTGCCGCTCGCCCAGCGCGGCTCGGTCATCGCAATCAATACCGCCGTTGCGAGTCTCGGCGCGGCCGTCGGGCCCGCCGTAGTCGGCCGGCTCATCCAGGCGAATTCCGCCACGGGCGCGCACGCCTACGAGATCGGCATTGGCGTCACGGCGGTGCTGCTGTTCCTCGCGGCGCTGGCCGCGTTGCGCTGGCTGCATCCCGAGCGCTCGCTGCGCACGCCAGGCGAAGCCGCGGCGCCGGTTACCGCCTGAACGAACGGGGCGCGCGCCGCGCGCGATTCATCGAAGAACCGAAGAAAGAGCCGCCGCCCACGGCGGCCAAACCCATACCTATACCTATACGTCGATCATGGAGAGTCACATGCAAGCAACCGTCTGCGCGCCCGTCGAGGCACAGGCCAATCCTCAGCAGTCCGAAAGCTGGCCCTTTACCGTCACCCGCCACACGCCGACCATCGGCGCGGAGATCGGCGACATCGACCTGCGCGATCCGCTCGACGATGCGACCTACCTGGCGTTGCGCCGCGCGCTGCTCAAGTACAAGGTCCTGTTCTTCCGCGACCAGGACATCACGCCCGCGCAGCACGTGGCCATCGCCCGCCGCTTCGGCGAACTGGAAGTCCATCCGGCGTTTCCGCATCACTCGGACCATCCCGAACTGGTCGTTCTCGGCCGCAACGATGCGAAGCGCGGCCGCGAGAACCTCTACCACTCCGATGTATCGTGGCGCGAGATCCCCTCGATGGGCTCGATGCTGCGCTGCGTGACATGCCCCGAGGTCGGCGGCGACACTTTGTGGATCAACATGGTCGCGGCCTACGAAGGCCTGCCCGACGACGTCAAGACGCGCATCGCCGATCTCACGGCCACGCACGATTTTCTGCCGCTCTTCGGTATCGCCGTACCGCAAGATCAGCATGCCGAAATGAAAAAGCACTTCCCGCCCGTCACGCATCCGGTCGTGCGCACGCACCCGGAAACCGGCGAGAAAATCCTTTACGTCAACGAGGCCTTCACGACGCACCTGGCCAACTATGGCCACAAGAGCGCCGAGCAGTATCGCGTGGGCTTCGACTTCAAGCTCGCCGAAATGGAGCTGCTCCAGCGCCTGTTTCGCCAGGCGCAGGTGCCCGAGTACCAGGTGCGCCTGAAATGGCGGCCGAACACGATCGCGTTCTGGGACAACCGGTCGTGCCAGCACTATGCGATCCAGGACTACTACCCGGCCGTGCGGCACATGATGCGCGCCACCGTGATCGGCGATCGACCGGTTTGAGCCGGTCCCCGACCGACACTGGAGACACATCATGAAAACGTTGAACCGCTTCTATATCGACGGGCAATGGGTCGAGCCCGCGCGACCGGGCGCCGATGACGCCAATAACGACACCGACGCCAATAGCGCCCCGTTCGACATCGTCGATCCCGCAAGCGAAGAACGCATCGGCACCCTCGCGATGGGCTGCGCCGAGGACACCGATCGCGCCGTCGCTGCCGCGCGCGCCGCTTTTCCCGCATGGTCCGAAACGAGCCGCGAAACGCGTATCGCCCTGCTCGAGCGCATCGCCACGATCTATCAGCGACGCCTGCCCGACATCGCCGACGCGGTACGCCAGGAAATCGGCGCGCCCATCTCGCTGTGCAACGCGCTCCAGGCGCCGATCGGCCTCGCCCAGTTGCGCGCGGCCATCGACACGCTGCGCGATTTCCTGTTCGAAACGACGCATGGCAAGAGCTACGTGCGCCGCGAGGCGATCGGCGTCGCCGCGCTCATCACGCCCTGGAACTGGCCGCTGAACCAGATCGCGGCCAAGGTCGCGCCCGCGCTCGCGGCGGGCTGCACCGTGGTGCTCAAGCCTTCGGAGATCGCCCCGCTCGACGCCATGATCTTCGCCGACATCCTGCACGAGGCCGGCACGCCGCCGGGCGTGTTCAACATGGTGTTCGGCGCAGGCCCCACCGTAGGCGCACGGCTCGCCTCGCATCCCGACGTCGACATGGTCTCCATCACTGGCTCGACGCGCGCGGGCGTGGAAGTCGCGATCAGCGCCGCGCCTACCGTCAAGCGCGTCGCCCAGGAACTGGGCGGCAAATCCGCTTTGCTCATTCTCGACGACGCCGATCTCCAGAGCGCCGTGACGAGCGGTGTCGCGCAGTGCATGGCGAACGCCGGGCAAACCTGCATCGCGCCCACGCGCATGCTCGTGCCACGCGCGCGCCACGACGAAGCCGTCGCCATCGCGGCGGCCGCCGCGAACACCGTGACGGTCGGCGACCCGACGGATCCGGCCACGCGCATGGGTCCCCTCGCCAACCGCGCACAGTACGAGAAAGTTCAGCACATGATCGAAACCGGCATTGCCGAAGGCGCGCGCCTCGCGGCAGGCGGCCCGGGTCGCCCGCCGGGCCTCGCGCGCGGCTTCTATGCGAGGCCCACGATCTTCGCCGGCGTTCACAACGGCATGACGATCGCGCGTGAAGAGATCTTCGGCCCCGTGCTCGCGATCATCCCCTACGACGACGAAGAGGACGCCATCCGCATTGCGAACGACAGCGTCTACGGACTCGCGGGCTATATCGCCACGAACGATGCGCAGCGCGCGCGAAGAGTGGCGGCGCGCCTGCGTGTGGGCTCGGTGCGCATCAACGGCGCGATGCTCGACGTGAACGTGCCCTTTGGCGGCTACAAGACGTCCGGCAACGGCCGCGAGTACGGCGCCGAGGGCCTCGCCGAATTTCTCGAATGCAAGTCGGTGACGATGTAGGCGAAACAAAAGGAAACGGGACCGTTGCCGGTCCCGCTCGCCCGTCCCGTCGGCGGGTTAGAACGTCGAGAGTGTCAACGTGTTCTTCACCGAATTCACCCCCGTCACACCCTGGGCAACGCGCGTCGCCTGATCGATCTGCGCCTGTTCCGGCACCCATCCCTCCAGCGTCACCGCGCCATGGGTCGCGCGCACGCTAATGCCGCTCGCGCGCAGCCCCTTCGCTTTCGCGAGGGCGTTCAGCACGCGTCGGCGCAGGGCGCGATCGGCGGCCTTCGACGGAGCTGGCGCGGCGTCGGCCGAGGCCGCCTCGCCAAGGGGCGCGGAAGCCGGCGCCTCACCGCCCTGCGCATGAGCCTGCAATGAGGCGGCAAAAAGCATGGCCATGGCAAACATGCGGCCGTCGCGGGTGAAATTCATTCTGGTCCCTCCTCGTTGATTGCTGTCGACTGCGAATAGCGGCTGGCCCGCGGCATGAGCGGGTCAGAAGCGGTGCGTCATGCCAAGCACGGCGAGCACCTGCTTCGTGCCGCCTTCCGTCACCGAGACACCCGGCCAGCTCATCGTGGCGCTGCCGTTGTTCTTCAGGTAGCCCGCGCGCATGTAGAACGCCGTGCGCTTCGAGATGCTGTGGTCATAGCCGACCTGCACGCCCGGAGTGTTGTCGTGCGCGCCGCGCACATTGCGCTCGACGGCTGCGACCTCAATCGTATCGGCCGGTGTGGCCTGAATCGTCGCGCCGAACTCCATCAGGCTCGACGACTTGCCCGCACCGAGCAGGGCCGCGAGCGAGTGCGGCGCAGCGTCGTGTGGACGGTTATATGCGTAGTTGAATTGCAGATTGACGATGCCGATGCGGTAGCCGAGCGCGCTCGTAAAGTGCTCGGTCCCAAGCAGGTTGAGCGCGGCGGGCAACCCCGCGATCGTCGCCGTACCGGGATGCTGGTACTGGTAGGCGATGCCCGCGTACAGCCCGTACGCCGAATACGAGAGCCCCAGGTCGAGCGTGTTGCCCGAGGTCTCCGGCACCGGCTGAGTGGTGGTAGCCGAAAAGCCGTACAGCGCATAAAGCTGGAAACCCGCGAGATTCGGTGACTTGTAGAGTATCGAGTTGCTCGTGCGGCCCGTTGCGTACTGGGCGGCGAGTGTGTTGCGATCGACTGCCAGCACCCCCGCCGAAAGCGGCGAAAGAATTTCGTTGCCGCGGAAAGGATCGGACGGGTAGACGACCCAGAACGTCGGCTGATACTGGCGCCCAAATGTAAGCGAGCCGTACTTGTCGTGTGTGAGGCCCACCCATGCTTGCCGGTAGAAGAGCGCGGTGGTATCCGCGAACAGCCCTCCGTTATTGATGTTGTACCCGGCTTCGACGTTGAACACCGCTTTCAGGCTGTTGCCGAGATCCTCACTCCCTTTCAGGCCGAACATCGATCCGGCGTTTCCGCCACTTCGTTCGGAATACGAATGTTTACCTCCGTTATCCAGATACTGGAGGAATACATCGGCCACACCGTACAACGTCACGTTCGACTGCGCCGCGACGCTGCCGGCCATCACGGCCAGCGTGGCACCGCAAATCCCTTTGCTGATAAAACGCATGCACGTCTCCTCTTTTTTGATTGCCGCGTGCGAGAGGCGCGGCGAATGTGCAACCGGTTTGCGCCGTCTGGCGCCGGCAGGCACATGCGGCGCAGTGTTGCAGGGACGAATTGACGAGCAACTACCCAAACGGAGTGGGGACGGGAATACCCCGACCGGCACGCGTTCTTCCGCGAGACCCGGCAATGCCTGCGCGCGGCGGCCACCCGCGCGGGGTGGGGACACTTGCCCGAACCCCGTGCACCATCGCGATATCGCGCCTTTCGTCGCTGTGGCGTATTCAGGAGTGGCATCTCATGTCTCAAAATTACACCGCGGAGGTGCCGCGGAAATTGGCGCACACGCGCCAGATCGTTTGCACCGGCTACGTGCGCGAGGACGGCCTCTACGACATCGAAGCCCGCATGACGGACACGAAGGGCCACGACTCGGCCCTGTTGTTCAAGGACGTGCCGAGTGGCGGCGCGATCCACGACATGCGGCTCACGCTCACGGTCGATGAGACTCTCGTGATCCGCGCGGCGCACGCGCGCACGGACAGCGCGCCCACGCCCTGGTGCGCGCAGATCAACGAGGCCTACGCGAAGCTGGTTGGCATCACGATTGGCAATGGTTTCATGAAGGAAGTGAAGACGCGGTTGGGCGGCACGCGGGGTTGCACGCACCTCACGGAACTGCTCGGCCCGATGGCCACCACGGCGTTCCAGACGCTCATTGGGCTGCGGCAGGACGCGCATGAGCGCCTGGCCGAAGCCGTGCGCGGCGAGCGCTCGCCGCTGCTTCCCATGCTCGACACGTGCCACGCCTGGCGCGCGCAAGGCGAAGTGGTTCATGTCCTGCGCGAACGCTCCGGCGCCGCGCCCGCCCGAGCGCAAGCGGCCGCCGATGCCTAGCCGCCTTCGCCGTTGGGCGCCGGACCTCGTTGCACCGCCGCATTGCAGTGCGGCAAGCTCCGCCGCTCCCCCCGCGCGTTCGCGCAACCGCGCGCGCTACAATAGCCCGATCCTCGTTTGGTCATCGGGCGCGCGCAGTCATCGCGCCGCCACGACTGCAAGGCGCACGCGAACATGCCGCAACGCCGGCCCGATTCCCCTTCTGCCGCCACCGGCGCATCGCCCCGGGTGATGGCACCGCGCAACAAGACGCGCGTCGTCGCGCGCGAGCGTGTGGTCGGCCAGTTGATCGAAGCCCGCCGCAAGCGCTGCATCGTGCTCCAGGGGCCCGCCGGCTGCGGCAAGACCACCACGTTGCTCGCCTGGCGCGAGGCGCTGCTGCCGCTCGGCTTCGACCTCGCCTGGCTCACGCTCGCGCCCGAAGACGACGACCTGGCAAGCTTCGTCGACGGCCTCGTGGCGAGTCTCGCCCAGGTCGATCCCGCCATTTGCCGCGAAGCCGCCCTCCTCGGCGGGCGCGGCGTGGACGACGAAGCGGTCGAGCGCACCGTCATCGCGCTCGTGCGCGCCATCGCCAGCCGCTCCGCCGACCTCGCCCTCGTCGTCGACGACCTCGACCACGTCACCAACCCGCGCAGTCATCGCGCGTTGCAATGGCTCATCGACTACGCGCCGCCCAACCTGCACATCGCGCTCGTGTCGCGCGGCAGTTTTCCTGTGTCGCTTGGCCGCCTGCGCGATCAGGATCTGGTGCTCGAACTCAACATGCGCGACCTGCGCTTCACCTTTGCCGAATCGGCGCAATACCTGCGCGCGCAACTCGGCGAGGTGAGCGAGCGCGATGCGCGCGAAATGCATGAATTGACCGACGGCTGGGTAACGGGCCTTCAGCTCTTCGCCATGCACCTCAAGCGCCGCCGCACGTCCATCGGCACAGCGGACGTCTCGGCGTCGCTCGCAAGCACGCATCTGCACGACGCGCGCGCGTTCGGCGACTACTTCGAGCGCGCAGTCCTGTCGCGCCTTTCCGCGAGCGAAGTCGAGTTGCTCGTGCGCATGTCGGTTTGCGCTCGCCTGTGCTCGTCGCTGTGCGTCGCGCTGGTCGGCGACGAGCAGCCGTCGGGCGAAGTGCTCGCGCTGCTCGCGCGCCTCGAAAACGACAACCTCTTCATCGCGCAGATCGAGCGCGTGGGCAACGAGACCTGGTACCGGCTCAATCCCCTGTTTCGCGAAACCTTGCTCGAACGCTTGCGCGAACGCAGCGAGTTCTTGCAGCGCAAAGTGCACCATGCGGCGTGGTGCTGGTTCCGCGACCATGGACTCAGGGAAGAAGCGGTGCGCCACGCACTGCTGGCCGGCGAACCGGCCGCCGCCGCCGAACTCGTACTCAAGGTGGCGCGCAAGCTGCAATTCTCGGGCGATCTGCGCCGGCTCGCCTCGCTAATGCATCTGCTGCCGCATGCCGAGATCGAGGCGAGGATCGACTTGCGCCTGTGGCGACTGCAACTCCAGTTGTATGCGCGAGACTTCGAGGCCTGCGCCGCCACCATCGCCCGCCTCGACGCCGACATTCCCGCGGACGACGTCGCCGCACGATACCGGCTCACGCTGCTGCGCGCCGCCGTCGACGTGCAGCGTGACGACGCCGAAAGCGCCATGGCGATCCTGCCGCAGATACTCGCCACGCCGCCCGACACCAACAGCATATCGATCGGCGCGCGCAACAATCTGCTGTCGTGGCTCTACATGCGCCACGGAGACTACGAGCAGGCCCGCGCCATCCAGTCCGATGCAGATCATCTGCTGTTCGCCGGCGCGCCGTTGATCGGCACCCCAGGCGGCATGCTCAACGGCCGCTGCATCGTCGGCTTCAGTTACGCCCTCGAAGGGCGCTTCCAGGAAGTCGAGCGCATCAGCCGCGACGTGCTCGCGGAGGCCGACCAGCGCGGCAGCAGCGCGGCGGAAGCCGCTTGCCTCGCGGCAGCCCAGCTAGGCGAGGCGCTCTATGAGTTCAACGACATCGCCGGTGCGCGACGGCTGCTCGAAGACCGCGTCGACGTGCTCGAACGCGTGTCCATTCCGGACTCCGTACTACGCGTGTTCACCGTGCTTTCGGCGGCGCACTGGGCCGAGGGGCACCGGCTCGATGCGCTCGCCTACCTCGAGCGGCTCGAAGAATACGCAAGCCGCCAGGGTCTGGCGCGGCTCCTCGCGCACAGTCTCGCCGCGCAGGTTCGCCAGCATCTGCAATGCGGCCAGTACGACGACGCGCAAAGCCACCTCGCGCGCCTCGACATGATCGCGGCGCGCCTGCGGCCCACGCAGCCGAATGCGTGGCACGACGCTCACGCGCTCGCCGAGCGCTCGCATGTGAGCTGGTGCCTCGCACACGAAGACTTCGAGGGTGCGGCCATGCGCCTGCCGGCGCTCATCGCGCTTTGCGGCGAGCGCGGCGGGCAGCATCACGTCGTCCAGCTACGCATGCAATCGGCGCTCGTGGACCAGCGGCGCGGGCGTATGGACACGGCACGGGGCACCGCGCTCATGGGCCTGCGCCTCGGCCACCGGCTTGGCCTCGTGCGCAGCGTGCTCGACGTCGACCCCGGCATCGTCTCGTTCGCTGAACAGGTCGTGCGCGCGGGCTTGCCTGGCACTGCGGATGATCGTGACGACAGCGTCGACCCGGTGCTGGCCTTCTACGTCGACCGCTTGCGCGCCGCGCAGGCGAGCGCCGCCGCCCTCGCGAGCACGACGAACGAAGCGGCGCTCGAGCGCGTTGCGGCGCCAGGCGGCGCCGACACGCTCAGCGAGCGCGAAACGAAGGTCGTGAGCCTGCTCGCGCAAGCGATGCCCAACAAGAAAATCGCGCGCACGCTGGGCATTTCGCCGGAAACGGTCAAATGGCACCTCAAGAACATCTACGGCAAGCTCGGCGTGTCGAGCCGCGACGAAGCGGTCGCCCGCGTGCGCGACCTCGGCATCGAATAGCCGACCTGCGTCTTCCGCACGCGGGCGCGCAGGCGCTACCCGGTTCGGGTGGTACGGCCCACCGCTCCACCCGCTATCCTTGGTTTCAAGGGGTTCCGCCCGGCGGAACCCCGCCCGACACAGACACAATCAACGTGGTGCGGCCTACGGACTGCACGCAAACGTCAGGAGACACGGCTCAATGAGTACGCTCACGGCCAACATTTCGCCGCCGCTCGCCTTCCGGCCGGTCCGCATGCCCCATCGCCAGACGCTCGTTGAAAAGCACCGCGACGGCAGCTTGATCCTCCGTCCGGCCAACCCGCCGCCCGCCATCGCCGAAGGCAGCTTCGCGGATTTCATCGAGAGTTGGGCGAGCACGCGCGGCGAGAGCGCCGCCTTCTGTGAGCGCGGCGGCGACGGCGCGTGGCGGCGCGTAAGCTGGCGCGAGTTATGGCAGCAAGTGCAGTGTGTCGGCGCAGCCCTCCTTGAGATGGGCCTCGATCAGGCACATCCGCTTATGCTGCTTTCTGGCAATTCGATCGAGCAAGCCATCGTGCTGCTCGCCGCCGAATACGTGGGCGTTCCCATCGCGCCGGTTTCACCCGCCTACTCAACGCTGAGCCAGGACTTCGCACGCCTGAGGGCCGTGGTCGATCTGGTGCCGCCCGCGGCGCTGTTCGTGCAGAGCACCACACCCTTCGAGCGCGCACTCGCCGCGCTCGCGCATCTGGGCGCCCCGGTCATCGCCGTGCGCGGCGCCGGCGCAGGCCAGATCGACTGGGCGACGCTCTCGCACACGGAACTGACCGAGTCGCGCCGCGCGGCCGTTGCCGCCGCGCACGCGGCAATCGCGCCCGAGGCGACGGCACGCGTGCTCTTCACGTCGGGCTCGACCGGCACGCCCAAGGGCGTCAACCTGACTTACCGCAACTTCAAGGCGGTAGCCTCCTATTTCGCCGACAACCTCGCCTTCCTGCGCGACACCGAGCCCGTGTTCCTCGACTGGCTGCCGTGGCACCACGGTCTGGGCGGCGTGCTGAACCTGGGGCGCTCGATCCAGTTCGGCGCGACCCACTATATCGACGACGGTCGTCCCGTGCCCGGCATGATCGAGCGCACGGTGCGCAACCTGCGCGAGGTGGCGCCCACGATCTTCACGAGCGTGCCCTCGGCCTGGACCGTGCTCGCCAACGAGCTTGAACGCGATCCCGAACTTGCTGCGAACCTGTTCTCGAAGGTCCACTTCTTCGGCTACGGCGGCGCGAGCCTGCCCACCGAGGTCTGGGAGCGCATTCAGCGCGTCGCGGAAAAAACCATCGGCCAGCGCATCGCCTTCATGAGCGGTCTCGCCTGCACGGAAACGAGCGGCATGGGCACCTTCTGCGGCTGGCCCACCGACACGGTCGGCAATATCGGCACGCCGGTGCCGGGCTCCGAGGTCAAACTCGTGCCGCTCGAAGGCGCTGACGAGCGCTATGAGATCCGCATGCGCGGTGCGAACGTGTTCGGCGGCTATATCAAGCACCCCGAACTCACCGCTGCCGCTTTCGACGATGAAGGCTTCTTCAAGTTGGGCGACGCCGTGCGCTTCGCCAATCCGCATAATCCTTCGGAAGGCTTGCTGTTCGCGGGGCGCGTGGTCGAAGACTTCAAGCTCACCAACGGCACCTGGGTGCGCACGGGCGCAATGCGCCTCGCGCTGCTCGACCGCTGCGCACCGCTGCTCACCGACGCCGTGATCTGCGGGCACGATCATGCCTATGTCGCCGCGCTTGCCTGGCCGAACGTGGCCGCATGCCAGCGTCTCGCGCCGGAACTCGCCGGCCTCGACGCCGCCGCGCTCGTGCAGCACCCCATTCTCATTGCCGAGTTGAGCGAACGGCTGCGTGGGCAGCGGGGCCAGGGTGCGAGCGTTCACGTCGAGCGCCTCGTGCTGATGGCCGAACCGCCCTCCATGGACGCCAACGAGATCGCCGATAAGGGTTACGTCAATCAGGCCGTCACGCGTGCGCGCCGGGCTCACCTCGTCGACGCGCTTTATCTTCCCGAACCTGCCGCGCATATCGCACGCGCGCATTGATCCCCCCGCCTTGATCCACAGTCAAGAACGCAAACGCCTACATTCAGGAATCCTGATATGCAAATCAACCGCAACGTCTTCCGCGACGACCACGAGATGCTGCGCACCACTGCGCGCCGCTTCCTTGAAAAAGAATGCGTGCCGAAGCAGGCCGAATGGGACAAAGCCGGCAAGGTCGACCGCGAGACCTGGCTGAAAGCCGGCCGCGAAGGCCTGCTCTGCCTCACGCTACCCACCGAGTACGGCGGCGGCGGCGGCGACTTCGGCCACGCAGCCGTGCTCAACGAGGAAATCAACCGCGCCGGCGTGAGCGGCCTCGGGTTCCCGGTTCACTCGGACATCATCGCCCCGTATATCGCGCGCCTTGGCAACGAAGAACAGAAGCAGCGCTGGCTGCCGAAGGTTTGCTCGGGTGAATACATTCTGGCCATCGGCATGACCGAGCCTGGCACGGGAAGCGACCTGAAGGCCGTGCGCACGACCGCCATTCGCGACGGCGACGAATACGTGATCAACGGCAGCAAGACCTTCATCAGCAACGGTCTGAATGCCGACCTCATCATCATGGTCTGCAAGACTGACCCGGCGGCGGGCTCCAAAGGCGTGAGCCTGATCGTCGTGGAGGCGGACCGTGAAGGCTTCCGCCGCGGCCGCAAGCTCGACAAGGTAGGCCAGCACGCGCAGGACACGGCAGAACTCTTCTTCGACAACGTGCGCGTGCCGGTCTCGAACCGCCTCGGCGAGGAAGGTAAGGGTTTCGCGTATCTGATGGCGGAACTGCCGCAGGAACGGCTGTCGATCGCCGTGGGCGCGGCCGCGAAGCTCGAAGCGTGCCTCGAGCACACGCTGAACTACGTGAAGGACCGCAAGGCGTTCAACCAGACCGTGTGGGACTTCCAGAACACCAAGTTCAAGCTTGCCGACATCAAGGCCCAGGCGCTCGCCGTACGTCTGATGGTCGATCACTACCTCTCGGAGCACGTACGCCGCCGCCTCACGCTCGAAGAAGCGGCCGTGGTGAAGCTCTTTGCGACCGAGTCGCTCGGCAAGGCGCTCGACGACATGGTGCAACTGCATGGCGGCTACGGCTACATGCTCGAATATCCGGTGGCCCGCGCCTTCTGCGACTCGCGCGTCAACCGCATTTACGGCGGCACGAGCGAAGTGATGCGTGACCTGATCTCGCGCAAGCTTTAAAAAATCTCAATACATTTAGGAGTACCGATATGACTCGAAGCGCATATATCGCTGGCGTCGGCATGATTCCGTTCAAGAAGCCCGGCACGAGCGAAACCTACGACACGATGGGCGCCACGGCGATTCGCCAGGCGCTCGCCGACGCGGGGCTCGACTACACCGACGTGCAACAAGCCTACGCGGGCTATGTCTACGGCGACTCGACCAGCGGCCAAAAGGCGCTCTACCAGGTCGGCATGACGGGCATCCCCGTCATCAACGTGAACAACAACTGCGCGACCGGTTCGTCCGCGTTGTTCCTCGCGCGCCAGGCCGTGCAGAGCGGCGCCGTGGAATGTGCGCTGGCCGTCGGCTTCGAGTTCATGGGTCCGGGCGCGCTGAAGTCGGTGTGGACGGACCGCGCCAGCGCCCTGGAACGTGCGCTCGACGTCACCGACGAACTGGTCGGCCGCCCCGAGGGCCTGAGCAACGCCATTCGCCAGTTCGCCGGTGCGGGTATGTCGCATATGAAGAAGTACGGCACGAAGCTCGAAACCTTCGCGAAGATCCGTGCGAAGGCAAGCCGCCACGCCGCGCGCAATCCGCTCGCCGTGTTCCGTAACGTCGTCTCGACCGAAGACGTGATGGCCGCGCCGATGCTCTGGGAAGGCGTGCTCACGCGCCTCATGGCCTGCCCGCCCACCTGCGGCGCGGCGGCGGCGCTCGTGGTTTCCGAGGCGTTCGCGAAGAAGCGCGGCCTGCGCGCCAACGTGGTCATCGCGGGTCAGGCGCTCACCACCGACACGCCGAGCACGTACGACGCGCGTGACATGATCCGCGTGGTCGGCTTCGACATGACGCAGTCGGCGGCGAAGATCGCCTATGAGCAAGCCGGCATCGGCCCGCGCGACATCGACGTGATCGAGCTGCACGACTGCTTCGCGCAAAACGAGTTGCTGACCTATGAGGCGCTCGGCCTGTGCGCGGAAGGCGAAGGCGAAAAACTCGTCAACGACGGCGACAACACCTATGGCGGCGAATGGGTCGTCAATCCTTCGGGCGGCCTGCTCTCGAAGGGCCACCCGCTCGGCGCAACGGGCCTCGCGCAATGCTACGAACTCACGCAGCAACTGCGCGGCGCGGCCGGCGAGCGCCAGGTGGAAGGCGCGAAGGTCGCGCTCGCGCACAACGTGGGCCTGGGCGGCGCGTGCGTCGTCACGGTCTACAAGTCGGTTTGAACGTGAGCCTCGCTCGCGACTGAGGGCCATCGACATGATCGACAAACAATTCATCGGCAAGACGCTGCCCGCGTTTCGCGCGGTGGCGGAAGCCGGCCGGCTGCGCTTCTTCGCGAAGGCGATCGGCGAAACGAATCGCGTGTACTTCGACGAAGCCGCCGCGCGCGACGCGGGCCATCCCGCCCTGCCGCTGCCGCCCACGTTTCTGTTCTCGCTCGAATTCGAGCAGCCCGATGCGTCGTGGCGCGACGAGATCGGCATCGAGCTGCCACGCATTTTGCACGGCGAGCAGACCTTCACGTATCACCGGCTCGCTTATGCCGGCGATGTGCTGCTGTTCGAGTCGCGCATTGCGGACATCTACGACAAGAAAGGCGGCGCGCTGGAGTTCGTGGTGCGAGAGACGCGCGTAACGAACCAGCGCGGCGAGCATGTGGCCGATCTGCGCAGCGTGATCGTGCAACGCAACGGCTGAACGGAGAATTCGCATGACCATCCAGTACGACTCGATCAAGGTGGGCGACACCCTCCCCCCGCTCGAACTGCCCCCCGTCGACCGCAAGATGCTCGCGCTCTTCGCGGGGGCGTCGGGCGATCACAACGCCGTGCATATCGACATCGACTACGCGCGCCGCGCGGGCATGCCCGACGTGTTCGCGCACGGCATGCTCTCGATGGCCTGGCTCGGCCGCCTGCTCACGCAGTGGGTCGATCAGCGCCAGGTGCGCCAGTTCGGCGTGCGCTTCGTGGGCATCACGCATCTCGGCCATCGCATCGTCTGCACGGGGCGCGTGGTCGAGAAATTCCAGGCCGAAGGCGAGCAGCGCGTGCGCCTCGAAATCCAGACCGCCAACCAGTATGGCGAACCGCGCGTCGTGGGCGACGCCGTGGTTTCTCTATAAGCAATCCGAATCAAATGATCGAAGGAGAAAGCAGCATGGGTAAGCTCGATGGCAAGGTGGCGCTCGTCACCGGTTCGGGACGCGGCATTGGCCGCGCGATTGTGGAAAAGCTTGCGAGCGAAGGCGCCCGCATCGTCGTGAACGACCTCGACGCCGAACCGGCACACGAGACGGTCGAAGCGCTCAGGAAGATGGGCGCGCAAGCCGTGGCCTGCGTGGGCAACGTCACGGCCCCGGACTTCGCCGAGCGCTTCATCAACACGGCGATGAGCACGTATAAGGGCATCGATATCATCGTCAACAACGCCGGCTACACCTGGGACGACGTGATCCAGAAGATGACCGACGAGCAGTGGTACGCGATCCTCGACTGCCACATGACCGCGCCGTTCCGCATCCTGCGCGCCGCTTATCCGCACGTGAAGGCGCTGCACGCCGCCGACGTGGCCGAAGGGCGCGAGGTATATCGCAAGATCGTGAACATTTCGTCAGTGTCGGCGCTCAACGGCAACGCGGGGCAGATGAATTACTCGTCGGCCAAGGCAGGGGTGATCGGCATGACGCGCGCGCTCGCCCGTGAATGGGGGCGCTTCAACGTGAACGTGAACGCGGTGGCGTTCGGCCTGATCCACACGCGCATGACGAGCGCCGACGCGAAAGCGGGTGCGACGGTGAAAATCGACGGCCGCGATATTCGCGTGGGCCTGAACCCCGACATGCTCAAGACGCATGCGCAGCGCAATCCGCTCGGCCGCGGCGGCACGCCCGAGGAAGCGGCGGGCGGCGTGTATCTGTTCTGCTCGCCGGAGTCGAACTACATCACCGGGCAGACGGTGGCAGTCGCGGGCAACCTTCAGTAACGCGAAGCAACACGCTGCACCCCGGAAAACCCGCCGCCGCGCGGGTTTTCTTTTGGCTCGGCCAAAACGCTCTATTCAAAACGTCCTATTCGCCGCCGGTATCGAGGCCGATGCCGCGCGCCATGCCCGTGGCCGCGAACACCATCACGACGAGCAGCACCGTTTGCCACACGCCGATGCGTGCGTACTTCGGCGCACCCGTGAGGTCGGGCACATCGCCGCGCCGCACCGCGAGGCGCCAGCGCAGCAGTGCCATCATCGGTGCGATTTCAAGCAGGAGGATCAGCACGAGTGCGCCCATTTTTACGTGGAAGAGCGGTTCGTGCAGGTAGTACGCGGCGCCCTTCTCGAAGCCGCCGAACGCGCGCATTGCTCCGGTCACGACCAGCACGACCGCCGAGCCGCCCCAGCCGTTATCGGCGCGAAAGATCGCGGGCAGGTCTTCGGTGGAGGTGCAGCGGCGCAAGCCGCGAGTGCGCCGCAGGATCGAGGCGAGCGCGAAACCGAAGGCGAGCAGATGGACGGCGGCAAGCAACCAGCGTATGAGCATTGCGACTCCTTCGAACGGACGACAGGAACGGCAAGCAACGGCAAGAAGCAATGAGCAGCGGCAAGCGGGCGACGCGACGCGACGCGACGCGGGCAGTGTCAGGCCTGTTTCAGTGCGGCGTCGAGCGCACGCGCGGCCGCGCGGTCGCCTTCGGAAGCGAGCCGCGCGCGGAACACGGTCTGACGGTTGTGCCCCGCCGCGGCCGGCGAGTCCCACAGCAATTCGATCTTCGGCTGGCGTCCGGACTTGCCCGCGGGCGCAGCGGCGGGTGCGGCAGGTGCAGCCGCCGCCGGCGTCGCAGCGGGCGGCACGCTCCCCTGCGCGGAGGCGCCATCCGGTGCATCCGTGCTGACGTCAGGTCCGGCAATGTCGGCAACACCAGTCGCAGCGACAGCATCGCCGGTTTCGGTGACACCTGCCTGCATCCCGGCCGGCGCAGGCAAAAGCGCGGGACCGGGTGCGGACACGCCGCCAGGCGACGCGCCCGCCAGCCAGCGCACCGCAAGCTCGCGCGCGTCATACTGGCCAACCTTGCGGCTCTCCTGCCACACGACCGTCGTGCGCGTGGCGGCGTCGATCGACACAGCAAAGCGCCCGATCGCAAAACGCCGCGCCGCGAAATTGCTGCGCCAGAGCGCACGCGGCCGGCAGATCCACACCACGGCGGCATACAACGCCGGCGCGGCGACGAGCCAGCCATTGGTGTCGGCCACGGCGCGAATGGTGCTCCGCCAGCCCGCGGACCAGACGTACATCCCGATCGAGCCGATGGCGAACAGAAAACCGAGCACGCCGAAAAAGCGCAGCGCCTGGCGCAGCCACTGCGGCAGCGGGTGGAACGGCCGCTCGACGCGCGCCTTCGCGCCGGGCAGCACGATGAGCAGGAACAGGAAGACGAGGTTCAGGCACGCCGCGGGCGACGACGCCATGGCTTCGAGCGCGGCGAGGAAATTCATCTGCGCCATGGAGTGCAGCCAGCGCGCCAGGATCACGAGCCCGATCGCGCGCAGCGCGAAGAGCGTCCCGGCACCGGGTACGGTGGCCGTGGGCGTCGGTCGGGTTCTCGCCAAGGGAATACTCCTCTGCTCTGTCTTCATGGGCACCGCGGATTTTACGGCACGGCCATTATAGGGACATTAAGCGGGCGCCTCACTGCCGGCCGCCCTGAATCCCCGTCAATGTCCCGCTGACGTGACAACGCCCCGGTGCACGGGCACCGGGGCGCTGGAGGAAAAACGGAGGAAACCGGCCGCGCCGCAGCGCGCCCGGCTTCACTGCGAGCTTAGCCCGCGTTGACTTCGCGCAGCACCGTACGGTGCTTCTGGCGCAGCAGGTCTTCGTACACGGCGACGTAGTTGCGCGCCATCACCTTCGACGAGAAGCGGTCTTCGAACGCCTTGCGCACGGCGGCGCGCGGCAGCGTCGACAGGCGCTTGACCGCCGCGGCTGCACTGATTTCGTCTTCGACGACGAAGCCCGACACGCCGTTTTCGATGACTTCCGGCACCGAGCCGCGCTTGAAGGCGATGACCGGCGTACCGCAGGCCATGGCTTCGATCATGACGAGGCCGAAGGGCTCCGGCCAGTCGATCGGGAACACCAGGGCGTGCGCGTTGCCGAGGAACTCGCGCTTTTCGTGCTCGCCGATTTCGCCGATGTACTCGACGTGCGGCAGCGCCATCAGCGGCTTGATGACTTCTTCGTAGTAGGCGCGGTCGGCCTTGTCGATCTTGGCGGCGACCTTGAGCTTCATGCCCGCCTGGCCGGCGATGCGAATCGCCTTGTCAAGACCCTTCTCCGGCGAAACGCGGCCGAGGAAGGCAAGGTAGCCGGGCTCGACGTTCGGGATCGGCTTGAGCACGTCTTCCGGCAGGCCGTGGTAGACGGTCTGCTGCCAGTTGGCTTGCTGGAGCGGAATGCGCTGGTTGTCCGAGATCGAAACGACCGGCACGTCGTTGAACGCCGTGAAGATCGGTTGCAGTTCCGGCAGGTCCAGACGGCCGTGCATCGTGGTGACGAAGGGCACCGGCTGACGCTGGAACAGCGAGAACGGGTAGTAGTCGATGTGGAAATGCAGCACGTCGAACTCGTCCGCGCGGCGGCGCACTTCTTCGAGCAGCAGCATGTGCGGAGCCATCACATCGCGAATCGTCGGGTCGAGGCGCAGCGCCTGCGGCCAGAATGCTTCGAGCTTTGCCGAGGTGATCGAATCGCCGCTAGCGAAGAGCGTGACGTCGTGGCCCTGCTCGACCAGCGCTTCGGTCAGGTAGGAGACCACCCGTTCCGTGCCGCCGTACAGCTTGGGAGGAACCGCCTCGTGCAACGGAGCGATTTGAGCGATTCGCATAGTGGTGAACTCCTTCCTCGTAAAATATCGGGCAATAGACTGCAAATTTGACAATCGACCTATGCAGGCTGCGGCATCCTTGTCGCCACGCGCCATACCAGGCGTTCCTTACCGCTAACCGCGCCGGAATTCCGGACACAGACCCGACGCAGTTGTGAAGTGGCAAGAAAGCACACGCGGCGGTTCAGGCGGTAAACGCGCAGGGTTCGCGGTCGTTGACACAGAAGCTGTCAAATTCCCTACGCCGTCCGAGTCGGCATTATCCCGGACCAGGGAAAATACCGGCTAGATCATTTCAAAGTCTTTACGTTGTTACAAACCGGAAACACTCCGCAACCCACTGTTTTCTAAGACAGTTCTAGATTTGGGGACTGCGAGGCGAAACGCAACTGCGGACAAATGCCGCTTTTTGGCATCCCGGGTTGCACTCCTCCGCTCCGGCGGATGGCGTCACTGGCATGAGCACAGCGCCGTTCCGAATGCAATCCGTAATTCTATCTCTAAAACGTCTATCTCTAAAACGCCCCGGGATTCCTGTTGAACCTCTGCCGCAACAGCATGTCCCCAATCCGTATCCCCGGCGTTCGTGTCGCGATATGATGCGCGTCCGCCGGGCACAGGCGGTGCGCCATGTGCGTGGGGTGTTTACAATGCGGGAAGTCCGCCTTCGCTGCCGCGCGCCTGAAGCCGTTCGTAGCCGTTGCGCGCTTCCTCACTTTTTTGAACTTGCACGGACGAAGTTCCGTCAGACCGACCGCCGATCAATTGGAACATCTGACCATCGCCCAGCGTAACGCCCACAACGCAAAGCTCGCGAGCTATGCGCGGCACCCGCTCGCGTTTCTTTTCCGTTACATCAAGCGCCACCCGCTCGCGCACGCCATCGTGCTCGCCAGCGTGTTCGCGGCCGTCGGCTGCGCGCTTGCGTCGCAGTACGCGATCAAGCATCTGATCGACGTGCTCGGCGCGGGCCGCCACCATCCGGGGCCGCTGTGGACCGCCTTCGCCATCCTGGTTGGCCTGATCGCCGCCGACAACCTGCTCTGGCGGGTCGGCGGATGGTTCGCCGCGCACACCTTCGTCGCCGTCACGGGCGACCTGCGGCGCGACCTGTTCCAGTATCTGAGCGGGCACTCCCCCACCTACTACGCCGAAAAGCAGCCCGGCACGCTCGCCAGCCGCATCACCGCGACCTCGAACGCCGTCTACACGGCCGAGAACACCACCGCCTGGAACGTGCTGCCGCCCTGTATCGCCGTGGCGGGTGCAATCGTCATGATCATCGCGGTCAATCCGTTGATGGCGGCGGGCCTGCTGCTCTGCTCAGCCATTCTTTCGGTGATCCTCTTCAAGCTGGCCGGGCGCGGCTCGTCGCGCCACCACACGTTCGCCTCCAAGGCGGCCGCCGTGGACGGCGAACTCGTCGACGTGATTGGCAACATGGCGCTCGTGCGCGCCTTTGGCATGACGTTCCGCGAGCAAAAGCGCTTCGGCTCGACCGTGAAGGCCGAACTCGACGCGCGCCGCCAGAGCCTGCTTTACCTCGAAAAGCTGCGTCTGCTGCACGCCGTGATCACGGCCATGCTCTCCGCCGGCCTGCTCGGCTGGGCGCTGTGGCTGTGGGACCAGGGCAAGGCGACTTCCGGCGACATCGTGCTGGTCAGCTCGCTCGGCTTCACGATCCTGCACGGCACGCGCGACCTCGCGGTGGCGCTCGTGGACGTGACCCAACACGTGGCGCGCCTCGCCGAAGCCGTGCAAACGCTGCTCGAACCGCACGGCATGCCCGACCGCGACGACGCCACGGAACTCGTGGCGCAAGGCGGCCAGGTCGATTTCGAGGGCGTGAACTTCGCCTACCCGCACCGCAAGCCGATTCTCGACCACTTCGACCTGCGCATCGAGGCGGGCCAGCGCGTGGGCCTGATCGGCAAGTCGGGCGCGGGCAAGACCACGGTGCTCGCCCTGCTCCAGCACTTCTACGACACCCAGGCCGGCGCCATCAAGATCGACGGTCAGGACATCGCGCATGTGACCCAGGACAGCTTGCGCCATGCGATTGCGCTCGTACCGCAGGACATTTCGCTGCTGCACCGGACGATCTACGAGAACATCGCCTATGGCCGCCCGGAGGCGACCCGCGAGGAAGTGCTGGCCGCGGCCCGCGAGGCGCGCTGCGCCGACTTCATCGAGGCGATGCCCGAGGGCTACGACACGATCGTGGGCGACCGCGGCGTGAAGCTCTCCGGCGGGCAGCGCCAGCGCATCGCCATCGCGCGTGCCATCCTCAAGAATTCGCCGATCCTGCTGCTCGACGAGGCGACCTCGGCGCTCGACAGCGCATCCGAAGAAGCCATCCAGCAGGCGCTCGACCGGCTGATGGTGGGCCGCACCGTGATCGCCATCGCGCACCGTCTCTCGACGCTGCACAACTTCGACCGCATCATCGTGATGAGCGCGGGCAAGGTGATCGACGACGGCAGCCCCGAGGAATTGCGCAACCGCCCGGGCCTCTATCGCGATCTGCTCGCCAAGCAGTACGGCAAGCAGTCCACGTTGCATCTGGGCAACAAAAAGACCGACGAGAAACACGTGGCCTGACGCGCGCCGCGAGCCTCCCAAGGCTCCGGACGCAAAAAAGCCGCTTCAGGGCATGGCCCGAAGCGGCTTTTTTTTCGTCTTTGGCGTCGCCAGCAGGCTTGGGCGTTCAGCCCGGCGCACGCTCCAGCGGCGGCAAGGCCACGCCGCGCCGCACGCTGACCTCGCCCAGGTCGCGCAAGAAGCGGTCGCGCCAAACCGAAACATTGTTCTCGCGAAGCTGCACCATCATGTCGCGATAGCGCGAGAGGCGCTCGGCGAGCGGCATCGAGAGCGCCTGGCCGAGGGCGTCGGCCATGCCGTCGATGTCGAGCGGATTGACGATCAGCGCGCCTTCGAGCTCCTGGGCCGCGCCCGCGAAGCGCGAAAGCACGAGCACGCCCGGATCTTCGGGGTCCTGCGCGGAAACGTACTCCTTGGCGACGAGGTTCATGCCGTCGCGCAGCGGCGTGACATAACCCACGTGCGACGCGCGGAACAGCGCCGCCAGCACCGAACGCTCGTACTGGCGGTGGATGTACCAGATCGGCGTCCAGTCCAGTTCCGCGAAGCGGCCGTTGATGCGCCCCGACTCCGCCTCGAGGCGCAGCCGGATGTCCTGATAGGCATGCAGGTCGGCGCGCGTGGGCGGCGCGATCTGCACGAACGAAACCTTGTTGCGCTGCGCCGTCGAGTGGTCGAGCAGGCGCTCGAACGCGCGAAAACGCTCCACGAGCCCCTTCGAATAGTCGAGCCGGTCCACGCTCATGATGACCTTGCGCCCGTGCAGCGTGGCCTTGAGCGTGCGCACCGGCTTGCCGCGCTCGCCGGCCTTGGCGAGTTCGGCGATCTCGTCGGGATACACGCCGATCGGGTAATCGCCCGCGCAGAGCGTCTGTCCGAACGCCTCGATGCGCGTGAGGCCGTTCGCCTGCTTCTCAATCGCGCCCCCCGCCTCGTTCACGATGTAGTCGCAGAAGGCGCGCACATCGGGCTTCGTCTGGAAGCCGAGCAGATCGAACGAGCACAGCGCCTCGACCAGTTCGCGATGCGGCGGCACCGCCAGCAGCACCTGTGAGGCCGGAAACGGAATATGCAGGAAAAAACCGATGCGATTTTTCACGCCCGCCGCGCGCAGCGCCCGGGCGAACGGAATCAGGTGATAGTCGTGCACCCAGATCACGTCGTCCTCGCGCAGGAGCGGTACGAGCTGCTGCGCGAGCCACGCGTTCACGCGGCAATAGCCTTCGTATTCGTGGCGGTCGTACTGGACGAGATCGGCGCGGTAATGGAACGCAGGCCACAGCGTGGCGTTCGAAAAGCCGCGGTAGTACTGGTCGTAGTCGCGCCGCAACAGGCCGATGGTGGCGAAAGTCACCGGCCCGCGCTCCTCGAGCGCGATCTGCGGCTGGCCGGAGGTGAGCACCTCCCCGCTCCAGCCGAACCACATGCCGCCGGTTTCCTTCAGCGCGTCGTACACGCCGACCGCCAGGCCGCCCGCGGCCGGACCGCCTTCAGAAATCGGCGCGACGCGGTTCGACACGATGATCAATCGGCTCATGAGGTGCAGGGTCCGTACGGTAAATCGGAAAAGCGTTGCGCGCGCAGGGCGGCGGCGCGCGGCGGGTTATCAGCAAGAGCCAGGAGGCGACGCATGAGTGGGGTCACCGGGCGCCGGGCATGGCCGCGACGATCGACGCGAGCCAGCCGAGCAGCGCCTCGACCGACTCCACGCGCGAGCGCGCGATGGTGTCGCCGCCGCCGACCTTGATCGACAGCCCGCCCAGGGCGTTGACGACGGCAAAGCCCTTCTCGTCGGTCAGATCGTCGCCGGCGAACACCGGGTTGCGGCCCGCGAACGGCGGCTCGTCGAGAAACGCGCGCAGCGAGCGGCCCTTGTCGACGTCTTTCGGCTTGATCTCGTAGACCATCTTGCCGGGCTGGAGCACGTAGGCGTCGGCGTAGTCGGCGGCGAGGCGCTCGGTCGCGGCGCGCGCGGCGCCCTCGTGCTCGGGCGCGTTGCGGTAGTGCAGCGCGAGCGAAGCGCCCTTGATCTCCAGCAGCATGCCCGCGTGGGTACGCACCACCTCGGCAAGCACCTGCTCCATGTGCAGCAGGCGCTGGTCGTTGAAGCCGACGCGCTGTGTGTCGCCGTTGGCGTCGCGCCGCTCGGCGCCGTGCAGGCCCGCCACGGGGATGTCGGGCATGCCGAGAAAGCCATCGATGCTGTCGATGCCGCGCCCGGACACGATCGCCACCGCGCCATGCGTCGCGCGCCGCAGTTCGTGCAGCAGTGCGAGCATGTCGGGCCGCACGAGCACGCCGTCGGGCGTAGGCGCCAGATCGACGAGCGTGCCGTCGAAATCGAAGAAAAATGCCGTCTGTTCAGGCGGCAGGACTGCCGGAAGTGCTTGCATTACGTTCTTTTCGTCCCTCGGCCTCGCGGCCGGGTATGGTCCGGGCCGCGAGCGGACACCGGAGAAAGTGTGCGAATCTTACCGCGCCTTCAGTCGATTTTCGAGAAAGTAAGGGGCTGAGCAGCCGGGCAGCGGCCGCCGCGGCCCGGAATCCACCCCACGCGGTCTCATCATACGAATCGCCGCCACCGGCGCTGAGCCGGGCTTTGCGCCCGCTGCGACATATCGGCGCGCAGCGGAGCGCTTGCGACGGCGCGAGTCCAATTTTGCTACAGTCGCAGCCACAAGCCGAGCCTCCATGCCTCCCGCGCGCGGCCGGCCAGATCAATCGAGTCAACGAGCCCGCCATTGTTCCCCACTCCCGCGCTATCGCTTGCTTCATCGCTTGTTCGATCGCTGAGCACGTTGCACGCCCGCCTCGGCCGCGCAACGTGGTGCGTGCGGCGCGCGACGGTCGCGGCGGCCGTGTCGGGCGCGGTGCTGCTCGGCGCATGCTCGCATCCTGGCGAGCCATGGCAGTTGACGAACGTGAGCGGCCACCTGCCCGACCTCGACTTCGCGCTCACGGACGACACCGGCCAAAACGTCACGGCCGCGAACTTTCGCGGCATCACCACGCTCGTCTACTTCGGCTACACGCACTGCCCGGACGTCTGCCCGGAGACGATGGCGCGCCTGATGCAGGTCATAGCAAAACTCGGCCCCGATGCCCGCAACGTGCGGATACTCTTCGTGAGCGTCGATCCCGCACGCGACACGCCGCAGGCGCTGCACGCCTACGTGGGCGCGTTCGACGCGCAGCACGCGCGCGGCCTGAGCGGCACCGATGCGCAGATCGAATCGCTCGCGCAGCGCTACCGCGTCGCGTACCAGATGGAAAAGCGCGACCCCGACGGCAGCTACGAGGTCACGCACAGTTCGGCCGTCTATGTGTTCGACGCGCAAGGCCGCGCGCGCCTGCTCGTCACCGACCACGACACGCCGGACGCCATCGTCCACGACCTGCGCCGCGTGATCGACGCGCCCGCATGAACGCATGCCCGCCCGAGCCCCCCATCATCGAGTCTTACTTGCAACCGCAAACGCAACAGGAAGAAACCTCATGACGAACAACCTCAAGTCGCTCACCGTCTCCCTTGGCTGTGCACTCGGCATGCTCGGCTCGCTCGCCGCCTTCGCGCCGGCCGCGTACGCCGCCGGTACGGTCACCGCTCAGAACGCCTGGGTGCGCTGGCTGCCCAACGACCTGCCGGCCGCCGGCTACGTGACGCTGAAAAACGACGGCGACCAGCCCGTCGACCTCGTGAGCGTGTCGAGCGATGCCTACGGCATGGTCATGCTGCACCAGACCGTCTCGAACGGCTCGACGCAGAAAATGGTGATGGTGCACAAGGCGACGGTGCCCGCGCATGGCACGCTCGCCATTGCGCCGGGCGGCTACCACCTGATGCTGGAAAAGGCGCAGCACAAGATCGCGCCGGGCGACACGGTAAACGTGAAGCTTCAGTTCTCCGACGGCGAGACGCTGAACACGCCGTTCGCAGTGAAGCCACCTTCGCAGCAGTAATGCGCGGCGTCGTTGCGCGCGCAAGCAACCTGAACCCGCGATGAGCCCACCGCCATGCTCGCGATGACCCTGCTCTACTGGCTCCAGCCCTGGGAGCCTTCGCCGACCGTCATGATCGCCACCCTGCTCACGGCGGTTCTGTTCGTGCGCGGCAAGCGGCATGCGCGCGTGTCTCTCGCGCGGCAGATTTCGTTCTGGTTCGGTCTCGTGGCGCTCTACGTCGCGCTGCATACGCGGCTCGACTACTTCTTCGAGCACGAGTTCTTCATGCATCGCGCGCAGCACCTGGTGCTGCATCACATCGGCCCGTTCTTCATCGCGCTCGCCTACCCCGGCGCGGCACTGCGCGCGGGCATTCCGTTCAGGCTGCGGCAGCGTATCGTGCGGCCCGTGCTCGCCGCGCGGCCCGTACGGGTGGCGCTCGACATCGTGATGCACCCCGTCGTTGCGGTCACGCTGTTCGTCGGGCTCATCTACTTCTGGCTCTTTTCGCCGATCCATTTCATCGCGATGCTCGACTGGCGCCTGTATCGCGTGATGAACTGGAGCATGGTGATCGACGGGCTGCTGTTCTGGTGGCTCGTGCTCGACTCGCGCCCCGCGCCGCCCGCGCGCCTCTCGCCGGGCAAGCGCGTGCTGGTGGTGATCGCGGCCATTCCGCCGCAAATCGTGCTCGGCGCGTTCATCTTCTTCACGTCGCGCGAGCTCTATCCCGTCTACTCGATCTGCGGACGCGCGTTCACCTGGCTCTCGCCCATGCGCGACCAGCAGATTGGCGGTCTGCTGCTGTGGATTCCGGGATCGATGATGAGCGTGGTCGGCGCGCTAATCGCGCTGCGCCACTGGATGCGGCTATCCGCGCGCGGACGCTTGCAGCAGGACCGGCGCCCCGGCGCTCGCGCCAAAGACAGCGCGCCCCACGACGAAGGCGACACGCTGCGCACCTGAGCGCACATGAGCGCGCTCGCGGCATGCGAGGCCCGCAGGTTATGCCGAGCGCATCCAGACGTGCGCAATGCCGTCCTCGTCGTGGATCTCGCCCACGGGCGAAAAGCCGAACGCGCCGTAAAACTTCTGGAGATGGGCCTGGGCATGCAAACGCATCGCCACGTCCGGCCATTGACGCCCGATCTGGACGATGGCGCGTTCGAGCAGCGCATTGCCGAGCTTGATGCCGCGATGGTGCTGCGACGTCACCACGCGGCCGATACGCACGTCGGCGTCCTCGGCATCGGGCAGCAGCACCCGCAGATAGCCCGCGAGTTCGCGCACGCCGTCACGCTCGCTCCACGCGAACAAGTGCCACGCGCCGAAGTCGAGACCGTCGATGTCGCCGTACACGCAGTTCTGCTCGACGACGAACGCGTCGGAGCGCAGCTTGAGCATGGCGTAGACGTCGCGCGCATCGAGTGCGTCGAAGGCTTTCCATTGCCAGTCGAATTGGGGAAGCGGCAAGGCGGGGGACTGCACGGTCATGATCTGTGATTTCCGTCAAAACATCGCGAATGCCCACGATTATGCCGTGCGCGGCCTCACTTGCGCCGGCGCGGCTGCTCGTACTTGCGCCAGTACTGGAACGCCTCCTCGTGCAGGTCGATGTCGAGGTCGACGATGCGCGCCTGCATGCTCTCCTGCGCGTCGGCGATGGCCTTGTTGTACACGGCCGGCGCGATTTCTTCGAGAAAGAAGCCAAGCAGCGCGCCCGCGGCGATGTTGCCGATCGGCTCTTCCATGTTGGCGTCGAAATAGCGCTGGATGGACGCGATCGCCTCGGTGCGCGCGTCTTCGGGGAGTTCGATGGGCATGTCGGGAGGCCGCAGTGATGGCGTTGCGGCTATTGTGCGTCAGCGGCGCTCGATGCCTGCACAAAAATGGACGCGAAAAAAGCAAAAGCCACCCGAAGGTGGCTTTTGCTTTACATCTGGAGGCGCGAGCCGGAGTCGAACCGGCCTAAACGGCTTTGCAGGCCGCTGCATAACCGCTTTGCTATCGCGCCAGAAGCGGACTGACCGGACTACGGAACACGCCAAAAACTGCTTGCGCCCGCAACGACCGGACAGATTTGTTTGATGACCCGATACTGTGATCCAGGCCTGCCAAACAAAAAGGGAAGCGCTGCTTCCCCTTGGCATTTGGAGCGGGAGACGAGTCTCGAACTCGCGACCTCAACCTTGGCAAGGTTGCGCTCTACCAACTGAGCTACTCCCGCAAATGTCCTGCTTTTTACTGCACTGCCTTACTGCTTCGGCACTTCGTTTTTCTACCGCAAAAACGCCGCACCTTAAAATCTGGAGCGGGAGACGAGTCTCGAACTCGCGACCTCAACCTTGGCAAGGTTGCGCTCTACCAACTGAGCTACTCCCGCATTTTGCTTCCGATTTCGCTTAACTACCGCTTATCTTCCGCTATCTCCACCGCATCTACTTGCTTGCTGCTGTTTCGTCGCAGCGGAGAAGTGAGATTATGTATAACCCGCTGAATCGTGTCAACCCCTTGCGGTGATCTTTTTAAAAAAAACCGCATGGGGGTCGCAGCACGGTTCACGGGCGTCTGCTCAAAGGCTCCCCCGCTCGCGGATCTGCGGCCACGCGAGCTTCATGTAGTAGAGCATCGACCAGATCGTGAGGAAGGCCGCCACATAGATGAGCCACGCGCCCCACACGCGCGAGTCGAACAGCGTCACGCCGCCGAGCGTGAGCGGCGCATAGAACAGCAGCATGGGAATCGCGACCATCTGACACGCCGTCTTGAACTTGCCGAGCGAGTTCACGGCCACGCTCTTCGACGCGCCGATCTGCGCCATCCATTCGCGCAAGGCCGAAATGGCGATCTCGCGGCCGACGATCACGAGCGCGATCACCGCGTCGAGCCGCTGGAGATGCACGAGCACAAGCAGTGCCGCCGTCACCATGAGCTTGTCCGCGACGGGATCGAGAAACGCGCCGAACGACGACGTCTGATTCCACTTGCGCGCGAGAAAACCGTCGAACCAGTCGGTCAGCGCCGCCAGCACGAAGAGCAGCATCGCCGCCACGTTCTGCTGCATCGGGGAAAGCATCGTCTGCGGCAGATAGAACACGCCTACCACGAGCGGAATCGCCAGGATCCGCAGCCAGGTCAGGAGAATCGGAATATTGAACGGCATCGGCTGGCGCTATCGGTCGGGGAAGATGCAATTATGGGAGATGCAATTGTGCCGCGTCGCCGCACGTGCCACAAGCAACCGTAAGGAAGGCCCGGCGAGCCGGTCCGGACCGCCCGCCGCGCGCATCAGTGAAGCTGCTGGTAGATCTGCTCGGCGAGCGCGTGCGAGATGCCCTCCACGCTCGCGAGATCCTCCACGCTCGCCGCCATCACGCCGCGCAAGCCGCCAAAGCGCGCGAGCAGCCGCTGCCGCCGCTTCGCGCCCACGCCTTCCAGTTCCTCGAGGCGCGAGGTCTGCCGCGTCTTGCCGCGCTTCGCGCGCATGCCCGTAATGGCGAAGCGGTGCGCTTCGTCGCGGATCTGCGCGACCAGCATGAGCGCCGCGCTCTCCTTGCCGAGTTCGAGCGGCGCGCGGCCGTCGGCGAACACGAGCGTTTCGAGACCCACCTTGCGCCCCTCGCCCTTCGCCACGCCCACCAGCATCGCCGGATCGAGACCCAGTTCGGTGAACACCTGGCGCGCGATCTCGACCTGCCCCTTGCCGCCGTCGATCAGCACGATGTTGGGCAGCGTGCCGCCGGGCGCGGGCGCCTCGGCGGCCTCGACACCCTCGGCCGTGTCCGGCAACGCGCTGGGATCGGCGGGATCGGGGGCCGGCGCCCGCACCGGCGACTCATCGGGCTCGGCGCGCGCGGCCTGCGCCACCATCTTCTCGTAGCGGCGCGTGAGCACCTGGCGCATCGCGGCGTAGTCGTCGCCGGGCGTGATGCCGGTGATGTTGTAGCGCCGGTAGTCGCTCGATTGCATCTTGTGATGGTGATACACCACGCATGACGCCTGGGTCGCCTCGCCCATCGTGTGGCTGATGTCGAAACACTCGATGCGCAGATGCGCGAGATCGTCGAGTTCGAGCCCGAGCAGTTGCGCGAGCGTGCGCGTGCGGGCCTGTTGCGAGCCCTGTTCCGAGAGCAGCCGCGCGAGCGCGAGGCGCGCGTTCTGCTCGGCCATCGCGAGCCACGCGCGCTTCTGGCCTTGCGGCTGGCGCAGCAGCACGACCTTGTGGCCCGCCTGCTCGCCGAGCACGTCGACGAGCTCGCGGTTCGCGGGTGGATGGCTCACCACGAGCACCGGCGGCACGCGATTGCCGAAGTAATGCTGCGCGATGAACGCATCGAGCACTTCGGACTCGATGCCGATTTCACGCTTCCGGCGCCCGCCTGCACTTGCTGCGGGCGCATCGCTTCCGGCCGCTGCGGCGGCGACATCGTCGCCGGCGTCCTCTTCCTCGTCCGCGAGATCGGCCGCAATGGCGAGCGGGTCCGGCGCGGCGGCCTCGTCCTCATGAGCGGCGTTCTGCTGCTCCTCGTCCACGAAATCCGCCACCGTCTTGCGCGCAAGCGACGGCAGGGACTTCAGCGCGCTTGCCGCAACCACGGTGTCGCTGTCGATGTCCTCCGCGACGCCGCCCTCCTCGTCCGTCAGCGCGCGCTCGACGTGCGCCGGGAAGTAAGCCTTGTCGCCCAGATGCCGCCCGCCGCGCACCATCGCGAGATTCACGCAGACGCGCCCGCCCAGCGCCACGACCGCGAGAATGTCGACGTCGCTTTCGCTGCCCGTTTCGATGGCCTGCTGGTGCAGCACGGTCGACAGCGAGCTCATCTGGTTGCGCACGGCCGCCGCCTGCTCGAACTTCAGATCGGCGGCGAACGCGTGCATCTTCGTTTCGAGCTCCTTCATCACTTCGTTCTGGCGCCCGAGCAGAAAGCGCGACGCGTTGCTCACGTCGCGCGCGTAGTCCTCTTCGCTGATCGCGCCCACGCAAGGCGCCGTGCAGCGCCCGATCTGATGCAGGAGGCACGGCCGCGTGCGGTTGTTGAACACCGAGTCTTCGCAGGTGCGCAACTGGAACACGCGCTGGAGGATCTGGATGCTCTCGCGCACGGCCGAAGCGCTCGGGAACGGCCCAAAATACTGGTTCTTGCGATCGACAGCGCCACGGTAGTACGCCATGCGCGGAAACGTGTGTCCCGTCAGCTTGAGAAACGGATAGGACTTATCGTCGCGAAACAGGATGTTGTAGCGCGGCGTGAGCGCCTTGATGAGATTGTTCTCAAGCAGCAACGCCTCGGCCTCGGAGCGCGTCACCGTGGTTTCGATGCGCGCGATGCGCGAGACCATCATCGCGATACGCGGCGAGAGTTGCGTCTTGGTGAAATAACTCGACACGCGCTTTTTGAGATCGCGCGCCTTGCCGACGTAAAGCACCGCGCCTTGCGCGTCGTAATAACGATAGACGCCGGGCAGGTGCGGTAACTGCGCGAGCGTCTTTTTCGGGTCGAAAACGTCGGTGTCGGTCATCCAGTTCCGGGGACGGGTAAGGCTTCGAAGTCTTTGTGGCGCGATGGCCACGCTGGTCGCTCCGGCCACTCGGTCATTTGAGGGCGTTGCGACCCGCGCCGCCGTCGCGACGCGTTCATGGCGGTATCCTAGAATCGCAAGTTTAGATCATTCCGTGCCGCGCCGAACCTGCCCGCCTGCGCCCGCAAATGGCCACAGATGGCCGCAGATGCCCGCATACCGGCCGCGCCGCGTCACCAGCACACCGCAATCGCCATGACAGAAGCCCGCTCCCCCACTAGCGCTACCGGCGCGCCCATTGCCTGCGACCTGTTCTGCGCGGTGATCGACAATTACGGCGACATCGGCGTGTGCTGGCGGCTCGCGCGGCAACTCGCGCACGAGCACGGCTGGCAGGTGCGCCTGTTCGTCGACGACCTGCACGCGTTCCAGAAGCTCTGCCCCACGCTCGACACAGGCCGCGCGACGCAAAGCGTCGAAGGCGTGCTCGTCGAGCACTGGCACGCGCCCGCGCACGCCGGCGACACGCTCCAGATCGCCGATGTGGTGATCGAGGCGTTCGCCTGCGAGTTGCCCCCCGTCTATGTCGCCGCGATGGCCGCTCGCACGCGCAAGCCCGTCTGGCTCAATCTCGAATACCTGAGCGCCGAGGACTGGGTGGCCGACTTCCATCTGCGTCCCTCGCCGCATCCTCGCTACGCGCTCTCCAAGCATTTCTTCTTCCCCGGCCTCGGCCCCGGCACCGGCGGTGTGCTCAAGGAGCGCACGCTCGACGCCGAACGACTCGCCTTCGAGCGCTCGGCCGACGCGCGCGAAACCTGGTGGCGCAACGCGACGGGCGGTCCGCCGCCCGGCCCCGAAACCACCGTGATCTCGCTTTTCGCCTACGAGAACCCGGCCATCGCCCCCTTGCTCGAACAGTGGCGCGACGGCGGCAAGCCGGTTTTCCTGCTCGTGCCGGAGGGCCGCATTTCGGGCGCGCTGGCGCGATTTTTCGGCGTCCCGGCATTCGGTGCAGGCTCGCAGGCCACGCGCGGCGCGCTGCATGCGCAAGCGCTGGCGTTCACCGAGCAACGTGGCTATGACCCCTTGCTCTGGGCAAGCGACCTCAACTTCGTGCGCGGCGAGGACTCTTTCGTGCGCGCGCAGTGGGCGGCGCGGCCGTTCGTCTGGCACATCTACCCGCAAGCCGACGACGCCCATCTGCCGAAACTCGACGCCGCGCTCGCCCACTACGGCAGCACGCTGCCCGAAGCGCCGCGCGCCGCGCTCGAGCGTTTCTGGCATGCGTGGAATGGCCGCGGCGCGCCCGATTGGGCCGATTTCGCCCAGCACCTGCCCGCCTGCCGCGCGCGCGCAAGCGGTTGGGCGGGCGAACTGGCGCGGGTTGGCGACCTCGCTGGAAATCTAGCCGAATTCGCAAAAAGTCAGTTAAAATAAGCGGTTATCCGACGGCAGCCGTCTCAAGCGCTTCGACTTCGGCGCCCCTCGCGGTGAGCTTGCCAAAGCACACCAAACAGGGTCGCACCATCCGAACCCGCTTGCGACGTTTGCCGCCGCGCACACTCGAAGCTACTCAATCTGGACAGGACAGTTTTTTACTATGAAGACCGCACAGGAACTCCGCGTCGGCAACGTCGTGATGATCGGTAACGACGCGATGGTCGTGCAGAAGGCCGAATACAACAAGTCGGGCCGCAACTCCGCCGTCGTGAAGATGAAGTTCAAGAACCTGCTGACCGGCGCGGGCATGGAAACCGTGTACAAGGCCGACGACAAGTTCGACGTCGTCGTGCTCGACCGCAAGGAAGTGACCTACTCGTACTTCGCCGACCCGATGTACGTGTTCATGGACGCCGACTACAACCAGTTCGAAGTCGAAGGCGAGATGATGGGCGACGCCCTGAACTACCTCGAAGACGGCATGGCTTGCGAAGTCGTGTTCTACAACGAGAAGGCCATCTCGGTCGAACTGCCGACCGTGCTCGTGCGCGAAATCATCTACACGGAACCGGCTGTCAAGGGCGACACGTCGTCGGGCAAGGTCCTGAAGACCGCCAAGCTGCACACCGGCTTCGAGCTGCAAGTGCCGCTCTTCTGCAACATCGGCGACAAGATCGAAATCGACACGCGTACGAACGAGTACCGCAGCCGCGCCTAAGGCAGCACGTTCGCGGGCAATTGCAGCGTGAGCGGCATCCGCCCGCGCTGCCCCTCGCGGCAAAAGGCCGGCACCGTCGTCAAAGCGCCCCTCGGGGCGCTTTTTCTTTTTTTCCCGAACGTGTATGTTTGAGACTGCCACGGGAAATCCTTACCGGTTTTGCACGTGCATTAGCGTACTTCCTGCCGCTGCGGCGCGGGTGGCCACGCAGGCTGCGGTGCGCGCCGGCAAGGAATGTCTCGCGGCACGATTTCTGCTGTGAGGGTGATCGAGCGTGCTTCGCGCATGGTCTTTCCCCGAACAGGAGAAACACGATGAACAACGACATTGCTGAAGGCAAGTGGAAGCAGTTGATCGGCAAGGCCAAGGCGGCGTGGGGCGAGCTGACGGACGACGAGCTCGTGAAGGCCAAAGGACAGGCGGATCGCCTGGCCGGCCTGATCCAGGAACGCTACGGCAAGACGCGTGACGAAGCGGAACTGGAAGTGCGCCGCTGGTTCGACGCGCACCGGCCGCGCGACTGACGCGCCGTTCACGGCATGGCCGGTACGGCCGCCCACTTGCAGGCAACAGGGGGTTTGCGCAGACGCCAGGGCGCCATGCGTCCGCGGCTTGACCCGCTGCACGGCCGCCGGTGGCTCAGCGCCCGGCAGCGCCGTCGCGCCCCCGCCCTGGCGCAGCACAACTGGGAGGACCGCAACTGAAACACCTGCTTCGAGACATCCCGGTGATCTCGGTGAAACCTTTCGTATCGTGCCGCGCTTCCGCGCGCCGCGCAGCCGTCTGCCGGGGCGCCCGCGCCATCCGTGCGCGAGCCGCCGGCGCGACCGCGCTCATCCGTAAGCCGCTACCGCCATGCCACACGCCCTGATTGTCGAAGACGATCCGAACAGCCTGTCAGGTCTCTCAGCGATCCTGTCAGCCGACGGATTCTCCGTCGACACTGCCGCCACACTCGCCGAGGCGCGCGCCGCGCTCGCGCGCTTTATCCCCGATGTCGTGCTCGTCGACCTGAACCTGCCCGATGGCGGCGGCCTCGAACTGCTCCCGCATCTGCCCGCGCAACCGCCGGGCGGCGCGCTACCCGTCATCGTGATGACCGGCAACGCCACGGTGGAAAGCGCGATCGAAGGCCTGCGCCACGGCATCTGGGACTATCTGCTCAAGCCGGTCAATATTCCGCGCCTGCGCAGCCTGCTCGCGCGCATTCCGCGTCCCTACGAGCTGACCGAGGAGGTCCGCACGCTGCGCGCCGCGCTGCGCCAGATGGGGCGCTTCGGGCCCATGCTCGGGCGCAGCGGCGCGATCCAGCATGTCTACGACACGCTCGAACAACTCGCGCCCACCGAATCCGCGATCCTCGTGCACGGCGAGGCCGGCACCGGCAAGGAAGTCGCCGCACGCACGCTGCACCAGTTGAGCCGCCGCCGCAAAGGGCCGTTCGTCGTGTGCGACGCCCGCGCGCTCGTTGCCGAGGCGGCGAGCGGACGACCGCTCGCGAGCGTGCTGTTCGGCCACGAACGCGGCGCGTTCAGTGGCGCGGAGCAGCGCGAGCCGGGCCTCGTCGATCAGGCGGGCGGCGGCACGCTCTTCATCGACGAGCTAACCGACCTGCCGCGCGAGCAGCAGGAAACGCTGCTGCGCGCGCTCGATTCGCAAACCTTCATGCGCGTGGGCGGCAACAGCGAGGTGGGCACGGACTTCCGCCTCGTCGCCGCCACGCGGGCCGTGCCGCGCGAAGCGGTCCAGCAAGGCATGCTGCACCAGGATTTGTGGCTGCGCCTCGACGCCGCGGCACTGCCGTTGCCGCCGCTGCGCGAGCGCGACGATGACGCCGCGCTTCTCGCATGCGCGTGTGTCGACGAGCTCAATCAGGACGCGCTGGTGCACGGCATGGCGGGCGCGTCGCGCCTCGTCGCGCCGTCGTTCATCCGCGAATGCCTGGCCTACGACTGGCCCGGCAACGTGCGCGAGTTGCAGGAACGCGTGAAGCGCGCGTGGCACGCGTCGGGCGAGGTGCTGGAAACCTTGCAGGCCGAGGAAAGCAGCGGCGCGAGCCCGCGCGACATGAACGGCGGCCGCGTGCAGGTGACGGTGGGCACGCCGCTCGCCGACGTGGAAGAGATGCTGATTCGCGCGACGCTCGACGCCGTGGGCGGCACGCGCCACCGAGCGGCGTCCCTGCTCGGCATCAGCCCGAAGACGCTCTACAACAAGCTGCAACGCATGCGCCTGAACTGAAATGCGCTGAGCGGCCGATAAAAAAGGCGGCCCTTCGTCACCGAAGGGCCGCCTTTTCTCTTTCCCGCTGCGTGTGGCGTGCGCTGCTTCGCTCAGGGCAAGACGCTGCGCAACAGCGCCTGCGCTTCGACATAGCCGGGGTCGGCCGCGAGCTTGTCCCAGCGCTGCGCCTTGCCGCGCGCGCGCATGCGCCTGATGCGCTGGCCCGACGCCTTCGCGGCACGGCGCGGCTCCACGTTGCGCAACGCGTCGAGCACTTTTTCCGCCTCGTGCGGCTGGTTGCAGATCAGCACCATGTCGCAGCCGGCCTCGAGCGCCGCGCGCGCGCCCTCCACGAGCGTGCCGCCCTGGCGCGCCGCTTCCATCGAGAGATCGTCGCTGAAGATGGCGCCGGTGAAACGCAGCCGCTTGCGCAGGACCTCTTCGACCCAGATGCGCGAGAAGCCCGCCGGCTTCGCATCGACCTTCGGATAGATCACATGCCCCGGCATGACCGCCGAAAGCGAAAGGCCGAGCCAGTCATAAGGCAGTGCGTCCTCGCCGAGGATCGCTTCGAGCGGGCGTTCGTCCACAGGCACCGCGACGTGCGAATCGGCCGTGGCGAAGCCGTGACCCGGAAAGTGTTTGCCGCAATTGGCCATGCCCGCAAGCGAGAGGCCGTGATTCAGGCTCTTGGCGAGCAGCGTGACGACGCGCGGGTCACGATGGAACGCGCGGTCCCCCACCACCTTCGATTGCCCGTAGCCGAGATCGAGCACCGGCGTGAACGAGAGGTCGATGCCGCACGCGCGCAACTCGCTCGCGAGGATGTAGCCCACTGCCGTCGCGAGCTTGGTGGCGAGCAGCACGTCCTTGTCCCACAGTTCGCCCAGGCGCCCCATGGCGGGCAGCACCGTGAAGCCGTCGGTGCGAAAGCGCTGCACGCGGCCGCCCTCGTGGTCGACGGCGATCAGCAGGTCCTCGCGCACCGCGCGAATCGCGTCGGTGAGCGCGACGAGCTGCGCGCGGTTCTCGTAATGCCGCGCGAACAGGATCACACCGCCCGTCATGGGATGCGCAAGACGGCGCACGTCGTCGTCGGTCAGCGTGGTGCCGACCACGTCGAGCATTACCGGTCCGGAAAGTCTCTTCATCGATCAGTTTTTGCGTAGATGCCGCGCCGCGCGCGGCGTGGGATGCGTGGGATATCAGCCGTTGATTTCGGCGACCACGAACGACACCGCGTAATCGCGTTCGTCGGTGATGCTCACGCGCGCCGTGATGCCGCGTTCGTCGAGCCAGTGCGCGAGTTCGCCCGAAGCGACGATCACCGGCCGCCCGCCCGGCTCGTTGAGGGTTTGCATGGCGCGCCAGGTCATCGGCATGCGCATGCCCATGCCGATCGCTTTCGAGAACGCCTCCTTCGCGGAAAAGCGCGTGCACAGGTAAGCGAGCCCGCGCGCCTCCGAGCGCGCCTTGCGCGCCTCGTACACGGCCAGCTCGTCCGGGCCGAGCACGCGCGGGGCGAAGCGACCGTTGGTGCGCTCCATGACCGCCGCCACGCGGCTCACCTGGATGATGTCGGTGCCGATACCGTAGATCGCCATGAGACTCCCGAGTATGGATGTCGATTGCGTGAGCGTTGCGCTTGCGCCCTGCGGGAAGCCCGGTTCAGGCGCGCGAGCCCAGACGCGCCGCAACCATGATCGCCTTCATTTCGCGCACCGCGTTTTCCCAGCCCGCGAAGATTGCGTGCGCAACGATCGCGTGGCCGATGTTCAGTTCGACGATACCGTCGATGGCGGCGATCTGCTGCACGTTCGTGTAGTGCAGGCCGTGTCCGGCGTTCACCTTCAGGCCAAGGCTGTTGCCGCAGTTCACGCCCGCCACCACGCGCTCGAATTCGCGCTCCTGCTCGCCCGCGTCGTGCGCCTCGGCGTAGCGGCCCGTGTGCAGCTCGATCACGGGCGCGCCCGCTTCGTGCGCCGCGCGGATCTGCGTTTCGTCCGGGTCGATGAAGAGCGACACGCGGCAGCCCGCTTCGGCCAGTTGACGGCACGCGGCGGCGACGGCGTCGAAGTGGCCCGCGACGTCGAGGCCGCCCTCGGTCGTGAGCTCCGCGCGCTTTTCGGGCACGAGGCAAACATCTTGCGGCTGGATCTCGCAGGCGATGTCGAGCATCTCGGCCGTCACCGCGCATTCGAGGTTCATGCGCGTTTTCAGTTGCGGGCGCAGCGTGCGCACGTCGGCGTCGACGATATGGCGGCGATCCTCGCGCAGGTGCAGCGTGATCACGTCGGCGCCCGCCTCTTCGGCGAGGAGCGCCGCGCGGATCGGATCGGGATAAGCAGTGCCACGCGCGTTGCGCAGCGTGGCGACGTGGTCGATGTTGACGCCGAGGTCGATCACGTTGGGCGAAGTGAGAAAGAAGCTCATAGGTTCTGCAAGTCGATCAGGATCTGGCGCGTCGCGAGCGGCGTGCCGCCAAGGTAGTTATTCAGCAGGAAGCGCATGAGCGCCTTGCTCTGCGCAACGGTTTGAGGCCGATGGTAATCGTCCTCTTCCATATCGAGCAACGTCTGACCCGAGAGCACCGGCCATTGCACGGGCCACTCGTCGGAGGCCTCGCGCACGCCGCGTTCCGGATCGAACACGTAGCGCCCTTCGGCCACCACGGTCTTGCGGCTCACGGTGCGGTTGAGCGCGAGCGCGTAACCCGCCTCGCGCAACAGCACGCGCTCGAACGAGCGTAACACCTGCACGGGCGGCTCGTCGTGCGCGAGGCGCGTGAGCGTGACGACGTAATGGCGAAAGAGTTCGGGGTGGGGATCTTCGCGCGCGATGAACTTCACGAGCAGCTCGTTCACGTAGAAGCCGCACAGGAGCGCATCGCCCGTGAGCGGCAGCATGCCGCCCACCCACTCGGCGCCGGTGAGCGTGCGCACTTCGCCCTTGCCGGTCCACGAGAGCGCGAGTGGCTGGAAGGTTTGCAGCACGCCGCGCAGCGCCGAATGGGGGCGCTTTGCACCCTTCGCGACGAGTGCGACGCGGCCGTGGTCGCGCGAAAGCACATCGATGATGAGGCTGGTTTCGCGGTACGGGTAGCTGTGCAGCACGAAAGCGGGCTGCTCGGCGATGCGGTAGTCGGGAGTCGTGCTGCGTGAGGCGCGCGGCAGTTGCGAGCGCGCGGTCGTCTTGCGGGCGGGACGCGGCTGCGCGCGGCCTTCGAGCGTCGCGTCGGCGCCTTCGGTCATCGCGTTGCGCGTTGCGCCGCCTTTCGTGACCCTTGCGTCCTTGGCGGCCTTCGTGGTCTTGGCACCTGCCGTACGCGAGCGGCGCGTGCCAGGGGCTTCGAATGCCTCGTCTGAGGCATTCGTTTCGTCGGCCTGCGCTTCATCGGGCGCGGGCCAGTCGTCGTGCAGGGTTCCGGCTGCGCCGTCACTCATACGCGGTGCCCGTCGTGCTTACTCGTAACCGTAGGCGCGCAGCCCGGCTTCGTTGTCGGCCCAGCCGCTCTTCACCTTCACGAAGGTCTCGAGGTACACGGGGCCGTCGAACAGCTTTTCCATGTCGACGCGCGCCTCGGTGCTGATCTGCTTGAGCTTTGCGCCCTTCTGGCCGATCACCATCGCTTTCTGCGTATCGCGCTCGACAAGGATCGTCGCGAAAATGCGGCGCAGGCGCCCTTCCTGCTCGAACTTGTCGATCAGGACGGTGCTCGTGTACGGCAATTCGTCGCCGGTCCAGCGGAACACCTTCTCGCGCAGGATCTCGGCGGCGAGGAAGCGCTCGCTGCGGTCGGTGAGGTCGTCTTCGCCGTAGATCGGCTCGCCTTCGGGCAGATACGGCTTGAGCGTCGCGAGCAGGCGCTTGATGTCGGCGGGATCGTTGGCCGAGAGCGGCACGATCTCGCGGAACTCGCGCAGACCCTGCACCTGCTGGATGAACGGATACAGCGTGCCCTTGTCGGTCACGCGGTCGATCTTGTTGGCGATCAGGATCGTGGGCGCATTCGGCGGAATCAGGTCAAGGACCTTCTGGTCGTCGGGGCCGAACTTGCCGGCCTCGATCACGAACAGCACGGCGTCCACCGAACTGAGCGTCGACGTCACCGCGCGATTGAGCGAGCGGTTGAGCGCGGTGCTGTGGCGCGTCTGGAAACCGGGCGTGTCGACGAAGACGTACTGCGCGTCGTCGATCGTATTGATGCCGGTGATGCGATGGCGCGTAGTCTGCGCCTTGCGCGACGTGATGCTGATCTTCTGGCCGACCAGCGCGTTCATCAGCGTCGACTTGCCAACGTTCGGACGGCCGACGATCGCGACCATGCCGCAACGGAAGCCGGCAGGAGTGGAAGTGGGAGCGTTCATGATCGGACCGGAATAAAAATACGGGAGGCGCGCCAGTGGCGCGCGCAGGTGGAATCAGTGGCCGGCATCGGCCGCGCGCACGGGAATCGCCGCGGCGATTTCGGCGTGCGCTTCAGGGTCGGCATCGGTGGCGCTTTCGGCCGGCGCCGGCGCGTCGCTCGCGCTCGTTGCCGTCGCTTCGCGAACACGCAGTGTGGGGCGGGCTTCGGCAGCAGGTGCGGCGTTTTGCACACGCTCGACCGGACGATGCGCGGATTCGGTTTTCGCCGCGCCCGAACGATGGCCGATCGCACCGGCCGACGGCACGCCGTCGGAACTCGCGGGTTTGTCCTTCTCCGCCGGACGCTCCTGCACATGCGCCGCGCGGATGACCGCCAGCGGCGCACCCTGCGCCGCCGCGGCGCGCTCAGCGCCCTCGCCTGCCGCGGCGCCTTGTGCCGCCGTACGCGCGGCCGCGCGCTCGCGGCGCTCCGGCGCACGCAGGTCGAGCGCGCCCTGCACGCCCGTCACGCCGGGGACGACCTCAGGTTCGGTTTTCGGGGCGCGCGCGCCCTTCGAACGGCGCGGCTTGGCGACCAGCGCGGGCGCCGCCGCCATCACCTCGTCGAGCGCCTTCTTCGCTGCGGCCTGCTCGGCCGCGCGACGGCTCGCCCCCGAACCCGACACCTTCACGTCGAGCTTGGGCACCGTGCATTCGACTTCGAACTGCTGATTGTGCGCCGCACCATGCGTCGCGACGACCGTATAGGTCGGCAGCGCAATCTTGTGGCCCTGGAGATACTCCTGGAGCAGCGTCTTGGCATCCTTGCCGAGCGTGCGCGGGTCGATGTGATCGAGAATCGGCACGTAGAGGCGCTTGATGACCGTCTGCGCCGCGTCGAAGCCGCTGTCGAGGAAGATCGCGCCGAAAATGGCCTCCAGCGCGTCCGCGAGGATCGACGGGCGGCGGAAGCCGCCGCTGCGCAACTCGCCCTCGCCAAGACGCAGGCCGTCGGCAATATTGAGGGCCTGAGCAATTTCGTAGAGCGACTGCTGCTTGACCAGATTCGCGCGCACGCGCGAGAGGTCGCCTTCGTCCAGCTTGCCAAAACGTTGGAACAATAGGGCAGCCACCGCGCAATTTAGAACCGAATCACCGAGGAATTCGAGGCGTTCGTTATGCGTGGCACTGTGACTGCGGTGGGTCAAAGCCTGGCGCAACAATTCCGCATTGCGAAATTCGTAGCGCAAACGGCTTTCCAACGGAGATTGGGGCATGGGGAGAGTATAACGCGCCCGCCGCCCCCCGCGAAAACGCGGGGTGGCGGGCGAAAAACCGTGATGAAGCGACGTTACCGAGGGTTCTTCAAGTAGCGCGCGAAGATGCGATGCGCGCGATTCGAGCGAGACGTCCGTTCGAGCAACCGTTTTTTCTTGCTGCGTGTGTTGCGGTTACGCGCGGCATCTTCGTCGCGATGTGCGTGCACAGGGCGCGCACATCAAGTGCGACTCAATGGAATGCGCCAACGCGCTTCAGATTGCTGAAGTTCATCCAGATGAAGAACGCGCGGCCCACGATGTTCGCGTCGGGCACGAAGCCCCAGTAGCGGCTGTCCGCACTGTTGTCGCGGTTATCGCCCATCATGAAGTAGTTGCCCGCGGGCACCTTGCAGATCACGCCGCGTGCGTTGTACTGGCAGTTGTCGCGATACGGATAGTCCTCGGCGCCCACGATGAACGGCGGCACCGCGGGGTTGTTGAGGATGTTGTTCTTGCGGCCGAAGAGGTCCTGCGTGAACTCCTTCGCGTAGCCAATGCGCTCTTCGTCGAAGTAGTCGCCAACGGACGTTTCAGGCACCGGCTTGCCGTTGATCGTGAGCTGCTTGTCCTGGTAGGCAACCACGTCGCCCGGCAGGCCGATCACGCGCTTGATGTAGTCGACCGACTCGTCTTTCGGATACCGGAACACGACCACGTCGCCGCGCTCGAGCGGGCGTCCCTGCGTGACCTTCGTGTTCGTGATCGGCAGGCGAATGCCGTAGTCGAACTTGTTCACGAGGATGAAGTCGCCGACCAGCAGCGTGGGCACCATCGAGCCCGACGGAATCTTGAACGGCTCGACGACGAACGAGCGTACGAGAAACACGATCAGGATGACGGGAAAGAAGCTTGCCGTGTATTCGAGCCACCACGGCTGACGCAGCTTTTCGTTACGCAGGTTCTGACGCGTGACGGGCGCGTTTTCATCGGCGAAACGCTCGCCAATACGCTCCTGCTGACGATCGAAATCCGCAACCGCCGCATCGGCGGCGAGACGCCGGCGCGGCATGAAAACCAGTTTGTCTGCAACCCACGCTACACCCGTCAAGACGACGAGCACAAAGAGTATCAGCGCAAAATTCATGTAGAGATCCGTTGTGCGGCTTATTTGTCTTCGACACGAAGGATGGCGAGGAAGGCCTCTTGCGGAATCTCGACCGAGCCGACCTGCTTCATGCGCTTCTTGCCTTCCTTCTGCTTTTCGAGCAGCTTTTTCTTGCGCGTGATGTCGCCGCCGTAGCACTTGGCCAGCACGTTCTTGCGCAGCGCCTTGATGTTCTCACGCGCGATGATGTGCGCGCCGATCGCGGCCTGGATGGCCACGTCGTACATCTGGCGCGGGATGATCTCGCGCATCTTCGCCGCCACTTCCCGGCCGCGGTACTGCGACTGCGAACGGTGCACGATGATGGACAACGCATCGACCTTGTCGCCGTTGATCAGCATGTCGACCTTCACGACGTCCGCACTGCGGTATTCCTTGAACTCGTAGTCCATCGACGCATAGCCGCGCGACACCGACTTCAGGCGGTCGAAGAAGTCCAGCACGATTTCCGCCATCGGGATTTCGTACGTGAGCTGCACCTGGCGGCCGTGGTACTGCATGTTGATCTGGTTGCCGCGCTTTTGCGTACAGAGCGTGATGACCGAACCCACATAGTCCTGCGGCATGTACAGGTTCACGGTCACGATCGGCTCGCGGATCTCGGCGATCTTCGGAGGCTCCGGCATCTTCGCCGGGTTCTCGACCTTGATCAGCGTGCCGTCGGCCTGCACGACTTCGTACACCACGGTCGGCGCCGTGGTGATGAGGTCCATGTCGAACTCGCGCTCGAGACGCTCCTGCACGATTTCCATGTGCAGCAGGCCCAGGAAGCCGCAGCGGAAGCCGAACCCCAGCGCCTGCGACACTTCCGGCTCGTATTGCAGCGAAGCGTCGTTGAGCTTCAACTTTTCGAGCGATTCGCGCAGCGCGTCGTACTGGTTCGCTTCGACCGGATAGAGACCCGCGAACACCTGCGGTTTCACTTCCTTGAAGCCCGGCAGCGGCTCGACGGCCGGCTTCGTCACCAACGTGACGGTGTCGCCCACCTTGGTCGCGGCCAGTTCCTTGATGCCGGCGATGATGAAGCCCACCTGCCCCGCCGAAAGCGATTCCAGGTTGCGCGACTTCGGCGAGAACACGCCCACGTGCTCGACCGGATACTGCGCGCCAGTGGCCATCAGCTTGATCTTGTCCTTCGGACGCAGCGTGCCGTTGACGATACGCACGAGCATCACCACACCGACGTAGTTGTCGAACCACGAGTCGATGATGAGCGCCTGCAACGGCGCTTCCGGATCGCCCTTGGGCGGCGGCACCTTGGCGATGAGCGATTCGAGCACGTCGTCCACGCCGAGGCCCGTTTTCGCGCTACAGCGCGTGGCGTCGGTCGCGTCGATGCCGATCACGTCCTCGATTTCCTCGATGGCGTTTTCGGGGTTGGCGGCGGGCAGGTCGATCTTGTTGAGCACCGGCACGACTTCCACGCCGAGTTCGATCGCGGTGTAGCAGTTCGCCACCGTCTGCGCCTCGACGCCCTGGCTCGCGTCCACCACGAGCAGCGCGCCTTCGCACGCGGAGAGCGAGCGGCTCACCTCGTAGGAGAAGTCGACGTGGCCCGGCGTGTCGATCAGGTTCAGGTTATAGACCTTGCCGTCACGCGCCTTGTACGTGAGGGCTGCGGTCTGCGCCTTGATCGTGATGCCGCGCTCGCGCTCGAGATCCATCGAGTCGAGCACCTGCGATTCCATTTCGCGGTCGGACAAGCCGCCGCACAGCTGGATGATGCGATCGGCGAGCGTCGACTTGCCATGGTCGATGTGCGCAATGATCGAGAAGTTACGAATATGATCCATTCAGTGCCGATCAAGCGAAAAAGGCGCGCCCCAACGAAAGCTGGGCACGCCTCGTAAACAGATGAAAAACCGGACTATTTTAGCCGAAAAGGGGTCCCACAGGCGAACCATCCGCTGAAGTGGCGGACAGGTCATCTCGCGGGGCACGCATCGCGCGGCAAGCCGGAGGAAAGTTTTACACCCCGCTCGGCGGCGCCGGCAGCACGCTCGGCACATCGGCGCCGAGCCCGAGCGTGGCGCGCACGCGCGCTTCGTCGAGCCGATAGTGGCACAACTCGATGCCGTCGCACACCAGCACCGGCACGAGTTCATCGTAGCGCGCCTGCAACGCGGGGTCGGAATCGACATCGATCACGTCGAGCCGTGCGCCCGCCGCAACCGCGAGCGGTTCGAGCGCCACGCGCATATCCTCGCACAGGTGGCACCACGCGCGGCCGTACAGCACGAGGTGCGCGCTCGCCCGTGCGAGTGCGCCCGGCGCTGCTGTCGTCGACCGCATGGGCGTGCGCATGGACTTACTTCTGCCCCGGCGCGCGCGGACGGATCGGCACGAACTGCGTGTTGTCGCCGCGCCGCACGAGCACCGCCGCCATCTTCTGCGTGTCGAGACGCGCGGTCACGTCCTGGAACTGCTTCGCGCTGGTGATATCCGTGTCGCCCACGCGCAGGATGATGTCGCCCTTCTGGAGACCGGCGCGGGCGGCCGGGCCGTCCGCCGAATCCACCAGCACGCCGCCCTTGATCTTGAGCTGGGCCATCTGGTCGGCGGGAATGTCGACCACCGCGAGACCGAGCGTATTCGACGCACGGGGCTTGGGCTCCGGCGCCTTTTTCGGGTCGGCCTTGGCGCTCTTGTCCGTCTGCATCTCGGCAACCGTGATGGGCAGGTCGCGCGTCGCGCCCTTGCGCCAGATCGTGATGGTCGCCTTGGTGCCCGGCTTCGTGTCGCCCACCATGCGCGGCAGGTCGGTCGCGGTATCGACGCTCGCGCCGTTGAACTTCAGGATGATGTCGCCCGGCTGAATGCCCGCCTTGTCGGCCGGACCGCCCGGTTCGACGCTCGAAACCAGCGCGCCTTGCGTCTTGGGCAGACCGAGCGAGTCGGCCACATCCTTCGTCACCTCGCCGATCGCCACGGCAATGCGACCGCGCGTGACCTTGCCGCTCGTCTTGAGCTGATCCGCCACGCGCATCGCCTCGTCGATCGGAATCGCGAACGAGATGCCCATGAAGCCGCCCGTGCGGCTATAGATCTGCGAGTTGATGCCGATCACCTCGCCCTGCATGTTGATGAGCGGGCCGCCCGAGTTGCCGGGGTTCACGGCCACGTCGGTCTGGATGAACGGCAGATAGTCGCCCGTGTCGCGTCCCTTCGCGCTCACGATGCCCGCGGTCACGGTGTTCTCGAGGCCGAACGGCGAACCGATCGCCACGACCCACTCGCCCACGCGCACCTTGTTCGAATCGCCCATCGTCACAGCCGGGAGATTCGAGGCCTGAATCTTCACGACGGCCACGTCGGTGCGGTCGTCGACGCCGATCAGCTTGGCCTTGAATTCGCGCTTGTCGGTGAGCGTCACGTAGATGCTGTCCGCGTCGTCCACAACGTGCGCGTTGGTCATCACGTAACCGTCGCTCGAGAGGATGAAGCCCGAACCCACGCCGCTGTTCTGTTCGCTGTCGTTGCCGCCGTCCGGGCCCGAATCCGAGCCGCCGCCTTGACCGCCACCCTGCCCGCCGCCCTGGCCGCCACGCGGCGACTGGCCCTGCGGTCCTTGCGGAAGCGGAATGCCGAAGAAGCGGCGGAAGAACTCCGACATGTCGCCGTTGTCCATGCCCGGCGGCAGGCCGCGCTGGGCGCTCGACACGCGCGTGGTGGTACGGATATTGACGACCGACGGCCCCACCTTGTCCACGAGGTCGGCGAAGTCGGGCAAATTGGCGGCCGGCGCCGCCGATGCCACGTGCGGCGCGAACGGCAGGCACGCCGCCACGACCGCGGCCGCGAAGAATTTGCGCAGCGGGAGAATCGTCATATCGAAGTCAGCCGAAGGAATGGGTTACCTGGGAGCCTTGTATTCTATGGCAGACGCGAACTGCTGCAACGTGCTCTGGGGCACTTCGCCAAGCAACGTGATGAAGTAGTCGCCGCGGCGCTTCACGAGCACGTGGGTCGCGCCGCTGCTGCCCGAGCCTTCCTTGCGGCTATTGTTCTTGATCGGTTCGACGAACACGGAAAGCGTGGAGAGCCCGTCCGAGAACACGGCCTGATCGACCGGAATGGGCGGCTCGCCCGAGTCGCGCGCGGCCATGGGGCGGCGCACTTCACGAATCTTGACGAAGCCCGGCGCGGCCTGGCCGAACGACCAGCCCTGCGCCTGCATGTCGACCGCTTCGAGCGGCGGGCGCACCACGTTCCAGCCCGCGGTATTGCGCATGCCGTTGACGATCGGGGTCTTGTCGACCGGCCCGCCAACACGCACCTGCGTGAACGCGAGTTGCTGGAGCACCTGGCCATTCGACGGATCGAGCATCTGCGAGCGCAGCAGCAGACCGGTTTTCGCGTCGGCCCACAGCTTGTAGGCGAAGCGGAAATTGTCCTTCGGATCGAGTTCGATCACCTGGCTGTCGAGGCCCGCCACGCGGTCGGTGCCGAGCATCTTCGGATCGTAGACGGCCAGTACCTGGTCGCCGCTCGTGGAAAGCAGCGCCGGAAAGGCGTCCCGGTTCTGGCGTTTTTCGACGACGAGCAGCTTGCGCTCGGGCACGAACGTATAGAGATCGTCGTTATGACGCAGCATCGTGCGCGGCTTGCCGTCGAGACTTTCGAGCTTCTCGAATTCGCCGTCCGCCTTCGATGCGTAGTGCGTGATGCGCGAGGACTGCACGAACTCGCCGCGCTGGTAGACGAACGTGCCGTCGTAATTCTGCTGCTGGGCAGCCTGCTGGATGCGGTCGAGCCATTGCGCGGCGCTTTGGCGCGTGGCGGGATCGACCGCCGACGCGCCTTGCGCGCGGGCAGGCGAGACGGCAGACAGAGCGGTGAACATCACGGCCGCGCAGCAAATGAATGCCGGCAACCGCCCGAAGATTGTCGTTTTATTCAACCGCAATGTCTGCATCAAACTTATTGGCCTTGCGTGGTGAGAGCGGCAGAGCGGATATACGGCATGGAATCCGACATGACCGGCTGCTGCGCGAACTGCTGATGAGCCTGAAGATATTCGTCGAGGCGCGCGTCGCGGATGATATTACCGTCCTGAGCGCCGGAGACAGGCGCCGGCGTGGTGTTCATCGCCACACGTTGCACGCCGTCGCCCTGCGACTGCACGGCGGCGATTTGCGGCGCGCCCGCCATGCCCACGCCGCGCATTTGCGGCATGACGATCCACGTGAGCGTGGCAGCCGCGGCGGCCACGGCCAGCGACGGCATCACGCGGCGGCGCAGCGCGAGAATGCGCCCCACCCGCTCGTTGCGCCCCGCCTGCGCGCCCTGCGGCAGCGCCGCCGGTGCGAGCAGATGCGGCTCGGCGTCAAAGCGCGCGGCGAACCCCGTCATGAAAGCGCGGCTCGCGGCCTGGCTGAGGGCCAGATCGTCCGAGCGCAGCACGTCGCCGATCAGGTGGTACTCCGACCAGGCGGCACGACCTTCACCGTCGAGTTCAAACAATTTACCGTTCAGATGCTCCTCGGCCGACCCTTCACCGTCGACAAAGGCGGACAGACGCTCGCCGCGCGAGCTTGATACCGATTGCATCGAGACCGACCCCATGATGCTCCCCATTTCCTGACAAACGTCCCTGGTGACACCAACAATTCTGGTGAATCGCGTCGCCGCCCGGGGCGAAGCTGGTGGTTTCTTACCAGCGCTTGCCTTCCGGAGTGTCCAGCAGCGGACGCAATTTTGCCGCAATGGCTTCCCGAGCGCGGAAAATTCTCGATCTGACGGTGCCGATCGGGCACCCCATCATCTCGGCAATTTCCTCGTAGCTCAGCCCTTCAATTTCCCGAAGCGTAATGGCGGTGCGCAACTCTTCCGGTAAAACCGCCATCGCAGCATTGACCGTCTGGGCGATCTGCTTGCTCATCAACATCGACTCGGGCGTGTTGATATCCCTTAGTTGATCGGCGTCCGAGAAAGTTTCCGCTTCTTCTGCATCTGCTTCGGTGGATGTCGGGGCGCGCCTTCCCTGGGTCGCAAGGTAGTTCTTCGCCGTATTGACAGCAATTCGGTACAACCACGTATAGAAAGCCGATTCACCACGAAATTGCGGGAGCGCCCGGTAGGCCTTGATGAAGGCGTCCTGGGCCACGTCCTCGACCTCGGCGGGGTCCCGCACGAGGCGCGAGATCAGCCGGATGATCTTGCGGTGGTATTTCGAGACCAGGAGCTCGAACGCGGCCTTGTCGCCTTTTTGCACGCGCTCGACCAGAACCTGATCAATTTCTTTTTCGCTCACCTGAAAAATCCGTTAGCTCATGAGTAGAGGCGGGGGCACCATTGTAGCGTCCCCGCCACGGTCTCACGTTACGCGAGTAACAGCCGTTACATGCGTTACAGCGAAACGCGCTCAGCGGCCGGCCGCGCTGCGCGCGCGCACGGCGAGCGTATGGAAAGCTTGCGCGGGAAGTACGTCGGCCGCAATGAGCAAGGTCGTGCGCCGCGCGCCCTGCTCCACGACGAGCGCAAGCAGCCACGCACCCCACTGCGACGCACCGACGAGGCGCCCGGAAGCAAGGCAAGCGCCATCGCGCGCATACGCCGCGAGCGAATCCGGCCCGATTTCAAGAAACGCAGGCTGCCTGCGTCGCCAGGCCGCAGCGGCAAGCGCGCCGGTGGCAAGGAACGCCAGCACGGCGGGCAAGGCGCGCCACGCGCCGAGCCACGGCGCAAGCGTCGTGTAGACGGCGGCCGTGGCCATGCCAAGCCCCGCCGCAACGAGCAGTTGCAGCGCGAGGGACGGACGCAGGGAAAGACGCGGCGCAGCGGCGCGCCGCGGGAGAAAAGCGGGAGCGCGGCCGGCAGGCGCGTGCAACTGCGCCGGCGCGGCCGCTGTCTCGTCGTGCTGGATCAAGCGTGGCGCTTGAAGACGAGCGTGCCGTTCGTGCCGCCGAACCCGAACGAGTTCTTCAGCGCGACGTCGATCTTCATGTCCCGCGCGGTGTTCGCGCAGTAGTCCAGGTCGCAAGCCGGGTCCTGGTTGAAGATGTTGATCGTCGGCGGCGACACCTGGTTGTGCACGGCGAGCACCGTGAACACCGACTCCAGGCCGCCCGCGCCGCCCAGCAGGTGGCCCGTCATCGACTTGGTGGAGTTCACGACGAGGTTCTTCGCATGGTCGCCGAACGCGCGCTTGATCGCCGTGGTTTCGGCGATGTCGCCAAGCGGCGTCGAGGTGCCGTGCGCGCTGACCCAGTTGACCTCGTTCGGGTTGATGCCCGCGTTGCGCATGGCGTATTGCATGCAGCGGCGCGCGCCGTCACCGTCTTCGAGCGGAGCGGTCATGTGATACGCATCGCCGCTCATGCCGTAGCCGCCGATTTCCGCGTAGATCTTCGCGCCGCGCGCCTTCGCGTGCTCGTACTCTTCGAGCACCATCACGCCTGCGCCCTCGCCCAGCACGAAACCGTCGCGGTCCTTGTCCCACGGGCGGCTGGCCGTTGCCGGGTCGTCGTTGCGCTGCGAAAGCGCACGCGCGGCCGCGAAGCCGCCGATACCGAGCGGCGAAACGGTCGATTCCGCGCCGCCCGCGATCATCACGTCGGCGTCGCCGTACTCGATCAGGCGCGAGGCTTCGCCGATGCAGTGCAGGCCGGTCGTACAGGCCGTCACCATGGCGAGGTTCGGGCCCTTGAGGCCGTACTTGATCGAGAGGTGGCCCGAGATCATGTTGATGATCGAGGCGGGCACGAAGAACGGCGAAATCCGGCGCGGACCGCGGTTGAGCAGTTCCGTTTGCGTGACTTCGATCATCGGCAGACCGCCGATGCCCGAGCCCACCACGACGCCCACGCGCTCCGAGTTTTCATCGGTGACTTCGAAGCCGCTGTCCTGCATCGCCTGGATGCCCGCAGCGATGCCGTAATGGATGAACGTATCCATGTGACGCGCTTCTTTCGCCGGCATGTAGTCTTCGACGTTGAAGCCCTTCACTTCGCCGGCAAAGCGGGTCGAGAAGTTCGTTGCGTCGAACTTCGTGATATTGGCGATGCCGGACTTCCCGGCGACCAGATTGGCCCAGCCGTCGGCAACATTATTGCCAACAGGCGAAATCAGCCCCAGGCCTGTAACAACAACTCGACGGCGGCTCACGGTAACCCCTTTTCCATAGATGACAAAAACAAAAGCCACAGAGGCCACAGGAAATGCTCCTGTGAGCCCTGTGGCTAGTTGACCGGCAGATGCCCCGCAACGGGTGCGGTGGGCGTACGCGGTTTCACGGGCGAGCGTCCTCCCGGGCCATGCGCGCGCAAACGGCGTGCGCGGCCCGGGCAGGAATCTGGCGCTTAGGCCTTGACGTTCGCGCGAGCGTAGTCGATCGCTTGCTGGACCGTCGTGATCTTCTCGGCTTCCTCGTCCGGGATTTCCATGCCGAACTCGTCTTCGAGAGCCATAACCAGTTCGACGGTGTCGAGCGAGTCGGCGCCCAGATCGTTCACGAACGAAGCTTCGTTCTTGATTTCAGCTTCGGCGACGCCCAGTTGTTCGGCGACGATCTTCTTGACGCGCTGTTCGATGTTATCCATTACCCCTCCAAGGGAAAAAAGTTAGCTCATGAATGCGAGTGCGCGCATTTTATCAGGTTTGACCTGGCTGAAAAGCGGCGCTCGAGGTTCCGGAACGGTTATCCGCGACGGCGCTTGAGCAAGGTTTTGCATCAGGCGCATCAAGGCGCGGATAGTACCTGAATCCGGTTAAGACATATACATGCCGCCGTTCACGTGCAACGTCGTGCCCGTGATGTAGGCCGCCTGCGGCGATGCGAGAAACACGACTGCGTGGGCGATGTCCTCCGGGCTGCCGAGGCGGCCCAGCGGAATCTGTTGCTTGAGCGCGGCCTGCTGCTCGGCCGGCAGATCCTTCGTCATGTCGGTGTCGATGAAGCCCGGCGCGACACAGTTCACGGTGATGCCGCGGCTGCCGATCTCGCGTGCGAGCGCGCGCGTCATGCCCGCTACACCGGCCTTGGCGGCCGCGTAGTTGACTTGACCGGGGTTGCCCGACGAGCCCACCACCGAGGTGATGTTGATGATGCGGCCGCCCTTGGCCTTCATCATCGGGCGCAGCACGGCGCGCGAGAGGCGGAACACCGACTTCAGGTTCGTGTCGATCACCGAATCCCACTCGTCGTCCTTCATGCGCATCGCCAGGTTGTCCTGCGTGATGCCCGCATTGTTGACGAGGATCGCAAGCGCGCCGAATTCCTTGACGGTGGCGTCGATGAGCGCTTCTGCCGCAGCGGCGTCGTTCACGTTGAGCACCGCGCCGCGGCCCTTCACGCCCGCCGCTTCGAAGGCGGCCGTGATGGCCTGCGCGCCCGCTTCGCTGGTGGCCGTACCGATCACCGTCGCGCCCTGGCGCGCCAGCTCGAGCGCGATCGCCCGGCCGATGCCGCGCGTGGCGCCGGTCACGATCGCGGCTTGATTGTCGAGAGTTTTTTCCATCGTTCGAATCCGTTAGCGGTTTGGCTTAGGCCTTGAGCAGCGCGAGGGTTTCCTCGAGCGACTTCGGATCGGCCACCGAGGCGCCGACCAGGTTGCCGTCGATACGCTTCGTGAGGCCCGCGAGCACCTTGCCCGGACCGCATTCGATCACGTGCGTCGCGCCTTGCGCGGCGATCGCCTTCACGCATTCCACCCAGCGCACGGGGCCGGCGGCCTGGCGCACGAGCGCGTCGCGAATCTTGGCGGGATCGGTTTCGAACGCCACGTCCACGTTGTTCACCACGGGAACTTGCGGCGCGTTCAGCGTGACGCTCGCGAGGTAGTCGCGCAACTGGTCCGAGGCGGGCTTGAGCAGCGACGAATGGAACGGCGCCGAAACCGGCAGCGGCAGCGCGCGCTTGGCGCCCTTCGCCTTGGCGACTTCACAGGCCTTCTCGACCGCACCCTTGTGGCCCGCGATCACGACTTGCGCCGGTGCGTTGAAGTTCACGGCTTCGACCACGCCGCCGCTCGCGGCGGCAGCTTCCGTGCAAACAGCGCGCACGGCGTCGTCGTCGAGCCCGAGCACGGCGGCCATGCCGCCCTCGCCCACCGGCACCGCGTTTTGCATGGCCTGCGCGCGAAAACGCACGAGCGGCACGGCGTCGCGGAACGCGAGCACGCCGGCGGCGACGAGCGCCGTGTATTCGCCGAGGCTGTGGCCCGCGACGATTGCCGGCGCCGGGCCGCCTGCCTGCTGCCACGCGCGATAAACGGCGTAGGCGGCGGTCAGCATGACCGGCTGTGTGTTGGTGGTGAGATTGAGCTCTTCAGCGGGGCCTGCGGCGATCAGCTTGCCGAGGTCCTGGCCCAGTGCGTCGGACGCTTCTTGCAGCGTCTCGCGCACGATAGCGTTATCGGCGAAGGCGTCGAGCATGCCGACGGCCTGCGAGCCTTGTCCGGGAAAAACGAACGCGAATTTCATAACGTCCCCAAATTCGATCAAAACGGGTGGGCGATGCGCTCGAATGAACCGCTGCCGGCCGCGCGCGTGTTGCGTGCGGCGGCCTTGCAGCGGGAGCGCGAAAGCCCGCTCAGGAATTTCAGAAGCGGATGACGGAGGCGCCCCAGGTGAAGCCGCCGCCCACGCCTTCGATCAGCACGTTCTGGCCGCGCTTGATGCGGCCGTCGCGCACCGCGACGTCGAAGGCGAGCGGAATCGACGCCGCCGAGGTGTTGCCGTGTTCACCCACCGTCACCACCATGCGCTCGGCAGGCAGGCCGAGCTTGCGGCAGGTGCCCTGCATGATGCGGATGTTGGCCTGGTGCGGAATCAGCCAGTCGACCTGATCGGCGGTGAGCTGCGCCTTCTCGAGCGCTTCGATGGCGACCTTTTCGAGCACGTTCACAGCCAGCTTGAACACGGCCTGGCCGTCCATGTGCAGGAACGCGTTGCCCGCGATCACGCCGCCGTTCACGTTGCCCGGCGTGCACAGGATATGCGCATAGCTGCCGTCCGCGTGCAGCGCGCTCGAGAGCACGCCGGGTTCGTCGGACGCCTGGAGCACGATCGCGCCCGCGCCGTCGCCGAACAGCACGCACGTGGTGCGGTCGCTGAAATCGAGGATGCGCGAGAACGTCTCCGCGCCGACCACCAGCGCCGTGCGGTGCTGGCCGCTGCGGATCAGGCTGTCGGCCACCGAAACGGCGTACGCGAAGCCCGAACACACGGCCTGCACGTCGAACGCCGCGCCGTGATTGCGGATGCCGAGCTTGTTCTGCAAGAGGCAGGCCGTGCTCGGAAACACGAAATCGGGCGTGGAGGTGGCGACGATGATGAGGTCGATCGCTTGCGGATCGACGTCCGCGGCCGCGATCGCGCGCTGCGACGCGGCGAGCGCGAGTTCGCTCGTCGTGACGTCGGGCGCGGCGAAATGGCGCGCGTGGATGCCCGTGCGGGCCACGATCCATTCGTCGCTCGTCTCGACGCCTTTGGCGGCGAGCCGTTCGGCCAGTTCCTGGTTGGTGACGCGATCAGGTGGAAGATAGCTGCCCGTGCCGATCACGCGGGAATAGAGAGTCGATTGAGCCATTATGCCTTCGAGGATGATGCGGCGCCGGGCGGCACCTCGCCTGCCACCGGTCCGGGGGCGGCCGGAGCCTGCGCGGCTTGCACGTTCTGGGCGCTGCCGGGCTCGCCTGCCGCCCGTTCGAACGAACCGGCGTTTTCTTCCATGGCGTGAGCAAGGCGCTCCGATACGCCATTTTTGACGGCATCATACCCGCGATTGATCGCACACTCAAACGCGTAGGCGTCGGCCGAGCCGTGGCTCTTGATGACGAGACTTTTGAGGCCGAGCAGCGCGGCGCCGTTGTACTGGCGATGGTCCACACGTTTCTTGAAGCGCATGAGCACCGGCAACGCGGCCACCGCCATGAGCTTCGTGAGCCACGAGCGGCCGAACTCTTCCTTGATCATGTCGTTGAGCATCTGCGCGAGGCCCTCCGACGTCTTGAGCGCGACATTCCCAACGAAACCGTCACAGACAATGACGTCGACGGTGCCCTTGTAAATGTCGTTGCCTTCGACATTGCCGCGGAAATTCAGCGTGCTCGCACGCAGGAGTTCGCCCGCGCGCTTGATGGTCTCGTTGCCCTTGATGACTTCTTCGCCGATGTTCAGGAGCCCGATGGTTGGGCGGTCCTTGCCTTCGAGCGCGGCGACGAGCGCATGGCCCATTTCCGCGAACTGCAACAGATGCTGCGGTTCGCAGTCGACGTTCGCGCCGAGGTCGAGCATCGTCGTGTAGCCGCGCGGGTTCGGCATCGCGAAGGCGATGGCCGGGCGCTCGATGCCGGGCAGCGTCTTGAGCACATAGCGCGAGACGGCCATGAGCGCGCCCGTGTTGCCGGCGGAGACGCAGGCCTGGGCCTCGCCTTCCTTCACGCGATTGAGCGCGACGCGCATCGACGAATCTTTCTTCTTGCGCAGGGCGACCTCGACCGGATCGTCCATAGCGACGACCTCGGTGGCGGGTACGACGGAAAGCGCAGGATGGTCCGACGCCTTCAGCTTTTTCAGCTGGGCGCGAACCGCCGACTCGACACCCACGAGCATGAGATGCGCGTCGGGATGCGAGCGGACGAAATGGACTGCGGCAGGCACCGTCACCGACGGGCCGTGGTCGCCTCCCATGCAATCTATCGTGAGCGTAACAGTCATGGAATGCGACGGATTTCAGGCATAAAAAAGCGGCAGTTGAATGCCGCCTTTTTTGCCGAGCCGAAATATGGTCAAGCGAACGGAATCGCCATGTGCGGCGCACCGTGGAACACCACCGCGCCGCACGCTGGAACGATTAGTCGTTCTTGGTCTTGACGACTTTCTTGCCGCGGTAGTAGCCGTTCGGGCTGATGTGGTGACGCAGATGCACTTCACCCGTGCTCGGCTCGACGGCCAGCGGCGCGCCCGTGAGGAAATCGTGCGAGCGGTGCATGCCGCGCTTCGACGGCGACTTCTTGTTTTGTTGAACTGCCATGATAACTCCTGAAAATTTTCCGAATTCTAACACAGCCCGATCCGGCCGCCGCCACCCTTGGGAGGTGGCCGGACTCCGGGCTCAGGCCCACGCGTCTGGTACTGCCTGCCCTGCCAGCAGCTTTAATGCTTGCTGCCAGGACCGTCCTTCTTGAGCGATTCGAGCGCCGCAAACGGGTTGACGCGCTCTTCCGGCTCGATTTCCTGCTCCGGCACGTCGTCCACGGAGTCCACGCCGTCCGCGCCATCGGCACCCGAGGCGAGACTTTCGTGCACTTCCGGACAGACTTCGTGCTTCGGCACCAGCGGCAGCGCGAGCAACAGCTCCTCTTCGATCAAGTCGACGAGATCGAAATGGCGCGAGCCCACGATCACTTCGACTTCATCGTCGTCGAGCGGAAACTCGTCCGCTTCTTCTTCCGTCTGGACGATACGGAAGGTCGCATCCGCATTGAACGCCTGCTCATAAGGAGCAAGGCACCGCTGGCACGTGAGCCACGCGCCACCGTGGACAGCCAGGCGCAGGTATGGCTGCGGCCCTTCGGTCCCGTTTTCCTGCAATTCCTGCTGGGTAAAGCCCGCCGCCTGCCACGTGAACGCGGTGTCGCGATCTGGCGCCTCGACCGGGACTTCGTTTAGCATGCGCGGCATTTGCGAGACGCGCACGACGCCCGCTGCTTCGCGCTCGCTGCGCGCGAATTCGAAGAGATCGAAGTCGCGCGGATTCAGTTCGGCGCCAGCAGGCTTACCAGGATGTTCGGTCATGTGCACTCTCCTGCTTCAGGGTGTGCGGCCGGTGTTCGCTTAACCTGACAGCTTAAACCCGGCAGCTTGAACCGCCAGTCACCCGGCTTGCCTGGCACGCCGCCCCGCTGCGCCGGCAACGCCACGGCGATCGAGTCTCAGGCTAGTCTGCTCGTCTTCTGCCCGCCGCGCCGCAAAATTCAGGCGCCTGCGCAAGACGTGCGACGAGAGCGTACCAATGAAAAGCCCAAAATCATATCGCCTTTATCTTTGTGAGTCAAACACTTAAGCTCGCGTACGCAAGTGCCTGTGCGGGCGAGGATTTCGGACGATTTTAACGAGGTGCGGCGGCAAATCCGCCCCCGTTTTTCGCTACCCGAACTGACGCTACAGGCACCGTTTCAGCCGCTTTTCTGTTCCGCGCTTACCTATTCCGTCTACTCCGACCGATCATGCTGGATTCTCCTTCGCAAGCCCCGCGCACGGGCCGCCCCGCTCTCATCCTCGCCTCCAGTTCGCGCTACCGGCGTGAACTGCTCGAGCGGCTGCGCATTGCGTTCACCACGGCCGTGCCCGCCGTGGACGAAACGCCGCAGCCCGGCGAAACGCCCGAAGCCACGGCGCTGCGCCTCGCCGAGGCCAAGGCGCGCGCCGTGGCCGCAACGCTGCCCACCGGCGCCGGTCGCACGCTCGTGATCGGGTCCGACCAGGTCGCCACGTTCGACGGCCACCAGATCGGCAAGCCCGGCACGCACGAGCGCGCCCTCGCGCAGTTGCAGTCCATGCGCGGCCGCGAAGTGTTGTTCCATAGTGCCCTGAGCCTGCTCGACACCGCTACTGGCCAAACGGATACCGTCGATATCGTCACGAAGGTACGCTTTCGCGACCTCCCGGACGCCGCGCTCGACGCCTATCTGCGCGCCGAAACGCCCTACGATTGCGCGGGCAGCGCGAAAGCGGAAGGGCTCGGCATCGCGCTGCTCGAAGCCATCGAATCGGACGACCCCACCGCCCTGATCGGCCTGCCGCTCATCGCGCTCACGCGCATGCTGCTCGCCGCGGGCTATCCGCTGCTGGAGACACAGGCATGACGACCACAACCAAGGGCACGCTCTATCTGATCCCGAACACGCTCGGCGAAGGCGACGACGACGCGCTCAACGCCGTGCTGCCCGCCCCGGTGCGCGAGCGCGCGGGCACGCTCGCGAGCTATATCGGCGAAAACGCCAAGACCACGCGCGCGTTCCTCAAGCGCGTGGGCACGACGCTGCCGATCCAGGAAATCGAGATCCGCGAGCTCAATGTCAATACGCCGGCCGGCGAAATCGACAAGCTGCTCGCGCCGCTGCTCGCCGGCGTCGACACCGGGCTGGTTTCCGAGGCGGGCGTGCCCGCCGTCGCCGATCCGGGCGCGCTGCTCGTGCGGCGCGCGCACGAACGCGGCATCAAGGTCGTGCCGCTCGTGGGCCCGAGTTCGATCCTGCTCGCGTTGATGGCGTCGGGCCTGAACGGCCAGAGCTTCGCATTTCACGGCTACCTGCCCGTTGACGCGAACGAGCGCGTGAAGAAACTGCGCGAACTGGAGCAGATCTCGCGAAAAGGCAAGCAAACGCAAATTTTCATCGAGACGCCCTACCGCAACCGCACGCTGCTCGACGCCTTGCTCGCGAACTGCGCGCCCTCCACGCTCGTATGCGTCGCAGCCGACCTCACGCTGCCCACCGAGACGATCCTGAGCCGCGCCGTGTCCGACTGGAAGAAAAAGCCCGCGCCGGAGTTGCACAAGCGGCCAGCGATCTTCCTGCTGCTCGCGAATTGAGCGTTTAACTGCGCGCTCGACTAAGCGCGCCTCAGCGCGAAAACCAATCGGCCGCTGCGTGACTCACTCACGCAGCGGCCGATTTTCCTTGAAGCCGAACCGGAGCCGCGCGGGCGCTCAGTGCAGCGCCGGCTTGCCGCCGAGCAGCAGCGAATGCACGGCGGCCGAGCCAATGCTCGCGCCAACGCGCTTCGCCACGCGGTCGGTCAGGCTCTGCTTGACCGTGTAATCGACGACATCGGGCGCCTTGATGACTTCGCGCGCCACGTAATCGGTGTCGCCGTAGCCGTCAGCCAGACCGAGCTCCACGCTCTTCTGGCCGGTCCAGAACAGGCCGGAGAAGATGTCCGGCGAGTCCTTCAGGCGCTTGCCGCGCCCCGCCTTCACCGTGTCGATGAACTGCTGATGGATCTGGTCGAGCATTTCCTGCGCGTGTGCGTCCATCTTCGGCGTGTCGGGCGAGAACGGATCGAAGAAACCCTTGTTTTCTCCCGAGGTGCGCAGGCGCCGCTGGATGCCGAGCTTGTCCATCAGGCCCGTGAAGCCGAAGCCGTCCATCAGCACGCCGATCGAGCCCACGATGCTCGCCTTGTTGACGTAGATCTTGTCGGCCGCGGCGGCGACGTAATAGCCGCCCGAGGCGCACATGTCGCCCACCACCACGTAGAGCGGGATGGCCGGGTACTTCGTGCGCAAACGCCGGATCTCGTCGTTGATGATGCCCGCCTGCACCGGGCTGCCGCCAGGGCTGTCGATATGCAGGATCACGCCCACGGTGCCGTCGTCGTCGAACGCGCTGTCGAGTGCGCTGATGATGTCGTCGGCGTTCGCCGAGGTGTCGGAGCCGATTTCGCCGTCGAGCGAGACGAGCGCCGTGTGGCGCCCTTCGCTCTCCACGCGCGCGCCCGAAATGTCGAGCACCGCCCAGGCGAGCACGATCAGGACCGCGAGAAACGCGAAGCGAAAGAAGATCCGCCAGCGCCGCGCCGCGCGCTGTTCGGTGATGGCGGCAAGCGCGATGCGTTCGAGCGCCTCGCGCTCCCAACCGGGCGCCGGCGCGCCGCGGTCTGACGAAGCCGCGCGCGGCGCTTCGTTCGAATCAGGGGTCGGATTGTCGGGCATGCGAGCGGTAAAAGGTCACGATAGGGTCGGACGCAAATCGTCGTCCGGAAGCCAGAATACCGTACGGCCCTCGGGTGTGTCGCGTTCCTCGACGCGCACGGGGCGCAATCGTCCGCCGCGGCACGGCCCGCCCACGCATTTGCCCGTGTCGGGCTGGTAGATCGCGCCGTGCGTCGCGCACATCAGGTAGAGCCCGGACGACTCGAAGAACTGGCCCTCGACCCAGTCGAGCTCCATCGGCACGTGCGCGCAGCGGTTCAGGTAGCCGTAGACCTCGCCGCCGTAGCGCACGAAGAACACCACGGCGTCGCCGCCCGCGTAGCTCGCGCTCATACGCCACCCTTCGCCGGCCTCGACAAGTTCTTCGGCCGCGCACACGCGCACCGGATCGTGCACCGACGCCACCGGCGCGGTGCTCACGCGTGCTCCCGCAGCCACAGCGCGAGCGCCGCGACGTCCTGCGCAACGAAACGCGGCTCGAGCTTTTCGAGCGCCCCCGAAGCGTGCGCGCCATAAGCCACGCCCACACCCGCCGCGCCCGCGTTGATCGCCATTTGCAGGTCGTGCGTCGTGTCGCCGACCATCACCGTGCGGTTCAGATCCTGCCCCAGTTCGCGCGTCAGCTCGTGGAGCATGGCCGGATGCGGCTTGGAGAAAGTTTCGTCGGCGCAGCGCGTGCCGTCGAAAAGGCTCGTGAGGTGCGAGTCGGCCAGCGCCCGGTTGAGCCCGACGCGGCTCTTGCCGGTCGCCACGGCGAGCAGGTAGCCGGTGTCGCGCAACTCCGTGAGCATTTCGCGCACGCCCGTGAACAGCTCGGTTTGCTGATCCTTGAGCAGATAGTGAATGCGGTAGCGCTCGACGAGCCGCGGATAGTCCGCCGGATCGAGCGTGGGCGCGGCGATCTGCAACGCCTCGCGCAGGCCGAGGCCGATCACGTAGCTCGCCGCCTCGTCGCCGGGCACCGGCAGGCCGAGGTCCCGGCACGCCGCCTGGATGCTGCGCGTGATATGGGCGGTCGAGTCCATCAAGGTGCCGTCCCAGTCGAACACAATCAGATCAAATTGCTGTCGGGCCATACAGGGCTTCTCCAAACACTGTCATATTTTTGTCATTCCGGTCGGGCCGCGTCAGGCGCGGGCGAGGCGTTCGCGCTGTCGCGCTGCGCGCGCAACCCCTCGACGAAGCCGCGGCAATCCGCCGGCAGCGGCGCCTCGAACTGCAACGGCTCGCCCGTAATCGGGTGCGCGAGCTTCAGGCGATGCGCATGCAGGAACATGCGCTTGATGCCCGGCCGCGCGCCGGTGCGCGCGAGCGCCTTGTTGAGGGCGAAGTCGCCGTACTTGGCGTCGCCGACGATGGGCAGCCCGAGGTGCGCAAGGTGCACGCGGATCTGGTGCGTGCGCCCCGTCTTGAGCTCGGCTTCGAGCAGCGCATAACCGGGCCAGCGCTCGATGAGATTGAACACCGTATGCGAGGGCATGCCGTCGGGCTGCACGCGCACGCGGCGCTCGCCTTCCGGGGTCAGATACTTGTGCAGCGGCTCCTTCACGGCGCGCCGGCGGCCCCAGTCGCTCGCCCATTCGCCGTGGACGCAGGCGAAATAGCGCTTGTCGGTCTGGTTGTCGCGCATCTGCGCGTGCAGGCCCACGAGCGCGGCGCGCTTCTTGGCGAGCATGAGCACGCCCGAGGTCTCGCGGTCGAGCCGGTGGACCAGTTCGAGAAACTTGCCCTGCGGGCGCGCCTCGCGCAACTGCTCGATCACGCCGAACGCCACGCCGCTGCCGCCGTGTACGGCCACGCCGGCGGGTTTGTCGATGACGAGCAGCGCGTCGTCCTCGTAGAGCACCGGAAACTGGGCGGCCGGCACGGGCGCGGCACCGGCGGGCGCGCTCGACTGCGACGTGCGGATGGGCGGCACGCGCACGACGTCGCCTTCGGCGAGCCGGTACTGCGCGTCGACCCGGCCCTTATTCACGCGCACTTCCCCGCTGCGCAAAATGCGATAGATGTGGCTCTTCGGCACGCCTTTGCAGACGCGCAGGAGGAAATTGTCGATGCGCTGACCGGCCGCGCCCTCGTCGATTTCGACGAACGAAACCTGGTCGCTCGCGACCTGATTCTGGGATGTTTTGCCTAACCCTTTCATTCTGAATATAATTTGCCCAGCGCCGACGCAATGGTAGGCCAAACGGCCAAATGTCCTGCGAACCCCAAGAGGGTTATCCTGGACTCGGACCACGCGGCGAGCGCAGGCTGCAAGCGATAAACGGTTATTTTACTTGCGCCCGGGGCTGGTTGCTCACCCCGCTTGATGAGAAGCAACGAGTTGCACGCACGGAATCCCGCACCGGCAGGGACGGCGCCCACAGGCACGTTCGGTCAGGGACGGCTCCGACGGTAACGGAACATTGGTATAAAGAATTTATCCGGCGTGTCCCGCCGCGCGGTCGAAGTGACCGCCGCTGGACGCGTTGGTGGCGAAAATACGGCGAGCGCCCGAAGCGTCCTGGCAATGTGCAGGACATGGCGACGTCAAAAAGTGGCGAGACATCCCGAGGGGGAAGACGGGCGTTCCTGACAAGCTTCCCGTGCGCGGCCCCGATTGAATCTGTGGCCGCGAACCTGATCCAGCCGTACGCGCGCGCGGTTCGCCGCTGCGGCAGGCGTCTGTCATGGCCGTTGCCATGGCACAGCCGGCAGGTGGATCGGAAGCGCAGGAAAACCGTGCCGTCGCGAACCCGCGGCATGTCTCTTCGCTTCTTGAAGACGTATTTCGCATGTGCCCACGCGGCCCCGTCCTCGGCAACGCAACGCCGGACCGGCGCCCAGAAAAGGCAATTCTCCCCGCCATCGTTCCCGCTCCAGCGTGCTTGTGACAACACAATAAGGCGCGGCTCGCCGCTGCCCGCACCGTGCTGCCTGGCGTCGCCGCCGCGCACCGTGCGGCTTGCGCGCGAACGCACTGGAGTCGTTCTATGAAACGAATGCTGTTCAACGCGACACAGCAGGAAGAACTGCGTGTCGCTATCGTCGATGGACAGAAGCTGATTGACATCGACATCGAAACCGCCGGGCGCGAACAGCGCAAAGGCAATATCTACAAGGGCATCGTCACGCGCATCGAGCCTTCGCTCGAAGCGTGTTTCGTCAACTACGGCGAAGATCGCCACGGCTTCCTGCCGTTCAAGGAAGTCGCCCGCCAGTACTTCCGCGAAGGCATCGACATGCGCGGTGCGCGCATTCAGGACGCCCTCAAGGAAGGTCAGGAACTGATCGTCCAGGTCGAGAAGGAAGAGCGTGGCAACAAGGGCGCCGCCCTCACCACGTTCATCTCGCTCGCCGGCCGCTACCTCGTCCTCATGCCGAACAACCCGCGCGGCGGCGGCGTGTCGCGCCGCATCGAGGGTGACGACCGTCAGGAACTGCGCGAAACCATGGCGCAGCTGCAACTGCCGGACGGCATGAGCATCATCGCGCGCACGGCCGGCATCGGCCGCTCCGCCGAAGAGCTCCAGTGGGACCTGAACTACCTGCTGCAACTGTGGCGCGCCATCGAAGCGGCGTCGCAGGCTGGCACGTCCGGTCAGCCCATGCTGATCTACCTGGAGTCGAGCCTCGTCATCCGCGCGATCCGCGACTACTTCCAGCCCGACATCGGCGAAATCCTCATCGACACCACCGAGATCTATGACCAGGCACGCGCCTTCATGGATATCGTGATGCCGGACAATGTCAATAAGGTGAAGCGGTATCACGACGACGTGCCGCTGTTCTCGCGTTTCCAGATCGAGCACCAGATCGAAACGGCGTACTCGCGCACCGTCCCGCTGCCCTCGGGCGGCGCGATCGTGATCGACCACACCGAAGCGCTGGTCGCCATCGACGTGAACTCGGCACGCGCCACCAAGGGCGCCGACATCGAGGAAACGGCAGCACGCACCAACCTGGAAGCCGCCGACGAAGTCGCGCGCCAGTTGCGTCTGCGCGACCTGGGCGGCCTGATCGTGATCGACTTCATCGACATGGAGTCGGCCAAGAGCCAGCGCGAAGTCGAGCAACGCCTGAAGGACGCCCTGCGCCACGACCGCGCACGCGTGCAGATGGGCAAGATCTCGCGCTTCGGCCTGATGGAACTGTCGCGCCAGCGTCTGCGCCCCGCCCTCTCGGAAGGCAGCCACGTCACCTGCCCGCGCTGTAACGGCACGGGTCATATCCGCGATACGGAATCGTCGGCGCTTCAGGTCCTGCGCATCATCCAGGAAGAAGCGATGAAGGAGCACACCGCGGCAATCCATTGCCAGGTGCCGGTCGAAGTGACCGCCTTCCTGCTGAACGAAAAGCGTTCGGAAATCAACAAGATCGAGTCGCGCTTCAAGGTCGGCGTCGTGCTGATCCCGAACAAGCATCTCGAAACGCCGCACTACAAGCTCGAGCGTCTGCGTCACGACGACGCGCGTCTCGACGACCCGCGCGCCTCGTGGAAGATGGCCGAGGAAGCGGCTCGCGAACTGGAGTCGGAAACCGGCTACAGCAAGCGCAGCGCCGAAGCCAAGCCGAAGCAGGAAGCGGCGGTCAAGGGCATCACGCCGGAACGTCCGGCGCCGAGCGCACCGGTCAAGCCGGCCGAGGCCGCGCCCGTCGCAGCGCCCGTGGCCGTCACGCCCGCAGGCGGCGGCTTCTTCGGCTGGGTCAAGCGCCTCTTTGGCGGCGCACCGGCAGCGGCACCCGCGCCGGCGCCGGTCGCACAACCCGAAAAGACCGCTCGCCCGACCCGCGAAGCCCGCACCGAGCGCGGCGACAAGACCGGCGGCGACCGCAACCGTAACCGCCGTACCGGCGGGCGCGACGCGGCTGGCCGTGGCGAAGCCACGGGCGGCGCACGCACCGGCCAGCCGTCTGGCCGCCGCGAGGATCGCGAACCGCGCGAGCAACGTGAGCCGCGCGAACCGCGTGAGCAACGTGAAGCACGCGAAGGCCGTGCCCCGCGCGAGCAACGCGAGCCGCGTGAACAGCGTGAACCGCGCGAGCAACGTGAACCGCGTGAAACCCGCGAAGCACGCGCCGATCGCGAACAGCGCATCGAACGCGTCGAGCGTGGCCAGGAGCGCAGCGAGGTGACGCCGGAAGCCGGCGCCGCCCGCAGCGAACGCCAGGAACGCGGCGAGCGCCGTGAGCGTGGCGAACGTGCCGAGCGCGGTGAGCCGCGCCGTCGCCAGCCGGCGGAAGCCGCGGAGGCCCAGGAAGAACGTCTGGACGCCGCATCGACGGCAGCCGCCGAAGGCGTCGAAGCGCCGCAAACCGAACTGAGCGAAGGCGCAGGCCAGGGCCTCGACGAAGACGGCCTGCCGCGTGAAGGTGAAGAGCGCCGCCGCCGCCGTCGCGGCCGTCGCGGCGGTCGTCGCGAGCGCGAGACGGAAGCCGCTGGCTTCACGCCGGACGCTGAAGGCCAGGAAGCCCCGGAAGGTGGCGAGGATGAAGCCGCGCCGCAGCAACCGGCCATCGAGCAGCCCGCCGTTGCGGCCCAGGTGCACGAAGCGCCGGCTGTGGAAGCGCGCGTCGAATCCGTGATCGAAACGACTGTCGTGACCGCATTGCCGGCCGCCGCAGTGGTTGCCGAAGCGGGCCAGACGCCGGCCGTCGCCGTGACGACCACCCCGGTCGAAACCGTCGCCCCCGAAGCTGTGCACGCCGCAGCGCCGGCAGCCCCGGTCGAGCCGACGCCTGCGCCGGTCGAAACCGCGCCCGCGGTGGAGCAGAAGGCAGAAGAGCCGGCGGCCCCGGTCGCTGCGGCCGAACCCGCTGTCGAAGCCGTCGTCGCGTCGGTCGCTCCCGTAGCCCCCGTAGCCCCCGTAGCCCCCGTAGCCCCCGTGGCGACGGAAACGCCGGTCGAGCCGACCGAGCCGGTCCAGCCGGTTCAGGTCGAATCGCAGCCGGCCGTGCGTGAAGACCGCGTCGAAGCGCCGCAGGCTGAAGCGCCGGTGGCCGCGCCCGTGGCTCAACCGGAGGCGGCGCCAGTCGCCGTCGAGACTGCCCCGGCGGTCGTCGCAACCACCGAGCCGGCCGCGCAGCGCCCGGCCCCGGCGGCTGCGGCCGCCACCGGCGGCTCGGCCGACACGCTGCGTCCGATGCTGGAATCGGCAGGCCTCGTGTGGGTCAACACCGACGCCGGCAAGCTGGAAGCCGCCCAGCAAGTCGCCGCGCAGATCGTGAAGCCCGCGCGCGCGCCGCGCGAGCGCAAGGCGCTGGCACCGGTCGACGCAACGCCGATGCAACAGGTCGAGACCTCCCGCCAGCCGTAAGCGCTACGGGTGTCACCGACACCGCGCCGGGCTTCCAGGCCCGGCGCCATCCCCAAAAAGCCCGCCCGTTCCGGCGGGCTTTTTTTTGGCGGCTTTTTTGATATATCAGCGTTCTCCCTCGGCAGTCGCCAATGCCCGGTTCGGCTAGAATCGAAGCAACGCGAGAACGAAGACACCATGTCCCGACGCATCATCCCTGTTGCCGATATCCGCACGCTGCCGCCCAAACCGGCTGCGGGGCCCGCGCGCACGCCCTCGGGCGCGGTGTTCGACGCGCTCGCACGGCCGCTGCGCGACCTGCGCATTTCGGTCACCGATCGCTGTAATTTCCGCTGCGTCTACTGCATGCCGCGCTCGGTGTTCGACAAGAACTACCCGTTTCTGCCGCATTCCGCGCTGCTTTCACTCGAAGAAATCGAGCGCCTGGCGCGGCTTTTCGTAGCACTCGGCGTCACCAAGATCCGCCTCACGGGCGGCGAGCCGCTACTGCGCAAGAACATCGAATTCCTGATCGAGCGCCTCGCCGCACTGCGCACGCCCTCGGGCGAACCGCTCGACCTCACGCTCACCACCAACGGCTCGCTGCTCGCCCGCAAGGCGCGCGCCCTGCGCGACGCGGGCCTCACGCGCGTGACGGTGAGTCTCGACGCGCTCGACGACGCCCTCTTTCGCCGCATGAACGACGCCGACTTCGCGGTGGCCGACGTGCTCGACGGCATTGCCGCGGCGCACGCCGTGGGTCTCGCGCCGCTCAAGGTCAACATGGTCGTCAAGCGCGGCACGAACGACGGCGAGATCGTGCCGCTCGCCCGCCATTTCCGCGGCACGGGCGTGGCGCTGCGCTTCATCGAATACATGGACGTGGGCACTTCGAACGGCTGGAACATGACCGAGGTGCTGCCGTCGGCCGAGGTCGTCGCCCGCATTGCCGAGCACTGGCCGCTCGTGCCGCTGGAAGCGCATAGCGCCGCCGAAACGGCGCAGCGTTGGGGCTATGCCGACGGCGCAGGCGAGATCGGCGCGATATCGAGCGTGACGCGCGCGTTCTGCGGCGACTGCACCCGCGCGCGCCTGTCGACCGAGGGCAAGCTGTACCTCTGCCTTTTTGCCTCGATGGGCTACGACCTGCGCGCGTTGGTGCGCAACGGCGCCACCGACGCGGAACTCACCGGCGCGATCGCGCAAGTCTGGGAAGGCCGCGCCGACCGCTACTCGCAACTGCGCGGCAGCGCGCAGGCGCCCGCCTCCGCGGACGAGCGCCGCATCGAAATGTCCTACATCGGTGGCTGACACGCCCCCCGAGCTCATCCTGCCGATGAGCGAGCGAACCATCCCCGCCGAATCGATCACCGGCCTCGTGCTCGCGGGCGGCCGCGGCCAGCGCATGGGCGGCGTGGACAAGGGCCTCCAGATATTGCACGGCAAGCCGCTCGCGGCCCATGTGCTCGCCCGCCTCGCGCCGCAAGCAGGTGCGCTCGCCATCAGCGCGAACCGCAACCAGGACGCCTATGCAGCGCTCGGCGCGCCGTGGCGCGCGAGCGTGCTCGCCGACACACTGCCCGACTTCCCCGGCCCCCTCGCGGGACTGCTCGCTGGCCTGCGCGCCGCACGCACCGAGTGGCTCCTCACGGCGCCCTGCGACTCGCCCTGGCTGCCCGCCGACCTGGCCGCGCGACTGGGCCACGCGGCGCTCGCCCACGGCGAGGCCGGCGCCGACATCGTGACCGCGACCACGACGAACGCCGCAGGCGTCGTCTCGCTGCATCCCGTTTTCGCGCTCGTGCGCACCTCGCTCGCCGACGACCTCGCCGCCTTCCTCACGGCGGGCGAGCGCAAAGTGCGTGCGTGGTACGCGCGCCACAAGGCCGCCGAAGTCGCCTTTGCCGATGAACGTGCGTTTTACAATATCAATTCCTTACAGGAACTGGCCGAACTCGAACGCGCCTGAATTGCAATCGGGCGGCGCCCGGCCAGCCGCCGTCCCCGGCACACGGCCGGCACGCCCGCCTGGACGATCGCCGCACACCTGGTGCGGATGCGACGCTTCCTCACTCGATGACCACGCTTAACCATCTCCCCGGCAACGCCGGGTGCATCAGCCAGTACGATCCGCAAGCTTTGCCCGTGAGCGCCGCGCAGGCCATCGTGTTGCAGTGGGTGACGCCGCTCACCGCGAGCGAGCGCGTACCGCTGCGCGAAGCGCTCGCGCGCGTGCTGGCCAACGACGTGATTTCGCCCATCGACGTTCCCGCGCACGACAACTCCGCGATGGACGGCTACGCCTTCGACGGCGCGGCGCTGGCCACGGCCGGCGCATCGGGCGAGCTGACGCTCCCGGTCTGCGGCAAAGCGTTCGCCGGCCACCCCTATCAGGGCGCCGTCGCGGCGGGTGCGTGCGTGCGCATCATGACCGGCGCGCCGATGCCCGCGGGCTGCGACACCGTCGTGCCGCAAGAGCGCGTGCAGGTGCGCGGCGAAGCCGTCACGTTCGATGCGAGCGCGGTAAAACGCGGCGCGAACGCCCGCCGCAAGGGCGAAGACCTGGCGCGCGGCGGCGTGGCGCTCGCATCCGGCCGCGAACTGCGCGCCAGCGACATCGGCCTGCTCGCCTCGCTCGGTCTCGTCGAGGCGAACGTCAAACAACGGCTGCGCGTGGCGTACTTCTCCACCGGCGACGAACTGCGCTCGCCCGGCGAGCCGCTCGAACCGGGCTGCATCTACGACAGCAACCGCTACGCGCTCGGCGCCATGCTGCAACGCCTGAACGTCGAGGCGATCGATCTCGGCGTGGTGCGCGACGACCCCGCCGCGCTCGCCGCCACACTCAAGCAGGCTGCCGAAACGGCCGATGTCGTGCTAACCTCCGGCGGCGTCTCGGTCGGCGAAGCCGATTTCACGCGCACCCAGTTGCAAACGCTCGGCGACGTCTCCTTCTGGGGTCTCGCCATGCGCCCCGGCCGGCCGCTCGCGTTCGGCCGTATCTGGTCGGGCGGACACCCCGGCGCGGGCCGCGCGGCGCTCCTGTTCGGCTTGCCGGGCAACCCGGTCGCGACGATGGTCTCGTTCTACCAGATCGTGCGCCCCGCCCTCCTGGCGATGGCGGGCGCGAAGGCGCAACCCGTGCCGCTCGTGCCGGCGGTGAGCGAGCAGCCGATCAAGAAGCGCGCAGGCCGCACCGAGTTCCAGCGCGGCCTCGCGCACCGCGACGCCAAAGGCCAGTGGCGCGTCGCGCCGACCGGCTCGCAAAGCTCGGGCGCGCTCAGCACGATGAGCGAGGCGAACTGCTTCATCGTGCTCGCGCACGAGGCAGGAGACCTCGATGCCGGCGACGCCGTCGACATCATGCTGTTCGATGGGCTCGTCTAATGCGCCTGGCCATCAAACGTACCCACACGTCCACCTCGACATACGGACCGACACCTATGAAAAAACAGATTTCGTTCATCGCCGCGGGGCAGACCGCCAAAGCGCTCATCCTCGTGTATCTGACCTTCAGCGTGCCGATCGTGCTGCTCGGCGTGCTCGTGGCGTTCGTGCGCTACGGGTCGGTCGAACTCTCCACCATCTTCAGCGCGCTGCTGCTCAACGCGATCGTCGGCTTCATCCTGCTGTGGATCGCCTGCCATGCGTACAACTGGGTCGCTTCGCGCTTCGGCGGCATCGAGATCCATCTCTCGGACGTGCCGGAGGAAGCGTGACGTCCGCGACGATCCGCGCCGCCACGCCCGCCGACGTCGGCGCGATGCACGCGCTGATGTACGAGCTCGCCGAGTTCGAGAAGCTCACGCATCTGTTCACGGGCACGGCCGAAGGTCTCGCCGACGCCCTCTTCGGCGCGCGCCCTGCCGCCGAGGCGCTGGTTGCCGAGGACGCCGGGCGCATCGTCGGCTATGCGCTGTTCTTCCACAACTACTCGACTTTCCTGAGCCGCCGCGGTCTGTATCTCGAAGACCTCTACGTGCAGCCTTCGCAACGCGGCACCGGCCTCGGCACGGCCATGCTGCGCGCGCTCGCGGCCATTGCCGTCGAACGCGGCTGCGCCCGTTTCGAATGGACCGTGCTCGACTGGAACACGCCGGCCATCGGCTTCTATGAGAAGCTCGGCGCGACGGTGCTGCCCGACTGGCGCGTCGTGCGCATGACCGGCGACGCACTCGACAAGCTCGCCGCTCCCGCCGAACCGGCGATCGGGTAAGCGCAACGCACACGCGCCGAACGCACTCGAATGCAAACGGGCCGCCTGGATTCAGGCGGCCCGTTGTCCTTTGGCGCGCGGCTTTTGCAGACGCGCTGCTCACTCGTCTCCGAATCCCCCATCGCCCGCCGGCTCGCCGTTGCCCAAGGCATCGCCGAGCAGGTTCGCCGCCGTCTCGCCCGGCAACGCCTCCACGTCGCGCAGCTTGCGGTTCATCGCGCGGGTGCGCACCTCCGCCGCCTCGATCGAACGCGTGACCGTTTCGAGCTGCGACTTCGTGCGCGCGAGCACGTCGCCGAACTTGCCGAACTCCGTCTTCACCGCGCCCAGCACCTGCCACACCTCGCTCGAACGCCGCTCGATCGCCAGCGTGCGGAAGCCCATTTGCAGGCTGTTGAGCAGCGCCGTGAGCGTGGTCGGCCCCGCGACGCTCACGCGGTAGTCGCGCTGGAGCACGTCGGTCAGGCCGGGACGGCGCAGGATTTCCGCGTAGAGCCCTTCGGTCGGCAGGAACAGCAGCGCGAAGTCGGTCGTGTGCGGCGGCGCGACGTACTTCTCGGCGATGGTGCGCGCCTCCGCGCGGATGCGCAGTTCGAGCGCGCGCCCGGCTTCCTCGATCGCGGCGACATCGGCGCGCTCCTGCGCGTCGATCAGCCGTTCATAGTCCTCGCGCGGAAACTTGGCGTCGATCGGCAGCCACACGGGCTCCGACTGATCCGCGCCACCCGCGCCGCGTCCGGGCAGGCGAATCGCGAACTCCACGCGTTCGCTGCTTTTGGGCACGGTCGCGACGTTCTTCGCGTACTGCTCGGGCGTGAGCATCTGTTCGAGCAAGGCTTCGAGCTGCACCTCGCCCCAGGTGCCGCGCGTCTTCACGTTGGTCAGCACCTTCTTCAGGTCGCCGACGCCCGCCGCCAGCGTCTGCATCTCGCCAAGCCCGCGATGCACCTGCTCCAGTCGATCGGAAACCAGCTTGAACGACTCGCCAAGGCGCTGCTCAAGCGTCGCGTGCAGCTTCTCGTCCACGGTGCGGCGCATTTCTTCGAGCTTCGCCGCGTTGTTCGCTTCGATGTCCTTTAGACGCTGTTCGAGCGTCGCGCGCACTTCGGCGAAGCGCCGGTCGTTCGCCTCGGTGAGCTGCGCGAGCTGCTGCGTGAGCACCGTGCCGAAGTGGCGCAGCGCGGCGCCCTGCTCCTCACGCGCCTGCTGGGCTTGCTGATGCAGGCTCTGGCGCACGACGTCGAGCTGCTGCGTATTGGCGGCCGTGAGCTTGGCGAGTTGCTGCGCGAAGCCGTCGATCTGGCTGTTCTGCACCGTCGCCATGCTGCCGAGCTGCGCCGCGAGTGCCTGCTGCACCTGCGCGAAGCCGCCGCCGAACTCGCTGCGCGAGGTTTGCGCGGTGCGCGCGATTTCGTTGCGCAACTCGCGCTCGATGCGCTCGGCCGCGCGCGCCTGCGTGTCGGTCGAGGCCGCGAGGCGGTCGCTCAGTTGATCGAGCGCGTCGAGCGTGGCCTCGCCGTCGTCATGGCCCTGACGGGCGCGCAGCAAGGCCACGAGCGTGACGACGAACGCGGCCGCCAGCGCGACGAGCGCCAGCGACATGACGGCAAGCGGACTCATGTACGCGCGTTCCCCAGCACGGCGGGATTGATCGGATTGGGCGGCTGCCCCGCACGCGGGCCTTCGCCGAGCGCGGCGATCAGGTTGTCGGCGGCGAGGTTCGCCATGGCGCGGCGCGTGGCTTCGGTCGCGCTCGCGATATGCGGCGTGAGCACGACGTTCTCCACTTCGAGCAACGCGGAGTGCACGCGCGGCTCGCCCTCGAACACGTCGAGGCCCGCCGCCGCAATCTGGCGCGTGCGCAGCGCCTGCGCCAACGCCGCGTCGTCGACGATGCCGCCGCGCGCGATGTTGGTGAGCGTGGCGGTGGGCTTCATCAGCGTGAGTTCGGCCGCACCGATCGTGTGATGGTTCTCCGCCGTGTAAGGCAGCACGAGCACGACGTGGTCGGCCTGCTTGAGGAGGTCCTGCTTCGAAAGATACTCGGCGTTCAGTTCGCGCTCGATCTCAGGCGCGACGCGCGAGCGATTGTGATAGACCACGCGCATGTTGAAACCGCGCGCGCGGCGCGCGAGCGCCTGGCCGATGCGGCCCATGCCGATCACGCCGAGCGTGGCGCCGTAAATGTCCGAGCCGAGAAACGCGTCGAACGACCACTTGTCCCACTTGCCCGCGCGCAGGAAGTGCCCGGATTCCGTCACGCGGCGCGCGGCCGCCATCATCAGCGCCCAGCCGAAGTCGGCCGTGGTTTCGTTGAGCACGTCGGGCGTGTTGGTGCCGAGCACGTTGGCCGCGTTGAACGCGGCCATGTCGAAGTTGTTGTAGCCCACGGCCATGTTCGACACCGCGCGCAGACGCGGCGCGGCCGCGAGCGCCGCCGCGCCGATGGGGTCGCCCGCGGTGAGCGCGCCGTCCTTGTCGGCGAGCCGCTGGTGCAGCGCCTCGGGCGCAAGCGCCTCGCCGTTGTTCCAGTCCACGTCGAAATACTGCTTGAGCCGATCGATCACGTCGGGAAAGATCGGGCGCGCCACGAGAATCTTTTGCATCGTTGCTCTCCACACTTCAGTCGTTCTGTCGGAATGTCCGTCATTGTTGCGCGTGACGGGGCGCGCAGGGAAGTCTCGCGTCGGGCTCGGGGCTAGACGAAAAAGAGCCAGGTGGCCGCGAGAAAGACCGGCATGAGCAGCGCGGCCGACCAGCCAACATAGCCGAAGAAACCCGGCATGCGCACGCCGCGCGACTGCGCGATCGCCCGCACCATGAAATTCGGCGCGTTGCCGATGTAGGTCAGCGCGCCCATCCACACCGCGCCCGCCGAAATCGCGGCGAGCGTTTTCGCGCCGCCCGCCATGAGCGCATTGGCGTCGCCGCCCGCGAGATTGAAGAACACGAGATACGTGGGCGCGTTGTCGAGAAACGACGAAAGCAGGCCGGTCGCCCAGAAGTACATCGCCTCGTTCGGGCGGCCCGGCGCGTCGTTCACGAGCCGGATCAGCGTAGCGAACGCGCCCGCCTCGCCCGCGCGCAGCATGGCGATAACGGGCGTGATCGTCACGAAAATGCCCGCGAAGAGCTTCGCGACCTCCATGATCGGCGCCCATTCGAAGCCGTTGTCGGCGCGCGCCGCTTTCGAGGTGAACGCGAGCGAGATCAGTGCGAGCGCAACGAGTCCCGCATCGCGCACGAGGTTCTGAAGCGGCAAGTGCGCGCCCGCGACGTCGAAAACGACGCCCGGCCGCCACACGCCGCTCATCAGCACGAGCGCGACGAGCAGCGCGAGCAGCACGAAATTGGCCTTGCCGCCGATGGCGAGCGCGCCCGAATCGGGCGTCGGGTCCAGCGAGGCGGCGTGCGCCTCCCCCGCGCGGCTGAAGTACCAGCTATCGAGCGCGTAGAACACCGCGAGCAGCACGCCGCACACGAACAGCATGGGCAGCGCAAGATGCTGTGCAGTCCAGAAGAATCCCACGCCGTTCAGGAAGCCGAGAAAAAGCGGCGGATCGCCGAGCGGCGTGAGCAGGCCGCCCGCGTTCGCGACGAGGAAGATGAAGAACACGACGACGTGCACGTTGTGCCGCCGGTTGTCGTTCGCGCGCAGGAGCGGCCGGATCAGCAGCATGGCCGCGCCAGTCGTGCCCATCACGCTCGCGAGCACCGTACCGAGCGCGAGGATCGCCGTGTTCGTGCGCGGCGACCCCCGCAGATTCCCATAGACGCAGATGCCGCCCGCGATCGTATAGAGCGCGCCGAGCAAGACGATGAACGGCAGATATTCGTCGACGATGGCGTGCACGAACAGCGGATAGGTCGCGCCGATTCCGTGCGCGAGCGCGAACGGCAGCAAAAAGGCGAGCGCCCACGCCGCGGCGATCTTGCCGAAATGGCGATGCCAGAACGCGGCGGCGAGCATGGGAAAGAACGCGATCGACAGCAGCATGCCGGCGAATGGCAACGCCCAGACCGCGCCGAGCGAGGCGCCATCGAAGGTTGCCGCGTGTGCGCTCGTGCCGGACAACGACAGCGCGGCGAACGCAGCGGCCGCGAACCGGCGGACTACGACGCGCTCACGCGCCATGCACGACGATCACATGCACACGATACGGCCCGTGCGCGCCGAGAATGATGGTCTGTTCGATGTCGCCGGTGCGCGACGGCCCCGAGACGAAATTGACCGCGCGCGGCAGCTCGCCGCGTTCGGCGCGCATGAGGGCGAAGGCGTCTTCGTGGCCTGCGACGATGCGCGAAGCCGGCACAACGGCGATGTGCGTCTCGGGCAGCAGCGCGCCCGAGGCCCAGGTTTGCGGGCTGGAGAGCAGCACCAGCGTGCCGGTTTCGGCCGTGGCGCAGAAGCACCCGGTGAGGCCCACGAGATCGCGGTCCTCGGGCTTGCGAAATGCCACCGCCAGACCCGCGCTGGCCCAGTCGAACGATTCGAGCGTCTGCCACGCCACCGCCTGCATCGGCAAGCCGCGCTCGGCGAGATAGCGTTGCGCGGCGGCGGGCACGTCGGTCATCTGCTGGACTTCGTCCACCGTGCTCGACATCTTGCGCGCCTCGCCCACGAAGCGCGCGACGAGATCGCCTTCGAGGTCGGGGCGCGGCCCCTCGGGATGGCGCGCGAGGTAGTCGGCAACGGCCTCCCGCTCGTGCGCCGCGGGCGTGGCCTCGCGTCCCTGCGCCGCGCGAATGCGCGCGAGTATGCTGCGGCGGGCGGCCGTCGTGTCCATGAACGTCCTCGTCAGATGAAGAAAGGCGACGCGCCGATTATACCGGGGCGTCGCCTTGCGATTTGCGGGCTTTGCGGGCTTTGCGGGCCTCCCGCGCGCGTTACTTGCCCGCGCCTTCCTCTTCCGTGGGCTGCTCGATGCCGAACACCTGACGCAGATAGGCAAGATACGCCTTGTCGTCGCACATGTTCTTGCCCGGCGAATCGGAGAGCTTGGCCACAGGCTGGCCGTTGCAGCGGACCATCTTGATGACGATCTGCAACGGCTGGTAGCCGAGGTCGTTGGTGAGGTTCGTGCCCACGCCGAAGGCGAGGCGGCAGCGCTCGCCAAACCGTTCGTAGAGGCGCAGCACCTTGGGAATGTCGAGCGCGTCCGAGAAGATCATGGTCTTCGTGCGCGGGTCGCAGCGGTTGTCTTCGTAGTGCTTGAGCAGACGCTCGCCCCACTCGAACGGATCGCCCGAATCGTGGCGCGCGCCGTCGAAGAGCTTGCAGAAGTACATGTCGAAGTCGCGCAGAAAGGCCTGCATGCCGTAGACGTCGGAGAGCGCGATGCCCAGGTCGCCGCGATACTCCTTCGCCCACATCTCGAAGCCGAAGATCTGCGAGTCGCGCAGGCGCGGCCCGAGCGCCTGGCACGCCTGGAGATACTCGTGCGCCATCGTGCCGAGCGGCGTGAGGTTGTGCTTCATCGCGTAGTACACGTTGCTCGTGCCGGCAAACTGCTCGCCGAGATCTTCCTTGAGCGTGAGGATCACCTCCTCGTGCCAGCGCTTCGAGAAGCGGCGGCGCGTGCCGTAGTCGGCGATCTTGCAGTCGGAGAATTCGGGCTTCGCGCCGAGCAGTTCGATCTTGTGACGCAGGCGCTCGCGCCCCTCCTCGTACTGAGGATGATGCTGCGTGTTGCGAAAGTACACCTCGTTGACGATGGCAAGCACCGGAATCTCGAAGAGGATGGTGTGCAGCCAAGGCCCCTTGATCTCGATGTCGATCTCGCCGTTGCCCTTGGGCGACGGCGTCACCGTGATGTACTTTTCGTTGAGGTGAAAGAGCGCGAGAAAGTCGATGAAGTCGCTCTTGATGAAGCGCATCTTGCGCAGGTACTCGAGCTCGGTCTCGGCAAAGCGCAGCCGGCAAAGCTTCTGGATCTCGCTGCGGATCTCGTCGACGTAAGGCACGAGATCGACATTGGGCGTGCGGCAGCGGAAGCGGTATTCCACATTGGCCGCGGGGAAATGATGCAGCACCACCTGCATCATCGTGAATTTGTACAGATCGGTATCGAGCAGCGAAGTAATGATCATGATGGGCCAGCCGGACTGCAATCGGATAGCGCCCGCGCAACGCGAAAGCCGCACGCGGCACAGGATATGGGCCTTGCGACGGCTCGGGGCGGCGGGCGCCAGCGGTGCGCCCATGTTACCCGAATGACCGCGCACGCCGTGTACCCGTCTGCACGCCCCCTTGCGCAAAAGGGGCAATCGACATCATTCGACGCCATTCGGTTCAAGCCGCTCGGATCACCCCATCTTATAAACTAATCACGAAACGATCTAACGCGCGGTGCGGGCGTGTGGCTGGGGTAATTCCTCATCAGTTACAATACCGCTTTTGGCGAACCGCCATCCCCCGATACAAAAAGCTTGCAGGAGTTGCCTGAATGACTCACGTTGTGACCGAAAGCTGCATCAAGTGCCGCTATACCGACTGCGTCGATGTGTGCCCGGTGGACTGCTTTCGCGAAGGTCCCAACTTCCTCGCGATTGACCCGGACGAGTGCATTGACTGCGCCGTGTGCGTTGCCGAATGCCCGGTGAACGCCATCTACGCCGAAGAAGACGTGCCTGGCGACCAGCAAGCGTTCATCGAACTGAACGCCGACCTCGCCAAGGGCTGGCCGAGCATCACCAAGACCAAGGCCCCGCTGCCGGAAGCCGACGAATTCAAGGACGTGAAGGACAAGCTCGAGCTTCTGGCACGCTAATCGCGCGGTAATCGCCTGTTCGGGGTTTCGCCCTGTCGCGCGCCGGGACAGTCGCTTGCAATGCGCACTGCCTTAAAAGAGATAGCGCCAGGGTATTGACAGTCTCCGCTGGACCCCATAGAATCTCGTTCTCTGCTTTTGTTGATCCCCGATAGCTCAGTCGGTAGAGCGCCGGACTGTTAATCCGTAGGTCCCTGGTTCGAGCCCAGGTCGGGGAGCCAAGATTCGCAAAAGCCCGTTAATCAGAACGGGTTTTTTTATGACGTAAAGCGTTGTAGCTGTACTGCTGTTCCCCGATAGCTCAGTTGGTAGAGCGCCGGACTGTTAATCCGTAGGTCCCTGGTTCGAGCCCAGGTCGGGGAGCCAAAATATGAGGGGTTGCGTGTTGCACGCAACCCCTTTTTCTTTTGCTGCGCGCTTTTCGCCTGCCTCCCCTCTTTCCGATCAAATAGCCTGCTGGGTCGCCATGGCATAATCTGCCAATTACCGCGCTTCCCTCAAAGGCTGCCGCCATGCCCACCCGCAACGTCGTACTTACCGACCATCAGGCTCACCTGATCGATTCCCTCGTCAATTCGGGGCGCTTTCAGAACGCAAGCGAAGTGTTGCGCGCGGGCCTGCGCCTGATCGAGCGCGAGGAAGCCGAAACGCAGGCGAGACTCGAAGCGCTGCGCGACGCGGCGCGCCTCGGCCTTTCCGATGTCGAAGCGGGGCGCCTGCGCAGCTTCACATCGGCGCATGCGCTCGGCGATCATCTGGATAGCCTCGTCGCGAACGCGCTTGCGCCCGACAGTCCCCCAAAGCGCGCACGTTGAGCGCCCGCCAGACGGGCTGGACCGTTCGCCTGACTGATTCCGCCGAAAACGATTTCCTCGACATTGTGAGCTGGTCCGCCGGGCAGTTCGGCCCGGGTCAGGCGCGCGCGTACGCAACGACGATCTCACACGCGTTGCAGGACCTGATGGCCGGCCCCGATATACCTGGCGCACGCGCGCGCGACGACATTCTCCCCGGCATCGTGACGCTCCACGTTGCCCGGAACCGGCGCAAGGGACGCCATTTCATCCTGTTCCGCGTCAATGCCGACATTACGCAATGCATCGACGTGCTGCGCATTCTTCACGATGCCATGGATTTGCCACAGCATCTGTAGCCGCCGCGTCCGGTCAGCGCTCGCGCAGGCCCCACCCTCCCCGATAATGTCGCTTCGCCACCTCCGGGAATCCGCATGACATCCACCCGCCTCTTTGCACGCCCCGCACGCCTCGCGCGCCCGCTCATCGCCTGCGCGAGCTTGTGCGCATTCGCCGCCGCCCACGCCGAGCAGATCGGCAGCGTGAACACCAACTTCCGCATGACCAGCTCCGACAAGGTCGTCGTCGAGGCCTACGACGATCCGCAGGTGCAAGGCGTCACCTGCTACGTCTCGCGCGCCCGCACGGGCGGCGTGAAAGGCACGCTCGGCCTCGCCGAAGACCCTACCGAAGCGTCGATCGCCTGCCGCCAGGTCGGGCAAATCGCGTTCACGGGGCCGCTCAAGCAGCAGGCCGACGTCTTCAACGAGCGCATGTCGCTCCTCTTCAAGACGCTGCACGTCGTGCGCGTGGTCGACGCGAAGCGCAACGCGCTCGTCTACCTGACCTACAGCGACCGCGTCGTGAGCGGCAGCGCGAAGAACAGCGTCACCGCCGTGCCGGTGCCCGCGGGCACGGCCATTCCACTGCGCTAAACTGAGGATCCGCGCAGGATTTTGACGATGCCCGACTCCCGTTTCCGAGATTCCGCCCGCTACTGGCGCACGCCGCTGCTGCCCGGCGGGGATCTCGTCACAGCCGAATACCACGAGCACACGTTCGCGCCCCACTGGCACGAGGCCTACACGATCCCCGTGATCGAAGGCGGCGCGGAATGCTTCCGGTATCGCGGCTCACAGCATGTCGCGGAAACGGGCACCGTGCCGGTCATCAATCCGGGCGAACTGCACACGGGCTCGCGCGCTGTCGACAAAGGCTGGAGCTATCGGGTGATGTACGTGCCGATCGGCTTCCTGCACGACCTCGCCGCCGAAATCGCCGGCCGCGCGCAGCCGCTGCCGTGGTTCGACTCCGAGGTGATTCACGATCTCGATCTCGCGCACCGCCTCTCGCGCGCGCACCGGCTGCTGGAAAGCGACACTGACCGGCGGCGCACACACGCCGGGCTCGACGCCCGCACGAGCACCGTCACGGCGCCGCCCGAGGCCCCCGCGCTTGCGAACGCGCCATATGCAGCACATCCGGATCTGCTCGCCGTAGAAGGCGCGTTGCTCGACGCGCTCTCGACGCTCCTCACGCGCTACGGCCGCACGCGCGAGGCCGCGCTCAAGCATGGCCCCAACGATGCGCGCGTGGAGACGATGAAGGCGCTCCTCGCCGCCGATCTCGCCACGCCGCTGCGCGTGGCCGATCTCGCCCAGGCCGTGGGCCTCTCGCCGTTTCACGCCACGCGCCTGTTCACCCAGGCGACCGGGCTGCCACCGCACGCGTGGCGCACGCAGTTGCGCCTGCAACGCGCGCTCGGCCCGCTGCGCGACGGCGCCACCGTCGCCGACGTCGCCGCGGCCAGCGGCTTCACCGACCAGAGCCACTTCACGCGGCACTTTCGCCGCATGTTCGGCGTGCCGCCAGGGCGCTGGCAGTCGTCCTGAGCGCCGCCGGGGCGCCAGGCTTCGGCACCCCGCCGCAAGAACGTACAAGCCACGCGCAAGGCCGCCCGCTAAGCTGTCCTCATGTATCAGGAGGATAGTTTGACCACCCATTCCACGCCGCAAACCGGGCGCTTCGCCGAATTCGCCGCCGGCGCGCGCGACACGATCCCCATGATGATCGGCGCCGCGCCCTTCGGCGTGATTTTCGGCACGCTCGTCACCTCGGGCCCGCTTTCGCTCTGGCACGGCCAGTTCATGTCGCTCGCCGTGTTCGCCGGCTCCGCGCAGTTCATCGCGCTCGGGCTGATCGCCTCGCACGCGAGCTTCGCCGTCATCTGGGCCACCACGTTGATCGTGAACCTGCGCCACGTGCTCTACAGCGCCACGCTCGCGCCCTACGTGTCGCACCTGCCGCTGCGCTGGCGCCTCGCGCTGGGCGGCCTGCTGACCGACGAAGTGTTCGCGGTCGCCTGGGCGCATTTCCGCCGCCATCCCCCCGGCGACGACGTCTCGCCGTGGCACTTCCTCGGCTCGGGCCTCTCGATGTACCTGAACTGGCAGCTCTGGACCGCGGTCGGCCTGCTGTTCGGCGCCGCCTTCCCGGGGCTCCAGTCGCTTGGCCTCGACTTCGCGATGGTCGCCACCTTCATCGCCATCGTGGTGCCGCAGCTCGTCGCCGTGCGCTATTTCGCCGCGGCAGCAACCGCGGGCGTGCTCGCTTTCTTCTGGCAAGGCTGGCCGTACAAGCTCGGCCTGCTCGGCGCCGTGCTCGCGGGCGTGGTGGTCGGCGTCGTCCTGTCGCGCCCCGGCACGCCGCGCGGCGCGCGCGCGAGCGGCGAACACCCGCGCAAGCCGCCCACCGTCCAACGCACCGCCGGAGCCGGGCAATGAACTACGTCGTCCTGATCCTCGGCATGGCCCTCATCACCTGGGTCGTGCGCACCGCCGTGTTCGTGCTCGGCGAGCGGCTCGTGTTCCCGCCGCTCGTGCGCACCGCGCTCGGCTTCGTGCCCGTCACGGTGCTCACGGCCATCATCGTGCCGATGGCGGTCTCGCCTCACGGCCAGGGCGCGGAGCTCACCTGGCGCAACCCGCAGCTCGTCGGCGCGCTCGCGGCCATCGTCGTGAGCGCGCTCACGAAGCGCCCGCTCCTCACCATTGCGGTGGGGCTCGGCGTGTTCTTTCTCTGGCAAGGCGTCGTCCTGCGCTGAGGCGTTCCCCGGCAGGTGCGCTCAAGTTTCGGCCCGTCCCGCCGATAAACCCGTCAAGGCCTGCTCTGGCGGGCCTGTGCTCGAACGGCGCGAGCGCATAAGAAGGGATAAGGATTACACCGGGGCAACCACAATGGGGCAGATCACCCTCAATCTGAAAGAAGAAACGCTTGCGTCGCTGCGCAAGGACTTCGACGCGTTCCTGCGCGTCTCGGTCAAGCTCGACCCGCAGTTCGCCACGCCGTCGTTCGAGGACTACCTGCGCGCGAAACTGCTCGACAACATGACGCCGCTCACCGAGCACGCCGTGCAGCGGCTGCTCCAGGGCGGCCAGTACGCGTGGGCCAAGCGCACGCTCGACAAGGAATTTCCCGAGGTCGTCTCGATCCTGATGCGTCAGGCAAGCGAATTCGGCTTTGGCGTCGCGTCGCGGCCCGAGTGGACGCCCGACGAACTCTCGAAGCAATGCCGCGACTGGGCGGCGGCCATCGTGAACGAAGCCCAGGGCGACGCCTCGCTCGTCGACCCGCTCGCGGCGCAGATCAAGTCGAGCGTGCAAGACATCCAGGCGCTCGAGGAGTCGATGCAGACGCCCGCCTGGCGGCTTTCGGAGTCGCTGCGCCAGCGCGTGTACGAGGCCAAGATCGGTTGCGAGCAGGCAAGCGGCAGCGCCGCGCGCGAGCGGCTGGGCGAACTGCGCGGGCTGCTGCGGCTCGGCATCACGCACGGCGCCTTCCAGAAGCAGGAAGCGCAGCAGATCATGGAGTACCTGCGGCTGCTCAAGCCCGAGATCTTCGTCGAAGAACCCGACGACGTGTTCACGCGCCTCGCCGCATGGCTGCGCAACTTCTTCATGCCGCCGCAGCGGACCGCGGCGCGAGAGCAGCGGCACTGAGCGCCGGCGCGCCCGCCTCGCCGGCGGCGCGCCGCACGCCTAATCCCACATCTTCCTGAGCTTCGCGGCAATCTCGACTTTCGCCTGCGCGGCGGCGGCGAGCCCCGTCGCGCTCGGCGCGCTCGCCACGGGCGCGGGCGGCCACGCACGCGATTCGAACAGCGGCAGCATGGGCGTGGCGATGAAGCGCGTGCGCGACGCCCACACGTGCCGGTCGCCCGACGCCACCTGGTTGTGCACGTAAAAGCGCTGCGGCACGACGATGTGCAGATCCTCTTTCGCACGCGTCATCGCCACGTAGAGCAGACGTCGCTCCTCCTCCAGTTCCTCGTCGCTGCCCGCGCCGAGGTCGGACGGAATGCAGCCGTCCACGCCGTTGAGCACGAACACATTGCGCCACTCCTGCCCTTTCGCCGAATGGATCGTCGAGAGGATCAGATAGTCCTCGTCGAGCAGCGGATCGGCGGATTCGGCGCTCGTGGCGTCGGGCGGATCGAGCGTGAGTTCGGTGAGAAAGCGCTCGCGCGACGCGTAGGTGCTCGCAATGCTCTCCATCTGCAACAGATCGGCGAGACGCACCTGGGCGTCCTCATGATTGCGTTCGAGATGCGGCTCGTACCAGCGCCGCACGCGCTCGAATTCGGCGGGCCACGGCGTGGCGCGCATGGCAAGGCTGTCGACGAGCGAGGCGAACGCGGGCCAGTCCTCGGCCGCGCGCGGCGGCGGCGCGAAGGCCGCGAGCGCCTCGGCGGCGCGATACGCGCCCGTGCAGGCGGCCACCTGGTCGAGCAGGCGCGCGGCGTTGGCGGGCCCCACACCCGGCAGCAATTGCGTGACGCGAAAGCCCGCCACGCGGTCGAGCGGGTTTTCCGCCCAGCGCAGCACCGCCAGCACGTCCTTCACATGCGCGGCGTCCAGAAAGCGCAGTCCGCCGAATTTAACGAACGGGATATTGCGCCGCGCCAGCTCGATTTCGAGCGTTGCGCTGTGGTGCGCGGCGCGAAACAGCACGGCTTGCTGCTTGAGCTTCATGCCCGCTTCGCGCGCCTCGAGGATTTGCTCGACGACGTAGCGCGCCTGAGTGGCCTCGTCGGCGACCGTCACGAGTCGCGGGCGCTGCTGCGAAGGGCGATCGGTCCAGAGGTTCTTCGTGAAGCGCTCGGCAGCCGCGTCGATTACGGCGTTCGACGCCGCGAGAATCGGCGCGGTCGACCGGTAGTTGCGCTCCAGCGTCACCTGACGCGCGGGCGGGTCGAACTGCGCCGGAAAATCGAGAATGTTGCGCACGGTCGCGCCGCGAAACGAGTAAATCGCCTGGGCGTCGTCGCCGACCACGGTCAGGCCGCGGCCGTCGGGCTTGAGTGCGAGCAGGATCGACGCCTGAAGCCGATTGGTGTCCTGATATTCGTCGACGAGGATATGGTCGAAGCGTCCCGCGAGATCGGCGGCAATCGCAGGCTCGGCGGCCATGTGCGCCCAGTAGAGCAGCAGGTCGTCGTAGTCGAGAACGTTCTGCTTCTGCTTGGCGTCCACGTACGAGGCGAACAGCACGCGCAACTGCGGTTCCCATTCGAGGCACCACGAGAACGAGCGGTTGAGCACGTTCGCGAGCGAATCGCCCGTGTTGACCGCGCGCGAATAGATCGCAAGACACGTGGACTTCGACGGAAAGCGCTTTTCCTTTGCCGAGAAACCCAGTTCGTGGCGCACGAGGTTCATGAGATCGGCGGAATCCTCGCGATCGTTGATCGTAAACGCCGGCGACAGGCCGATGTGATCCGCGTATTCGCGCAAGAGGCGCGCGCCCACGCCGTGAAACGTGCCCGCCCAGGTGAGCCCCTGCGCGAGCGTGGCGGCCACGCCCGGCACGCCGGCGGCGATGCGCGCGACGCGGCGCGTCATCTCCTGCGCGGCGCGGCGCGAGAACGTGAGCAGCAGGATGCGGTGCGGATCGGCGCCGTTCGCGATCAGATGCGCGACGCGGTGCGCGAGCGTATTGGTCTTGCCCGACCCCGCCCCCGCGATCACGAGCAGCGGCCCCGGCAGCGCCGAGCCCGGCGCGTAGCCCGCTTCGCCGCCGTGCTCGACAGCTTCGCGCTGCGCGTCGTTGAGCTTGGCGAGCCACGCGGAAACGGCGTTGGCCGTATCGGCGCATGGCCTGGCAACGTCGTCGCCGGCGACAGAGACGGAGACGGACGAGGAATCGGCGATGGAAACAGTGGACACGGCGGGCGCAGGAACGGTGAGCGTGGCGAATCGGACAGGGCGACGCACACTGTATATCCATACACCCCGCATCCGCAAGCGCCTGATTCTGCGGCGATCTGGCGATATTTAGCGACAACTTCAGCGCCGGGCCGAGAGCCTGCGCCGGAAAACGAAGCGGCGGCGCCCGTTGCCGGACGCCGCCGCCGTTTCTGCTCCCAACAGTCCCAACGGTCCCGCCGTCAGTCGCTTACTGCGAGGACTGCGGAGCCTGCTGGACCTGGCCGCCCTGCTGCTGGGCCGACATGCCGTTCATCATCTGGTCTTTCATCTCCGAGTCGTTGGCCTGACGGTCGGCCTTGTGGATGATCTTGGCGTCCTGCACCTGGGCCTTGTACTGCGACTTCGCCTGCTTCTTCGCGTCGCCGTACTCCGCATTCGCCGACTTTTTGGCGCTGCGGTACTCGGCGTTCGCCGCCGCGTTCGCGTTGCGCTTTTGCACCAGCGGGTCGGCTGACTGCGGCGCCGTCAGGTTCTGCGGCGCGGGCGCGGGTTGCGCGATACCGGCAGCGGCCGGCGCCTGGCTGGGTGCCTGGCCGCCCATCTGGCCCGGCGCCATCGCCGGTGCGGCGGAAGGTGCCAGCGCGGGCGCCCCGCCGCCGGCCTGTGCCGCACCCTGGGTCGCAGTTTGGGCAAACGCACCCTGCGCGAACACGGCGGCCGTGGTCACGGTGGCAAAAGCGGCGGTAGCGGTCAGCAGTTTGCGAATCTGGGTCATGGCGTATCCTCTTTGCAGTGGTTCCGAAGGCTCGGTTGCGGCGAACAGGTCCGCTACAGCCGCGCCCCCGCTCGATGTAGCCGCCCGGTAAAACGAATGAGCAAGGTTGGGCGGCGCTGTCGATCCGGGTGAAACCATTTTGGTCTGAAGATCGCCGCGCGGTCCCGCAACGTTACTCAACGTTGCACTTTCTGACGAATTCATAACATCTGGCCCCGAGATGTGACAGCAGCGTGTACGCCACAGAGGGCCGCGGCAAGCCGGCGATCGCTTATGATGCTCACCCTTCGCGCGCCTCCCGCGCGCATCTGAATGCCGATCCGCCATGCCCAATCTCGATTTCACGCTCACCGGCGACTACGTCGAACTGCACAACCTCCTGAAGATCACCGGCCTCGCGGACAGCGGCGGCTCGGCCAAGCAGGTCGTCGCCTCGGGCGCGGTGAAAGTGGACGGCGAGGTCGAACTGCGCAAGACCTGCAAGATCCGCGCGGGCCAGGTCGTGCTGCTCGGCGACACGCGCATTGCCATCAAAGAGCCGGATTAAAGTGCCGATCGATGCGCCCATCAAAGCGCCCGACCGGAATTGCGCGCAAGCGACACCCATGCACCGTATTTGAGCGCGCGGATCGACAACGCGACCGCCGCGCAATAAGCTTTCAGTTTCGACAGACAACCGTACTCAGAGCCTTGCGGCGCGTATCTCGCGCCGCTTGTTTTTCATGACCCGAACCACGCTTTCCGGCCGCGCCGTTTCCACATCGCCCACGCTGCGCCGCCACGCCGCCGACACCGCCCGCCTCGCCGGACCGCTCGCGATCGCCCAGCTCTCGCAGATGGCGATGAGCGTCACCGACACCGTGCTGCTCGGCTCGCTGGGCGCCGACGCGCTCGCCGCGGGCGGCCTCGGCGCGAACATGTTCTTCGTCGTGGTGACCGTGCTGCAAGGCGTGCTGACCTCGGTGAGCGTGAGCGTCGCGCAGGCGCGCGGCGCCGCCAACGAAAGCCAGGTGCCGCACATCTACTGGACGGGCTTCGCGCTTTCGCTGCTGCTCTCGCTGCCCGCCTTCGCGCTGCTCTCGTTCGCGGAGCCGATCCTGCGCGCGCTCGGCGAGCCGACGCTGCTCGCCCATCACATCGGCGAATACACGGCCGTGCTGCGCTGGGGCGCGCCCGCGAGCCTGATCGGCGTGGGGCTCATGCGCTCGTTCCTGCCCGCCATCGGCGCGGCGCGGCGCCTCTTGTGGGTGTCGATTGCGAGCGTGTTCAGCAACGGCTTTCTCAATTACGGGCTGATCCACGGCGTGTGGGGGCTGCCGCGACTGGGCTTTCTCGGCTCGGCGGCCGCCACGACCACAACGGTCTGGCTCACGGCGTTCGTGCTGATGGCCCTGCTGCACCTGCGCCCCTCGCACCAGCGTTTCGTGATCGCGCGCCGGCCCACGGCGCCGCTCATGGGCGAGTTGTTTGCGATCGGCTGGCCGGTCGCCATCACCTATGCCGTCGAGGCGACGCTCTTTCTCGCCACCGGCCTGCTCGCGGGCCTGCTCGGCGAAACGCCGCTCGCGGCGCACCAGATCGCCCTGAACGTGGCCTCCGTGACCTTCATGGTGCCGCTCGCGATCGGCCAGGCGGCCAACGTGCGCGTGGGTTACTGGATCGGTGCGGGCGCGCCGCGCGCGGCGCGCCACGCGGGTTTCGTCGCGCTCGCGCTCGGTGTGGGTTTCATGACGCTCTCGGCGCTCGTGATGGTGCTCGCGCCGCACTGGATCGTCGGGCTCTATCTGCATCTCGACGATCCGGCCAACGCCAACACGGTCGGGCTCGCGGCCACGCTGCTCGGCGTCGCGGCCATCTTCCAGATCGTCGACGGCGCGCAGACCGTGGGCTCGGGTTGCCTGCGCGGCCTGAAGGACACGCGCGTGCCGATGGTCGCGGCCACGCTCGGTTACTGGGGCATCGGTTTTCCGTTGGGATACGCGCTCGCGTTCCACTTCGGCCTTGGCGCGCTCGGCCTCTGGTGGGGCCTCGCGGCGGGGCTCACCACGGTCGCCGTGCTCATGACATGGCGCTTTCACCGCATGAGCCTGCTCGCCCAAGCCAGGTAATGGCCACGTAATGGCCAGATAAGGGGTGCGAGGTGACGGGTTAAGCAAGCGGTTAAAATAGGCGGCTGGCGCCCCATGCGCCGTCCGTCCCACGAGGGCAGGAACCGTGCGCTGCATGGAGGGGGCCGGGTGCTAAAGCGCCAGGTCCCGCCGACAAAGGAGACAGCCCCGCCGCCACGGCGAGGCAACGCGCGCCACGACCTAAAACGAACCCCTCTCACGGACCACCCTTTCATGCTTGCCCCGATCACCCGACTCTTCCCGCTCTGGGCTGTCCTCGTTTCACTGCTTGCGTACTTCGATCCGGGCCTCGTCGCGCCAATCGCGCCGCACGTCACCACGCTCCTGATGATCATCATGCTGGCGATGGGCGTGACACTCTCGTTCGCCGACTTCCAGCGCGTCTTCACGCGCCCCGCGCCCGTGGCGGCCGGCATCTTCCTGCACTACCTCGTCATGCCGCTCGCCGCCTGGGCGATCGCCAAGGTGCTGCACATGCCGCCCGACCTCACCGCGGGCATGGTGCTCGTGGGCAGTGTGGCGAGCGGCACGGCGTCGAACGTGATGATCTATCTCGCGCGCGGCGACGTCGCGCTTTCGGTGACGATCAGCGCGCTCTCCACGCTCGTCGGCGTGTTCGCGACGCCGCTCCTCACGCGTCTCTACGTCGATGCCTCGATCGTCGTCGACGTGCACGGCATGCTCATGAGCATCCTGCAAATCGTCGGCCTGCCGATCGCGATCGGCCTCGTCGTGAACCGCCTTGCGGGCGGCCTCGTGCGCCGCGTCGAGCCGGTGCTGCCGCTCGTCTCCATGGTGTCGATCCTCGCGATCATCGCGGCCGTCGTGGGCGGCACGCACGCGAGCATCGCCACGGTCGGCCCGCTCGTCGCGCTCGGCGTGGTGCTGCACAACGGCATCGGCCTGCTCGGCGGCTACTGGGGGGGCCGACTGCTCGGCTTCGACGAATCCGTGTGCCGCACGCTCGCCATCGAAGTGGGCATGCAGAACTCGGGGCTCGCCGCGACCCTCGGCAAGCTCTACTTCTCGCCGCTCGCCGCCCTGCCCGGCGCGCTGTTTTCGGTGTGGCACAACCTCTCGGGCTCGGTGCTCGCGGGCTACTGGGCCGGCAAGCCGGCGCGCGGCAGCTCGCGCGACGCGCAAGGCGCCGCCCGCGCCACGCCCGAGCGCGGCTGACCACGCAACACCGGCGTGAGCGTCTCGACGCTCACGCCGCACGCGCCGCCCAATGCGCGAGCGCGCCAGCGCTTCCGCTTCCGCTTCCGTCGCACGCTCCTGTTGTTCGCCGTGCGCGCAGTGTCGCGCCACGGCGAGCGCCGCTGCTTGCGGCCGGGCTGCAAGCGTAATCGTCACGCCTTGCCGCCCTGCCGATGAGGTTCGAAAATTGCTCAGCCAGCTTGCCCGCTGCCGCAAGCACGGCGGGCGGCTTCCCGTAGAATCCCCGCGAAGGCCGTGCAATGAAAACGAACCATCCCACGATGCGACGTTCGCAAAGGAGATCCAGCTTGGCCGCGCATTTCGCCCTGCCCGCCGTTTTTTCGCGCCGCCTGCCGCCGTTGCCGGCGCCTCACGCGCCGCGCACGCTTCGCGCGCTTTTTGCGCTGCTCTGCTTCACGCTCGTCGCAGGCTGCGCGACACGCCCGCCCGCCACCGACTACCCGCGCGAGACCACCTCGGCCCTGCCCGCGTCCGAGGCGAGCGCCACGCCGCTCGGCCTCGCGCTCGCCGCGCCCGAGGCCGCGCATCCCGGCCAGTCGGGCTTTCGCCTGCTCGCCACCGGCACCGACTCGCTGCAAATGCGCATCGCGCTCGCACGGGCGGCGACGAAGACGCTCGACATGCAGTACTACATCGCCAACGAGGACACCACCGGCAAGCTGCTGCTCGGCTCGGCGCTCTATGCGGCCGATCGCGGCGTGCATGTGCGCATGCTCGTGGACGACCTGAACTTCCACGACATCGACCGTCTGATGGCTGCGCTCAACAGCCATCCGAACATCCAGATCCGCGTGTTCAATCCGTATGGCAGCACGAGCGAATCGATGCTCCTGCGCACGCGCAACTTCTTCACGAACGTCGACCAGTTCACGCGCCGCATGCACAACAAGGCGACGATCGTCGACAACGAGCTCGCGATCGTGGGCGGCCGCAATCTCGGCGACGAATACTTCAGCGCGAGCCCGACGTTGCAGTTCACCGATCTCGACATGCTCGCGGCGGGCCCGGTCGCGCAAGACGTCTCGGCAAGTTTCGACGCTTACTGGAACAGCTCGATCTCGTACCCCTTGAGCGTGCTCAATCATCAGAAGTTCGATCCGCACGATCTGGACACCGCGCGCGACGACCTGCGCAAGCACTGGAGCGAAACCGCCGATCCGTACAACGCCAAGCCGCTCAACGCCACGCCGCTCGCGCAGCAGATCACGCGCGGCGAGCTCGGCCTGAACTGGGCGAAATGGGAGTTCGTGGCCGACTCGCCCGGCAAGATCGCGGGCGCCGAGCATGGCGAGATGGGCGACGCCATGCGCGCGCTGCTCGATCGCATCCATCAGGCGAAAAGCAGCGTGCTGGTTTTCTCGCCGTATTTCGTGCCGCACGACACGGGCGTGCAGGAAATACGCACGCTCACCTCGCAGGGCGTGCGCGTGGCGATCGTCACCAACTCGCTCGCGGCCACCGACGCCGTCGCGGTCCAGGCCGGCTACAGCCCGTACCGCGTGCCCATGCTCAAGGCCGGCGCCGAGCTTTATGAATTCAAGCCGCGCCAGCCCGAACGCACCGGGCAGCGGCGCTTCGGCGTGGTCGGTTCGCGCTCGCGCGCGAGCCTGCATGCGAAGGCCTATGTGATCGACGAAAGCACGCTCGTGATCGGCTCGCTCAATCTCGATCCACGCTCGGCGAACCTGAATACCGAGCTTGCGCTTGCCGTCGAAAGTCCGCCCATCGCGCACGAGGTGGCCGGCTATTTCGCGCTCGCGACCTCGCCGAAAGTGAGCTACCGCGTGACGCTCGCGACGCCCTACCAGCTCGCTTCGATGCGTGGCAGCGCGATCTCCTCGCCGCTCGTCTGGACCGATGAGGAAGACGGCGTGATCCGCACCTACAACCTCGATCCTGGTGCGGGTTTCTACCGAAATCTTCTAACCGGGCTATTCTTGCTGTTGCCGGTCGACAGCCAGCTGTGAGCGCGACGGCGGAGCGATCCATCGCCCCGCCGCGCGTCGCAGCGAGTCCGTCGGTCCTGCAATACGTGCAATACGTGCAATACGTGCAATACGTGCTACACGTGCAGTACGTCGTACCCTCCGCCGTCGAGCCAGCCACGAAGCCGCCCTCAGCGCACCGAGCGCCGCCGCGCCTTCGCACCGGCCGCGCAGCCGCCCGAGCACCACGCGCCGCGCCGCCGCAGCCCAGCCACCACGCGGAAACGAACCCGTCACGAAAGCGGCGCCTTCGCAACAAGCGCGAACAGCCCAAGCCAACGGCGCCGCCTCAATCACCGGAGTCTCACATGACCGCAAGCAACGAAAACGTCCGCATGGAGCGCGACACTTTCGGCGAAATCGCCGTGCCCGCCCAGCAGCTGTGGGGCGCGCAAACCCAGCGCTCGCTGCAAAACTTCCGCATCTCCACGGAGAAGCAGTCGCCCGAACTCATCACCGCGCTCGCCACCATCAAGCGCGCCGCGGCCGAGGTCAATCTTTCGCTCGGCGTGCTCGACGAAGCCAAGGCGCACGCCATCGTGCAGGCCGCCGACGAGATCATCGCGGGCAAGCACCCCGGCGAATTTCCGCTTGCCGTATGGCAAACGGGCTCCGGCACGCAGACCAACATGAACCTCAACGAGGTGATCGCCAACCGCGCGAGCGAGATTCTGGGCGGCGAGCGCGGCGAGGCGCGCAAGGTGCACCCGAACGACGACGTGAACCGCGGCCAGTCGTCCAACGACGTGTTCCCCACGGCCATGCACGTGGCCGCCGCGTACGGCATCGTCAAGCATCTGCTGCCCGCGCTCAAGACGCTGCGCGACACGCTCGACACCAAGGCGAAAGCCTTTGCCGACATCGTGAAGATCGGCCGCACGCACCTCCAGGACGCCACACCGCTTACGCTCGGCCAGGAGTTCTCGGGCTATGTCGCGCAGCTCGATCACGGCATCAAGCATGTGGAATCGTCGCTGCCGCACCTCTACGAGCTCGCCCAAGGCGGCACGGCGGTCGGCACGGGCCTGAACGCGCACCCGCAGTTCGCGCACAAGGTGGCCGAAACCATTGCGAAGCTCACGGGCGTGCCCTTCGTTACTGCGCCGAACAAGTTCGAGGTGATGGCCGCCGCCGACGCGCTCGTGTTCGCGCACGGTGCGCTCAAGACCGTGGCCGCGAGCCTCATGAAGATCGCCAACGACGTACGCTGGCTGGCCAGCGGCCCGCGCTGCGGCCTCGGCGAACTGTCGATTCCCGAAAACGAGCCGGGCAGCTCGATCATGCCGGGCAAGGTCAATCCCACGCAGTCCGAAGCCGTGACGATGCTGTGCTGCCAGGTGTTCGGCAACGACGTGGCCGTGAACATGGGCGGCGCGAGCGGCAACTTCGAGTTGAACGTGTTCCGGCCGATGATCGCGCACAACGTGCTGCAATCGATTCGCCTGCTCGCCGACGGCGCGCTCAGCTTCAACGATCATTGCGCCGTGGGGATCGAGCCGAACCGCTCGCGCATCGACGCGCTGCTCAACGAGTCGCTCATGCTCGTGACGGCGCTCAATCCGCACATCGGCTACGACAAGGCCGCGCAGATCGCCAAGAAGGCGCACAAGGAAGGCACCACGCTCAAGGCCGCGGCGCTCGCGCTCGGGCACGTGAGCGAACAGCAATTCGACGAATGGGTGAAGCCGGGCGAGATGGTGGGTACCGGATCGCGGAGTTGATCCCAGCCTGATCCCGCGTTCTGAACGCAAAACGGGCGGCGAGGTTTCGACCTTCGCCGCCCGTTTTCTCATGCGTGTTCAGCGCATGGCTTGCGTCGTGGGCTTCACACTTCGCCCTTGGCCACTTCCTCGGGCTTCAGTTCGATGATCGCGTCGAGCGCGTCGCGCACGTCGAGCGCGTATTTCGCGAGGCGCTTTTGCTCCTCCGTTTCCGGCACAAACGTCGGCACGGGAATGGGATTGCCGTTTTCGTCGACGGCGACGAACACGATCAGGCAGTCCGTGGTGAGACGCAACTGGCCGCTCTTGGGGTCGCCCGCGTGCACGGTGATGTGGATGTGCATCGAGGTGCGGCCCGTGGCGACCACGCGCGCGCGCAGCTCGACCATGTTGCCGACGAGAATCGGCCGGCGAAAGCGGATGTTGCCCACGCTCACCGTCACGCAATAGCGGCCGGACCAGACGGCCGCGCAGGCATACGCCGTCTCGTCGATCCACTTCATCAGCGCACCGCCGTGCACTTTGCCGCCGAAATTCACCGAAGTCGGTTCGGCGAGGAACCGGAATGTCGTTTCCGAACGGTCCAGCGGCTGGGTAGGCGTCTTCATATCGGCTTTACTCATGGCGATTCGGCTCTGGCGGCTCGAATTGTGGGGTAAGGAGCCGTCGATTATACGAGCGCAACACGACAGCCGCAGCGCAATGCTGAAGCCGGCTGCGGGCGAGCTCAACTTGCCGTCAACGCGCCGTGAACGCGCTGTCAGTTCGCCGCGAAACGCGCGCGATAGTCGAGCGGCAGCACGCCGTAGCTGCGCTCGAAGGCACGCCGCAGATTCTGCTCGGTGCCGAAGCCGCAGTCGGCCGCGATGCGCTTGAGCGGGCGGCGCGACTGCACGAGCGCATGCGCGGCGGCCTCCACGCGCATGGCCGCGACGGTGCGCGCGGGCGTGCGCCCCACGGCTTCGACGTAGCGGCGCGCAAAGGTGCGCGGGCTCATGCAGGCTTCCTCGGCAAGCCGCTCGACGTTCAGCTCGCCGTGCAGGTTGGCGGCCATCCAGCCGTGCAGCGCATCGAAGGCGCCGCCCGCCGTGGCCTGCGCCGTGAGCGCCTCGCTGAACTGCGACTGCCCGCCTGGCCGCTTCATGAACACCACGAGGCGGCGCGCCGCCTGCATGGCGATCGCGTGACCGCAGTCCTCCTCGATCAGCGCGAGCGCGAGATCGATGCCCGCCGAAACGCCCGCCGACGTCCACACGGCGCGGCCGTCGCGGTCGTCGCGGATGAAGATCGGTTCGGGATCGACCTCGACCTGGGGAAAGCGTTTCGCGAGCTGCGCGGCATTGCGCCAGTGCGTGGCGGCGCGGCGGCCGTCCAGCAGCCCCGCCGCCGCGAGGTAGAACGCGCCCGTGCAGACCGAGGCGACGCGGCGCGCGCGCGGCGCGGCCGCCGCGATCCAGGCGACCAGTTCGGGCTGGAGCACGGTGGCGTCGTCGATGGGGACACCTGGCACGATAAGCGTGTCGATGGTGGCGGGGTCGAGCGCGTCGAGCCGCTCGGTGACGATGGGCATGCCCGCGAAAGTCGGCAGCACGCCGCCCGCCACCGAGGCGAGCGTGGTGCGATAGGCGCAGGGCTCGCCTTGAGGCGCGCCGTGGAAAGCGCGCATGCCCAGTTCCGCGCGCCAGAAAGCCTCGACGGGACCGCAGGCGTCGAGCAGCACGAGGTCTGGCGCAACGGCGAACACGACGTGCCGCGCAGCGGCGACAGGGGAAGCATGGGACGTCTGGGGCGGCATGGCGTTGGGGGCGATCCGAAAGAGGACGCCCCATGATCGCACGCACGCGCATGGCAGTCAGGTCAAACTTGCATCAATTTCTGCCAATCCATCCGACTGCGATACACAACGGTTCGATCAGTTGTGGACGGCGATGCCCTGGTCGATCGTGCCGTACATCGTGATGCCGCTCCCGCTGCTGGAGGGCATGGAGCCGCCCTGCGCACAGGCCGCACACAGGGGCGCGAGCGCAACGAGAGCGAAAAGAACCAGAAAGCGTTTCATGACGGGAAAGCGGCTTGCGTAAAGAAACCCATTCTAGCGCGGGGGCCCGGCGCACCGCAGTCCGCGACGCCGCATGCCTGGAGCCACGTGCCTGCAATCGATACTTCATCTCGCCGTGAAACGTCGATTGCGCGGTTTCGCTAGAGTCACGATGTGGGCGTCATCGAAACGAAACAGGAAACTGCCATGAATCTCCCCGCTACCGACGAATCGAGCCATTTCCCGGGTCTCGCGCGCGTTGCCGCCCTGCTCGCCGACCCCGGCCGCGCCGCCATGCTCTGGGCGCTCATGGACGGCAGCGCGCGGCCCGCGGGCGAGCTCACGATGATCGCGGGCCTCTCGCCTTCGGCGGCGAGCGGCCACCTCGCGCGCCTCACCGACGGCGGCCTGCTCGCGCTCGACGTGCGCGGACGCCACCGCTACTACCGCATCGCGACGCCTGAAATCGCCGCCACCATCGAGGCGCTCATGAACGTCGCCCACGCGACCAACGTCGTGGCCGCGCAGCGTCCGGCGCCGCGCCCGGTCCGCACAGTACCGCTGGAGATGCGGCACGCACGCACCTGCTACGACCACATGGCCGGTGAAGTCGCCGTGCAGGTGTTCGAGCGCCTCGTGGGAGGCGGCCTGCTCGTGCGCGACGGCGACACGCTCGAAGCCACGCCCGAAGGCGCGGCGCGTCTCGCCGCCTGGGGTGTCGACGTCGCGGCGCTGCATACGCGGCGGCGGCGCTTTGCCTGCACCTGCCTCGACTGGAGCGAGCGGCGGCCGCATCTGGGCGGCGCGCTGGGCGCGGCGCTGCTCGATTCGTGGACGCAGGGCGGCTGGATCGAGCGCACGAGTCGCCCGCGCGTGCTGCGCATCACGCCCAAGGGGCAGCGCGAGTTCGACGCGCTAGTGGCGGTTTAGAGCGCCAATCCGCGCCAAATCACGCCAATATAAGCTGACAAATACCCAACAACTTCGCCGATTTCGCCCGCAAAATCTCGCGTTTCGCCCTCCGTCACACGTTCTGTTACATCTCCTGCATAAGCCTTAACAAATGCGTGCGCATGGAAACACGCGCGCCGGATACAGTGCCCTGCATGGGGTGGGAGCAAGCGCTCAAGCGCCCGGTCCCGCCGACAGGAGAACGAACATGACAACGCGCACGCCTACGACGCCCACGCCGCCTACGATCACGATCACCCGGTTTCGCCGCACAACCCGCCGCACCCTGTTCGCACTGGCCGCGCTCGCCGCGCTGAACCTCGCCGCCGCGCCCACGGTTTTCGCACAGGCCGCGCCGCCCGACGCCGGGCCCGCGCCGGGCGCCGCGAGCGTCGATCCGCCTGGCCGCGTCGCCCGCCTCGACTACATGGCCGGCGCCGTGACCACCGAGCCGGCCGGCGCAAGCGACTGGTCGTATGCGCAGCTCAACCGCCCGCTCACGACGGGCGACCAGCTCTGGAACGATGCCAACGGGCGCTCCGAGCTTCACATCGGATCGACGGCCGTGCGCCTCGGCGCGCAAACGAGCCTCGACGTCCTCAACCTCGACGACCAGACGTCGCAACTGAAAGTGGCGCAAGGCACGCTCTCCACGCGCGTGCGCGAAATTCCGCAGGGCACGACTTATGAAATCGACACGCCGAACCTCGCGCTGGGCGTGACGAGCCCCGGCGACTATCGCGTGGACGTCGCGCCCGACGGCAGCACCACGACCGTAACCGTGCGCAGCGGCAACGTGACCGTGTACGGCGAGAACGGCCAGATGCCGATGACGGCCGGCCAGCAGATGCGCTTCGGCGGCACCGACCTCCAGCAGGTGGCGAGCAACGAAGCACCGGCGCCCGACGCCTTCGACCAGTGGGGGCTCGCGCGCGACCAGGCCGAAGACCGCTCGGTCTCGGCGCGCTACGTCTCGCGTGACATGCCCGGCTATCAGGATCTCGACAACAACGGCACGTGGCGCAGCGACCCGCAGTACGGCGAAGTCTGGACACCGAGTTCGGTGCCCGCGGGCTGGGCGCCCTATCACGACGGTCACTGGGTCTGGCAAGCGCCTTGGGGCTGGACCTGGGTCGACGACGCGCCGTGGGGCTTCGCGCCTTATCACTACGGCCGCTGGGCCTACGTGGACGATTCATGGGCCTGGGTGCCGGGACCGATCGTGGAGAGCGCCCCACCCGTCTACGCGCCTGCGCTGGTCGCGTTCGTCGGCGGTGGAGGCGGCGGTGCCGACTGGGGCGTGAATCTGGCGGTGGGCGGCGTCGCGGCGGCGGGCGTCGCGTGGTTCGCGCTCGGGCCGGGCGAGCCGTGGCATCCGCACTGGGGCGGCTGGAGTCCGCATTACTACGACCGTGTGAACCAGACCGTCGTGGTCAACAACTATCGGCGCGACGTCAACATCACGAACATCAACGTTCACAACACCTATGTGAACTATCGCGTGCCGGGCGCGGTGACCGCGGTGCCGGCCACGGCCTTCGTCCATGGGCAGCAGACCTCGCGCTTCGCGCAGCACGTCGATCCGCAGCAGTGGCGCAACGCGCGCATCGAGCCGGGCACGCCCGGCATCGCGCCGGTCAAAGGCAGCTTCGGCGCCAACCTGCGCCGCGCGGACTACCGGCCACCCGCGGCGCTCAACCAGCGCCAGGTCGTCGCCACGCGCGCACCGGTCGCGCCGCCCGCGTTCCACGACAACCTCGCGCAGCGTTTCGCCCACTCGGGCGGCACCGTGCCGGGCGCGGGCGCGCCGGTGGTGCGCGTCTCGGCTCCGGCACATGCTTCGTTCTCGCCTTTCTCCCCTGCCGCGCACGGCGCGTGGCCCGCGCAGAACGTGCGGGTCGTGCCGCCGCATTCGCCCGTCGTCGGCGCGGCCGGAAGGCCCTCTGGCCCGCAAGGGCAGGCGCAGCCGGGCCGGCCGGGCGTCCCTGGCGGCGCACCCGCTCCGGGCGCACCGGCCTTCAACGCCATGCAGCGAGGCGCCGGGCACGGCCAGCCCGGCATGCCCGCAGCCGCCGCACAGGATCATGGCGTGCCGCACCCGCCGCAGTTCGCCGGGCGGCCGCAAGGCGGCATGCCCGCAGCCGGCCAGCCGGGTCCGAGTGGCGCGAATATGGCCAACGTAGCGAACGGTCCGCGCGGCGAAGCCCACCAGCCGGCCTGGACGCAGCCGCATACGCCGCTGGCCATGCGCGGACAGCCGGGCGGACAAGCAGGCGCACAAGCAGGCGGACAAGCGCCCGGCAACGAGGCAGGCAGACCGACCGCGCTGGCCATGCAGGCGCCGCGTAACGAAGGGCGTGCACAACCGCAGCAACCACAGCAGCAGCCACAGCAACGGATGCCCGAACCGGCGGCGGCGCAGCATGGCCCGCAGGTGCCGCCACAGGCGCAGGCCCGCCCGCAACCGCAAGCCGAGGCGCGCCCCGAGTTCCGCCAGCAGGCACAACCTCAACCGCAGCAGCGAGCGGAGTTCCACCCGCAGGCACAACCCCAGCCGCAACAGCGCGCCGAGGCCCGCCCGCAGCCGCAGCCTCAACCGCATCAGGAATTCCGTCCGCAACCGCAGCCCCAGCAGCGCGCCGAGGCGCGTCCGCAGCCGCAACCGCGCGCGGAATTCCATCCGCAGCCGCAGCCCCAACCGCAGCAACGCGCGGAATTTCACCCGCAGCCGCAGCCTCAGGCGCGTCCGCAACCCGCGCCGCATCCGCAAGAGCGCGCAAGCGGCGGCAATCACGACGACCACCACCACGGCTGATCGCCGCGCCGCAAACGACAAAGCCCGCGAACGTCGCCGTTCGCGGGCTTTTTTTATCGCGGATTCACGCCGGGGTTACACCGCCATCGGCGCGGTGAGCGGCTCGTGATGCCGGTAGTCGACGAGGGAAAAGTCGGACGGCTCCACCTTCTCGAGCCATTCCGGCTCGTAGACGCCCGTTTTCGCGTACTCGGGCACGCGCTCCGAGATGGCCAGGCGCGGACTCGCGAAAGGCTCCCGGCGCAACTGCTCGTTGAGCATGCCGAGCTGGTTTTCGTAGATATGCGCGTCGCCGATGAAATACGTGAACCAGCGCGGCGTATAGCCCGTGAGCCGGCCCACGAGATGCAGCAGTACCGCGCCCTCGGTGAGGTTGAACGGCGTGCCGAGACCCACGTCGTTGCTGCGGATATAAAGGCACAGCGAGATTTCGCGCTTCACCGGGTTCGGCAAGAACTGGTACAGCAGGTGGCAAGCCGGCAGCGCGATTTCCTCGAGCACGGCCGGGTTCCAGCCATGAAACAAAATCCGCCGGTCAGACGGGTTTTTCATGATCGTGTCGAGGCATTGGCGCAGCTGGTCGACGGCCTTGTAAAGCAGCACTTTCTGCCGACCGTCCTCGCTAAAGCGCGCCACCTCGGCGTAGCCGCGCGATTGGGCGTCGGCGAGCTGCGCGGCGGCTTCGGCGTCGAGCACCTTGTAGGCGGGCCAGCGCCGCCATTGCACGCCGTAGACGTCGCCCAGGTCGTCCGTGCCCTCGCGGTACGGATTGGCGAGCCACTGGGCGTTGTCGTTCGCATTGGCGTCCCAGACCTTGCAGCCGAGCGCGCGAAAATCCGCGGCGCTGCGCGAGGCGCGCAAAAACCCGACCAGCTCGCCCACCGCCGACTTGAATGCCAGCTTTTTCGTCGTCACCGCGGGAAAGCCTTCTTGCAGGTCGAAGCGCAGCATCGCGCCCGGCTGGCTGATCGTGCGGATGCCGGTGCGGTTTTCCTGCCAGGTGCCGGTGTCGAGAATCGAGCGGACGAGCTCGAGATACTGTTTCATGCGCGGTTCCCTCGTCGGGCACAGGGCGCCCGGTTCGGATTCAGGATGGAAAAGGAGGATTTTACCCGGCGCGCGCGTCCGGGGTCGGCCGCGCCAAAAGCGCGTGCCCATACCGAATCGGGGACAAGGGCGAAACGCCCACAGGACGGGCTACGGGGAGCCCAAGGGAAAGCTCGCGGCGAAACCAGGCGCAGCGAGTTCAGACGCCACGCAATGGGCGCGGCAACATCCACGGCGGCCACCGTGCGCGGTCGGTGCGCGAAGCCCGAACCCGGCGCTTTCAGCCGCCTTCTGCTCCATGCAACCGCAAAGCAGCCAGTCCGGCCTCAAGCGCCCGAAGCCAGGCCGCCGGGATGCGGCGCGAGCGGCTCGCTCTCCATGTGGCGCATGCCGTGCGCGCACAGCAGCCGGTACAGCGTCACGCGCGAGATGCCAAGCTCCTGCGCGGCGTCGCCCAGGCGCCCGCGGTGGCGCAGCAGCGCAAGCTCGATGGCCTGGCGCTCGGCGGCTTCGCGCGCCTGGGCGAGCGAAACCGGCACCACTTCGACGTAATCGCCGAGTTCGAGATCGCGCGCCGTGATCGCCCGGCCCTCGGACATCACGATGGCGCGGCGCACGCGGTTGATCAGCTCGCGCACGTTGCCGGGCCAGCTGTAGTTGTGCAGCGCCGCGATGGCGTCGGGCGAGAAGCCGCGCAGGCGGCGGCTGCCGTCCTTCTTGAAGCGTTCGAGCATGTGCCGCGCGAGCAGCTCGATGTCCTTGCCGCGCGCACGCAGCGGCGGCTCGTCGATCTGCAACACGCACAGGCGGTGATACAAATCCTGACGAAAGCGCCCTTCCACCATCGCCGCGCGCATGTCCACGTGCGTGGCGGAGATGATGCGCACGTCCACCGGCATCGACTGGTGGCCGCCCAGGCGCTCGATCTTGCCTTCCTGGAGAAAGCGCAGCAGGCTCGCCTGGCTTTCCATCGGCAGGTCGCCGATTTCGTCGAGAAAGAGCGTGCCGCCGTTGGCCGCCTCGACGCGCCCCATCTTGCGCTGGCTCGCGCCCGTGAACGCGCCGCGTTCGTAGCCGAACAGTTCCGATTGCAACAGGTGCGGCGGAATCGCGCCGCAGTTGATCGGCACAAACGGGGCATTGCGGCGCGACGAGCGCTCGTGGATCGCCACCGCCGTGAGTTCCTTGCCCGTACCCGACTCGCCCGAGATGAACACCGGCGCATCGGTCATGGCGACCTTGCGGATCGAACGGAACAGCGCCAGCATCGCCTCGCACGAGCCGACCATTTCGCCTTCCGTGCCGCCCGTGGTGTCGTTCGATGCGGCCTCGCCGAGCGAAACCATGCCATATGCATGACCGACTGAATCGACGATACGCTCGCCGCTCCAGGGCACCGTTACGTAATCGAAACAGTAATCGCGCACGAGGCGGCGCAGGTTGGCATCCTGCAACTGGCCGGTCGTGGTCGCGGCGACCCAGCCCACGTTAGGCAACGTCAGGCACGGCTCGAACGAACCGATCTCGTGCAGGTGGAATTCGCTTGAAAGATCGAGCAGTCCCCCCGCAGGCATTCCCGTGCGTAACGCGCGTCGTGCGTCCCGTGCGTTGCCAACGACTTCCACCTGCCAGCCACGCTCGTGGAACCGCTGGTTCAACGCTTCGACCGGATTTCGCGTCACGTACACCAATTGCCGCGTTGCAGGTTCCATTATTCAGATCCTCTTGCCAACACTATCGTTTGGGAATGACGGCACGCACCTGAATGTACAGACACGCAGCAAAAAGCCCCTTTCGCGCGCCTGAGAAACAGTAAACGCGCTTGCTTTTGCTGACAGTGAATCCCCGAGTTGTGGCGTGTGTGTCAACTTGCCCAGTTGTGGGCTTTTTCTTTTTGGCATTACGGCTTTTTCTGAAGCTTACTATAGCCTCAGGGCACTTGGATAGAATTTATGCGGACGGAATGGTTTAGGGACCGATGGAAATGTTTCCATGTCTTTCCCGGTATTTTGTCAGTGCAGAAATAATTACGGATGTTTCCATTCCCTCAATAGTTAAGCGCCTGACGCGCAAACGTTCTCCTTTGAAACCGGATGGCATTGCCAACGGGTTTAAACGGCCTCACGTTTCAGCACTGAAACATTTTGGCGAATATCCGCCATTCAAAATTTGCAGAAAATAGCGCGGCTCGAAGCGTATCAATGGATTGCGGGCGATGGCACACGTTTCGCTAAATGTCCCGCACCAGGAGATACGCCATGCGACTCATCGTCAAGCCAGTCCGGCGCAGTGTTTTTAGCTACGGCAGCGCATTTGCCGCCGTGCTCGTTCCCGCCGCGTTCCTCGTCCTCTCGCCCGCCGCTCTGGCCGGGGCCCTGGACGACGCGCAGCCCGCGCAAGCAGAGGTCGGCAGCTTCGTGAGCGCCGCCCCGGATGTCGTTACTGCAACACCTGGCGCACTCATTCCCGCGACGCTCGACGCGAGCGCCCTGTCTGCCGCGACCGGCACAAATGACACGGTCGGCACGGACGACACAAACGCAACAAATATCACAGCCGCCAGCGCCGCCGCCGACCCGGTTTCTTTCGGCGACGACGGGGTATTCGCCGGCGCCGGCACGCTCGACGACCAGACGCTCTCGCGCCAGCGCGGCGGCGCCGTCGGGATGGTGATGGTGGCGGCCACGCCGCAACTGATGCGTGGAAACAACAGTGTGACGCTGTGGGATGAAATCGCGCCGCCGGCGCCGCTGCCGATTCCCGTGGACGCCACCCAAAGCGCGCAGGGCAACCTCGCGAGCTACACGAGAAAGTAACGATGAGATAGGAAACCGCGCCGCTTCTGTTGCGACGCGGTGTCAGGCGCGCCGCAACAGAAGCGGCGCCCGGACATGGGGCCTCGGGCGACGCGAAAGCGCCAACCAGGGCCGACAGGAGACCGAGATGACAGCACGCAAGCTGACGCACGGCGCAAGCCGGCGTCTCGTCCAGGCCGCCGCCGCCCTGTGCGGCGTCCTGGCGGCGGGTGTCACGACGGGCGTAGCCGCCCAGCAGGTGACGAACCCCGGCGACATCATCGTCGAACGCGACATCACGCCCCGCAGCGCCTTCGCCAACGTGCCGAAGAACCAGGACCCGGTGCTCGTGCGCGCCACGACGTTTCCGAAGAACAGCTTCGACCCGGCAATGGCCGCGCTCGTGACCGACACCGACCTCGTCAACGCGCACGGCTCGAGCGGCGTGAATACGAACGGCGCCATGAGCGCACAGGCCGCTGGCGTGCAGGCAATCACGCGCATTCTCGCCGGCAACGCGACCGGCTCGAACACGGCCGCGGGCCCCGGCGCGAGCGCCGGCGTCGGCGGCGGCCTCGGAAGCACGATTTCCTCGACGATCACTGGCGCGCTCGCCCCGCTCACGGGCGCGATGGGAGGCATGAAATGAGCCGCTTGCCCAGTCTGCTCGACACGTTGCGCGCGACCCGCGCGGCGGCCCGCAATTCGATCCCCACGGCGCTCGCCTGCGCCGCCGCGCTCGCCTTCGCGGGAGCCGCGCACGCCCAGGCCCAGGCCACGGTCGGCGCAACGGCGGTCATCGCCCCGAACGCCGGCACCGCGACCAAAGGCGCGCTTACGGTGAACGAAACAGCGGGCATCGACAACGCGCAATCCAACCAGCTAACGATCACGAGCGGCAGCGTCGCCATCAACGTGAATGGCGACGAGCAGCTAGCCACCGTCTCGGCGCGCGTGAAGGACGCGAGCGCGACGATTGGTGCAGGAGCTTTTGCAAACACGACCGGCGCAATGATGGTGAATCAGTCGGCGGGCGTGGGCAATGTCCAGCGCAACAGTGCCCTCATCAGCACTGGAGCGATTGGTGTTGCGACGGTCTCGGACGGAGAACTGTCCGCGGCGGCCGCAGCGAACGGCGGTCAGGGGCAAATGGCCCAGGCAGGGGGCATTCGTGAGGTACGCATCGACGGTGCGGCATTCAGGAATGCGACGGGCCTCGTGCAGGTGAACCAGACGGCCGGCGCCGGTAATGCTACGGCAAACAGTTTTGTGCTCCGTCCCCCGGCGGGCACTCTTTTTTAACTGACCACTCAGTATCGGAGCGAAATCATGAAGCGCACCCTCATAGCAGCGGCAGTTCTTGCTTCGGCAGCAGGTTCCGCTTATGCGGTTCCATCGAACATGGCGTACCTCTTTAACGCCACAGGCGTCACCGAAGGTGTCGGGATCGAAGGCTTCGTCACGCTGTTCGGCTGCGTCTCGGTCTCGAGCACTGCCGGCGCGGTCATCAACAACAACCAGACCACCGGCGGCGGCACGCTCCTTCCGCAAGCTCAGAGCTATCTGAGCGGCAAGGTGACGACGACCTATAACAACACCAACTTCAGCGTGAAGGGCACGGGCGACAACTCCTTCTACAAGTACTCCAACTCGATGTCGTCGAGCAGCGACTCGTCGTCGAGCAGCTCGTCACGCACGCACGATTCGAGCAGCTCGAATTCGAAGAGCGCATCGGGCAATTCGAGCTTCGGCGCCTCGTTCAGCGCGAGCGCCAGCGCCTCGTATCACGTGAAGACGGACAACGGCGGCACGAGCGACTCGTCGAGCACCAACAAGTCGAGCGACGTGGGCAGCAACAACAGCACGAGCACGTACAGCAGCACGGGCAGCAACAACTCGATGAACTCGCAAAAGGGCAGCGGCGACCTGAAGCTCGGCGCCTCGTGGTCCAACAAGGGCAACTGGAGGAACGGTTCGTCGAGCCTCAGCCTGAGCGGCTCGGAAAGCACGTCGCACACGACGGCGAGCTCGCACGACAACAGCGACACCACGAAGCGTGGCAATAGCTGGAACAACAGCGACACCAACAGCAAGAGCAGCACCTCGTCGAGCGCCAATACGGCGTACGCCGACGGGTCGGCGAGCGGCTCGCTCAAGGCCAGCGTCAGCGCTTCGAGCGAATACTCGAAGAACTCGAAGGACGCGTCCTCGCACATGTCCAGCGAATCGAGCACGAGCGCCGACTCGCACAAGAGTTCGTCCTCGAGAAGCTCGAGCTCGAGCAACGGCTGGGGCTATAACGTGAGCGACACGCTCAACACCGTCGACGAGCACACCACCGGCTCGGTCACCGCGAACATCAACACACAACAGGCCGGCACGCTCGACGCGACCACCGGCAGCAACGCGGCAACCGGCGTGACGGGCAACCTCGGCGTGAACATCGCGGAAGGCATCAACAACGCGCAAAGCAACGATGTCGCGCTCGCTTCCGTCGATATGGGCAACGTCTTCGGCAACGCACAGATCTTCAACACGCAAGCCTCCAGCGGTAAGGCCAACGTGAAGAACTTCAATCTGAACGCGTCGGTCGGCGACGGCTCGCTCGCTAACGTTTCGGGCAATGTCGGCGTGAACGTCGCATCCGGTATCGGCAACGCGCAGAACAACAGCCTCGCCGGCTCCGTGACGACGGCAAGCCCGGGTTCGGCCTCGACGGTTGCGATGGTTGCGACCGACAACAACGTGCAGAACGCCGGCATGACGGCAACCGGCCAGTTCCAGGGCACGGCCACCCTCGGCGCCAACTCGCTCGCCAACGCGACCGGCAACATCGGCGTGAACATCGCGGGCGGCATCGGCAACCTGCAACACAACGGCATGGCAATCGCCGCGATGAACAACGGCCACTAAGCACGGCCAGCAGGACCGCAGGTAACGGGCCCGACTCAGGCACAAGTCAGGCAGCAAGTCAGGTCGGGCCCCGGTAATACCGCTGTTGCCATATCAAGCAGCACCGCGCGCCGGCGGTTTCACGCAAGCCGGCGCGTGAACCAAAAGGTAGGAGACCACCATGTCCGGGCTCGTATCGTCCCCGGCGTCCAGGATGTGCGCTGTCGCGCTGGCGCTTGCCGCCACCGCGGCCCTCGTGCCCGTGCACGCGCAGTCGACGCTCGACGCGACCAACCTCATCGGTGTGCCGATCAAACTTCCGATCCACTCGATGCGGGACATTCGCTATCGCAGCATCGTCAACCAGCAGTACGACTACAGCTGCGGCGCCGCCGCGCTCGCCACGCTGCTCAAGTACGGCTACGGCATCGACATCCCGGAACCTGAGCTGATCCGCCGCATGATGGTGTTCTCCACGCCCGAGGTGGTCGTCAAGAACGGCTTCTCCATGCTCGACATGAAGAAGTTCGTCGAGACGATCGGCTTGCGCGGCCGCGGTTTTCGCGTCAACACCGACGCGCTCTACCACCTGCAAATCCCCGTGCTGGTGCTCATGAACATCGATGGCTATGAGCACTTCGTGATCGTCAAGCACGCCGAGAACAGCCGCATCTTCATCGCGGACCCCGCGCTCGGCAACCGTATCGTCGCTGAGGACGATTTCGCGAAGACGTGGAACGGGCTCGTCTTCGCGGTGCTCGGCAAACCGTTCCTGGAGGACTCTCCGCTGTTGCAGAACAACGAGTCGCTCGCGCTCAAGCTGCGTGAAAACGCACTGCTCAATGGCACGGCCGCGACTCCCTTCTTCGAATACGGCCTCGATAAGGCCGTCATGTTCTGAAGTCCTAAGAATCATGAAACGCAACCTCTCACAGTGTGGCATCGCGGCAGCCGTCTCCGCGCTCGCCTGCGCTTTTTCGAGCGGTGCGCAAGCGGCCGACAGCATCGGCTTACCGCAGCCGGTGCCGGCGTTTCTCGCGAACGCCGACGGACAAGCGCAGGGCATCCGCTGCGAGACCGTCGACGACGACGTGCTCGCGCATCAGACCGGCAAATATGCCGGCAGCGACATGATTTCCGGGTTCGTTCTGAACCTGCTTTCTCAGTGGCAATTGCCCAACGGCGCGACGGCTGTCGCGCAAGGCACGCTCGCCGTCGCCCAGAACGCGGCCAACCAGATGAGCGCGCAGGTGAAAACGTACGCGAACGTGATCGACCCGACGCAGAACGGGACCACGCTCGCGGGCAGCGGCGCCAATCCGAACGCGACGGCCACCGGTGGCCAGAACGTGACGGTCAACGGCGTTTCGCAGATCACCCAGGTGGCCGGCAACGGCAATGCGGGCGCCAACGCCGCAACCATCGCCTACGACAACAACGCGCCGCAGATCGCCAACCTGCCAGGCGCGGCCAACCAGTCGAGCGCGTCCGCTTCGAACGCGAACGGCAGCATCAAGGCGGGCATCTCGTTCGGCAGTAACGGCGTCAACGTGACGCTGCAAACGCCGGCGGGCATCGCCACGCAAAACATCGTGCCGGGCAACGCGCAACAGGCCGGCGCGATCGCCCAGCTGCTCCAGGTCGCAGGCAATAACCAGCAGGTCGCCAACCAGTTGCAACTGAGTCTGCAAACGCAGCAGATGTCGTCGCAAATGATCCGGCAGATCGGCGTACTACAGGCTCTGCGAAACCTCCACTAACCAAGGGGCTCGTGAGGGACGAGACGCATGAAAAAGGAGACCACCACGCGGGCGTCGGCCCCGTGAGAAAAGCAACACATTGAATGAGGTGCATCGACGTGCGCAGGCGTGGGACCAGGGGGTTCCGCGTCGCGCCCGATCCCGGGGGAAGAACAATGAAGATGATGTCGAGGACGGTCGCGCCCCACGTGGCGCTGGCCGCCATCCCAGCAGCGGTCCTGCTGTTCGCGCTCTCGCAATCCGCCCATGCGCAAGCGCTACAAAGCCAGTCGATCGAAGATCGGCTGAACACGCTCATGCGTGTGGTCGACGAACAGCAGCGGCAGATCCAGTCGCTCGAGCGCCAGGTGACGAACCTCGAAATGGCGCAACGCGGGCGCGGCATGCCGGGCGCGGGCGCGCCCGACGCGGCGTCCGACGCCACGGTCGCCGAGCAGCCCGGCGCCGACGGCCTGCCGGTGCCCTTGCCGCCGCTCGCCCAGGCGCTGCCAGGCGCCACGGCGCCGGGCGCGCTCACGGGCACCGCCACGGGCGTGCCCGTGAACCCGCCCTCACCCGATGCCGGGCCGACCAGCGGCGCAACCGGCACGTCGGCCGCAAGCGGCCCGCAGCAAGGCGCGCCGGTCGGTGTCAACCCGACGGTGGGCGAAACGCAGAAGAACGCCGAGCCCACCCGCACGCAGGCCGAGGAAGCCGTCGTGCAGCGCGAGCATGCGCCGCTGTTCGACCACAAGCTCACGCTCGACTGGGGCATCAGCGACACCTACTACGATCGCCGCCAGTTGCAGCTCTCGGGGTTCCTTGCGCTCGACGCGATCTTCCTCGGCAACATCAATCTGGGGCAGACCAAATCGCACCAGATCACGGCCGATCTCGATACGCGCTACGGCATCACCGACCGCATGAGCGTGGACGTCGACGTGCCGTACGTCTACCGGCACAGCACCTTCATCGTGGGCGGCGCGGGCGGCTCGGCCAGCACGCTCACGGATGCGTCGGTCAACTCGAACGCCATCGGCGACGTGAACTTCGGGATCTACTACCAGTTCCTGAAGGAAACCAACAACATTCCCGACGTGGTCGGCAGCCTGCGCGTGAAGACGCCCACCGGCACTTCGCCGTTCGGCATCAAGGTGCAGCAGATCACGCCCGACAACACCAACCTGGTCGCGCCGAGCAAGCTGCCCACGGGCACGGGCTTCTGGAACGTGACGGCCGGCGTCTCGGTGCTGAAGACCTATGACCCGGTGGTGCTGTTCGGCAGCTTCTCGTACACGTACAACATCTCGCGCTCGTTCGCCGACATCTCCTCGGTGATCGGGCAGACCCAGCCCGCCGATGTGAAGCTCGGCGACATCATCCAGTTCGGCGGCGGCGTCGCCCTCGCCTTCTCCGACAAGGATTCGGCCAGCATCTCGTACACCATGGCGATCGAGCCGCAGTCGAAGACCAAGCAGCCGGGCGGTGCGTGGACCGGCGTGCCTGGCAGCGAGACGACCGCCTCGGTGCTCAACTTCGGCCTGAATCACGTGGTCAACAAGCATCTGACGATCAACGGCGCGGTGTCCGTTGGCCTCACGCCCGACGCGCCGAACTTCGTCGTCGGCGTGCGCTTCCCCTATACCTTCTGATGACATGAGGCCGATCGTGCGTGAATCCTCCCACCTGGGCGCCACCGTGACACCGTTCGCCGGAGCGGGCCAGCGGCTCGCCGTGACCGGCCCGCCGCATTCGGGCGGCGCGGCGCGGCACGACGAAGCGCACGACGCCGGCCCCGCGCGCGACGCCAAAGCGGCGCCGGAGTTCGAGCGCACGTTGCTGTACGTCGCGCGCACGCCCGACCCGCTGCTCGGCGCGTACCTGAAGAGCCGCGGCTGGGAGCTCGCGACCGCCCGCACGGCGCACGAGGCCTCGCGCCTCGTGAAGCCGGAGGCGGCCTATGCGGGCATCGTCGACCTCACGGGTTTCGCGCCGCGCGAATTCACGGGCCTGGAGACGATCCTGCGCCTCCAGCAGGTGGGCTGGATCGCGCTCACGGACAATTCGCGCCTCGCCGACCCGGAAGTGCGCCGCCTGATCCGCCACTACTGCTTCGACTACGTGCATGTGCCGGTCGCGCACCCGACGCTCGACTATCTCGTGGGCCACGCGTTCGGCATGGTCTCGCTGTGCGACCTCGACACGCCGGCCACCCCCGCGAGTCAGGACGAAGACGAGATGGTGGGCACCTGCGAGGCGATGCAGCAACTGTTTCGCACGATCCGCAAGGTCGCCAACACCGACGCCACCGTGTTCATCTCGGGCGAGTCGGGCACCGGCAAGGAGCTCACCGCGCTCGCGATCCACGAGCGTTCGCCGCGCCGCAAGGCGCCTTTCGTGCCGATCAACTGCGGTGCGATCCCGCATCATCTTCTGCAATCCGAACTGTTCGGCTACGAGCGCGGCGCATTCACGGGCGCGAACCAGCGCAAGATCGGGCGCGTCGAATCGGCCAACGGCGGCACGCTCTTTCTCGACGAAATCGGCGACCTGCCGATGGAAAGCCAGGCGAGCCTGCTGCGCTTCTTGCAGGAAGGCAAGATCGAGCGCCTGGGCGGCCACGAGCAGATTCCCGTGGACGTGCGCATCATTTCGGCCACGCACGTCGATCTCGAGTCGGCGATGCGCGACGGGCGCTTTCGGGCCGACCTCTTTCACCGCCTGTGCGTGCTGCGCGTAGACGAGCCGCCGCTGCGCGCGCGCGGCAAGGACATCGAAATTCTCGCGCACCACGTGCTGCACAAGTTCAAGATGGACAGCGCGAGAAAGATTCGCGGCTTCACGCCCGACGCCATCGAAGCTCTGTACAACTACAACTGGCCAGGCAACGTGCGCGAGCTCATCAACCGGGTGCGCCGCGCGATCGTCATGGCCGAGAGCAAGCTGATCTCGGCCGAGGATCTCGACCTCGGGCATTTCACCGCGCAGCAGACGGTCACGCTCGCACAGGCGCGCGAGGCCGCCGAGCGGCGCGCGATCGAAGCGGCGCTGCTGCGCCATCGCCACCGGCTCACGGAGGCCGCGGCCGACCTCGGCATCTCGCGCGTGACGCTCTACCGGCTCATGGGCGCGCATGGCCTGCGCGACGAAAAAACGATCTTTGGCGGCGAAGCGGAGAACCAGGCGGAACCGCCGCCGGACGCGCCGCCCGACACGCCGGAGTGAGCGCGAAAGCGTGCAGCGGCATGGGAGAGCGCGCCGGGGCGCCCGGCGCCCTCAGGTAGAATCGCTGCGAACGGCTTACAACCTCGCACCTCTACCCTTTCGATGACAACGCTCACCCTCATCGTCGCCCGCGCCCGCAACGGCGTGATCGGGCGCGACAACGCGCTGCCCTGGCGGCTCCCCGAAGACCTCGCGTTCTTCAAGCGCACCACCATGGGCGCGCCCATCATCATGGGCCGCAAGACGCACGAGTCGATCGGCCGCGCCTTGCCGGGCCGCCGCAACATTGTCGTCACGCGCGACGCGGGCAAGCGCTTTCCCGGCTGCGACACGGCCACGAGCCTCGACGAAGCGCTCGCGATCGCGGCGCAGGATCAGGCGCCCGCGGCCTTCCTGATCGGCGGCGCGCAGCTTTACACGGAGGGCCTCGCGCTCGCGCACGAAATGGTGGTGACGGAAATCTCCGCCGACTTCGAGGGCGACGCCACGTTCCCCGCGCCCGACCCCGAGGTGTGGCGCGAAACCTCGCGCGAAACGCTGCACGCGAACGCGCCGAACGACTTCGATTTCGCGTTCGTGCGGTACGTGCGGCGGGATTGATTGTCTGCGCGTGGATCCGTGCCCGGATTCGCGCCCAAAAGCACAACGGCACGCCAAGGCGTGCCGTTGTTCATCGCGCCGCGAAAGCGCCGCGCGAATGCCGCTTACTGCCCCGCCACCGTCATCTTCTCGATCAGCACCGAGCCGGTCTGGCGCGTGCCGCGCGCGAGCGTATCCGCGCCCACGGCCACGATGTGGTGGAACATTTCCTGGAGCGTGGAAGCAACCGTGATTTCCTCCACCGGGTACTGGATCTTGCCGTTCTCCACCCAGAAGCCCGAGGCGCCGCGCGAATAGTCGCCGGTCACGAAGTTCACGCCCTGCCCCATCAACTCGGTCAGCAAGAGGCCCGTACCGAGCTTGCGCAACATTTCCTCGAAATCGTCTTCCGGCTTCGTCAGCGAGCTTTGCAGATGGAGATTGTGCGAGCCGCCCGCGTTGCCCGTGGTCTGCATGCCGAGCTTGCGCGCCGAATACGACGAGAGGAAATAGCCCTGCACGATGCCGTCCTTCACGACTTCGCGGCGCTGCGTGCGCACGCCCTCTTCGTCGAACGGCGCGCTGCCGGCCGCGCGCGGCACGTGCGGGTCTTCGACGATCTGGATATGCGGCGCGAACACCGGCTTGCCCAGGCTGTCGACGAGGAACGAGGTCTTGCGATAGAGCGCGCCGCCGCTCACGGCCTGCACGAACGCGCCGAGCAGGCCCGCCGCGAGCGGCGCCTCGAACAGCACCGGCACCTTGCGCGTGTCGAGGCTGCGCGCGTTCAGGCGCGACAGCGCGCGCTCGGCCGCATAGCGCCCCACGGATTCGGGCGAGGCGAGCTCAGCCGCGCTGCGCCGCGAGGTGTACCAGTCGTCGCGCTGCATGTTGCGGCCAACGCCCGCGATCGGCGCGCACGAAATGTAGTGGCGCGAGTACGGGTAGCCGTGCAGGAAACCACCCGAGGTCGCGAGCACGAACTGCGAATGCTGCGCCGAAACGCTCGCGCCTTCGGAGTTCTTCACGCGCGGGTCGACAGCGAACGCGGCGTCTTCGGCGCGGCGCGCGATTTCCACGGCCTCGTCGGCCGCGAGGTTCCACGGGTGGTAAAGATCGAGGTCGCGCGGCGCGGCTTCGAGCAGCTCGCGCTCGGCCAGGCCCGCGCAGTCGTCGTCGGCGGTAAAGCGCGCGATGTTGTACGCGGCGGCCACCGTGTCCTTGAGCGCCTGCGGCGAAAAGTCGGAGGTGCTCGCGTTGCCGCGCTTGTTGCCGATATACACGGTCACGCCGACCATCTTGTCGCGGTTGTGCTCGATCGTCTCGACCTCGCCACGGCGCACCGAGACGGACAGGCCGTCGCCTTCCGAGATCTCGGTCGCCGCGTCGCTCGCGCCGAGCGTTTTGGCGTGCCGCAGGATGTCAGACGCGATCTCTTTCAGTTCGTCCTGCGTGTGCGGGAAAAAGCGTTGCCGGGCTTCGATGTCTGCTGCCATTGTCGTTACGGTCCGGTTCTGGGCCGGTGCGGCCCGCTGGTGTCGTGTTTCGCTGGTGTCGCTTCGAGTGCGATTCGGGTGCTTCGGAACGCGCCGCGTTCGCGAAGCGCATCCCGCGATCATAGCAAGGTATGTGAACACGCATCACAGGCGCTTTCGCCGCCCGCCGCGTCGCACCGGCATCGGGCCGCGTCACTGCCTTCCTGCCGCCTTCCAGCCCGAGCCGCGCGCCCGCGCACGCTACAATACGCCTCATGAAACGCAAAACCCGCATTCAACCGATGAACGACGCTGTCGCCGAGCCGGACGACAACGGTTACGATCGCCCGAGCAAATCCCAGCTCAAGCGCGAAATGGAAGCCCTCCAGGAACTGGGCCAGGCGCTCGTGGAGCTGCCGAAGGACGCGCTCAAGCGCATGCCGATGACGGAAGACCTCGCCGACGCCGTGCACGAGTGCCGCCGCATCAACGACCACGAAGGCCGTCGCCGCCAGCTCCAGTACGTGGGCCGCATGATGCGCGGCCTGACCGAAGCCGAAGTCGCCGCGCTGCGCACGAAGTTCGAGGAGCACCGCGGCGTGAACAAGGCCGCCACGGCGCGCCTGCACTGGATCGAGCGCACGCGCGAAAAGCTGCTCGCCGACGACGCCGCGCTCACCGAATTCATCCGCGTGCACCCGGCCGCCGACCCGCAGGAAGGCCGCACGCTGATCCGCAACGCCCGCCGCGAACACGAGCAGGGCAAGCCGCCGAAGTATTTCCGCGAGCTGTTCCAGTGGATCAAGGACGCGAGCGCCCAGGGCGCCGACGAGGCTGACGACGACGATGAGCGTGCCGACGAGGACCGCGAAGATGACGAAGCCTGAGCGCAGCCATCCGGATGAACTGGTGATCGGCCTCGTGTCGGTCAGCGACCGCGCGACGAGCGGCGTCTACGAGGACAAGGGCATTCCGTCGCTCACGGCGTGGCTCGGCAACGCGCTGAAAACGCCTTGGCGCGCCGAAACGCGCCTGATCCACGACGACGCCGCAACGATCTCCGCCACGCTCACGGCGCTGGTGGACGGCCTGGGGTGCGATCTCGTGCTCACGACGGGCGGCACCGGCCCCGCGCGCCGCGATGTGACGCCCGAGGCGACGCTCGCGGTCGCGACGAAGGAAATGCCGGGCTTCGGCGAGCAGATGCGCCAGATCAGCCTGAATTTCGTGCCGACGGCCATTCTGTCGCGCCAGGTCGCCGTGATCCGCGAAAACGACGATCACGCGGCGCTCATCATCAACCTGCCGGGACAGCCGAAGTCGATCAAGGAAACGCTGGAAGGCCTGCGCGACGAGCAAGGCGCGGTGAAGGTGCCGGGCATTTTTGCCGCGGTACCGTATTGCATCGACCTGATCGGCGGCCCGTATATCGAAACCGATCCGAACGTCGTGGCGGCGTTCCGGCCGAAGAACGCGCAGCGGGCGCCGCGCGCGTAAGACTCAACACACACTACGTTTTCGCGCAGCGGCGGCAGCGCCGCCACTGCGCGTCCCGGAAAGTCCGGCGGCGCTCAGAGCGCCGGACCGGCCTCGCCCGTCGCCACGTCCGGCACGATGCCCGGCGCGGGGATCAGGAAGTGCTCGCGGTAGTACTTGAGTTCGTCGATCGACTCGTGGATGTCGGCCAGCGCCGTGTGCATCGCGCGCTTCTGGAAGCCCTTGTAGATGGCCGGCTGCCAGCGGCGGCACAGTTCCTTGAGCGTGCTCACGTCGAGGTTGCGATAGTGGAAAAAGCGCTCCAGCGTGGGCATCCAGCGCGCCATGAAGCGGCGGTCCTGGCAGATCGAATTGCCGCACATCGGCGACTTGCCGGGCGGCACGTATTGCGAAAGGAACGCCATGATCTGCTCGGTCGCGCTCTCCTCGGTCACCGTCGAGGCGCGCACGCGCTCCGTGAGGCCCGAGCGGCCGTGCGTGTTGCGGTTCCATTCGTCCATGCGGTCGAGCACGGCTTCCGGCTGGTGGATCGCGAGCACGGGACCTTCCACGAGCTTGTCGAGCGTCGAGTTCGTCACCACCACGGCGATCTCGATGATACGGTCGTTGTCGGGATCGAGCCCCGTCATTTCCATATCGAGCCAGATCAGGTTCATGTCGGTACGCTCGATGAGCGGCGCGCCGGCGGAGGTGATGTCAGTCATGAGGGCAACCCGAAAAGCGTTGGAAGCGCGGCGTGTGCGCGGCAAACGCGAGGATGCGATGCCCGGCCGGCAAGAACATATAATTGTCGCATAGATACCACGGACTTCCTGGATGCCTAATCTGTCCCCCTCCCCGGCGCTGTGCTTCAGCGCCCTGTTCGTTGTCGCCGTGCTCGCCATGGTCGCGACCAAGCTCTGGCTCGCGTCGCGCCAGATCCGTTTCGTCGCCGCGCATCGCGGCGCGGTGCCCGCGCAGTTCAGCGCCACCATCCCGCTCACCGCCCACCAGCGCGCCGCCGACTACACGGTCGCGCGCACGCGCCTTGGCATGATCGAGATCGTGCTCGGCGCCGTGGTGCTGATCGCGCTCACGCTGCTCGGCGGCGTGCAGGCGCTCGATCTCGGCATCTCGGATGCGATCGGGCGCGACTATGTGGGCCAGATCGCGCTCGTCGGGGCCGTGCTCGCCATCTCCGGCGTGGTCGAGCTGCCGCTCGACTACTACCGCCAGTTCGTGATCGAGGAGCGCTTCGGCTTTAATCGCATGACGAAGCGCATCTTCATCATGGACCGCATCAAGGGGCTGCTGATCGGCGCGGCGTTCGGCATTCCGCTGCTGTTCGTCGTGCTCTGGCTCATGCGGCAGGCAGGCAGCTTCTGGTGGCTCTGGACGTGGGCCGTTTGGGTCGCGTTCCAGATGCTCGTGCTCGTGCTCTACCCCACCTTCATCGCGCCGCTCTTCAACAAGTTCGAACCGCTGCGTGACGAAGCGCTGCGCTCGCGCATCGAGGCGCTCATGCAGCGCTGCGGCTTCGCGGCCAAGGGCCTGTTCGTGATGGACGGCAGCCGCCGCTCGGCGCACGGCAACGCCTATTTCACGGGCTTTGGCGCGGCCAAGCGCATTGTCTTCTTCGATACGCTGCTCGCGCGCCTCTCGGGCAGCGAGATCGAGGCCGTGCTCGCGCACGAGCTGGGCCACTTCAAGCGCCGCCACGTGATCAAGCGCATGGTCGTCACGTTCGCGATCAGCCTCGCGCTGCTCGCGCTGCTCGGCTGGCTCTCGCAGCGCGTGTGGTTCTACGAGGGTCTCGGCGTACGGCCGTCGCTGCTCGGCGGCAACGAAGGACTCGCGCTCGTGCTGTTCTTCCTCGCCGTACCGGTGTTCCTGTTCTTCGTCACGCCGCTTGGCAGCCTCTCGTCGCGCAAGCACGAGTTCGAGGCCGACGCCTTCGCCGCGACGCAAACGGACGCGCAGCATCTCGTCAACGCACTCGTGAAACTCTACGAGGACAACGCGTCGACGCTCACGCCCGACCCGCTCTATACCGCGTTCTACTACTCGCATCCGCCGGCTTCGCAGCGGATCGACCGACTGCTCGCGCACGCATGAACCGGCGCGCAACGAAGGCCGCCGGCACCGCAAAAGCCACCTGCGCCACGCTGCACGGCGTGGTGATCGCCGCCCACGGGCGCCACTATCTCGTCGCGCCCGACGGCGGCGGCGCGCATCTGCAATGCTTCCCGCGCGGCAAGAAGAGCGAGGTGGCGGTGGGCGACCGCGTGGAGTACCAGTCGACGTCCGCCGACCAGGGCGTGATCGTCGCGATCGGCGAGCGGCGCAACCTGCTCTACCGCTCCGATCAGTTCAAGTCGAAGCTGTTCGCCGCGAACCTCGACCAGTTGCTGATCGTGCTCGCCACCGAGCCGCACTTCAGCGAGGACCTGCTCGGGCGCGCGCTCGTGGCCGCCGAGGCCAACGACCTCAAACCGCTCATCGTGCTCAACAAGATCGACGTGGAAGCCGCGCTGCCGCTCGCTCGCCAGCGGCTCGAACGCTATCGCGCGCTCGGCTACACGGTGCTGGAGCTTTCGGTGAAAGGCCGCCCCGAAGAGGCGCGCGCGGCGCTCGCCGAGCATCTGCACGGCCATCAGACGATCCTGCTTGGCCAGTCGGGCATGGGCAAGTCGACGCTCGTGAACCTGTTGATTCCCGACGCCGAAGCGGCCACGCGCGAGATCTCCACGGCGCTCAACAGCGGCCGCCACACCACGACGTTTACGCGGCTCTACCGGCTGCCTGACGATGGAACGCTAAGCGGCGGCGCGCTGATCGATTCGCCCGGCTTTCAGGAGTTCGGCCTCTATCACCTGACCGAAGGGAAGCTGGAGCGCGCGTTCCCCGAATTCCGCCCGCTCCTTGCGCATTGCCGCTTCTATAACTGCCATCACCTGCACGAGCCGGGCTGCGCGATTCTGGAAGCCGTCGATGATGGCCGCATCGCGCCCGCGCGCCAGGCGCTCTACGCGCAGTTGATGCACGAGATCAGCCAGGTCGTGCGCTGAAGCGCTGCGCACCGCCCGGCACCCCGCTCTCATGATCAAGCTCGTGCGCGCGCCGAATCTGCTGATCGCCCAGCACTGGATGAACATCCTCGCCACGGCGGGCGTGCCGTGCGAGCTGCACAACCGCTACCTGAGCGGCGCGATGGGCGAGATTCCCGCCGAGCAGTGCGCGCCCGAACTGTGGCTCGTGGACGAGCGCGACGAGAAGCTGGCTCGCCGCCTGATCGACGATGCCGTGAACGGGCCGCCCGCAGGCGCGCCCAGTTGGCGCTGCGCGCACTGCGGCGAGGTGCTCGAAGCGCAGTTCACCGTGTGCTGGCAATGCGGGCGTGAGCGCGACGTGCGCGACGAGTGAGGCAACGCCGACCGAAATGCAAATGGGCCGCAGATCAGTCTGGCGGCCCATTGGCTTTGTTGCGCAGCGGCTTCGCGCCGCTCAAAGCCACACGGCAATCGTCAGCATGAGCAGCAGGATCATCCACAGGATCACGGCGCGCCACACGAGGCCCACGGCCGATTGCAGCGTGCGCGGCGTGCAGTCGTCACCGACGGTGTACGGACCGCCCTCGCCCGGCTGCGCGAGCACGTCGACGCTCGACTGCTCCGCGAGCGGCCCCGAAAGGCGCGCGCCCAGCGCGCCGCTGCCGGTGGCGAGCAGCACGCCTTCGTTGGTGTCGGGCCACTGGTTGGTGTGGTTGCGCCAGGCGTAGATCGCGTCCTCGAAGTTGCCGACGATCGCAAAACCGAGCGACGTGAGGCGCGCCGGCACCCAGTCGATCACGAAGAACACGTGCTGCGCGAAGTTCGAGAACGCCTCGGTGCGGTCTTCCGCCGGACGCGCCCACTCGCGCGCGAGGTATTCGGCGATGCGGTACAGCACGGCGCCCGCGGGCCCGATCGGCACGAGGAACCAGAAGAACACGCCGAACACGTGGCGATGCGAGGCCACCACCGCGTGAATGAGCGTATGGCGCACGATCTCGCTCACGGGCATGTCCACGGCGTCGATGCCGGTCCATTCGTGAAGGATTTCACGCGCGCGCGGCACGTCGTCGTTGTTCAGCGCGAGGTGGATGTCGGTGAAATAGTGGCTGAACTGGCGAAAGCCGAGCGTGAAGTACACGACCACCACGTTCCAGAGGAACGCCAGCACGAAGCTGATGTGATAGAGCACGTAATAGACGAGCGCCGTGGCGAGCGTCCACGGCAGCACGACCACGAGCCAGGCGATCAGACCATGCTTTTGCTTGCCGGCGTCGAAGCCGTGGGCGGCCCATTCCGCATTGAGGCGCACGAGCGCCATGACGGGATTATTGGGCGACAGCGCCCGCACCTGCTCGATGACGAGGGCCAGCAATACGGAAAAGAAGGTCATGCGACGCGCCGTGCAAACCGGGTTGCAAAAGAGGTTTTAGAAATTGTTGCAACGATATCACAGGGCCAGATGTGCCAGACCATCGGCGGCCATTCGGGCGGCAAACTCGCAACAGTGCGCCACGGCGCTTGCACGCGCCGCCAGACGTGTTACGCGAGCAGGAAGCGGTAGAAGTTGCGCAGCATGCCCGCCGTCGCGCCCCAGATGAAGTGCGTGGCATTCAAGCTGGAAGCGGCAATGCGGTCCGGCGCATTGCGATCAGGATAAGGCATCGCATAGAAGCGCCGCTCGCCACCCTCCCAGCGGAACACGCGCACCTGATGATGCGCGGGGTTCATCAAAAAGCTCAGCGGCACCTCGAAGATACTGGCCACTTCGAGCGAATCCGCGGCGAGCGTGAACGGCTCGTGCACGAGACCGACCACGGGCGTCACCTTGAAACCCGTGCCGGTGAGGTACTCGGGCAGCGCGCCGAGCACTTCGACGCGCGCGGGGTCGAGGTTCACCTCCTCGTGTGCCTCGCGCAGCGCGGCGGCAATGGGCGTGGGGTCGGACGGCTCGCGGCTGCCGCCGGGAAAGCTCACCTGCCCCGCGTGATTGCTGAGATTGTCCGCACGCTGCGTGAGCAGCACGGTCAGGCCGCCCGGGCGCATGGCGATCGGCACGAGCACGGCGGCCTCGCGCGGGTCGCGCAGCTCGGCGAGCCGGGCTTCCTGGGGCTCGGGATCCCACGGCAGAGGCTGCTCGAAGCGCGTGCGCAGGCCGGCGGGCGTCAAGCGATCGGCCGCGACCTGGGGAAGGTTTGCGCCTGTCGATTCGATCGGCAAGCTTTCGGGTTCAAATACTGGACGGATCAACGGGTGTCTCGGATTGCACGTACACGAGATTATTTTGAGGCCAAAAAGAAAAAAGCACCCCGAAGGGTGCTTCTTTCTCACAGCTTTTACGCCTGGTCGGCCGGAGCAGCTGCGCGGTCTTTCGACACCAGCTTTTCCTTGATACGTGCCTTCTTGCCCGACAGGTTGCGCAGGTAGTAGAGCTTCGCGCGACGCACGTCGCCGCGGCGCTTCACCACGATGCTGGCCAGCAGCGGCGAGTACGTCTGGAACGTACGCTCGACGCCTTCGCCCGACGAGATCTTGCGCACGATGAACGCCGAGTTCAGGCCGCGGTTACGCTTCGCGATCACGACGCCTTCGTATGCCTGAACGCGCTTGCGGTTACCTTCAACCACGTTCACGTTGACGATCACCGTATCGCCAGGAGCGAATTCGGGGATGGTCTTCTCGCCCAGCACGCGCTGGATTTCTTCCTGCTCGAGTTTTTCAATCAGATTCATGGATTGACTCCGTATGCCATCTTGTCGGCGTTCGTACCTGTGCAGGATGCGCTCTGCAACTACGGCCCCGATAGAGGATGGATTCACAACTGGCGCCGTTCACGCATGAAGCGGCACCGCCTTTTGCGCCCCTTGTCGCGCCCGCCCGAAGCCTTACGCTTCGTTCGCGCCCTTCGCGAGACTAGCGAGCCATGCCTCGTCGGCACGGCTCAACATCTTGTTCTTCCTGGCCCGCTCGATCAGATCGGGCCGCTTGCTCCACGTGTTGCGCAACGCCTCGCGGCGACGCCACAACTCGATTTCCGCATGATGGCCGCCAAGCAGCACATCGGGCACACGCTCGCCGTCGTATTCCTCGGGGCGCGTGTAATGCGGGCAGTCGAGCAGACCGTCGACGAAGCTGTCCTGCACCGCCGACAGCGCGTCGCCGAGCACGCCCGGCAGATTGCGCACCACGGCGTCCATCAAGGCCATCGCGGGCAATTCGCCTCCCGAGAGCACGAAGTCGCCGAGGCTCACTTCTTCGTCCACGCAGCGGTCGACGAGACGCTGGTCGATCGCTTCATAGCGGCCGCACAACATCACGAGACCCGGCTCCTGCGCGAACTGCATGACGCGTTCGTGCGTGAGCGGCTTGCCTTGCGGCGACATCAGCAACACGCGCGGCGCGCTCACGCCGACTTCCGCCTGCGCGGCTTTCGCCGCGCCGATCGCCGCTTCGAGCGGCTTGGCCAGCATGACCATGCCGGGGCCGCCGCCGTACGGGCGGTCGTCGATCGTACGATAGTTGTCGGTCGTGAAATCGCGCGGATTCCACGTGCGCAACGTGTAACGCTGCTGCTTCGCCGCCCGGCTGGTGATACCCCAGTCGGTCAGCGCGCGGAACATCTCGGGAAAGAGCGTAACGACATCGAACTGCATCGCTCTCTCCGTTCAGCGAAATTGAATCAGGGCGCGCGGTGTGGACACCGCGTTGCTTAGTAGTCGGCTTCCCAGTCGACGACGATACGCTTCGCCGCCAGGTCCACCGTCTTCACGAACACGCCGACGAACGGGATCAGGCGCTCACCGGTGACCGGCTTGCCCTCCTTGTCCGTGGACGGGTACGTGACACGCAACACCGATTGCGCGCCATTGTCGATCAGGTCGGCAACCTTGCCGAGCTCGACACCGGCCTCGTTGGCCACATCGAGGCCGATCAGGTCGACCCAGTAATACTCGTCGGCCGCGGGCGCGGGGAATTCGGCCCGGCTCACGTACACGCGTGCACCGCGCAACAGCAGCGCGGCGTCGCGGTCGGCCACGCCCGAAAGCTGGCCCACGACACTGTCAGCATGAATCTTGGCGCTCACGCACAGCGCGGAATGACGCTCGCGCGGCTGACCCTCGCGGCCCTTGAGGAGCCACCAGCGCTTGGCGGAAAGCAACGCGCGTCCGTCCTGAGCGTGCGGCGCGATCTTCAGCCAGCCCTTGAGGCCATAGGCGTCGATCACGGCGCCGACCTCGACTGCGTCGGCAGGCCAGCTCGATTCGGTTTCGGCGTGCAGGCCTTCGGCGGCGGGCGCAGCTTTCGCGGCGCTCTCGCGAGCAGGCTTGCGCACGAACGCGCCAAACGACGGCGCGCCGCGGCTCGCTGCCTTGCCGGCGCCACTGGACGCCGCGCCGGTTGCAACGGTGGGCGCCCCGCTCTCCGACGCGTCGTTCGCCTCTACGGCAGATTTAGCGTCATGCGCGGACATCGGCACCCCTTGCGACCAGCTTGATATCGCACACGCGGCTCATGCAGCGCGTACGTGGGTAAAACACAGACAACAGACTGAAAAGACGCTTAAAGACTTAAGCAGCCGGCGCAGCGGCGGCGGTCTTTTGCGCTTCCTTCACGAGGCGCTCGACGGCCGGCGACATTTGCGCGCCGTTTTCCTTCCAGTACGTCACGCGATCTTGAGCGATACGCAGCGTTTCACCCTTGGTGGCGACCGGGTTGTAGAAGCCCACGCGTTCGATGAAACGGCCGTCGCGACGGTTGCGCGAATCGGTTGCGACGATGTTGTAGAACGGGCGCTTCTTCGAGCCGCCGCGTGCCAGACGGATGATGACCATACTAAAATCCTTGAAAACCGGGGGTTCGGGACTACTGAAACATGCGATTATAGCCCGAATCTGGAGGCATAACAAACACTTAACAGGAAATTGCGCGCACTCGCGCGGAAAGCGGCGAAATACGGTGGTCAAATCGTGGTCAAGCGGCGGTCAACCTGCGGCTCATGCCCATGACGGGCGGGCCTTGGAGCGTATTGTGGCGATTTTCGGACAGCTTGTGCAGTGGACGCCACGCCAATGGGGCGGCGGCGTGCGTGGTTCCACCCTCTTTTCGGGCCCAGGCCGCGCCGCCGGACGCCGTGCCGTTGCGTGGCTCGCCTTTGCCGCCGCGCTGCTCGCGGCGCCCTTCGCCCATTCGGCGCTTCCCATCGAGCGCATCAAGCTGCCGCCGGGATTCCACATCGAAGTCCTCTCCGACGACGTTCCCGGCGCGCGCGAAATGACGCTCTCCAGCAACGGCACGCTCTATGTCGGCAGCTTTCAAGGCAACGTCTACGCGCTCGAACTGAAAAACGGCAAGCTCGACAAGCGCCACGTCGTGGCCTCGGGGCTCACGATGCCGGTCGGGGTGGCCTGGCGCGACGGCGCGCTCTATGTCTCGGCCGTCTCGTCGATCGTGCGGCTCGACGACATCGATCACCACCTGGACAACCCGCCCCGGCCCGCGATCGTCACGAGCGCCCTGCCCACCGAGCGCCATCACGGCTGGAAGTTCATCGCCTTCGGGCCCGACGGCAAGCTCTATGTGCCGCAAGGCGCGCCGTGCAACGTCTGCCTGCCGGCGAACGACCCGCAGCGCGTGCATTTCGCGATGATCGGACGCATGGACGCCGACGGCTCGCACTACGAGACCATCGCGCGCGGCGTGCGCAACACCGTGGGCTTCGCGTGGCATCCGCAAACGCACGAGTTGTGGTTCACCGACAACGGCCGCGACATGCTCGGCGACGATATCCCCGACGACAAGCTCAACCGCCTTTCGCACACAGGCGAGGACTTCGGCTTTCCGTACTGCCACGGCGACAACGTGGCCGACCCCGAATTCGGCGCAGGCCATCCTTGCAGCGGCTTCACGCCGCCGGTCGCGAAACTCGGCGCGCATGTCGCCTCGCTCGGCATGCGCTTCTATACGGGCTCGATGTTCCCCGCCGCCTACGCGAACAGCATCTTCATTGCCGAGCACGGCTCGTGGAACCGCAGCAAGAAGGTCGGCTACCGCGTGGTGCGCATCAGCGCCAACCCCGACGGTTCGAACGCGAGGCAAGACGTGTTCGCGCAAGGCTGGCTCAATTCCGACGAAACCCAATGGGGCCGCCCCGCCGACGTGCTGCCGTTGCCCGACGGATCGCTTCTCATCAGCGACGACTACGCGGGTGCGATCTATCGCGTGACCTACAGCAAGCCGTGATGCAGCGCCAGGCTTACGCCCGGCGGCATACGTGGTGCCGGGCATAAGCGCACGCTTGTCCCGCGCGGCGGACGCACGGCTACAATCCCCAGCGGCCGTCCACGATCGCACCAGCCCATGCCCAACGAGAAGAACCTCACACGCTTTCGCTCCAAGACGCTCACTGCCGCGCTCGCCTTCCTGTTTGGCAGCCTCGGCGCGCACCGCTTCTATCTGTACGGGCCGCGCGACTTCTGGGGCTGGGCGCACGCGCTCGCCACGCTCATCGGTATTCCCGGCGTGCTGCTGCTTGCCGCCACGGAGCGCGCCTCGATTCCCGGCTGGGTGCTCGCCGTGATTGGCGCCGTTTCCGTGCTGTCGGCGTTTCTTGCGGCGATCGTCTACGGCCTGCGCCCCGACGCCAAATGGGATGCGCAGTTCAACCCCGCCTTCGCGGAGAACGGCCGCACGAGCCGCTCGGGCTGGACGGTGATCTTCGTCGTGATCTTCTCGCTGCTGATTGGCGCGTTCCTGCTCATGACGGGCCTCGCGCTCTCGTTCCAGACGTACTTCGAATCGCAGGTCGAAGCCGCGAAGGCGATCTCGCAGTAACGCCGCGGCGCGCGCTCAGAACAAGTCAAGCTGCGGCTTTTCGCGCACGGTCTTCGCCTGCACGAACGCCGACATGTCGAGAATGCCGTGGCGGCGCTCGTTGAGCCCGAGGCGGCGCACGGCGTTGTGAAAGCGCTGCGTGAGCAGGTCCGCCCAGAGACCCGTGCCCTTCATGCGCTGGGAAAAAGCCGACTCATAGTCCTTGCCGCCGCGCATGTCGCGCACGCGGCTCATCACCCGCTCCGCGCGCTGCGGGAAATGCGCCGCCAGCCAGTCCTGAAAAAGCGGCGCGACTTCCCACGGCAGGCGCAGCACGATATAGCTCGCGCTCGTCGCGCCCGCCTCGGCGCAGGCTTCGAGCACGCGCTCCATGTCGGGCTCGGTCACGAAGGGAATCACCGGTGCGATGCTCACGCCCACCGGCACGCCGGCTTCGGCCAGCGTGCGAATCGTGCGCAGCCGCCGCGCCGGCGTAGCCGCGCGCGGTTCGAGCGAGCGCGCGAGATCGGCGTCCAGCGTGGTGATGGTGATGGCGGCCATGAACTGCTTGCGCGCCGCCATCGGCGCGAGGAGGTCGAGATCGCGCTCGATCAGCGAAGACTTCGTGATGGCCGCGAACGGGTGATGGCGCTCGGCCAGCACCTCGATCACGCGGCGCGTGATGCGCAAGTCGCGCTCGACGGGTTGCCAGGCGTCGGTGTTCACGCCGAGCGCGATGGGCTCCGGCTCGTACGACGGCTTCGCGATTTCCCGCGCGAGCAGTTCCGCCGCGTTGACCTTCGCATAGATGCGGCTTTCGAAGTCGAGGCCCGGTGACAGGCCGAGATAGCTGTGCGTGGGGCGCGCGAAGCAATAGATGCAGCCGTGCTCGCAACCCCGGTACGGGTTGAGCGAAACGTTGAACGGAATGTCGGGCGACTGGTTGCGCGTGAGGATGCTTTTCGCGCGCTCCTCGAAGACTTCGGTGCGCAGCGTGGGCTCAGCAGCGTCTTCGCCCACTTTCCCCTCCCCGCACTCTCCGCCCTGCGCGTTCTCGCGGCCGCCCGCTTGCTGCCAGCCGTCGTCGAACGCTTCGCGCTGGTCGACTTCGTAACGCCCCTGGAGGTTCGTGACCGCACCGCGCCCCTTGCGCGCCGTGGGCGGCGCAACGGGATACCAGGCGTCGGGATCGTGGGGATGAGAGTCGGTCACGGCTGAAACGGGAAGGACATGAAGAACGCGGCTCGATACTGTATAAATATACAGTATCGAGCCGCGTTGTCGAGTCCTAAAAACAGGGCGCTTTCAGTCGCCCACCGCGATCGTCAGCGTCTCCTTGATCTCCTCCATCACCACGTAGCTCTTCGACTGCACCGCGCCCGGCAGTTGCAGCAGGATGTCGCCGAGCAGCTTGCGGTAGTCGGCCATCTCGCCAATGCGCGCCTTGATCAGATAGTCGAAGTCGCCCGAAACGAGGTGGCATTCGAGCACCTCGGGAATCTTCTGCACCTCGCGGCGGAACTGGTCGAACATGTTGCCGCTTTTGTGGTCGAGCGTGATCTCCACGAACACGAGCAGCGCCGCGCCCAGCACGCCGGGATTCACGCGCGCGTAGTAGCCCGTGATGACGCCGTCGCGCTCCATGCGCTTCACGCGCTCGATGCACGGCGTAACTGAGAGTCCGACCTGCTCCGCGAGGTCCTTCATGGCCATGCGACCGTCTTCCTGGAGCAGTTTCAGGATGCGATGGTCGAGCCGGTCGAGCGCACGGACCGGTTGGCGCTGCGTTCTCATGATTTATTCCTGAAAAACAGAGAAATACGATAACAAAACCTAGAGATACAACAATAGCATAGCTGTAATAACTGGCTACATCCGAAATTTCGTGCCTTCCACCCTATCGGTGCCGCAACACGGCAATCAGGGTCCCCGGCAACGCGGCGTAGCCCCACCAATCTCTAGGGAGCAGCTATGCGAGTCGTCGTGTTGGGCAGTGGTGTGGTCGGGGTGGCCAGCGCCTGGTATCTCGCCCGCGCGGGCCACGAAGTCACGGTGATCGACCGCGAGGCGGGTCCCGCGCTCGAAACCAGCTTTGCGAACGCCGGCCAGATCTCGCCGGGTTACGCCGCGCCGTGGGCGGCGCCGGGCGTCCCGCTCAAGGCGATCAAGTGGATGTTCGAGAAGCACGCGCCGCTCGCCATTCGCCTCGACGGCACGAAGTTCCAGTTGCAGTGGATGTGGCAGATGCTGCAAAACTGCACCACCGAACGCTACGCGCTCAACAAGGGCCGCATGGTGCGCCTCGCCGAGTACAGCCGCGACTGCCTGCAAGCGCTGCGCGCCGACACCGGCATCCACTACGAAGGCCGCACGGGCGGCACGCTCCAGGTGTTCCGCACGCAACAGCAATTCGAAGGCGCGGCGAAGGACATCGCCGTGCTCAAGGAAGCCAACGTGCCGTATGAGCTGCTCACCGCCGCCGAACTCGGCCGCGCCGAACCGGCGCTCGCCGCGGTCTCGGGCAAGCTCACGGGCGGCCTGCGCCTGCCCGGCGACGAAACCGGCGACTGCCAGATGTTCACCACGCGCCTCGCCGCGATGGCCGAGGAACTGGGCGTCAAGTTCCGCTACAACACGCCGATCGACGGCCTCGCCATGCAAGGCGACCGCATCGCCGGCGTGCAATGCGGCAGCGAACTCGTGCGCGCGGATTCGTATGTGGTCGCGCTCGGCTCCTTCTCCACGAAGATGCTCGCGGGCCTCGTGAAGATTCCCGTCTACCCGCTCAAGGGCTACTCGATCACGGCGCCGATCGTCAACGCGGATGCCGCACCGGTTTCGACCGTGCTCGACGAAACCTACAAGATCGCGATCACGCGCTTCGACGACCGCATCCGTGTGGGCGGCATGGCGGAAATCGTCGGCTTCGACAAGACGCTGAAGCAGGCGCGCCGCGAAACGCTCGAAATGTGCGTGAACGACCTGTTCCCGGGCGGCGGCGACACGTCGAAGGCCACCTTCTGGACGGGCCTGCGCCCGATGACGCCGGACGGCACGCCCGTGGTCGGCCGCACGCCGATCTCGAACCTGTTCCTGAACACGGGCCACGGCACGCTGGGCTGGACGATGTCGTGCGGCTCGGGCCAACTGCTCGCCGACCTGATTTCGGGCAAGCAACCCGCGATCCGCGCCGACGACCTGTCGGTCCACCGCTATCTCGGCGACACGCAAGGCTCGCATCGCCCGGCCTATGCCTGATTGGCCAGCGGCATGAACGAACACGGCGCCCTCGGGCGCCGTGTTTCATTTCTCGCGGCTCATGCGATGCGCGGCGTCAGAACTGGTCCTCCGAAAGCGCCAGCACGCCCTCGCCGCCATTCGCGCTGACGATCGCCGCTTCGAGCGCCACCGCTTGCGGCAACACGTGCTGCGCAAAGAACTGCGCCGTGGCGATCTTCGCGCCATGAAACTTCGGATCGGACGCCATGAGGCGCTGCGAGGCGAGCATGGCGCGCGCCATCTGCCAGCCGCCCAGCACGATGCCCGCGAGCTTCAGATACGGCACGCTGCCCGCGAATACCGCGTTCGGGTCGCTTTTCGCCTTCGCCAGCACGAAGTCCACGACCGAGGCCAGCGCCTCGCGACCGAGCGCCAGGTGCTTGCGCATCGACTCGAACGCCGCGCCTTCGTGCGCGCCGAGCGCATCGACGGTCTGCCCGATATCGCCGAGCAGCGCCCTGGCGGCCGCGCCGCCGTCGCGCAGCGTCTTGCGCCCCACCAGGTCGTTCGCCTGGATCGCCGTCGTGCCCTCGTAGATCGGCAGGATGCGCGCGTCGCGATAGAACTGCGCCGCGCCCGTCTCCTCGATGAAACCCATGCCGCCGTGCACCTGCACGCCGAGGCTCGTCACCTCCAGCGCGAGTTCGGTGCTCCAGCCCTTCACGATCGGCACGAGGTACTCGTAGCGCGCCTGATGCCGCTCGCGGGCGGCCTCGTCGGGCGCGCCATGCGCGCGATCGCTCTCGCTCGCCGCAACATAGGCGAGCGCCCGCGCGGCTTCGGTCAACGCGCGCATCGTGCCCAGCATGCGGCGCACGTCGGGGTGATGGATGATGGTCACCGCCTGCTTCGCGGAGCCGTCCACGGGGCGGCTTTGCACGCGCTCTTTCGCATAGGCGAGCGCCTTCTGGTACGCGCGATCGGCAACGGCCACGCCCTGCATGCCCACGGCGAAGCGCGCCGCGTTCATCATGATGAACATGTATTCGAGGCCGCGATTCTCCTCGCCGATCAACTGGCCGAGCGCACCGCCCTGATCGCCGAATTGCAGCACTGCGGTCGGGCTCGCCTTGATGCCGAGCTTGTGTTCGATCGACACGCAATGCACGTCGTTGCGCGCGCCGAGCGTGCCATCATCGCCCACGAGAAACTTCGGCACGATGAAAAGCGAGATGCCCTTCACGCCTTCGGGCGCGGTGGGCGTGCGCGCGAGCACGAGATGGACGATGTTTTCCGCCATGTCGTGCTCGCCCCACGTGATGAAAATCTTCGTGCCGAACAGCTTGTACGTGCCGTCGCCCTGCGGCTCGGCGCGCGTGCGCACGGCGGCGAGATCGGAGCCCGCCTGGGGCTCGGTGAGATTCATCGTGCCGGTCCAGTCGCCCGAGATGAGCTTCGGCACGAAGCGCTGCTTCTGCGCTTCGCTGCCGGCGGTGAGAAGCGCCTCGATGGCGCCGTCGGTGAGCAGCGGGCACAACGCGAACGAGAGATTCGCCGCGTTGAGCATTTCCATGCACGGCGTGCCCACGAGTTTCGGCAGGCCCTGTCCTTCGTAGTCCTGTGGATGTTGCACGCCTTGCCAGCCACCCTCCACGTATTGCCGGAACGCTTCCTTGAAACCGGGTGTGGCGTGCACGACACCGTTTTCCCACCGGCTCGGATTGCGGTCGCCTTCGGTGTTGAGGGGCTCGATCACCTCGCCGCACAGCTTCGCGGCTTCCTGCAACACGGCTTCGACGGTTTCGGGCGTGGCGTCTTCGCCGCCCGGCAGCCTGGCGATCTCCTCCAGGCCGGCCAGCTCCTTCATGACGAACAGCATGTCGCTCGTGGGCGCGTGGTACATGGCAGTCTCCTCAAATGACAAAGGGGCGCCGCGGCGCCCCTTTGTTGCTTCGTCTCACGCCGTGCGTTCAATCATGATCGCAGCGCTCGATCGCTCGGTTCTACGGCTGGCTTCAGCCGAGTTCCTTCACGAGTTCCGGCACGACCGTGAACAGGTCGCCCACGAGGCCGTAATCGGCCACGCTGAAAATCGGCGCTTCCTCGTCCTTGTTGATCGCGACGATGACCTTCGAGTCCTTCATGCCGGCCAGATGCTGAATCGCGCCCGAGATGCCGACCGCCACGTACAGTTGCGGCGCGACGATCTTGCCGGTCTGACCGACTTGATAGTCGTTCGGCACGTAGCCCGCGTCCACGGCCGCGCGCGATGCGCCCAGTGCTGCGTTGAGCTTGTCCGCCAGCGGCTCCAGCACCTTCGTATAGTTCTCGCCGCTGCCCAGACCGCGGCCGCCCGAGACGATGATCTTCGCGCTCGTGAGTTCCGGGCGGTCGAGCTTCGTGACTTCACGGCCGACGAATGCCGACTTGCCGCTGTCCGCTGCGGCGTCGAGCTTTTCGATTGCAGCGCTGCCGCCTTCGGCCGCCACTGCGTCGAACGCCGTCGTACGCACGGTGATGACCTTGACCGGATCGGCCGATTGAACCGTCGCGATGGCGTTGCCCGCGTAGATCGGACGCTCGAACGTGTCCGGCGAATCCACGGCGGTGATATCGCTGATCTGTGCGACGTCGAGCTTCGCGGCGATACGCGGCGTGACGTTCTTGCCCGCTGCCGTTGCCGGAGCCAGGATGTGCGTGTAGTTCTTCGCAATCGCGATGACCGTCGCTTCGACGTTCTCGGCGAGACCCTGTTCGAGTTGCGGCGCGTCGGCGAGCAGCACCTTCGCCACGCCTGCGATCTTCGCTGCTGCGTCCGCAGCCGCTTGCGCGTTGTGGCCCGCGACCAGCACGTGCACGTCGCCGCCAATCTTCTGTGCTGCGGCGACGGTGTTCAGCGTCGCGGCCTTGATCGAGTGATTGTCGTGTTCAGCAATAACCAGATTCGTCATTTTCGTCTCGCTCCTTACAACACCTTGGCTTCCGTCTTCAGCTTCTCGACCAGCGTCTTCACGTCCGGCACCTTCACGCCTGCCGAGCGCTTCGGCGGCTCGACGACCTTCAGCGTCTTCAGACGCGGCGTGACGTCAACGCCCAGGTCTTCCGGCTTGAGCGTTTCGAGCGGCTTCTTCTTCGCCTTCATGATGTTCGGCAGCGTGACGTAGCGCGGCTCATTGAGGCGCAGGTCCGTCGTGACGACTGCGGGCAACGTGAGCGACAGCGTTTCCGCACCGCCGTCCACTTCGCGCGAAACCGTAGCCTTGCCGTCGGCGACCACGACCTTCGAAGCGAACGTGGCTTGCGGCAGGTTCGCGAGCGCCGCGAGCATCTGGCCGGTCTGGTTCGAATCGTCGTCGATCGCCTGCTTGCCGAGGATCACGAGCTGCGGCTGTTCCTTGTCGACCAGCGCCTTCAGGAGCTTGGCGACAGCCAGCGGCTGGAGGTCTTCATTCGACTCGATCAGGATCGCGCGGTCCGCGCCGATCGCGAGCGCCGTGCGCAGCGTTTCCTGCGCCTGCGCCACACCGGCTGAAACGGCGATCACTTCCGTCGCCACGCCCGCTTCCTTCAGGCGCACCGCTTCTTCCACGGCGATTTCGTCGAACGGGTTCATCGACATCTTCACATTGGCGATGTCGACGCCCGTGCCATCCGACTTCACACGAACCTTCACGTTGTAATCGACTACGCGTTTGACTGGCACAAGGACTTTCATTCACATGCTCCGAAGTTACGAATACGTCAACCTGGCGGACATTATAGCGATAGCCCTGTCGGGCCGATCTGCCACCAGCAATTTTCACGAACCACCGCTGCCGCACCCCGGTCGTCAGTAGCGAACGATCGTGCGATTTTACGGTGGAAAAAACCCGGGCATCAAGCCCGGGCGCCGATAAATATCTCTAAATTCATCGCCTGGAGGCGCTTACCAGGAGGAGATGACCGCGCCGCCGAACTTGGTTTCGATGAACTGCTTCACCTCCGGCGAGTGGTACGCGGCCACCAGTTTCGCTACCCAAGGCTTGTTGCGATCGGCTTCGCGAATCGCGAGGATATTCACGTACGGCCCCTTCGGGTCTTCGATTGCGATCGCGTCCTGTTTCGGCTTCAGGCCCGCTTCCATCGCGAAGTTCGTGTTGATCGCCGCGACGTCCACATCGTCGAGCGAGCGCGGAATCTGCGCGGCGTCCAGTTCGACGATCTTCAGCTTCCTGGGGTTTTCCACGATGTCGAGCGGCGTGGCCTTCAACCCTGCGCCGGCGCGCAACTTGATGAGACCCTGGCTTTGCAGCAGCAGCAATGCACGGCCGCCATTCGTCGGATCATTGGGCACCGCGATACGAGCGCCCGGCTTTAGTTCGGAGAGCGATTTGATCTTCTTCGAATAGATGCCCATCGGGAACGTGACCGTGTCCGCGATCTTGATGAGCTTGTAGCCGCGATCCTTCACCTGCGCGTCGAGATACGGCGCGTGCTGGTAGCTGTTGGCGTCGAGGTCGCCGCCCGCGAGCGCCGCGTTCGGCTGCACGTAGTCGGAAAACTCGACGATCTTGATGTTCAGGCCGTTCTTCGCGGCCACACTCTTCACGACTTCCATTACCTGCTCGTGCGGGCCGCCCGTCACGCCCACCTTGATGGTTTCGTCCGCGTGCGCGGTCATGGGCGCAAGCAGCGGTGCGATGAGCGAAGCCGCGCCGAGCGCCGCCGCGAGCCGGATCATGAAACGACGTTGCATACCAAACCTTTGTCTTGTGTAGTTGTGTGGATCGAAAGAACGCTTGTTTTAAGGCTTATTTGTGGCTCAGGCGTCGCACCAGCCAGTCGCCGAACGACTGCACGATTTGCACGAACACGATCAGGATCACGACGACGAGCAGCATGATTTCGGGTTCGAAGCGCTGATACCCGTAACGGATGCCGAGGTCGCCCAGACCGCCGCCGCCAATCGCGCCCGCCATCGCCGAATAGCCCACGAGCGAGATGAAGGTGATGGTGAGCCCCGCCACGACACCGGGCAGCGACTCGGGCAGCAACACCTTGAAGACGATCTGGCTCGTGCTCGCGCCCATGGCCTGGGCCGCTTCGATCAGGCCGCGATCGACTTCGCGCAGCGCGGTTTCCACGAGCCGCGCGATGAACGGCGCGGCGGCGATGGTGAGCGGCACGATGGCGGCCGCCGTGCCGATCGACGAGCCCACCACGAGACGCGTGAACGGAATCACGGCGACGAGCAGGATGATGAACGGCGTGGAGCGCACGGCGTTGACGATCACCCCCATCGCGCGATTCGCGGCGATGTTTTGCAGCACGCCGTTGCGGTCGGTGAGATAGAGCAGCACGCCGAGCGGCAGGCCGATGGCCGCGCCCACGAGTCCCGAGATGCCCACCATGACGAGCGTTTCCCAGAACGACTGGACGAACATGTCGAACATTTCACTCCACATGGGACAGTTCCTCCACCACCACGCCTTGCTCGCGCAGCCATGCCATGGCCTGCGCCACCTTCACCGGTTCGCCGCCCGCGAGCACCGCGAGCGAGCCGAACGCCTGCCCCTGGATCTCGTCGATCTGGCCGTGCAGGATGTTGAAATCGAGTTCGAAGCGGCGAATCGTCTCCGACAACACCGGCTGGTCGACGCCTGTGCCCGTGAACGCGAGGCGCAGCAGATGGCCGCTGCCCTTCGAGAGATGCTCGGCCACGCGCGCCTTGAGCCCCGGCGGCAGTTCCTGGGCGATCACGTCGCCTAGCAGCGCGCGCGTGACTTCGTGGCGCGGCTGCAAGAACACGTCGATCACGGGACCGCTTTCCACCACGCGGCCCGCGTCGAGCACGGCCACGCGGTCGCACACCTGTTTGATCACTTCCATCTGGTGCGTGATCATCACGATGGTCAGGTTCAGCTCGCGATTGATCTTGCGCAGCAGGTCGAGAATGGCGCGCGTGGTTTCGGGGTCGAGCGCCGAGGTCGCCTCGTCCGAGAGCAGCACCTTGGGCTTGCTCGCGAGCGCGCGCGCAATGCCCACGCGCTGCTTCTGGCCGCCGCTGATCTGCGAGGGATAGCGATCCTTCTGCGCGGTGAGGCCCACGAGTTCGAGCAGCGGCAGCACCGTCGCTTCGATCTCGGCGCGCTTCACGCCCGCAAGCTCCAGCGGCAGCGCGACGTTGTCGAACACCGTGCGCGACGAGAGCAGATTGAAGTGCTGGAAGATCATGCCGATCTCGCGGCGCGCTTCGCGCAGGTCGGCCGACGAGAGCGACGTGAGCGTGCGCCCGTTGACGACGATGTCGCCTTCGGTGGGCCGCGTGAGCAGGTTGATGGTGCGCACGAGCGTGCTCTTGCCTGCGCCGCTGCGCCCGATGATGCCGAACACTTCGCCCGGCGGAATCGTCAGATTGACGTTATGCAGCGCCTCGATCCAGCCTTGTGGGCCGGCGAAGCGCTGGGACACGTTTCGAATTTCGATCATGGGAAAAAACGAAACGGCGGGTGTGCCGCGCGCCGCTCGCGTTGCCCGCACCCATCTGGATGGATCGCGGAAAACGCGTCGCGCCGGCAGACAGCCGCCGTTTGCTGGACTGGATTTAGCCCACCATTTTACCCTGGCACGCAAAATTCCTTTTAATAATCAATTTCGATAATTTCATAACTCATATGCATTAGAGGGTTTCGGCAGCCTGCGCTCTGCCGCCCCGCCGCTACACTGCTGCCGATAGCCCGACGCCGACCCCGCACACCCAGCCAGAGAGCGAGATGGAGACAAGTCAGACCTTCGGCACGGCGATGCCTGCCCAACCTGCCGGACGAGCCGAACAAGCCGAGCCAGCCGCCGAACGCTCGACCCTGCGCACGCGCGACGGCGTGGAGCTGCCGCTCTACGCATGGCGTGCGCCGACACCGCCGCGCGCGGCGCTCGCGCTCGTGCACGGGCTGGCCGAGCATGCGGGCCGCTACGCGGCGCTCGCCGCGCGGCTCAATGCCGCGGGCATCGACGTTTATGCGATCGATCTGCGCGGTCACGGGCGGGCGCCCGGCCGCCGCGCGTGGGTGGCCCGTTTCGACGAATACCTTGACGATGCGGACGCGCTGCTCGCTCACGCAAGCGCGCAATGCGCGACACGGCACACGCCGCTCTTTCTGATGGGTCACAGCATGGGCGGCGCGATCGCCGCGCTCTACGCGGTCGAACGCCTGCCGCAAACGCGTGTGCCGCTAGCGGGCCTCCTGCTGTCCAGCGCCGCGCTCGCGCCCGGCCGCGACGTGCCTGCGTGGATGATCGCCGCAAGCCGTGTCGTCAGCGCAATCTGGCCGCGCTTTCCGGCCATGAAGATCGACGCCGCACTGCTCGCGCGCGATAGCGCGGTGGTCGAGGCCAACCGCGCCGATCCGCTCGTGCATCACGGGGCGATTCCCGCACGCACGGGCGCTCAATTGCTGGAAGCGATGAAACGCATCGAAGCGGGCCGCGCGGATCTGCGCGTGCCCGTGCTGATCTGGCACGGCACCGGGGACAAGCTCACCGAGCCCGAAGGCAGTCGCGCGTTCGGCGCAAACGTGGGATCACCCGACCGCACGCTCACGCTTTACGAAGGGAGCTATCACGAAACGCTCAACGATCTCGACCGCGAGCGCGTGATCGGCGCAATGATCGACTGGATCGAGCACCATTGCTGAGCGCCTGAGCGCCTGGGATCGCTATTTCGCCCCGCGTTTCTCGATGAACGCCTGCACGCCGTCGAGCGCGGGGTCGGTCATCATGTTGCAGGCCATCGTCTGGCCGGCCAGCTGGTAGGCGGCTTCGACGCCCATCTCCAGTTGCCGGTAGAAGAGGCCCTTGCCCGCCTCGACCGCCTCGCGCGGCTTCGCGCAGATGCTTGCGGCAAGCGCCGTCACGGCGGCATCGAGTTCGTCGGCGGCGACCACGCGGTTCACGAGCCCCTCGCGCTGCGCACGGGCCGCGTCGATGAACTCGCCCGTCATGAGCATCTCGAAGGCCGCCTTGCGCGAGACGTTGCGCGACAGCGGCACGGCCGGCGTCGAGCAGAAAAGCCCCAGGTTGATGCCCGAAACGGCAAAGCGCGCCGTGTCCGCGGCCACCGCGAGATCGCACATCGCGACGAGCTGGCAGCCGGCCGCCGTCGCCACGCCCTGCACGCGCGCGATCACGGGCTGCGGCATTTTCTGGATCGCCAGCATCATCTTCGAGCAGCGCTCGAACAGTTTCGCGTAGTAGCCGCGCGAGGGCTCCGCGCGCATTTCCCGGAGATCGTGGCCCGCGCAGAACGCGCGCCCCGCCGCCGCGATCACGACCACGCGCGCATCGGATTTCGCGAGCGCGGTGAGTTCGGCATGCAGCGCGTCGATGAGCGCCTCGGAAAGCGCGTTGAACGCATCGGGACGATTCAGCGTGAGACGCACGACGCCCGGCACGCCATACGCATCGCGCGTGATGTCGACTAGCGGCGCCGCGTCGGCGGACGACGGCGATGCGGACGGGATTGCGCTCATGATGCGGGTCTCCTTCGTTCGATGCGGCGCACGCGGCGCCCTTAAATGTCCGCCAGCACGCGCAGGTGCGCGACCACGCTGCGGCCGAGCGCCGAGAGGTTGTAGCCGCCTTCGAGGCAGCTCACGATGCGCCCCTTCGCATGGCGGTTCGCCACGGCGCGAATCTGCTCGGTGATCCACGCGAAGTCGTCCTCGACGAGCCCCATGTTGCCGAGGTCGTCTTCGCGGTGCGCGTCGAATCCTGCGGAGACGAACACCATCTGCGGCTTGAAGGCCTCCAGGCGCGGCAGCCACATGATGTCGATGGCCTCGCGCACTTCCATGCCCTTGGTGCGCGCCGCGATCGGCAGGTTGACCATGTTCGGCGCGGGATTGTCCGCGCCCGTGTACGGATAGAACGGATGCTGGAAGAAGCTGCACATCAGCACGCGCGAGTCGCCCGCGAAGGCCGCCTCGGTGCCGTTGCCGTGATGCACGTCGAAGTCGATGACCGCCACGCGCTCGAGGCCGTGGACTTCGAGCGCATGGCGCGCCGCGACCGCCACGTTATTGAAGAAGCAAAAACCCATGGCGCGCGCGGGTTCCGCATGGTGGCCGGGCGGCCGCACGCTGCAAAACGCGTTCTCGTAGCGGCCCGCGAGCACCGCGTCGGTGGCGGCGATCGCCGCGCCCGCCGCGCGCAGCGCCGCCTGCAACGTGTGCGGATTCATCAGCGTGTCGGAGTCGATGCTCGCGTAGCCTTCCGTGGGCGAGGTGGCGCGAATGTAGTCGATATGCGCCTGGGTGTGCACGCGCAGGAGCGCAGCATCGGTCGCGAGCGGCGACGATTCGTCGCGCTCGATCAGCGCGTCGATGCGGCTCGCGATCAACTGATCTTCGATCGCCTGCAACCGCGCCGGGCATTCAGGATGCCATTCGCCCATCTCGTGCAGCAGGAAGTCGGGGTGAGTGAAGAAACCGGTCGTCATGGGTCGCACTGCCACGGGCTTCGCGCATGGGCGCGGCCGCGGGTCTCCTTCTGTTTTTCGTCTGGCTGCGCGCCGGCCGGCGCGCGAACATGCATCACGTTACCACAGCGCCCTGGCCCCCACGCTGCACCCCGGCACAGCATGGCCTGTTCACGCAGGGCGCCGGTTATACTGCCCGGGTTCAACCTGGACCGTATTCACCCTCCTCTCTCATGACGCTCAAGACCGCTCTGTCCACCTCCGGCCGCTCACGCCACACGACTCTCGCACTCGCGCTTTGCGTCGCGGCGTCGCTGTGCGCCGGCGCGGCGCGCGCGCAAACATCCGCGCCGAAAATGCGACAGAAACCGCTCCCGCTCGCGCAGGCGCAGCCGCAAACGCCCCCGCAGCAGGGCCAGACGTTCGAGGAGGAAATCGTCCCGCAGCGCTATGCGAACAATCCGGATGTCGCCGCGTTCATCAACGACATGGTCGCGCGCTACGACTTCGACCCCACGGCGCTGCAAGCGCTGTTCGCGAGCGCGAACTACTCGGCGACGGCCGTGAAGCTCGTCACGCCCTCGCCCGTTCCCGGCGTCAAGAACTGGCGCGTCTATCAGTCGCGCTTCCTCGACCCGGTGCGCATCAACGCGGGCGTGCGCTTCTGGCGTGCGAACCAGGCCACGTTGCAGCGCGCCGCCGACGAGTTCGGCGTGCCGCCCGAGGTGATCGTGGGCATTATCGGCGTGGAGACGATCTACGGGCGCTACATGGGCAACTTCCGCGTGCTCGACGCCCTCACGACGCTCGCGTTCGACTACCCGAATACGCCGAACCGCGCCGATCGCATGGCAACGTTTCGCAAGAATCTCGAGGACTACCTCGTGTGGACGCGCGACGCGCAGATCGACCCGTCGTCGGTGCTCGGCTCGTACACGGGCGCGATCGGCATTCCGCAGTTCCTGCCGAGCAGCATCGTGCAATACGCCGTCGATTACGAGGGCAACAACCACATCGACCTGCGCGCGAGCCCGGCCGACGCGATCGGCAGCGTGGCGAACTACCTGAAGCAGAACGGCTGGGAAACGGGCCGCCCCGTGGTGTGGAATATCGCGAGCGACCCAGGCAGCCAGGGCATTGCGCAGGCCGCGGCGGACGGCAAGCCGGAACCGCGCTGGCCGCTCAGCCAGTTGCTCCGTTCGGGCCTCGTGCTCGACCAGCCGGACGTGGATATCGCCGCCGAGGCGGGCACGCCCATCACGGTGATCGATCTGCCCACGCCGGGCCGCGCCACCGAGTACAAGCTCGGGCTCAAGAACTTCTATGTGCTCACGCGCTATAACCGCAGCTTCTTCTACGCGCTCGCGGTGTATCAACTGGGCATGCGCGTGAAGGCGCAGATGCTGGCGACGCAACCGGGCGTGGGCGTCGGTCCGTCGAACGGAAACGGAAACGGCATCAACGGGAATGGCAACGGCATGAACGGCTCGGGCACGGCGCCGGCCGAACAGTAAAGCCCAACCCGTCGTCAGAAAACAAAACGGCCTTCGGAAGCACCGAAGGCCGTTTTTGCATGTGCGCTTCGAAACGCTCAGGCCGGGAACACACCCGTGGACAGATAGCGGTCGCCGCGATCGCAGACGATGAACACGATCGTCGCGTTTTCGAGCTGGCGTGCAAGGCGGATCGCCACTTCGCAGGCACCGCCCGACGAAATCCCGGCAAAGATGCCTTCGACCGAAGCCAGACGCCGCGCCATGTTTTCGGCGGCGGCCTGGCTCACGTTTTCCACGCGATCCACGCGGCTGCGGTCGAAAATCTTTGGCAGATAGGCTTCGGGCCACTTGCGAATGCCCGGAATACGCGAGCCCTCCTCGGGCTGCGCGCCGACGATCTCAATGGCCGGGTTCTTTTCCTTGAGGAACTGGGACGTGCCCATGATCGTGCCCGTGGTCCCCATCGACGAAACGAAGTGCGTGATGCGCCCTTCCGTGTCGCGCCAGATTTCCGGGCCGGTGGCCTCGTAGTGTGCAAGCGGATTGTCGGGATTGGCGAACTGGTCGAGGATGATGCCCTTGCCGTCGCGCTGCATTTGCTCGGCGAGGTCGCGCGCATATTCCATGCCGCCCTTCACCGGCGTGAGCATGATTTCCGCGCCATAAGCGGCCATGCTCTGGCGGCGCTCGACGGAGAGGTCCTCCGGCATGATGAGCACCATCTTGTAGCCGCGAATGGCCGCGGCCATCGCGAGCGCGATGCCCGTGTTGCCGCTCGTGGCTTCGATGAGCGTGTCGCCCGGCTTGATGCGGCCGCGCTCCTCGGCCTTGCGGATCATCGAGAGCGCCGGGCGGTCCTTCACCGATCCCGCCGGGTTATTGCCTTCCAGCTTGGCCAGAATGACGTTGTTGCGGGCGCGGATTTCGTCGTCCGGCAGGCGGACGAGCTGCACGAGCGGGGTGTTGCCGATCGTGTCTTCAATGGTCTTGTAGGGCATGGGATGGCAGTAAGGCGCAATTACGTGATCCGTCGATTCTAAACCACGCGGGCCGCCGCCGCAGGGGACCCCTGATGCCGGTATGGACGTAAGCCGCCGTCATTCCCTCCGTCTATGCCTGCGCACGTGCAGCGAGGCACTGCAAAAAGCCCGCGGCCGGGCCGCGGGTCAACGTCGCGGGTCAACCTCACCTGAGCGACACCTGAAGGAGACTGCCGCCCCGCGACGGCGATGCACGACGCGCGGGGGCACAACGCAAGAAGACGCCTACTTCTTGACGGTCACGGTGGCCGGCTGCGGGGTACCCGCCTTCGCGGGCGTTGCCTGTGCAACCTTCGCCGGCTGGGTTGCCTGGGCCGCTTGGGCATTGGCCGGACCGACCGACAATCCTTCGGCCTGCAAACGTTCGACGGTATGGCCGCCCAGGCCCTTCACGCGCTTGCCGAGGTCGGTGGCGTCCTTGTAGGGGCCGTGCGCGCCGCGCTCGTCGAGAATGGCCTTGGCGCGCGCGGGCCCGATGCCCTTGATGCCGCGTAGCGCGTCTTCGTTGGCGGTGTTGACGTCCACGGCCGCGAAGGCGTGACCGAATACGGCCAGAAGCGCGGCCGCCGCAAGGATTTTTCGGAACATGCTGGATCTCCCTGAAAACGCCGGCGACCATCGCCGGCGAGGAGAGTCCAGTTTATGAAGTCAGGGCTTCGCGTTACACCTGGCCAGAAAGCCAACGTACGTAACGATCCACACCTTCCTGCACCGTCAGGAACGGCGCGTCGTAGCCCGCGGCGCGCAGCTTCGACTGATCCGCCTGCGTGAAGCATTGATACTTGCCGCGCAGCGCGTCGGGAAACGGGATGTACTCGATCAGCCCTTCCTTCACCTGCTCCGCGAGCGTGAGCGCGGGCTTGCCTTCCATCGCACGCAGCGTGTTCACCACGCTCGTCGCGATGTCGTTGAAGGGCTGCGCGCGCCCGCTGCCCAGATTGAAGATGCCCGTCTTCTCCGGATGATCGAAGAAGAACAGGTTGACCTTCACCACGTCCTCCACCGAAACGAAGTCGCGCGTCTGCTCGCCCGGCGCGTAACCGTTGTACTCGCCGAACAGCTTCACGCGGCCTTCCGCGCGGAACTGGTTGAAGTTGTGGAACGCCACCGAAGCCATGCGCGCCTTGTGCGTCTCGCGCGGGCCGTACACGTTGAAGTAGCGAAAGCCCGCGATCTGGCTTTGCGCCGTGGGCAGCACGCGGCGAATGACCTGGTCGAACAGGAACTTCGAGTAGCCGTACACGTTGAGCGGCGCTTCCACCTCGCGCTCCTCAACGAAGCGCGTCGAGCCGCCATAGATCGCCGCCGACGACGCATACAGGAACTGCACGCGCTGCGTGAGGCAGGTGTCGAGCACGGCGCGGCTATAACGGAAATTGTTGTCCATCATGTAGCGGCCGTCGGTTTCCATGGTGTCCGAACAGGCGCCTTCATGAAAAACCGCGCGCACGTCGCCGAAATCGCCGCGCGTGAAGCGCTCGACGAACTCGGTCTTGTCGATATAGTCGTCGATCTCGCAATCGACGAGGTTCCTGAACTTGTCCGCGCGGGTGAGGTTGTCGACGGCGATGATGCGGTCTTCGCCGCGTTCGTTCAGCGCCTTGACGATGTTGCTGCCGATGAAGCCGGCCGCGCCGGTGACGATGAGGGTCATGATAGGTCTGCGGTGACGAGGTTCACGCGATGTTGATACGAGGTTGACCCACAACCGGGAAAACTCTCCAGAAATCCCGGCCGGAGCCGCGGGCGCCATGCGCCCGTGCGCGGAACGTTATTGAAAGAGTTCGTCGTAGTCGACGGTGGCCGTACCGAGCTTGCCGACCACGATGCCGGCCGCGCGGTTCGCGAGCGCCACGCACTCGACGAGCGGCAATCCCGCGCCGAGCATGGCGGCAACGGTTGCGATCACCGTGTCGCCGGCGCCCGAGACATCATACACTTCGCGCGCATCGGCCGCCGCGTGCAGCACGCCGGCCTCGGAAAAGAGCGTCATACCCTCTTCCGAGCGCGTGAGCAGCAGCGCGTCGAGTTGCAGTTCGCGGCGCAGCTTCGTCACGCGCGCGAGCAGGTCCTCTTCCGACTTCCACGTGCCGACCACTTCGCGCAGTTCCGCGCGATTCGGCGTGATGAGGCTCGCGCCGTGATAGCGCTCCCAGTCGTCGCCCTTCGGATCGACGAGCACCGCCTTGCCCGCGGCGCGCGCCTTCGAGATCATCTGCGTGACGTGCGTGAGGCCGCCCTTCGCATAGTCCGACATGAGGATCACGTCGTGCGTGGGCAGGAGCGCGTCGAAGCGTGCGAGGCCCGAGAGCAGCACCTCGTGCGCGGGCGTGTTCTCGAAGTCCACGCGCAGGAGCTGCTGCTGGCGCGAGAGCACGCGCAGCTTGATGGTGGTCGGCAGCGCGGGATCGCGCTCCAGGTACGCATCCACGTGGCTCTCGCCGAGCAGGGCGACGATGCGCTCGCCGGGCTCGTCGTGGCCTACCACGCACAGCAGGCCCGCATGGGCGCCGAGCGCCGCCGCGTTGCGCGCCACGTTCGCCGCGCCGCCAAGGCGGTCTTCCTGGCGCTGCACGTGCACGACCGGCACCGGCGCTTCGGGCGAAATGCGGTTGACGTCGCCGAACCAGTAGCGGTCGAGCATGACGTCACCCACCACCAGCACGCGCGAGTTCGCGAGCGTCTCGCGCGGCACGACGCGCACATCGGGCGCGATCGTGGCGGCAAGCGTGGTTTCAGGCCGCGGAGTTAGCGAGATTGACATGGGGCCGCCCAATCGAATGATAGTCAATGCCCAGTTCCGCCATCGCGTCGGGCTCGTAGAGATTGCGTCCGTCGAAGATACGCGGCGTCTTGAGCACCTTCTTCAGGTGTGCGAAATCGGGCGCCTTGAACGCGGTCCATTCGGTCACGATCACAAGCGCGTCCGCGCCCGTGAGCGCGTCGTCCTGGTTCGCCGCGAACGTGAGGCGCGCATGCTGCTCGGGCGCTTCGGCGAGATCGAGCGCGAACACGCGCTTCGCTTCGTCGGCCGCGACCGGATCCCACGCCGCCACCGTCGCGCCGCGCGCGAGCAGATCGGCGATCAGGCGTCGGCTCGGCGCCTCGCGCATGTCGTCGGTGTTCGGCTTGAACGCAAGCCCCCACACGGCGAAATGCCTGCCCGCGAGGTCTTCGCCGCACTGCGTGACGATCTTCCTCACAAGCACTTCCTTCTGCCCGTGATTGACGTCCTCGACCGCTTCGAGAATGCGCAGGTTCTGGCCCGACTCCGCACCCGTGCGGATCAGCGCCTGCACGTCCTTCGGGAAGCACGAGCCGCCATAGCCGCAGCCCGCATAGAGAAAGTGATAGCCGATGCGCGGATCGGAGCCGATGCCGCGGCGCACCGACTCGATGTCGGCGCCCACGCGGTCGGCGAGATTGGCCATCTCGTTCATGAACGAGATGCGCGTGGCGAGCATGGCGTTGGCCGCGTACTTCGTGAATTCGGCGGAGCGCACGTCCATGTAGATCGTGCGTTCGTGGTTGCGGTTGAACGGCGCGTAGAGGCGCTTCATCTTTTCGCGCGCGGTGTTGCCGTTCTCGTCTTCGTCGATACCGATGATGATGCGGTCCGGGCGCATGAAGTCGTCCACGGCCGCGCCTTCTTTCAGGAACTCGGGGTTCGAGACGACCGAGAAACGATGGTCCGCGCTCTGCGCGAGGCCGCGTTTCGCGAGTTCTTCGGCGAGCACGCCCTGCACGCGCTGCGCCGTGCCGACCGGCACCGTCGACTTGTCGACGATTACCTTGAAACCGTTCATGTAGCGGCCGATGCTGCGCGCCGCTTCGAGCACGTATTGCAGATCCGCCGAGCCGTCTTCGTCGGGCGGCGTGCCCACGGCGATGAATTGCACGTCGCCGTGTTCGACGCTGGCCGCGATGTCGGTGGAGAACGTGATGCGTCCGGCCGCGCGGTTGCGCGCGATGAGTTCGAGCAGGCCCGGCTCGTGAATCGGCACGCCGCCGCCGTTGAGAATGTCGATCTTGCGCGGATCGACATCGAGACAAAACACGTCGTGGCCGATTTCGGCAAGGCACGCACCGGTAACGAGGCCGACGTAGCCGGTACCGATAATGGTGATCTTCATAGGCGCTCCGGTGACAGATGCTGATGAGATGGAATGACTGAGGGCGCGCCAGGCTCGGCGCGCCCCACCCTGGACTCAGCTCGAAGCGGGCACCGGCTCGACGCGACGCGGCGCATAGGTTTCCCAGCCGCTGCATCCCGGGCACTGCCAGTAGAAGAGGCGCGCCCGGAAGCCGCAATTCTGGCAGGTATAGCGTGGCAGATTCTTGGTGCGCTGCTGGAGCAGCTTGCGCATCAACTCGAGTTCGCTGCGGCGCGGCTCTTCGGCCGTAGCCTGCTGGGCCTCGAGCAGGCGCGCCATGCCGGCGAGGTTCGGCGACTTCTGCATCTGCGTGCGGGCGAGCGCGTGCGCGGCATCGGCGCCACGCAGCTCGGCCACGTATTTATAGGCCACGTCGAGCAGATCGTTCGACGGATAGGCATCGACCCACGTGGTGAGCAGCTGGGCGCCCTCTTCCGCGCGGCCCAGCGTCTCATAGGCCTTCATGACCTTCTCGGCCACGAGCGGCAGATACGCGGGATTCTGCGCCTCGACTGCGCGCCAGTGGGCAAGCGCGGTTTCGGCCGCACCGCTGGCCGCATCGACATCGCCCGCGAGGATCGTCGCGCGCACGTTCTGCGCATTGGCCTTGAGCGCGAGCGCGAGCTGGCGCCGCGCCTCGTCGGCCTTCTTCTGCTGGAGCGCTTCCTGCGCGAGCTCGCAATGGAACTGCGCGATCTCCAGGTCGAGCGACGCCGCGCCCATGGTTTCGAGCCCGCGCGCGGTCTCGATGCAGCGGTTCCAGTCCTTCTCGATCTCGTAGATCGCGAGGAGCGCGCGCTGCGCGCCGAGCGCGAAGTCGCCCGACTTGAGCTTGCCGAAGGTTTCCTCCGCGCGGTCGAGCATGCCCGCCTTGAGGAAGTCCTGGCCGAGTTCATAGAGCGCATGATCGCGCTCGTTCACGGGCAGGTCCGAGCGCGAGAGCAGATTCTGATGCACGCGGATCGCGCGGTCTGTCTCGCCGCGGCGGCGAAACAGATTGCCGAGCGCGAAGTGCAGTTCGACGGTTTCAGGGTCGAGCTTGGCGACCTCGATGAACGCGTCGATGGCCTTGTCCGGCTGCTCGTTGAGCAGGAAGTTCAGGCCGCGAAAATACGAGCGCGGCAAATTGGCGCTTTCGGAAAGCAATGCTTTCAGATCGTAGCGCGACGCCATCCAGCCGAGTGCGAAAGCCACGGGAATGACGAGGAGCCACCAGAAATCGAGATCCATGCGAGCGATGGTGTGAACGGGAAAACAGCCGCACGCTCAAGGCGCGCGGCACGATAAAACCAGTCAGATGAGCGGCGGCAACGGCGGCTCCGCGCTCGGCGCGGGCGTTTCACGCACGGCGCGCAAATCGCGTTTGAGGCGCCCATTTTCCATGCGCAACCGGAACACGCCGGGCAGCGCGGAAAGCAGCCCCGCCAGCAGCCCCACGACGAAAAACGCGAGGCCGATCAGGATCAGCGGAGCCTGCCACGAATACCCGGCAAGAAAGTTCAGCGTCGCGGTTTGCGTGTTGGCGAGCGCGAGCACGAGCAGCAGCACGAACACCAGCACACGGATCACCCAGGCGATCAATCTCATTGAAGGATTCTCTTGGCAGTTGCAAAAGACCCCAGCGAGCACCGGCCAAGCCGGATTGTTGCGCCGCAGCACAAGCCACGCCGAAGTGTCCCGTATTGTAATTGAACGGCCCGCGCCCCGGCACCTGCCCGCAAACCGGGAGCAGGATCGAAACGGCACACCGGGACAAAGCGCGTCGAAAAGGCGCAGACGAAAAAAAAGCGCCGGGGTTGTTCACCCCGGCGCTTTTTACCGGTCCATGCGTTCTGGCCATCTGGCATTGACCGCCGACGATCGCAGTCGCCCGATCGAAATCGATCGAACGCTTACAGGTCGTCGTCCGGCTCGTCCGCCTTCAGCGGCTCGCCCGAATTACGGTCCACGCGCTCGCGCAACTCCTTGCCAGGCTTGAAGTGCGGCACGAACTTCTCAGGCACCAGCACCTTTTCACCCGACTTGGGATTGCGACCGACGCGCGACGGCCGACGATTCAGGCCGAAGCTGCCAAAGCCGCGAATTTCGATGCGATGGCCCTTGGCAAGCGCCTCGGACATCGCATCGAGCATCGTCTTGACCGCGAAATCCGCATCCTTGAGGACAAGTTGCGGAAATCGCGTAGCCAGCTGCGCGACCAATTCAGATTTGGTCATACTTCAGCTTGCCCCCGTTTGAGGCTTACTGGTTCTGGCCGTCGAGCTTGGCCTTCAGCAGCGCGCCGAGGTTGGTCGTGCCGGTGGCAGCCGCACCCGTGTCCGACGACATGCTGCGCAGGGCTTCCTGCGTCTCGGCCGAATCCTTCGCCTTGATCGACAGGTTGATGCCACGCGACTTGCGATCGATGTTGATGATCATCGCGTTGACCTTGTCGCCTTCCTTCAGCACGTTGCGAGCATCTTCCACGCGGTCTTGCGCGATTTCCGAAGCACGCAGGTAGCCTTCGACATCGGCATTCAGGGTGATAACTGCACCCTTTGCGTCGACCGACTTGACCACGCCGTCAACCGTCGAGCCCTTGTCGTTGACAGCAACGAAGTTGCTGAACGGGTCGCCTTCGAGCTGCTTGATGCCGAGCGAGATGCGTTCCTTCTCGACGTCGATGCCCAGAACCACGGCTTCGACTTCGTCGCCCTTCTTGTACTTGCGAACGGCTTCTTCGCCGGTTTCCGACCACGACAGGTCCGAAAGGTGAACCAGACCGTCGATGCCGCCAGGCAGACCGATGAAGACGCCGAAGTCGGTGATCGACTTGATTGCGCCTTGCAGCTTGTCGCCCTTCTTGAAGTTGCGGCTGAAGTCATCCCACGGATTCGGCTTGCATTGCTTCATGCCGAGCGAGATGCGGCGGCGGTCTTCGTCGATCTCGAGGACCATGACTTCGACTTCGTCGCCCAGCTGGACAACCTTCGACGGCGCAACGTTCTTGTTGGTCCAGTCCATTTCCGACACGTGAACCAGGCCTTCGATGCCCGATTCGACTTCGACGAACGCGCCGTAGTCGGTGATGTTCGTGACCTTGCCGAACAGGCGCGTGCCCGACGGGTAACGGCGCGAGATGCCTTCCCACGGATCGTCGCCCAGTTGCTTGATACCGAGCGAAACGCGGTTCTTTTCCTGGTCGAACTTGAGGATCTTGGCGGTGACTTCCTGGCCAACCGACAGGACTTCCGACGGGTGACGCACGCGACGCCATGCGATGTCGGTGATGTGCAGCAGGCCGTCGATGCCGCCGAGGTCCACGAACGCGCCGTAGTCGGTGATGTTCTTGACCACGCCGTTGACGATCGCGCCTTCCTTCAGCGTTTCGAGCAGCTTTGCGCGCTCTTCGCCTTGGGTCGCTTCGATCACTGCGCGGCGCGACAGCACGACGTTGTTACGCTTGCGGTCGAGCTTGATGACGCGGAATTCGAGCGTCTTGCCTTCGTACGGCGTCGTGTCCTTGACCGGACGCGTGTCGACGAGCGAACCCGGCAGGAACGCGCGGATGCCGTTGACCATGACGGTCATGCCGCCCTTGACCTTGCCCGTGATCGTGCCGGTCACGAGTTCGTTGTTGTCGAGAGCCTTTTCCAGCGACAGCCACGAAGCGAGACGCTTCGCCTTGTCGCGCGACAGGATGGTGTCGCCGTAGCCGTTTTCCAGCGCGTCGATCGCGACGGAAACGAAGTCGCCCGCCTGCACTTCCACTTCACCCGCGTCGTTCAGGAATTCTTCGAGCGGAATATAGGCTTCGGACTTGAGACCAGCGTTGACGACCACGAAGTTGTGGTCAACGCGCACGACTTCGGCGGAGATCACTTCGCCGGCGCGCATGTCTTGGCGGGTCAGCGACTCTTCGAACAGAGCCGCAAAAGATTCGGTATTCGGGGTGGAGGTTTGCAGGTCGGACATAAAAATCTGGATTTGCATGGTTTCTGCTGCCGGTGCAGCCAGTATTGGCTGGTTAGGCGTTGAGGCCGGAGCGCTTACGTTCGCGGCGCAGATGCAAAAGCCACACGGGGTTAAAGGGTTAAGACACGCCCTGCTTCCCAGCAGGGCACCACTACGTTTACTGCAACTGCTCTACTGCATGCTTTCTTACTGCGATTTGCCGTGCGCCTCTACGTGACGCGCTGACAAGCCCTGATACCACTGCACGACCTGTTCGACCGCCTGGTCGATGGACAGCGCCGAGGTATCCAGCAGCTTCGCATCCGCTGCGGGCTTGAGCGGCGCGGCTGCACGATTACTATCGCGCGCGTCGCGTTCACGCAAATCCCGGAGCAAGTCATCCATATTAGCAGAAAATCCTTTTTGGATCAATTGCTTATACCGGCGTGCCGCGCGGGCCTCCACGCTGGCCGTCAGGAACACCTTCAGACCGGCGTCCGGGAAGATCACCGTGCCCATGTCGCGGCCGTCGGCGACGAGCCCGGGGAGCTTGCGAAACGCCCGCTGGCGCGCCACCAGCGCGGCGCGCACGGATGGATGTGCAGCGATCATCGAGGCCCGGTTGCCGACTTCCTCGGCGCGGATTTCGTTCGAAACGTCAACGCCGTCGAGCTGCGCGAGCCCTTCGCGGAACGTGATATGGAGATCGTCGATCAGCTTCGCAAGGCCTTCGGCGTCGTCGGGCGCGATCGTATAGCGCACGCTCGCGAGCGCGGCCAGACGATACAGCGCGCCGCTGTCGAGCAGGTGGAAGCCCAGGTGCGCGGCGAGCAGCGCGGCCACGGTGCCCTTGCCGGAAGCGGTCGGGCCGTCGATCGTGATGACGGGCGTCGGATAAAAGGGACGAGTCGGTTTCATGCGGCGGTCGGTCTCATGCAGCGGACCGTCCAGCGACAGTCCGGCTGCGAAAAATCAGCAAAATCAGGGTTGGGCGAGCTCAAGGAAGCGCTCGAAATAATCGGGGAACGTCTTGCCGACGCACTTCGGGTCGTTGATGCGCACCGGCACGCCGCCGAGGCTCACGAGCGAGAAGCACATCGCCATGCGGTGATCGTCGTAGGTGTCGATTGCGGCGTTCGGCGTGAGCTTTTCGGGCGGGCGCACGATCAGGTAATCGGGCCCCTCCTCCACGTTCGCGCCCACCTTGCGCAGTTCCGTGGCCATCGCGGCGATGCGGTCGGTTTCCTTCACGCGCCAGCTCGCGATGTTGCGCAGCGTGGTCGCGCCGTCGGCGAACAACGCGGCGACGGCGATCGTCATGGCCGCGTCGGGAATCAGGTTGAAGTCCATGTCGATGGGGTCGAGCTTGCCGTGGTCGTTGCCGATCCCGCGCACCTCGATCCAGTCGTCGGCGACCGTGACGTTCGCGCCCATGCGCATGAGCGCCGCCGCGAACGCGACGTCGCCCTGGATGCTTGAGCGCCCCACGCCTTCCACGCGCACCGGGCCGCCGCCAATCGCGCCCGCGGCGAGAAAGTACGACGCCGACGACGCGTCGCCTTCCACCATGATCTTGCCCGGCGACTGGTAGCGCACGCCCGCCGGAATCTCGAAGCGATGCCAGCCGTGACGCTCGACCTTCACGCCGAAGCGCTCCATCAGCTTGATCGTGATCTCGATATAGGGCTTGGAGATCAGCTCGCCGTCCACCTCGACGATCGTCACGCCGTCCTTGGCGCGCACGAGCGGCAGCGTCATGAGCAGCGCGGTGAGGAACTGGCTCGACACGTCGCCGCGCACGCGAATGGGCGCTTCGACCGAAATCGGCGCCGGGCGGATACGCAGCGGCGGAAAGCCGTCGTTCTCCTCGTAGTCGATCTTCGCGCCGATCTGGCGCAGGCCGTCCACGAGGTCGCCGATGGGCCGCTCGTGCATGCGCGGCACGCCGTGAATGCGGTAGTCGCCGCCGTTCACCGCGAGCGCCGCCGTGAGCGGGCGCACCGCCGTGCCCGCGTTGCCGAGGAAGAGGTCCGCGCGCACCGCCTGGAAGGCACCGCGCGTGCCCTGCACAACGCAGGTGTCGTCCTCGCGCTTCAATTTCACGCCGAGCTTTTCGAGCGCGGCGAGCATGACGCGCGTGTCGTCGGAGTCGAGCAGGTTCGTGATGGTCGTTTCGCCCTCGGCCAGCGCGGCGAGCAGCAGCACGCGATTCGAAATGCTTTTCGAGCCGGGCAGACGGATCGTGCCGGACGCACGGGTGAACGGTCCGAGATCGAGGTGTTCCATGAACGTGTCCTGAGAATGCCTTGGGTTGCGGCCTGTCATTGCGGCGCTCGCGCCGCATGGCCTGGTCCTGCGTGCTTGTTTGCCTGGCTTACTTGCCTGGCGCCGCATCAACGGCAGCAGCAGCGGCCTTGCCGCCGCGCTCCTGCCACGCCTCGCGCGCCGCGCGCGAGCGCGCAAACACGGTTTCGAGCGCGGCGCCGTCGCCGGCGTCGATGGCCGCCCGGAGCTTCGCGAGCACTTCAGTGTAGCCGTCGAGTTCGGCGAGCAGCGCGGTGCGGTTCGCGAGGCACACGTCGCGCCACATTTCGGGGCTCGACGCGGCAATGCGCGTGAAATCACGGAAACCGCCCGCCGCGAACGAGAACTTCAGCCTGGCGTCGGGCGAAGCGAGAATCTGATCGACGAGCGCGAACGACAATACATGCGGCAGATGACTTACCGAAGCGAATACGCGGTCGTGCTGTGCGGCGGGCATCTCGCCGATCACCGCGCCCGTCGCGCGCCACATGTCGGCAATGCGCTCGACCGAGGCGCGCGCGTTTTCCTCCAGCGGACACAGCACGACGTTGCGGCCCACGTACAGTTCGGGCAGCGCGGCGTCGACGCCGCTCGACTCGCGTCCGGCGATCGGGTGCCCCGGCACGAATTGCGCAATGCGCGCGCCGAGCGCGGCGCGCGCGGCTGCGATCACGTCGCTCTTGGTGCTGCCGGCGTCTGTCACGATCGTCTCGCTGCCGAGGTGCGGCGCGATGCGTTCAAGCAGCGCCTGGGTCTGCGCAACGGGCGCGGCGATCAGCACGATATCGGCGCCGGCGAGCGCGGCGGCGAGCGCCGCTTCGTCGTCGAGCGTCGCGGCGGCGTCGATCACGCCCAGTTCGAGCGCGCGCGCCACCGATTGCGCGTGCCGGCCCACGCCGATCACCTGCGCGCCTGCGCGGTCCTGCGAACCGCGCTCGCGCAACGCGCGCGCGAGCGAGCCGCCGATCAGGCCCACGCCAAAAATCACGAGTTTGTTAAACGAAAAAGCACTCACGACGCCACCGGAAAAGAAAATGTTGTGCGCGCCCAAGGCGTGCTCATCAGGCACCCGGCTGGGCACCCAGCGCTCGTTCGAGGGCCGCGACGAAAGCCGCGTTCTCCTCGGGCAAGCCAATCGTCACGCGCAGCCACTGCGGCAAGCCGTAGTTGGCCACCGGCCGAACGATCACCGCCTGCTTGAGCAAGGCAAGATTCACACGCGCACCCGCGCCGTCATCGGCTGCGTCCTGCGTCACGCGCACCAGCACGAAATTGCCGTCCGAAGGCACGTATTCGAGCCCGAGACGCTCGAACGCCGCGGTCAGCGTGCGATAGCCTTCGGCGTTGAGCGCCGCGCTGCGTTCGAGGAACGCCGTGTCGTCGAGCGCGGCGATCGCGGCCGCCTGCGCGAGCGTGTTGACGTTGAACGGCTGGCGCAGACGATTGAGCAGATCGGTCAGCTCCGGCTGCGCGATGGCAAAGCCAATGCGCAGGCCCGCGAGCCCGTACGCCTTCGAGAACGTGCGCGAAACGAGCAGGTTCGGATAGCGCCTTGCCCACGCGATCGAGTCGTAGCGTTTATCCGCCGCGAGATATTCCGTGTACGCCTCGTCGAGCACGATCACGACATGCGCGGGCACCTTCGCGATGAACGCTTCGAGCGTCGCGCCGTCGATGAACGTGCCGGTCGGGTTATTCGGATTCGCCACGAACACGAGACGCGTGTCGTCGGTGATCGCCGCCAGCATCGCATCGAGATCGTGGCCGTAGCGCACGGCGGGCGTCACGACATGACGCGCGCCCAGCCCCTGGGTCGCGAGCGCGTAGACCGCGAACGAGTACTGCGAATACACGATCGCCTGTCCGCGCTCGACAAACGCATGCGCGGCCATTTCGAGAATGTCGTTGCTGCCGTTGCCGAGCGTGATCCACTCGGCCGGCACGTCGTAGCGCGCGGCCAGCGCGGCCTTGAGTTCGAACGCGTTCGAGTCGGGATAGCGCCCCAGCTCGCTTGCGGCCTGCACGAGCGCGCGCTGCGCCGACTCGGGCATGCCAAGCGGATTCTCGTTCGACGCGAGCTTCACGATGCGCGCCTCGTCGAGCCCGAACTCGCGGGCGACTTCCGAAATCGGTTTGCCGGCGATGTAAGGCGCGATCGCGCGCACGTACGAGGGGCCGAATTGCGTGGTCATGCGTCTCTCCAGGGCTTCCAGGGCTCGAGGCGCCGGGCGGCAGCGGGTCATCCCCTGCGCCGGCGCTTCGCGTGACGTACAGCAGTCTGATCCAGACGGATCGGGAACGGCGCGCGGTGCGAGATCCGCGCGCCTTACCGTGCGACTTATCGTGCGCGCGGGTACGAGCCGAGGATCTTCAGATACGCGGCCTTCTTGCTGAGCTCGTCGAGCGCCGCGACCACGGCGGCATCGTCGCGATGGCCTTCGAAGTCGATGTAGAAGTAGTACTCCCACGTGCTGCCAAGGCGCGCCGGACGCGACTCGAAACGCGTCATCGACACACCGTGGCGTGCGAGCGGTTCGAGGAGCTTGTAGACGGCGCCCGGCTCGTTCTTCACCGACACGATCATCGAGGTCTGGTCGCGGCCCGACGCACCCGCCGGCTGCTTGCCGATCAGCACGAAACGCGTGCGGTTGTGCGGATCGTCCTGGATCAGTGCGTTCGCGATCAGGAGGCCGTAGTGCGTGGCGGCGCGCTCGCCGGCAATCGCGGCGACCGTCGGGTCGGCGGCGGCGAGGCGCGCGGCTTCGGCGTTGCTCGACACGGCCTGACGCTCGAGCTGCGGCGCGTTGGCGGTCAGCCAGTGCTGGCACTGCGCAAGCGCCTGCGGGTGTGCGCACACGCGCGTCACGCCCTTCAGGTTGCCGCTTAGCGTCATCAGGTTGTGCTGGATCGGCAGCGCGATTTCACCGCCGATCACGAGCTGCGTTTCGAGGAACAGGTCGAGCGTGCGCGAGACGGCGCCTTCGGTCGAGTTCTCGACCGGCACGACGCCGAACTCGGCGGCGCCCGCCTCGACCGAGCGAAACACCTCGTCGATCGACGGACACGGCATGCCTTCGATCGATTGACCGAAGTACGCATACATTGCCTGCTCGCTATAGGTGCCGACCGGGCCGAGGAAGGCCGCCGAAATCGTCTTTTCGAGCGAGCGGCTCGCGGCCATGATCTCGCGCCAGATCGCGCTGATGTGATCGTTGCCGAGCGGGCCGTCGCTCATGTTTTGCAGGCGCTCGATCACCTGAAGCTCGCGCTCCGGGCGAAACACCGGCGCGTTGAAATGCTTCTTGACTTCGCCTACTTCGAGCGCGACCGAGGCGCGCTGGTTCAGGAGCGCGATGAGCTGCGCGTCGATCGCATCGATGCGTTCGCGCAGCGGCTTGAGTTGGGAATTGAGTTCGTCGTCCATGCGTGAAACCGGCAATCTGAAAGGTTGCGCGCGGCGCTCGGGGGCCTCGCGGCCCGGCGCTTACGCGTGCTTCGCTTCGAATTCCTTCATGTACTCGACCAGCGCCTTCACTGCTTCGAGCGGCACCGCGTTGTAAATCGATGCCCGCATGCCGCCGACGGACTTGTGGCCCTTCAGCTGCAACAGCCCGCGCGCTTTGGCGCCGGCGAGGAAATCCGCGTTACGTGTTTCGTCGGCGAGGAAGAACGGCACGTTCATCCGCGAGCGCGCGCGGCGCTCCACCTGGTTGTTGTAGAAGCTGCTCGCGTCGATCGTCTCGTACAGCAGCTTCGCCTTTTCGACATTGCGCGCCTCGATGACTTCGAGACCGCCCTGGCGCTTGAGCCACTTGAACACGAGCCCGGCGATATAAATCGCGTAGGTGGGCGGCGTGTTGAACATCGAGTTGTTCGCGGCCACGGTCTTCCATTCGAACGCCGACGGGCAGATCGGCATCGAGCGATCGAGCAGGTCCTCGCGCACGATCACGACCGTCACGCCCGCCATGCCGATGTTCTTCTGCGCACCGCCGTAGAGCACGCCGTATTTGGCGATGTCCATCGGGCGCGAAAGAATGTGTGACGAAGCGTCGGCCACGAGCGGAACGTCGCCGAGGTCGGGAATCTCGAAGGTCTCCACGCCATCGATCGTCTCGTTCGTGCACAGGTGCACGTAGGCGGGGTCGTCCGAAAGCTTCCACTCGCTTTTCGGCGGCGAATGCGTGAAGCCGGCCTCGGTGCGGCCCGTCGCGGCGATATGCGCCTCGCCGTACTTGAGCGCTTCCTTCTGCGACTTCTGCGACCACGAGCCCGTGACCACGAAGTCGGCGCGCTGCTTCGTGCCGAACAGGTTGAGCGGAACGATCGCGTTCTCGCCAATGCCGCCGCCTTGCAGAAAGAGAATCTGGTGGCTCGCGGGCACCTGCATCAGTTCGCGCAGATCGAGCAGCGCCTCGCTGTGGATCTGCATGAATTCCGGACCGCGATGGCTCATTTCCATCACGCCCATGCCGCTGCCATGCCAGTCGAGCATTTCGTCGGCGGCCTGGCGCAGGACCTCTTCGGGCAATGCTGCCGGTCCGGCTGAGAAGTTGTAGACGCGCATCGTAAAAAAGATCCCCGAGGCAGGCGCTATGGCAAAAACCGCCGGAAAACGCGCCGGAAAAAGAAAATGGCCGCTCGCGCTTATCGCGCAAACGACCATTATCGCATTGTCGCCGGGAACCCGCCAACGCGGGCCGCCCGGTGCATTGCCTGCTTCAGGCGACCGATCCAGCCCCGCTAACTTGCGTCACCGGGGCTGGCCAGCGGGCGCTCTGCGCCAGAAGGCTTACTTGCCGACCTTGGCCGATGCGACTTCCTTGTCGGCCTGGTCACGCGTTGCCTTGATCGACTGCGGCATGTACTTCTGCATCAGGCTGTTGACGACGTCGCGGCCAACCTGGTCTTGAACCTGGATGAACTTGCGGCCGGTCGGGCTGCGGTAGAACGTCGTCAGATCCTTGATTTCCTGCGTGCTGTAGTACTTCGCGTAGGCGTCGTACTGAGCTTGCATGGCGTCCGACTTGAAGGAGTCGGTCGCGAAGACCTGGCCTGCCGAGTCAACCAGCTTCGGCACGGCGTTCTTTTGCAGCGTCGGAACGGCAGCTTGCTTCTGCTTGTCCGTCATCGTCTTGTTTTCCGAGAGCGCGTCCGACAGGATGGCCGGGACGAGCTGCTTGGCTTGCATCTGGGCGCTGTTGCCGATTGCGCCGACGAGCTTCTGAGCGTCGATCGCGTCGAGCAGGTCCTTGATCGCGGCTTGCTTGGCCGGATCGACGGGTGCTGCGGCCGCGGCCGGTGCCTGGGCGGGCGCCTGGTTCTGGAGCGCCTGAGCCATGGCAAACGTCGGCACGAGAGCGGCCAGCAACATCACCTGCTTGAATCGTTTTTGCATCATTACTCCCTTTGAGAAATTAATCGAGCTGTGCTGCCGCGGGGACTGCGGGGCGCTTTGCGCCCGCCGGCCGGTCCGCACGGCAAACCATTCATTTACCTGACAATAGCCAAAACCTGCTAAAAGGCCCGCTCGCGCGGGCCCATCTGACGGATCACGCCTCGGCTTCGTCTTCACCCTCACCTGGCTCGCCCTCACCTTCGGCGTCCGCCTCGGCGATCTGCTGAAGCCCCGAGAGCTTGGTGCCTTCGTCAAGGCTGATGAGTGTAACACCTTGCGTTGCACGGCCCATTTCGCGAATCTCCGACACACGAGTGCGGATCAGGACACCTGTAGTCGTGATCAGCATGATCTCGGCTTCGGAGTCGACGAGCGTGGCCGCAACCACCTTGCCGTTGCGCTCCGAAGTCTGGATCGCGATCATGCCCTTCGTGCCGCGGCCGTGACGCGTGTACTCGGTGATCGGCGTGCGCTTGCCGTAACCGTTCTCGGTCGCGGTGAGCACCGACTGCTGCTCGTCGCCCGCCACGAGGAGCGCGATGACCTGCTGGCTCTCCTCCAGTTGCATGCCGCGCACGCCGCGCGCTTCGCGGCCCATCGGGCGCACGTCGTTCTCGTCGAAGCGCACCGCCTTGCCAGCGTCGGAGAACAGCATCACGTCGTGCTCGCCGTCGGTGATGGCGGCGCCGATCAGGTAGTCGCCGTCGTCGAGACCGACCGCAATAATACCCTTGCGCAACGGGCGGCTAAAGGCTTCGAGCGGCGTCTTCTTGACCGTGCCCAGCGCGGTGGCCATGAAAACAAACTTGTCTGCCGAGAACTCCTTGACCGGCAGCACGACCGTGATCTTTTCGCCGTCCTGGAGCGGGAACATGTTGACGATCGGACGGCCGCGCGAATTGCGCGAGCCCTGCGGCACTTCATACACCTTCACCCAGTACACCCGGCCGCGATTCGAGAAGCACAGGATGTGGTCGTGCGTGTTGGCGATGAAAAGCGTGTCGATCCAGTCGTCTTCCTTCATCGAAGTCGCCTGTTTGCCGCGACCTCCGCGCTTCTGGGCGCGATATTCCGACAACGGCTGCGATTTCACATAACCGGTGTGCGACATGGTCACCACCATGTCCTGCGGTGTGATCAGGTCTTCGGTGTTGAGCTCGGTGGCGTTCAGCTCGATCTTCGAGCGGCGGGCGTCGCCGAATTCGCTCTTGATCGCGGTGAGTTCGTCGGAGATCATGACCGTTACGCGCTCGGGGCGCGCAAGGATGTCGAGCAGGTCGGCAATCTGCGCCATGACTTCGCGGTACTCGCCGATGATCTTGTCCTGCTCCAGGCCGGTCAGGCGCTGCAAGCGCATTTGCAGGATTTCCTGCGCCTGCGTGTCGGACAACCGGTAGAGACCATCGGTCTGCATACCATATTGCGGATTCAGACCTTCCGGACGGTAGGCTTCACGGCCGCCTGCCGCCGAATTCTCCTGCTCCGCGCGCGCGAGCATCTCGCGCACGAGCGAGGAATCCCACGAATGGTTCATCAACTCCTGCTTCGCGATAGGCGGCGTGGGTGCCGCCTTGATGATCGCGATGAATTCGTCGATGTTCGCGAGCGCAACGGCGAGACCTTCGAGCACGTGGCCGCGTTCGCGCGCCTTGCGCAGTTCGTAGACGGTGCGCCGCGTGAGCACTTCGCGACGGTGCGACAGGAAATGATCGAGCATTTCCTTCAGGTTCAGCAGCTTCGGCTGGTTGTCCACCAGCGCGACCATGTTCATGCCGAACGTGTCCTGAAGCTGCGTCGCCTTGTATAGATTGTTGAGAATCACCTCGGGCACTTCGCCGCGCTTGAGCTCGATCACGACACGCATGCCGCTCTTGTCCGACTCGTCGCGGATATCCGAAATGCCTTCGAGCTTCTTCTCGTTCACGAGCTCGGCGATGCGCTCGAGCAGCGAACGCTTGTTCACCTGGTACGGCAGCTCGTCGACGATGATCGCCATGCGCTGGCCGCGATCGATTTCCTCGAAGTGCGTGGCCGCGCGCATCACCACGCGGCCGCGGCCGGTGCGATAGCCGTCGCGCACGCCCGCCACGCCGTAGATGATGCCGGCGGTCGGGAAATCGGGTGCGGGAATGATCTCGATCAACTCGTCGATCGTCGCCTGCGGATTCTTCAGCAGGTGCTGGCAGGCGTCGACAACTTCGTTGAGATTGTGCGGCGGAATATTCGTGGCCATGCCGACCGCGATACCCGACGAACCGTTGATCAACAGGTTCGGGATGCGCGCAGGCAGGATCAGCGGCTCGCTTTCGCTGCCGTCGTAGTTCGGCCCGAAGTCGACCGTTTCCTTGTCGATGTCGGCCAGCAGCTCGTGGCCGATCTTCGCCATGCGGATTTCGGTGTAACGCATGGCGGCGGCGTTGTCGCCGTCGATGGAACCGAAGTTGCCCTGGCCGTCGACCAGCATGTAGCGCAGGGAAAAGTCCTGCGCCATGCGCACGATCGTGTCGTAGACCGCCGTGTCACCGTGGGGGTGGTACTTACCGATGACGTCGCCGACGATACGCGCCGACTTCTTGTACGCGCGGTTCCAGTCGTTGTTCAGCTCGTGCATCGCGTAGAGCACGCGCCGGTGAACCGGCTTCAGGCCGTCACGAACATCCGGAAGTGCTCGCCCGACGATCACGCTCATCGCGTAATCGAGATACGAGCGGCGCATTTCCTCCTCGAGGGAGATTGGCAGAGTCTCTTTGGCGAATTGATCCATTATCGATGTCTTATTTGGGCACGCGGTGTGCCAGCGCCCCGCTTCAAAGGAGAAGCGGGGTCACGAACGGTCACCGCCGAAAGCCCAGCTGTCGCATGGACGCCGCGGACGCAGCGCATCACGCGATTCTACCACGCACGGCACCCCCGCCCGCTGACTGCGTATACCTATTAGAGGGGTGAGCCCGAAGCGCTCAAAAACGCCCTGAGCGTGGCGCAAACGCCGCAGTGCGAACCAGAATCAGATGCACCGCAAACGATTTGGATGACAATGTGCCTCACACCCGCCACCCAGGCGCACTACCAGGTAAAATTGAGGGAACTTTTTTGTTGCGGGCGTACCACGTTCGACTAGCCCCGATGAAAGGGGCAGATTTTTTTTATCGTAGGACGGGAACGATATGGCAAAATGCCAACGCACAAAGTTAGACACTGCTCGAAGTCTACACAACGCAAAACGTTCCCCACAACTTGCCAATGTTATACTTCGAGCAATGTATGACTTGTCTTCGTCATATGGCTCGCAGTAAACCTGCGGTAATCTCAATTTCGAGAGGAGAAATATGAATAAACTTTCAAAGCTCGCGTTCATTGCAGCTACCGCAGTTGTGGCTGCATCCGCTCAGGCACAATCGGTGCCGGCGTCGCGACAAGCCGTCAATGACAACTGGGTGAATGGTACCGGCGAATACGTGTGGATGAACGGCACGAACGAGCTTTGCTGGCGCGATGCATTCTGGACGCCGGCCACCGCCAACGCCAAGTGCGATGGCGCCCTGGTCGCCCAGGCACCGCAACCGCCGGTCGCTCCGCCGCCGCCGGCCATCTCCAGCCAGAAGATCACGTACCAGGCTGATGCCCTGTTCGACTTCGACAAGGCCATCCTGAAGCCGGCTGGTAAGGAAAAGCTGGACGACCTGGCAAGCAAGATCCAGGCGCTGAACCTCGAAGTCGTCGTTGCGACGGGCTACACGGACCGTATCGGTTCGGCTGCCTACAACGACCGTCTGTCGCTGCGCCGTGCGCAAGCCGTGAAGTCGTACCTGGTCAGCAAGGGCGTTCCGGCAGAGCGTATCTACACGGAAGGCAAGGGCAAGCGCAACCCGGTTACGACGGGCTGCAACCAGAAGAACCACAAGGCTCTCATCGCCTGCCTCGCACCGGACCGTCGCGTGGAAGTCGAAGTCGTCGGCACGCAAAAGCAGTAATCGCGAGCCGCGACAGCAAGTCTCAAAGCCCCGCTTCGGCGGGGCTTTTTTTATCCCGCGCCTTACCCTTTTCCACCCTTTTCCCCTCCTTTCATTTCGCCTGTTTCCGCGCGCGTTTATCATTCCTGAAAGTTTTGCCGTATGGCGTGGCATTTTGCCGCCCTGCGCACCCGCCTATATACTCGGGGTTTATTCTTTCTGACCCGCACCGCGCTTCAGGCTGCCACGACATGACGAATGCCGATCCCCACGAGCTACAGAAGTTCAGCGATCTCGCTCATCGCTGGTGGGACCCGAACGCCGAATTCAAGCCGCTGCACGAACTCAACCCCATTCGCCTTGGCTGGATCGACAGCCACGCGCATCTGCCATCCAAACGCGTGCTCGATATCGGCTGCGGCGGCGGCATTCTCTCCGAGTCGATGGCGGGGCTTGGCGCCAATGTGAAGGGTATCGACCTGTCGCGCGAAGCGCTCGGCGTGGCCGACCTGCACAGCCTGGAAAGCGGCGTGACCGTGGACTACGAGTTGATCGCGGCCGAAGCGATCGCCGCGCGAGAGCCCGCGTCGTTCGACGTCGTGACCTGCATGGAAATGCTCGAACACGTGCCGCAGCCCGCCGAAGTGGTGAAGGCATGCGCGACGCTCGTGAAGCCTGGCGGCTGGGTGTTCTTCTCGACGCTCAATCGCAACGTGAAGTCCTATCTGCTGGCCGTGATCGGCGCGGAATACATCGCGCAAATGCTGCCCAAGGGCACGCACGATTACGCGCGCTTCATCCGACCCTCGGAGCTTGCCGCGTTCGCGCGCGAGGCCGGCCTGCGGGTCGCTGAAATCAAGGGCATCACGTATAACCCGCTCACGCGGCACTTCGCGCTTTCGAACGATTCGAGCGTCAACTACATGATCGCCTGCCGGCGCGACGCCTGACCGGAAGCCCGCAACGGCGCGCCGCTGGCCGGCGCGCCCTTTCCTGCCCGACATGAACCCAACCCTCCACGCTCAACCTGCCGCGGACGGCGGCGCGGCGCTTGCCGCCTGCGACGCCGTGCTATTCGACTTCGACGGCACCCTCGCCGACACGGCACCCGACCTCGCGGCCGCCGTCAACCAGATGCGCCATGCGCGCGGCCTTGCGCCCACGCCGCTCGAGAAGCTGCGTCCGCTCGCCTCGGCGGGTGCGCGTGGCCTGATCGGCGGCGCATTCGGCATCGGTCCCGACGATCGGGAGTTCGCCTCGATGCGCGAGGAATTCCTCGCCAACTACGAAGCGAACCTGCGCGTCGAAACGGCGCTCTTCGCCGGCGTCGACGCGGTGCTCGACGACCTCGACGCGCGCGGCGTGCGCTGGGGCATCGTGACCAACAAGGTCGCGCGCCTGACCGATCCGCTGGTGAAACTCATGCACCTCGACACGCGCGCGAGCTGCGTGGTGAGCGGCGACACGACCCCCTACTCCAAGCCGCATCCCGCGCCGCTCCTGCACGCGGCCGAGGCGCTCGGCATTGCGCCGCAGCGCGTGGTGTACGTCGGCGACGACCTGCGCGACGTGCAGGCCGGCGCGGCGGCCGGCATGGCGACGATCGCCGCCGCCTACGGCTACTGCGGCAACGACGTGCCGCCCGAGCGCTGGAACGCGCAATATCTCGCCGATACCACCGCGACGCTCCTCGCCCTGCTCCAGCACATCGGCAAAGGCGCCTGAGCGAGCCGTGGCGAAGCCGCGCGGCTTTTGCGCGGCGACAAGCGGCCACCGCGCCAAGCGCCCTTGAAACGGGCGCGGTTCGCCTCATATGGCGAACTATGGGATAATCGTCCCTCCCTCTGGGGCCGACCTGGTTTCGACAGGGGTTATGAAGTAATCAGGGCATGCCGAGGACCCGTCACCTCGTTAATCAATGGGAAAAACGTAACTGCAAACGACGATACGTTCGCACTGGCAGCCTAAGGGCCGCCGTCCTCTGCCTAGTTCACTGACGGGCTAGCGTCGCAAGACCGGTAGCAATACCGCCAGAGGTCATTTACGTCAGTTAAGCCTGGGCGGCGTCACGACGCCAAGGTCGAAAATTTAGTGAATCGCCGTAGCGCAGCGTGTTCGTCCGCGTCGCTGCGGTTAAATCAAATGACAGAACTACGCATGTAGAACTGGTTATGGACTGCTTCTGGACGCGGGTTCGATTCCCGCCGGCTCCACCAGACATTCCCGCTCGTCCCCGACGAGCCGGGCGAAACCCCGCTGCCGCAAGGCAGGCGGGGTTTTTTGTTTCGGGTATCGAGCAGATTGCCGACAACAGCACGGCCAGCACTCCCCCTTCCGTGCGGCCATAAAAAAACTCGCGACAGCCTTTTCGGGCTTCGCGAGCTTTTCCCTCCATGCGTCGCAAAAATCGCGCTACGCCGCGTTCACATCGTTAATTGTCCTGCGGGCACTGCAAATTGCAGCCATTCGGATCGCCCATATCGCCACGCTTGCGCGCCGCGGTGGGCTTGCCATGCTGATACTTGCCCGTCGGCGCCGAGGCCGCGAACTGCATCTGTGGATGCTCGTTGAACTTGAACTGATCGCTGAGGATGCCGCCGGGGACGCCGGGGGAGTTCTGTGCGAAAGCAAGGTTGAACGTAGCGAACAACGTCGCGGCCGTGGCGGCTGCGGCACCAACTTTGAGGACGAATTTCATGGGCGATCGGCGCGACGGGCGCGCATCTGAAACTTGAGAACGAATACGAACTGAAAGTATCACAAAAAGCGCCGAAGTCTGCATCGCCGCCGAATCTATCGATTGCTTTCCATTACAACGGGAGCGACTACGGCTCAGGCCTGCTGCGGGCCGCCCCACGCGGCATCGAGCTCCACCACGTGGCCGCACGCGGCCGGTTCATAGCCCTCCAGCTGAGCAACCGACGCGCGAAAGCCTGCGCCGCGCAGCAAAGACAGCACGGTCGCCAGTGGCTCGTGCGCGAGATGACCGCGATCACACGCGAAATAGTAGTCTTCGTCGGCAATCTCGATGAAATCGAGCCCGAAATGGTGTGCCGCCGGTTCCACGCCGAAGCCTACGTCGGCCATGCCACTCGCCACGAACGCAGCGATCGCCGAATGCGTGAGCTCCGACGACGCGTAGCCGTTCACGCGCTCGGGATCGACGCCGATGCGCGTGAGCAGCAGGTCGATCAGCATGCGCGTGCCCGAGCCCGGCTGCCGGTTCACGAAGCGGATATCGCCGCGCGCGAGGTCGGCGAGGCCCTTGACCTGCTTGGGATTGCCGCGCCCGACGAAAAGCCCTTGCTTGCGCTGCGTGAGATGGATCAGTACGTGCCGTTGCGGGTCCAGCCAGCTGCGGTAAGCATTCGCGCATGCCGCGCGAAAGTCGCCGCGCGGCAGGTGAAAGCCCGCAAGATCGCATTCGCCGCGAGCCAGCGCGGTTATCGCATCGGCGCTATCGCGGTACTTGATCTCCACGGGCACCTGGTCGGCGACCAGCGCCGTCACGAGCGCCGCCACCGCATAGCCGTGCGACGCATGGATGCGCAGATCCTGCGCGGCGGGCGCGAGCCAGCGGTTCAGATCGCTCGCCACTTCGCTCGCCAGCGCCTCGAGGTTGCCCTGTAGCCGCTCCCCGCACAGGCGCTGCGAGCGCAGCACCGCCTCGCCCAGTTCGGAGAGCACCGAGCCACGCCCACGCGCCTTCGCGATCAACGCGCCGCCCAGGCGTTCTTCCACTTCCCGCAAAACGCCCCATGCATGCCGATAGGACAAACCCCTACGTTGCGCGGCCTGCGCAATGCTGCCTTCTTCCGCGACGAGCGCAAGCAACGGCACAACGTCCGTCAGGCTTGCCTCGCGGCCGTCCGCGTCGCGCACGACCAGTTGCGCCTGGCATTCCACCTTGATCATTATGAAGTCATCCTTCCTATTGCGTCCGCCTTACCACGGGCCTATTGTTCGATCAGACAACAAGACAACCGGAGCATAGATGCACACTTTATGAATAACAAGTGCATATATGCCCAGGAGAAGCCCCACTATGGAAGAGACAACCGTGACAACCGTTCGCACGCCGGACGATCTCGTTCGGCGTCACGTGCAGCCAGGCCGCACCTTGCTTGCCATCCTGCACGCGATCCAGGACGAAGCCGGCTTCGTGCCGTCGTCCGCCGTCGCGCCGCTCGCGAAAGCGCTCAATCTTTCGCGCGCCGAAGTGCATGGCGTGATCACCTACTACCACCACTTCCGCACCGCGCCGCCCGCGCCGGTCACCGTGCAGCTGTGCCGCGCCGAAGCGTGCCGCAGCATGGGCAGCGAGGCGCTGGCGCAGCACGTCGAAGCGCATACCGGCTGCCGTTTCGGACAACACGGTCACGACGGCGAGCATGCGCATGCGCACGATGGCCCGGTCGCGCTGGAGTCGGTTTACTGTCTCGGCCAATGCGCGCTCTCGCCCGCCATGATGATTAACGGCACGCTGCACGCAAAAGTGACCCCGCAAAAGTTCGACAAGCTCTTGGCTGCTGCACTCGCCACTGTCGCCGCCGTCGCCCGCACCGAGGAGGCCGCATGACACGCGTCTATGTTCCCCGCGACTCCTCGGCGCTTGCACTCGGCGCAGATGCCATCGCCGAAGCGATCGAACGCGAAGCCGCCGCGCGTGGCGCGAGCATCGAACTCGTGCGCAACGGCTCGCGCGGCCTGCTCTATCTCGAACCGCTCGTCGAGGTCGAAACGGCCGATGGCCGCGTCGGCTACGCAAACGTCGAAGCCGACGAAGTGGCTGCGCTCTTCGACGCCGGTTTCCTGCAAGGCGGCCAGCACGCGCGCAGCGTCGGCCTCGTCGAACAGATCCCGTATCTGCGCAAACAGCAACGTCTGACGTTCGCACGCATCGGCATCACCGATCCGCTTTCCACCGACGACTATGTTGCTCACGGCGGGCTCGAAGGATTGCGCAACGCGTTGAAGATGACCGGCGCCGATATCTGCGAAGCGCTCGTCGAGTCCGGCCTGCGCGGCCGAGGCGGCGCGGCGTTCCCGGCCGGCATCAAGTGGCGCACCGTCGCGAACACGTTTGCCGACCAGAAGTACATCGTCTGCAATGCCGACGAAGGCGATTCGGGCACGTTCTCCGACCGCCTCGTCATGGAAAGCGATCCGTACGTGCTGATCGAAGGCATGACGATCGCGGGCATCGCGGTGGGCGCCACTGTCGGCCATATTTACGTGCGCAGCGAGTATCCGCATTCGATCGCGGCGCTCGAAGAAGCCATCCGGCGCGCACGCGCGGCAGGCTGGCTCGGCGACGACGTGCTCGGCAGCGGCAAGCGCTTCGAGCTGTTCGTGGCCAAGGGCGCGGGCGCCTATGTGTGCGGTGAAGAAACGGCGCTGCTCGAATCGCTCGAAGGCAAACGCGGCATCGTGCGCGCGAAGCCCCCGCTGCCCGCGCTCGCCGGTTTGTACGGCAAGCCCACTGTCATCAACAACGTCATCACGCTCGCCACGGTGCCGATCATCTTTGCCAGGGGCGCGGCGTTCTACAAGGACTTCGGCATGGGCCGCTCGCGCGGCACGCTGCCGTTCCAGCTTGCGGGCAACATCGCGCGCGGCGGGCTCGTCGAGCTTGCGTTCGGCGTGACGCTGCGCGAACTGATGGTCGACTACGGCGGCGGCACCGCCAGCGGCCGTCCGGCGCGCGCCGTGCAGGTGGGCGGGCCGCTCGGCACCTATCTGCCCGAAAGCCAGTGGGACATTCCCATGGACTACGAAGCGTATGCGGCAGTGGGCGCGGTCGTGGGCCACGGCGGCCTCGTCGTGCACGACGACACGTCGAATCTCGCCGAACTCGCGCAATACGCCATGGAGTTCTGCACGCTCGAATCGTGCGGCAAGTGCACGCCCTGCCGCATCGGCTCGACGCGCGGCGTCGAGGTGATCGCGAAGATCCGCAAGGGCGACACGTCGGAGAAGCAGGTCACGCTGCTGCGCGATCTCTGCGACACGATGGTATCCGGGTCGCTGTGCGCGATGGGCGGTATGACGCCCTACCCCGTGATCTCCGCGCTCAACCATTTCCCTGAAGATTTCGGTCTCGAATCTGTCGCGCAACACGCGGCAAACGCCTGAACGAGGAACCACCATGTCCGACACGCTCATGTCCCAAGCCGGTGGTTGCGGTTCCGGCAATTGCGCCTGCAAATCAGCGGCGATGAAGCAGCGCTCGCCCTTCGACGACACCGATTTCGGCACGCCGCTGCGTCATGCCGACGTGGACGTCACGCTCGAAATCGACGGTCAAAGCGTCACGGTGCCGGCCGGCACTTCGGTGATGCGCGCCTCCGTCGAGGCCGGCATCAACGTGCCCAAGCTCTGCGCGACCGACTCGCTCGAACCGTTCGGCTCCTGCCGCCTGTGCCTCGTCGAAATCGAAGGCCGCCGCGGCTACCCGGCTTCGTGCACGACGCCCGTCGAAGCAGGCATGAAGGTGCGCACGCAAAGCGACCGCCTGCAAAAGCTGCGCCGCAACGTGATGGAGCTCTACATCTCCGATCACCCGCTCGACTGTCTCACCTGCCCCGCCAACGGCGACTGCGAGTTGCAGGACATGGCGGGCGTGACCGGCCTGCGCGAAGTGCGCTACGGCTTTGACGGCGCCAATCACCTCAAGGACAAGAAGGACGAATCGAATCCGTACTTCACCTACGACCCGTCGAAGTGCATCGTCTGCAATCGGTGCGTGCGCGCGTGTGAAGAAACGCAAGGCACCTTCGCGCTGACCATCGCCGGGCGCGGTTTCGAATCGCGCGTCGCGGCCGGCGCGAGCGAGGCGTTCATGGACTCCGAGTGCGTGTCGTGCGGCGCGTGCGTGGCCGCCTGCCCGACCGCCACGTTGCAGGAAAAGACCGTCGTGATGCTGGGCCAGGCCGAGCACTCGGTCGTGACGACCTGCGCGTATTGCGGCGTGGGTTGCTCGTTCAAGGCCGAGATGAAGGGCAATGAAGTCGTGCGCATGGTGCCGCACAAGAACGGCCAGGCCAACGAGGGCCACGCCTGCGTGAAGGGCCGCTTCGCATGGGGCTACGCCACGCACAAGGACCGCATCAAGAAGCCGATGATCCGCGCGAAGATCACCGACCCGTGGCGCGAAGTGAGCTGGGAAGAAGCGATCAACTACGCCGCGAGCGAGTTCCGCCGCATCCAGGCAAAGCATGGGCGCGATTCGATCGGCGGCATCACCTCGTCGCGCTGCACGAACGAGGAAACGTACCTCGTGCAGAAGCTGGTGCGCGCCGCGTTCGGCAACAACAACGTCGACACCTGCGCGCGCGTGTGCCACTCGCCCACGGGCTACGGCCTGAAGACGACGCTCGGCGAATCGGCGGGCACGCAGACCTTCGCCTCCGTCGATCACTCGGACGTGATCATGGTGATCGGCGCGAATCCGACCGACGGCCACCCGGTGTTCGGCTCGCGCCTGAAGCGGCGCGTGCGCGAGGGCGCGAAGCTGATCGTCGTCGATCCGCGCCGCATCGACATCGTCGACACCGCGCACGTGAAGGCCGAGCATCACCTGCAACTGCGCCCCGGCACCAACGTCGCGATGGTCAACTCGCTCGCGCACGTGATCGTCACCGAAGGGCTCGTCAATGAGTCGTTCGTGGCCGAGCGCTGCGAAACGCGCGCGTTCGAGCAATGGCGCGATTTCGTCTCGCTGCCGGAAAACTCGCCGGAAGCGATGGCCGAAGTGACCGGCGTGCCCGCCGAGCAGGTTCGCGCCGCCGCGCGCCTCTACGCGCAGCAAGGCAACTCGGCGATCTACTACGGCCTCGGCGTCACGGAACACGCACAAGGCTCGACGATGGTGATGGGCATCGCCAACCTCGCGATGGCCACGGGCAACATCGGCCGCGAAGGCGTGGGCGTGAATCCGCTGCGCGGCCAGAACAACGTGCAGGGTTCGTGCGACATGGGCTCGTTCCCGCACGAACTGCCGGGCTATCGTCACGTGGGCGACAGCACGACGCGCGCGCTCTTCGAGGACGCATGGAACGTCGCGCTGCAAAGCGAGCCGGGCCTGCGCATTCCGAACATGTTCGAGGCGGCGCTCGACGGCACCTTCATGGGCCTTTATTGCCAGGGCGAAGACATCGTCCAGTCCGACCCGAACACGCAGCACGTGGCGGCCGCGCTTTCGTCGATGGAATGCATCGTCGTGCAGGACATCTTCCTGAACGAAACGGCGAAGTACGCGCATGTGCTGCTGCCGGGTTCGTCGTTCCTCGAAAAGGACGGCACCTTCACCAACGCCGAGCGCCGCATCTCGCGCGTGCGCAAGGTCATGCCGCCGATCGCCGGCTACGCGGACTGGGAAGCGACGATCCTGCTCTCGCGCGCGCTCGGCTACGAGATGGACTACACGCATCCGTCGCAGATCATGGACGAGATCGCGCGCCTCACGCCCACGTTCCACGGTGTCTCGTACAAGAAGATCGACGAGATGGGCAGCATCCAGTGGCCGTGCAACGAGGCCGCACCCGAGGGCACGCCGATCATGCATATCGACGAGTTCGTGCGCGGCAAGGGCAAGTTCGTCATCACGAAGTTCATCGCCTCGCCGGAGAAGGTCACGCGCCGCTTCCCGCTCCTGCTCACGACGGGCCGCATCCTCTCGCAGTACAACGTGGGCGCGCAAACGCGCCGCACCGAGAACTCGCGCTGGCACGAGGAGGACCGTCTGGAGATCCATCCGGTGGACGCCGAAGACCGCGGCATTCGCGACGGCGACTGGGTGGGGATCGAATCGCGTGCCGGGCACACGGTGCTGCGCGCGCAGGTCAGCACGCGCATGCAGCCGGGCGTGGTCTACACGACGTTCCATTTCCCCGAGTCGGGTGCGAACGTCATCACCACGGATGCCTCGGACTGGGCCACGAACTGCCCCGAGTACAAGGTGACGGCCGTGCAGGTGAGCCACGTGCAGCAGCCCTCGGAATGGCAGCGCGAGTACTCGCGCTTCAACACGACCCAGCTCGAACTGCTGAGCAAGCGCGAACCGCTTACCACTTCAGGGAAATAAGGCGATGAAAGCGGACCACTTGATCGAAATGGCGAACCAGATCGGCATGTTCTTCGACTCGCTGCCCGATCGCGAGGAGGCGCTCACGGGCATCGCGGAGCACATCCGCAAGTTCTGGGAGCCGCGCATGCGCCGCACGCTGCTCGCGGCGCTCGACGGCGAGGGTGAGGAAGCGGGCTTCACGGAAATCGTGCTCGCTTCGCTCACCAAACATCGCGAGGCGTTGGCACCCGCAGCGGCCTGATCGGCGCGAGCCGCCCCCTTGCATCACGCGCGCGCCAGCGCCGGCCGGTTCAACCCGGCGGCGCCGGCGCGTAGCCCGTTGCGGCGTACCACGTCTCGCAGTGGCGCAGCAGCGCATTGAGGTCCGACACGGGACGCCCCCGCGCGCCGATATAACCATCGGGCCGCACCAGATAAAACGCGGGCCGCGTGCGCCCGTACGATTCGCTGAGCGAAGGCGCGCCCTCGCCTGCCAGCGGCGTTTCGCCATTGGCGAGATCGGCGATCCACCAGACCCGCAGCGCCTGCGGAAACAAGCGCTCGACGGCTTCGACAAAGCGGTTGAGCGCGGCGGCCGCGTCCGCGCCATGCTTCGGCGCGGCATCGGCATCGTCCTCCACCAGCAGGAACAGCGAAAAGCAGGCCGGATCGTGCAGATCGAACATGCGCCCCTTGCCTGGCGCCTTGCCTAGCGGACCGTCCACCACACGCACGAAGGCGTCCGGGGCGCGTTCGCCCGCGCGCGGGCCGCCGTCCAACACGCGTTCGAGCGTGAGCGGGCTGCGCCGGTACTGGATCGACAGCTCGCTCACCGCCTGGCGCGCCGCATCGCGCAATGGACCGAGCGCCACGAGCACCGGCATCACGCGCTCGCGCAACAGCTTGAGCGGACCGTGATCGGCTTCGACCAGTTGAGTCATGAAGCTCGTTTGCTGGAGCACAAGGCGCTCGATGGGATAGCGCTCGGCGTGGTAGGTGTCGAGCAGGCGCTCGGGCGCGCCGCGCGCATGCACGCGTGCGATCTTCCAGCCCAGATTGAAGGCCTCCTGAATACCCGTGTTCATCCCCTGCGCGCCCGCCGGGCTGTGCACGTGCGCGGCGTCGCCGGCAAAGAAGGTGCGCTCCACGCGCAATTGCCGCACCATGCGGCTGTTCACGCCGAAGTACGACGCCCACGTCATGTCCGAGACCGACACCGGATGATGCATGCGCTGCATGATGATCTCGCGGCACTCCTCCAGCGTCGGCACGGGAATCGCGCCGTCGGGCGCCGCGGGCAGCATCGCCTTGTGATCGGCGATCAGGCGGTAGCGGCCGTGGCCGAGCGGAAAGAGCGCGGCGAGACCGTCGCCCGAGGCGAACACGTGGAACTCGTCGTCGGGCCAGGGCGTGCTCGCGCTCAGGTCGGCGAGCAGGAACGATTGCGCCATGGTCTCGCCGTCGAACTTCATGTCCAGGCGATGGCGAATGGTGCTGTGCGCGCCGTCGGCGGCGATCACGTATGCGCAGCGCAACGACTCGATGCGCCCGTCGGGCCGGCGCACTTCCGCGCTCGCGCCCGCCGAGCCTTGCGTGTATTCGAGCAGCTCGCTGCCGCGCTCGATCTCCACGCCGAGCGTCGCGAGATGTTCGGTGAGAATGCGCTCGGTGACGGTCTGGTCGATGAAGATCAGATACGGATAGCGCGTGAAAAGCGGATCGAAATCGAGCCGCGCGCGGCGCTGGCCGTTCGAATACAGATTCGCGACATGCGCCCGGTGGCCGAGTTCGAGAAACGGCTCGACGATGCGATGCTGCTCGAACAGTTCGAGCGTGCGCGCCTGAATGCCGATCGCCCGCGAGTGGCGGCCGGGCTGCGGCGTGCGATCGATCAGCCGCACCGGAATATGCGCGCGCGCGAGACTCATCGCCGCGGCCAGCCCGGTGGGTCCCGCACCCACGATGAGCACGGGGGCGAGAGAAGATGCCACGGCCATGCAGACCTCCATGCGCTCGACACGTTACGTAGTGTATCGCCCGCGCCCCTGCCGGTCGCGCGGCAGCGCATCAATTCGCGCCCGCCATGCGGGACGAATTGCCGCGCTTTCAGCGTCTTTCAGTGGCTATGCGAATGGGTGTGCGGATTCGCGCTGGACTGGTCGCCTGGCATGTCCAGCGCGCAGCGATGCTCGCTCGTGCCGAGGTCCACCTGAAGCGTCGCGTGGCGCATGCCGAAGCGCGCGTTGAGCGTCTCGACGATGCGATCGAGCGCGGCGTCGCCGGGGTGCCCCGTCGGCATCACGAGGTGCGCCGTGAGCGCGCAGCCCGTGGTCGAGAGCGCCCACACATGGAGGTCGTGCACATCCACGACGCCCTCCTGCTGCGCGAGGAAAGCGCGCACGCTCACGATATCGACGTTCGCCGGGACCGCCGCGAGCGCGAGCCGCACCGACTCGCGCAACAGCCCCCACGTGCCGTACACGATCACGAGCACGACCACGATCGACATGAGCGGATCGATCCAGGTCCTGCCCGTCGCGAGAATCGCGAGCCCGCTGATCGCGACGGCCGCCGAAACGCCCGCGTCGGCGGCCATGTGCAGGAATGCGCCGCGAATGTTGAGGTCGTCCTTTTGCCCACGTACGAATAGCCAGGCCGAGAAGCCGTTGACCACGATGCCGATGGTCGCGACGACGAACACGTCGAGGCCCGCCACGGGCGCGGGATGCAACAGGCGGCTGATCGCCTGCGCGAGAATCGCGCCGCACGCGATGAGCAGCAACGCCGCGTTGGCGAGCGAGGCGAGAATCGACGAACTGCCGAAGCCGAACGTGAATTGCGCGGACGGGCGGCGCGTCGCGAGCCAGGCGGCGCCCCAGGCGAGCAGCAGGCCGAGCACGTCGGAGAGGTTGTGGCCCGCGTCGGCGAGCAGCGCGGTGGACTGCGCGATCACGCCATACACCGTCTGCACGACGACGATGACGACGTTCAGCGCGACGGCAATCGCGAACGCGCGGCCGTGACCCGCGACCGGCGCGTGATGATGGTGATGGTGGCCGTGTGCGTGCCCATGCGACGCGTGGGCGTCGTGCGCTTCGTGTGATTCGTGCGCTCCATTGGCTTCGGGCGCGCTGGCATCCGCGCTGGCATCCGCATGAGGATGGGCATGATCGTGGCCGTGCCCGGCATGCGCCCCGTCGTCATGGCGATGCCCATGCGCAGCCGTTTGCCCCCGGGCGAGCTCCTGCGCGTCTTCCGGCGCCTGAGCGGCCGCCTCGTCGAACCACACGGGCGCGTGCTCGTCCTCGCGCTCTTCGGCGCCGCCCGACGCGTCGGCCCGCTCGCGATCGGCGCCGGTCATACGCCCTCCTGCCACTGCGTGGATGGCTCCGCCACGTGCTCCAGCATGCCCGCGACCATCGCGCTGATGTGCGCATCCGCGGCGGCGTAGAACACCTGCTTGCCCTCACGTTCCGCGCGCACAATGCGCGCCGCGCGCAAGAGCCGCAGATGATGGCTCACGAGCGACGGCGAGTAGCCAAGCGTATCGGCGATCGCGCCCACGGCGAGCCGCTCCTGCACGCAGGCGAGCACGATGCGCAGCCGCGTGGCGTCGCCAAGCAGGCGGAACAGGTCGGCGAGCGGCACCACGCGCTCGTCGTCGGAAATCGGGGCCATAAAATTCAACATCACATATGAACAGATGTTCACATGTTAGTTCCCCAACGGAACCTCGTCAACTTCCTCGCAAACTCAACTCAAACCCAGACCAACTTCGGGAGCGCATGCGCGAGTGTGGGAAAATGCCCGCTTTGCGTCCCGAAGGTTTTGCTTCATCAGTCATGGAACAGGTTTTTGTCCGCGCGTACGCCGCACATCGCGACGGCCGGCTCGACGACGCCGAGCGCGGCTACCGCGCGACGCTCGCCGCCGATCCCGTGCACGTCGATGCGCTGCATCTGCTCGGCGTGCTGCGCCATCAGCAGGGCCAGCACGCGGAAGCCGCGGATCTCGTGCGCCGCGCGGTCGCGCTGCGTCCCGACGACGCCGCCCTCCAGCTGAACCTCGGCAATGCGCTCAAGGCGCTCGGCGAGCTGGACGGCGCGATCGAGCGCTTTCGCAACGCGCTCACGCTCGCCCCGGCCTTCCCGCTCGCGCACTACAACCTCGGCAACGCCTACGCGGCGATCGGCCGCCATGAGGACGCGATGTACGCGTTCGGCCACGCCGTGCGCCTGCAACCCGGCGACGCCTCGTCGCACAACAATCTCGGCAACGCGCTGCACGCGCTCGGCCGTCACGGCGAGGCCGTCGACTCGTTTCGCCGCGCGCTCAAGATTCGTCCCGGCCATGCCGGTGCGCACAACAACCTGGGCATGTCGCTGAACGCGCTGGGTGACAGCGCGAGCGCGCTCGAACAGTTCCAGAAGGCGCTGCGCGTGCAGCCGCGCTTCGTGGCCGCGCATTTCAATCTCGCGAACACGCTCGACGCGACCGGCCACCACCGCGAAGCCGTTGCCTCGTTCGAAGCGGCGCTCGCCATGCAGCCGCGCTTCGTACCGGCCCTCTTCGGCCTCGGCAATGCGCTCGCCGCGCTCGGCCGTCACGACGAAGCGATCGGGCCCTACGAGCGCGCCATTGGCTTCGATCCGAAATTCGCGCTCGCGTGGCTCGCGCTCGGCACGGCGCACCACGCGCTCGGCCGTCATGCGGCCGCCCTGCGCGCCTTCGACGAAGCGCTGCGCGTGCGCCCCGATCTGGCCGCCGCTCACCTCAACCGGGCGCTCACGTGGCTCACGCTCGGCGACTTCCGGCGCGGGCTCCCCGAATACGAATGGCGGCTCGATCCGGCCGCGCGCGAGGAGGCGCACGCCAACGCGCCGCGTGGCGCCGGCTACGCGCCGGCCCGTGCACAGACCGCACAGACCGCACCGGGCGCGCCGGCCGCCGAGGCAATGCCGAACCTCGCGCCCGGCGCACTGCCGCGCTGGCATGGCGAACCGCTAGACGGCCGCACGCTTTTCGTCGAAGCCGAGCAGGGTTTCGGCGACACGCTCCAGTTCGTGCGCTTCGTCCCGCTCATCGCTCAGGCGCAGGGCAACAACGCACGCGTCGTGCTCGAAGTGCAGCGCGCGCTCATGCCGCTCATCGCGCCCGCGGCCGCCGCCTGGCGCGTCACGCTCGTCGAACAGGGTGCGCCGCGCCCCGCCGCCGACCTGCACTGCCCGCTTCTTTCGCTGCCGCTCGCGCTCGGCGCGCATCTCGACACGCTGTCCGCGGGCTCCCCCTACCTGGAGGCGAGCACCGCCTACCGGCGCAAGTGGCGCGGCTCGCTGGGCGGCCAGGCGCGGCGCAAAATCGGCCTCGCGTGGTCGGGCCGCATCCAGAAACACGAAAACCGCGCAATCGCGCTCGCCGCGCTAGAACCGCTTTTCGCGCTCGAAGGCATCGACTGGATCGTGCTCCAGCCGGACCTGAGCGCAGCGGAACACGCGGCGCTCGACGCGCATGCGCGTACCCGCTCGATCCATCGTATCGGCGCCAGGCTTCAGGACTTCGCGGATACCGCCGCCGTCATCGAACGGCTGGACGGCGTGGTCTCGATCGACACCTCGATCGCCCACCTCGCCGGTGCGCTCGGCGCAAAGCTCTGGGTCATGCTGCCGTTCGCGGCGGACTGGCGCTGGTTCACGGGCACGGACACGAGCCCCTGGTACCCGCGCGCGCGCCTCGTGCGCCAGCCGCGGCCGCACGCATGGGCAGAAGTCGTGGAAACAGTCGCGCGGGAATTGCGCGACGCCTGAGCGGCGGAACATCAGGCGCTCAGGCTGACAGACGAGGCGCGGCCGGCAATGCCCCGCGCCGTCTTTTCTTTCGTTGCGAATTCGATCGCAGATCCGGCCACCAATCCGGCCATGAAAGCGCAATCGATCAAACAGCCGGTGCGCCCGTTACGGCGCACCGCGCATCTCAGCACGCGTATCAAGCCGCCTTGTACTGGTTGCGCGCTTCCGGCGTGCGATAGAGCACGAGCGTCGCGATCAGGCCGCATACGCCCGCCACGCCCATCCACGCACCCGGCGCCGCCTTGTTGCCGCTCACGTGGATGAGGTACGTCGAGATCGCGGGCGTGAAGCCGCCGATCGTCGTCGCGAGGCTGTAGGCAAGCGAGAAACCGGCGGTACGCACATCGACAGGCATGACTTCGGTGAGCGCCACGACCATCGCGCCGTTATAGCAGGCGTACAGGAACGAGAGCCACAGCTCGACCGAGAGCAAGCGGCCGAACGACGGCTCGGCCACGAGCCACTGCACGGTCGGATAGGCGGTGAGAATCGTGAGCACGGTGAAGACAATCAGCACCGGGCGACGGCCGACACGGTCCGAAATGGCGCCCGAAACCGGCAGCCAGAACAGGTTCGACAAGCCGATGCAGACGGTCACGATCAGCGTGTCGATCTCGTTCATCTTGAGCACTTCCTTGCCGAAGGTCGGCGTGTAGGCGGTGATCATGTAGAACGAAACCGTGGTCATGATGACCATGCCCATGCCCGCGATCACGACGCCCCAGTTCTGCATCATCGACGCCATGATTTCGCCGATCGACGGACGATGCTTGCGCTTGGCGAACTCCTCGGTTTCCTGGAGCGAGCGGCGAATCATGAACAGGAACGGCACGATCAGGCAACCGATGATGAACGGCACGCGCCAGCCCCAATTCGTCATGTGCTCGACGGGCAGCAGGCGATGCAGCAGCACGCCAAGCAGCGCCGCGAACACGACGGCGACCTGCTGGCTGCCCGACTGCCACGAAACGTAGAAGCCCTTGTTGCCCTTGGTCGCGATTTCCGAGAGATACACCGAGACGCCGCCAAGCTCCACGCCCGCCGAGAAGCCCTGCAACAGGCGCCCCAGCAGCACGATGGCCGGCGCGACGATGCCGATCGTGGCGTAGCCCGGCACCACGGCCACGGTGAGCGTGCCGAGCGCCATCAGGCCGAGCGTGAGGATGAGGCCCTTGCGGCGGCCGTGATGGTCGATGTACGCGCCGAGGATGATGGCGCCGAGCGGGCGCACCAGAAAGCCCGCGCCGAACACCGACAACGCAAGCATCAGCGAGGCGAAGGGATTGTCGCTCGGGAAGTAGGTCCGGGCGATCGCCGAAGCGTAATAGCCGTAGACCATGAAATCGTACATTTCCAGGAAGTTGCCGCTGACGACGCGGAAAACGGTCCGGGCCTTGGATTCGCTGGGAGATGCGTGGGACGCGGTGGACATGACAATCTCTGAGGAGACCGCCCCTTGAGGCCGTAGAGGCTCGCGGGTCGGGGAAAAACAATAACTTGCACGAAGGTAGATATCGCGCGGCAATTCGCGGGTATGCCCGGTCGGGCACTCATTATGCGGCGTGGATCCGGAGTCAGATATCGGGGTAATTCCTTAAAACATACATCTAAAAAACACCAACTTCGCTCATTTCTTTCATTTTCACTTCAATAAGCATTCGATTTTCTTTCCTTTCGGGCAAACGCGCCGCGATGGCTTCCGGATGGGGCACAATAGGACGCGGTAGGGCCCGGCGCACGGCCCCCGACGCGCGCCCTGTTTCAGACGCCCAGACGTCACCCGTCCGCATGACTCAAGCGCACACTTTGACATTGCGCCCGGCCACTGTCGCCGATGCTCCATTGCTCGCCGCCATGCACTCGGCAAGCTGGCAGGCCACCTATCGCGCCCTGCTGCCCAGCGCTTTCCTCGAGCGCGAAGTCGACGCCGAGCGCGCCGCTTACTGGCGCGCGCGCATGGAAGCGCCCGGCGGCGAGCGCCGCCTCGTCCTGATCGCCGAGCTGTCGACGGGCACGCCGGTCGGCTTCGTTTGCGTCGAACGCCAGCCGGGCTCGCCTTGGGGCGTGCTGCTCGACAATCTCCACGCGCTGCCCGCGCATCAGGGCATTGGTGTGGGCAAGCGCCTCATGCGCGCGGCGCAGGACTGGGCGCGCGCCCAGGGCGAAGCCCAGCTCTATCTGTACGTGCTCGACGGCAACACGCCCGCGATCGCGTTCTACGAACGGCAGGGCTGGACCTATTCCGGTTCGGAGCCCGACCACATGGGTGGCATCGACATCACGGCGCTGCGCTACGTCTACCGCCTCGACGCCATGTAATGGCGCATGCGGCGGCGCGCCTGGCCGCCGCACCCCGTACTCAGCAAGGTTGGGAGCGTTTTAAGACAATTCCGATAGAACGGCCGGAAGGGCACCGCCATGATGTGCGACATCTGTTTGTTTTCATGCTGCGCGCCGTAGGCGACCCATCCGCGTGCGCCGCTGATGACATTGCCACCCGGCGCCGTCGCCACCGCCGGGGCTGCGAGAAATCGATGTCAACCATTCCGTTCGTTCAGGTCGAAGGTACGCTCGCGCTGCCGCATATTCGTCCGCTTGCCCGCCTGCCGGCTTCGTTCGGCAAGGAATGGGCGCTGACCGCGCCACACTTCAGCTTGCGCACCGAGCTGCGCGCGCTCTACGCCGCCATCATGCGTACGGTGTGCCTGAGCGTCGAAGCCTTTCGCGCAGCCGCCCGGTGGGACCACCTTCGCATTCCCGTTCCGATGCCGCCCGCGCCTGTTGCCGCGCCGGTCGCACCCGAACCCGCCCGCGCCACGGCCACGCGCGCCGGCCACGCGCAGCGTACGTCCGCCGCCACCGGTCAGGCCACGCCGCCCTTCGAGCGCCGCAAGCTCACTGGTGGCGCCGTCGCAATTGGGAGTGCGGCGTTGCTCGCCTGGATCGTCGCGAGTCACACGCCTTCCGGAACGCAAACCGCATCCAGCAAGGCGGACTCGCACGCCAACGCGAGCGCGGGGCATGACGCCGCGCAACGTCTGGCGGACGCTCGCGCCGAACACGATCACGCCGTCGCGGGCGGCACGGCGCCTCAGGCCGCCGCAACCCAACCCGCAACCGCGCCTGCACCCCAAACCGCGTCGCCTATCGCGCTCGCGCCCGCGCCCAAAACCGCGTCGTCTACCGCGATCGCGCCGGCGTCGACTATTGCGTTGCCGATCACCGCCAGCGAGCGCAAAGCGCCGCCAGCGAGCGCCGCGGTACGCGCACAGCGCGACTTCAGCGTACAGCCACAAGCAAAAACGGCGGCACCCGCCAGGCTGGTTCAACGCGAAAAGCTCGGCAACGACCGTGCGCTCAAACGCGCCGCCGGTCAACGCGTTGCCGGGCGCGGCACGAGCCTGCGTCACGGCGCACACGAATTCGCCCCGTATCGCGAAGCTTCGCCCGTCACGACACAACGCTCGCGAGGCTCGTACTCGCAAGCGCAGGTTTATTCGCCCCGGCAATCCAGCGCGAATCCCGTCGACGAATACGCCTCCGTCCTCACGTACGCGAACACGTACGCAACGCCGCGCGCGTCGAACCGCCCGACCGTGGCGGCCGACAGCACTGACTGGGTCAACCACGTTTCGCAGCGTCGCGTGACCGAGGTGCCGGACCGGTTCGCGAAGTAGGCCCCCGCCAGTAACGAAAAAGCCCGGCTTCGTACCGGGCTTTTTTGTGCGCCGCGCGTCGAGCGCGTAGCCAGCAAGGGGAAAACACTGCGGGAAATGCGGGGCGAAGCCGCCCCGCCGCCTAGCGTCTCGCGCCCGGCAAGCCCGCCTCCGTCGCGCGTTGCAATGCGTCCACCTGGCGCTGCAAATCGAGCAATTGCGCCTGGGCCTGGGCCTTCTGCGCATTGAGCGCGGTTGCGTCGCCCTGCACCTGGCGCTGGTAATCGTCCACGCGCGCCTGTTGCGTTCGCGCGATGGCAAGGTCGGCCTGAAGGCGGCGTGCGCGCTCCTCGGACAACGCGATCACGTGTTCGATAAACGCCTTCTGGGCCTCCAGTTGCGTGCGCCGGATTTCGACGTCGGCGAGCTGCGCGGTCTGCCGGACGAAGTCGGCGTAGATCGCCTCGGAACGTGCTTCGTCCTGCGAACGGATCACGCGCCAGAAATGCTTGTCCTGAAACAGCACGACGTAGTACGTCATCTCCGACGGGTAGAAAAAGAGACTTGCGCCGTAGCTCGCGTTATAGGTCGTGCGCAGTTCGATGAGCTGCGAGTCGTGGATGAGCTGCATCAGGGTGGCGACATCGCCCTGGGCTGCGCCGGCACTGGCCTGCTCGTCGGGCTCGCCCGCAGGCAGCAGCGCGCCGGCCGGTTGCGGCGTGAGACTGCCAAGCGACGGACGGCTGCCCGCCAGCGGCGCACGTTCGTCTGCCGCGCCGGACGCGGCGGCCATGCTGCCCGCATCGTCCGGCATGCCCGCCCAGGCCGCTGCCCCCTGCTGCAAGAGCATGAGCGCCGCGGCGCTGAGCATCACACGACGCAACGCGATTGAATGCTTCATACCTGCCTGTTCCATTCGGGATTCTCAGTAACCCTTCATTATCGCCGCGAGAAAATCTCAAAAACGACGTTTAAATTTGGATAAGCCGGAGAAGCACAAGATTCGGACGATTCCTATGTAGGAAGGACACCGAACCAGAACGGAAAGGATCCAGGCTGCGTAGGACAGCGACGAGGGAGCGAACCGTGGCGGGCCGCGCGCAGGCTGCGCGCGGCCGGACCAACGATGGGTTTGCGACTAGAAGCGCGTTTCGCGCGCCGATCGCAGGAAGGTATCGAGCAGCGGCGTGCAGTCGAGCAACTCCGGGCCGCCCGCACGATGGAACTCGGGGTGCCACTGCACGCCCACCACGAACGGCGCGCGCCGGTAGCGCACCGCCTCGATGAGGCCGTCACCGGCCGAGACGGCTTCGACGGTCAGGTCGCGTCCAAGACTGCGGACTGCCTGGTGGTGGATCGAGTTGACGATCGCTTCACGCCGCCCAGGGAACATGCTCGCGAACGTCGAGCCCTCCGGGAAGGTGATCGCGTGGCGATGCTGGTCGTAGTGTTCGCTCACGTGCACGCCGGCCATCGGCACGTCGCTGGCGATGTCCTGATAGAGCGTGCCGCCGAACGCCACGTTGATGAGCTGGCAGCCGCGGCACACGCCCAGCACCGGCTTGCCCGATTCGACGAACTCATGCAGCAGTTCGAGCTCGTACATGTCGCGCACGCGGTCGCCCGGCCACTCGGGGCGCGGCGACACCTCGGCGTAGGTCTGCGGCGACACGTCGGCGCCGCCTTGCAACAGCAGGCCGTCGAGATGCTTCGCGTAATCGCGCAAGCGGATATTGCTCGGATGCAGCATGCCCTGATGGCCGACCGTCGGAATCATGAACACGATGACGTCGCGCGACATCACCCAGTGTGCAATCGACTCCTCCAGGTATTGCAGCGTCTTGCCGCGCAAGCCTTGCGCGCCCGGCTCCGGGTGGAAGATGCGCGCGGAGACGCCAATGCGCAGCGTGCGCTGCGTGATGCGTTGCCCCGCCCGGTCGAACAGTTGCCGAGCGCGCGCCGCGATGATGCGGCCGAACACGGCCCACGCCGAATCGCTCGCGCGCAGGTAACGCGGCGGCTCGGGCGGAATGGCGCCGGGCGGCGGCGGATGCTGCGCCGTGAAGTCGGGCGCCTGGCCAAATCCGGCTGGCGCCGCCCCGGCGCGCGGCGGCGTCGAAGCCGCCGCGGCCGCGCTCGCGGGCTCCGTTTGCCCGGTCGGCGCGGGCGCGGAGGCGCCGGCACCGCTGGCTTCGCCGATCGGGAAGCGCGGCGCGGCGCCGGCCGGCGCGTGCTCCGGCAACTCGCCCGGCGTGGCCGCCGCCGGCGCCCCCGTGCTCGGCGTGACGGTCGACGCGCTGGTGGGGGCGTCGGTCGAAGCGCGCTGCGCGGCCTCCCCGGAGGTCGACTCGGAGGTCGAACCAGGGGGTGAAGGTGGAGGCGAAGCGGAAGAAGAAGCAGAGGAAGCGCCGGAGGCGCCCGGCGAGCCGGCGGCCGGAGGTGTTGACGACGAGGGGGTGCCGGCAGGACCGGCATCGGCGGGACGGCTTGCGCCGTCAGGAACCTCGGGGCGGTCTGATTTGTTTTCGCTCATGACGTGGGGTCAGGCGCGCGGCGCGCGAACGAATGAACAGGCTTCGATTATCCTTCGCACCGCACGCGGCCGCCACCCCCGCACACAATTGCTCACATCCGGTCACACCGGCGGCCGCTTCGGCGCGCGCACGGGGCGCGCGCCGTCCGTTCAGGCATCCGGCCGTTCGTCGAAGGTCTCGCGCAACGCGATCTGCATCGACGCGTGAATCTTCACGCACCAGCGCCACAGCAGCATGGTGAGCGCCGCCGCGCACACCAGCACGCCAACGAGGAAGCCCGTAGGCGGCAGGATCGTGCCCGAGAGCGCAGCCACGAGCAGGAACACCCCGAACATCGAGACCACGGGCACCAGCTCCGCAATCACATGACGGATCGCGCGCGTGAAGCGCCCCGCCTTCTCCGGCTGCACGCTCACTTCGGCGAGCAGCAGCGCGAGCGACTGCGTCTTGCGCCACACGGCCACGAGAAACGGCATCGCGAGCACGAGCGCGGCGCTCCAGAGCACGACGCGCTGAATGCGCTCGTCGGCAATCCAGTGCGCGAGCAACGGCCCCGCATAGCGCGCGCCATACGACACGCCGATGAAGATGGCCGAAACGAGCGCGAGATTCACAGCGATCTGCACGACGATGCGCTTCGTGAGCGAAAAGATCGTGGGGCCTTCGGAGCGCGGCACGAGGCAGCGCAGCCACTGGCTGTACATGCCGAACACGTTCGAAACGGCGGGCGGCATGGCGCGCGCAAGACGCTGCGAGAGCGGATCGGCAATGCGAATCAGGTAAGGCGTGGTGAGCGTCGTGATGGCCGAAACCGTCACGGCGATCGGATAGAGGAACCCGCTCGTCACCTTCAGCGTGAGACCGAGCGAGGCGATGATGAACGAGAACTCGCCGATCTGCGAGACGGTCATGCCCACGCGCATCGCGGTGCGGCCGTCGCGGCCCGCGAGAAAGGTGCCGAGTCCGCACGAGACGAGCTTGCCGAGCACCACGGCAATCGAGATCACGGCGATCGGCCACGCGTAATCGACCAGCACGAGCGGGTTGAGCATGAGCCCGATCGTCACGAAGAAGATGGCGGAAAACGCGTCGCGCAACGGCGCGACCAGATGCTCGATGCGATGCAGATGGCGCGACTCCGCCATGATCGCGCCGATCAGGAACGCGCCGAGCGCGATCGAATAGTCGAGCTTCACGACGAGCAGGCAGAAGCCGAAGCAAAAGCCCAGCACCGAGACGAGCAGCATCTCGTCGTTGCCCACGCGCGCGATATAGCCGAGCACGCGCGGCACGATCAGGATGCCCGCGAGGAGCGACACCAGCATGAACAGCAGCAGCTTGCCGAGCGTGATGAGCGCGATGCCGGGCGACAGCTCGCCCGTTTGCGCAATGCCGCCCAGCAGCACGAGCATCGCGATGCCGAGAATGTCCTCGACGATCAGGATGCCGAACACGAGCTGCGCGAACGGTTCGCGCTTCACGCCGAGGTCCGCGAGCGCCTTGACGATGATGGTCGTCGAGGAGATGGCGAGGATCGCGCCGAGGAACAGCGAATCCATGGTGGCCCAGCCGAACGCGCGGCCGATCTCGTAGCCGAGCCACAACATCAGCACGATTTCCGAGAGCGCCGCGACGATGGCGGTCGCGCCCACCTGGAACAGCTTGCGCAGACTGAATTCGAGGCCGAGCGAGAACATCAGGAACACCACGCCCAGTTCGCCCATCGTCTGGATGGTCTGCTCGTCGTGGATGAGCTGGAACGGCGGCGTGTACGGCCCGATGATCACGCCCGCCGCGATATAGCCGAGCACGACCGGCTGCTTCAGGCGATGAAACAGCACGGTGACGACGCCCGCGAGCGCCATCACGACTGCCAGATCCTGAATGAAGCCGATTCCCTGATGCATGAAGGTCTATCCTTACAAATAGCTATCGAATCTCCGCATGTTACCTGATGCGTGGCGCGAGCCAAATCGCCCGCAAGGAAAAAAGCCGACCTACAATGATGCGACCCTTGCAGGCGCCGTCCGCCCTCGGCGCCTTGCGCCGGCGGCCCGCCCGTTCTGCTCCGCCGACCTTCGCGCAGCGCGCCGCCGCGCATTGACCGAGTCTTCCGCCGCCATGACCACCGCTCCCGCTTTCGCCCCGTTCCCTCCCCTCGCCCAGCTTGCCGCCGATCTCGCCGCGGGCCGCACGACGAGCCGCGCGCTCGCCGAAACCGCGCTCGAGCGCATTGCCGACCCGGCCGGCCAGGGCGCGACCGTGTTCACGCACGTCGACGCCGAACGCGTGCGCGCCGCCGCCGACGCGCACGACCGGCTGCGCGCGTCCGGCACCGTGCTGTCACCGCTCGCGGGCATTCCCGTCTCGGTGAAGGATCTGTTCGACGTGGCGGGCGAAGTCACGCGCGCGGGCTCCACGGCGCTCGCGAATGCGGCGCCCGCCAAGGAGGACGCCGCCGCCGTCGCGCGGCTGCGCCATGCGGGCGCGGTGCTGGTCGGGCGCACGAACATGAGCGAATTCGCGTTCTCGGGGCTCGGGCTGAATCCGCACTACGGCACACCGCTCTCGCCCTGGCACCGCGGCGTGGCAGGCGACGCGCGGGTGGCGGGCGGCTCGTCCTCGGGCGCGGCAGCCTCGGTCGCGGACGGCATGGCCGCCGTCGCACTCGGCACCGACACGGGCGGCTCCATTCGCATTCCCGCCGCGTTCTGCGGCCTGACGGGCTTCAAACCCACTGCCGCCCGCATTCCGAAAACGGGCGGCGTGCCGCTCTCGCCCACGCTCGACTCGTTTGGCCCGATCGGCAACACGGTGGCGTGCTGCGCGCTCGTGGACCGCCTGCTCGCGGGGCTCGCGCCGAATGTGCCGGCCGCGCGCCACCTGGAAGGCGTGCGCCTTGGCGTGCTCACCAATTATGTGACCGACGGCGTGGACCCCGAAGTCGCGGAAACGATCGATACGGCGCTCAAGCATCTGGACGCGGCCGGCGCGATCGTGAGCGAAGTCCGCTTCGCCGCCTTCGAGCGCCTTGGCGAGATCAACCGCATCGGCTTCTCGCCGATGGAGGCCTATGCGTGGCATCGCGAGTGGATTGCGAAGCATCGCGACCAGTACGACCCGCGCGTGCTGGTGCGCATCCTGAGGGGCGAGAGCGCCACGGCCGCCGATTATCTGGATCTCGTCGCCGCGCGCGCGGCCATGATGGAAGAAGCGCAGGCCACGCTCTGGTCGCGCTTCGACGCCGTGATCGCACCGACCGTGCCGATCGCGCCACCGCCCGCCGCACCGCTCGCCGCCGACGACGAGGTCTTCGCACGCACCAACGCGCTCGTGCTGCGCAACCCGAGCGCGTTCAACTTTCTCGATAGCTGCGCACTCTCGTTGCCGTGCCACCACTATGGCGCGGCGCCGGTCGGGTTGATGCTCGCCGCCGCGCCCGGCCACGACGACGCGCTGCTCGCCATCGGCCGCGGCGTCGAGGCAGTGCTCGCGCCGCTGCGCTGACCCGCGTCCATGCAGCGCAGTCAACCCCTGCGCGCGAGCAAGGACACGTCCGCGCCGCGCGCAACCTTCGCGCTAGAATCCCGTCACGCCGTCGCAGCGACTCTCGCGCTGCGCCAAGACAACCCGAACGAACGAGCCACATGAACGACGATAACGCGCTGTTGCGCCGCGAGCGCCGCCTCCTGGTCCTCCTTGGCGTAATCTGCCTCGCGCTGCTGGCCGGCGCACTCTACTTCCAGTATGCCGAGCACCAGGACCCCTGCCCGCTGTGCATCCTCGGGCGCTACTTCCTCATCCTGATTGCGGTTTTCGCCTTCCTCGGTGCGCGCATGACGAGCTGGAGCGGCGTGCGCGTGCTCGAAGCGCTCGTCGCGCTGTCGGCGCTCGGCGGCGCGATCGCGGCCGCGCGGCTCGTCTGGGTGCAGGCGTTCCCGAGCTTCAGTTGCGGCTTCGACACGCTGCAACCCATCATCGACGGATTGCCGCCCGCGCACTGGCTGCCCGGCGTGTTCAAGGTGCAGGGTCTGTGCGAAACCACGTACGCGCCCACGCTGGGGCTCACCATCCCCATGTGGTCGCTGCTCGCATTCGTCATCGCGTTCCTTGCCGTGATCGCGAGCCTGTGGCGCAACCGGCGCCGCCAGGTGTCCTGGCCCGGCATCCGCCGCTAAATCGTCCCCAGGGGGCGCCATGCGCCCCTTTCTCCGCCCGCCACCCGGCCATGCGGTGGCGCGTCATCCCCGCCTGCGCGACAGCTTTGCGCGTCGCCCGCAAATCGCGCTCGACCTGCGCACGATCCCGTCCCGCACGGCACAATTCCCGCATCAAGGCGTGCTAAACCGTGCGTCGTCGCGTCGCGGCGTCATGACCCAAATCACATAACCCACATCTTGCGGGGGAAATACTTTCGCGACGCGAGCGGTGCTATCTTCGGAACTGGATGGCGATCTACGTGCGCGAGGCCGGCTTTGGCGCGCCCCTCTCGTAACGCGCGCCTGATCCGCAATGTCCCCGGGTTCACCATGACAACGCAAACCATCCGCTTCCTCCACCGAGGCGCCGTGCACGAAGTGCGCGACCTGCCTCCCACGCGCACCGTGCTTCAGCACCTGCGCGAGGATCTGCGCGCCTGCGGCACCAAGGAAGGCTGCGCCGAAGGCGACTGCGGCGCGTGCACGGTCGTCGTGGGCGAGCTCGATGACGAAGGCCGTCTCGCGCTCAAGGCGGTCAACGCCTGCATCCAGTTCCTGCCCACCCTGGACGGCTGCGCGCTCTACACCGTGGAAGACCTGCGTCAGCCTGACGGCGCGCTGCACCCCGTCCAGCAGGCGATGGTCGATTGCCACGGCTCGCAGTGCGGCTTTTGCACGCCGGGTTTCGTAATGTCGATGTGGGCGCTCTACGAGAACCAGCCTGCGGGCGCGGGGCTACCCGGTCGCGACGAAATCGCTCAGGCGCTCTCGGGCAACCTGTGCCGTTGCACCGGCTACCGGCCGATCGTCGACGCCGCGCTGCGCATGTTCGACGAAACCTGTCACCCGCGCGTGGCGCTGGACCGCGCGCGCGTGGAGTCGCAACTGCGCGCGCTGCAACGGCCCGGCACCTTCGAATATCGCGGGCCGGATGTGCGTGGCGCCGCGTCCGGCGAAAGCACGTTTTACGCGCCGCGCACGCTCGACGCATTTGCCGCGCTGCGCGCCGCGCACCCCGAGGCGCGCGTGCTCGCGGGCAGCACCGACGTCGGCCTGTGGGTCACGAAGCAGTTCCGCGATCTGGGCGACCTCATCTATACGGGCAACGTCGCGGAGCTCAGGACGATCGGGCGCGACGCGCAGACGATATCGATCGGCGCGGCCGTCCCGCTCGAAGAAGCCTATGCGGCGCTCGCCACCGACTACCCCGAACTCGCTGAACTGTGGGCGCGCTTTGCCTCGCTGCCGATCCGCAATGCGGGCACGCTCGGGGGCAATGTCGCGAACGGCTCGCCGATCGGCGACTCGATGCCCGCGCTGCTCGCGCTCGACGCCACGCTCGTGCTGCGCCGCGCGGCGCGCGTGCGCACGCTGTCGCTCGCGGCGTTCTACACCGGCTATCAAAAGAACGCGCTCGAAGCGGGCGAATTCGTCGTGGCGATCCGCGTGCCGCGGCCCGCGCCGACGCTGCGCTTTCGCACGTACAAGGTCTCGAAGCGCTACGACCAGGATATTTCGGCGGTGTGCGCGGCGTTTGCGCTCGACGTGCGCGACGACGGCTCGATCGCCAGCGCGCGCGTGGCCTACGGCGGCATGGCGGCCGTGCCGCAACGCGCGGCGCACGCCGAGGCCGTGCTCACCGGCGTGCCCTGGGACGACCACAGCGCGCAGCGCGCGATGGATGCGCTCGCCACCGACTACCAGCCGCTCACCGACATGCGCGCGAGCAGCGCGTATCGCCTGAAGGTTGCGCGCAACCTGCTGTGGCGCTGCTGGCTCGAAACGCGCGACGACGCGCCGCTCGCGCTGTGCGACGTCAACGCGTTCGCCTTCGCCGAAGGCGAGGGCGACGACGCGGCGGCAGCCGCCGGAGGCACGCCATGAACTACGAGGCCGAACCGCTCGTCATGCGCCCGGAGCACGGCAGTGCGCCAGGCACCGAACCTGCCCGCGAATGCGCGCTCGGCGCGCCGCTGCCGCATGAATCGGCCGAAGCGCACGTGAGCGGCGAGGCGCGCTACACCGACGACATCCCCGAACTGCACGGCACGGTGCACGCGGCGCTCGGCCTCGCGCGCCATGCGCACGCGCGCATCGTCGCGCTCGATCTCGAACGCGTGCGCTCGTCGCCGGGCGTGCTGGCCGTGCTGAGCGCCGCCGACATTCCCGGCGCCAACGACTGCGGCCCGGTGATCCACGACGATCCGGTGCTCGCGACCGACGTCGTGCAATACCTGGGGCAGCCCGTGTTCGCGGTGGTCGCGACGACCCACGAACTCGCGCGCCGCGCCGCTGCGCTCGCCGCCAGCGAAGACGTGGTGCGCTACGAGCCGCTGGAACCGGTGCTCACCATCGACGAAGCACGCAAGCGCCAGCATTACGTGCTGCCGCCGCTACGCCTCGTGCGCGGCGCGCCGAACGAGCGCATCGCCTCTGCGCCGCATCGTCTGGCGGGCACGTTCACCGTGGGCGGCCAGGAGCAGTTCTATCTCGAAGGCCAGGTCGCTTACGCGCTGCCGCAGGAACAAACGGGCATGCTCGTCTACAGTTCGACGCAGCACCCGAGCGAAATGCAGCAGGTCATCGCGCATCTGCTCGGCTGGCCCGCGCATCGCGTGATCTGCGAATGCCGACGCATGGGCGGCGGTTTCGGCGGCAAGGAATCGCAGTCGGCGCTGTTCGCATGCGTCGCGGCGCTCGCCGCGCACACGCTGCAACGACCCGTGAAGCTGCGCGCCGACCGCGACGACGACTTCATGATCACCGGCAAGCGCCACGACGCGCGCTATGCGTACGAAGCGGGCTACGACGACGACGGCCGCCTCGTGGGCGCGCGCGTCGAGATCGCGCTGCGCGCGGGCTATTCCGCCGACCTCTCGGGCGCGGTCGCGACGCGCGCGGTCTGCCACTTCGACAACGCCTACTTTCTTTCCGACGTCGAAATCGTCGCGCTTTGCTGCAAGACGAATACGCAGTCGAACACGGCGTTTCGCGGCTTTGGCGGCCCGCAGGGCGCGCTCGTGATGGAGGTGATGCTCGACGAGATCGCGAAGGCGCTAGGCCGCGATCCGCTCGACGTACGGCGCGCGAACTACTACGGCATCGGCGAGCGCGACATCACGCCCTACGGCCAGCGCGTGGAGGACAACGTGCTCGCGCCGCTCACCGACGCGTTGCTCGCGTCGAGCCGCTATCGCGAGCGCCGCGCGGCCCTGGCCGCGTACAACCGTGCGAGCCCGGTGCTCAAGCGCGGCATCGCGCTCACGCCGGTCAAGTTCGGCATCTCGTTCAACGTGCCGCATCTGAACCAGGCGGGCGCGCTCGTGCACGTCTACCGCGACGGCTCCGTGCTCGTGAATCACGGCGGCACCGAAATGGGCCAGGGGCTCAACACCAAGGTCGCGCAGGTCGTGGCGGGCACGCTCGGTTTGCCGATCGCACGCGTGCGCGTGAGCGCCGCCGATACGTCGAAAGTGGCCAACACGTCGGCGACGGCGGCCTCCACCGGCAGCGACCTGAACGGCAAGGCCGCGGAGGACGCCGCGCTTGCGATCCGCGCGCGCCTCGCGGCGTTCGCCGCCGCGCAGTACGGCGGCGCGCCGGAGGACGTGAGGTTCGAAGACGGCCAGGTGCGCGCGAACGGCAGCGCGATTGCGTTTGGCGAATTCGTCGAACTCGCGTATCTCAAGCGCGTGCAACTGTGGTCCGACGGCTTTTACGCCACGCCCAAGGTGCACTGGGACGCGCGCACGCTCACCGGCCACCCGTTCTACTACTTCGCCTATGGCGCGGCGGTGTCCGAGGTGGTCGTCGACACGCTCACGGGCGAATGGAAGCTCGTACGCGCCGACTTGCTGCACGATGCGGGCCAGTCGATCAATCCGGCCATCGATCTCGGCCAGGTGGAAGGCGGCTTTATTCAGGGCATGGGCTGGCTCACGACCGAGGAGCTCTGGTGGAACGGCGACGGACGGCTCATGACGCACGCACCTTCCACGTACAAGATTCCGGCCGTGAGCGACACGCCGGAGGCATTTCACGTGCAGCTCTATCGCGACGGCGGCAACGACAATGTCGAACCGAGCGTGTTTCGCTCGAAAGCCGTGGGCGAACCGCCCCTGCTTTTGCCGTTCTCGGTATTTCTCGCGATTCGCGACGCCGTGGGCGCGGCGGTGCCCGAAGCGCGCGAGGCCGCGCCGCTGCGCGCGCCCGCAACGCCCGAAGCGATTCTGGACGCGCTCGATGCGTTGAAGGCGCTGCAAGCGAGCGAACCGCCGGAGCGCCCCGCACTCCAACCGTGAAGGAGCGCGATCACGCGCAGTGATTCAGATTAACCGGCGGCACCTGCCAGAACGTGCCGCCCTGTAGGGAGAACCGCCAGATGCAAGCCTGGCTTTCCGATTTGCAGCAACTGCTCGCGCACGGCGACGCCGCGGTGCTGGTCACCGTCGCGCGCATCGAAGGGTCGGCGCCGCGCGAGGCCGGCACGAAGATGATCGTCACGCGCGAAGCGGCCCGCCACACGATAGGCGGCGGCCACCTCGAATGGAAGGCCATCGAGATCGCCCGCCAGGTGCTGCGCGACGGCATGCGCACGCCGCATGCGCGGCGTCTGGAGCGGCTCGCGCTCGGGCCGAGCCTCGGCCAGTGCTGCGGCGGCGCCGTGGTGCTCGCATTCGAGCGCCTCGACGTGGCCGACCTCGGCTGGATCGCCACGCTCGCGCGCCGGCTCGCGACGGGCGCATCGACCGTGCGTAGCGTATCATTCCGCTCCTCGCGCAACGGGAGCCCGGAAGGCCATGCCGCGGCGACCTCGGCGGCCGCCGCGACCGATGCGGTCATGCTCAGCGAGCCGGAACCGGCCGCGCAGGCGCCGGATTGCCTCCTGTGGGAAACCGGCGGCACGACGCTTCTCACCGAGACCATCGCGCCGAACGACTTCCCCGTGGTGCTGTTCGGCGCAGGGCACGTGGGCGCGGCGCTCGTGCGCGTGCTCGGCACGCTGCCCTGCCGCGTGCTGTGGGTCGACGAGCGCGACGCCGCGTTTCCGACGCCCGAGGCGTTCGCGCTGCTCAACGCGCCGAATGTCGCGATCGACGCCAACGACGCGCCCGACGAAGCCGTCGATACGGCCCCGCCCGGCACGAGCTTCATCGTGATGACGCACGATCATTCGCGCGATCTCGATCTCGCCGAGCGCATCCTGCGCCGCGGCGACTTCGTGTTCTTCGGCATGATCGGCTCGCACACGAAGCGCAAGCAGTTCGAGCACCGGCTCGCCGCGCGCGGCATCGACCCCATGCAGATCGCGCGCATGAACTGCCCGCTCGGCGTGGACGGCATCGTCGACAAGTCGCCCGAAGTGATCGCCGTCTCGGCCGCCGCGCAACTGCTCCAGGCGATCGAGGCCGCGAAGCTGGCGAGCGCCTGCTCAACCGCATCCGAATCTGCAACCCATCGCGCGTGATGTCACACACTGATGAACCCATAAGCGAATCGAACCGACCATGACGATCACGACCACCGCCAACACCGATAACGCCGCTGCCAACGCAAGCGCGCTCGTCGAAAAGGCCGCCAACGCGCCGAAGGCCGAGTTGCACATCCACATCGAAGGCTCGCTCGAACCCGAGCTGATCTTCGCACTCGCCCAGCGCAACAACGTGACGCTCGCCTACGACTCGATCGAGGCGCTGCGCGCAGCCTACGCATTCACCGACCTGCAATCGTTCCTCGACATCTACTACGCAGGTGCGAGCGTGCTGCTCACGGAGCAGGACTTCTACGACATGACGATGGCGTACTGCGAGCGCGCGCTCGCGGACAACGTCGTGCACACCGAAATTTTCTTCGACCCGCAAACGCACACCGAGCGTGGCGTGGCGATCGAAACGGTGGTCGCGGGCATCGATCGCGCGCTCGCCGACGCCGAAAAGCGCGGCCTCACGAGCAAGCTGATCCTGTGCTTCCTGCGCCACCTGAGCGAAGCCGATGCGCTCGCCACCTTCGAAGCCGCGCGCCCGCTGTTCGCGCGCTATGCGCGCCTCATCGGCGTGGGCCTCGATTCGTCCGAGCGCGGCCATCCGCCTTCGAAATTCGAGCGCGTGTTCGAGCAGGCGCGTGCGATGGGCCTGAAGCTCGTCGCGCACGCGGGCGAAGAAGGCCCGCCCTCGTACATCTATGAGGCGCTCGATCTGCTCAAGGTCGATCGCGTCGATCACGGCGTGCGCAGCATCGAAGACGCGGCGCTCGTCACGCGTCTGGCCGATACGCGCGTGGCGCTCACCGTGTGCCCGCTTTCGAACACCAAGCTGTGCGTGTTCGACGACATGACGCAACACACGCTCAAGGCGCTGCTCGACAAGGGCGTGGCGGTGACCGTCAACTCCGACGACCCCGCGTACTTCGGCGGCTACGTCAACGAGAACTACCGCGCGATCATCGAAGCACTCAAGCTCGACAGCGACGAGGTGTACACGATCCTGCGCAACGGCTTCGAGGCCTCGTTCGTGACGCCCGAAGAACGCGCCGCGCTGATCGCGAAACTCGACGCGAACTGGAATCGCGCAACGGCATAAAGCGTCACGGACAGCGTGACGTAAAGCGCCGACCTAAACGCGGACTCGTCCGCACAGCAAGCCCCAGCCCGGGCTGTCACACGAATCCGGCCCGGCGCGCGAGCGCCGGGCCGTGGGTCCTCGCGCGCTGCGTTTTCAGGAGCGGCGCGCGCCATGCGGGGCATGCACTGGACGACTACCTGAATTTATCGGAGACGAAGTTCCCATGACTCAATCGGCTTACCGCGCAAAACTGTTGACGTTCACCGGCGACCCTGCGCAATCGTCCGACGCCGCTGTCTTTGACGAAGACGGCGTCGTGATCGTCGAAGACGGCCACGTGGTCGCCTCGGGCGCGTGGTCCGCGCTCAAGTCGCGTGTGAGCGATGGCGCGACGGTCCACGACCTGCGCGACAAGCTGATCGTGCCGGGCTTCATCGACACGCACATCCACTACCCGCAGACGGACATGATCGCCTCGCCCGCGCCAGGTCTGCTGCCGTGGCTGGACACCTACACGTTCCCGACCGAGCGCGGCTTCGAAAACGAAGCGGTGGCGCAGGATACGGCGCGCTTTTTCGTCGACGAACTGCTCGCCTGCGGCACGACCACGGCGCTCGTCTACTGCACCGTGCACAAGCAGTCGGCCGACGCGCTTTTCACCGCGAGCGAGGCGAAGAACCTGCGCATGGTCGCGGGCAAGGTGCTGATGGACCGCCATTGCCCCGAGTTCCTGCGCGACACGCCGCAAACGGGCTACGACGACAGCGCCGAGCTGATCGGCCGCTGGCACAACCGCGGGCGCCAGATGTACGCGCTCACGCCGCGCTTTGCGCCCACGTCGACCGAAGCGCAGCTCGAAGCGTGCGGCGCGCTCGCGAAAGCGCATGCGGACATCTTCATCCAGAGCCACGTGGCCGAAAACCCGGACGAGGTGAAGTGGGTCAAGGAGTTGTTTCCGGGCCATCGCAGCTATCTCGACGTCTACGATCACTACGGCCTGTTGCGCCGCCGCGCCGTGTACGGCCACTGCATCTGGCTCGACGACGAAGACCGCCGCCGCATGGCGGACACCGGCACGGTCGCCGCGCACTGCCCGACCTCGAACCTGTTCCTCGGCAGTGGCCTGTTCGACTTCGACAAGGCGGGCGCGTCGTCGATGCCCGTGACGCTCGCCACCGACGTGGGCGGCGGCACCTCGTTCTCGATGCTGCAAACGATGAACGAAGCGCACAAGGTGGCGCGCATGGGCGGCCATCACCTCACGGCCACGCGCATGTTCTGGCTCGCGACGGCGGGCGCGGCGCAGGCGCTCGATCTCGCCGGCAAGATCGGCACGCTCGCGCCCGGCAGCGAAGCGGATTTCGTCGTGCTCGATGCGCAGGCCACGCCGTTGCTGGCGCGGCGCACCGCGCGCGCCGAATCGCTGGAGGAGTTGTTGTTCGCCCTCGCGCTGCTGGGCGACGACCGCACCGTGTTCGAGACCTACGCCGCGGGCAAACGCGTGCACAGCCGCGACGGCGCGCGCCGCTGACTGCACCGGCCCGCCCGGCCGGTCGCGCCTGTGTGGAAGGCGCGACCAGGAGCGCCTACTTCGCCGGCGCGCTTCCTGTGGGCGCCGCGCTTGCCTGCCCCGCACCCGCCGGGGCCTGCGCGGGCGGCGCACCGGTCTCGTTCGCCGCGCCACCGCTCTTGCCGAGCGGAATCTTGACCTCGGTCACCGTGCCGTTGGCCAGCGGGAAATTCCCCAACGCGCTCTGCACGAGGAAAGGCATCACGCGCACGAGCGACGGATCGTCGCCCGAGGTGCGCGCCGTCACGTTATAGACCTCCTTGCCGCTCGCCCTGTCGCTGATGCGAATGCCGAGCGCATGCGAGTACACCGGGTAGGTCTGGTTCACGTACGCGGGCTGATACGGTCCCCACGCGCCCCACGGATTCCACGGCCCCCAGTACGGGCCCGGCCAGGGGTTGTAGAACACGGGCTGCGCAACCGTCACCGTGTCCGTGCGGCTGCCGTAGGCGAGCCCCACGAGATAGCGCGCCTGCGGCTCGGCCACGAGGCGAAACGCATGCATGGCGAGCCCGTTGGCGACGAACTGCTCGTAAGTGCTCTGCTCGATGCTCTGGCTCTGTTCGGGACTGCGTTTGAACGCAAAGGTGCGCGTGGCGTCGCTGCCGCCGTCCCATGCGGAGAAAGCGGTCACCTGGCTCGTCACGTAGGTCGTGCAGCCGGAAAGCGTGAGGGCGAGCGCCGCCAGCATCAGGAGGGCGCGGCGGGTCCATCGATCGTGCATCATGGTCTTCTCGTAGCAGTGTTGCCTCGGTTGGAAAAGTGCAGTTGTGGGGCCGCTCTCTCCGATACGATCCAGCCGCAGCGCTTATTCCGTGCGCATGTCTTGTACGCATGTCGCCCGGTCGCGCCTGATTATGTGTCCGCCGGGCGAGGCCATTGCCCGGCGCGGAAGCCCGATCATACTGACTCGCGCCGCCGCGCGAAAGTTCGGGGGCCACAGGGCCGCGCGAGAGCGCGCGGGCGCAGACGGACAAAGCGGCCCGAGCCTTTGTACAATGGGGCGATCCGCCGCGCTCTCCTGACCCGGGCAGCCGGCCACTCCGATCCACCCCGATCTGACGCGCCCCCTATCCAGACCATGTCCGATACCGCCACGCCCACCGTGATCCGCCGCGAAGACTACGCGCCGCCCGCTTTTCTGATCGATACCGTCGACCTCGAATTCGACCTCGCGCCCGAGCGCACCGTCGTCAAGAGCACGCTGCGCGTGCGCCGCAATCCGGCGGCCGCGCAAGCCGCCGGCGCCGCGCATCTCGAACTGATGGGCGAACAGCTCGAATTCATCGGCGCGGCCATCGACGGCAAGCCCTACGCGAACGTGCGCGCGCACGAGCACGGCCTCACGGTCGAAAACGTGCCCGACGCCTTCGAGCTCACGCTCACCGGTGCGTGCGACCCCGCCGCCAACACCACGCTTTCGGGCCTGTACGTGTCGAGCGGCAACTTCTTCACGCAGTGCGAGGCCGAAGGCTTTCGCCGCATCACCTGGTTCCTCGACCGCCCGGACGTGATGGCGACCTACACGGTCACGCTGCGCGCCGACAAGCTCGCCTACCCGGTGCTGCTCTCGAACGGCAACCTGATCGCCGAGGGCGACCTGCCCGATGGCCGCCACTATGCGAAATGGGAAGACCCGTTCCGCAAGCCGAGCTATCTGTTCGCGCTCGTGGCGGGCAAGCTGGTGGCGCTGGAAGAGCGCATCCAGAGCGGCTCCGGCAAGGAAAAGCTGCTCCAGGTGTGGGTCGAGCCGCACGATCTCGACAAGACGCGCCATGCGATGGACTCGCTCGTCCACTCGATCCACTGGGACGAACAGCGCTTTGGCCTCGAACTCGACCTCGACCGCTTCATGATCGTCGCCGTGAGCGACTTCAACATGGGCGCGATGGAGAACAAGGGGCTCAACATCTTCAACACGAAGTACGTGCTCGCGAATCCGGAAACGGCCACCGACGTCGACTTCGCGAACATCGAAGCCGTGGTTGGCCACGAGTACTTCCACAACTGGACCGGCAACCGCGTGACCTGCCGCGACTGGTTCCAGCTGAGCCTGAAGGAAGGCCTCACGGTGTTCCGCGACCAGGAGTTCTCGGCGGCGATGTCGGGCGGCGACGAGAACGAAGCGGCGCGCGCCACCAAGCGCATCGAGGACGTGCGCGTGCTGCGCCAGATGCAGTTCGCCGAAGACGCGGGCCCGATGGCGCACCCGGTGCGCCCGGAAAGCTACGTGGAGATCAACAACTTCTACACGATGACCGTCTACGAAAAAGGCGCGGAAGTCGTGCGGATGTATCAAACGCTGCTCGGCCGCGACGGCTTCCGTAAAGGCATGGACCTGTACTTCCAGCGCCACGACGGCCAGGCCGTGACCTGCGACGACTTCCGCCACGCGATGGCCGACGCCAACGGCCGCGACCTCGCGCAATTCGAGCGCTGGTACAGCCAGGCGGGCACGCCGCGCGTCGCCGTGACGACGAGCTACGACGAAGGCACGCGCTGCTACAGCGTGACGCTCACGCAGGGCTACGCCAACGGCTCGCCCGCCGCGCGCGAAACGCAAAAGGGCCCGCTGCACATTCCGTTTGCGATCGGCCTGATCGGCGCGGGCGGCGCGGACCTGCCGCTGCGTCTCGAAGGCGAAGCCGCCGCGCACGGCACGACGCGCGTGCTCGAACTCACCGAAACGCAGCAGACCTTCACGTTCGCCGACGTGCCGGCCAAGCCCCTGCCCTCGCTGCTGCGCAACTTCTCGGCGCCCGTCATCGTCGACTACGACTACGGCAACGACGAACTCGCGTTCCTGCTCGCGCACGACAGCGACGCGTTCAACCGCTGGGAAGCGGGCCAGCGCCTCGCCACGCGTGAACTGCTTGCGCTCGCCAGCCGCGCCGCCGCCGGCCAGCCGCTCGAAATCAACGTCGCACTCGTCGATGCCTTCCACCGCGTGCTGACCGACGAATTGCTCTCGCCGTCGTTCCGCGAGCTTGCGCTCATGCTGCCTTCGGAAACGTATCTCGCCGAGCAAATGGCCCAATCCGATCCTGCCGCCGTGCACACGGCGCGTCAGTTCGTGCGCAAGCAACTGGCCACGGCACTCAAGGCCGAATGGCTTGCGGCCTACGAGCGCAATGTCACGCCGGGCGCATACGAGCCGACGCCCGAGGCGGCCGGTCATCGCGGGCTGAAGAATCTCGCGCTCTCGTATCTCTCGGAACTCGACGATTCCGCCGAAGCCGTGCGTCTCGCGACGGCGCAGTACGATGCGGCGAACAACATGACCGACCGCTCGGCGGCGCTTTCCGCGCTGCTGAACGCCCAGGCGGCGAGCGGCGGCGACGTCGCGCGCAAGGCGCTCGAAGACTTCTATGTGCGCTTCGAAAAGGAGCCGCTCGTCATCGACAAGTGGTTTGCGCTCCAGGCCACGCAGCGCGGCACGGCGCAACGCCCGACCATCGAAACCGTGCGCGCGCTCATGGTTCACCCCGCGTTCAACATCAAGAACCCGAACCGCGCCCGCTCGCTGATCTTCAGCTTCTGCGCCGCGAACCCCGCGCAGTTCCACGCCGCCGACGGCTCGGGCTACGCGTTCTGGGCGGACCAGGTGATCGCGCTCGACGCGCTCAACCCGCAAGTCGCGGCGCGCCTCGCCCGCAATCTCGAACTGTGGCGCCGCTTCACGCCCGCGCTGCGCGAAGCAATGCGCGCGGCGCTGGAGCGTGTGGCCGCCGAGGCGAAATCGCGCGACGTGCGCGAGATCGTCGAGAAAGCGCTGGCTTGATCAGACAATAGGCGCGGCGCGCTTGTGCAGGTTCAAGCCGCCGCGCGATCACCCGGCAACCCGGCAACCGGCCTTCGCGCCGGTTTTTTTACGCTTTTTTTTCGTGATTATTTTTGGCGGCACGAGCAGGCCGGCCGACGCGCGAAAGCGCGCACGGTCAAGCCCGCGCACGCTCCGGCGCTTTATTTTGCGCGGCTGCGCGGCGGCCGGTCACAGTCGAGCGGGTAGAATTGCGACATCCCTAAGCGCATCCGGAGTACTGCAATGGCTTTGCAACGTCGCACCACCCTCACCAAGTACCTGATCGAGCAGCAGCGCCAGCACAGCAACCTGCCCGCCGACCTGCGCCTGTTGATCGAAGTCGTCGCACGCGCGTGCAAGGCGATCAGCTTCAACGTCAGCAAGGGCGCGCTCGGCGACGCCCTCGGCACGGCCGGCAGCGAGAACGTCCAGGGCGAAGTGCAGAAGAATCTCGACATCCTCTCGAACGAAATTCTGCTCGACGCCAACGAATGGGGCGGCAATCTCGCCGCGATGGCCTCGGAGGAAATGGAAACGTTCTTCCCGATCCCGGCCAACTACCCGAAGGGCGAATACCTGCTCGTGTTCGACCCGCTCGACGGCTCGTCGAACATCGACGTGAACGTGTCGATCGGCACGATCTTCTCGGTGCTGCGCTGCCCGGACGGCAAGCAGGCCACCGAAGAATCGTTCCTCCAGCCCGGCACGCAGCAGGTCGCCGCCGGCTACGCGGTGTACGGCCCGCAAACGGTGCTCGTGCTCACGACCGGCAACGGCGTGAACTGCTTCACGCTCGACCGCGAACTGGGCTCGTGGGTGCTCACGCAAAGCAACATGCGCATTCCGGAAGACACGCGCGAATACGCGATCAATGCGTCGAACGCGCGCCACTGGTATGAGCCGGTGCAGAAGTACGTTGGCGAGTTGAACGAGGGTAAGGACGGCCCGCGCGGCGACAACTTCAACATGCGCTGGATCGCCTCGATGGTCGCCGACGTGCACCGTATCCTGAACCGCGGCGGCATCTTCATGTATCCGGCCGACAAGCGTGACCCGTCGAAGCCGGGCAAGCTGCGTCTGATGTACGAAGCGAACCCGATGTCGTTCATCGTCGAACAGGCGGGCGGCGTGGCGACCAATGGCGAACAACGCATCCTCGACATCCAGCCGAAGAGCCTGCACGAGCGCGTTGCCGTGTTCCTCGGCTCGAAGAACGAGGTCGAGCGTGTGACCCGCTATCACCACGAAGCGAAAAAATAAAAAAAGATGAAGAAAGGGCTTGCATAGTCTGAGGCTCTTTCCTATAATCTTTCTTCTCTGATGCAGCGCCGGAATAGCTCAGACGGTAGAGCAGCGCATTCGTAATGCGAAGGTCGGGGGTTCGATTCCTCTTTCCGGCACCAGGATTCAAGCAAAAGCCCAGTCTTCGGACTGGGCTTTTTGCTTTTCAGCGCGCCCTGAGGCCACTGCGTCACGCCTTTGGCGGCAACGCATCGAGCGCCGCCCCCATCTCCTCGATCACCTCATCCCAACGCCCGAGTTCGCGCTGCCTGAAAAGCCGCGCCGAGGGATACCACGGGCTATCGGTTCGCTTCGTCATCCAGCGCCAGTCGGTGCAGGTCGGCAGCAAGATCCACACCGGCACGCCCACCGCACCCGCGAGATGCGCGACCGATGTATCGACGGTAATCACGAGGTCGAGCGACTGGACGATGGCGAGCGTGTCCATGAAGCTCGATATTTCCCGCCCGAGCGGCGCAATGTCGATGCCGGCAGGCAATGCCTCCAGTTCGCTTTGCGCAGCGCCCTTTTGCAGCGAGAACCACGACACCCCGCCCCGCTCAAGCACGGGCTGCATGGTGCGTAACGCGAGCGATCGGTAGCGGTCGAATTCGTAATCGGGGTTGCCCGCCCAGACGAGGCCCACGCGCAGCCTGCGCGCGCCACGCGGCTCCCCGCCAGCGAGCCGCGCGCGCCAGCGCTCGATGAGGTCGAGCGGCGCCCCGAGATAAGGCATCGCCAGCGGCAGCCTGTCCAGCGTCAGCTTCATATGCTCAGGAAGCCGAAACATGCGGCTCCAGAAGTCGTAGGCACCAGGCGGCAGCGTGGTCCAGACCCGGTGCACGCCGTGCGCGCGGGCCGCCACGTCGGCAATCGCCTTGTCCACCCAGACGTCGACCGTCGCGCCCTGGCGCTCCAGCCACGCGGCGTAGCGCAAGGACTGAAGCTGGTCGCCCAACCCCTGCTCGCCTACAAGCAAGAAGCGCCGCCCGCTCACCGGTTCGCCCGACCACTCCGCGAAACCGGGACGCACCAGCGTGCTGTTGCACGCCAGACGCTCGTGCCAGTGGTAATGCCGCCAGCCGCGCTCGAAGTCGCCGTCGCGCAACATCGCGACGGCCGCGTTGAACTGCACGGGCTCGTCGTCGGGCAAGAGGCGCGCCGCCTCGTCGGCGTGGTGCCGCATGCGCGCATGCTCGCCGAGCATGTTCAAGGCGTAGCTCGCGTAATGGTGCAGCTTGCCGCGCGTGGCGTCGACGGCGAGCCCCTGAAGCGCCACCTCGTATGCTGCGTCGAAGCGATGGATTTCGTTGAGCCGCAAGGCGAGGCTTTCGAGCGCCGCGCCGTCCCGCGCGAAGGCCGCGCGCATTTGCGTGATCTGCGCGTTCAACCCGGAGGCATGTCCGAGACCAGCGAGCGCCTTCAGCAAATCGAGACCATCGGCAAGACGGGAAGCGCCTGACTCGTACGCGCGGCGAGACCAGACCACAGCTTCTTCGAAGCGTTCGTCCTCGAGGCAAAGCGCTGCAAGACGCCGCATGGCGTCATGCAACGTGGGATCGAATTCGAGCGCCTTCTCGTAATGCATGCGCGCCTCGGCCCGGCGCCCCGCGAGCTTCAGCACATCGGCCAGGTTGCGATGCTCGCTGGCCGTCCCGCCGCTGAGCGCGATCGCGCGGCGGTATAACGCTTCGGCCACGACGTGGGCTTTCTCCAGCGCGGCCAGCAAACCGCGATGCTCCCATAGTTCGGCGCGCTCGGGCGACACGTTGATGGCGCGCTCCAGGTAGTCGCGCGCAAGGTCGCGTTGCCCGTCGCGAAAATAAGAGAGCGCCACGCGGTGCAACGCGTGCGCGTGGCGCGGCTCTCGCGTGAGCACATCCTGATAGGCGAGCAACGCCTCGCACGTTCGCCCGGCCTGGAAGTGCAGGTCTGCGAGCGCAAGCGGTTCGCTCGCGCGGGCGTGTGTGGCCGAAGTGTCGGCCGTAGTGTCGGCCGATGTCTCGGCCGATGCGGTGACGGGGTGGCTCATCGTGAATTCCCGCCGCATCGGTGGCGCGCGGGTCGGGTTCGATCTGGGCGGTGCGCTCGGGCCCGGGCGGCCTCCGCGTCTGTACTTTTTAAAGATAAATAAGATCGGCACGCTACCGAATCAGACATGTCTGAAAACGGCTGCGCGATTTCAAGCGCTCGTGCGTTTGGCCCGCAAGAAGTCGATGAACACGCGCAGCTTGGGCGGTAGCTGCGCGCGTCCCGCCGTATACAAATAGAAGCCCGGAAACGACGGGCACCACGCCTCCAGCACCGGCACGAGACTGCCGCGCTCGAGCGGCGCCCGCACGTAGTCCTCGATCACGTGCAGCAGGCCCACGCCCTGCTCCGCGGCCCGCACCATCGTGCGCAGGTCGTTGGTCACGAAACGCCCTGTGGTGAGCACGTCGAATACGCGCTGCGGGTCGTCGGGCTGCGCAAACTCCCAGCGGTAGACGCCGCCCGTCGCGAAACGGTAATGCAGGCAATCGTGCGCGGCCAGATCGTCGGGAGTCTCGGGCCGGGCATGACGTCTGAAGTAATCCGGCGCACCCACCACCGCGATACGGATCGGGCCGCCGATCGGCATCGCGACCATGCCGGGCGCGACCGATTCGCCCAGCCGGATGCCCGCGTCGAAACCCTCGCCCACCAGATCGGCGAAACCGTCGTCGAGCGCGAGCTCGAGTTTGATCTGTGGGTGGCGCTCCATGAACTCCGCGAGATGCGGCAGCACGAGCAGCTCGCTCGCCACGCGCGGCAAGTTGATGCGCAGCGTGCCGGCTGCCTGGTCGCGCGAAGCATCGAGCGCGTCGAACGCCTCCTCGATCTGGGCGAGCGCGGGCTGCACGCGCGCGAGGAACAGCGCGCCCGCTTCGGTGAGCGCGACGCGGCGTGTCGTGCGATTGAAGAGCCTCACGCCGAGTTGCGCTTCGAGTGCGCGCACGGTTTGCGAGAGCGCCGAAGTCGAGAAGCCCGCGGCGGCGGCGGCCCGCGTAAAACTGCCATGCCGCGCGACGGCGGCGACCGCCAGCAGCGCGGGCAGGCGGCCCGCGAGGCTCTGGGCCGCAGGGCTGGCGCTCGTAATCGGATCCATGGCGTCTCCATTGTGAAGTACCGCTTCACAGTCATTTCAAGTGAACCCGATTTTTCCACAAAAAGGAAAAGCGCAAGATGGCCTCGTCTTTACTGCTCCTTCCTTGAGGAACCCGCCATGAAACTCGATCGCTATACCCTGCTGGGCCGTTCCGGGCTGCGCGTGAGCCCCATTGCTCTCGGCACGATGACGTTCGGCACCGAATGGGGCTGGGGCGCCGACGAAGCCACCGCACGGCGACTCTTCGATCTTTACGTCGATGCGGGCGGCAACTTCATCGACACCGCCGACCTTTACACCGAGGGCACAAGCGAATCGTGGGTCGGCCGCTTCGCGGCGGCGCGTGGTTTGCGCGAGCGGCTCGTCATCGCGACCAAATACTCCTACAACGCGAAATCGGGCAATCCGAATGCAGGCGGCAACCATCGCAAGAATCTGCTGCGCGCGCTGGAGGGTTCGCTCAAGCGCCTCGGCACCGACTACATCGATCTCTATTACCTGCACACGTGGGATCGCATGACGCCCGTCGACGAAGTCATGCGCGCCATGGACGACGCGGTGCGCGCGGGCAAGATCCGCTACGTGGGCCTTTCCGACGTTCCGGCCTGGTACGCGGGCCGCGCGCAGACGCTCGCCGACTGGCGCGGCTTCGAACCGGTCGCGGCCATGCAGCTCGAATACTCGCTGATCGAGCGCAACGCGGAACACGAGTTTGCGGATCTCGCGACCCAACTCGGCATGGGCCTCGTGCCGTGGAGTCCACTCGGCATGGGCGTGCTGTCGGGCAAATACCGGCCCTCGCAAACTAGCGCTGATGGCGCTCACAACGCTTCGGGTCTTGCGGGTGTGTCCGGCGAGGGCCGTCTGCAAACGGTGGGCGCCAAGCCGCCGCCTGGCTTCGACAAGCTTTCGCCGCGCAACTTCGCGATCGTCGCAGAGTTGGAGCGCGTCGCCCACGAGGCCAACCGGCCGATGGCGCAAGTCGCCCTGAACTGGCTGTATCAGAAACGAGGCGTCGCGAGCATCATCGTCGGCGCAACCCAGGCCTCGCAACTGGAGCAATCGCTCGGCGCGCTCGAATTCGCGCTCGCGCCGGAACTGGTTGCGCGCCTCGACGCGGCCTCCGAACCCGCCCATCCGTTTCCGTACTACATGTTCGCTGACGGTCATCAGGCGCGCATTCACGGCCAGGTCGATGTGCGCGCGACGCCCGCCAATCATGCCCATGTGCAACGCGTGCCCGCGCCGCCGGCCACGCAATCGTAACGAATTTACGGCGTTTGCCAGGACGCCACGTCTTTGCGCGTGGCGATTTATGCACGCACGATCGTTAAATCACAGGCCAATGCTGGCGAGCGAAAGTATTAATCCGCCGATTGGAGAGAAACGGACGCTTACATAGTTTTAATTCTTATTAACGTTTCGACGTCAACGCGATCGCATAATCAACCGTTGTAGATGGGTGGCGCTGTCGCGCCATGCAGGCAAGCTCGCAGCGAGCGTGCGGCACAGCGTCACGCGAGCGCGACATGACGCCTGCGAGCGCGTGGCTCAGCGGTTGCGGGGCGAGCGACTGAGGGATTGTGCGGGGCAGCAGCCGTGGCATGCCGAATGCGCGACATGGCGATTCATGCGGCATGGTGCATGACGAAGAACATCTCGACAATTATATTCCCGCGCCGTTAATCATTTGTATCGCTGTCCGAATAAAGCAACACGCGCGCCGGAAAAGCACTGTTACCGCAAGCGGGGCTAGCGCAATTGAAGTGCCGAGCCGGATAATCGGCTTACACAGGAGAATGATCATGGACGCCAAACCGCCAAGGATTCCGACCCCGGACCAAGTTTTCAGCCCGGATCCGGAACCGGTGGCCGTCGAGTTTCTCGGCGATGAATTGCCCGCTCACGTGCGGGCATTTCTTGACGAGCAACGCAAGGCACACGAACAGAAGTGACGGGGAACGCACACGCGGCGCAAAGGCGTGTGCGTATCAGCATGCGCACTGCTGACAGGCGCAATGCGGGCTTGCGCGCGTTAATTCTGCGCGCGACGTTGTGCTCGCGATGCCTGTCTGATTAGTTGATGCGTTTGATTGGCACGCTTGATTGCGTGCGCGCTTCTCTGCGGTCGCTCGAAACGACTGCGTCGCTGCCGACCGCAGGCACAGCATAACCGGCTATGCTTCGCTTTTCCCTGCCGGCCTCTTCCCACTCCATGTCTTTTTTCATCCGTACGAGCGCGCGTTGCGCCGCCGCGATGCTTTTCGCCCTACCGTTCACGTCCGCCCATGCCGATGGCGACGACACCGCGCTCACCAACCTCGTCGCACTCGTTTCGCAGCGCCTCGCGCTCGCCGAACCGGTCGCGCACTGGAAGTGGCAACACCACAAGCCGATCACCGATACGCCCCGCGAAGACGCCCTGCTCGCCGATGTCCAGAAGCGCGCCGCGGCGGCCGGCGTCGACCCCGCGTTTGCGCGTACCTTCTTCCGCGATCAGATCGATGCAAGCACGCAGGTGCAAAAGTCGCTGTTCGACACGTGGCGCACCTCGCAGGCGCCGAGCGACCCGGCGCCGGATCTCGCCACCGCCACCCGGCCGCAACTCGACCAGCTCACCGCGCGGTTGATCGGCGCGCTCGCTCGCGTGCAGCCGATGCGTCAGGCGCCGGATTGTCCGGCGCGCGTCGCACGGTCGGTGGCGAGCTGGAAGGAACTCACGCGCTACGACTCCACGCGCGCGAACGCCATGACTCAGGCACTGGGACATGTTTGCGAGTCGGGTGGCGTAGGTGGTGTCGCCTGAATGCCACCCGCCCGCTTCGCGGGTCAGGCCGGGCTCGTCAGCCCGGCCGCTTCGGAAGGTTGCAGCACCTGCACGCTCAAGCCGCGCTCGAAGCGGCTTTGCAGGATGCGCCAGGTCGAGAGCTCGAACGCGCGTTCGACCGCCGGATCCGCAAGCAGCGCCGCTTCGGCCGAACTGGCGAAAGCGCCCACATAGCACCATCGATCGATCAAATGAAAGACGTCGGCGCCGTTCGCGTTGTCCTGCTCCTGCACGAGCACGGCGCCGCCGAACGGCCAGGGCGCCGCGCCGAGATCGGCGGGGTCTCGCTTCGACACACGCGGCAAGCGGTTGAATGACGGCTTGAGCATCGCGATCCATTGCGCCTCGGCGAGGAGCGCGCCCAGCTCGCCACCCGTCGCGCGCCACTCCACGCGCCGCACCTGCTGCGCCATGCGTTGTTCGCGCGACGACCGACGGTCGCCCGAGAGGTGCGAGCGCACGCGCTGGCGCACCCGCACGCTGCGCCCGACGTAGAGCGGCACGTCATTCTCGCCATAGAACGCATAAACGCCGTGCCCGGCCGGAGCCGTCTCGATGAGTTCATCGGTAATGTCGCCGGCCAGCACGTGACGGCGCGTCGTGCGCTCGATTTGCGCCGCCAGCGCGTCCTCGGGCACGAGTGCCGGCAACCGCTGCCAGAACTGCCAGAGCAGATCGGCGTCGGCGAGCGCGCGGTGGCGGTCCGACGGCACGAGCGCGTGGCGCTCGACCAGCGCATCGAGGCCGTGGCGCTTCTCGCCCGGAAAAAGCGCCCGCGACAGGCGCACCGTGCAGAGCACGTCCGGATTGAAGGAATAACCGGCACGCTCGAACTCCGCGCGCAAGAAGCCGCGATCGAAGGCCGCGTTATGCGCGATGAACAGCTTGCCGGCCAACCGCTCGTAGAGCCCGGCGGCGATATCGGCAAAGCTCGGGGCGCCGCGCACCATCTTGTCCGTGATACCCGTGAGTTGCTGGATAAAGGGCGGAATCGACTGGCCGGGATCGACGAGCGTACTCCATCGCGTCACCTGCCCTTGCGCCACTTCGACCACGCCAACTTCAGTGATCCGGTGCTCGCCGACCGAGCCTCCTGTTGTCTCGAGATCGACAAAAACGAGGGGAAGATCGCCGGCAGTCTGTGCGGCGTTCAAGGAGGATTCAAGCATGATGAAACAGCAGGGAAATTGGAAAACGGCCCAAGTATGCACCGTTTGGACGCCGCGCGGCGACGGCGTCGGCAAGATGAATCCCGTTTGCCGATTTTTCGAAGCCCGAATCGGCAAATCCGGCTAATCCAGGGTTTTCCCGATTAACCAGGCGGCCAAAAAAATGCGGCCATTATTATCACGCGAATATCAATATGCCAAAAATAAAAAAGCCCCGGATTTGTCCGGGGCTCTGTACGACTTGAGCGCTCGCGCGGCGAGCGCCCGCACGCTGTCATTACAGCGGCTGGATGTTCGCGGCCTGCTTGCCCTTCGGACCCACCTTGACGTCGAACGAGACACGCTGGTTCTCCTTCAGCGACTTGAAGCCGTCGGCGCGGATTTCCGAGAAGTGCGCGAACAGATCGTCGCCGCCGGCGTCAGACGTGATAAAGCCAAAGCCCTTCGCATCATTGAACCATTTGACGATACCGGTTTCCATGTTTCAGTTTCCCTCGAGATTTTAATGACGCGGGCATTCACCCTCGCGCCGTATACCAGCCAATTCCCGCTGTTCCGCATCAGGTGAATTCCACTTATTGGAATTGAAGCGGAACGAAAATCAGCATTGCCGTTATACGGGGAACGCCAATCGGCAGTCAAGCGAATTTTTTATAACAGCATTCCCGATTCGAAGATAAAAGCGGTACGCATCAAAAAATCTTCAGAAAATCGTATGCCATGTGAATGAATATCGGAATGCGTCATTTTTACCCGATTATCTTCTTCACGTCACATCTACCGGGAAGTTTTTCCCGAAGTGTAACAATTCGTGTCAAACGTAAGTGTTTCTACCGGTTGTTCGAGTAATACATTCAATTCAAGATTCATATTGTTAGAGGCATCGGAGGTCATCATGCTGACGACTCTGCGGAGATGGATCCATTGGCTCGTGCAAACCGATGCAATGGCGTCGACGGCTGAAGAAGCCGAGACCTATGGCGCGTGGCACGGGGACCATTGGCACAACCTGCTGTGTTCCCCTATGGACGCACGGCACTACGTAATGGAAGACTGGAGCCTACAGCCGGAACCCCCGCAGACTGGCGCCCGATAAGGCTTTCGGGCAGGCTTTCAGGCGGCGGCGGGCAAGACGGCGGTGAACCGCGAGTGAAAAACGCGGGCAAAAAAAAGCGCGGCTGGAAGGCCGCGCCGACAAAGGTTTGGAGATCTTTTTCGTCAACGAAAAAGTCTGCTTCGGAAAGCAGCAATTGCAGTATAGCCGCACTCTCGTCTGACCATTAAGCTTACGACAGACAATCATCTGTTACGCTGATCGCAATAATCAGAACGGGTCATTTAAGCCGTTTTGCGCAATCAATTGTTGTAGCGATCGCACAACGCCCGTGCGGTTGACACCCCCCTCTCAATTTCGCGAAACCCGCTCGAAGCCTTTACCAGCAGGGCTTAAGGGCAGCGGCTTAATCATTTCCGATATCGCAATACTTTATTGCGCAAATCGGAATACCCCCTTTTCGAACACCCTCTCTACACTCTGGCTGTCTGGAAACCGACTTGACGGATTAATTCGTACCACGCGAACTTTGCCTCTCGCTGCGCTTCGCGTGGACGGTTTCCCAAACGGGTTCAACGAAACCCACCTCTGTTCTCGGAGTTTACAAAGATGAAAAAGACTCTCATGGTCGCTGCCCTGACGGGCGTTTTTGCAACGGCTGCGCACGCGCAAAGCAGCGTTACGCTGTACGGCCTGATCGACGCCGGCATCACCTACGCAAACAACTCCGGCGGCCACAGCCTCTGGAAGGCAACGAGCGGCACGGTCAACGGCAGCCGTTGGGGCCTGCGCGGTTCTGAAGACCTCGGTGGCGGTCTGAAGGCCATCTTCACGTTGGAAAACGGCTTCAACATCATGAACGGCACGTCGGGCCAGTCGGGCCGTATGTTCGGCCGTCAGGCTTTCGTCGGTCTCGCAAGCGACCAGTACGGCGCGGTCACCCTCGGTCGTCAGTACGACTCCGTGGTCGACTACGTCGCACCGCTGTCGAACACCGGCACGCAATACGGCGGCACGATCGCTGCCCACCCGTTCGATAACGACAACCTGAACAACTCGGTTCGTTTCAACAACACGGTCAAGTACACGAGCATCAACTACGCCGGCTTCAAGTTCGGCGGCACGTACTCGTTCTCGAACAGCACCGAATTCGCAAACAACCGTGCATACAGCTTCGGCGCATCGTATAGCTGGGGCGGCCTGAACGTCGCAGCCGGCTACCTGCAACTGAACAACGACATGAACAACGCAGCAGTGTTCTCGTCGGCGTCGGCAGGCGCGCAAACGGGTGAGTGGACGTTCCTGGCAGGCCGTCAGCGCACGTTCGGTGGTGGCATCAACTACACGTTCGGCCCGGCAACGGCTGGCTTCGTGTACACGCAGACGAACCTGAGCGACGCAGCAGGCGGCGGCATCTCGGGTACGCAATCGGGTACGGGCACGGCAACGACGGGCGGCATTGGCTTCAACGCCAACAGCGCACGCTTCCAGAACTTTGAAGGTAACGTCCGTTACGCTCTGACCCCGGCCCTGAGCCTGGCTGGCGCGTACACGTACACCCGTGCAAACATCGGCGGCGGCGTGAACCCGAACTACAACACGGTTGCACTCCAGTCGGACTACGCACTGTCGAAGCGCACCGACGTCTACCTGCAAGGCGACTGGCAACACGTGTCGTCGAACCCGGAGAACATCGGCGCTTACCTGAACGGTCTCGGTTCGGCATCGACCCGTCAAGACCAGGTCGCTGTGACGGTTGGTATGCGTCACCGCTTCTAAGCCGCACGCTGCTGGCCCCTGTGGCCAGCGTTGCAGCTAAAAAAAGGCACCCTCGGGTGCCTTTTTTCATTGGCGCCGCAACTCAGGCGGGCGGCGCCGGATAGCGCACGTCGAGCACGTCGATCGTCTCCGGCCCGACCGGCGTGTACAGCGTCACCTGATCGCCGATCTTCGCCTTCAGGAGGGCGCGTGCGACAGGCGAAACCCAGCTCACGTGGCCGACATCGAGATCGACCTCGTCGACGCCGACGATCGTGACCGTATGCGCCTCGCCGTCCTCGGTGCCGTATTCGACGGTCGCGCCGAAAAACACCTGGTCCACGTTCTCTTGCCGGCTGCTGTCGACGACCTCGGCCAGATCGAGGCGCTTCGTGAGGAAGCGAATGCGCCGGTCGATCTCGCGCAGCCGCCGCTTGCCGTAGATATAGTCGCCGTTCTCCGAGCGGTCGCCGTTCGAAGCGGCCCACGAGACGAGCTTGACCACCTCGGGGCGCTCCTCGTCGATCAGGTGCAGCAGCTCGTTGCGCATGCGCTCATAGCCGGCGGGCGTCATGTAGTTCTTCGTGCCGGCGGGAATCGCAGGGTAACCGGCTTCGAGATCGTCGTCGTCGTTGTCGGTCGATTCTTTGACAAAGGCCTTGTTCATGATGGTTTGCTGCGGTGTTGGTGCGTGCCAGTGCGGGCGCCCGGAACGCTGACGCCTACTACCCTACTACGACAAACAGGTTACACGAAGCGCTTCTCAAGACAAATCGCGATAAGGGTCTTCCCTTTTTTCAAACCCCTGCTATAATCTCACTTCTGCGTGCGGCTGTAGCTCAGTTGGATAGAGTACTTGGCTACGAACCAAGGGGTCGTGGGTTCGAATCCTGCCAGCCGCGCCACTTATTCGATGCTTTTGCCGTTTTGCTTTTCGGCGGCAAAAGTTTCAGGCAGTATATGTTGTAGGTTGTACCGCTTTAGCGTGCGGCTGTAGCTCAGTTGGATAGAGTACTTGGCTACGAACCAAGGGGTCGTGGGTTCGAATCCTGCCAGCCGCGCCACCATTCAAAGGGCCTTTCCAATCGGAAAGGCCCTTTGTCTTTTCAGCGGCAAAATCGGCTGCTGCCTGCTTGCTTCTCCCGGTTCGCGAATCGCTAGCGCGGCGCCGTCCCGATATCGCCGATCTGCGCGTCGGGTCGCGGCAAGTCTTCGACGTCGCCTACGGCGCTCGGCTCCGATATCGGCTCCATGCCCGCACCGATCAGCGTCTGGGGCTGGCGCAGCATCTCTCCCACCGTTTCGCCAAAACAATTCGCCACGAACGCTCTGAGCAGCGCCTCGCGCGTCGTTGCGCCGTGGGCTTCCACTCCATCGCGCCCGCCCTCGAATTGCGCGACGCATTGCGCCGGGTCGCCTTCGCGCAGTTCGACACGCACCGCGCGATCGAGCACGACACCCGCCGCCTCCCACGAATCGGTGGGCACGAAGCGCCCGTCCCACGGACGGCCCCTGTCGTTGCCGCGCACGGCGACCGTCTCGCCACTGTCGGTGAAATAGATCTCGCGGACGAAATCCGGCAGACTGCGCGCCACCCAGTAATCGAGCGCGAGTCCGGTCAGTTCAGCTACTTTCATTGCAGGTCCCTCGTTTCGGGTCGAAGGAAGATCACGCCGTGGCCGCCAAACGCGGCCAGGCTGCCGCAAACGTGCGGCCGATGAGATAACGCTAGATTACCGCGACAGACGCGGTGTGGCGGTGTTTCGCGTCACGGGCGTAGCGCATGGCGATACATGGCGGGGCGGCGCGTGCGCGCCGCGGGCCACCCGCCCGATCAATAATCCGCGCGCTCGCGGTCGATGCGCATGCCGCCGTCGTGGCGATGATGGCCGTCGTCGCTCGAACGCTCGCGCGCAATGCGCATTACGTCCGGATTCGTGCGCACGCGGCGCATGACGTTCGCGAGGTGCACGCGGTCGCTCACCTGGATCACAAAGCGCAGCATGTTCGACTCCTGCGCGAGATCGTCGTCCATAGCGATGTGCACGATGTTGGCGTCCGCCGACGTGATGTCGGCCGCCACGCGCGCGAACACGCCCTTGGTGTTTTTCACGAGCACCTTCACCGCGACGTCGAACAAACGTCCCGGCTGCGGCGCCCAGGCCACGTCGATCCAGCGGCCCGGATCGCGCCGGTGGATGCGCTGCGCGACGCGGCAGTCGGTGGTATGGATCGCCATGCCGAGACCGATGCCGATGTAGCCCATGATGGCGTCGCCGGGAATCGGGCGGCAGCAGGCCGAAAGCTGCACGGACATGCCTTCGGTGCCCGTGATGACAACCGGCGGCGCGGGAGGCGCGTTCGGGTCGCGCGGCGGATGATGATGCTCCGCGTCGTCGGCGTCCTGGCCGCTCATCAGCACTTCGATGCGCTTGGCCATGACCGCGGCCACGCGCCGACCCAAACCGATGTCGGCGAAAATTTCCTGGCGGTTCTTGTTGCCGGTCCACTGAACCAGCTTTTCCCACACTTCCGGCGTGACTTCCGAAAGCTGGTAGCCATAGCCCTTGAGCGCCTGATCGACGAGCCGCTCGCCCAGCTGCACCGACTCCGTGAGACGCATGGTCTTGAGATAGTGCCGGATCGCCGAGCGCGCCTTGCCGGTGCGCACGAAGCCGAGCCACGCCGGATTCGGCTTGGAATACGGCGCAGTGATCACCTCGACGATGTCACCGCTCTTCAATTCGGTGCGCAGCGGCAGCAACTCGTTGTTGATCTTCACAGCCACGCACTGGTTGCCCAGGTCGCTGTGGATCGAATACGCGAAGTCGAGCGCCGTGGCGCCGCGCGGCAGCGCCATGATCTTCGACTTCGGCGTGAAGACGTACACGGCGTCCGGGAACAGGTCGATCTTGACGTGTTCAAGGAACTCGCTCGAGTCGCCCACTTCGCTCTGGATATCGAGCAGCGACTTGAGCCACTGGTGCGCGCGCTTTTGCACGTCGTTCAGATCGGCGCCGCCGTTCTTGTAGAGCCAATGCGCGGCCACGCCGGCTTCGGCGATCTCGTGCATCTTGCGCGTGCGCACCTGGAATTCGATCGGCGCGCCAAACGGGCCCACGAGCGTGGTGTGCAGGGACTGATAGCCGTTCACCTTGGGAATGGCGATGTAGTCCTTGAACTTGCCCGGCACCGGCTTGTAAAGCGCATGGAGCGCGCCGATGCAGGTGTAGCACTCCAGCGCCGACTCCACGACCACGCGGAAGCCGTACACGTCGAGCACCTGCGAGAACGACAATTGCTTGTCGCGCATCTTCTTGTAGATGCTGAAGATGGTTTTCTCGCGGCCGGTGACTTCGGCGTCGAGCTTCGCGTCGGCAATGGCGCGCTGCACCGCTTCGAGAATCTTGCTCACCACCTCGCGGCGATTGCCGCGCGCGGCCTTCACTGCCTTTTCGAGCGTGGCGTAGCGATTCGGATTGAAGTTCGCGAAGCTCAGGTCTTGCAGCTCGCGATAGGTGTTGTTCAGGCCAAGACGGTGCGCGATGGGCGCGTAGATGTCGATGGTCTCGCGCGCCACGCGGCGGCGCTTCTCGGGCGGCACCGCGCCGAGCGTGCGCATGTTGTGCAGCCGGTCGGAGAGCTTCACGAGAATCACGCGCACGTCGCGCGCCATCGCGAGGAGCATCTTGCGGAAGTTCTCCGCCTGCGCTTCCTCGCGGTTGCGAAACTCCATCTTGTCGAGTTTCGACAGGCCGTCAACCAGTTCCGCGACCTTCGCGCCGAAGCGCTCGGCGAGTTCCGCCTTGGTCACGCCCTGGTCTTCCATCACGTCGTGCAGGAGCGCGGCCATGATGGACTGCGCGTCGAGCTTCCAGCCGGCGCAGATTTCCGCGACGGCGACGGGATGGGTGATATAGGGTTCGCCGCTCTGGCGATATTGCCCGAGGTGGGCTTCATCGCTGAAGTGGAACGCCGCCTTGACCTCCTTGATTTCCTCGGGAGTGAGGTAACCGGAGAGCGCGGCGGTCAGATTGGCGATGGAGACGACCCCGTGCTTACGGGGCTGCTCCGGCGTCGCGGTCGGTCCGAACAGATGGCGAAACGACTGTTCGAGGACCGCGTCGATGTAATTGCGCGCAGGGCTCGCAGTCTCGGCTTCCTGGTCCACCTCGGTGGCCGGCGAGGGCGTGATGCTCATGTTCCCCTCCGTATCAGGTTTGGCGTTGACGATTAAGCGGGTCGATGCAACTGCGCGTGGTACGAACTACGTAGCTAACGGAATGCGTGTGAACGCGCCCTTAGTCCGAGAACTTCAGACGGGCACCTTCTTCAGCATTTCGAGGCCGACCTGGCCAGACGCGATCTCGCGCAGCGCGACGACGGTAGGCTTGTCGCGGCTTTCGATCTTGGGCGTGTGACCTTGTGCGAGCTGGCGTGCGCGATACGTCGCGGCGAGCGCCAGTTCGAAGCGGTTCGGAATCTGTTTCAGACAATCTTCGACGGTGATGCGGGCCATGTCGGGTTCCTTCTCATTCTCAGCAGGTTCTTATTCTACCTTATGTGCCCGATGCGCCGGGCTGCGGGTGGTGGATACCGAGCTGCACGAAGAGCTCGGTATGCCGTGCGTATTGCGAAGCGAAGCGCAGGCGCGTGGCGCTCACGATATTGCGCAGCTCCTGCAACGCACGATCGAAGTTCTCGTTGATCACGACGTACTCCGATTCGCTCGCATGCGCGATCTCGCTACCGGCTGCAAGCAAGCGTCGCGTGATGACGTTCGGCTCGTCTTCGCCGCGCTTTTTCAGGCGGTCGGCAAGCGCTTCGAGCGACGGCGGCAGGATGAAGATTTCCACGGCATTGCGGAACTGCTTCTTCACTTGCTGCGCGCCCTGCCAGTCGATTTCGAGCAGGACGTCATGGCCGATTTTCATCTGGTCTTCGATCCACACGCGCGAAGTCGCATAGTAGTTGCCGTGCACTTCCGCGCTCTCGAGAAACTCGCCCGTTGCGTGGCGCGTGAGGAAGTCGTCGACGGTCGTGAAGTGATAGTGCTCGCCGTCGCGCTCCTTCGAACGCGGCGCGCGCGTCGTGTACGAAACCGACAGGCGGATCGCGCTGTCTTCCGCGAGCAGCGCGTTCACGAGCGTCGACTTGCCCGCACCCGAAGGCGCCACCACCATGAAGAGGTTGCCGGGGTAGTTGCCCGCGTACGGATTGCGCTTTTTGTCCTGCTTGGCGTCCACGTGCGGCGCGCTGGTGTGGTCGGTCATGTTCGTTGCTTCCTTCATTCGAGATTCTGGACCTGCTCGCGCATCTGCTCGATGAGCAGCTTGAGCGTCATCGAGGCATCGGCAAGTTCCTTCGCCGCCGCCTTCGAGCCAAGCGTGTTCGCTTCGCGGTTGAGCTCCTGCATCATGAAGTCGAGACGCTTGCCGACACGGCCGCCCTTCTCGATCACGTGACGCGTTTCATTGAGGTGCGCGGTGAGGCGCGAGAGTTCTTCGGCGATGTCGATGCGAATGCCGTACATCGTCACTTCCTGGCGAATGCGCTCAGCGATTTCCTCGCGCGAGATGTTGCCGATGCTGCCGCCGTTGCCGTTGCTGTCCGGCGCCGCGATGCCGAGCGCTTCCTGCAAGCGCTCGACGATCTTCTGCTGGTGCTTGGCGATGAGCTCCGGCACGAGCGGCGTGATGCGCGCGACGATGGTCTCCATTTCGGTGACATTGGCGAGCAGCATGTTGGCGAGTTGCGCACCTTCGCGACCGCGCACTTCGATCAGGTCGGCAATGGCCTGCTTGCCGCAGCCGAGCACGGCGTCGCGCAGCACCTCGGCCGCCACGCCGCTTTCCGCCAGCACGCCTGGCCAGCGCAGGATCTCGCCCGTGCGCAGACGGCCCGACTCGGGGAACGCATCGAGCACGGCCCGCTCGAGCGAGGCGAGCTGGTCGAGCGCGTCGCGGTTGAGCGCGCCTGCGTTGGCGCCCTGCTCGCTGCGCTGGATGTTGATGCGAATGTCGACCTTGCCGCGGGAGAGCTTCGTCATCAGCATCTCGCGCAGCGTGGGCTCGCACACGCGCACGTCTTCGGGCATGCGGAAGTTCAGGTCGAGAAAGCGCGAATTCACCGTGCGCAATTCGACGGAGACACTGGCGCCGCCCGTGCCCGATGCCGCTGCAAGCTCGCGCGTAGCGCTGGCATAGCCGGTCATGCTGTAAATCATGGTTCGTCTCGCGAAAAAGCCGTGGCGTCGTGCGGCGGGCGCGCGTGCCATGGCGGAGGAATCGAGGCGCCCGGCGTGTAGTCGCGAACGGTCAATGAACGGACGATAGCGCGGGGCGGAGAAACCGTATTATCCCATTTTTGGAGCCGCGTCCCCGCGAGCGCGAGCCCGCAAGCGCGCCCCGGCGCGGCGGCATCGCCGCCGCCTTCGCGCGCCCGCCCTGTGGCCATCGGGCGGCGCCCGTCGCGAGACACACGAAGGCGGTAAAATTACGCTTTCCCCTACCCTCTTTTGCCTCGCGCACGCCCCACGATGACCCAATCCATCCAGCGCCCCTCCGGCCGCGCCGCCGACCAGCTTCGCGAAGTCCGCATCACCCGCCATTACACGAAGTACGCCGAAGGCTCGGTCCTCGTGGAATTCGGCGACACCAAGGTGTTGTGCACCGCGAGCGTGTCCGAAAGCGTGCCGCCGTTCCTGCGCGACAAGGGCCAGGGCTGGCTCACCGCCGAATACGGCATGCTGCCGCGCGCCACGCACACGCGCAGCGACCGCGAAGCCGCGCGCGGCAAGCAAACGGGCCGCACCCAGGAAATCCAGCGCCTGATCGGCCGCGCCATGCGCGCGGTGTTCGACCTCGAAGCGCTCGGCGCGCGCACCATCAACCTCGACTGCGACGTGTTGCAGGCGGACGGCGGCACGCGCACCGCCAGCATCACGGGCGCGTTCGTGGCGGCCCACGACGCCGTCTCGAAGCTGCTCGCCACGGGCCGCATCGAACGTTCGCCGATCACCGACTACGTGGCGGCGATTTCGGTGGGCGTGTACGAAGGCGTGCCGGTGCTCGACCTCGACTATGCCGAAGACTCGCAGTGCGACACGGACATGAACGTCGTGATGACGGGCTCGGGCGGCATGGTCGAAGTCCAGGGCACGGCGGAAGGCGCGCCCTTTTCGCGCGACGAACTGAACGCGCTGCTCGATCTCGCGCAAAGCGGCATCCGCTCGCTGGTCGAGAAGCAGAAAGCGGCGCTGGAGATCACGCATGGCTGATTTGCGGCCGGCTTCACAACCGGATTCACAGGCGGATGCACAGGCTAAAACGGCGGCTGACGCGCTTTCGCGCGTCGTGCTCGCCTCGAACAACGCCGGCAAGCTGCGAGAGTTCGCGGCGCTGCTCGGCGCAGCGGGCATCGAACTCGTGCCGCAAGGCGCGCTGAACGTGCCCGAAGCCGAGGAGCCGCATCCCACCTTCGTGGAAAACGCGCTCGCCAAGGCGCGCCATGCATCGAAGCTCACGGGACTGCCCGCGATCGCCGACGATTCGGGCCTGTGCGTGCGCGCGCTGCGCGGCGCGCCGGGCGTGTATTCGGCGCGCTACGCGCAGCTTGCGGGCGGAGAAAAGAGCGATGCGGCGAACAACGCGCTACTCGTCGCCAACCTGAAAGATCACGCCGATCGCCGCGGCTACTACTACTGCGTGCTCGCGCTCGTGCGTCACGCCGACGACCCCGAGCCGCTCATCGCCGAAGGCCGCTGGCACGGCGTCGTGCTCGACGCGCCGCGCGGCGACAACGGCTTCGGCTACGACCCTTACTTCTACGTTCCCGAGCTGGAAGCGACGGCCGCCGAACTCGATCCGGCGCTCAAGAACGCGTCGAGCCATCGCGCGATCGCCCTGCGCCAACTGCTCGCGCGGCTCCAGGAGGAAGCGTGAGCCAGCAGCATCGCATCGGCATCGAAGTCGTGAAGTCGTTCACGATGCCAGGCAGCATTCGCCTCACTTCGCTGCCACCGCTCGCGCTCTACGTGCATTTCCCGTGGTGCGTGCGCAAGTGCCCGTACTGCGATTTCAACTCGCACGAGTGGAAAGGCGAGCGTTTCCCTGAAGACGATTACCTCGACGCGCTGCGCGCCGATCTCGAACAGGCGCTGCCGCTCGTCTGGGGCCGCCAGGTACATACGGTGTTCATCGGCGGCGGCACACCCAGCCTGCTTTCGGCGGCGGGGCTCGATCGCCTGCTCTCCGATGTGCGCGCGCTCCTGCCCCTCGACGCCGACGCCGAAATCACGCTCGAAGCGAATCCCGGCACGTTCGAGGCCGCGAAGTTCGCGCAGTTTCGCGCGAGCGGCGTGAACCGGCTTTCAGTGGGCATCCAGAGCTTCAACGAAGCGCATCTGAAAGCGCTCGGACGCATTCACGACGCGGCGCAGGCGCGCCATGCCGTCGAAGTCGCGGCGAGCACCTTCGACAACTTCAATCTCGACCTGATGTTCGCGCTGCCGCAGCAAACGCTCGACGAATGCCAGGCCGATATCGAGACGGCGCTCTCGTTCAAGCCGCCGCATCTGTCGCTCTATCACCTCACGCTCGAACCGAACACGTTGTTCGCGAAGTTCCCGCCCGCCCTGCCCGACGACGACCAGTCTGCCGACATGCAGGACTGGATTCACGAGCGCACCACAGCCGCGGGATACGGGCGCTACGAGGTGTCGGCTTATGCGCAGCCGGACCGGCAATGCAAGCACAACCTCAATTACTGGCGCTTCGGCGACTATCTGGGGATCGGCGCGGGCGCGCATACGAAGCTTTCGTTTCCGAACCGCATCGTGCGCCAGGCGCGCTACAAGCACCCGGCGACCTTCATCGAGCAGGCGCGCGCGGGCACGCCGGTCCAGGAAGAGCACGAAGTGAACGCACGCGACTTGCCGTTCGAGTTCATGCTCAACGCGCTGCGTCTCGTGGAAGGGTTTCCCGTACATCGCTTCATCGAGCGCACCGGCCTGCCCATCACGACGATCGAACCGGCGTTGCAGGAGGCCGAGCGGCGCGGGCTCATCACGCGCGACTACGAAAAGATCGCGCCGACGGAGCTCGGGCAGCGCTTCCTCAACGATTTGCAGGCGCTGTTCCTCAAGGACCCGCACTGAGGTCGACGCGGATCGTCTGGGCGAGTGCCGCCGCGCTCGCGTTTCGGGTTACAATGCGCGGCTCCGGAGGTGTGGCAGAGTGGTTGAATGCACCGGTCTTGAAAACCGGCGAAGGGGTAACCCTTCCGTGAGTTCGAATCTCACCGCCTCCGCCAAAAGTGAACAAAAAAGTCCCGCATAATCAATAACTTACGGGGATTCCGCTTTTTCGACCCACAAAATAACCCAGATCGGCGTCGAAGTCCGTACCGCTCAAACCTCAAGACGGCCGACACAGTGCCACTGCCCGAACTCCGGATCAAACAGTGCAATGCCGTCGCAGGTAGTCGGGTCGGCAACGACCGCACCCGCCATTGTGCGAAGTGCCAGGCTCGCCGCCTCGCTCAGACGCACCGCGTCCCATCCGCCGATCGCGTGATGCGTTTCGCGCCAGGCAAACAAGCCCGCCTGCTCGTGCAGCCCGTCGAGCATCGCCAGGGTCTCCGGATCGACCTCGAACCAGGGCGGATCGTTGGCCCAGATGTGTAGTGTCGTGCCATGTCGCCCCAACGCACCACCTGGGCGCAGCAGGATACGCCCGTCCTGCGTCGGCCATCCGGCGTGAATGCACGCAACCAGCCCGCGCCCGTCCGCATCACGAAAGTGGCCACCATCCAGCCGCGCAGCAGGGGTGACACGATACGTCTGTCCGAGATGCGCGAAGCGTGCGGCCTCAATCATTGCGTCCAGTGGCGACAGAAAGCAGAGGACCGCGCGGCCCTCGTCGTAGCTCTCTGTCGCGACGCGCAGTTTTCCATTCGCGTCCTCGTGGACGAGAACCCAGGCTGGCGGCGATATGAAAAACGGCACCGCGTCCGGGTGCCGGAATTGACGGTCGTGCATCATGCCTTCACTCTTCGCGGGTCGGGCCGCCGTCCTCTCGCCCCATCACGATCCACGTCACCGGGCCTTCCTGACGGTCTCGGCCAATGCCCTCGGGGAACTCGTCGCCCACCTTGAACATGCGTTCCTGGACAAATGCGCCCGGCGATTCGAGCACACCCCAGCGCCCGCTATACGGGCAGCGCTCGCCGGTCCTGCGCGAAATATGAGGCTTCTGCATTTCGCGCTGCGGGGCCAGTATCAGTTCACGTCCGAAGTCCACGAGGTCCTTCGGATAGAAGCGCGCGTCGCGGTAGCTGCTGTCGTCGATGTTCCAGAGCAGCGTCACCAGCCCGGCCTCGAAAGCCCAATAGCCGAAGAAGAACACGCCAAGGTTTTTGTGCCCGTCGTACCAGTAGCAATCCTTCATGCCGCCGTACCAGCGCTTCAGGTAGTCGGCCATTGCCCGCTGTTGCGCTTCGCCGTGCGTCTCGGTCGCGCTCAGCAGGTCAGCGTAGGGCTTCGCGTGGATCAGCGATTCACCCGGCAGGGAGACGCCCAAGCGGCCAAACAGCCGACTTACCAGCACGTCCTGGCCGTCCTCGGGATCGGTGCTGATCCATGTCGCGATGACCGGCACCCACTCCTTCATCCCGAGCAGCACCGCCAGCGACAGCAGCCACAACACGTACTGGTATGCGTCTCGCTCCCAGAGGCGTAGCCGCCCGTAATCTGGATACAACGCAAAGTGCGACTTGAACAATGCCAGGCATCGAGCGAAATCAGGCTTGAGTAAAGCCACCGCCTCACCAGCCGAGTAGCGGGCAACCAGAATTTCTAACGAAATAGTGCCTCTATCCCATGATAGACCGCGCTTATGTCCAGGGGATTTTTCTGGAGCCTCAAGCATTTGTTCAAGCTTCTCCAGCCGCTTCTCCTTGTACTCAAGTTTCTCGCGGTAATGGTGTTCGGGAAGCAAAGGCTCACGCCTGATCTTGTCAAATGGTTCATTCATTTTCTTAACTGTCCCTTCGTATGGCCATCGGACCAAGCCATTCAATTCACAGGCACTGTGACTGGCTTTCCAGTCGCATCCAGCAATGCGTTACCCTTCTCATCAAGCCTGGTAATGCTTGTGACCTTGCCATTCTCGTCAACGACCATTAGCCAAGCTTCATAGCCTTCGTCTTTGATCATATCGGCTGTTGCGTCGTCTCCAACGGCTCTGCCTATCCGTGGGCGAATCCATCCGTCACTCATCTGCTTGTCCGAACTCTTGGTCATGGGCAACTGGCTCGGGCTGAAGTCGCCGCCCGTCCGAAACTTCGTCTCAGTCAGGGTCCGCATCTCTAAATGAAATGACCGCTTCGTCACCGTCCAGTGCCGGGAAGTGCATGCCGGTCTGCCCGTTGCCCGCGAACGGTTTTGCGAGTCGTAGCGGTACGCTCTCGCCACCGTTGGGCCACGATTCGAAGTCCAGATCGAAGCGCACGACACGATCAATGACCGGCACGAGCCTCCCGTCCGCGACGGCGTGCTTCAGGAAGCGCTCAATGCCCGCGTTATCGGTCGGCTGGTTCCAGTGCGCGACATTCAGATGGTCGCGCACGAATGAGCGAATCGCGTCAATGTCCGTAGCAATGGTTCGCCGGAAATCGTATCCGGGTCGGAAGTAACGCGCGAAGGTACGCCTGTCATTTTCAAGCGCCTTTTGTTCGTCACCCGTGATCAAGCGAAGCCGGACACCAGTCGGGCTACGATATTCCGCCGCTGGGACAAGTTCGCAACTCCACGCGCCACAATTGAGCGCGACCGTCAGTCCGTGATATGACATCTCGCCCCCGGCCATGCCAGCACACCTGTGCCCATGCGCTGCCCTCCTCCGTGTCGATTTGAGCCGGGTATACGTAGCACGCGCGGTGAGAGCACACCTTGCGCTATCTGGGCAGGCGCGCAGTTGATGCAGTGAGCATTGGGCGTGGCCATCGGGGTAACATCACCAGCCGTAACAATGCCCGTACCAGCCAGTCCCCCCGCATTACCTGCTCATCACGCCGTGGCGCCGCGCTTCATCGCGCAAAACCGCGAGCAACGAATCCGCAAACGGGCCGCCCACATCGCCGCTCTATAATTGCGCGATCCAAAGAACACAACAGATTGCACATGGACCGCTCATCAGGGCTGCGTGGCTTGCAGCCTCCCACATCACAACCGCCGGGCACACAGCGCATCGCGGTGCTCGTGCCTTGCTACAACGAGGCGGCGACGATCGCCGACGTCGTGCGTGACTTCCAGCATGCCCTGCCATCGGCAACGGTCTATGTATTCGACAACAACTCGTCGGACGGCACAGCGGGCATTGCGCGCGAAGCCGGCGCCGTGGTGCGCGCCGTGTCCGACCAGGGCAAGGGCAACGTGATCCGCCGCATGTTCGCGGACGTCGAGGCCGACGTCTATGTGATGGTGGACGGCGACGGCACCTATGACGCGAAAGCGGCGCCGCAACTCGTCGACGCGCTGGTCTCGGGCGCGCTCGACATGGTGGTCGGCACCCGCGTCAGCGACGAACGCGCGGCGTACCGTCCCGGCCACCGCTTCGGCAACCGGCTGCTCACGCAGTGCGTGGCAACGCTGTTCGGCCGCACCTTCACCGACATGCTGTCCGGCTACCGCGCCTTCTCGCGGCGCTTCGTCAAGTCGTTTCCCGCACATGCGGCCGGCTTCGAGATCGAGACGGAGCTCACGGTCCATGCGCTGGAGCTGCGCATGCCGGTGGCCGAAGTCGCGACGCTGTACGGCGCGCGGCCGGAAGGGTCGGAAAGCAAGCTGAACACGTGGCAAGACGGTCTGCGCATCCTGCTCATGATCGTGCGGCTCTTCAAGGCGGAGAAGCCGCTGCTGTTCTTCTCGCTGGGCTTCTTCGTGTGCGCGCTGCTGTCGATCGTCCTCGCCGTGCCCGTGATCGACGAGTACCTGCGCACGGGTCTCGTTCCCCGGTTGCCAACGGCGCTGCTGTGCGCCGCGCTCATGCTGTTCGGCGCAATCCTGCTCACCTGCGGCATCGTGCTCGACACCGTGACGCGCGGCCGCGCGGAGGCGAAGCGGTTCGCCTACCTGCTGCATCCCGCCCCCAAACCCACTCGGGATCGACACTGACATGCGAACCCAGGTGCTGCGTTTTGCCGTGGCGGGCACGGTTGGTTTCGTCGTCGATGCGGGCGTGCTATGGCTTGCCCTGCGGCTTGGCTCCGGCTATTTCGTCGGGCGGGCCGCCTCGTTTCTGGCCGCGGTCTGGGTGACGTGGCAGATCAATCGGCGTTTTACGTTCGTCACCCATCGATCCGGCTCGGTATGGCACGAGTGGTGGCGCTATCTCGCCGCCATGTCGGCGGGCGGCTGCGTGAATTACGCCGCCTATTGCGCCGTGGTGCTGCTGCTGCCGCGCGCGGGCTTCGTGCCCTTCCTGGGCGTCGCGGCGGGTTCGGTGGCGGGCCTGGGCGTCAATTTCGCGTCGGCCCGCTGGTGGGTGTTCCGGCATCGGCCCCAACGATAGCCATGCCCGCGCCATTTAAGGGTCACACCTTGAATAGCGCGGCGGCGCACATCACGCGCCCGCTGTCAAATATCTAGGTGAAAACCCTAATCATGCGGTAAAATCCTACGCATTGAGGGGATTAGTCACCATGCCGCACCAATACCAACTGCTTGAGAAGTTCGCGTTTTCGCTCGTCGTCCTGTTCGCCGTGATGTGCTCCAGCTACATCGCATGGGAAAGCTCGCCCAATCTGCGCGAGAACTTCCAGGTCGGCAAGGAGCTGTTCCTGAAGAGCGGCGAATACTCGTATGCATGCGCCACGGTCGTCACCGATCCCTGCGCGCAATTCCCCGTCGAATAAGGCTTCACGCGTCACCGCGCGGTCATCCTGACGGACGCGGGACACTGCTGATTGCGTCTGCCGGCGTATGAACTAAGCTCGATTCAGGTTTCGCATCCGAGCCTGATCGACATGCTCATCCGCGCCCGCCTGTCCTGCGGTCCGTCCGCATCTCGCGCCGCCCTGGCACGGCGCCTTGGCCTGATTTTGCTGCTCGGTTTCCTCGGCGGCTTCAGCGCCTGCACCATCACACCGCCGCCCAAGCCGCTCCTCCTCATTCCACCCGCGGCGATCAACAGCGCCACACTCGACGACTACCGCACGGCCGTCGCGAAACACATCGTCGAGCGCAACCCGTCCTATGTCCTGCACGGCACACCGCAAGCCATGCTGCGCTCGCTCGTGGTCGTCTCGTTCACCGTCGATCGCAATGGCCAGATCGTGAAGTCGTCGGTTTACCGGACCAACGGCGACGACGACGCCGAAACCACGGCGCTCGCCACCCTGCGCCGCTCCGCGCCCTTGCCCGCGCCGCCCGGGCGCCTGCTCAATTCCGCCGGGCAGCTCGAAATGTTCGAGGACTGGCTCTTCAACGACAACGGCAAGTTCCAGTTGCGCACACTCGCCTCGCCGCAGGCGCAGAATTTCCAGTGACACCGGGTCCGCTGTGCGACGCCAGCGGTAATCGTTGCGCCCGCGCCTTTCGCCGCTCTTTCGCGCGCCTTGCTGGCCGGTACGCACGATCGTTATAATTTTTCGCTATCCCATGCCGGCGCCCGCCGGCCATGCCTCTCGCCACGCGCCATCCGCGCGGCCGCGCGAGGCCGCGACCGTGCTCCTTGCCCACTTGCGCCTATCGGCGCGGGCCCGGCCCGGTCCCGACGTCGCGCACGCAGCCCGCGTCGCGCGATGCATACTGGCGCGAGGCGTCGCCGGCTGACGGACGCATGCTTTGCGTCCTCCGCCAACCGCGCGCCCCGCCCCAGGCTTCGAGCCTGAACAAAGACGCCCGCGTCGCCTCGTGACAAGCGTGAAATCGCGAAACCGAGGCGCCAGCGCGCATCACAACGACTGGAGACCCCTGGATGTCCACCTCCCCCATTTCGCCCGCGCGCGCCGATGAGACGCAAGCGGGCAAGCAGCAAAGCACCGCGCGCGTGATCTTCGCGAGCTTCATCGGCACCGCGATCGAGTTCTACGACTTCTACGTGTACGCAACGGCCGCCGCGCTCGTGATCGGCCCCGTGTTCTTCCCGCATGGGTCGGCCACGGCGCAGGCGCTCTCGGCGTTCGTCACGTTCGGCATTGCGTTCGTCGCGCGCCCGATCGGCTCGTTCATCTTCGGCCATTTCGGCGACCGTATCGGCCGTAAATCGACGCTGGTGGCGTCGCTCCTCGTGATGGGCGTGTCCACCACGCTGATCGGCTTCCTGCCCGGCTATGACGCGATAGGCAGCCTTGCGCCGATCCTGCTGTGCATCCTGCGCTTCGGCCAGGGCATCGGCCTTGGCGGCGAATGGGGCGGCGCGGCGCTGCTCGCGACCGAGTACGCGCCGCAAGGCAAGCGCGGCTGGTTCGGCATGTTCCCGCAGCTCGGGCCGTCGGTCGGCTTCCTCGCCTCGAACGGTCTGTTCTTCGGGCTCGCCTCCACGCTCTCCGACCAGCAGTTCCGCGACTGGGGCTGGCGCGTGCCGTTCATCGTCTCGGCGGTGCTCGTCGCGCTCGGCCTCTACGTGCGCCTGAAGATCGCCGAAACGCCCGCCTTCAAGGCCGCTGTCGAGCGCGAGGAGCGCGTCAAGGTGCCGGTCGCCACGCTGCTCTCGAAGCACTGGGTGCCCACGCTGCTCGGCGCGCTCGCCATGGTCGTGTGCTACACGCTCTTTTACAACGCCACGGTGTTCTCGCTCTCGCACGGCGTGACGGCGCTGCATATCCCGCGCCCGACCTTCCTCGGCATGCTGTGCATTGCGGTGGTGTTCATGGGCATCGCCACGCCGATCTCGGCCTGGCTGTCCGACCGCTTCGGCCGCAAGCCGGTGCTGATCGTCGGCTGCATTCTGGCGATTCTCTCGGGCTTCACGATGCAACCGCTGCTCGGCAGCGGCGCGACGCCGCTCGTGCTGCTCTTCCTCGTGATCCAGTTGTTCCTGATGGGCGCCACCTTCGCGCCGATGGGCGCGCTGCTGCCCGAGCTGTTCCCCACCAGCGTGCGCTACACGGGCGCGGGCGTGGCGTACAACCTGGGCGGCATTCTCGGCGCTTCGGTCGCGCCGTATATCGCGCAGGTGCTGGCCGCGCGAGGCGGTCTGTCGTGGGTCGGCGCGTATGTGTCGATCGCGGCCTGCGTGAGCCTGTTCGGTGTCCTGTGCATGCGCGAAACGCGCCACACGTCGCTGAGCTGAGTTCGCCCGACGCATTCCCCGCAACAGCAAAAAAGCGGCATCCGCCTGGCGGATGCCGCTTTTTTTCATGCGCGCTTTTTTGATTGCTTCAGGCATGCGCGATGCGTGCCTATACTCGAATCAACAGGCGGGGAGTGACCTCCCGGGGGAGCCGAAGATGAACCTGCATCTGAGCAACGCCGACCTTGTTCTGATCATCGCCCTCGCCCTGGGCATTTCGCTCCTGCTGGCGTTTCGCCTGCGCACCGCAAGCTGGCGTGCCGTGTTGCTCGAAGCTCTGGCGGCGAACGCGGCGGCCATCGCCGCGGTCGTCGCGATCGAAATGCTGCTTGCCTGAATCGGCAGATCGCCGGATGGCGGTCGAGCCGCCCGCTCGCGCGACACTCACGCGAGGGACGCGCCATTCGTCAGGGAAGCATCTCGCGGTCCCCGGCCATCAACGATAGTAATAGCCATGGTGATATCCGCCGCCGTAGTAGCCGCCGGCCGGCACCACGACGCAGCCGCCCAGCGAGGCCGCAAGCAAGGCGCCGGCGATGAGGGTAAGCGTCAGTCGTTTCACGTTGTTCTCCCTTCAAGTCAATGTCTGTGTCCGGCCATTCGATGTCGGGCTGGACGGTTTCGATTGAACACGACGGCGAACCGTTGAGGCGTTGCAATTTGTAAGCAGCGGTGTGCCCCGTGTAACACGCCGCGCGAAACACGCGCTCCGGCGCGCTTTCTACGCCGCATGCGCCAGGCAACGGCGACACTTTTAACAACCGTGTAATGCGCGAGCGCCGGCCGCAGTGGCAAAGAGGTGCGCGAGGTGCATCGCTATAATCGGGGTTTTACGGCTCAAAAGAGGCCATGCGCTTGATGAACCCGAACCTCTCTTCGCTCGTCGTGCGGCGTGCTCGACGCCTCTGGCGGCAATACGGCGTGTTCTGGCTCGGCGCGATCGCCGTCGGCGTCGTGGCCGTGTTCTACGCGAAGCTGATCGACTGGGGCTACGAAGCGTTCCTGCACGTGCAAAAGCAGCACGTCTGGCTGCCGCTCATCATCACGCCCGCCGTAGCCGCCGTTGCGGTATGGCTCACGCGCACGTTCTTTCGCGGCGCGGAAGGCAGCGGCATTCCACAGGTCATTGCCACGCTACACGCCAAACCCGGCGAATCGGGCGAGCGCCTGCTCACGCTGCGTCTGCTCGTGGGCAAGATCGCCGTGTCGTTCCTCGCCATACTCGGCGGCTTCACCATCGGCCGTGAAGGTCCGACCGTGCAGGTGGGCGCCGCGCTGATGTTCAACATGCGCCGCCTCTATCCGCGCTCGAACGCGCTCATCGAGCACAAGCTCGTGCTCGCGGGCGCCGCTGCCGGTTTGTCCGCCGCGTTCAACACGCCGCTTGCCGGCATCGTGTTCGCCATCGAAGAACTCACGCGCACCTTCGAGGCGCGCGCAAGCGGCGTGGTGATCACGGCAATCATCATCGCGGGCGTGATCGCGCTCGGGATCAACGGCAACTACACGTATTTCGGCACGATCGAGGTGGGCGCGCACTTCCCCGACCTGCTCGCGGCGGCCGTGGTGCTCACAGCGATCGTCACCGGCATCGCGGGCGGCGTGTTCGGCTGGCTGCTCATCAACACCGCGCGCTGGATCCCCGCGCCGCTGCGCAAGCTGCACGCCGAGCGGCCTGTCGCGTTCGCCGCGCTCTGCGGCTTCGCCATCGCGCTCATCGGCCTCGTATCGGGCGGCACGACCTTCGGCAGCGGCTATGCCGAGGCGCGCGGGCTGCTCGACGGGCGCGAGCACCTCTCGCTTGCGTATCCGTTCCTGAAGATGGCGTCGATGGTCGGGTCTTACCTGCCCGGCATTCCGGGCGGCATCTTCGCGCCTTCGCTGTCGATCGGCGCGGGCTTCGGCAATCTGCTGCACGAGGTGTTCGGCAGCATGCAGTTGCCGATGCTCATTGCGCTCGCGATGGTCGGCTATCTCGCGGCGGTCACGCAATCGCCCATCACGTCGTTCGTGATCGTGATGGAGATGATCAACGGCCACGCGCTCGTGATCTCGCTGATGGCGACGGCGCTCCTTTCGAGCCGCATTTCGCGCCTCTTCGCACCGCCGCTGTATGAAACGTTGTCGCTGCGCTATCTCGCGCCGGCGCCCGCGAGCGTTGCGCCCGCGACGCCAGAAACCGGCGCCGACGACGTGCCCGCGGCGCTCGAACACAACGCGCCCGACGGCGCGGCAGCGGACGAATCGCGCCGCTGACGCGCGCCGGGCGTAGGCACGCTCGCGTCAGTAGATGACGACGGGCGCGGGCCGGTAATACATGGGCCGCGCGGGCACGACGATGCAACCGCCCAGGATGATCGCGAGCGCCGCGACCGCCAGCAGTTTCCTGCTCATGATGTTCTCCTCGATGGCGCTTCGAACACGTTCGTCGGCGCGCGCATCAAGCGGCCCAGTGGCCTTCGACCCAGTGCCAGTTCGGGCCGTGAGCGATCCAGTGGCCGGCCACCCAGTGGTAGCCCACGCGCTCGGCCTGCCAGTGGCCCGCGGCCCACACGTACTGGCCGTGATCCCAGCGCCAGTGGCCCTTGTCCCACACGTAGCCCACGCGCGGCGCGGGCACGACTTCCACGCGCTCGACCGGGGGCGCCGCGCTCGGCTCGACGACGATGATCTCAGCGAACGCGGGCGCCGCGACCGCGCACGTACCGGCGGCAACGATGGCGGCCCTGGCGATGAGAAGGCGAATGGAGTTGTTCATGTTGATCACCCTTGATGTTGGACGCCTGGATTGGCGTTACCGGATCAATGCGCAAGCCCGCCGTTGCGCTGACAGCGGCGGTGTAACGGCGAAGGGTGAAGTGAAACGGAATATTTCGGTAAGGCGACGGCCACGGCAAGGCGCAGCGCTTATGGCAAGAAAACGCAGGGAAGCGAGGAAAAAAACGCACAGGGAAGCAGCGTCTCGCGCGAGCCGCGAGACGGCGCGCGCGACACCCTGGCCGCGCGCGTTGACACTCAGGCCTGCGGAATCTCGATCTTGACCTCGAGCACTTCGAGATCATCCTGACGTTCGAGGCTCACGCGAATATCTTCGTCGGAAATCTTCACGTATTTCGAGATAACCGCGACGAGTTCGCGTTGCAGGGCCGGCAGATAGTCTGCGGGCGGATGGCCGCCTGCTCGCTCGTGAGCAATGATGAGCTGCAGGCGTTCCTTCGCTACCGAGGCGGACTTCTTCTTCTCGCCGAGAAAGAACGAAAGAAACGACATGACGTACGCCTCCCTTACTTGCTACCGAAGAGGCGCTGGAGCAGGCCCGGCTTCTGGTAATCGGTGAATCGAAGCGTCTTGTCTTCGCCGAGAAAGCGCGAGACCACGTCCTTGTACGACTCGGCAACATCGGTGCCGTCGAGATGGACCGCGGGCAGGCCCTGGTTCGATGCGTGCAGCACCGCTTCCGATTCCGGAATCACGCCGATCAGCTCGATGCGCAAGATTTCCGAGATATCCGACAGCGAGAGCATTTCGCCTTCGCTCACGCGCTTGGGGTTGTAGCGCGTAATGAGCAGGTGCTCCTTGATCGGATCCTTGCCTTCGATCGCACGCTTGGTCTTGGACGACAGCATGCCGAGAATGCGGTCCGAGTCGCGCACCGAAGACACTTCCGGGTTCGTCACGATGAGCGCTTCGTCGGCGAAGTGCATCGCGAGCAGCGCGCCCGACTCGATGCCCGCGGGCGAGTCGCACACGATGTACTCGAAGTCCATCTTGCGCAGATCCTCGATCACCTTCTCCACGCCTTCCTTCGTGAGCGCGTCTTTATCGCGCGTTTGCGAAGCGGGCAGGATGAAGAGGTTCTCGCACTTCTTGTCCTTGATGAGCGCCTGATTGAGGTTCGCCTCGCCCTGGATCACGTTGATCAGGTCATACACGACGCGGCGCTCGCAACCCATGATGAGGTCGAGATTGCGCAGGCCCACGTCGAAGTCGATGACCGCGGTCTTGTGGCCGCGCAACGCGAGGCCCGATGCGAAACTCGCGCTCGTGGTCGTCTTGCCGACACCACCCTTGCCCGAAGTCACCACAATGATTTTTGCCATTCCCTTACCTTGCGTTCGTCAGTTTCTCAGTTTGGTCTCATCGCGCGCTGCTCTGGCACTCACGGATTGCATGGGCGCCGCTCCGACGCCCGGGCAGCGACTCAGGTGAGCCTCAACGGTTCGATCAACAGCTTTTCTTCCTCGAGCCGGATTTGCGCCGGCTTGCCCCGCACGTCCTCGGCGAGTGGCACTTCAGTCGTACGGTAGATGCCCGCAATCGAAATCAGTTCCGCCTCGAGGCTCGTGCAGAAAATGCGTGCGTCGTGGTTGCCGTGCACGCCCGCGAGCGCACGGCCGCGCAACGGCGCGTAAATGTGGATGTTGCCCTCGGCGATCACTTCCGCGCCGTTGGAAACGAGGCCGAGCACGACCACGTCGCCCTTCGCGTAGATGCGCTGGCCCGAGCGCAGCGGACGGTCGACCACGAGCGTGGGTTCCGTGCGCGCGCCGCGCGACTCGGCCGCTTCCAGCGTCGCCGTGATTTCGGCGGCGGCAGCGGCGTCGGTATCGGTGGAAAAGAGTTCGGGCTGCGCGGCGGCCTGCGGTGCAGCCGGCTCGGCTGCCGGCGCGTTCGCGGCACTGTGTGCCTCGCTCACTGCCGCCGCTTCGTCCGCAGACGACTTCGCGTTTGCGCCGCGGCGATCGCGCGCTTCGAGAAACGGCAGGCCCGCCGCTGCGGCCCAGCCATGCTGCGCGGGCTGCGCGACCACGCCCACGGGGCGCATGCGCACGCTTTCCAGCAGGCGCGCGATCTCGCCCAAGGCCACCTGCTCGCCGTCGGCGAGACGCCGCAGGTCGATCGCGACGGTGTCGTTAGCGAAGAATTCGGGCGTCGCCTCGAAGCGCCGCGTGAGCTCGGCGCGCATGGCATCGAGCTCGGTTGTCTTGACCACGAACAGAAGCGTATCGACTGAACCGCTCTTCAGTTCAAAGTATGGCGATTTCCTGGGCGACATGGCGTTCGGCTAAAAATTTTGCGTATTTTACAGGCGTCGACGCGCACGGCCATCATTTTTAACGGTGCATTCCGCCAGAATTGCGCAAACAAAAATGCATGAAAAAAGGCGCGCAACGCGCGGCGCCTTCAAATGACGCAAAACCGCGCACAACGACGCCGTGCGCAAGCGCAAATCTTTTCGATTGGGCACTGCATGGGACACCGCTCGTGGCGAGCGATGAAGGACGACGCCGCACGCGCAGGCGCGCGGCCCTCTTTCACGCGGAGGTCGCGGATTTCGTAGGCTCGCCGAGGCTGCGCATGAGCAGCGTTTCCCACTGCTCGGGCTGCTGCTGGCTGCGCGCGTGATCGCCGGTGGCCACGAAACCGAGGCGCTCATAGAAGCGCATGGCCGTGGTGTTCGTGTCGGTGATCCACGCGTAGGCCTGCGTGGCGCCCTCGCTCACGAGCCAGTCGATCGCGCTGTTGAGCAGCAGCTCGCCGCCGCTCAGATGACGCACGGCGGGCGCGACCCACAGCGCCGAGACGAACGCGCGCCGCGCCGGCGCGTTTTCGAAGCTCGCGCCGATCAGGCCGGCAGGATGGCCCTCGGTATAAAGAATGAACGACGTACCGGTGTGCGAGACCGCATGCCGGGCCGCCGCTGCGTCGAAGACAGCGGCATCGGCGGATAGCGCGTCTTCGAGCGTGTCGCCGAATGCATAAGGCGCGTCGCGCAGCGAAGCTGTTCGAAGCTCGCGGAGCACGGCACCCTGATCGGCGGCGATACGGCGAACGGTCAGTGACGGACTCATGCAGTCGTAAACCCCAATAAAGCGCTAACGCGTAGCTTTAACCGAACTGGCTTGAGAGTCAAATCCTTATTTGACAAAAACGCGCGCGCGACGCCGCGCGCAACAGCCTTGACAGACGGCCCGGGAACCCGCACAACCGCGCTCACGGGGCCTCGTAGGCGCCCGTGCCGTCCGGCCAGGGGGTCAGCAGTTCGTAGCCCTCGTCGGTCACGGCAACCATGTGTTCCCACTGCGCGGAAAGCGAACGGTCCTTGGTGACCACCGTCCAGCCGTCGCGCTGCACCGTGGTGCCCGCGCGGCCCGCGTTGACCATCGGCTCGATCGTAAACACCATGCCCGGCTTCAGGCGCACGCCCTGCCCCGGCTGGCCGTAGTGCAGCACCTGCGGCTCCTCGTGATACACCTTGCCGATGCCGTGGCCGCAATACTCGCGCACGATCGAGAAACCATCGGCCTGGGCACGCTTCTGGATGGCGTGCCCCACGTCGCCGAGCGTCGCGCCCGGCTTCACCTCGCGAATGCCGGCCAGCATCGCCTCGTAGGTCGTGTCGATCAGCTGACGGCCCACCGTGCTCGGCGTGCCGACGCAGTACATGCGGCTGGTGTCGCCGAAATAGCCGTCCTTGATGACGGCCACGTCGATATTGATGATGTCGCCGTCCTTGAGCACCTCGTTGCGGTTCGGAATGCCGTGGCAGACCACCGAGTTGACCGAGGTGCAGATCGTCTTCGGAAAGCCGAGGTAGCCGACATTGGCCGGCACGGCCTTGAGCGTGTTGACGATGAAATCGTTGCAGATGGCGTCGAGGTCGTCGGTGGAGACGCCAGGCTTCACGTGCTCGCCGATCATCGCGAGCACGTCGGCGGCGAGCCGGCCCGAAATGCGCAGGCGGGCGAGATCGTCGGCAGACTTGTAGGTGATAGGCATCGGTGGACCGAGGTGGGCGCGGCGGCGCGCGAGCGCTTCGCCGCAAATTCAAAGGTGCGATTGTACCGGCTGTGCCGCCTTGTACCAGCGCCGTGGCTTTGGCGGCGCGGCAGTCCTCCGCCGCTGCGCGCGGAATTTTCAGATATCTCCGATTGTTCGAGCACAAGCCGCCGTCAAGAATGGGAAATATCTTACATCGCAAGCTGCCAATCCGATCATGACCTCAAGTAATCCCTCCGCCGCCGCAACGAATGCGGCGCTCAACCTCCTGATTGCGCTACCCACGTACGACAACTCGGTGCACTTCGACTTCGCCATGGCGCTCGCGCGGCTGATGGAAACGCTCAAGGAGCGCGGCATCCGCTACGAGTACATTCATACGGCCTCGTCGCACATCATCCGCGCGCGCAATTTTTTCGCGAATTATTTCTTGAGCCATCCTGAGTTCACGCATCTCCTCTTTCTCGACACGGACATGGACTTCTCGCGCGAAGCGATCGAGCGCCTCATCGCCGGCGACAAGCCCGTGGCGGGCGTCGCCTGCCCGTACCGTTATTTCGACCGGGAAAAGCAGATCACGAGCGCCGACGTGGGGCTCACGCTGCGCGAATGGCAGGAGAAAACGGTGGACTACAACACGGCGATTCTGGCCAATGAAGCGGGCGGCAGCGTCGTATCCGGCGGCTGGGCGGAAGTGAGCCACATCGGCACGGGCATTTTCCTCGTGCGCCGCGACGCGCTGGAGGCCATCCTGCCGCACACCGAGCTCTACCGCCCGCCGGCCCAGTACGCAGGCTATCTGCCGGACGGCAAGTTCTACGCGTTCTTCGACACGGTCGGTGAAAAGGGCGTGTATCTGTCGGAGGATCTGTCGTTCTGCCGGCGCGTGCGCGCGGCGGGCAAGTCGGTGTGGGCGCTCGTCGACGAGAAGATCGTGCATCACGGCGGATCGTCGATCTCGGGCACGTACCTGCGCGCGCTGGAAATGCGCGGACACATGCGCAAGTGAGGGCAAGTGAACGTGCGCTGCGGCATGCGAGCCGTGCCGGAGCGCCGAAAAGCAAAAACCCCCGCAGCGGTTAAGCATGCGGGGGTTTTCTGAATTTGGCGGAGAGGGTGGGATTCGAACCCACGGTACGGGGAAACCGTACGCCTGATTTCGAGTCAGGTACATTCGACCACTCTGCCACCTCTCCGGGCTACTGCATTTTTACTGCTTCTCCGGTCTTGGTCGGCGACCAGAGAAGCGGAGATTATAGAACATATTTTGCGTTACGCAAGCCCTTTTTTAAAAAATTTCGAGGGCAAGCGCATCACATGTTCCGCGCCGTGCAGCGCTGTTTCAGGCGCCCGCTTCGAGACGCGCCACGCCGCCCATGTACGGCCGCAGCACTTCCGGCACCGTGACCGAGCCGTCCGCTTCCTGGTAGTTCTCGAGCACGGCCACGAGCGTACGGCCCACCGCGAGACCCGAACCATTGAGCGTATGCACGAGCTCCGGCTTGCCTTGCGCGTTGCGATAGCGTGCCTGCATGCGGCGCGCCTGGAACGCTTCCGTATTCGAGCAGCTCGAAATTTCCCGGTAGGTGTTCTGCGCGGGCAGCCACACTTCGAGGTCGTACGTCTTGGTGGCCGAGAAGCCCATGTCGCCCGTGCACAGCGTGATGACGCGGTACGGCAGGCCGAGCTTCTGGAGGATGGTTTCCGCGTGGACGACCATCTGCTCCAGCGCGTCATACGACGTTTCCGGGGCAACGATCTGCACCATTTCGACCTTGTCGAACTGGTGCTGACGGATCATGCCGCGCGTGTCGCGGCCGTACGAGCCGGCCTCCGAGCGGAAGCACGGGGAATGCGCCGTGAGCTTGATCGGCAGCGCGCTGCCTTCCACGATGCTCTCGCGCACCGTGTTCGTGAGCGAGATTTCCGAGGTCGAAATCAGGTACTGCGTAACCGTGTTCTCGCCGCCGCCCTTCTCCACGCGGAACATGTCGTCGGCGAACTTGGGCAACTGGCCCGTGCCGTAGAGGATTTCCGGGTTGACGATGTAGGGCGTGTAGGTTTCCGTGTAGCCGTGCTCGAGCGTATGCGTGTTGATCATGAACTGCGCGAGCGCACGGTGCAGGCGCGCGATCTGGCCGCGCAGCATCGTGAAGCGCGCGCCCGACAGCTTCGCGCCCGTCTCGAAGTCCAGACCGAGCGGCGTGCCGACGTCCACGTGGTCCTTCACCTCGAAGTCGAACGCGCGCGGCGTGCCCCAGCGGCGCACTTCGACGTTGTCGCTTTCGTCCTTGCCGGCCGGCACGCTTTCGTGCGGCAGGTTCGGCACGCCGAGCAGCAGGTCGGAGAGCTTCGACTGGATTTCGTCGAGCTTGGCGGCCGACGTCTTCATCTCGTCGCCGATACCGCCCACTTCGGCCATGACCGCCGAGGTGTCCTCACCGCGGCCTTTCATCGCGCCGATCTGCTTCGACAGGCTGTTGCGGCGCGCCTGGAGCTCTTCGGTGCGGGTCTGGATGGCGCGGCGTTCCGCTTCGAGCGCGGAAAAAGCCGCGACGTCGAGGGTATAGCCGCGGTCGGCGAGGCGCTTCGCGACGCCGTCGAGGTCTTTGCGCAGCAGCTGGATGTCGAGCATGGGATTGTGAGACGCAGTTTCGTTGTGTGAAGGGACGATTTTAGCGCACCGGCCGGGGCATCCCGGCGTGACGGGCGTCACCGTGATTTACGTCGATTCAGCCCTTGCGCTTTCTCTCGCGGATTTCTTCCCGGTGGTCTTCGCGCCACCGCGCGTCGAGGTCGGCCAGACGCGCGAGCTTTTCGCCGATCTTGCCTTCGAGTCCGCGCGGCGTGGGCTGATACCAGCGCGGCTCGCGCATGCCGTCGGGCAAATACGTTTCGCCGGCCGCATACGCGTCGGGTTCGTCGTGCGCGTAGCGGTATTCGTGGCCGTAGCCCAGTTCCTTCATGAGCTTGGTGGGCGCGTTGCGCAGATGGATGGGCACCGCGCGCGACTGGTCCTTGCTCACGAAGCGCCGCGCCTCGTTATAGGCGTTGTAGCCCGCGTTCGATTTGGGGGCCACGGCGAGATAGATCACGGCCTGCGCGAGCGCGAGTTCGCCTTCGGGCGACCCCAGGCGCTCGTAGGTCTCGGCGGCGTCGAGCGTGATGCGCCCGGCGCGCGGGTCGGCCAGACCGATGTCCTCCCACGCCATGCGCACGATGCGCCGCGCGAGATAACGCGGGTCGGCGCCGCCGTCGAGCATGCGGCAGAACCAGTAGAGCGCGCCGTCCGGGTTGCTGCCGCGCACCGACTTGTGCAGCGCGCTGATCTGGTCGTAGAACGCGTCGCCGCCCTTGTCGAAGCGCCGCAGGTTTTCGGCGAGCGCGCTGCCGAGCAGTTCGCCGTCGATCTCGGTCTTCTTCTGCTGTGCGGCCGCGCGCGCGACGATTTCGAGGTTGTTCAGGAGCTTGCGGCCGTCGCCGTCGGCGGAACCGATCAGCGCCTTCTTCGCTTCGTCCGTGAACGTGAGGCCGCCCAGTTCCGCGCTCGCGCGGGCCAGCAGTTCGCCCTGCTCCTCCTCGTCGAGGCTCTTGAGCACGTACACCGCCGCGCGAGAGAGCAATGCGCTGTTCACCTCGAACGACGGATTCTCCGTGGTCGCGCCGATGAACACGAAGAGGCCCGACTCCACGTGCGGCAGGAAGGCGTCCTGCTGGCTCTTGTTGAAGCGATGGACTTCGTCGACGAACACGAGCGTCTGGTGCCCGCGCGCGCGATGCAGTTGCGCCTGCTCCACGGCCTCGCGGATATCCTTCACGCCCGAGAGCACCGCCGAGAGCGCGATGAATTCGGCGTGGAACGCGTCGGCCATGAGGCGCGCGAGCGTGGTCTTGCCCACGCCCGGCGGGCCCCAGAGAATCATCGAATGCGCTTCGCCCGACTCGAACGCGACGCGCAGCGGCTTGTTGGGCCCGAGCAGATGCTTCTGGCCGATGACCTCGTCGATGGAGCGCGGGCGCAGCCGTTCGGCGAGGGGGACGTTGGCACGGGTTTCTTCAAACATGACGTTTTCGCGATAATGACGGCTTTCCGGCAGGCCAAGCGCTTGCGGCGAATTCGGGGACACAGTCCCGTCGCCGCAAAGCAGCCTGCCGCACCGGATGCAGTCGTGCATTATGACAGCGTGCGCCGCGGCGCGAGACGCGGGCTCCATCGCTCAGGCTGACGGAACCGGATAAAACAGACAAAACCCAGGGAAGCGTTCCACATGACTCAAGATTCGCACGCCGGCGATGCCGGCTCCACCTACGCGCCGAACGTGCCCGTGCCCGACGCGCGCCGCCAGTTCCGCACCGGCGACGCCTTCGCGCTGTGGTTCTCGCTCGGCATCGGCCTGCTGGTCGCGCAGGCGGGCGCGCTGCTCGTGCCCGGCCTCTCGCTGCCGCACGCGCTCACGGCCATCGCGCTCGGCAGCGTGATCGGCGTCGTGCTGCTCGCGCTCGCGGGCGTGATCGGCACGGACACGGGACTCGCGGCCATGTCGTCGCTGCGCCCCACGCTCGGCATTCGCGGCGCGTCGGTTCCGGCCGTCATCAACATGGTGCAGCTCGTGGGCTGGGGCTCGTTCGAGATCATCGTGATGCGCGACTCCGCCGACGCGCTCGCCAAACAAGCCTTCAATCTGTCGATGCCGCTCGTCTGGACCGTGATCTTCGGCCTTCTGGCGACACTGCTTGCCATCAGCGGCCCGCTCTCGTTCGTGCGGCGCTTCCTGCGCACGTGGGGCATCTGGCTGCTGCTCGCAGGCGCGGCCTGGCTCACGTGGAGCCTGCTCGTGAAGCACGATCTTGGCGCGCTGATGCGCCGCCCCGGCACGGGCGAAATGCCGTTTGGCAGCGCCATCGACCTCGTGGTGGCCATGCCGCTCTCGTGGCTGCCGCTCATCGCCGACTACACGCGCTTCGGCCGCAAAGCGGGCGAAACCTTCCGTGGCACGCTGTTCGGCTACGGTATCGCGAACCTGTGGTTCTATGCGCTCGGCGCGATTTACGTCCTCGCGGCAGGCGGCGGCGACGCGCTGCTCACCACGGCGCTCGCCCAGGCCGGCGGTGGCCTCGCGCTGCTGCTCGTGCTGATCGACGAAATCGACAACGCCTTCGCCGATATCCACTCGGCCGCCGTTTCGACCGGCACGTTCTGGACGCGTGCGAGCGTCCCCTGGCTCTCGGCCGCGTTCGGCGCGCTGTGCACGCTGATCGGTCTGATCGTGCCGATGGCGAAGTACGAGAACTTCCTGCTTTTCATCGGCTCGGTGTTCGCGCCGCTCTTCGGCGTCGTGCTCGCCGATCACTTCATCGTGCGCCGCCGCCGCATCGACGCGCAGGCGCTGGCCGATCTGAACGGCGCGTATGGCTATTCGGGCGGCTGGCACGTGAGCGCGTTCATCGCATGGGCGCTCGGCATCGGCGCGTATCATGCGCTCAACCAGTGGCTGCCGAATCTCGGCGCGACGCTGCCCGCGCTCGTGGTCGGCGCGCTGTGCTATCTCGTGCTCACGGGTCGTCGGCGCGCGGCTTACGCCTGAGGCGCTGGACTTCGATTGCGCCATAAAAAAACGCCACGAATCGTGGCGTTTTTTCTTTCTGGCGACGTGTCAGGCGTCACTCGCAATGGCCGCAGCCGCCATGATGCGCGTGATGCTCGTGATGCTCGTGATGCGCGTGATGCGCGTGGTCATCGGCAGGCAGATGCTGCGCGGCCTGCGCGCTGATGCCCAGACGCTGCAACAGCTTGCGGTCGGCTTCCGCCTGCGGATTGCTCGTGGTGAGCAACTGGTCGCCGTAGAAAATCGAGTTCGCGCCCGCCATGAAGCACAACGCCTGAAGCGCGTCGTCCATCTGCTCGCGGCCGGCCGAGAGGCGCACCATCGCCTTGGGCATCGTGATGCGGGCCACCGCGATCGTGCGCACGAACTCGAACGGGTCGATCGGCTCGGTGCCTTCGAGCGGCGTGCCGCTCACCTGCACGAGATTGTTGATGGGCACCGACTCCGGGTACGGCTCCATGTTCGCCAACTGCGCGATCAGGCCCGCGCGCTCGCGGCGCGATTCGCCCATGCCGACGATGCCGCCGCAGCACACGTTGATGCCCGCGTCGCGCACGCGCTCGAGCGTCTCGAGGCGGTCGTCGTAGGTGCGCGTCGAAATGATCTTGCCGTAGAACTCGGGCGACGTGTCGAGGTTGTGGTTGTAGTAGTCGAGGCCGGCTTCAGCGAGCGCCTTCGCCTGGTGGTCTTCGAGCATGCCAAGCGTCACGCAGGTCTCCAGACCCATCGCTTTCACGCCGCGAATCATGTCCTTGATCGGCTCGAGGTGGCGATCCTTCGGATTGCGCCATGCCGCGCCCATGCAAAAGCGCGTCGCGCCGTTGGCCTTGGCCGCGCGCGCCGCGTCCAGCACGGCGCCGACTTCCATCAGCTTGCCAGCCTCCAGTTCCGTGTCGTGATGCGACGACTGCGGGCAGTACGCGCAGTCTTCCTCGCAGCCGCCGGTCTTGATCGAGAGCAGCGTGGAAAGCTGCACCGCGTTCGCGTCGAAATGCTCGCGATGCACCTGTTGCGCGCGGAACATCAGATCGTTGAACGGCAGCTCGTAGAGCGCGGCGACGTCGGCGACGCGCCAGCGTGCGTTCGCTTCTGCTGCGGCTTGCGCGCTCGGCGCGGTTTGCTTGAGCGCGGTGAGGTCGATGTGGGTTTGCGTCATGGTGTCGTGGTCCTTCTTTATGACTGGGCGCTCAGTGCCATTCGTACACTAAGCGCGTACATTAAGCGGCGCGCACGCGCAGGCGTGCGAGCAACGTGTCGATGTTCAGGTGTCCTGCCGCATCGTCGGCGCTCGCGCCGCGCATGTGCGGCACGACGCCGATGAGCGGCGCGCCGTACTGGGCGGCGAGGCGCTCGCGCAACGCGTCGATGTTTTCCTCGGGGAACGTCATGGCCGGATCGATGCGGTTCGCGACCCAGCCCGCGAGCGTCAAGCCGCGCGCGGCGATCGCCTCGGCGGTGAGCAGCGCGTGGCTGATGCAGCCAAGCCGCATGCCCACCACGAGCACCACGGGCAAGCCGAGCGCGACGGCGAGATCGGCGGTGTCTTCGGTCGCCGTGAGCGGCACGCGAAACCCGCCCACGCCTTCCACGACAACCGCGTCCGCGCGCTCGCACGCCTGCGCGTGAGCGCTGACGATGCGCGCCATGTCGAGCGTCACGCCTTCCAGTGCCGCGGCGATATGCGGCGCGGCGGGCTCCTTTAGCAGAAAGGGCGTGCGCATCTCCGGCGGCAACAGCACGCTCGCGGCGGCGTCGAGTTGATCGGCGTCCTCGTTGTGCCAGACGCCGTCACGCTCGTACGCGCCCGCGGCGATGGGCTTGAGCGCCGTGGCGCGCAGCCCCGCATGCGTGAGGCCGCGCAACAAGGCCGCGCTCACAAAGGTCTTGCCGATCTCGGTATCGGTGCCGGTGACGAACAGCGAAACCGTCATACCGCAAGCTCCCGCGCGTTTGTGCGTGCCTTGAGCGCATCAAGGCTCGCGCGTTGCAGCGAAGCGTTCAGGCGGTCGAGATCCGCATCCGAATGCGCGGCCGAGAGCGAAATGCGCAGGCGCGAGGTGCCCTCGGGCACGGTCGGCGGCCGGATCGCGGGAACCCAGAGGCCGTCGCGTTCGAGCGTGGCCTGGAGAGCGAGTGTCGCCTCGTTGGCGCCGATCACGAGCGGCTGCACGGCCGTATGTGAATCCACCGGCTGCCAGCAAGTATCGTTGAGCAGCGAGCGCGTGCGAGCGATGAGATGCTTCAGATGCGCGCGCCGTGCATCGCCCTCCTCGCCTTCGATCAGACGCAGGCTCGCGGACACCGCGTGCGCCACCGCCGGCGACGAAGCCGTCGTGAAGATATACGGCCGCGCGCGCTGCACGAGCCATTCGATCACGGTGCCGTGCGCGCAGACGAACGCGCCCGACACGCCCGCCGCCTTGCCGAGCGTGCCGACCATCACGAGATGCTCCGAGCGCAGCGCGGCTTGCGCCAGCGCGCCGCGACCTTGCGGGCCGAGCACGCCGAAGCCGTGCGCGTCGTCCACCACGAGCCATGCGCCATGCTGTTCCGCCAGCTCGACGAGGCGCGCGAGCGGCGCGACATCGCCGTCCATGCTGAACACGGTGTCGCTCACGATCACTTTCGCGCTGGCATCCGAGGCTTCGAGCATCGCGGCGAGCGCCGCCATGTCGGCGTGCGGATAGATCGCGATCTCGGCGCGCGAGAGCCTCGCGCCGTCGATCAGCGAAGCGTGGTTGAGCGCGTCGGAGAAGATCGTCGTGCCGCGGCCCGCGAGCGCCGTGAGCACGGCGAGATTCGCCATGTAGCCGGTGCTGAAGTACAGCGCGCGCGGCGCGTCGATAAAGGTGCCCGCGAACGCCGCGAGATCGTCTTCGAGCTGCGCGTGCGCGCGCGAGTGGCCGCCCAGCAGATGCGAGCCGCCGCTGCCCGCACCGTAGCGCTGGGCGCCTTCGGCAATGGCCGCGGCCAGTTGCGGATGCGCGGCGAGACCGAGATAGTCGTTACTCGCGAAGCCGATGGTCGCGCGGCCGTCCACCTGCATATGGGCGCTGCAAGGCGTGTCGGCGGTGCGGCGGCGGCGGCGCAGGCCGCGCGCGTCGATCTCGCGCAGGCCTTGTTCGAGGGTGTGGAGCAATGTCATATCAGAGGTCCTCCGCGACGGTGGCGTCGAACGTCTCGCGCGTGCGGGTTGCGAGGAACGCCTGTGTTTCGTTGTCCAGAATATAAGGCGGCATGACGTAGACCGTCGTGCCAATCGGGCGCAGCAGCAGTTCGCGCTGCAACGCGTTTTCGAAGAAGCGGCGTGAAAACGTGGCCGCGCGCTGCGGGTCCGCGAGCGCGACATCGAACGCGAGAATCGTGCCGCACTGGCGCAGGTTGTGCACGAGCGGGTGCGCCGCGAACGGCTCGAACAGCGCACGCAGTTGCGCCGACTTGCGCGTGTTCGCAGCGAGCACGTCGTCGCGCTCGAACAGATCGAGCGTGGCGAGCGCCGCTCGGCACGCGAGCGGATTGCCCGTGTACGAATGCGAATGCAAAAAGCCGCGCGTCGTATCGTCGTCGTAGAACGATTCGTAGATGGCGTCGCGCGAGAGCACGATCGAAAGCGGCAGATAGCCGCCGCTAATCCCCTTCGAAAGCGTGAGCAGATCGGGCCACACGCCCGCCTGCTCGCAGGCGAAGAACGTGCCGGTGCGCCCGCAGCCCACGGCGATTTCATCGGCGATCAAGTGCACGCGGTGGCGGTCGCACAGCGCGCGCAGGCCCTTGAGATACGCGGGATCGTGCATGGCCATGCCGGCCGCGCACTGCACGAGCGGCTCGACGATCAGCGCGGCGATGCGGCCTTCGCGCTCGAGGAAAAGGCGCTCGACATCGGCGAGCGCACGGCCCGCGACATCCGCCGCCGTTTCGCCGGACTGCGCCGCGCGTGCGTCGGGCGACGCGACCACATGCGCGTGGTGCAGCAGCGGATCGTAGGCGTCGCGGAACAGCTTCACGTCGGTCACGCCGAGCGCGCCGATGGTCTCGCCGTGATAGCTGTTGGCAAGACAGACGAATTCGCGCTTGTCGTTCTCGCCACGATTGCGCCACGAATGAAAGCTCATCTTCAGCGCGATTTCAACGGCCGATGCGCCATCGGACGCGAAAAACGCATGGCCGAGCACGCCACCCGTCAGCGCCGAAAGACGCTCGGCAAGCTCCACCGCGGGCTCGTGCGTGCAGCCCGCGAGCATCACGTGCTCCAGCGTGTCGAGCTGCGCCTTGAGCGCGGCATTGATCGAAGGATTGGCGTGGCCGAAGAGGTTCACCCACCACGAACTGATCGCGTCCAGATAACGGCGATCCTCGCGGTCATGAAGCCACGGCCCGTCGCCGCGCGCGACCGCCACGAGCGACAAACGCTCGTGGTGCTTCATCTGGGTGCAGGGATGCCACACGGCGCGCAGGCTGCGCGCGACCCAATCGGTCGCGGCGTGCGCGGCGCGCTCCTCGCGGGCAAGGTTCGATTGCGAATTCAAGTACGACTCCCGATACGACAGCGGGACCGAGATTAGCCTGTTCGCTGCCGCAATGCACTACCCCGAAAATCGCCCGCAAAGCCACGCCGGAGCGACGTTTGGCGCATTTCATGGCAGCTCGGAGCCAATCGAAAACAAAGACCCGAAATGCGCGGAGATGACGACGGCAAAGTGAACCCGCCTTATGCAAAAAAATCTGCGGCGCGGTGTGAAAATGCAGAACGAGTGGCCGCGCGCACGCCATTTTTGGCGACGCTCGGCATACAGGAGACAAGTGAGAAGCACGACGACCAGGCGCCACGCGGACGCTCAGGCAGGCGCTCGGGCAGGCACGTCGGCAGACGCTCAAACCGGCGCAGAACGGCGGGCGGCAATGAAAAGCAAAACGGCCCGATATCGGGCCGTTTTGCTGAAACAGGTGAGGAAACGGGAAACGGGTCTTATCGGCTCGCGAGCGAGTGGCCGCCAACGTCGGCGTTGCCGTTGTCCGCCGTGGCGTGCGCGTTGTCGTCGTCGCCGTTCTGGGCGGTCTGCGTGCCGCCATTGTTCCAGACCACCGCGTTGTTCACGGCGTAGAGGCGGCACGGATCGGCGCTGTGCTTCTCGCAGTTCGCGATGGCCACGGCCATCGGGTTGTCGCCGCCCTCGGCCCACGACCACGCGCCGGAGTCCGACACCGCGAACGCGCGGCTCGGATACTGCTTGAGGAAGTTGCGATAGCCGTCGCGGCCCGCCTGATCGACGAAGGGCACCGCGCCCACCGAGTCGATCTGCGCGTAACCGGTGCCATGCGGCGCGACCGGCGCCGCCACGCGGTACTGAACCGCCGTGGGCAGGCCCTGGCTGGCGAGGAACGCCTCGACCGTGGGCCACCAGATCTTCACGCCGTCGCGGTCGCCCACGAGGCGATGCGCGTCGTTCTTGTACGAGCCGAAGTCCACGAGCTTCGCGAGCGCGGCAGGGTGATTCTCACCCGTTTGCGCATCGCGGTACGCGGCGAACATCTTCGTGACGAGATCGGGCGACCAGACCGAGTCGTTGTCGCCGTAGAGCCAGAGCGAGGCCACGCGCGCCTTGCCGCCGTAGTCGCCGAACGCCTGGGTCAGGTTGTTCTGCCAGCCCGTGCAGGCGTCCTGGCGCAGTCCGCCCGAGAAGTTGATGAGGGCGCGCACGCCCTTCGCGGCCTCGGTGCCGTAGGCCATGGTGGCGAGGCCGCCGTGCGACGTGCCCGCCACCACAATCTGGTTGGCGTCGACATACGGCTGCTTCGACATGTAGGCGATGGTCGCGGCGACATCGGCCGCCTGGCCGAGCCCGTTGCCCGCGACGTTGCAACCGTCCTGCTGGTACGAGCCGCCCGAATCCGCGAAACCCTGACGGTTCGGCGCGACGACCACGTAGCCGCGGCTCACGAATTCGCGCGCGAAAGAAAGCGGGTCGCTGCGCGCCTGAAGGCGCGGGTCGCCGGGAATCTTGCCGTGGTTGAAGATCACCATCGGGAAGGGGCCGGGGCCGTCCGGGCGATAAATCGTGGTTTCGAGCGTGACGTCGCCGGCGGCGTCCACGGGCACGCGGATCACCTGCTCGTTCATGTCCGAGTGCACGGCGGGCAGATAGGCGTCGTCGAGCGCGAGACGCGGCACGTTGGCGTTACCGAGGGGACCGCCCGAGAGGTTCGAGCGGGAAGCGTCGGCGGCGTGCGTCGACGCGGCGCTGGCCGCGTGCTGCGAGTTCACAGGCGCACTTGCCGGTTCGGAAAGCGACGCAGCGTGCGCGACCGAAAGCAGACACGCTGTGCCGGCTACAACCCACCCGGTAAGGAGCTTTCTGAACGCCATACGCGACACCCACCTGCAAAAAACCTGCTGTGAACCCGACTTCCGTCCGACCCGGCCCAACCCGACCGCAGCGCCCTTTCCGGGCACAACGAAACACCGTGGCGCCTGGCCGGGAAGCCAGGTGCGCTTGTGTGACCCGTTACGGGGGAGTAAACCGACCGGAATACCTGCGCGGCGCAGTGCTATCTTCGATCAGACCCGCCGCCAGCACCCGTTTGCAATCGATAGAAGCACACGCAAAATCACGTTTTCACTATGCGCTTACGTATCGAATCGGACACCGTGATTACATACTCGCACGACAAATAATTGTTGTGCAATTGAGGGGTAACCCGGCATAAGGCGTGCCAACGGCACGCAAGCCCGCTGGAGCGGCGTGTGCGCGGCTTTGGGCTTGAGCGCGGGGGGCGCGAAAAATAAAAAAGACGTGGATTGCGAGCGTCGCGCACGGGCAACACTCGCCGGATTCGTTCAGTAAGTGCTTGTTTGCAAAGGCGTTACTACTGACGCTATGGCAGCGGCAGGCGCTCCATCAGTCAGATGAAACATCGCCATCGACATAGCGCCAGCAGCCGTCGTCGCCGCGCGTGAAGCGGCTCGTTTCGTGCAGCCGGTAGGCACGGCCGCCGGTTTTGTAGCGCGCGACGAATTCGACGATGGCGTGCGTGTCGTCGCGCTGCTCGTGGCGCTTGATGGCGAGACCGAGCCAGCGCGGCGCGCCTTCGGCGGCGGGATCGACATCCAGATCGGCCGGGCAGGTTTCGGGTGCCCACGTCGCGCGTAAATAGGGATCGACGCCCAGAACGTACGCCGTGTAGCGCGAGCGCATCAGTTCCAGCGCGGTGGCGGGCACGGCCGCTTCGTCGATGAAGCGGCCACAGCATTGTGCGTAGCGCGGCGCCTTGGCGCCCGGTTTCTGATTGGGCGCGGCACCGCCGCAAGGACAGTCGGCGGGCCGGGCGGCGCGCGGGATTTCAGCGATCATCGGTTCAGGGCTCCGTTCGCGGGCCGCGCGGGGCTTGCGCGGCTCCTGCAAGCGCGTGGCGGCAACGCATGGCGTGCGGGACGCCATCGCCCCGCTACGCGAGGCCGCAAGCGTAGCGCAGGCGCACGGCGCTTTACCAGTCGAGCTCGGTGCCGTCGTACTGGAAGAAGCGGCCGTTGAAGACATCGCGCGCCGCGGCCGCCTCGGCCACCACCTCGCGCATGCCCGCGACGCTCGCCGCCGGGTCGATCGCCGCATGCGCGCCGCCCATGTCGGTGCGCACCCAGCCCGGATGCAGCGCGACGCAGGTGGCGCGGCGCGTTTGCAGCGAGGTGATCTTGAGTACGTCGTTGAGCGCGGCCTTGCTCGCGCGATAGAGCCAGCCCGTCGTGCCCGTGGTCTCGGCAATGCTGCCCATGCGGCTCGACAGCACGGCAAGCACGCCGTGAGTGTCGTCCACGAGCGGCAGCAGGACCGGGATCAGTTGCATCGGACCGCGCACGTTGGTGTTCATCACGTATTCGAAGTCCTCGGCCGTGATGGTCTCGACACCTTCGGTACGCGGGCCATAGACGCCGGAGACGATGAGCGCCACGTCGAGCCGCTCGCTGTCGAGCTTCAAGCCGAACGCCGCAATGTCCTCGGGCCGCGCGATGTCGAGCTGGAAGGTCTGCGCGCCGATTTCGCGCAAGGCCTCGAGGGCTTCGGGCCCGCGCGCCGTGGCCAGCACGCGCCAGCCGGCCTTCGCATACTGCCGAGCGAACTCGAGACCCAGGCCCCGCGACGCCCCTACGATCAACGCTGTTTTCATCTCGCCACCTTTCCCGTATCTGCCGTGAAGCCGTTGCGGCGCACCACTTCTTTGCCGTTGAAAACGCGGCGCGCCGGATCCGGCACTAGCCTACAGCAGTTCGACGCCCATCGCCGTGGCTTCGCCGCCGCCGATGCACAGCGTCGCCACGCCGCGCTTCAGACCGCGCGTGCGCAGCGCGCCGATCAGCGTCACGAGAATGCGCGCGCCCGAGGCGCCGATCGGGTGGCCGAGCGCGCACGCGCCGCCGTTCACGTTGACCTTTTCGTGCGGCAGGTCATGCGCCTTCATCGCGGCCATCGTGACCACGGCAAACGCTTCGTTGATCTCGTAGAGATCGACGTCGCTCGCCTTCCAGCCGGTCTTCCCGAACAGCTTGTTGATCGCGCCCACGGGCGCCGTCGTGAACTTCGACGGTTGTTGCGCGAAGGTGGCGTGCCCCGTCACGCGCGCGAGCGGCGTGAGGCCGAGCTGCTTCGCGGTCGATTCGCGCATCATCACGAGCGCCGCCGCGCCGTCCGAAATCGACGACGAGTTCGCGGCCGTCACCGTGCCGGTCTTGCTGAACGCGGGCTTGAGCGTCGGGATCTTGTCGAGGTTCGCCTTGAAAGGTTGCTCGTCGCGCTCGATGGTCGTCTCGCCCGCGCGCGAGGCCACCTTCACCGGCGCGATTTCCCAGGCGAACGAGCCGTCTTCGTTGGCGCGCTTCGCGCGCTTGAGCGACTCGATGGCGAACGCATCCTGGCGCTCACGCGAAAAGTCGAACTCGCCCGCGCATTCTTCCGCGAACGTGCCCATGAGGCGGCCCTTGTCGTAGGCGTCTTCGAGGCCGTCGAGGAACATGTGGTCGAGCACCTGGCCGTGGCCCATGCGCATGCCCGCGCGCGCCTTCGGCAGCAGGTACGGCGCGTTCGACATGCTCTCCATGCCGCCCGCCACGATCACATCGGCCGAGCCCGCCAGCAGCATGTCGTGCGCGAACATCGCCGCGCGCATGCCCGAGCCGCACATCTTGTTCACCGTCGTCGCGCCCGCGGCGAGCGGCAGGCCCGCGCCGAGCGCCGCCTGGCGCGCGGGCGCCTGGCCCTGCCCCGCGGGCAGCACGCAGCCCATCACCACCTCGTCGACCTGCTCTGGCTTCAGGCCCGCGCGCTCCACGGCCGCCGCGATCGCCGCCGCGCCGAGCTGCGGCGCGGTGAGCGACGCGAAGTCGCCCTGAAAACCGGCCATCGGCGTGCGCGCCGCCGAAACGATCACGATGGCGTCCTGCTTTTGCGTCTCACTCATGTTTCTGCTCCTTGATGAATCCGGGTCAAACGTGTTGGCTTCGCTCACGCCACGCGCACCGCAGGCGCGTCGTCGCGCGCGAAGCGTTCCGGGTAGCGCACGCTAAAGCGTATCGATGTGTCATAGGGAAAGCAGTCCGGCACCTCGCCCGCCATGAGCCGCGCGCGGCTTTCCTGCCAGAGCGCGGGCTCGAAGAAGTCCGCGTGATGCGCGAGAAACGCGCGCTGCACACGCGGGTCGCCAAGCAAAAAGGTGCCGTAGGTTTCCGGGAAGATGTCGTGCGGGCCGACCGCGTACCACGGCTCGCCCGATAGTTCGTCTTCCTCATTACGCGCGGGCGGCACGGCGCGCACGTTGCAGTCGGTGAGGTATTCGATCTCGTCGTAGTCGTAGAACACCACGCGGCCGTTGCGCGTCACGCCGAAATTCTTGTAGAGCATGTCGCCCGGAAAAATGTTCGCGCGCAGCAGGTCTTTCACCGCATTGCCGTATTCGCGGATGCCGTGTTCGACCTCCGCGTCGCTGCCATTCTGCAAATAGAGGTTGAGCGGCACCATGCGCCGCTCGATGTACACATGGCGGATCACGAGGTTCTCGCCCTCGTATTCGATCATCGAAGGCGCGAGCGTTTCCAGTTCGCGCACGAGCGCGTCGTCGAGCCGCGCGACAGGCAGCGCCACACTCGAATATTCGAGCGTGTCGGCAAGCCTGCCCAGGCGGTCGTGACGCTTGACGAGCCGGTACTTCGCCTCGACCTGCTCGCGCGTGGTCTCCTTCGGCGCGGGGAAGCTGTCCTTGATGACCTTGAACACGTAGGGGAACGAAGGCAGCGTGAACACGATCATCACCATGCCGCGGATGCCCGGCGCGGCGATGAACAGGTCGCTCGAATGCGAGAGGTGGTGCAGCAGGTCGCGATAAAACAGGTTCTTGCCCTGCTTCTGCAAGCCAAGCGACGTATAGATCTCGCCCTTCGCCTTGCGCGGCATGACGGTGCGCAGAAACGCCACGTAGGCCGACGGCACCTCCATGTCCACGAGGAAATAGGAGTGCGAGAAGCTGAACAGAACGAGCAGTGGCTCCGTGCGCAGCAGCACCGTATCGAGCGCGAGCTTGCCGCCCTCCACATGACGGATCGGCACGACGAGCGGCGCGAGCAGATCGCCGTTGATGATGCGCCCGACGATATACGCGCCCTGATGGCGAAAGAACAGCGACGAAAGCACGTGAATCTGGAAGTTCGGCTTCGGCTCGATCACGCCGAAGGTCTCGAGCATCGTTTGCATGATGCAGTCCACGTCGCGCCCGAGGTCCTCGAACGGCGTTTCCAGCTGGAAATTCGTGACGATGCGCGCAAGCGTCGCCGCGAGCCCGTCCTTACCCGGATAGTAAGCGCGGTACGTCGGCTTCGCGGCAGGCTCGTCGTTCTCGATGTATTCCGTCGAGATCGCGGGCCGCACGAAGATGAAATCGTTGTTGAAGTACGAGCGATGCAGGATCTTGCAGCACACGGAGTTGAAGAACGTCTCCGCGCATTCGGGCTGCCGGTGGGCCGTGAGCAGGCCGATGTAGTGCAGCTTGATCTGCTGCCACACTTCGTCGTCGATGCTCTCGGCGTCGTACTCGTCTTCGAGCGCGCACACACACTCCTTCACGCGATCGTCATAGGAGGCAATGCGCTCGCGCGCGAGCCGCTGCAAGGCGTGCCAGTCGGCCGCCTCGAAGAACGCCCTCGCCCGCACCGCCGCCTCGCAAAAGTTGCGGTAGTGGCGGTTGAAACCGTCGAGCATGGTCTGCGCGACATCGAAGCCGATCTGCGAGGAAAGCAGTTTCGGGAAATGTTTCATGGCGGCCATGACCGTGCGGCGCGCGAGCCTCAGGTTTTCGCGCCGGCGTGCGCGTGCGCTTCGCGCTCGCGCGCCGCGTTCTTGTCGAGCAGCGCGCGCGCCTGCGCCTCGTACTGCGCGAGGTCTTCGAGCGTCGCGTCGAGGTCGGCGCGCTGGCGCTCGAGTATGTCGCGGTGATGCACGACCGTGTCGAGGAAGGCCTGAAGCTGCGGCAGCGTGTCGGTGGGCGATTCGTAGAGATCGAGCAGCGTGCGGATTTCGGAGAGCGTGAAGCCGAGGCGTTTGCCGCGCAGCGTCAGCTTCAGCCGCGTGCGATCGCGCCCCGAAAATACGCGCTTGAGACCGCCCGCGCCTTCACGGCTCGGCGCAAGCAGGCCCTGGTCCTCGTAGAAGCGGATCGCGCGCGGCGTCACGTCAAATTCCCGGGCGAGTTCGGTAATCGTGTACTGGGTCGTCATGGTGGGCGAAGTGCGGCTGGCCCGGCGCGCTCAGCAAAGCGGCGCGTAGGGCGATAGAATCGACGTTTACGTTATCGTCAACTACGCGGTTGCGCAACCGGCGCGGGAAAACCCGGAGACATCACATTGGTAAGCGTTCCCTGCAAAAATGCCGCAATGCAGCGACAATGGAACGGCGCGGCGGCGGTTGCGGCCGGCGGTTGCGGCCGATGGCGCCCGACAGCGCCGATGTGCCCCCCGATCGCGCCCGATAACAACATCCCTGCACGGGATCAGAGTCAGGAGAAGACACCCCCAATGAACGCCCTCGAACACCAGCTCGACTATCCCTACGCCGACACCCTGCCGGAGCCCGGCCTCGCCTTCGACGTCGCGCCCGGCGTGAAATGGCTGCGCATGCCGCTGCCGTTCGCGCTCGACCACATCAACCTCTGGCTGCTGCGCGACGAAATCGACGGCCAGCAAGGCTGGACCGTGGTGGACTGCGGCATCACCAACGACACCATCAAGGCCCGCTGGGAAGCGGTGTTCGACCACCAGCTCGAAGGCCTGCCGGTGCTGCGCGTGATCGTCACGCACTGCCACCCGGACCATATCGGCCTCGCGCACTGGATTTGCGCGGGCGGCGACAAAAAGCGCTGGGACGTCCGGCTGTGGGCCACGCTCGGCGAATACATGCAGGCGCGCGTGATGGCCGCCGGCGACGGCTCGAACGCGGGCGGCGAAGGCGCAGCGCGCCACTTCGCCCGCCACGGCCTGGCTGACGAGGCCTCGCTCGACCAGTTGCGCAACCGCCGCGGCTACTACGGCAACCTCGTGCCGGCGCTGCCCGGCCAGTACCGCCGCCTGCGCGAAGCGGACACGGTGGCCATTGGCGGGCGCGACTGGCGCGTCATCACGGGCTACGGGCATTCGCCCGAGCATTGCGCGCTGTTCTGCGAAGAAACCGGCGTGCTGATCTCCGGCGACATGGTGCTGCCGCGCATCTCGACCAACGTCTCGGTGTTCGACATGGAGCCGGAAGGCAATCCGCTCGGCCTGTACCTCGAATCGCTCGGCCGCTACGAGACGCTGCCCGAGAACACGCTCGTGCTGCCCTCGCACGGCAAGCCGTTCCGCGGCGTGCGCACGCGCATCGCGCAACTGCGCGCGCACCACGACGCGCGTCTCGCCGAAGTCGTCGAGGCTTGCGAGCGCACGCCGCAAAGCGCCGCCGACATCGTCCCGATCATGTTCAAGCGCGAGCTCGACATCCACCAGATGACCTTCGCGATGGGCGAGGCGCTCGCGCACCTGCATCTGCTCTGGCTCGCGGGCAAGGTCAAGCGCGCGACCGGCGCGGACGGCGTGGTGCGGTTCTCGGCCTGAGGCCGCACTCGGAAGGCACGCGCAACGAAAAACGGGCGGCCCGTGTGGGACCGCCCGTTTTTTGTTTCCAGCGAGGCGCGCAGCCGGTTTAGTTCGAGCCGCCCGTGATCAGATCGGCGCCCTTCGGCCGCACGAACTTGAAGGCGGAAGCCGGCAGCGACGGATTCTTCTCGATGTTGGAGAACGTGAGCAGCGTCACGTTGCCGAACACGTCGTGCAGTTCCATCGCCTCGAGGTTGCCGTCGCGAAAGCCGATGCCCACGCTCTTGAACTGCGTGTCGTTCGACTTCGGAATCAGCTCCAGCCAGTCGATGCCGTTCTTCACGCCCGCGTCGGACAGCGTGAAGTTCTTCTCCAGATCGTTGCTGCCGAACAGGATCGCCGCCGGGCTCGCGCCGAGCGCGCCGCCGAGCTTGCGCTCGGTGACCTGGTTCAGGTCCTTGTCGTAGACGTAGAGATTGTCGCCGTCCGATTGCAGCAGTTGCTGATACGGCTTCTCGTACGACCAGATGAACTTGCCGGGCCGTGAAAACACGAACGTGCCGCTCGACGTCTTGGCGTTCAGCGTTGCGGTGGCGATGGCGTCGCTCGCGTTCTTTGCGTTCGAGGGCGCCTTCAGCTCGCGCTGCACGAAATTGCCGCGCGCGGCGTGCACCTGGGAAACGAACTGCTTGAGTTGATCGGTGCCGCTCGCATACGCCTGCGAGACCATCAGGACCGACGCGCCGAGCACGGCGAAAAGCGCGCGGCGCGCCGTGCGCGCAAAGCGGGTCGGTTGTCCAGCGGGATACTGCATCTATCGTTCTCCAGGAGGAAATATCTTTGGCAGGCGGGGAAGCCGCGCAGGCACGCAAAGCGGCGTGCCCGGCGTGGCTTATTCGGCGTCGCGGTTGGGCGTGAGGATCTCGCGGTTGCCGCTCGACGACATCGCCGAGACGAGCCCCGACTGCTCCATTTGTTCCAGCAGCCGCGCCGCGCGGTTGTAGCCGATGCGCAGGTGCCGCTGCACGAGCGAAATCGACGCGCGGCGATTCTTGATCACCACTTCGACGGCCTGATCGTATAACGGGTCGGACTCGTCGCCGGTGCCACTGGTTCCCGCAGCCGAGCCCTCGTCGCCTTCGCCCCCTACGCCGCCTTCGAGAATGCCCTCGATATAGTTCGGCTCGCCCTGCTCCTTGAGCTTGTCGACCACGCGGTGGACTTCGTCGTCGGCGACGTACGCGCCGTGCACGCGCACGGGCATGCCCGTGCCGGGCGGCAGATAGAGCATGTCGCCCATGCCGAGCAGCGACTCGGCGCCCATCTGGTCGAGAATCGTGCGCGAGTCGATCTTCGAGGACACCTGGAACGCGATACGCGTCGGCACGTTAGCCTTGATGAGGCCGGTAATCACGTCCACCGAGGGGCGCTGCGTAGCGAGAATCAGGTGGATACCCGCCGCGCGCGCCTTCTGCGCGATACGCGCGATCAGCTCTTCGACCTTCTTGCCGACCACCATCATGAGGTCGGCGAGTTCGTCGATCACCACCACGATATGCGGCAGCTTCTGGCACGGTTCCGGATCGTCCGGCGTGAGGCTGAACGGGTTCGGAATCTTCTCCTCGCGCTTGTTCGCCTCTTCGATCTTGTTGTTGTAGCCCGCGAGATTGCGCACGCCCAGCTTGCTCATGAGCTTGTAGCGCCGCTCCATCTCGGCCACGGTCCAGTTCAGCGCGTTGCCGGCCTGGCGCATGTCGGTCACGACCGGACAGAGCAAATGCGGAATGCCTTCGTAGACGCTCATTTCGAGCATCTTCGGGTCGATCAGGATCATGCGGACCTGCTCGGCGCTCGCCTTGTACAGCAGCGAGAGGATCATCGCGTTGATGCCCACCGACTTGCCCGAGCCGGTCGTGCCGGCCACGAGCAGGTGGGGCATCTTCGCGAGATCGGCGCACACCGGCTTGCCGCCGATGTCCTTGCCAAGGCCCATGGTGAGCGCCGAAGGCGCGTCGGCATAAACCGCCGAGCCGAGGATTTCCGAAAGGCGCACGGTCTGGCGGCGCTGGTTCGGCAGTTCCAGCGCCATGAAATTCTTGCCCGGAATCGTTTCCACCACGCGAATCGAGACGAGCGAGAGCGAGCGCGCGAGATCCTTGGCGAGATTCACGATCTGGCTGCCCTTCACGCCGGTCGCGGGCTCGATTTCGTAGCGCGTGACGACCGGGCCCGGGTACGCGGCCACCACGGCCACGTCCACGCCGAAGTCCTTGAGCTTCTTCTCGATCAGGCGCGAGGTGAATTCGAGCGTGTCGTCGGAGATGGTTTCCTGCGCGACCGGCGGCGCATCGAGCAGCGAGATCGCGGGCAGCGTGGAGTCCCCCGGCAGGTCCTTGAAAAGCGGCACCTGGCGTTCCTTTTCCACGCGCTCGGAGCGCTGCGGCGTGACCACGGGCGGCACGATCGTAACCGGCTCGTGCTCCTCGATCTTCACGCGGCCGCGCTCGACCTTGCCTTCGCGCTTCACGGCCGCCGCTTCGCCGAGCTTGCGGTCGCGGCCCGCCTCGCGGCGCAGCCGGGCCATCGTCACGGCGTTGATGATGGATTCGCCCACCCGCTCGGACACCGAGAGCCACGAAAAACGGAAGTACAGCGAGAGGCCGATCGCCAGCGCGATCAACAGCGCGAGCGTGCCGCCCGTGAAGCCGAGCGCATGCGAGACGCCGCGCGCGACGGCGCCGCCCACCACGCCGCCGGGCGCCTGGGGCAGTTGCACCTTGAGCGACCACATGCGCAGCGCTTCGATGCCGCAGCTCGAAAGCATGACAAGCACGAACGACAGGCCTTCGGCAAGCCAGCTGATGTCGCGCGGCTTGTCGTCGTCATCGTCGGCAATCGCCTCGTGGCGCGTGATGCGTTGGTAGTTCGCCGAAATGAGGCGCCCGAGCAGCACGATCCACCAGTACGCGGAGAGGCCGAACAGCAGCAGCAGGATGTCCGAGACGCGCGCGCCGACGCGCCCCGCCCAGTTCGAGATATGGTCGACCTGAGCGGCGTGGGTCCAGCTCGGGTCATGGCGGCTGTAGCTGATGAGCGCCATGAGCAGGAACACGCCGAGCGCGACCTGCAAAATCCAGCGGATTTCGGTGAAAAGGCGCGACATGCGGTGAGGCAATGCCTGCGCCTGCGCGGAAAAGGGAGCTTTTGCCATTGATCCTGGGCTGATTCTTGATGCGTTTGCGGTCCGCCAGTCCTTGCGTATGCCCGAAAACCCCGGGCAGACGGGCGCGGCCGCCGTCGTCCGATCCGGGCTATTGTAAACAGGTTGTTTCGGCCCCGGCGGCCCCTCGCTGTAAATGACGGTAACTGACAACGCCGGGGGCGCGACGCCACGCCGCGTCCGGCTGTGCCGTATGCGCCGGTGCGCCGGGCGCCGGGCCGCCGCAAGAGCGCGGCTATCGCCGCGATGAGGAAGCTTCATCGGCTGCCGCGCAGCATGGGACCGAAGTAAGCGCTGAAGCGCTAACTTCGGATCGACAAGCGGCGAACTCCCCCCGCCTTTATAATTGCGCGCTGATGCCCAACTACCTGCGTGAGCCCCGCCGCAATGCTGGGCGGCCGATATATCGCGCCACGCAGCGCCTTTCTACGGAATTCGATCATGTCTGCAACCAAACACGCCAAAGTCCTGATTCTCGGTTCCGGCCCCGCCGGCTACACGGCTGCCGTCTACGCGGCGCGCGCGAACCTGTCGCCGCTGCTCGTCACGGGTCTCGCCCAGGGCGGCCAGCTCATGACCACGACCGACGTCGAGAACTGGCCCGCAGACCCGAACGGCGTGCAAGGCCCCGAACTGATGCAGCGTTTCCTGGAGCACGCCGAGCGCTTCAACACGGAAATCGTGTTCGATCACATCCACACGGCCAAGCTGGACGAAAAGCCGATCCGCCTGATCGGCGACTCGGGCGAGTACACCTGCGACTCGCTCATCATCGCAACGGGCGCGTCGGCGCAATATCTCGGCCTGCCGAGCGAAGAGCTGTACATGGGACGCGGCGTTTCGGCCTGCGCGACCTGCGACGGCTTCTTCTACCGCAACCAGCATGTCGCCGTGGTCGGCGGCGGCAACACGGCCGTTGAAGAGGCGCTGTACCTCTCCGGCATCGCGAAGAAGGTCACGGTCATTCACCGCCGCGACAAGTTCCGCGCCGAGCCGATCCTGATCGACCGCCTGCTGGAGAAGGAAAAGGAAGGCGTGGTCGAGATCAAGTGGGATCACGTGCTCGACGAAGTGAAGGGCAACGAAGGCGGCGTCAACGGCCTGCGCATCAAGAACGCGAAGACCGGCGAAACCACCGACCTCGATTTGCAGGGCCTGTTCGTCGCGATCGGCCACAAGCCGAACACGGACATCTTCGAAGGCCAGCTCGAGATGAAAAATGGCTACATCATCACGAACGGCGGCCTGAGCGGCAACGCCACCGGCACGAGCGTGCCGGGCGTGTTCGCGGCCGGCGACGTGCAGGACCACGTGTATCGCCAGGCCATCACCAGCGCGGGCACGGGCTGCATGGCCGCGCTCGACGCGCAGCGCTATCTCGAGACCGTCAACGAACTCGGCCAGGCGCACGTGATGAGCGCCGAAGCCGATCGCTAAGCGCAGCGAGCCGGGCGTCACGCCGCTAAAATAGCGGATTGAAACCCGGCGGCGCACCGGCAGCGAGGGCCGCGGCGAGCCAGCCGGCGGCCCTTTTCTTTTGCCGCGGCGCGCTCCACCGCGCGTGCCGAGCGTGCCAAGCCTGTAGCCGCCCACGCAAACGACCGATTTACCAGCGTCCTTCGCCATGCCCAAGAACGTGCCCCACCCGGGCGAGCCCAAGCGCCCCACTCCCGCGCGCCCTGCTCCGGCGCCCGCCCCCGCTGCGGCGGCGGACGAGACCCACACCGGCAAGACGACGGGCTTCGCCGGTCTCGGCAGCCTGCGCGACGCGCTGAAGGTGCAGACCCGCCAGCGCGAGCGCGAACGCGCGGTCGCCCAGGCGGCGCGCGTGGAAGCCGCCGCCGACAGCGACCTCTTTCGCCGCGAGATCGGCCAGATCGCGCCGCTCAAGCAGCCGCCGCGCGCGCAACCGCGCCGCGAAGCGCCCGTGCCGCTGCCGCTGCAAACGCGTCTCGACGAGCAGGCCGTCTTGCACGAAGCGATCTCGGACGAATTCGACCCCGAGGCGTACCTCGACACCGACGACTCGCTCTACTACCACCGCCCCGGCATCAGCGAGGAGGTCGTGAAGAAGCTGCGGCGCGGCACGTGGATCGTGCAGGCGCAGCTCGACCTGCACGGCATGCGCCGCGAAGAAGCGCGCGAGGCGTTGCAGACGTTCATCCGCGAGGCCGGCAAGCGCGGGCTGCGCTGCGTGCGCGTGATCCACGGCAAGGGGCTCGGCTCGGCGGGCAAGGAGCCCGTGCTCAAGGGCAAGGTGCGCGCGTGGCTCGTGCAGAAGGAAGAAGTCATCGCGTTCTGCCAGGCGCGCCCGCACGACGGCGGCGCGGGCGCGGTGCTCGTGCTGTTGCAGCCGCACACGGTGGGACACGGGCAGCATCACGCGCCCTGAGCGCCGCCGTATTCGCCCTATTCGCCGTATCGATATGAAAAAACCCGTTGCTGCTCTCGCAGTCAACGGGTTTTTTTCGCGACTCGCTTGCGCGAAACTCAGGCGATGCGCGCTTCCGACTTCGGGTCGAACAGCACGGCCTTCGACACGTCGAACAGCAGCTCCATGTTGTTGAGCGGCTGCGGATTCGCGCCCGGGTGCACGCGGCTCACGATGCGCTTGCCGTTGACCTGCGCGAACACGAGCGTGTCCGGGCCGGTAGGCTCGATCACGTCGACCTTCACCGAGTGACGTTGCAGTTCGTGGCCGTGGCCGTCGTGCGAGCTGCGCGCGTCGGTGATGCGCTCGGGGCGCAGGCCCAGCACCACGTTCTGGCCAATGTGGCCGCGCACCTTGTTCGCCTCGAACGGCAGGTTCAGCACGTTGCGCGCCACGCCCGTGTCGAGCTCGATGCCGATGCCCGAGCCCTGCTCCACCAGCTTGCCTTCGATGAAGTTCATCGGCGGCGCGCCGATGAAGCCCGCGACGAACAGGTTCGACGGCGAATCGTAGATGTCCTGCGGCGCGCCGAACTGCTGCACGATGCCGTCCTTCATCACCGCGATGCGGTCGCCGAGCGTCATCGCCTCGATCTGGTCGTGCGTCACGTAGACGATCGTCTTGCCCACGCGCTGATGCAGCAGCTTGATTTCCGAGCGCATCTCGATACGCAGCTTGGCGTCGAGATTCGAGAGCGGCTCGTCGAACAGGAACATGATCGGGTCGCGGGCGAGCGCGCGGCCCATCGCCACGCGCTGGCGCTGGCCGCCCGAGAGCTGGCCGGGCTTGCGGTCGAGCAGATGCTGGATCTGCAACATGCTCGACACGCGGTCGACGATCTGCGCCTGCTCGGCCTTCGGCACCTTGCGGATGTTCAGACCGAACGAGATGTTCTCGCGCACCGTCATCGACGGATAGAGCGCGTACGACTGGAACACCATCGCGATATCGCGATCCTTCGGCGAGAGGTTGTTCACCACCTTGCCGTCCATCATGATCTCGCCCTTGGTCACGGTTTCGAGACCCGCGATCATGTTGAGCAGCGTCGACTTGCCGCAGCCCGAGCCGCCGACCAGAATCAGGAACTGGCCGTCTTCGATGTCGATGTTCACGCCCTTGAGGACCGGCACCCCGTTCGGGTAGGTCTTGTAGACGTCGCGAATGGAAAGGCTTGCCATGCTATGAATCCTTTTAATCGAATAGAGCTTCTTAGCCCTTCACCGCGCCCGCCGTGAGACCGCGCACGAAGTAGCGGCCGGCGATCACGTAGACGAGCAGCGTGGGCAGCGCGGCGATGATCGCGCCGGCCATGTCGACGTTGTATTCCTTCACGCCCGTGGACGTGTTCACGAGATTGTTCAGCGCCACCGTGATCGGCATCGAATCGACGCCCGAGAACACGATACCGAACAGGAAGTCATTCCAGATCTGCGTGAATTGCCAGATCAGGCACACCATGAAGATGGGCAGCGAGATCGGCATCATGATGCGCGTGAAGATCATGAAGAAACCGGCGCCGTCGATGCGCGCGGCCTTCACGAGTTCGGCGGGCACGCTCACGTAGAAGTTGCGGAAGAACATCGTGGTGAACGCGATGCCATACACGACGTGCACCAGCACCAGACCGCCGATCGTGTTCGACAGGCCAAAGAAGCCTTCGAGACGCGCCATCGGCAGCAGGATGGCCTGGAACGGAATGAAGCAGCCCACCAGCAGCATCGTGAAGAGCGCATCCGCGCCGCGAAAGCGCCAGTGCGTGAGCACGTAGCCGTTGAACGCGCCGATGATCGACGAGATCAGCACGGCCGGAATCACCATCTTCACCGAGTTCATGAAGAACGGCTGCATGCCGTCACAGCGCACGCCGGTACACGCTTCGCTCCACGCCTTGATCCACGGCGCGAAGGTCGGGCTCGTGGGCAGCGAGAGCATGGTGCCCGAGTGAATCTGGTCGAGCGACTTGAACGACGTCGACAGCATCACGTAGAGCGGGAACAGGAAGTACAACGCGAACAGGATCAGCGCCGCGTAAATGACCACGCGGCTCACAGTCATCTTAGGCTGCATTGCGCGTGCTCCTCGATTCCAGATACATGAGCGGCACGAGCACGGCCACGACAGTGGCGAGCATCATCATCGACGACGCTGCGCCGACACCGAGCTGCCCGCGGTTGAACGAAAACGTGTACATGAAGATGGCCGGCAGCGACGACGACGTACCCGGGCCGCCCGCCGTGAGCGCGACAACCAGGTCGAACGTCTTGATCGTGATGTGGCACAGGATCAGCAGCACGGAGAAGAACACCGGACGCATGCTGGGAATCACGATCTTGCGATAGATCGTGGGCAGCGTCGCGCCGTCCACCTGGGCGGCCTTGAAGATCTCGCTATCCACGCCGCGCAAGCCTGCGAGGAACAGCGCCATGCAAAAGCCCGTGGACTGCCAGACGGCCGCGACCACGATACAGAAAATGGCGCGGTCCGGATTGTTCAGCCAGTCGAGCTGGAAGCTCGTCCAGCCGAGGCTGTGCATCACCTGCTGAATGCCGAGGTCAGGATTGAAAATCCACTGCCAGGCCGTGCCCGTGACGATGTATGAAAGCGCCATCGGATAGAGGAACACCGCGCGCAGCGCGCCTTCCTGACGAATCTGCTGGTCGAGCAGGATCGCGAGGAACAGGCCGAGCGCGACGCAGATCGCGATGAACGGGATGCCGAACCAGCCGAGGTTCTGCGCCGAGGTCCACCAGACGTCGTTCGCGAACAGCTCGCGATAACGTTCGAGGCCCGCGAAATCATAACGAGGCATCAGTCGCGAAGTCGAAAGCGACAAATACCCGGTAATCAGTATGAAACCGTAGACGAATATAAGGCTGATCAGAATGCTGGGCGAAAGCACCAGCTTCGGGATCCAGCGGTCTGCGAGCGCCGCCATCGGCGACGCGCGGCGGGTAGCAGGCGTGGCCGCCTTGCCGTTGCCGCTAAGAGAAGCAGTCACTGCGCAACTCCTGGAACGGTGCGAAAACAGCTTTCGCACGATGATGGGGTTCAGAGGGTGAACCGTCATGCCCGGGGTGCGCCACGTGTGGCGCACCCCGTCTTACCTCACCAACCTGCCCGACTTACTTCGTCTTCGCAGCCTTCGCGAGCGCTTCCACCGCGCTCTTCGAATCCTGGTTCGAGTTCATGAACTTCGTCACGACGTCGGTGATGGCGCCCGCCGTGGCATCGGCCTGAGCCATGCCGTGCGCGAGCGACGGCACATAGCCGCCGGCCTTGATCGCGGCCTGCTCATCCGCGTACGACTTCTTGCCGCACTCGTCGAACTTGCTCATGTCCACGCCCAGACGCACCGGGATCGAACCCTTGTACAGGCTGAACTGCTCCTGGAACGCCGGGCTCATGATCGTCTTCGCCAGCGCGATCTGGCCAGGCGTTGCCGTCTTTTGGCCCTTCTGCTGGAAGAACACGAACGAGTCGACGTTAAAAGTGTAGGCCTTCGCCGTGCCGGGCACCGGCGCGCAGATGTAATCCGTGTTCGGCTGCTTGTTCGCGTTCGCGAATTCGCCCTTGGCCCAGTCGCCCATGAACTGCATGCCGGCCTTGCCGTTGATGACCATGGCCGTGGCGAGGTTCCAGTCGCGGCCCGTGCGGCCGTTATCCATGTACGACTCGATCTTGCGGACCGTGTCGAACACGCCGACCATCTGCTGCGACGTGAGGGTCTTCTGGTCGAGGTCGACGAGCGCCTTCTTGTAGAAGTCCGCGCCTTGCGAGAGGACCACGTCTTCCCACAGCGTCAGGTCTTGCCACGGCTGGCCGCCTGCGGCGACCGGCTGGATGCCGGCAGCCTTGAGCTTGTCAGCCAGCGCAAAGAATTCCGGCCACGTGGTCGGCGGCTTGCCGCCCACCTTGTCGAGCGCTGCCTTGTTGATCCACACCCAGTTCACGCGGTGCACCGAGAACGGCGCGCCGACGTAGTGGCCGTCGGCCTGCATGATCTTGTCGATCTGCGGCGGGAGGTTGGCCTTCCAGTCGGTTGCGGCGGGGTCGATCGGCACCAGCACGCCCTGCTCCGCCCACTCCTGGATCAGCGGACCCTTGATCTGGGCGGCCGTCGGCGCGTTGCCCGAGATCACCTGGGTCTTCAGTGCGGTCATGGCCGCCGCGCCCGCGCCACCGGCGACCGCAAAGTCCTTCCACACGTAGCCCTGCTTCTGCATGTCGTCCTTGAGCACGCCGACGGCCTTCGACTCGCCGCCCGACGTCCACCAGTGCAGCACCTCGAGAGACTCGGCCGCTTGCGCCGTGGCGACGCCGCCCATCAGACCTGCGGCGCACAGGGCGCCCATGATCGCTCGGAATTTCATTGCTTATCTCCTCCAGACACCTGAACAAAAAACGATTGGCCCCTGATCGCCAGGGTGCGGTGGTTGGTTACACAGGCAAAACAGGCAAAACACTGGACGGACGGGCGCCGGAGTGCCACACGCGCGTACTTTTCGTTGGATGCGCGAGGGCCGCGTGCCGGTTACCGGCCGCAGGACGCTCAAGAGATGAGTGGTTCGGGATGCAACTGACTGTCTCCTCTTTTGATTTTCACCAGCCGTCAGGCCGGCCGAGGCGCCGCTTGCGTCATACGGCCTTGACGCCCCGCAGCACGCGGAGAACCGGTCGCCCGGCACAGTGTCGAGCCGGACAGGGTCCCGCATTGTTCTCCGTTAACATGGGGGCATTCCGTCCGCTCGGGAAACCGCGCAAGACCGCCTTGGTGGCTGCGCCGCACGCTTTTTTCATCGAATGAACGTTACCTCTTGATTTGGATTGTAGTTAAACTACAATTCAGTGTCAAAAAAAATTTTATCGGACTACGGCCGCCTGAATGCCCACATCTGCGGGCACCCGATGTACCCTGCTGCGGCCACCCAGGACAGTGACGGAGACTCATGCAAAACCCGACCGATTCAGGTTTCACGTTCGTGCTCTTCGGCGCCACCGGCGACCTGTCGATGCGCAAGATTCTCCCCGCGCTGTATGAAGCACACCGTTCAGGCATGCTCGCGGAGTCGGGCAAGATCGTGGGCGTCGCGCGCCACGAGGAAGATCGCGCGGCCTATATCCAGTGGGTCGACGAACACGTCAAGCCGCACGTCGCGAAGAACGGCGGTCTCGACGCGAGCGCATGGGCAAGCTTTCTCGAACGCATCGCTTATGTGAAGCTCGACCTCTCGCGCGCCGAGGACTTCACGCACCTGCGCGACGGCATCGCGTCGCTGCCCGGCATCCGTGTGTTCTATCTGGCCACGGGCCCGTCGCTGTTCGTGCCGATCTGCCGCGCGCTCGCGGCCGTGGGTCTGAATGAGAACTCGCGCATCGTGCTGGAAAAGCCGCTCGGCTACGACCTCAAGTCGTCCAACGCGATCAACGACGCCGTGGGCGAAATCTTCACCGAAGGCCAGATCTACCGGATCGACCACTACCTCGGCAAGGAGCCGGTGCAGAACCTGCTCGCGCTGCGCTTTGGCAACGCGCTCTTCGAGCCGCTGTGGCGCCGCGAGTGGGTGGAAAGCATCCAGATCACGATTGCCGAAGAACTGGGCGTGGAAGCGCGCGGAGATTTTTATGACAACACTGGCGCGCTGCGCGACATGGTGCAGAATCACCTGTTGCAGCTCCTCTCGATCGTCGCCATGGAACCGCCGCATTCGATGGACTCGGATTCGGTGCGCGATGAAAAGCTTCGTGTGCTGCGCGCGCTCAAGCCGATCAACCCGCTCGACATCAGCAAGGTCGCGGTGCGCGGGCAGTACCATGCGGGCGTGATCCGCGGGCAGTCGGTGCCGGCCTACGCGACCGAGCACGGCGTGAAGCCCGACAGCCACACCGAGACCTTCGTGGCGCTCAAGGTGGAGATCGAGAACTGGCGCTGGGCGGGCGTGCCGTTCTTCCTGCGCACCGGCAAGCGCCTTGCCGACCGCGTGGCGGAGATCGTCGTGAACTTCCGCCCGGTGCCGCATTCGGCGCTTGGCGCGCCGGCGCTGCGACCGGGCGCGAACCGCCTGGTGATCCGCTTGCAGCCGAACGAGAACATCCGCCTTTACTGCCTCGCGAAGCAGCCTGGCGAAGGCATGAATCTCGCGAGCGTGCATCTGGACCTCGCGTTCGACCAGTTCTTCCGCGAAGGGCAGATGGAGGCGTATCAGCGTCTCTTGCTCGACGTGATCAACGGGCGCCTCGCGCTGTTCGTGCGCCGCGACGAGCAGGAAGCGGCATGGAAATGGGTCGAGCCGATCCTGAACGAATGGGCCGCCTCGCCGCGCGCGCCCAAGCCGTACGCGGCGGGCACGTGGGGACCGGCGGCGTCGAGCGCGATGCTCGCGCAGCACGGCACCTGCTGGCTCGAAGAAGAGAATTGATGTGATTGCAAGGCGGCGCGCAGCGCTTGCGCGACGCCGGAACGGACCGATGAACTACACCGCAGACCTACAAGAAAGCAGCATGGAGGAGAAGTGATCGAGCTTCACGTATTCGACGACCCGCGCGTCCAATCCGACGCGCTGGCGCGAGCCGTGGGCGACGCGTTACATGCGTCGCTCGCCGCTCAGCAAGCCGCGCCCGGTGCTGCGGCGCGCCGTGCAACGCTCGCCGTCTCCGGCGGCACGAGCCCGCGCCCCTTCCTCGAAAACCTGTCGACGCACCGCTTCGACTGGGCGCACATCGACGTCACGCTGGTCGACGACCGCTGGGTGCCGGGCACCGATGCCGCGAGCAACGCGCGCCTCGCACGCGAAACGCTGCTCACGCACGAAGCGGCCAACGCGCGCTTCCTGCCGCTCGTGGATGTCGCGCAGGATCTCGACGCGCACGTGGCCGCGCTCAACGCCGACCCGGCGCGCAGGCTGCCGAACGTCGCCGTGCTCGGCATGGGCGAGGACGGCCACACGGCCTCGATCTTCGCCGACGCGCCCGAATGGCACGAGGCCATCACGACAGCGCGCCCGTTCGTGGCCGTGCATCCGCAGGCGGCGCCCCACGCGCGCGTTTCGTGGTCGATGCAGGCGCTGCGCCAGGTCGATCGCCTGTTCCTGCTGATCGCCGGGCAAAGCAAGCTCGAAGTGCTGCAACAGGCCGCCGCGGCCGAACAAAACAACGCCATCTCGAAGCTGGCGAACGACAAGGGAGTGAGACTCGATGTCTACTGGTGCGCCTAATAAAAACGCCCCTGGGGCGGGCCAGCACGCCGACGGACCGAGGCTGCTCGCCGACATCGGCGGAACCAACGCGCGCTTCGCGCTGGAAACCTCGCCTGGCGACATCGGCCAGGTGCGCGTGTATCCGTGCGCGCAGTATCCGGGCGTGGCAGAGGTGATCCAGCAATACCTGAAGGACACGAAGATCGGCCGCGTGAATCATGCGGCGATCGCCATTGCGAATCCGGTCGACGGCGACCAGGTGCGCATGACCAATCACGACTGGACCTTCTCGATCGAGGCCACGCGCCGCGCGCTCGGCTTCGACACGCTGCTGGTCGTGAACGACTTCACCGCGCTCGCCATGGCGCTGCCCGGCCTGACCGATGCGCAGCGCGTGCAGGTGGGCGGCGGCCAGCGCCGCCAGAACAGCGTGATCGGCCTGCTCGGGCCGGGCACGGGTCTCGGCGTCTCGGGCCTCATTCCCGCCGACGACCGCTGGATCGCGCTCGGCAGCGAAGGCGGCCACGCCAGCTTCTCGCCGCAGGACGAACGCGAAGACCTCGTCTTGCAGTTCGCGCGCAAGAAGTGGCCGCATGTGTCGTTCGAGCGCGTGTGCGCCGGGCCCGGCCTCGAAGTCATCTATCGCGCGCTCGCGGCGCGCGACAAGAAGAAGCTGCCCGCGACGCTCGACACGGCGGAAGTCGTCAAGCGCGCGCATGAGGGCGAGCCGCTCGCGATCGAAACCGTCGAATGCTTCTGCGGCATTCTCGGCAGCTTCGCGGGCAACATCGCGATGACGCTCGGCTCGCTCGGCGGCATCTATATCGGTGGCGGCGTCGTGCCGCGTCTGGGCGAACTGTTCACGCGCTCGTCGTTTCGCCAGCGCTTCGAGGCGAAGGGCCGCTTCGACACCTATCTCGCCAACGTGCCGACCTATGTCATCACGGCCGAGTATCCGGCGTTCCTCGGCGTCTCCGCGATTCTCCAGGAGCAGTTGTCGAATCGCGCGGGCGGTGGATCGTCGGCCGTGTTCGAGCGCATCCGCCAGATGCGCGACGCGCTCACGCCCGCCGAGCGCCGCGTGGCCGACCTCGCGCTCAACCATCCACGCTCGATCATCAACGACCCGATCGTCGACATCGCGCGCAAGGCCGACGTGAGCCAGCCCACGGTCATCCGCTTCTGCCGCTCGCTCGGCTGCCAGGGTCTCTCGGACTTCAAGCTCAAGCTCGCCACGGGCTTGACGGGCACGATTCCGGTGAGCCACAGCCAGGTGCATCTGGGCGACACGGCCACCGACTTCGGCGCGAAGGTGCTCGACAACACCGTGTCGGCCATCCTGCAACTGCGCGAGCACCTGAACTTCGAGCATGTGGAGAATGCGATCACGCTGCTCAACGGCGCGCGCCGCATCGAGTTCTATGGCCTCGGCAACTCGCACATCGTCGCGCAGGACGCGCACTACAAGTTCTTTCGCTTCGGCATCCCGACGATCGCCTACGGCGACCTGTACATGCAGGCCGCCTCCGCCGCGCTGCTCGGCAAGGGCGACGTGATCGTGGCCGTGTCGAAATCGGGCCGCGCGCCGGAACTGCTGCGCGTGCTCGACGTCGCCATGCAGGCGGGCGCGAAGGTGATCGCGATTACGTCGAGCAACACGCCGCTCGCCAAGCGCGCGACCGTGGCGCTCGAAACCGATCACATCGAGATGCGCGAGTCGCAGCTTTCGATGATCTCGCGCATCCTGCACCTGCTGATGATCGACATCCTCGCGGTGGGCGTCGCGATTCGCCGCGCTTCGCCCGACGCCGATCTGGGCAACGCCGTCGCCAAGGCGCGCGAGCATGCCGACGACGACGCATCGGCCGTGCTCGACTGGCTGAGCCACGGGGCGTCATCCACGGCGCGCGACTGAAGGCGAAAGCCGGCTCATTCGGCGTGGTGAGCGACGAACAATGAGCGACAAAAAAAATGGGATGCCTCGGCATCCCATTTTTCTTTAGCGACTGGTTCGGCTCACGGCGTTGCGGCTTGCGTGGCGCCCGGCGCAGGCGTGCCGTGCCACTTCACCACGAGCGCACGCCCAACCCACGTGAGCGCGCCGCACACGCCAATCGTCACGCCCATGCCGAACGGCGAGACGCCGGGGAACCATCCCACCACAGCGCTCGCAAACGCGCCGAGGCCAAGCTGCGTCGCGCCGAACACGGCCGCCGCCGCACCCGCGTTCTTCGGATAGCGGTACATAAGATCGGTCGCGCAGTTCGCGCCGAGCAGCCCCACCACGCTCACCACGAAGAAAAGACCCGTCACGATCGACCACAGACCGCCCCACCCCGTCACGCACATGAGCGCGACGAAGAACGACGCGACGACGCTGACGGCCGACGCAAACGAAATCATGCGCAAGGTGCCCTGGCGCCCGATGAAACGCGTGTTGAGGAAATTGCCGAGCATGATGCCGAACACGTTCACGCCGAAGAAAAGCCCGTAGTGCTGCGGCGAAACGTGGAAATACTCGATATAGACGAAGGGCGTGGCCGAGATATAGGTGAACATCGCGGCAAACGCCATGCCGCCGCAGAGCATGTGCCCCCAGACGAGCGGGTCGCGCAGCAGGCGGCCATACGCCGCGAACGAGCGCAGCACGGCCGCGCTTTCGCGCTTTTCGGCCGGCCAGGTCTCGGGCACGCGCAGATAAGCGGCCACGGCGCACGCGAGGCCGAACAACGTGAGCGCGACGAACACCACGCGCCAGCCGCCGATCAGCAGCAACTGGCCGCCGATGAGCGGCGCGAGCAGTGGCCCGATCGACGTGACGATGGCGACCATCGACAACACTTTGGCGGCGTCGGACGGCTCGTGCGCGTCGCGCGCGATGGCCCGCGCGAGCACCGAGGCCGCGCCCGCGCCGAGCGCCTGGAGAAACCGCACGATCACGAGTTCGCCCACCGAGAACGAGAACCAGCAGGCGATGCTCGCCACCGTGAAGAGCGCGATGCCGCCGAGCAGCACGGGGCGACGCCCGTAAGCGTCGGAAACGGGCCCGTAGAGCAGCATGCCGATCGAGAAGCCGGCCATGAAGCTCGTGAGCGTCGAGGCGGCCGCGGCGGCGCTCACGCCGAACGACTGCGCGATGGCCGGCAGGCTCGGCAGGTACATGTCGGTGGCGAGCGGGCCGCAGGCGGCCAGTGCGCCGAGCAACAGGATCAGCCGGCCATCGGGCCGGCGGCGCGGAGAATGGGACATGGATGTGGATGGCGGCGGAACGCGCGCGGTTGGCGCGATCTCAATGTCATGGACCGCTTTCCTGCGCCGGTGCTCTGGGCCACCTCTGCGCCCTGGCCGCGAACTGGCGACGAACTGGCAGCATCGGGCAGGCGAAAAGAGGCAAGAAGGCGGCAAGAAAGCGGCGAAAAAAGCGCTAACGCTGCCGCCGCATTGTACCTGAGGCCCATCGGCCGCCTTGCGCCGCCCCGCATGCGGCTTTTCCTGCGCTTTGCGCTAAGCTGCCCGCTTTCGTCCACCCGCACCCCGCCGACATGACCGCCTTCCTGCTGATCTGGAGCCCCAAGAAGTGGCCCTGGCCCGAGTTGCCTGAGTTCGCACGGCGCGTGCGCGCGGGGGAAGCCGTCGCGGATACGTGGGGCTGCGGCTTCGCGCGCGGCATCCTGCCGGGCGATCGCGTGTTCCTGCACCGGGTGGCCGCCGAGCCGCGCGGCCTGTTCGGCTCGGGCTATGTCACGCGCGCGCCCTATGAGGTGCCCGACGCCGCGTACAAGCGCGGCTACCGGCTGTGCATCGACTTCGTCTATGACTGGCTTGCCGACGCGGGCGAGCAAGTCGTGATCGCGCGCGACGACTTGCGGGTTCATCCGTTTTCGGTGCAAACCTGGGACGCGCAGAGTTCGGGCACCGTCATCAAGCCCATTGCGGAAGGCGCGCTCGAAAAGCGCTGGGCGGAATTGACCGGCCGGCGGCCGATGCCCGCGCCGGCGCTCGCGGCCATGCAGGCGCTGCACGAAGCGCAACTGGCGGCGCCACCACCGGCGGCGGACGATCCGGCTACGGGGGCCGCGCGCGACACGAAGCCGCATCCCGCGCCGGGAACCACGAGGCGTCGCTCACCGGCGCGTTGACGCCCTGCCGCGTGACGCGGGCTCGACGCGCCTCGGCGCGTTTCAGCCCGGCTGGGCCGGTCCTGGCCCCCCGGCCCGATCCGCGCGACTCCGGTACAATTTCGAGAGAATAGCCCCATCGCCCGCGCCCTTGCGGCGCCGCATGGGTCCGCCCGCCGGCCACGTCCGTCAAGCGCCGCGCCCGGCACCCGCCACACCACTTTCGCAGGTCCAGCACTCATGTCCAACACCCAGTCCAGCACGCAGAACCGCAACGAAGCCCTCTTCGAGCGCGCCCAGCGCACCATTCCGGGCGGCGTGAATTCGCCCGTGCGCGCGTTCCGCTCGGTCGGCGGCACGCCGCGTTTCATCGAGCGCGCGCAAGGGCCGTACTTCTGGGACGCCGAAGGCAAGCGCTACATCGACTACATCGGCTCGTGGGGCCCGATGATCGTCGGCCACGTGCATCCGGACGTGCTCGAAGCCGTGCAGCGCGTGCTCGCCAATGGCTTCTCGTTTGGCGCGCCGACCGAGGCCGAGATCGAGATCGCCGAGGAAATCTGCAAGATCGTGCCGTCGATGGAGCAGGTGCGCATGGTGTCGAGCGGCACCGAAGCGACCATGAGCGCGCTGCGTCTCGCGCGCGGCTACACGAAGCGCGACCGCATCGTGAAGTTCGAAGGCTGCTACCACGGCCACGCCGACAGCCTGCTCGTGAAGGCCGGCTCGGGCCTGCTCACGTTCGGCAACCCGACTTCGGCGGGCGTGCCGGTGGACATCGCCAAGCACACCACGGTGCTCGAATACAACAACGTCGCGGCGCTCGAAGAAGCGTTCAAGGCGTTCGGCGACGAGATCGCCGCCGTGATCGTCGAGCCGGTCGCGGGCAACATGAATCTCGTGAAGGCCACGCCCGAGTTCATCGGCGCATTGCGCAGCCTCACCGCGAAGCACGGCAGCGTGCTGATTTTCGACGAAGTGATGTGCGGCTTCCGCGTGGGCCTGCGCGGCGCGCAGGCGCTCTACGGCGTCGAGGCCGACCTCGTGTGTCTGGGCAAAGTGATCGGCGGCGGCATGCCGGCGGCGGCGTTCGGCGGCCGTCGCGACATCATGGATCACCTCGCGCCCAACGGCACCGTCTACCAGGCGGGCACGCTCTCGGGCAACCCGATCGCGGTGGCGGCGGGCCTCAAGACGCTGCAACTGATCCAGGCGCCCGGCTTCTACGAGCAGCTCACGGCCAAAACCGCGCGTCTCGCCCAGGGTCTCTCGGAAGCCGCGCGCGAAGCCAAGGTGCCGTTCGTCGCCGATTCGGTGGGCGGCATGTTCGGCCTCTATTTCGCCGACAAGGTGCCGGGCAGCTTCGCCGAAGTCACGAAGAGCGACATCGCGCACTTCAACCGCTTCTTCCATCAGATGCTGGACGCGGGCGTGTATTTCGCGCCCTCGGCTTACGAGGCCGGCTTCGTGTCGAGCACGCACGACGACGCGATCATCGACGAGACGATCGCCGCGGCACGCCGCGCCTTCGCCGCCGGTCAATAAACACCCGCGCACGCGAGGCGCGCCCCGCCTCGCCCGCACCACCCCGAACGCCGCCGAAGAGAAAGCTCAACGATGTTTTCGCAATCCGATTTCGTTCACATGGAGCGTGCGCTCGCCCTCGCGCAGCGCGGCCTTTACACCACGGACCCGAACCCGCGCGTGGGCTGCGTGCTGGTGAAGGACGGCGTGGTGATCGGCGAAGGCTTCACGCAGCCGGCCGGCCAGGATCACGCCGAAATCCAGGCGATGAAGGACGCCCGCGCGCGCGGCCACGATCTGCGCGGCGCGACCGCCTATGTGACGCTCGAGCCGTGCAGCCACTTCGGCCGCACGCCGCCTTGCGCGAACGCACTGATCGACGCGAAAGTCGCGCGCGTGATCGCGGCCATGGAAGATCCGAATCCGCTCGTCTCGGGGCGCGGGCTGTCGATCCTGCGCGACGCGGGCATCGACGTGCGCTGCGGGCTGCTCGCCCATGAGGCGCGCGAGCTCAATATCGGCTTCGTTTCGCGCATGACCCGCAAGCGCCCGTGGGTGCGCATGAAAGTGGCGGCGTCGCTCGACGGCCGCACGGGCCTGCCCTCGGGCGAAAGCCAGTGGATCACGGGGGAAGCCGCGCGCGCTGACGGCCATGCCTGGCGCGCGCGCGCCTCGGCCATCCTCACGGGCATCGGCACGGTGAAGGAGGACGACCCGCGCATGACCGTGCGCGCGGTGGACACGCCGCGCCAGCCGAGGCGCGTGCTGATCGACAGCCGCCTCGACGCCTCGCCGCTCGCGCAGATCTTCGTGGGCGCGCCCACGCTGGTATTCTGCGCGGCGCTCGACGCCGCCAACGAAGAACGCGCCGAAGCGCTGCGCGCGCGCGGCGCGGAGATCGTCGCGCTCGGCAACGAGCACGGCAAGGTCGACCTGCCCGCCATGCTCGGCGAACTGGCCGCGCGCGGCGTGAACGAGCTGCACGTGGAAGCCGGCTACAAGCTCAACGGGTCGCTGCTGCGCGAAGGCTGCGTCGATGAGCTGCTCGTGTACGTGGCGCCTTCGCTGCTCGGCACGAACGCGCTCGGCATGATCGACATCGCCGCGCCCACGACGCTCGAAGGGCGCACGCGCCTCGCTTTTCATTCCGTCGATCGTCTCGGCAACGACCTGCGCATCCTCGCGCGCGTTGTCACGACGCAAGACGCCTGACACTCACGGATGCACCTGAACACAAGGAACAGCACGATGTTTACCGGAATCGTCGCGGCAGTGGGCCGCATCGAATCGATCAAGCCGCTCGGCACGCAAGCCGACGCCGGCGTGCGCCTCACCGTCAACGCGGGCGGTCTCGGCCTCGACGACGTGCAGCTCGGCGACAGCATCGCGATCCAGGGCGCGTGCATGACCGTCATCGAGAAGTCGGCGACGAGCTTCGACGTCGACGTTTCGCGCGAAAGCCTGAACCGCACCGTGGGCCTTGCGGCAACGGGCGAGGTGAACCTCGAAAAGGCGCTGCGCGCGCACGACCGCCTCGGCGGCCACATCGTTTCGGGCCACGTGGACGGCCTCGGCACGGTCACGCGCTTCGCGCCCGTGGGCGAGTCGCACGAGCTGCGCATTCTCGCGCCCGTCGAGATCGGCCGCTATCTTGCCTACAAGGGCTCGGTGACGGTGAACGGCGTGAGCCTGACCGTCAATTCGGTGGATGACCGCACCGACGGCTGCGAATTCTCGATCAACCTGATTCCGCACACGGTGGAAGTCACCACGCTCAAGCATCTTCAGGCGGGCACGAAGGTGAATCTGGAGATCGATCTGATCGCGCGCTACGTGGAGCGCATGCTCTCCGCCGAGAAAGCAGCCAATCAGGCCGCGCAAGACTAAAAGCCGCTGAGCCAGCGCAAGGCAAGCCCCGTGCGTGCGCAAGCACGCGCGCCGGGGCGCTGCTAGAATCTAGCCTTTCCCCACGCGAACGCCACACGGCGCGCCGCGTTCCCCTCACCCGCATCGCACAAGGAGGCACAGTTGGCAACAATTGACATGAGCGCCGCCATGCCGATGGTCCGGGTGATGTTGCATGTTGCGTGTCACTACGCAACCCTCCCGCTTCCGGCACAGCCATAGCGCGTCCCGCGCGGCTTGTTTTCCAGCGCCGCGCCGTCGCCGTTCTGTAGTTCCCGCGTTTGTTCCCGCGTTTTTCGAGGTCGAGCCGTCCGGCAATGGTTGCCCGGGCGCGCGAATTCCGTTTTCGGCCTCAACATTTAACGCTTCATTCAGGAGAGTCTTCGGGCGTCGCGCCCGGAGCACGCTGTCCATGACAGAGCCAAACAAAAAACCCGACTCGGGCGGACAAACGTTCCGCAAGGTCCTCGGCTTCACTTTCCGGCACTGGTCGCGCCAGCCGGTACGCGTCACGGCCGTGGCGCTCGCCTCGTTGCTCGGCGCGCTCGCCGACGTGCTCACGCCGCATTACGCGGGCCAGCTCGTCGACGCCCTCACCCGCGACGGCGCAGCCGCCAGCGGCAGCGCATGGCACGCGGCCGTCGTCGCGTTCTGGGCGCTCACGGCGCTCGGGCTTGGGGGCACGATCATGCGCCAGGCGGCGTATCGCAACATCATCGTGCTCACGCTGCGCATGATGAGCGACATCGCCACGCAGGCGTTTCACCGCGTGCAGCGCTTCTCGACCGACTGGCACGCCAACAGCTTCGCGGGCTCGACGGTGCGCAAGGTCACGCGCGGCATGTGGGCACTCGACCTGCTCAACGACACGCTGCTCGTCGCCCTCTTTCCCTCGCTCGTGATGCTGGTCGGCTCGACGCTGCTGCTCGCGCTCCAGTGGCACGTCATGGGTCTCGTGGTCGGAGTCGGCTCGGCGCTGTATCTCGCCATCACGGTCTCGCTCTCGCTGTTCTACGTCGCCCCCTCGGCGCGGCTCGCGAACCAGTGGGATACGAAGATGGGCGGCGCGCTGGCCGACGCCATCTCGTGCAACGCCGTGGTCAAGGCCTTCGGCGCGGAAGCGCGCGAGGAAGCGCGGCTTGCGCGCGTCGTCTCGAAGTGGAACAGCCGCACACGGCGCACGTGGCAGCGCGGCACGCTCAACGGCGGCGTGCAGGGCGCGCTGCTCGTGGGCATGCAGGCCGCCATCCTCGGCGCGGCGCTGCTGCTGTGGGCACGCGGTCTTGCGAGCGTGGGCGACATCACGTTCGCGCTGACGCTGTTCTTCCTGCTCAAGGGCTATTTGCGCGACGTGGGTATGCACGTGCGCAACCTGCAACGCTCCGTCAACGACATGGAAGAACTCGTGACGCTCGACGCCGAGCCGCTCGGCATCGACGACCGGCCCGGCGCGCCGCCCATCGTGATCGATCAGGGCGACATCCGTTTCGAGAACATGACGTTCCGCTATGGCGCGCAAGATCGAGCACTGTACGAAAACCTCTCGCTGCGCATCGCGCCTGGCGAGCGCGTGGGCCTCGTCGGGCACTCGGGGTCCGGCAAGACCACGCTGGTCAAGCTGATCCAGCGCCTGTACGACATTTCGGACGGCCGCATCACGATTGACGGCCAGGACATCGCGCGCGTGCAGCAGGCGTCGCTGCGCTCGCAGATCGCCATCGTGCAGCAGGAGCCCGTGCTGTTTCACCGCTCGCTCGCGGAGAACATCGCCTACGCGCGGCCCGGCGCCACGCATGCCGAAATCGAGCGCGCGGCGAAGCTCGCGAGCGCGCACGACTTCATCGCGGCGCTGCCGCACGGCTACGACACACTGGTTGGCGAGCGCGGCGTGAAGCTCTCGGGTGGCGAGCGCCAGCGCGTGGCGATTGCGCGCGCGTTCCTCGCGAACGCGCCGATCCTGATCTTCGACGAAGCGACCTCGAGCCTCGACAGCGAAAGCGAAGTGCTGATCCAGCAGGCCATGGAGCGGCTGATGGAAGGCCGCACGACCGTCGTGATCGCGCACCGGCTCTCCACCGTGCGCGCGCTCGACCGGTTGCTCGTGCTGGAGCGCGGGCGCGTGGTGGAGGAAGGCACGCACGACGCGCTCGTGCGGCGCGAGGCCGGACTCTACCGGCGCCTGTTCGAGCGCCAGGCGCTGGAGTTGACGAAGGGGCTCGCCGACGACGTGATTCTGCGCTGAACCGCCGCGCCCTCCCGCCCGAGGCAGGCTCAGGCGGGAACGGCGCGCGGGTGAGGCTTGATGCGCGCGAGCACTTCGGCAAGCGCCTCGTTCGCGATCTCGGTGTCGTAATGCGTCTGGAGCGCCATCCAGCTGCGTGCGTCGGTGCCGAAATAAACCGCGAGGCGCACGGCCGTATCCGCCGTGATGGCGCGCTTGCCGAGCACGATCTCGTTGATACGGCGAGGCGGCACGCCAATGGCCTTGGCAAGCGCGTACTGGCTGACGCCCATCGGCTTGAGCCACTCTTCGTTCAGGATCTCGCCCGGTGTGGCAAGCGGTACTTCACGTGCCATGATTTTGCTCCTCAGTGATAGTCCACGATGCGTACGTCCGATGCCTCGTCGCCCGCGAAATGAAAGCAGATGCGCCACTGCGCATTGATGCGGATGCTGTACCAGCCGTCCAGCTCCCCGCTGAGGCTCTCCAGCCGGTTGCCCGGCGGCGCCCTCAGGAACGCGAGCGTAGCGGCGGCATGGATCTGCTGAAGCTTGCGCATTGCGACCGTTTCAATGGCGATGAAGCGGGCAATGCGCCGCCCCGCAAAGAGCGCCGCAGTCTCGCGGCAGGCAAAGGAAGTAATCGTCATGGATAGTAACGTCTCACGTTATTAACGTCAAGCGTTACCAGTGTGGAATATGTGCGATTCACGCACCAGTCAGCCGTTCGGCCAACACGGGCAACCGCGCGCCGCCGCGCCGGCGCACCGGTAGACAGGCCCACCGATCAAAAGGCATTGCGCGCTCCCGCGTTCTGGGCGACGCGCCCGCCCGCGTGGCGTAAAATGTGCGCTTTCCAGCCAGAATCCCAACATGACGCTCGCCTCCACCCCTGAGATCATCGCCGAACTCAAAGCCGGCAAGATGGTCATCCTCGTCGACGAAGAAGACCGGGAAAACGAGGGCGACCTCGTCATTGCAGCGGAATTCGTCACGCCCGAAGCCATCAACTTCATGGCGAAGTACGGCCGCGGCCTGATCTGCCTCACGCTCACCCAGGAGCGCTGCAAGCTGCTCAACCTGCCGCTCATGACTTACCGCAACGGCACGCAGTACGGCACCGCGTTCACGGTCAGCATCGAAGCCGCGGAAGGCGTGACGACCGGCATTTCCGCCGCCGACCGCGCCCGCACGATCCAGGCCGCCGTCGCGCACGACGCGCGCGCCGAGCACATCGTGCAGCCGGGCCACGTGTTCCCGATCATGGCGCAGCCAGGCGGCGTGCTCGTGCGCGCGGGCCATACCGAAGCGGGCTGCGACTTCACGGCGCTCGCGGGCCTCACGCCGGCCGCGGTGATCTGCGAAGTCATCAAGGACGACGGCACGATGGCGCGCCTGCCCGACCTCATCGAGTTCGGCAAGGAGCACGGCCTGAAGATCGGCACCATCGCCGACCTGATCCACTACCGCAGCCGCACCGAGTCGATCGTCGAGCGCGTGGCCGAGCGCACCATGCATACCGCGCACGGCCCGTTCCGCGCGGTCATGTACGTCGACCACCCCACGCGCACGCCGCACATCGCGCTCGTGCGCGGCACGCCCAAGCCCGGCGAGGACACGCCCGTGCGCGTGCACGAGCCGCTCTCGGTGCTCGACCTGCTCGAAACGGGCTCGTCCACGCACTCGTGGACGCTCGACGCCGCCATGCGCGAGATCGCTTCGCGCGACGTGGGCGTGATCGTCATGCTCAACTGCGGCGAACCCAAGGAACACCTGATCGACGTCTTCAAGGCGTTCGACCAGAAAGAGCGCGCGGAGGCGCTCGCCCGCCGGCCCGTGGACTTCAAGACCTACGGCATCGGCGCGCAGATCCTGCGCGAACTCGGCGTGGGCCGCATGCAGGTGCTCTCGAAGCCGCGCCGTCTTGGCAGCATGTCGGGCTACGGCCTGGAAGTCACGGGCTTCGTGCCGATGCCAGGCGGCGACACGCAAGCGCCCTGCGCGCCCGAAACCGCTGACCATACGTCGTCGCGCGGCTGAAGTCGCATCGCGCCCCTTTTACGCGTCACCACGCTCAACCGAACTTACGGACACCACATGGAAATCGGACAATACCAACCGAACCTCGACGGCGACGGACTGCGCATCGGCATCGTCCAGTCGCGCTTTAACGAACCCGTCTGCAACGGCCTTGCCGACGCCTGCATCGAAGAACTCGAACGCCTCGGCGTGACGGGCGAAGACGTGCTGCTCGTCACCGTGCCGGGCGCGCTCGAAATCCCGCTCGCGCTGCAAAAGCTCGCCGAAAGCGGCCAGTTCGACGCCCTGATCGCGCTCGGCGCGGTCGTGCGCGGCGAGACGTATCACTTCGAACTCGTCTCGAACGAAAGCGGCTCGGGCATCTCGCGTGTCTCGCTCGACTTCAACGTGCCTATCGCGAACGCCGTGCTCACCACCGAGAACGACGAACAGGCCGTGGCGCGCATGACCGAAAAGGGTCGTGACGCCGCGCGCGTCGCCGTGGAAATGGCGAACCTGACGGTGGCGTTGGAGCAGCTCGACGGCGGCGACGACGATGAAGAAGACGAGGAAGACGAAGAGGAACAGCAATGAAGAGCGCGCGCCGCCGCTCCCGCGAACTGGCCACGCAGGGGTTGTATCAGTGGCTGCTGTCGGGTGTGCCCGCCGGCGAGATCGACGCGCAACTGCGCGGTTCGCAGGGCTACGACAAGGCCGATCACGAGCATCTGGACGCGATCCTGCACGGCGTCATTCGCGAGTCGGACGAACTGTCCGCCTCCATCACGCCGTGCCTCGACCGTCCGATCGAGCAGCTTTCGCCCGTCGAACGCGCGGTGCTGCTCGTCGCGACCTACGAGTTCAAGCATCACGTCGACATTCCGTATCGCGTCGTGATCAACGAAGCGGTCGAGCTCACGAAGACCTTCGGCGGCTCGGATGGCTACAAGTATGTGAACGGCGTGCTCGACAAGCTCGCGGCGCAACTGCGCGCCACCGAAGCTCAAAACGCCCGCAAGTCGTAATAGCGCGAGCCGCCGGGGCAACCGGGCGCCCTGAAGCACAGCGCCCCGCCCCGCGCGCCGCGTGATCTGCCTGTACTGGAAACACCCGCATGAACACCGTTGCCGAACCGCTGCTGCGGCTTGCCGCGCGCGTCGACGAGATTCAGCCGTTCTACGTCATGGAACTGGCGAAGGAAGCCGCCAGGCTCGAGCGCGCCGGACGCGACATCATCCACATGGGCATCGGCGAGCCGGACTTCACGGCGCCCGAGCCCGTGGTCGAGGCCGCGGCCGCCGCGCTGCGCAGCGGCGTCACGCAATACACGAGCGCGCTGGGCATTCACGCGCTGCGTGAAGCGATCGCCGCGCACTACCAGCACGCGTACGGCCTCACGGTCGATCCGGCGCGCATCGTCGTGACGGCGGGCGCCTCGGCGGCGCTCCTGCTCGCGTGCACGGCGCTTGTCGACCGTGACGACGAAGTGCTGATGCCCGACCCCTGCTACCCGTGCAACCGGCACTTCGTGGCCGCCGCGGAGGGCAAGCCGGTGCTCGTGCCGAGCGGCCCGGAGGCGCGCTTCCAGCTCACCGCCGCCGATGTCGAGCGCCTGTGGACGGCGCGCACGCGCGGCGTGCTGCTCGCCTCGCCGTCGAACCCCACCGGCACCTCGATCGAACCCGACGAACTCAAGCGCATCGTGCAGAGCGTGCGCTCGCGCGGCGGCTTCACGATCGTGGACGAAATCTACCAGGGGCTGTCGTACGACGCGCCGCCCGTCTCCGCGCTCTCGTTCGGTGACGACGTGGTGACCGTCAACAGTTTCTCGAAGTACTTCAACATGACCGGCTGGCGTCTGGGTTGGCTCGTGGTGCCGCCTTCGCTCGTCGGCGCGTTCGAGAAGCTCGCGCAGAACCTGTTCATCTGCGCTTCGGCGCTCGCCCAGCACGCCGCGCTCGCGTGCTTCGAGCCGGACACGCTGAAGATCTACGAAGCGCGCCGCCTCGAATTCAAGCGCCGCCGCGACTTCATTGCGCCCGCGCTCGAATCGCTCGGCTTCACGGTGCCCGTGATGCCCGACGGCGCGTTCTATGTCTACGCCGACTGCTCGAACGTCGCGCACCCCGCCGCCGGCGACAGCGACGCGCTCACCCGCGCGATGCTGCACGACGCGGGCACGGTGATGGTGCCGGGCATGGACTTCGGCGTGGCCGCGCCGCGCCAATACGTGCGGCTGTCGTATGCGACGGCGTACGAGCGTCTGGAGGAAGCGGTCACCCGGCTGCATACGTTCTTCGGCCGCTGCTGATCGCCGCGGGCCGAGCAACAGACAAAGAAAAAGGCACCCGAGGGTGCCTTTTTTGTTGCGTGCGGGCTTGCCGCTACGCGTGCATCACGTCAACGCATCACATCACCGCGTCACATCAATCACGCGCCGAGCTCGGACGAGCCGTGCTTCTGGGCCGTCGTGCTCGTGCTGGCGTCGTCCTGGTCGGACGCACCCTTCGCAGCGGACGCCTTGTCTTCCAGCGCATGCGCGCCGTCAAGCGTCACATGCACGCGCTTGTCGCCGTTGATGCTTGCAACCTTCTGCGGCGCGGACGTGCTGGCCGTCGAGGTGACGGGCGCCTGCGGCGCGTTGATCGGCACGTTGCGGCCGCGGGCCACGTCGCGCAGACGTCCGCGCTCGGCCATCACCTTGGCGCCGTAGCCGCCGTCGTCCGGCGAGGTCGAACCGACATAGAGGCGCAGGCCGCCGGGCAGCGAACCGCCACGCGCGATGCAATCCTTCAGCACCAGTGCGCCGACCTTGATATTGGCGAGCGGATCGAGCGCCGCGCTCTGGCCGCCGAAGTACCGGAACTTGTCGGAATGGACCTTCGACATGACCTGCATCAGGCCCTGCGCCCCCACACCGCTCTCGGCATACGGGTTGAAGCCCGATTCGATCGCCATCACGGCAAGCAGCAGCAGCGGATCGAGACCCACTTCGCGGCCAGTGTCGAACGCCGCCTTCACGAGTTCGCCAACGGGTTCCTGCGCCACGCGGTAGCGGCGCGCCAGATAGGTGGCGACGAGCGCTTGTTCGCGCGCCGAGACGAGCACGCGGTCGTCGCGGGCGTCGGGGGTGATGCGTTGCGGCGGGATCATGCGGGCGAGCGAGCCGACGCTCGGTAGCGTGCGCGGGTCGAGGCCATTGAGCGTGACCGCGTCGAGCGTGGCGATGCCGCCGTTCGAAACCGAGGTCGCGACCTTGGCGACGGTGCCGTTGGAGCCGGCCGGCGAAACGCCGGCGTTGCCCGCTTCGGGCACGAGCGCTGTAGGCAGCGTCGCGCCGTCGGCGTTGTCGTCGTTGGTCGTCACGCCCGGAGGCGTGAACGAAGGCAGCGGGTTGCCTTGCAGCAGACGCGCCGGACCGGCCTGAACGGCCGCCGAGACGAACGGCATCAGGCGCGCGGCCAGCGTGCCGCGCCACGTGGGCAACAGCCAAAGGGCCAGCGCGAGCAGAACGGCACAACCACCAACAATACTAAACAGGTGATGACTCAGGCGGGTGCCACGGCGCAGCAGCGCACGTAGGCCAAGAGCTACACGCTCGTCGGCGCGCCACCACGATAACCAGGTATTCATCTACAGATCTCCCCATGTTGCATGATCCGGCGGTGGGGTCGGCGCGAGGCTGACGGCCAATCGCAGGATCAAGACACCGCGCGCCCTGGCTGGTGCGGCAGCGGTGTCGGGAAAACGGCAAGTACGCCGTGTGTGGAACTCCTTTGGTATGACCAGGCACGCGATGTGCGCACACGGAGTTCTCACGCGAACAGCCAGCGCAAAGAGGCGCTGGCGAGAACAGCCAATCTAGACCGTGAACAAGCCGTGCAGGGATTCGGCTATACGGCGACGCGTTGCGTCTGAAGGACCGGGAAGTGGCTAAAAATTGCAAGCCCTGCAACCAGTGTGGACGGATTCTATCAGCGTTTTATAGATCGTCAATACTATAGAATGTCAAAACTATAACTAATTGTAATGATGAACGGTGTTCATTCCGTTGGAAACCGCGCGCCAAGTACGTCTGCGGCGGTTATGCGGATTAGCCGCCAGCGTGTGCCAGCCAACACAGGTAAAATCGACAATCGTTACACCGCGTTTCGTCCGGCTTTTCGCGCCGGCCGCGGATCCCGCAGCCGCCCGATGCGGCCCTCAAGTTGGCCACGCGGGCAGGCTACCGAGTTGTCCACCGAGTTGCCCACGACTGGCTCCCGATGAAATACAAAGACCTGCGCGACTTCGTTGGTCGCCTGGAGACGCTCGGCGAATTGCGCCGCGTCCCGCAAGCCGTCTCCCCCGTGCTGGAAATGACCGAACTGTGCGACCGCGTCCTGCGCGCGGGCGGTCCGGCCCTACTCTTTGAGAACCGCTCGACGCATGCGTTCCCGGTGCTCGGCAATCTGTTCGGCACGCCGCGGCGCGTCGCGCTCGGCATGGGCATCGACGCGCCCGGCAGCGACGACGGCGGCAAGGGTGACGATAGCGCCGCGCTGGAGTCGCTGCGCGACGTGGGGCGCCTGCTCTCGGCGCTGAAGGAACCGGAGCCGCCGCGCGGCCTGCGGGATGCCGGCAAGCTCTTCACGCTCGCCAAGGCCGTCTGGGACATGGCGCCGAAAACCGTGAGCGCGCCGCCCTGCCAGGAGATCGTCTGGGAAGGCAACGACGTCGATCTCGCGAAGCTGCCCATCCAGACCTGCTGGCCCGGCGACGCCGGTCCACTCATCACCTGGGGACTGACCGTCACGCGCGGCCCCAACAAGACCCGCCAAAACCTTGGCATCTACCGCCAGCAGCTCATCGGCCGCAACAAGCTCATCATGCGCTGGCTCGCGCATCGCGGCGGCGCGCTCGATTTTCGCGAATTCGCGCTGAAGCATCCCGGCAAGCCCTACCCCGTGGCGGTCGTGCTGGGCGCCGATCCGGCCACCATTCTCGGCGCCGTCACGCCCGTGCCCGACACGCTGTCGGAGTACCAGTTCGCCGGCCTGCTGCGCGGCGGCCGCACCGAGCTCGCGAAGTGCCTGACGCCCGGCGTCGACACGCTCCAGGTGCCCGCGCGCGCGGAGATCGTGCTCGAAGGCTTCATCTACCCGCAGGCGGGCGAGCCGAGCCCCGCGCCCGCCGGCGCACCGCCGCGCCCCGCGAAGGGCGCGAGCGCCGCCTACGAGCACGCGCTCGAAGGCCCGTACGGCGACCATACGGGCTACTACAACGAGCAGGAGTGGTTTCCCGTGTTCACGGTCGAGCGCATTACCATGCGCCGCGACGCCATCTACCATTCGACCTATACGGGCAAACCGCCCGACGAGCCCGCGGTGCTCGGCGTGGCGCTGAACGAAGTGTTCGTGCCACTCCTGCAAAAGCAGTTTCCCGAGATCACGGACTTCTATCTGCCTCCCGAGGGATGCAGCTACCGCATGGCGATCGTGCAGATGAAGAAGAGCTACGCCGGGCACGCCAAGCGCGTGATGTTCGGCGTGTGGAGCTTCTTGCGCCAGTTCATGTATACAAAGTTCATCGTGGTGGTCGACGATGACGTCGATATCCGCGACTGGAAGGAGGTGATCTGGGCGATCACCACGCGTATCGACCCAGCGCGCGACACGGTGCTCGTCGAGAACACGCCGATCGACTATCTCGATTTCGCGTCGCCGGTGGCGGGCCTCGGCTCGAAGATGGGGCTCGACGCGACCAACAAGTGGCCCGGCGAAACGGACCGCGAATGGGGCCGCGCGATCGAGATGGACGCGGCCGTGAAGACGCGCGTCGATCGCCTGTACGACGAGCTTGGCCTCGGCCGCAGCTAGCCATCGCACACGGCTTGCGACCCGGCGCGGTGCGCCGGCCGAATCATCCGCGACGCCCTATTCGCGACGCCGCGCTTCCCGCATCGCGGCCCGTGCCAGGCACGAGGCGCGATGCCAGTGAACCTGAGGAGACACGAAGATGAGCTTGTCCGCATCCGAGCGCCTGACACAACTGGACGACCCCGCCCTCTTCAAGACGCGCGCGTATATCGACGGCGAGTGGAGCGGCGGTGCGGCCACGTTCGCCGTGCTCGACCCCGCCGACAACGCCGAGATCGCGCGCGTGCCTGACTTCGGCGCCGACGAGGCGCAGCGCGCCATCGCCGCCGCGAACACCGCGCTGCCCACGTGGCGCGCGAAAACGGGCAAGGAGCGCGCAGCGGTGCTGCGCCGCTGGTTCGACCTCGTGATCGAGCACGCCGACGACCTCGCCGCAATCATGACCGCCGAGCAAGGCAAGCCGCTTGCCGAAGCGCGCGGCGAAGTGCTGTACGGCGCATCGTTCCTGGAGTGGTTCGCCGAAGAGGCCAAGCGCGTGAACGGCGACGTGCTCGCGAGCCCGGCCGCCGACCGCAAGCTCGTCGTGCTCAAACAGCCGATCGGCGTGTGCGCGTCCATCACGCCCTGGAATTTCCCGATCGCGATGATCACGCGCAAGGTCGCGCCCGCCATCGCCGCGGGTTGCACGATCGTCGTGAAGCCGGCCGAGCAAACGCCGCTATCGGCGCTCGCGCTCGCCGAACTCGCCCAGCGCGCGGGCGTGCCCAAGGGCGTGTTCAACGTGGTCACGGCCGACTCGGCGAACTCCATCGCGATTGGCAAAGCGCTGTGCGAGAGCGACGTGGTGCGCCATCTGTCGTTCACGGGCTCGACGCCGGTGGGCCGCATCCTCATGGAGCAGTGCGCGCCGACGGTCAAGAAGGTTGCGCTGGAGTTGGGCGGCCACGCGCCCTTCATCGTGTTCGACGACGCCGATCTCGACGCCGCCGTGGAAGGCGCGATGATCTCGAAATACCGCAACGCGGGTCAGACCTGCGTCTGCACGAACCGCTTCTACGCGCACGAGAAGGTCTACGACGCCTTCGTCGAAAAGCTCGCCGCCGCCTCGCGCAAGATCAAGGTCGGCAACGGCTTCGAGGATGGCGTGAATCAGGGGCCGTTGATCGACGACGCGGCCGTCGCGAAGGTCACGCAGCACATTGCCGATGCGACCGCCCAGGGCGCGAAGCTCGTGGCGGGCGGCAAAGTCAGCTCGGGCCGCTACGTGGAGCCGACGGTGCTCGCCGACGTCACGCGCGACATGCTGATCGCGCGTGAGGAAACCTTCGGACCGGTCGCCGCGGTGTTCCGCTTCAGCGACGAAGCCGAGGTGATCGGCCTCGCCAACGACACCGAATTCGGCCTCGCCTCCTACTTCTATAGCCGCGATATTGGCCGCGTCTGGCGCGTGGCCGAAGCGCTCGAATACGGCATGGTGGGCATCAACACCGGGCTCATTTCGAACGAGGTCGCGCCGTTCGGCGGCGTCAAGCAGTCGGGCCTGGGGCGCGAAGGCTCGAAGTACGGCATCGACGAATATGTCGAGCTCAAATACCTGTGCATCGGGGTTTGAGATTCACTTGAACCACTGACCGGCGCATCGCCCGCGCTCTCGCACGCGGGCGGCGCCGGCGCGCAGTCCATACCAACAAGAAATCGTTTTCATGCCTCACGTCTCCCTGCTTTCCGACGGCTTTTTTCTGTCGCTTTCGCTGTGCCTCGACATCGGTCTCGTCAACGTCGCCATCATTTCGCTCACGCTCACACACGGCTTTCGCGCGGGCTTCTGGCTCGGCCTCGGCTCGTGCCTGGGCGACCTCATCTACGCCGCGCTCGCGCTTGCGGGCATGGCCGCGCTGTTGCAGTTTTCGGCCGTGCGCTGGATCGTGTGGATCGGCGGTTCGGCGCTGCTGCTGATGCTCACCTGGAAGATGGCGCGCGAAGCGCTCAATCCGGCAACGGCACCTCCCGTGGAAGGCGAAGCCGACAGCACCGCCCCGCTGCCCAAGCCGTGGCGCAGCTTCGGGCGCGGCGTGCTGCTCGCGCTCTCGTCGCCGAGCGCGATTCTGTGGTTCGCGGCCGTCGGCGGCGCGCTGATCGCCAAATCGGGCGCAACGAGCGCGGGCGCGGCTTCGCTCTTTCTGCTGGGGTTCTTCGCGGGCGGGCTCGGCTGGACCCTGTTCCTGTGCGGCCTCGCGAGCCACGGGCGCAAGCGCGCCGGCACCGGCCTGCTGCGCGCCTGCCACGTCCTCTCGGCGCTGCTCTTCGCCTGGTTCTCATACAGCGTGATCGTGCACGGCTATCACGACCTGATCCTGCAAGGCGCGGCCGCGACGTAATGCGCGTGCGTGCGACGCGTTAGACGCGTTAAGTGCGCTCAAAAAGAAACGGCGCAACGCGGCATGAGCCGGCGTTGCGCCGTTCGAAAAGCTTGATGCCCGGGCGGCCCATGCCGCCCGGCACGCTCAATGACGGTAGTAACCACCGTGGCCGTAGTAGCCGCGACCGTAATAGCCACGGCCGTAGTAACCGTGGTGCCAGTACGGACGGCCATAGTAGCCACCGTAGCCGCCGACGACGACGGCGGGCGGCGGCGCATAGACCACCGGAGGCGGCGCGTAGACGACGGGCGGGGGCGGCGGTGCGTAGACCGGCGCGGCATAAACCGGATAAGCCGGGGCCACCGGGATACCGATGCCGATACCCACCGAAACGTGCGCCTGAGCCGCGCTGACGAACCCCACACCCAGCGCAGCGGCAACGATGAACGAAACGGTCTTTTTCACTTCTCTTCTCCTGGCGGCGGCCAACGACGGCGACGCTCACATGACGGGCACAGCCCACGTATTCAATGTATCGAAAACGGGGACGCGCAATGGTAGCCATTTGTTTCGAATTGCAATCCCGTTCGCGGGCCGCCAGGCGCCTTGCCAGGCCCGCCCCGCAAGGCAGAGGCCCCAAAGCGCCGCAAGCGCGCCTCGTCGAGGCGCAATTCGTCACACATTCGACAATCCCGTCATTCTTACCGGCACAGCCGCGCCTCCGTGTAACTTTCCCGGTAATGTTTGATTACAAATTGGTTGATCAAGCCCGGAAACGACGATGCCCGGTCCTGAGACCGGGCATCGTGTCGAGTCAGTCGGCCGGCCGCACGAGCGCAGCCGGTCGTGTCGTGGAAGTCCTCCGCTATCCGACCTTTACGTAGGTGAACTCGCGCGTGACGTTCGGTGGCACGTAAGCGCCGCTGATGCGTACGCGCGGCGAGAGGCGCTTTTTCTGATCCCACCAGCGGCGGCGTTGAACGGGCGTGAGGAACCTCAGATGCTTTCGGTAAGCGAATATGCTCATGGCGAACTCCCCGAATCGGACTACCGACAGGAACAAACCCAATTGCACGACTGCAACAACGAAACCGAAACGATTAAAAGTATTGTGCTCAGATTCCGCGACAGCAATTGCGGTGTTGCGAGATAGCCTCACTGGCATCTTATATGTGCAATGGACTATCCGTTGCGCCATGCGCGTGTTGGGCGCGGGCTGCTCCGCAGCCTCAGCAGAGACCGTGCCGCGCGCAACATCGGCAGTTGTAATCGAAGCGTCGGCGCAGCATCGGTACGAAAGCGAACATTTCGCGCGCCGGGCGCGGCGCCGGCGCAACACCCGCTCCAAGGCAGCGCGCCTGGTCCGTCGGAAGCACTGTAGCGGATCGCGGAAAACCCTGACGCGAGAGCCAACACTTTCCGTCACTTCAATAGCGCCGCTCCGACTCCGCCGCTTTGCGCGAGGCGCGCGCCGGCACAATGATCGTGAATACTGGCAAGCCGTAAGCCGTGTTAATGTTGCGCCCACGGGACTCACCGACGAGAACGCACAATGATCAAGGTCAGCATCCTCTATCCGTATCGCGAGAACGGGCGTTTCGACACCGGGTACTACTGCACGCACCACATGCCGCTTGCGGCGAAGCTGTTCGGTGACTCGCTCCGGGGCTGGTCCGTCGATATCGGCATCAATGCGGGGCCGCCAGGCACGCCGCCCCCGTATGTCGCGGCCGGGCACTTCCTGTTCGAGACGGTCGATGCGTTCTACGCCGTATTTCAACCGCACGCCGACACGCTCCTCGACGACATTCCAAACTATACCGACGGCGGAAATGGCACGATTCTGATCAGCGAGATCAAGGTGTCCGTCTGAGCGCACCGCACCCGGTGCAACGAGACCGGATAGACCGCGACCTCGCCTGACAAGCCGCCACACGCCAACCACGCTGCCACTTACCACAAGAAGGAAACAACACCGATGTTCGGCGATATCGCCCGCTTTCTGCTCAATACGGTCTTCACACTGTTCGGCGCGGCGCTGCTGCTGCGCGCCTGGTTGCAGTACGTGCGCGTGCCGCCGTACAACCCCGTCACGCACGCCATCCAGCAGGTCACCAACTGGCTCGTGCTGCCGCTGCGGCACGTCATTCCCGGCGTGCGCGGCATCGACTGGGCCAGCGTCGTCGCGGCGCTCGTCGCGGCCGTCGTCTATGTGCTGCTGATGGTGTGGATCGCGGGCGTCGACCCGTTCGGCCTCTTGCCGACGCTTCTGATCGTAGCCGTGCTCACGCTCGTGAAATGGGCGCTCAACCTGCTGATCTGGCTGACGATCCTGATGGCGCTGCTCTCGTGGCTCAACCCGCGCTCGGCGGCAATGCCCGTGCTGTTCCAGTTGACGGCGCCGTTCCTGAACCCGCTGCGCCGCATCCTGCCGAACCTGGGCGGGCTCGACCTCTCGCCTATCCTGCTGTTCGTGATCGTGCAGGTGCTGCTGATGGTGGTTACGCGCGCAGCCGTTTCGCTCACGCTCTTCGGGATCTGAACGGAACCCCGGTGCTTACCGGTTTGCGTATCTGACGGCGCGCCTTGCGCCATCAGATACGGTTGCGTCATTGCGCAAACGCGTGAAAACCGCGTAAAATGGCGCGCTCTGCGGGCGTCGTATAATGGCCATTACCCCAGCTTCCCAAGCTGGAGACGTGGGTTCGATTCCCATCGCCCGCTCCACGTCGGCTTACCGACCTCTCTTCGAGGCGTCGAGCGCCCTTCCCGGGCCGCCCCTGCACGCTTCACCGGCACACGCCGGGCAGACCTGAACTCCTCCGTTGCACAATGCAGTCTGGCGCTTCTCGGGTTCTCCCGCACGCGCCGCGAGCCGGTCAGCCGATCCACTGATACGCCATATTGCCGGGTCAGCCGGCGGGTTACGCACGACCGCACGACTACCGCAAAATGACTCGCCGCGCGCCCTCGGGCGCGCCAGTCTCCAATGGAAGAATTCTTCATGTCCCGGACGAGCGCGATCGCCTTGATCGTGAGATCGCGCAAGTCCCTTCTCGCCGACGCCGAAGAGCGCATGCCCGCCGACGCCGAGCGTCTGAACGCCGCCGCCGCGGACCTCACCCGCCTGCTGCTCGACGTGCGCGCCGGTCGTGTGAATGCGTTCGAGCTGAACCAGCCCACGCGAATGCGGGTTTTCATTTCCGCCGACTGACTGAGCCGGCCGCACTGACTGCCCGGTAACACCGCGTGACGCAGCAGGCCGACCGCCCCGCGCCCCGCCGGAGCCGTTGCGCCGCGCTGATATAATGCGCGACGGCTGTGGAGCCGCCAGGCTCCGAGCGCGCAGCGGCGCATCAGGCGCCCGCATTACGGCGCAGCCCGGCCCCCTTACCGATAGCCGCGAAATCCGCCGCTCTCACGACCCATCCGCGAAGATGAATCACGATCCCAACGACGCAGTCCGCCCCGACTGCACGCCGTCCGACGCAGCGGACGCCGCCTCCGATACGAACGCACAATCCGGCGCCACCGCCGACGACGCCCTGCACCATCGCCGCATCCGTAGCTTCGTGACCCGCGCCGGCCGCGTCTCGACCGGCCAGCGCCGCGCGCTCGACGAATACGGCCCGCGCTTCGTCGTGCCGTACACCCCCGAGGCCGCCGACTGGGACACCGTGTTCGGACGCCATGCGCCGCGCGTGCTGGAGATCGGATTCGGGATGGGAGCCAGCACGGCGGAAATCGCCGCGCTGCGCCCGCAGGACGACTTCCTCGGCGTGGAAGTCCACGAGCCGGGCGTTGGCGCGCTGCTCAAGCTGATCGGCGAGCAGAACCTGAGCAATATCCGCATCATCCAGCACGATGCGGTGGAAGTGCTCGAACACATGATCGCGCCCGCGAGCCTCGACGGCGTGCACATCTTCTTCCCGGACCCGTGGCACAAGGCGCGCCACCACAAGCGCCGCCTGATCCAGCCGAAGTTCGTCGCGCACCTCGTCTCGCGCATGAAGCCGGGCGCGTACCTGCACTGCGCGACCGACTGGCAGAACTACGCGGAACAGATGCTGGAAGTGCTCGGCGCGGAACCCACACTGGAAAATACGGCCGCCGACTACGCGCCGCGCCCCGATTACCGGCCGGTCACGAAGTTCGAGCGCCGCGGCCTGCGCCTGGGTCACGGCGTGTGGGATCTGGTGTTCCGCCGCCGCGCGGACTGAAACCGCCAGCCGCAAGAAAAACGGGCGCCATGATGTCATCGGCGCCCGTTGTGTTTTTAATCGTCCCAGCCTAGCCCGCCGCCGTAACCGAGCAGCAGGATCACGAGACCGAACACGATGCGGTACCACGCGAAGGCCGTGAAGTCGTGCGAAGCGACGAAGCGCAGCAGCCAGCGCACGCACGCGAACGCACTCACGAACGCGGCGACGAACCCGATTCCGAAAATGCCGAGCCAGTCCATGGAGAGCACTTGCCAGCTCTTGTGCAGTTCATAGACGGTCGCGCCGAAGATCACGGGAATCGCGAGGAAAAACGAGAACTCGGTCGCGACGCGCCGATCGAGGCCGAACAGCATGCCGCCGATGATGGTCGAGCCGGAGCGCGACATGCCCGGAATCAGCGCGAAACACTGGGCGCAGCCCACCTTGAACGCATCGAGCGGCGAGATCTCGTCAATCGAGTTCACGCGCGCGCCGCGCTGCTCCGCGACCGGCCGCCCTTTTGCGGCGGCGCGCATACGGCTTTCGACCCAAAGGATGACGAGACCACCGCCCACGAGCGCGAACGCCACGGGCACCGGCGCGAACAGCACCGACTTGATCGCCTTTTCGAAACTCAGCCCGAGAACGACCGCCGGAATCGTCGCGATGATCACGTTGAGCGCAAAGCGCCGCGCGTCGGGGCGCCTGGGCAGGCCCACGATCACGTTGCCGATCTTGCGCCGGAACTCCCAGCACACCGCGAGGATCGCGCCGAACTGGATCACCACGTCAAAGGTCTTGGCAAACTCGCCCTCGAAATTAAGCAGGCTGCCCACGACGATCAGATGCCCCGTGCTCGAAACGGGCAGAAACTCCGTGAGGCCTTCGACGATGCCGAGAATCAAGGCCTTGCAGGTCAAAATCCAGTCCATCCCTTTTATCCCTCTTTTTTCGTGAGAACGCGCGTGGGCTGTGCGGCGCGCGCCACGCCACACAGCCGACCACGACCACGCGCGCCGCTTTCTCGCCGGCCTACTTCTCGACGATCTGCACGCGTATGCCGTTTGTAAGGATAGTGATTGTACCGGGTTCGTAATTCACGCCGGCAAATTGAAGTTGTTCCGGCTTGAAGGTGTAGACGGGATAGTTGTTGAGCAACTGGGTAGCGACGAGCGCCGCGACCGCGTTGACCTGCGGCGCATAGGCGGCCGCGCTGCCGGCCATGTCGACGCCGTCGACCGAGGGCGAGCGGAGCACGACGGCATGGCTCGCGCCGTCGTAGGCGAGCTCGCTGGAAATCGTGAACGCACCGCTTACGGGCTGCTGCATCAGCGGGCTTTCGAGGTGCGCGTCCAGGCGCACGGCTACGCGGTTGCGATCGGGCTGCAACGTCACCACGGGGTTGGTGAGCGAAACATCGAAGATCTGCTGCATGGACCGGTGATACGGAAACTTGCGCTGCACCGCGTCCTGCACTTGCTGCTGCGAAAACGTGTAGTGATCGGGGATGAACGGGAAAATCCCCGTCGCACACGCGCCCAGCGACATCGCCGTACCCGCCGCCGCGCAGGCTGCGAGCAGGAAGGCGCGCCGGGAAACGCGCGTTGCGTTCTGGATCATGCGAAATCTCCTTGTTTGGCCGGGTGAAGCCAGGTGAGGCCGAATGTAGCCAAGTCTGAGCGCCGATATTCTGGCGCAAAGCGGCGCGGGCGCGTTGTGCGGCGTGGTTAGCGCGCGCCTTGCGGCTGGGTTTGCGCTTCGAGCCGCGTGAGCCAAGCAATCGCTTCCCCGCGCGAAGTGCCGCACATCTCCGCCTGCGGCTGCAACCCCGAGCAGCACGCCGGCCGCGACGGCAAGCCAAAGATCATGCAGCGCAGGTCTTCGCCGAGCTGCACGCAGCGCACGCCGGCCGGCTTGCCCTCAGGCATGCCGGGAATCGGACTCGTGATGGACGGCGCGATGCAGCACGCGCCGCAACCGGGGCGACACGCATGAGCTGTGACATCGGGCTGAGAATCGGGGGGAGAAACAGTACTCACTTCGGCTTCCTGAAACGCGGGCTAAATCTGGCAAAACGTGAATGCCGGAACGCGGCGAGCGCGGCGGCAAACCAGACGACCAGACGCATTGTGCCATTGCCCACATGCGACCTTTTTACACAATCGCTTCTTCCGACACGCTCTTACACTTTGACCATCTGGTGCTGTAGGACAAGCACACCGGTGCGCGGGCTCCCGCCGCGCCGGATGCCGCCCGCCCACGCGCCGCCCTTCCACGAGAGCCCTGCATGAGCGACGCCGACCTGCTCTTTCGCCCCGACCTGCTCGCCAAATACGGCGCCAACGGCCCGCGCTACACGTCCTACCCCACCGCCCTTCAGTTCCGCGACGACTTCGATCCCGGCGACTACCGCCGCGCCGCCGCCGATCCCGGCGCAAGCGACACCGATCTCTCGCTGTACTTCCACATCCCGTTTTGCGACACCGTCTGTTTCTATTGCGGCTGCAACAAGGTCGTGACGAAAAACCGCGGCCGCGCGAAGCCCTATCTTCAACAGCTAATCCGCGAGCTGGAACTCCAGGCCGCACTGTTCGACACCCATCGCCCGGTTTCGCAACTGCACTGGGGCGGCGGCACGCCCACCTTTCTCTCGCTCGACGAAATGAGCGCGCTCATGGCCGCAACGCGCGAACACTTCGCGCTGCGGCCGGACAGCGAAGGCGAATACTCGATCGAGATCGACCCGCGCGAAGCCTCGGCGCAAACCGTCGCGCATCTGCGCTCGCTCGGCTTCAACCGACTGAGCCTCGGCGTGCAGGACTTCGACCCCGTCGTGCAGCAGGCGATCAACCGTATCCAGCCGCTCGAAATGACCGTCGACGTGATGAACGCCGCACGCGCGAACGGCTTCGAGTCGATCAGCGTCGATCTGATTTACGGCCTGCCGCACCAGAACGTCAAAAGCTTCCAGCGCACGCTGGAGACGATGCTGCTGCTCGCGCCCGACCGCATCTCGGTTTTCGGCTACGCGCACATGCCGCATCTGTTCAAGATGCAACGGCAGATGGACGAAAGCACGCTGCCCACGCCGGCCACGCGCCTCGCGCTGCTGCGGCTCGTGGTCGAGCAGTTGACCGAGGCGGGCTACGTGTATATCGGCATGGACCATTTCGCGCTGCCCACCGACGAACTCGCGCGCGCACAGGCGCAGCGCACGCTGCACCGCAATTTTCAGGGCTACAGCACGCGCGCCGACTGCGATTTGATCGGCTTCGGCGCCTCGTCGATCGGCAAGGTCGGCGACGTCTACGCGCAAAACGCGAAGGATCTGCCCGGCTACGGCGCGGCCATCGGCGCGGGACGGCTTGCCATCTCGCGCGGCGTGCGCCTCACCGCCGACGACCGCCTGCGCCGCGACATCATCACTGAACTCATGTGCAATCTGGAATTGCGCTACGACGAGTTCGAAGCGGCTTACGGCGTGCGCTTCCCGGCGGCCTTTGCCGTCGAGCTCGAACGGCTGCGCGAATTCGAGCGCGACGGCCTCGTTGCGCGCGGCACCAACCGGCTCGAAATTCTGCCCGCCGGGCGGATGTTCGTGCGCAATATCGCGATGGTGTTCGACCGCTACCTCGGCACGCAGCGGCCCGAGCGGTTCTCGCGGACGATTTGACGGGCCTCGCGTCGCATGGTTGCCTGAGCCGCCGATTTGCGTCATAATCTACGGCTACTTCGAGCGCTTGTACGTTGGCGCTTGAGTTTGCGATGTACGCCTCGGTGGTGAAATTGGTAGACGCGCCGGACTCAAAATCCGGTTCCGAAAGGAGTGCCGGTTCGATTCCGGCCCGAGGCACCAAAGATTATTCCGGCAAGTTCCGGCGAAGTACAGAAACCCGCGACAGCACAAGGCTTCGCGGGTTTTTTGTTTCCTGCGTGTTCCGGGTTGATCCGTGGGCAGCCGGTGGTATCGGGTGGTATTTTTGGTGGCATCGGGCCAGTTACGACCGCATTTCGCGCAGCGATACCACCGGACATACCACCATGCCGCTCACCGATACCCAGATCAGGAATGCCCGCTTCAACCCGGACGGCACAGGCAACCGCCTGTCTGACGGCGGGCGCATGTACCTCCAAATCGCCCAGTCCGGCGCGAAGTACTGGCGCATGAACTACCGGTTCAACGGGAAGGACAAGACGCTGGCGCTCGGCGTCTACCCCGCCGCGCCACTGGCAGCGGCTCGCAAGTAGCGCGACGAGGCGCAAGAGAAGCTGGCAGCCGGCATCGATCCCGGCGAGGCGAAGAAGGCGGGCAAGCGCGCTGCCCGCCTGGCGGCGATCAACACGTTCGAAGCCGTCGCCTTGGCGTGGATGGACGAACGCCGCCCCTATGTCGAGCCCGCGCAGTATGACAAGACGCTGGCGCGCTTCAAGAACGACGCCTTCCCGTGGCTCGGCACTCGCCCGGTTGCCGAAATTGAGGCGCCAGAAATCCTGGACGTGCTCAAGCGCGTGGACAGCCGCGGCGCGCGCTTCACGGCGCACCGCTTGCGCGGCGAAATCAGCCGCGTGTTCCGCTACGGAATCAAGGAAGGTCTGTGCAAGGCCGATCCGGCGCGCGACCTGCTCGGCGCGATACCACCATCCTAGACGACGCACTTCGCATCCATCACAGAGCCCGCCAAGGTGGGCGAAATGCTGCGCGCATTCGATGGCTTCAGCGGCACGTTTCCCGTGCTCTGCGCACTCCAGCTCGCGCCGATGCTGTTTGTCCGGCCCGGCGAGCTGCGCAAGGCGGAATGGGAGCATTTTGACCTCGACAAGGACGAATGGCGCTATCTCGTGAGCAAGACAGACACGCCGCACCTCGTCCCGCTCTCAACGCAGGCCGTTGCGATCCTGCGAGAGCTGCACGCGCTCACCGGCTCCGGGCGTTACGTGTTCTCTGGCGCACGCGACCGGAACCGGCCGATGAGCGTCGGAAACCCTCGCAAATCCGCCGACAAATGAGAACTGTCGGCTAGAATCACGCCATCGCTGTCAAACCACGAAGCCAAGCCTATGAAATCAATTGCTTTTTTTACTAATAAGGGTGGCGTTGGCAAAACGACCCTGACTTGCAACTTGGCCGCGTACTTGGCAATTCATGAGGGGAAGAAGATCCTGATCGTGGATGCCGATCCGCAAACGAACGCTACCCAATATATGTTTAAGGACAGCGTTTTAAAGGAAATTTACGATAAGAAATCGGCATTCACGATTTATTCGATGGCTCGCCCTCTCTCGCAGGGCAAAGGGTTTTCCACAGCAAACGAATTCAGAGAATCCTCGGCATTCAAAGTGGACGTGTTGTTGGGCGATCCGCGTCTTGCGCTGATTGAAGATACGCTTGCGTCAGACTGGAATTCTGGTGGTGTACGAGGTATCCGGACCACCTACATGTTTCGGGAATTTCTCAGCAAATGCGGAGATTATGATTATGTTTTTTTCGATATGGGTCCGTCGCTAGGTTCAATTAATCGAGCAGTGCTGATCGCATGTGATTATTTTGTTTTGCCATTATCGATGGATATTTTCAGTATACGTGCGACCGAAAATATTTCGACATGGCTGAGAGATTGGAAGCGGCGATTAGAGTTGCAAATCAAGGCACTCCCCGACGCAGCGGAAACTGAAATTGCCGATCTGAACTTCCGGCTACGTCTTCTCGGTTACGTAAATCAGCAATATACGGCAAAGCGAGATGCTTCGGGCGAACGCAGGGCAGTCAAAGCTTACGAAAAGATCATGTCGGAAGTACCGCAAGCGATCGAGAAGACATTGATGAAAGACCAGACCGAGCCCGCTGGTCTTGACTACCAGCTAGGATCAATCCCGAATCTGCATAGCTTGATCCCCATGTCACAAAACAGCCGTAAACCGGTGTTTGAACTTAAAAAGGCAGATGGAATCGTAGGCGCGCATTTCATTAAAGTCAAAGAATCATTGGATTTGTTTTCAGGCATTGCTGTGAATTTTGATCACAACATTGGGGTCTTGAATGATTTCTTGGCCTGAAGATCTAGTGTCTGCGATTGCGAGACGGCGTTCGGTTTTGTTTCTAGGAGCAGGCGCTTCCATGACATCGGTCAATGCGGCAGGCCAAAGGCCGCCTTCATGGAAGGGGTTCTTGGAGGCAGGGATTATGCGCTGTACGGGAAGCAAGACCGAAATGAAAAAACTCTTAAAAAACGGGGATTATCTCAGTTGTTGCCAGCTTATAAAATACAAAATGGACCACGATTGGGTGCCTTTTGTAGAGCAACAGTTTTTAAATCCACAATTTCTTCCCAATAAGCTTCATGAGGCGGTATTCTCACTGGACTCATCGATCGTTCTTACTCCAAATTTTGATAAAATATTTGATAATTATGCGGCAGCGCAAAGTCACAATTTATTAAAAATAAAGAAATATTACGATGACGATATTCCGCGAGTATTGAGGGGTGGCGGAAATCAACGGTTAATCTTGAAGATACATGGATGCATTGACACCCCTGATAGATTGATTTTTACGCGCGAAGATTATGCTGACATTAGAAATAAAAACGCTAATTTTTATAAGGCTATTGATGCGCTTGTGCTGACTCACACCTTTCTGTTTGTTGGGTGTGGGATGAACGATCCTGATCTGGCGTTGGTTCTGGAGCAATATGCGCGTTCGTTCGGAGCGGCGCCGCCCCAGTATGTCGCTCTTTCGGGAAAGATATCCAACGAATATAAAAGACTACTTTCAAACAACTATAATCTGAGGGTGCTTGAATATTCGTCCGCACACGACCATAAAGAATTGCTGGATTCCGTATTGGTTCTAGTGGACCTTGTCGAGGCGGAGAGAGCGAAGCTCGCCGGCTCAACCTTGTGGTGACCGACCCGAGGCGAGAATAGATAGTCGGGTCTGAAAAATTCGAAGAGCCCCGTGCAGCAAGGGTTTAAAGCGGAAAGTTGTTGATGCATTTGCAGGATCCTGGCAGATTATGGGTAG